>CAVWGG010000011.1:0-279095 GCA_963754535.1 uncultured Gammaproteobacteria bacterium
CCAAACCAGGAACACGCAGTGCACAGCAGCACCTCCATTGGCCGACCCGTCCGCAGCGCGGCCGTCGCGACGATGCTCTACCTTGCCGGAGCGGCGTTGTTTGCCGGGTTTGCCCAGGCTAAGACCACGATCAAGGGCGAGTGGGCCGAGGGGGCGCCACGCAAGCAGTCGTTCACCCGGGTGCTGGTCGTCGGAGTCAGCCCGAACGTCAACCAGCGTTGCGCGTTCGAGTTCTTCATGGCGTCGCGACTCAAGAGCGAGTCCGTCCAGGCCATCCGCAGCTGCGACGCGGTCAAGGAAAAAACGCCGCTGACCCTCGAGAGCATCGAGCAGGCTGTCGCAGCAGCCCAGGCCGACGCCGTGCTGGCGACACGCCTCGTTTCCCGTGCCGTTGAATCGAAGGAAGGCGGCAGCCGGGACACCCGCGGCAACGCGTCGTACAAGGCCACGGACGCAGGATTCGCGACCGGGTACGGGTACTACGGCGTCTATGGCGTCCCGGTGATCTATGGTGAGTTCGCGACGGAGCCCGCATTCTCGATTGCCGAGGGCGAAGCCCAGGTTTCGTCGAGCTTCTACCAGACGCGGGACAAGGCCCTGGTCTATACGCTGCAGACGCACGCCCGCAAACTCGAGTCCAGCGATGCAGCCCTGCAGGAAATTGCCGCCGCGATCGCAGTCAAGCTGCGCAAGGAAGGATTGACCCGCTAGCGGGCCGTCGCGGGGGTCAGCGGCAGGATTCGCGTGCGAATATGGCGATGCGGCGCGCCGCTTCGTCGCAGTCCTCGATGCTGGCAACGAGCGAAATCCGAATGCGGCCAAGTCCCGGATTTCCAGTTTCGGTATCGCGCGCGAGGTAGCGTCCGGGCAGCACCGTCACGTGCTGTTGCGCGAACAGTCCGCGCGTGAAGGCCTGGTCGTCCGCCAGCCGCGGCCAGAGGTAGAAGCCTCCCGCGGGAATCGCAATGTCCTGCTGCAGTGCGTCCGCAACGACTGGCGTCACGCGCGCGAATTTCTCGCGGTACAGCCGGCGGTTTTCCACGACGTGCGCCTCGTCGTTCCAGGCCGGGAGGCTGGCGAGCTGCGTGTGCACGGGGACCGCGCAACCGTGGTACGTGCGATAGAGCCGGTAGCGCGCCAGCAACCGCGCGTCGCCCGCGACGAACCCGGAACGAAGCCCCGGCACGCTCGAGCGCTTCGACAGGCTGTGGAACACGGCGCAGCGTTCGAAGGTCGTGTTGCCCGCGCGGAACGCGGCCTGCAGCAGGCCGGTGGGCGGCGACGCTTCGTCGAAATACAGTTCCGAGTAGCACTCGTCCGATGCAATCACGAAGCCATGTCGGACAGACAGCTCCAGCGCGCGCCGCAGGTACGCGTCCGGCATCACGGCGCCCGTCGGGTTGCCGGGCGTGCAGAGGAACAGCACCTGGCAGCGATTCCACGTCGCCGCATCGACCGCATCGAGATCGGGCAGGTAGGCGTTCGATTCGGTGCAGTTGAGGAAACGCGGTTCGGCGCCGGCGAGCAGGGCTGCGCCTTCGTAGATCTGATAGAACGGATTCGGCATCAGCACGAGCGGGCGCGAGCCCCGCGCCGCGGACTCGGCATCGACTGCGGCCTGCACAAATGAAAAAAGCGCCTCGCGCGTGCCGTTGACGGGCAACACCATGTCATCCGCGCGCACGGCTTGCGCAGGCAGGTGGAACCGCCGTTCGAGCCAGCGCGCGATCGCTTCGCGCAGTTGCGGCAGGCCGAGCGCCACCGGGTAACTGCCCAGCGACTGGTCGAGTGCGCGGACCAGTGCCTCGCCGATGAAGGCCGGGGGTGCGTGCCTGGGCTCGCCGATCGACAGCGGGATGTGGCGCAGCGTAACCGGCGGGACCGCGCCCGCAAGCAGCGCGCGCAGTTGCTCGAACGGGTACGGCTGCAGCAGGTCGAGGCGGGGATTCACTCGGGTAGCTTCCAGCGTTCGATCAGGTCACGCCGGACGCTGTGCCTGGTCGCGCCGGTCGAGTGCCTGCCCGATGCTGTCACGCAGGCGATCGCAGGCTGCTGCCGTCAGCGGTCCGCCTTGCGCATCAGTGATGTAGAAAACGTCCTCGGCGCGTTCGCCGATGGTCATGATCTTGGCGGTGTTGACGTCGATCTGCTCGGCGAGGAACACCTTGCCGATCTCGGACAGCAGGCCCGGCCGGTCGCCCGCGATGATCTCGAGCACCGTGCGGTTCTGCAGCGGATCCTCGGCAAAAGTGATCTGCGTCGGCGTCGTGAACATGCGCACCTGGCGCGGCGCGCGGCGTGTCACCACGGGCAGGTCGATCGCGGCGCTCAGCAGCGCGCGGCGCAACTGCTGCTCGATCTGGTGGGCGCGATGCCGGTCGGCGATCGGCAGGCCCGTGTCCTCGAGCACCAGGTAGGTATCGATGCCCAGTCCGCCGTCGAGCGGCGTGATGCGTGCATCGACGATGTTGAGTCCCATCTGGTCGAGCAGGGCGGTCGTGCGGGCGAAGTTCTCCTGCCGATGCGGGCCGCAGGTAAGCACCGCGTTGCCGCCGCGCTCGACGGCCGTGCGCACGGCCACGAGCAGCGAGACGTCCTCGGGATCGGTGTCGGCGAGCAGCTTCGTGTGCCACGCGATTTCGGCCGGGGTGTAGCGCAGGAAGTAGATGTCGTTCATGCGCGCCCAGATCGACGCGGCACGCTCGGGTTTCACGCTTTCGTGCGTCAGCAGCTCGAGTGCCTTCGCCTTGGTCTCGGCCACGAGTTCGACACGGTCGACCGGCGACTCGATGCCGCGCCGCAATGCGCGGCGCACGCGCTCGTAGAAGTCGTGGAACAGCGAGGCCTTCCACGAGTTCCAGAGCTTCGGGTTGGTGCCGCGCACGTCGGCGACGGTCAACAGGTACAGGTAATCGAGATGCGTCTGGTCGCCGACGGTCCGTGCGAAATCCTGGATGACCTTCGGATCGGAGATGTCCTTCTTCTGCGCCGTCACCGAGAACAGCAGGTGATTGCGCACCAGCCACGACACCAGGCGCGCGTCGTAACGCGTGAGACCCTGCTCGAGGCAGAACGCCTCGGCATCGACGGAACCGAGGTCGGAGTGGTCGCCGCCGCGGCCCTTGGCGATGTCGTGAAACAGCGCGGCGAGGTACGCGAGTTCCGGCCGTTGCAGCGTGGCAAACAGCCGCGACATCTCGGGCAGCTCGTGCTCGAAGCGTGGCAGCGCCATGCGGCGCAGGTTGCGCAGCACGAAGAGGATGTGTGCGTCGACCGTGTAGGCGTGGAACAGGTCGTACTGCATGCGGCCGACGACCCGGCCGAACGCGGGAATGTAGCGGCCGAGCACGCCGTACAGGTTCATGCGACGCAGTTCGTGCGTGACGCCGGCCGGTGCGCGCAGCAGTTCGAGGAACAGTCGGTGGTGCCGCGGGTTCTGGCGGAACTCTTCGTCTATCAGCCACAGGTGCCGGCCGAGCAGGCGTATGGTCGTGGCGCGCACGCCGCGGACGTCCGGATTTTCCTGCATCAGCCGGAACAGCTCGAGGATCGCCGACGGGTTGCGGACGAACGTGTCGTCGCTCGTCACCTCCAGGTAATCATTGCGGACCTGGAAGCGTGCATTGAGCGGGACGATGGTGTTCTCGCCCTCGTTCAGGATCGCCTCGCGAAACAGCTGCAGCAGCATTTCGTTGAGCAGGCTGACGTCCATGACGGTGCGGTAATACCGCTGCATGAACTGCTCGACGGCCAGCGTGTAGGTTGCGTCTTCGTAGCCGAACTGCTTGGCGATGCGGATCTGGTGATCGAACAGCAGCCGGTCTTCGCGCCGGCCCGTGATCGTGTGCAGCGCGAAACGCACCTTCCAGAGGAACGCCTGCGCCTGCCGCAGCTTGCGCAGCTCGCCGGCCGTGAGAAAGCCATGGCCGATCAATTCGTCGAGCGTCTCGGCGCCGAAGTGGCGCTTCGCGACCCAGCCGATCGTCTGGATGTCGCGCAGGCCGCCCGGGCTCGCCTTCACGTTCGGCTCGAGGTTGTAGCCGGTGTCGTGGTAGCGGTGATGACGCGACTGCTGCTCCGCGACCTTTGCCTCGAAGAACGCCTTCGACGACCACACCTTGTCCTGCGCGAGCGCGCGGCGCATCGACTGGAACAGGTGGTCCGGTCCGGACAGCAGGCGTGCCTCGATGAAAGTGGTGGCCACGCTGACATCTGCGGCGCTCTCGCGCTGGCAGTCGTCGATCGTGCGCACCGAGTGACCGACCTCGAGCCCGATGTCCCACAGGAACGTGAGAAAGCGCTCGATGCCGGCTTCGGCTTCGACGACTTCGCTCTTCGGCAGCAGGATCAGGACGTCGATGTCGGAGCAGGGGTGCAGTTCGCCGCGGCCGTAGCCGCCCACGGCGATCAGGTTCACTTCGTTGGCGTGCGCACCGACGTGCAGTTGCCAGGCGCTGCGCAGCACGATGTCGACCATGCGCGCGCGATCGCGCACGAGGCCTTCCACCGGTTCGTCCTCGGCAAACCGTGCCTTGAGGCTCACATCGCCATCCGCCAGTGCCTTGCGGAACGCAGCGACCGTATCGCCCGTGGCTTCCAGCGCAGTGGGCAGCGAGGCCAGGAAGGCCCACGGAGCCGGTATGAACGGGATCGGCCCCGTGTCGAGGTCGTCGCGCGGTGCCAGCGGCGTGCTCACGCCGGGGGCTGCTCGTTGGCGCCGAGCGTCAGGACTTCGTAGCCGGTCGGGGTCACGAGGATCGTGTGCTCCCATTGCGCCGACAGCGAATGGTCGCGCGTGATCACCGTCCAGCCATCCGGCAGCAGGCGCACGTCGCGCCGTCCCGCGTTGACCATCGGTTCGATCGTGAACGTCATGCCGGCTTCGAGTTCGATCCCGGTGCCCGCGGTGCCGTAATGCAGCACCTGCGGGTCCTCGTGGAAACCGCGGCCGATGCCGTGGCCGCAGTATTCGCGCACGACCGAGCAATGGTTCGCTTCGACGAACTTCTGGATCGTCGCGCCGATGTCGCCGAGGCGCGCGCCGGGCCGCACGGTGCGGATACCGAGCCACAGTGCCCGGTAGGTGAGGTCGCACAGGCGCACGGCGTGCGGCAGCGGCTTGCCGACGTGGAACATGCGGCTGGTGTCGCCGTGGAAGCCGTCCTTGATCACGGTGATGTCGACGTTGACGATGTCGCCGTGCTTGAGCTTCTTGTCGCCCGGGATGCCGTGGCAGACCACGTGGTTGACCGAGGTGCAGATCGACTTCGGGAAGCCCCGGTAGTTGAGCGGCGCTGGGATCGCCTGCTGCTGGCCGACGATGTAGTCATGGCAGACCTGGTTCAGCTCGTCCGTGGTGATGCCTGGGACGACCTGCGGGCCGATCATGTCGAGCACGTCGGCAGCAAGGCGACCTGCGACGCGCATGGCGGCCTGGTCCGCGGGACCCTTGATCAGCACGTGCCCGGTGGCGTCCTTGGATGGGGCGGGCGCCGGGGTGGGGGAATACTGCATTTAGAATGGATCCTGGCGCCTCCAGGTGGCCGGCAGCGGCGGAGGCGCGTAAGTATTTGAAAAACCGAGGCCGCGATGGTATAAAGCGCGGCCTTTTTTGACAATCAAATCCGCACACACACCGTCACGTGTGGCTGGGTGCCCGGCAGGTCGTGAGACTTTCCTGGGTTGCCGCATGGGGTGTGTGGAGGTTTAACCCTTCAAGGAGTTTTCTATGACCGGCATGTCCATGCGACAGATGCTGGAAGCGGGTGTTCATTTTGGACACCAGACCCGCTTCTGGAACCCGAAGATGTCCCAATTCATCTTCGGCGAACGTAATCGAATCCACATCATCAACCTCGAGCACTCGCTGCCCCTCTACAACGAGGCTGCGGGGTTCATCCGCAACGTCGTCGCCGACGGCGGCAAGGTGCTCTTCGTGGGCACGAAGCGCTCCGCGCGCGAAGCGATCGCCCAGGAAGCGGCCCGCTGCGGCATGCCTTACGTCAGCCACCGCTGGCTCGGCGGCATGCTCACCAACTTCAAGACGATCAAGCAGTCGATCCGCCGCCTCGCCGAAATCGACGAGATGCAGGCGAACGGCACGCTCGACCAGCGCAGCAAGCGCGAAGCGCAGATGGTGCGCCGCGAGCGCGAGAAGCTCGACCGCAGCCTCGGCGGCATCAAGGACATGGAAGGCATCCCGGACGTGATGTTCGTGATCGACGTCGGTCACGAGAAGATCGCGATCCACGAGGCGCAGAAGCTCGGCATTCCCGTCGTCGCCGTAGTCGACACGAACTGCTCGCCGGAAGGCATCAGCTACGTGATCCCGGGCAACGACGACGCCATGCGCGCGATCCAGTTGTACGCGTCGGGCATCGCCGACGCCGTCATCGAGGGCCGTTCGACGGTCGTCGAAATGCAGGTCGGTGAGGACGAGTTCGTCGAACTCGACGAGGAAGGCAAGCCGCGCGCACGCACGGGCGCGCCGAAGCCGGCCCGCAAGGCCCCGGCCCGCAAGAAGACCGCCGCCGGTCCCAAGCGCAAGCCGACCGACGACACCGCGGCCGCCGAGCAGCGCGCCGAAGAACTCGTCGAGGCCGATCCGGAAGAGAGCGCCGAGGCCTTCATGGCCCGTCGCGAGGCTGCCCGCAAGGCGAAGCCGGCCGCCGCGGCTGCACCCGCTGCCGCAGCTGCTGCTCCCGTTGCCGAAGCCGCTGCCCCGACCCCGACCGAAGGCGCCTGATCATGGCCGTTACCGCAGAAGCAGTGAAGGCGCTGCGTGAGCGCACGGGCGCCGGCATGATGGAGTGCAAGAAGGCGCTGGTCGAAACCAACGGCGACCTCGAAGCCGCCGCCGAGATCATGCGCAAGTCGGGTCTGGCGAAGGCGGACAAGAAGGCCGGTCGCGTGGCCGCCGAAGGTGTCGTCGTCGTCGAGCGTTCGGCCGACGGCAGGCAGGCCGCGGTCGTCGAGGTCAACTCGGAAACGGACTTCGTCGCGCGTGAGAAGGACTTCCAGGGCTTTGCCGCCGAGGTCGCCAAGGCTGCGCTCGCTGCCCAGCCGGCCGACCTCGATGCGCTGCTCGCCACGAAGCTCGCCTCGGGCAAGACGGTCGAAGAAACCCGCCGTGAACTGATCGCCCGCATCGGCGAGAACATCGGCGTGCGTCGCTTCGAGATCATCAAGTCGGACGCTCCGCTCTCCACCTACAGCCACGGCACCCGCATCGGCGTGATCGTTGCGCTGCACGGTGGCGACGACGCGCTCGGCCGTGACCTGGCGATGCACATCGCTGCGATCAACCCGATGTACCTGTCGGCGGACGACGTGCCGGCCGACCAGGTTGCCAAGGAAAAGGAAATCTTCGTCGCGCAGGTCGCCCAGGACCCGAAGACTGTCGGCAAGCCGGCGGAAATCGTGGCCAAGATGGTCGACGGCAAGATCCGCAAGTTCCTTGGTGAAATCACGCTGCTCGGCCAGCCGTTCGTGAAGGACGACAAGCAGGCGGTCGGCGATGTCCTGAAGAAGGCCAACGCCAGGGTCACTCGCTTCGTGCGCTTCGAAGTCGGCGCCGGCATCGAGAAAAAGCAGGAAAACTTCGCCGAGGAAGTGGCTGCTGCAGTTCGGGGCTCCTGAGTCCCGGGTCCGCCCGGTGATTTAGACCTACCCGGAACCCCGCGCAAGCGGGGTTCCTTATAATGGCGCCCTGCAAATGGGCCGCTGGCGAGGGACGATGGAACCGAAAGCCGATACTCAACCGCGCAACCGCCGCATCCTCGTCAAGCTGTCGGGCGAGGCCCTGATGGGCGACTCCGACTACGGCATCGACCCGGCCTTTCTCCGTCGTCTCGCCACCGAAATCCGCAGCGTCCAGGAAACGGGCACCGAAATCGGCGTGGTCGTGGGTGGCGGCAACCTGTTCCGCGGCGCTGGCCTCGCGCGTGCCGGCATGGACCGCGTCACCGGCGACCACATGGGGATGCTGGCCACGGTCATGAATTCGCTCGCCCTGCAGGACGCGCTCGAATCCATGAACGTGGCCACCCGCGTCATGTCGGCCGTTCGCATCAACCAGGTGTGCGAGGACTACATCCGTCGCCGCGCCGTGCGCCACCTCGAGAAGGGGCGCGTGATCATTTTCGCCGCCGGCACGGGCAACCCGTTCTTCACGACCGACACGGCCGCGAGCCTGCGCGCCATCGAGATCGAGGCCGACCTGCTGCTGAAGGCCACCAAGGTGGACGGGATCTACGATTCCGACCCGATGCTGAACCCATCGGCAAAGCGGTACGATCGCCTGACGTACGACCAGGTGCTCGACCAGCGGCTCAACGTGATGGACCAGACGTCGATCGTGCTGTGCCGCGACCACCACCTGCCGCTGCGTGTGTTCAACCTGAACGATCCGGGTGCCCTCGTGCGTGCTGCCACTGGCAGCGACGTGGGCACGCTGGTCACGAACTGAGACGGCCTGAGCCGTTCGACCGGGAGATTCCATGCTCGAAGAAGTGAAAAAAGACGCCGCCGAACGCATGGCCAAGTGCGTTGCTGCCTACCGGCACGAACTGAAGCGACTGCGCACGGGGCGCGCCAGCGCGAGCCTGGTCGACCACATCCGGGTCGACTACTACGGCGCCGAATCGCCGCTGAACCAGGTCGCCAACGTCGCGGTCGAGGACGCGCGCACCCTCACGATCGTGCCCTACGACAAGCAGATGGTCGCGGTCATCGAGAAGGCCATCATGAAGTCCGACCTCGGCATCACGCCGAACACGGCCGGCAACGTGATCCGCGTGCCGATGCCCGCGCTCACGGAAGAACGCCGCCGCGACCTGACCAAGGTCGTGAAGCATGAAGCGGAGAACGCGCGCGTCGCGATCCGCAACGTGCGCCGCGACGTCATGCAGGACCTGAAGGAAATGCTGAAGGAAAAGCTGGTCTCCGAGGACGACGACCGTCGCGCCCAGGAGGACGTGCAGAAGCTCACCGACAAGTTCGTCGCTGAGGTCGACGTGGTGCTGCACGAGAAAGAAAAGGAACTGATGCAGGTCTGAGCCGTGGCGCAACCGCAAGCGGGCGCGTCCGGCCTCCCACGCCACGTCGCCGTCATCATGGATGGCAATGGGCGTTGGGCCCAGCGCCGCGCATTGCCTCGCCACTTCGGTCACCGGGCGGGCGCGAAGGCCGTGCGTGCGACCGTCGAAGGCTGCGCGCGGCGCGGCATCGAGGCGCTGACCATCTTCGCGTTCTCGAGCGAGAACTGGCAGCGCCCGCAGGACGAAGTCACGCGGCTCATGGAACTCTTCGTCGAATCGATCGACAAGGAGGTCGATGAACTGCACCGCAATGGCATTCGCGTGCGCTTCATCGGCGAGCTGTCGCGGTTGCGCGCAGGACTCGACGCGAAGATCGCCGCCGCCGAGTCGCGCACGGCGGCCAACCAGCGCATGACGCTGTATATCGCCGTCTCGTACGGCGGCCGCTGGGACATCGTCGAAGCCGCGCGCAAGCTCGCGGCCCGCGCGGTCGCCGGCGAAATCAAGCCGGAAACAATCGACGAAACCCTGTTCGCGGACCAGTTGCAACTGGCGGGCGCGCCCGAACCGGACCTGTTCATCCGCACCGGTGGCGAGAGCCGCATCAGCAACTTCCTGCTCTGGAACCTCGCGTACTCCGAACTGTATTTCTGCGACACGCTCTGGCCCGACTTCGACGACGCCGCGCTCGACGCCGCGTTGCGCTTCTACGCCAGCCGGCAGCGACGCTTCGGCCTGACCGACGCGCAGGCTGCGCGATGAACGCCGCCCTGCGCGCGCGCATCTTGACCGCGCTGCTGCTCGCAGTCCTGGTCATCGTGGTGCTGGCCTGGTTGCCGCCCGACGTGGCGGTGGCGCTGATTTCGGTCGCGATATTCGCGGGCGGATACGAATGGGCTGGCTTCGCGCGGCTGCAATCCGTGCCGGCTCGGCTCGCGTACGCCGCCGCCATCCTGCTCGCACTCACCGGGGCGGAGGTGCTGGCGAGCGACCCACGCTGGCTCACCAATATCCTGCGCATCGCTGCCCTCTGGTGGCTGCTCGCATTCGTGTGGCTGGCGCTGCGGGCAAAGGCGGGCGGACCACTGGCCGCCGCCGCCGTCGGTTTCCTGGTGCTGGTGCCTGCCGGCATCGGTCTCTCGCATCTCGTCACGTTGCAGCCGCACGGCCAGTTGCTGCTGCTGTACCTGATCGTGCTGATCGCCGCGGCCGACGTCGGCGCGTACTTCGGCGGTCGCACGTTCGGCAAGCGCAAGCTCGCGCCGCACGTGAGCCCCGGCAAGACGTGGGAAGGCTTTGCGGCAGGCATGCTGGCCGCAGCCACGGTGGCCGTCGCCTGCGCCTTCGCCTTCGACCTGCCGTTCTGGCCGTGGCTGTTCCTCTGTGAGCTCGTCGCGCTGGTGTCCGTCGTCGGCGACCTGACCGAAAGCATGTTCAAGCGTCACGTCGGCCTGAAGGACAGCGGCAAGCTGCTGCCCGGTCACGGCGGCATCCTCGACCGCATCGACAGCCTCACCGCGGCGGCGCCGACGTTCCTGCTCGGACTGCTCGCGCTGGGCCTGGTCCCGTGAAGCGGGTCGCGGTCCTCGGCAGCACTGGCAGCATCGGCGTCAGCACGCTCGACGTGCTGGCGCGTCACCCCGATCGTTACACGGTCACTGCGCTGGCGGCAGCGTCGAACTGGGCTGCGCTGCTGCAGCAGTGCTTGCGATTCCGTCCTGGCGTGGCCGTGCTGCAGGACCCCGAGTCGGCGCAGCTGCTCGCACTCGAGCTGCGTTCGGCCCAGTGCCCCACGGAAGTCGTCTGCGGCTTCGATGCGCTGAGCGCGGTCGCCGCCAGCCCCCAGGTGGACGTGGTGATGGCCGCCATCGTCGGCGCGGCAGGGCTGCCGTCTACGCTCGCGGCGGCCCGCGCTGGCAAGCACGTCCTGGTCGCAAACAAGGAATCGCTGGTCATGGCCGGCGCGTTGCTCGTCGATGCGGCCTGTCGCGGCGGCGCGGTGCTGGTGCCGATCGACAGCGAGCACAACGCGATCTTCCAGTGCATGCCGCCGTCGCTGCAGACAGGGCAGGCGCCCAGGGGCGTGCATCGCATCCTGCTCACCGCATCGGGCGGGCCGTTCCTGCGCGCCACCCGCGAGCAGATGGCGGGCGTCACGCCGGACCAGGCCTGCGCCCACCCGCGCTGGCGCATGGGCCGCAAGATTTCGGTCGATTCCGCCACCCTGATGAACAAGGGGCTCGAGCTGATCGAGGCCTGTGTGCTGTTCGGGATGGAACCGTCCCGCGTCAGCGTGGTCGTACATCCGCAGAGCATCGTGCATTCGATGGTGGAGTACGTGGACGGGTCGATCCTGGCGCAGCTCGGCAACCCGGACATGCGCACCCCGATCGCCCACGCCCTCGGTTGGCCGGAGCGGATCGGCTCCGGTGTAGAATCACTGGATCTTGTGGCCGCGGCGCGGCTCGATTTCGAGGCTCCGGACCTGGTGCGGTTTCCGGCGCTGGTGTTGGCGCGGGACGCCGCCGAAGCGGGCGGTACGGCTCCGGCGGCGCTCAACGCGGCCAACGAGGTGGCGGTGTCGGCGTTCCTCGAGGGCCGGCTCGATTTCCTCGGCATTCCGGCGCTGATCGATGGCGTGATGGGCGCGCATCGCAACGCGCCAGCGAACGACATAGGGGACATTCTGGAAGCAGACCGCTGGGCCCGTGACCTCGCGCAGGCGAGGCTGGGACAGACTGCCCGGGCAGGAGCATGACGATACTCACCTATATCCTGGCGTTCTTCGTAGCCATCGGCATTCTCGTTGCCGTGCACGAATACGGCCATTTCTGGATGGCCCGGCGCATGGGAATCAAGGTCCTGCGCTTTTCGATCGGCTTCGGCCGCGTGCTGTGGTCGCGGCGTGACGCAGATCAAACGGAATATGCATTTTCTGCAATCCCGTTAGGGGGTTACGTCAAACTCCTCGACGAGCGGGAAGGTCCGGTCGATGCTGCCATGGTGAGCCAGGCCTACAACCGCAAACCGGTCTGGCGCCGCATCCTGGTGCTGCTGGCTGGCCCGTTTGCCAATTTCCTGTTCGCCGCGGTCGCCTACTGGATCCTGCTGGTCGTCGGCACCCCGGCACTCAAGCCGGTGATCGGCGACGTGACGGCCGATTCGATCGCGTCCCGGGCCGGACTGCAGTCGGGCGATGCCATCGTCGGCGTAGCGGGCAAGCCGGTCGCCACCCGCGAGGGCGCGGTGCTCGCGATTCTCGATCGCCTGATGGACGGCACCCTGATCGAACTCGAAGTGCAGGGCAACGAGGGCGCGGGCAGCCGCCGCAGCGTCGACTTCGTGGTCGAAGACGACCGCCGGGCACTCACAGAACCCGGCGCGCTCATGTCGGGGCTCGGCTTCGATTTCTGGTATCCCATCATCCCGACCGAGATCGGCACGATCGTGCCTGGCAGCCCGGCCGAGAGGGCGGGCCTGCAGATCGGCGATCGCGTCGTCTCCGTGGCGGGCCAGCCGGTTCAAGACTTCCAGTCGATGGTGAAAATCGTCCAGCCGAACCCCGGCAAGACGCTCACGTTCGTGCTGGACCGCAAGGGCGAGCGTCTCGAAGTCCCGATCGAAGTCGAAGCACAGCGCGACGGTGACCGCATGATCGGTCGCATCGGCATCCAGCCCGTCGCGGGTCTCGCGGTGCCGGAGAGCATGAGGACCGTCGAGCGTTTCGGGCCGGTCGCTGCCGTGGGCCGTGCGGTCGAAAAGACCTGGGACATGTCGGCGCTCACGATCCGCATGATCTGGAACGTCGCCACCGGCGACGTCTCCGTCAAGAACCTGAGCGGGCCGATCAACATCGCGGAGTACGCCGGTTTTTCCGCGCGACAGGGCATACTGTCGTTCCTTTCCTTCCTCGCGGTCGTGAGCGTGAGCCTGTTCGTGCTGAATCTGCTGCCCATCCCGATCCTCGATGGCGGCCAGGTGGTTTACCAGCTGGCCGAAGTCGTCAAGGGCAGCCCGCTCTCCGAGCGCGCGCAGGCGGTGGGCCAGCAGATCGGCATCCTGCTGCTGCTCGTGCTCATGAGTTTCGCGTTCTACAACGACCTCTCGCGGTTGTTCAGCTGAGCTTCCCTTAAAACAATGCGACTGAAGTTTGCGGCCGTCCTGCCGGCCTTGCTCCTTGCCGTACCTGCCGTTCTCGCCCAGACCGAGAGCGCGGAATTCACCGTCGGCGACATCCGGATCGAAGGCCTGCAGCGCATCACGGAAGGCACGGTCTACAACTACCTGCCCGTCAACATCGGCGACCGGCTCGACAGCCGCCGCGTCGACGAAGCGCTGCGCGCGCTGTACGCAACCGGCTTCTTCCGTGACGTCGAGATCCGCCGTGACGGCGGCACCCTGGTCATCGCCGTGCTCGAGCGCCCCTCGATCGAGAGCTTCACGATCACGGGCAACAAGGACATCAAGACCGAAGACCTGGAGAAATCGCTGCGCAACGTGGGTCTCTCGCGCGGCAAGACGTTCAACCAGTCGACGCTCGACGAAGTGGAGCGCTTCCTCACCGACCAGTACTTCTCGCGCGGCAAGTACGCGGTGAAGGTCGACACCAAGGTCGAGGAAGTCGCGGGCAACCGCGTCAAGATCGCGGTCGACATCGTCGAAGGCAAGCGCTCGAAGATCCGGCAGATCAACATCGTCGGCAACGAGGCCTTCAGCGACGACGACCTGCTCGCGGATTTCAAGCTGCAGACGCCGAACTGGCTGTCCTGGTACAAGCAGGACGACCGTTACTCGCGCGAGGAGCTGTCGGGCGACATCGAGAAGCTGCGTTCCTACTACATGGACCGCGGCTACGCGAACATGGACGTCGAGACGACGCAGGTCGCGATCACGCCGGAGAAGGACGACATCTTCATCACGCTCAACGTGAAGGAAGGCGAGGTCTACCGCATCTCCGACGTCAAGATCGCCGGCAACCTGGTCGTGCCCGAAGAACAGCTGAAGATGCTGCTCGCGGTGCGCCGGGGCGACGTGTTCTCGCGCAAGGCGGTCACCGCGACCACCGAGCTCATGCAGTTGCGCCTCGGCCAGGACGGTTACGCCTTCGCGAAGATCGATCCGGTGCCGAAGGAAAACCCCGAGACGAAGGAAATCGAGCTGACGTTCCTCGTCGACCCGGGCAATCGCGCCTACGTGCGCAACATCGGTTTCACGGGCAGCACCGGCATCAACGACGACGTGCTCCGTCGCGAAATCCGCCAGATGGAAGGCGGCTACCTCTCGAACGCGGCGATCGACCGTTCCAAGGTCCGCCTGCAGCGCCTGCCGTTCATCGAAAAGGTCGAGGTCGAGACCAATCCGGTGCCGGGCACGCCCGACCTGGTCGACGTCACCTACGACATCAAGGAAGGACTGCCGGGCCAGTTCAGCGGCGGCATCGGTTACTCGGAGTCGCAGTCGATCCTGCTGAACGGCAGCTTCGTGCACAGCAACTTCATGGGCACCGGCAACCGCGTGGCCGCGGAAATCAACGCCGGCCAGTACAGCAAGGTGTTCAGCCTCTCGCACACCGATCCGTACACGACGATCGACGGCGTCTCGCGCACGGTCTCGGCGACGTGGCGCCGGATCTCCCAGTTCACGACGTCATCGTCGGACTTCCAGACCGAGACCGGCACGCTCGGCCTCGACTACGCATGGCCGATTTCGGAGTTCCAGTCCGTGCGCATGGGCCTCGCGGCGCAGCGCTCCGACCTGTTCACCGACCCGAACTCGAGCGCCGCCGAAGCGCTCTACTGGGTGCAGAACAACGGCAACACGTACACGGAGACGCAGAACGTCGGCATTCCGCCGATCACGCTCACGTACTACGGCACGAAGTTCGACACGTTCGAATACTCGCTCGGCTGGTCGTACGATTCCCGCAACCGCGCATTGTTCGCGGACCGCGGTTCGCGCCATCGCCTGAGCGCCTCGTACACGCTGCCCTTCAGCGACATCGATTTCGTCAGCGTCAACTACGACTACCTGCAGTTCGTGCCGATGGGCAAGTGGCTCACGCTGATGATCAACAGCGAGGCGGGGTACGGGCAGGCACTCGGCGACACCACGTCGATGCCGCCATACCGGCGCTTCTTCGCGGGCGGCCCCGAAACGGTGCGCGGCTTCCGTGAAAGCCGCCTGGGCCCGAAAGATTCGTTCGGCAACCCTTACGGCGGCAACATCAAGTTCACCAACCAGGTCGAACTGCTGCTGCCGATGCCGGCCAAATGGAGGAACAGCGCGCGTTTCAGCCTGTTCTTCGACGCCGGCAACGTCTTCTCCAACGACGACGTCGCATTCGTCGGTCGCGACGGCGTGACGCCGGTGGAGTTATGAGTTCTCGTTTGATAAACTGCGTTATTCGACCGGCGTCGCCGTCCAGTGGATGGCGCCGCTCGGCGTCTTCCGGTTCAGCTACGCCGTGCCGCTCAACGAGTTCAAGGGCAACGCTGTTGAATATCCCGACGAGACGGAAGGTTTCCAGTTCTCGATCGGCCAGGCTTTCTGAGGTACCCCGTTCCATGCGCATCAAGACAACCCTGCTCGCTTTCCTGACACTCGCTGCCGTTTCGATGCCGCTCTCCGCGGCACAGGCGCAGACGAAGATCGGCGTCGTCAACGTGGCACGCCTGCTGCAGGAAGCACCCCAGGCCCAGGCCGCCTCGCAGGCGCTCGAAAACGAGTTCGCCGCGCGCAAGCGCGACCTCCAGAACATGGAGCGCGACCTCAAGGCCCGCGAGGACAAGCTGCAGAAGGACGGCGCGACGATGGCCGAGGCCGATCGCCGCAACCAGGAAAAGGCGCTGCGCGACGGCCAGCGCGAATTCGCGCGCAAGCAGAACGAATTCATGGAAGACCTGAACGTGCGCCGCAACGAAGCGCTCGGCCAGTTGCAGCGTTCGGTCCTGCAGGAAGTGCAGAACTACGCCAAGACCGCGGGGCTCGACCTCGTGATCGCCGATGCGCTCTTCGCCAGCCCGTCGATCGACATCACCGGCCAGGTGCTGTCGGCGCTGCAGGCGAAGGGCCGCGCACCCGCCAAGCCCTGATCCGGACCGGGCCAGGACGCAAGGGAGCCGACCGAGCATGCCGGTGCGCCTGGGCGAACTGGCGGCACGTTTCGGCTGCGAGCTTCGCGGCGATCCCGACACGCTGATCGAGCGTGTCGCGACGCTGCAGGAAGCCGGCGCGGGGGCAATCTCTTTCCTCGCCAATTCCAGGTATCGACGCCACCTGCCGGGTACCCGTGCCGCGGCGGTGGTGCTCGATGCGTCCACCGTCGACGACTGCCCGACCAACGCGCTCATCGCTGCCAATCCGTACGCGACCTACGCGCGGATTGCGCAAGTGCTTTATCCCGAAGCAACGAGCCTGGCAGGCCGTCATCCCAGCGCGGTGATCGAAGCGGACGCCGAAGTCGACCCCACCGCGTGGATCGGCCCCAATGCCTACGTCGGCGCGGGGGCCAGGATCGGCGCACGTGCGCAGATCGGTCCCAACAGCGTCGTGTTCGAACAGGTGGTCGTCGGTGCGGCCACGCGCCTCGTCGGTCACGTGACGCTCTGCGCCGGAGTCCGCATCGGCGAGCGTTGCCTGCTGCATCCGGGCGTGGTCATCGGCGCCGACGGCTTCGGCCACGCGCCGGACAAGGATGGCTTCGTGAAGATCCCGCAGGTCGGCTCGGTGCTGATCGGCGACGACGTCGAAATCGGCGCGAATTCCACCATCGACCGCGGGGCGATCGGTGATACGGTCGTCGAGCGCGGCGTGAAGATCGACAACCAGGTGCAGGTGGGGCACAACTGCCGCATCGGCGAGCACACGGTGATCTCGGGTTGCGTCGGCATTTCGGGCAGTGTCACGGTCGGCAAGCGTTGCATGCTTGGCGGCATGGTCGGCATCGTCGGGCACCTGCAGATCGCCGACGACGTGTATCTCACGGGCAAGACTATGGTGACGCACTCGATCACCAAGCCCGGGCTGTACTCGGGGCAGCTGCCCTTCGACGAGGCGCGGCGTTTCCGCCGCAACAGCGCGCGGTTCCAGCAACTCGACGAGCTGGCACGCCGCGTGCGCGCCCTCGAGAAGGGCGCCGGCTCCGCACCAGAAGACGAACAGGACGCAAAGGACACATGAGCGACGCACAGGGTGGATTCGGCATCGACGAAGTGATGCGGCGCCTGCCGCACCGGTATCCGATGCTGCTCGTGGACCGCGTGCTCGAATGCGTGTCCGGCGAGCGGCTGGTCGCGATCAAGAACGTCACGGCGAACGAACAGTTCTTTTCCGGCCACTTCCCCGGCCGTCCGGTGATGCCTGGCGTGTTCATGCTCGAAGCGCTGGCGCAGGCTGCCGGCATCCTGTGCTTCGTCACCGCCGGCATTTATCCCGACGAGGACGTGAAGTTCTACTTCGCGGGCATCGACAAGGCGCGGTTCCGCCGCCCCATCGTGCCGGGGGACCAGTTGTTGCTCAAGGTGGTGCTCGAGCGCAGGATTCGCACGATCTGGAAGTTCTCGACGGTGGCCGAAGTGGCGGGACAAGAAGCCTGCTCGGCGGAAATGATGGTGATGCCGGGCTGACGCCCGGACGCACGAAGGAGAGGCATCGATGAGTGGCTCCATCCACGCGACGGCGATCGTCGCGCCGGACGCGGTTCTCGGGGACGACGTCGAGATTGGGCCGTATTGCGTGATCGGCCCCGGTGTCGAGATCGGCGCACGCACGCGCCTCGGCACGCACGCCGCGATCCACTGCCACACCAGGGTTGGCGCCGACAACGTCATCCACGCGTTCGCTTCGATCGGCGATGCGCCCCAGGACAAGAAGTACAAGGGCGAGCCGACGCGCCTCGAGATCGGCGACCGCAATGTCATCCGTGAATTCGTCACGCTAAATCGCGGTACCACGAAGGAACGCGGCGTCACCACGATCGGCAACGACAACCTGTTCATGTCGTATTCTCACGTGGCGCACGACTGCACTGTCGGCAACCAGTGCGTGCTCGCCAACAGCGCCACGCTCGGCGGCCACGTCGTGCTGGGCGACTGGGTGATCATGGGAGGCTTCGCCGGTGTGCACCAGTTCTGCAAGGTGGGTGCCCATGCGTTTCTCGCCAACAATGCCGCGGTGACGCGTGACGTGCCTCCCTACGTGATGGCGGTCGGCGGCCCGGCCAAGCCGCACAGCATCAATTCCGAAGGCCTCAAGCGGCGCGGCTTTTCACCCGAGCAGATCCGCAACCTGCGCAACGCATACCGCACGCTGTATCGCTCGGGCCTGCGGCTCGAAGAGGCGGTCGAGCGCCTGACCACAGCGGCCAGGGACCAGCCCGAAGTGCAGTTGCTGGTCGACTTCATCCCGCAGTCCACGCGCAGCCTCGTGCGCTGACGTCCGTGGTGAAACTGGCGCTGGTCGCCGGCGAAGCCTCGGGCGACAACCTCGGTGGTGGCTTGCTGCGTGCGCTGCATGCGCGGCAGCCGACGCTGAGTGCGTTCGGCGTGGCCGGACCGCGCATGGTGGAGGCGGGCTGCGAAGCGTGGGTCTCGTCCGAAGAACTCGCGATCATGGGTCTCGCCGAGATCCTCAGGCACCTGCCGCGCCTGTTGCGCCTGCGTCGCGACCTCGTCGCGCGACTGCTGCAAGCAAGACCCGACGTCTTCGTCGGCATCGACTCCCCCGAGTTCAATCTCCGCGTCGCGGCCCAGCTCAAGGCGCAGGGAATTCCCACCGTGCAGTACGTCAGTCCGCAGGTGTGGGCCTGGCGACAGGGCAGGGTGCGCACGATCGGCCAGTCCGTCGATCTCGTCCTCTGCGTGCTGCCGTTCGAAAGCAGGTTCTACGATGCGCACGACGTGCGTGCGGTGTTCGTCGGTCACCCGCTGGCCGATCGTATTCCGCTGGAATCACCCCCTGGACTTGCGCGTACGGCCTTGGGTCTCGACGCCCGCGCTCCCACCGTGGCGGTCCTGCCCGGGAGCCGGCGTGGCGAAGTCGCCAGGCTCGGTGGTCCCTTCGCGTCGACGCTGGCGTGGCTGCATGAACGTCGTCCCGATATCCATTTCGTGGCGCCGATGGCCAACGCCGCGGTGCGGACGATGTTCGAGCACAGCCTCGCGCAACACGCTCCGGGCGTTGCCGTCACGGTCATCGACGGTCGCGCGCAGGAAGCGCTGGCTGCCGCCGATGCGGTGCTGGTCGCGTCGGGCACGGCGACGCTCGAAACGGCGCTGATCAAGCGGCCGATGGTGGTCGCGTATCGACTTGCGCCGCTCACGGCGTGGCTGATGCGCGGAATGAAGCTGATGAAGGCGGATTACTTCGCGCAGCCGAACCTGCTTGCCGGGCGGCAGGTCGTGCCGGAGTACCTGCAGGAAGACGTGCGGTCCGACGTGCTCGGCCCCGCGCTGCTGGCACAACTCGAACGTCCCGATCACGCGCATCTCATGGCGACGTTCACGGAAATCCACCAGGCACTGCGACGCGATGCCAGTGCGCGAGCCGCTGATGCCATCCTGGAACTGCAGCAGCAGCGGATTGCCGGGCGGTGAGGCGCGCCGATCCGCAGCAAGCCGGTTTCGACCTGCGTAAAGCCGGTCTGACGGCGGGCGTCGACGAGGCGGGTCGCGGCCCGCTGGCGGGCCCGGTCGTCGCGGCGGCGGTGATCCTCGATCGCAGGCGGCCGATTCGCGGCATCGCGGATTCAAAAGTCCTGTCGCCACAGGTGCGTGAAGAGCTGGCGCAGAGGATCCAGGACCGCAGCATCGCGTTCGGGCTCGGCTGGGCCGACGCCTGCGAAGTCGATTCGATCAACATCCTGCAGGCGACGCTGCTGGCCATGCGCCGCGCCATGCTCGGCCTGCGCTGCGCCCCGGCGCACGTGATCGTCGACGGCGATCGTTGCCCGAGCCTCGCGGGCCTGCCGTTCGACTGCAGCATCGAGGCGGTCGTCGCGGGCGACGCGAGCGTAACTTGCGTGGGAGCGGCGTCGATCCTCGCCAAAGTGGCGCGAGATCGGTTCATGTGCCAGCTCGAGGTGCGCTACCCCGGGTACGGCTTTGCGGGGCACAAGGGCTACGGCACGCCGGAACATCTCGCTGCCCTGCGTCGATTGGGGCCTTCCCCGGTGCACCGACGGAGCTTCGCGCCGGTACAATCCTGCCTTCCCCGCTGATCCCAAGAGCCCGCCGTCCATGGCAGCCCGGTTCGTCCATCTCCACGTTCATACCGAGTACTCGCTCGTCGACGGCGTCGTCCGCATCGACAGCGAGAAGGAGGATGACGGCAGGCTGTTGCGCGAAGGGTTGCTCGACGCCACCGCGCGCATGGGGATGCCGGCGGTCGCGCTCACTGACCAGGCCAACCTCTTCGCTCTGGTCAAGTTCTACAAGACTGCGCAAGCGAAGGGCGTCAAGCCGCTGATCGGCGTCGACGCGCTGGTGCGCGACGACAACGAGCGCAATGAACCGTCGCGGCTGGTGTTGCTGTGCCAGGACGGGCGCGGCTACCTGAACCTCACGCGCCTCGTCACGCGCAGCTACCTCGAGGGACAGGGCAAGCATGGTCCCACCCTGCATCGTGAGTGGCTCGACCGCGAAACGACGCAGGGCCTGATTGCGCTCTCGGGCGCCCGCGAAGGCGACGTCGGCCGCGCGCTGGTCGGGAACCGTGAACCGGAGGCTCGTGCGGCGCTCGCCACCTGGCTCGAGCTGTTCGGCGACCGGTACTACCTCGAGCTGCAGCGAACGGGCCGGCCTGGCGAGGAAGACTGCATCTCGGGGTCGCTGTTGCTGGCGGTCAAGCACGGCGTGCCGGTCGTGGCGACCAACGACGTGCGTTTCATCCGGCCCGGGGATTTCGAGGCGCACGAAGCCCGGGTCTGCATCCACGAAGGCATGATGATCGCCGATGCGTCGCGCCCCCGACGCTACAGCGAAGAGCAGTACCTGCGCTCGCCCGACGAGATGGCGACACTCTTCGCCGACCTGCCCGAGGCACTCGAGAATTCCGTCGAGATCGCGCGCCGCCTGAACCTCGAGATCAAGCTCGGCAAGCCGTCGTTGCCGGCGTATCCGGTGCCGGCGGGCCAGACGACCGAGGAGCACCTGCGCGCGGAGTCGAAGCTCGGGCTCGAGAAGCGCTGGCCCGTCATCGTCACCCAGCTCGGCACGCGCATTCCGCGCGACGAGTACGAGAGCCGCCTGGCGAGCGAACTCGACGTCATCTGCCAGATGGGGTTCGCGGGTTACTTCCTGATCGTCGCGGACTTCATCCGCTGGGCGCGCGAGAACGGCGTGCCCGTCGGGCCGGGCCGCGGTTCGGGCGCCGGCTCGCTCGTGGCGTACTCGCTCGGCATCACGGACCTCGATCCGCTGCACTACGACCTGCTGTTCGAGCGGTTCCTGAACCCCGAGCGCGTGTCGATGCCCGACTTCGACGTCGACTTCTGCATGGAAGGCCGCGACCGGGTCATCGATTACGTCGCGAGCCGCTACGGGCGCGAGCGCGTCTCGCAGATCATCACCTATGGCACCATGGCGGCGAAGGCGGTCGTGCGCGACGTCGCGCGCGTGCAGGGCCTGAGCTACGGCTTCGCCGACAGCATCGCCAAGCTCATCCCGTTCGAACTCGGCATCACGCTCGACGACGCGCTCGACAAGGAAGAGGAGCTGCGCAAGCGCTACAAGAGCGAAGACGACGTGCGCCAGCTGATCGACATGGCGCGCTCGCTCGAAGGCCTGGTGCGCAACGCCGGCACGCACGCGGGCGGCGTCGTCATCGCGCCTTCGGTGCTCACCGACTTTGCGCCGCTCTACTGCGAAGAGGGCAGCACCAGCGTCGTCACGCAGTTCGACAAGGACGACGTCGAGGCCGCGGGCCTCGTCAAGTTCGACTTCCTCGGCCTGCGCACCCTCACGATCATCGACTGGGCCGTGCGCACGATCAACGCCGGGCGCGTCGCCTCCGGCGAGCCGCCGCTCGACATGTCCACGCTGCCGATGGACGACGCCCCGACGTATGCGCTGCTGAAGCGATGCGAGACGACGGCCGTCTTCCAGCTCGAATCCCGTGGCATGAAGGACCTGATCAAGCGCCTGCAGCCGGACACCTTCGAGGACATCATCGCTCTCGTCGCCCTGTTCCGTCCGGGCCCGCTGCAGTCGGGCATGGTCGACGACTTCATCGACCGCAAGCACGGCCGCATCGGCGGCGGCATCGACTACCTGCACCCGGACCTGAAGCCGGTCCTGTTCCCGACGTACGGCGTGATCCTGTACCAGGAGCAGGTGATGCAGATCGCCCAGGTGCTGGCCGGTTACACGCTCGGCGGCGCCGACCTGCTGCGCCGCGCGATGGGCAAGAAGAAGGCCGAGGAGATGGCGCAGCAGCGGTCCATCTTCGTCGCAGGAGCCACCTCCCGAGGCGTAGCCGAGAACGTCGCCGCCCACATCTTCGACCTCATGGAGAAGTTCGCGGGGTATGGCTTCAACAAGTCGCACTCGGCCGCGTACGCCGTGCTGTCGTATCACACGGCGTGGCTCAAGACGCATTACCCGGCGGCGTTCATGGCGGCGGTGCTGTCGTCCGACATGGACAAGACCGACAAGGTCGTCACTCTCATCGACGAGTGCAACCGGATGGGGCTCACGGTCGAGCCGCCGGACGTCAACGCTTCGCAGTACATGTTCACGGTGTCCGGACCGAAATCGATCCGGTACGGCCTCGGTGCCATCAAGGGCGTCGGGCAGGCGGCGGTCGAGAACATGCTCGAGGTGCGCAACGCGAACGGGCCCTTCCGCGACCTGCGCGACCTTTGCCGTCGGCTCGACCTGAACAAGGTCAATCGCCGCGTGCTCGAGGCGCTGATCCGCTCTGGCGCGGCAGACTCGATGGGTGGCATGCGCTACCGCTCCACGCTCATGCACCAGCTACCGGCCGCAATGCAGGCGGCGGACCAGTCGACGCGCGCGAAGGAAGCCGGGCAGGAAGACCTGTTCGGGCTCGCTGAGCCGGCGCCGGCGGCAGTCACGCCCGTCGCAACGGAATCCGACGCAGCCAACGCCAGGGCGATGCACGAGACGCTGCCCGAATGGGGCGAGGCGGTCCGCCTCGCGGGCGAGCGCGAAACGCTGGGCCTCTATCTCACGGGCCACCCGATCGCCGAATACGAACGCGAGCTGCGGCCGATCACCAGCGGGCGCATCGCTGACGTTGGCGGCGCCAAGCCGGTCGGCGCCGGGGGCGAGGAGAAGGGTAATCCGTGGCGCACGCCGGGGCGCAGCGTGACCGTCGCAGGACTCGTGCTCGAGATCCGCAAGCGCGGCGGGCGCACCAGCTTCATCCTCGACGATCGCAGTGGCCGGCTCGAGGTCACGATGTTCGAGGACGTCTACCAGCAGTTCCGCTCGCTGGTCTCGAAGGACGCGATCCTCGTCGTCGAGGGCAGCCTGCGCTGGGACGATTTCATCGACGACTGGCGCCTGAGCGCCAAGAAGATCGTGGACGTCGACCAGGCGCGCGAGCAGTTCGCCCGCAACCTGGTACTGCGCTGGCCGGCCGCCAAGGCCAGGAACGGCGATGCGGGCAAGCTCGTCTCCGCGCTCGAGCAGGCCCTCAAGCCGAGCCAGGGCGGACGCTGTAACGTCGCGATCCGGTTCGCGACGGGCGATGCGGCGGCCGTCCTGCAGTTCGGCGAGCAGTGGAAGGTGCGGCCATCGCGCGAGCTCATCGAACGACTTGGCAACCTCGTGGGCCGCGAAGGCGTGGAGCTGTATTACGCGCCGCGCGATACTTGACCAGGGATCACCCAGGCTCCCTGCCCTTGCAACTATTCCCCGGACCCATGTAAGAATGCGTCCAAATCAATAATGATGAGGGGACGGCACTTGGACGTGGAAGGCTGGCTCAAGGAACTCCGGGTGCCGCGCGAAGCCTATCGCGTGGTGTCGTTGCTGCCGCTCGTGTACGTCGCATGGGCCGACGGCAAGATCCAGAAGGGTGAACGTGACGTGATCCTGCATATCGCCCGCGAGCGCGGCTTGCTCGATCACGGCGGCGAAGATGCGCTTGCACGCTGGCTCGCCGAGCCTCCGTCCAGGCAGCAGCTGAAGGCCGACCTCGCGGCGCTCAATGAACTCGCGCGCAGTGACCGCAAGCTGCAGGAAGAGTTCGGCGCCGACGAGGAGCAATTGCTGCTCGCGTGGTGCCAGGACGTCGCCGACGCGGCCGGTGGCTTGCTCGGCCTCAAGTCCGCGCGCACCGACGCGGAGAAAGCCGCGCTCAAGACCATCGCCGGCGCGCTCGACATGCGCAACGCCACGCAATGGCGGGCGGCCTTGATGAGCTGAACACGGCGCGCAGGGCACCGGTTCTGCGCGGGCTGCTGCCGGGTCACGCGGCCAAAGCGGCCGCCGGCTGATTTGCACCCACCCCACGTGTCCGGCATCCTTCGCGCCCATGGCATTGAGTTTCCTGGAATTTGAGCAGCCCATCGCCGAACTCGAGGCGAAGATCGAGGAGCTGCGCTACGTCTCCTCCGACGCCGAGGTCAATATCGGCGAGGAGATCGCGCGCCTGCGCGCCAAGAGCCGGGCGCTCACCAACAGCATTTTCGCGAACCTGACGGCGTGGCAGGTCGCGCAGCTCGCGCGCCACCCGCAGCGTCCATACACCCTCGATTACGCGGTTTCGATCTTCGACGAGTTCCAGGAACTGCACGGCGACCGCATGTATTCGGACGACCTCGCGATCGTCGGCGGCTTTGCGCGCCTCGCGGGCCGGCCGGTCATGCTGATCGGCCACCAGAAGGGACGCGACACCAAGGAGCGGGTGCGCCGCAACTACGGCATGCCTAAGCCCGAGGGTTACCGCAAGGCGCTGCGGCTGATGAAGCTCGCCGAGCGCTTCCGCGTGCCGCTGATCACGCTGATCGACACTCCGGGCGCCTATCCCGGCGTCGGGTCCGAGGAGCGCAACCAGAGCGAAGCGATCGCCCGCAACCTGTTCGAGATGTCCTCGCTGCGCGTACCCGTGATCACGGCGGTCATCGGCGAAGGCGGCTCGGGCGGCGCGCTCGCCATCGGCGTGTGCGACCGGCTGATCATGCTGCAGTACTCGATCTATTCGGTGATTTCGCCGGAAGGCTGCGCCTCCATCCTGTGGAAGAGCGCGGACAAGAAGGAAATCGCGGCCGACGCCATGGGCATCACCGCCGAGCGACTCGACAAGCTTGGGCTGGTCGACGAAGTGCTGCGTGAGCCGCTCGGCGGCGCGCACCGCGATCCGCAGGCGATGTCGGATGCGCTCAAGGAGGCACTCCTGCGTCACCTCGACCAGGTCGCGCAGTTGCCGGAGGACGCGCTGGTCGCGCAGCGGTACGAGCGGCTGCGCGGGCAGGGCGTCTATCGCGCGGCCAACTGAGCCGCGTCGCGCCCCACCCGGGCCCGCAGCTCGTGTTCACCCCCCATCGCCTGGCCGCAAGCCTCGATATCCTGCTCGCGGCCGTGCCGGCGGCGAGCCGCGAACACTCTCCACGACTCTGCGTCGCACTGAGTGGCGGACTCGACTCCACGGTACTGCTCGTGGCGCTCGCGCAGCTGGCCCACCAGGGCAGGCTCGATGCGCGCTTGCGGGCCATCCACGTCGATCACGCGTTGCAGGCCGATTCCGCGCAATGGGCACGTGCGTGTCACGAGCTTGCCCGGACGCACGGCGTTGCCTTCGATGACGTCCGTGTCGTCGTGCCGCGGGTCGCCGGGCAGAGCCCCGAAGCCGCTGCCCGCGAAGCACGCTATGCGGCGTTGGCCGGCCGGCTCGAACCGGGCGAGGTGCTGCTCACCGCTCATCACGCTGACGACCAGCTCGAAACGATCCTGCTGCAGTGGTTGCGCGGAGGAGGGCTGCGCGCGATCGCGGGCATGGCACCGGTCGGCCGCTTCGGCGCGACGGCATGGCATGCGCGGCCGCTGCTCGAATTCACGCGCGACGGGCTGGTTGCCTGGGCTGGCAAGCAGGGGCTGAGCTGGCAGGAAGACCCCTCGAACCTCGATCGACGTTTCGACCGTAATTACCTCCGCCTCGAGGTGCTGCCCGCACTGCGGCAACGCTGGCCGGCCGTCGCTGCGACCGCAGGGCGTGTTGCCGACTTCGCTCGCGACGCGCTCGAAGCCGAGGCGGCCTGCGTGGCGGAGGATCTCCCGCGGGTCCTGGCGGGCGCCACGATCGAACTCGGCGCGCTGCAGGCGCTGCCCGAGCCGAGACAACGCGCCGTGTTGCGGGCCTGGCTGGCCGGGCTGGCGCTGCCGCCCGCGTCGGCACGCACGCTGGCCGCCCTGCGGCGCGACATGACCATTGCGGCCGCGGATCGCATCCCCGCAACGCGCTGGCCCGGCGTGGTGGTCCGTCGCTACCGCGGTCGCCTGCATGCCGAAGCGGCGGGCGATGCCGAGCCGAACGAGGGCAGCTGGTCGACGGCCGGTGGTGAGGCATACGTATGGTCCACCGGGTCTTCGATCGCCCTGCTGCCGGATGTCGGCGTTGGACTCAGTCGCGAGCGCATGCCCGGGTCGGGTCGACGTGCGACGGCGAACCGGCGGCGAGACGTTCCTGCCGGCGGGCCGCGCACATCACCGGCCGTTGCGCAAGTGGCTGCAGGAGCACGACGTGCTGCCCTGGCGCCGCGAGAACCTGCCGCTGCTTTTCGCAGGCGATCGCCTGATCGCCGTTGCAGATCTGGGAGTTGCGGCGGAATTTGCAGCCCGTTCCGACGAGCCGTCGTGGCGCATCGCCTGGAATCGGCGCGGCGCGGTGACCACGGCCGACGTGCTCTCATCGAAGTGGCCAGCACACCCTCCGATCCGCTAGACTGCGCTCCCGTCGTGCTTCATGCGACGGGGACCCCAATGACCAAATTCATCTGTGTGACCGGCGGTGTCGTTTCGTCGCTGGGCAAGGGCATTGCTGCCGCCTCGCTCGCTGCGATCCTCGAGGCCCGTGGCCTGAAAATCGCCATGGTCAAGCTCGACCCGTACATCAACGTGGACCCGGGCACCATGAGCCCGTTCCAGCACGGCGAAGTCTTCGTCACCGACGACGGCACCGAGACCGACCTCGACCTCGGCCACTACGAGCGCTTCGTGCGCACGACCACGGGCCGCAACAGCAACTTCACGACCGGCCGCATCTACGAGCGCGTCATCGCCAAGGAACGGCGCGGCGATTACCTCGGCGCGACGGTGCAGGTCATCCCGCACATCACCGACGAGATCAAGCACTGCATCCGCAGCGGTGCGGGCGATGCGGACGTCTGCATGGTCGAGATCGGCGGCACGGTCGGCGACATCGAGTCGCTGCCGTTCCTCGAGGCGATCCGCCAGCTCGGCGTCGAACTCGGCCGCAACAACGTGCTGTACATGCACCTGACGTTGATCCCGTACATCGCCACCTCGGGCGAGATCAAGACCAAGCCCACGCAGCACTCGGTGAAGGAACTGCGCTCGATCGGCATCCAGCCCGACCTGCTGCTCTGCCGCTGCCAGGACCCGCTGCCGCCCGAGCAGCGCCGCAAGATCGCGTTGTTCACCAACGTCGAGGAGCGTGCGGTGTTCTCGGCCGTCGACGCCGACGACATCTACAAGATCCCGTCGCTCCTGCACGAGCAGCAGCTCGACGAGATCGTCTGCGAGAAATTCGGCCTGCACAACCTGCCGCCGGCCGACCTCAAGGAATGGAACCAGGTCGTTGCCGCCAAGGCCTCTCCGGACCTCACGATCAACCTGGCGATGGTCGGCAAGTACGTGAACCTCAAGGACGCGTACATCTCGCTCAACGAGGCGCTGATGCACGCGGGCCTGCGCACGCGCACGCGCGTCAACATCGATTTCATCGAAGCGACCGACATCGAGAAGCACGGCACGAAGGCGCTGGCCGGGATGGATGCCATCCTCGTGCCGGGCGGTTTCGGCGAGCGCGGCATCGAAGGCAAGATCGAAGCCGTCCGCTACGCGCGCGAGAACAAGATCCCGTACCTCGGCATCTGCCTCGGCATGCAGCTCGCGATCATCGAGTACGCGCGCAACGTCGCGGGCCTCGAAGGCGCGCACAGCACCGAGTTCAACCGCGCTTCGCCGCACCCGGTCATCGCGCTGATCACCGAATGGCAGGACCAGAAGGGCACGGTCGAGGCGCGTGACGAAACCTCGCAGATCGGCGGCACGATGCGCCTCGGCGCGCAGGAGATCCGGATCTCGCACGGCTCGCTCGCGCACGCCGTCTACGGCTTGGATGTGATCCGCGAGCGCCATCGTCACCGTTTCGAGTTCAACAACACGTACCTGCAGCGCCTGATGAACGCGGGCCTGCGGTTCTCGGGTTTTTCGCGCGACGGCCTGGTCGAGATCATCGAGCTGCCGCAGCACCCGTTCTTCGTGGCGAGCCAGTACCACCCGGAATTCCGTTCGACGCCTCGTGACGGGCATCCGCTCTTCACCGGCTTCATCCGCGCCGCGCGCGAGCACAAGGCCGGCCAGCTGCCGGTGGCGGCGGGCGCATGAAGCTCTGCGGTTTCGAGGTCGGGCACGACCGTCCGTTCTTCCTGATCGCGGGCCCCTGCGTCGTCGAGAGCGAAGGCCTCGTGCTGGACATCGCCGGCCGCATGCAGGAAATCACGCGCGCGCTCGGCATCCCGTACGTCTTCAAGGCGAGCTACGACAAGGCGAACCGTTCGTCCAAGGCCAGCTTCCGCGGCCCGGGCATCGAGGAAGGCCTGCGCATCCTGTCGGAAGTGAAGCGCCAGTTGGGGCTGCCGGTGCTCACCGACGTGCACGAGGACACCCCGATGGCGGAGGTCGCCTCGGTCGTCGACGTGCTGCAGACCCCGGCGTTCCTGTGCCGCCAGACCAACTTCATCCTGAGCGCGTCGAGCCAGGGCAAGCCCGTCAACATCAAGAAGGGCCAGTTCCTGTCGCCGTGGGAGATGAAGAATGTCATCGACAAGGCGCGGTCCACCGGGAACGAGCAGGTGATGGCCTGCGAGCGCGGTTTCTCCTTCGGCTACAACAACCTCGTGTCCGACATGCGCTCGCTCGCCGTGATGCGCGAATACGCCCCGGTCGTGTTCGATGCCACGCATTCGGTGCAGTTGCCCGGCGGGCAGGGAAGTGCTTCGGGCGGACAGCGCGAGTTCGTGCCGGTGCTGGCGAGGGCGGCCGTCGCCGCCGGCGTCTCCGGCGTATTCATGGAAACCCATCCCGATCCGGCGAAGGCGCTTTCGGACGGCCCCAATGCGTGGCCGCTCGACCGCATGCGTTCGCTGCTCGAGGTGATGCAACAGATTGACGCGGCCGTGAAGCAGCGGCCTTTCGAGGAGTCGAACTTATGACCAGGATCATCGACATCAAGGCCCGCGAGATCATGGACTCGCGCGGTAATCCCACGGTCGAAGCGGACGTCTTCGCCGAAGGCGGCGTGATGGGCCGTGCCGCCGTGCCGTCGGGCGCGTCCACCGGCACGCGTGAAGCCGTCGAACTGCGCGACGGCGACAAGAAGCGCTACATGGGCAAGGGCGTGCTGCAGGCCGTGATCAATGCCAACGGCGAGCTGCGCAACGCGCTGCTCGGCCACGACGTCATGGACCAGCGCGGCATCGACGAGAAGATGATCGCGCTCGACGCCACCGAGACCAAGTCGCGCCTGGGTGCGAATGCGCTGCTCGCCATTTCCCTGGCGTCCGCGCATGCGGCGGCCCGCGCGTCGCGGCAGAGCCTGTTCCGCCATCTCGGCGGCCCGGGCCGCAAGGTGATGCCGGTGCCGATGATGAACATCATCAACGGCGGCGCGCACGCGGACAACAGCGTCGACATCCAGGAGTTCATGGTGCTGCCGGTCGGCGCGCCGAACTTCAGCGAGGCGCTGCGCTACGGCGCCGAGATCTTCCACACGCTCAAGAAGGTGCTGCACGAGCGCAAGCTCGCGACGGCCGTCGGTGACGAAGGCGGCTTTGCGCCGAACCTGCCGTCGAACGAGGCGGCGCTCGAGACGATCCTCGAGGCTGTCGAGCGCGCCGGTTTCAAGGCGGGTCGCGACGTGTACCTGGGTCTCGACGTCGCGAGCTCGGAGTTCTTCAAGGGCGGCGTCTACTCGCTCGAGTCCGAGGGACGCACCTTCAGCCCGGCGCAGTTCGTCGATTACCTCGAAGGCCTTGTCAATCGGTTCCCGATCGTCACGGTCGAGGACGGCATGGCCGAGGGCGACTGGGACGGGTGGTCACTCCTCACGCAGCGGCTCGGCAAGCGCATCCAGCTGGTTGGCGACGACCTCTTCGTGACCAATACCAGGATCCTGCGCGAGGGCATCGCCAGGGGCGTGGCCAACTCGATCCTGATCAAGCCCAACCAGATCGGCACCCTGACGGAAACGCTCGAGGCGATCGACATGGCGGCCGATGCCGGTTACAGCGCCGTCGTCTCGCACCGTTCGGGCGAGACCGAGGACAGCACGATCGCCGACATCGCGGTCGCCACGCGGGCGACGCAGATCAAGACCGGGTCGCTCTGCCGGTCCGACCGCATCGCCAAGTACAACCAGCTGTTGCGCATCGAGGCCGAACTCGGCAGCGACGGTTCCTATGCCGGCCGGGAGGCTTTCCCGGTGGCCGCCGCCGTCAGTTGTGCTTGATGCGCCCGGTTTCTGCTAATCTTCCACGCCCATGACCACCCGGATCATGGCCGGCCTCCTGGCCGTCGTGTTGATGCTGCTCCAGTACCGTATCTGGGCATCTCCCGACGGCATGCGCGAAGTCTGGCGCCTCGAAAAGGCCATCGACGCCCAGACCGCCGAAAATACCCGGCTCGAAACCCGTAATCGCACGCTCGCGGCCGAAGTCCGTGACCTCAAGGAAGGCCGCAAGGCCATCGAGGAACGCGCGCGCACCGACCTGGGCATGGTCAAGACGAACGAGACCTTCTTCCAGGTCGTGCCGCCCGCACAACCCGGTTCGGCGACCATGCCGACGCCTGCCGCTGCGGCGACGGGGAAAAGGACAGCCCAGGCCGACTTGCCGTGACCCTTGCGGTCCGGCGCTGGGCGATCGTGCCCGCGGCGGGGCAGGGTTCCCGCTTCGGCGCTGCGCTCCCCAAGCAATACGCCCCGCTGCTCGGACGGCCCGTGCTGTCCTGGACGCTGGCCGCGCTGCTCGCCGAACCCCGCATCGACGGCATCGTGGTCTCGCTCGCGCAGGGCGATGCTCACTGGCAGGGCTTGCCCGAGTTTTCGAGTCCGCGCGTCCGCCGCTGCACGGGCGGTGAGCGGCGCGAGCACTCGGTCGCGAACGGGCTCGACGCGCTCGACGGCGAAGCCCGGGACACGGACTGGGTGCTGGTCCATGATGCCGCGCGTCCCTGTCTTCGCCGCCACGACCTCGCTGTACTCCTGGACACGCTCGACGCGGATGCCATCGGCGGCTTGCTCGCGGTTCCTGTAGCCGACACGCTGAAGCGCGACGACGGCGAGCAGCGCGTCGGTGAAACCGTGGCACGTGACGGACTCTGGCGCGCGCTCACGCCGCAGATGTTCCGCTACGGGTTGTTGCGCCGCGCTCTCCGTCTCTGCATGGAGCGCGACACGACCGGTCACGGACGAAGCGTCCGCGATCGAAAGCCTGGGGCTGCAACCCCGGCTGGTCCGCGGTTGCATCGACAACATCAAGGTGACGAATCCGGAGGATGCCGCGCTGGCGGAGGCGATCCTGCGGTCAGCAAAACCATGATCCGAGGGGAGGGGCGGTCGCATGAGGGTGGGAATCGGTTACGACGTGCATGCCTATGGGGATGGGGATCACGTGACGCTCGGCGGCGTGCGCATCCCGCACGCCCGCGGGGTGATCGCGCATTCGGACGGCGACGTGGCCCTGCACGCGCTGTGTGACGCGCTGCTCGGCGCCATGGCGCTCGGCGACATCGGCGAGCATTTTCCCGACAGCGACCCGCGCTGGAAAGGCGCGGACAGCCGGCGCTTCCTGCGGCATTGCGGGGCACTGGCGAAAGAGCGGGGCTGGCGGTTCGTCAACGGCGACCTCACGATCCTGGCGCAGGTTCCGCGCATCGGGCCCTACCGTGTGCTCATGCGGCAGAACATCGCCGACGACCTCGGCGTGCGCATCGACCGTATCAACATCAAGGCCACGACCACGGAAGAACTCGGCGCGCTCGGTCGCGGCGAAGGCCTTGCCTGCCAGGCCATCGTGCTGCTCGCGCACGGCGACAACGGTCACGAGCACGGACACGACGGGCATTGAGCGATCCGATCGCCGTTCCCGGCATCGGCCTCGCGCCTTGTGCGCACGGCCGGCCTCCCGCCACGGGTGCAATCCGTCGCGAGCCTGAAGACTTCGTCGTGGACGAGATTCTCGGCTTCGAGCCGGACGGGGCTGGCAACCACGGCTTGCTCATCGTCGAAAAGCGCGGCGCCAACAGCGGCTGGGTGGCGGCGCAGCTCGCACGGCATGCCGGCGTGGCGGTGCGCGACGTCGGGTTCAGCGGTCACAAGGATCGCCATGCGCTGACGACCCAGGCGTACTCGCTGCCCTTGCCGGCGCTGTTCGACGTGACCCAGTGCCTGGAATGGCAGGGCGAGGGCTATGCCGTGCGCGCGGCGTACCGGCACGGCCGCAAGCTGCGCCCGGGCTCGCACCGCGCCAATCGATTCGCACTGCGGATCCGGGACCTGCGTGGCGACCGCGGCCCCATCGAAGCGTGCCTCGCAGCGATTCGCGAGCACGGCGTGCCGAATTATTTCGGCCCGCAGCGGTTTGGCCGCGAAGGCAGCAACCTGCGGCGCGCGATTGCATGGGCGGGTGGCGACGTTCCGCCGCGCGACCGGTCACAGCGCAGCTTCGCGCTGTCGGCGGCCCGCAGTCACCTGTTCAATGCGGCCCTCGCGGCTCGCGTGGCGCGCGGCGACTGGAACCGACTGTTGCCGGGCGAGGCCGTCATGCTCGACGGTCGGCGCAGTTTCTTCATCGCGGAACCGGAGGATGCGGCACTGGAAGCGCGTCGCGTCGCGATGGACGTGCATCCGAGCGGTCCCTTGCCGGGCCGCGGTGAATCACCCGCGACGGGCATAGCGCGCGAAGTCGAGGACAGTGTAATTGCGCCGCACGCTGCACTGGCGGCGCTGCTCGCGTCCGAACGCATCGATCACGAGCGGCGCAGCCTGCGGCTGCCCGTCCGTGAATTCGACTGGACCCTCGGCGACGACGACACGCTGGTCCTGCGGTTCGTGCTGCCACGCGGCACGTTTGCCACCGCCGTGCTGCATGAAGTGCTGGCCGATGCCTGGGATGCGGGTGAAGGCGGGGAGGAGTGAACCGTGACTCATTTCCGGCCCACCAGCAGGACGTAAACGGCACCGGACCCGCCGTCGGCGGGCCGTGCGCTCGCAAACGCCGCGACGTTCTCGACCTTGCGCAGCCAGTGGTGAACGACCAGTTTCAGCACCGGTCCCCCGGGGCCCGAACGCAGTCCCTTGCCGTGAATGACGCGCACGCAGTGCAGGCCGCGCTGCACGCAATCGTTGAGGAATTGCCGCAGGGCCGCATCAGCCGCGTGCCGGCGCAGTCCGTGCAGGTCGATCTCGGCCTCGACCGGAATCTGGCCGCGCCGCAACTTGCGCAGCGTCTCGTCGCGCACGTACGTGCGGCGAAAAGTCAGCTCGTCGCCGGCTTCGAGCACCGCCGGATCGGCCGCAATGGCGTGCCTCTCGCGCAGCAGGTCCTGGCTCTCGGCCCGCGTGAATCTGGCAACCGCTCGCGGGCGCGGCCGCGCCGGGGCGTCGGGACGCCTGGGCAACGGGCGCACGCCCTCCATCGCACGCCGGAAGGCGTTCGGATCGTCGTCACCCGGCGGTGGTGTGCGCGTCGTCATGCCGGGGGAGTTCGCTTCCGAGGCGGGCAGGGATTCCAGTATAGTTGCGCCGCGTTCGTGGCCAACCCCGCTGTTGCTGGGGCCCTGATAACGATACGGTCCCGCGCCACATGAGAATCCTGGTCAGCAACGACGATGGCTACCGCGCCGAGGGCTTGCAGCGCCTCGTCGACGCGTTGCAGGCGCTTGCCCAAATCACGGTGGTGGCGCCCGAGCGCAATCGCAGTGGCGCGAGCAACTCCTTGACGCTCGACGTGCCGCTGCGCGTGGCCGAATACGGTCCCCGGCGGTATTTCGTGAACGGCACCCCGACGGACTGCGTCCATCTCGCCATTTCGGGCCTGTTCGAAGGCGAGATCGATCACGACATGGTGGTTTCGGGCATCAACGACGGCGCCAACCTCGGCGACGACGTCCTCTATTCGGGCACGGTGGCAGCGGCAGTGGAAGGGCGCTTCCTCGGCTTGCCCGCGATCGCGATTTCCCTGGTCGTGCGTGAAGGCCGGAACTTCGGGACGGCCGCGCGCGTGGCCAGCGAGCTGCTGCTGCGCTTGCAGCGTTCGCCGCTGCATTCTTCGATGATCCTAAACGTCAACGTTCCTGACCTGCCGTACGAGCAGTTGCGGGGCTTGAGGTCCACGCGCCTCGGGCACCGGCACCGTTCCGCACCGGTCGTGCATGCATCCGACCCGCGCGGCCGTCCGGTGTACTGGGTGGGTCCTGCGGGCGAGGGCGCGGATGCGGGCGAGGGCACGGACTTTCATGCCGTCGCCAATGGCTATGTTTCCGTCACCCCGCTGCAGGTCGACCTTACCCGCCATACGGCGCTCGACGACATCGGCGAGTGGCTCGGTGGACGCACCGAATGAGTCATGGATGATGCGCACGTGAAGGAGCAGAGCAGGGTCAGCGGCATTGGCATGACGTCGGCTCGCACGCGCGAGCGCCTGGTGACGCGCCTGCGCGAGCAGGGCATCACCGACAACGAGGTGCTCGAGCGCATCCGCAGCGTGCCGCGGCACATGTTCGTGGACGAAGCGCTCGCGAGCCGGGCATACGAAGACACGGCGCTCCCGATCGGTCACGGCCAGACGATTTCGCAGCCTTACATCGTCGCGCGCATGACGCAGTCGCTGCTCGAAGCCGGCAAGCCGCGCAAGGTGCTCGAAGTCGGCACGGGTTGCGGCTACCAGACCGCCGTGCTCGCGCCGCTGGTCGCGACGCTCTACAGCGTCGAACGCATCGCGGCACTGCAGGTGAAGGCGCGGCAGATCCTGCGGGACCTGCGCATCGCCAACGTGTACATGAAACACGGTGACGGCTTCGAGGGCTGGGCGGCCTACGCGCCGTTCGACGGCATCATCGTCGCCGCCGCCTCGTATGCCGTGCCGCCGGCATTGCTCGAGCAACTGGCCGATGGCGGCCGGCTGGTCATCCCTGTCGGCAATGACCGTGAGCAGCAGTTGCTGCGCATCACCCGGCGCGGCGACCGGTACGAACGCGAAGTGCTCGGACCCGTGACCTTCGTGCCGCTGCTGCAGGGCCTCGCCTGAGGCAGTCCCGCGGGTTGACTCAGACGATCAGCGCGGCGGCGACGCTCCTGCCTTCGGTGACCAGCACGTTGTACGTGCGGCACGCAGCGGACGTGTCCATCACCTCCACGCCGATCCGCTGTTCGTGCAGGATGCGCAGGACCTGCACGTCGGGGAACTGCTGTCGCGTGCCCGTGCCGAGCAGCACGACTTCGGGGGCGAGGCCGAGCAGTGGCTCGAGGTCGGCTGCGGTCAGTTCCTGTGCCGTCGTCGGACGCCAGGGCACGATGATCGCCGTCGCAGTGACGATCAGGCTCGTCGAGTGCGTGCGCTCGCCGATGCGCAACTGGCCCGGGCCGTAGCTGCGCACCAGGTTCGTGCCCGCCGGGTTTTCGAGTTGGAGCTTCATGTCCTTACGATACTGCATGCGTCGCGCGAGTTCACGGCAGCGCCGGTTAATGGCAGGAGTCGTCTCCTGATGGCGGCTCCAAGCGTGCGCGTCGCACTGCCCTGGTTGCAGGGAGCGCTGGCGGAGGCGTCGGCGAACGGTGCGTTGCCCGCAATGCAGGCGCTGCGCTGGCTGGGCGGACGCGGACGGCTGCAGTCGGGCGAGCCACGGCCCTGGCGCGAATGGTTGCTCGATCCCGTCGGTGGCGCGGATGTGCTGGAGCGCTGGCCCGCCGGGGCGGCAATGGCAATCGAAAACGGGCTGGCCTCGGCTGAATCTGGTTCGTGGTGCATGGCGCAGCCCGTGCACCTTGCGGCCGGCCTCGACCATCTGCGGCTTGCGCCGCTCACCCAGGCCGCGCCTAACCTCGACGAAGCCGGCGAACTCGGCGCCTGCGTGAGTTCGCACTTCGGGACCGACGAGCTGACCGTGGCGGCATTCGTCCAGGGCGCCTGGATCCTGCGCTTTGCCCGCTCCATCGACTGTTCGACACAGCCACCCGATGCCGTGGCAGGTCACAACGTGCACGATTTCATGCCCGCGGGTCGCGACGGCGCACGGATTCGCAGCCTGATGAACGAGATCCAGATGCTGCTGCACGAGCATCCCGTCAACCTGCGTCGCGAGCGGGCCCGACAACTGCCCGTGAACGGGTGGTGGCTCTGGGGCTTCGGCAAGGCAGCGGCGGCCGCGTCGGCACGTGCATCGGCAGATCGCGTTGATCACTTTAGCCTGCGCACCGATGATCGCTGGCTGCGTGCGGTCTGGCACACGCTGGGCGGCGACGGTGGTGACGTCAATGCAGTCGCAGGCGACATGTCGCGTGGCGACATGCTCATCGCACTGTCGGAGCCGCCCGCGGGGCGAACTGAAGGCTCACTCGCGTCGGTCGATGCCGGGTTGTTGTCTGTGCTGGCGTCGAACGTGCGCGCAGGAGCGATTCGAAGCGTCGACGTGCTGGCGGGCAGCGCGACGTTGCGCGTCGAATCGTCCGCGCGTTTGCAGTTCTGGCGCCGACCCGTCGAACTATCGCGGTGGCTCGAATGACTTCGTTGCGCCGGATCCTGCGACGCGCCTCGAGCGCCGAACTGCAGGCTGCGCTGCCGACGACGCTGCATCCCGTGCTGCGTCGCGTGTACGGTGCGCGGCCGATCACCGGGCCCGATGAGCTCGCGCTGCGGCTCGACCAGTTGCTGCCGATCAGCACGCTCGATGGCGCGGAGATTGCAGCCGACCTGCTGGCCTCGGCCCATCGCACGCGCAGGCGGGTGCTGATCGTCGGCGATTTCGACGCGGACGGCGCGACGAGCACCGCGCTGATGATGCGGCAGCTCACGGCGCTCGGCTTCGAGCAGCCGGACTTCCTGGTGCCCGATCGCTTCCGCTTCGGCTACGGCCTCACGCCGGAAATCGTGCGGGTCGCGGCCGAACGCAAGCCTGGTTTGATCGTCACCGTGGACAACGGCATCTCGTCGCTCGACGGCGTCGAGGAGGCGCGTCGTCATGGCATCGACGTGCTCGTGACCGATCATCACTTGCCGGGACGCGAGTTGCCGGCGGCTGCCTGCATCGTGAACCCGAACGCACCCGGCAACCGCTTCGCCTCGAAGTCTCTGGCTGGCGTGGGGGTCGCGTTTTACGTGATGGCCGCGCTGACGCATGAACTGCGCAAGCGCGACGCGCTGCCGGCCGGCGTGGATACGAATCCGGCACGCCTGCTCGATCTGGTCGCGCTCGGCACCGTTGCCGACGTCGTGTCGCTCGACCTCAACAACCGGGTGCTCGTCTCGCAGGGGCTGCAGCGCATCCGCCGCGGGCGCTGCGTCGCGGGGCTGCGCGAGTTGCTCGAGGCCTCGGGTCGGGCTCTATCCAGCGTGACGGGGCAGGACCTGGGCTTCCAGGCCGGGCCCCGACTCAACGCAGCCGGTCGTCTCGACGACATGACGCGGGGCATCCGTTGCCTGCTCACGGACGATCCGACGGCAGCGCGCGCCATGGCGCTCGACCTGGCGCGGCTCAACACCGACCGCAAGGAACTCGAAGCGAAGATGCAGCTCGAGGCCTTGTCGCTGATCGATGCACGCGTCGCATTGCTCGAAGGCCACGTGCCGGCCGGTGTGTGCGTGTACGACGAAGGCTGGCACCAGGGCGTGATCGGGCTCGTGGCATCGCGCGTGAAGGAGCGGCTGCATCGGCCCGTGATCGCTTTTGCACGGTCGGAGCAGGGCTGGGTCAAGGGCTCGGCGCGCTCCGTGCCCGGTGTGCACGTGCGCGACGTGCTCGACGCGATCGCCGCGCGCACGCCCGGACTCGTCGACAAGTTCGGCGGCCACGCCATGGCGGCGGGGCTCACGCTGCGCGAATCGAGCCTGCCGGCCTTCGAAGCCGAGTTCGCGCACGAAGTCGAACGCTGGATCGACGAGGACACGCTGGCAGGTCACTTGCACACCGACGGGGAATTGCTGGCCGGCGAGTTCAATGTCGCAACTGCCGAGGCGCTGCGCGAAGGGGGGCCCTGGGGTGCCGGCTTCCCGGAGCCGATGTTCGATGGGGTGTTCGGCGTGGCCGACACGCGTGTGGTCGGCAACCGCCACCTCAAGCTGAAACTGCGGGCGAGCTCCGGCGAGGTGGTCGATGCGATCGCCTTCCGGTACCTCGATGGCGCCGATGCGCCGGAAATCCGGGCGAATGATCGCGTGCAGGCTGCCTACCGCACGGGCGTCGACGAATACACCGGTATGCGCAAATTGCAGCTCGTGACGGAGTGGGTCGGCAAGCTCTAGCGGCAAAACGGTCCACGCAGCGAGGTTCCGGATGGAAATGCTAGAATTCGCAGTTCTACCCGTTGCCCTCACCCGTGACCGTTTTCGTATGGAAATCAACCCGATACGCCGCCAGATCGAAGAGCTCAAGCAGCGCACCGATGCGCTCAGGGGGTACCTTTGACTATGCGGGCAAGGCCGAGCGGCTCACGGAAGTCCTGCGGGAACTCGAGGATCCGGCCGTATGGCAGAACCCGGAGCGGGCGCAGGAATTAGGCCGTGAGCGCGGCAAGCTCGACGGCGTGGTCGCGACGCTCGACAAGATGACCATCGGCATCGACGAAGCCGCTGAGTTGCTCGACATGGCCGAGGCCGACGCCGACGAGGGGATGGTCCACTCGGTGGAGCAGGACCTCGGCGGCATCGACAACCAGCTGCAGAAGCTCGAGTTCAAGCGCATGTTCCCGGGCGAGATGGACTCGCACAACGCGTTCCTGGACATCCAGGCGGGCGCGGGCGGCACCGAGGCCCAGGACTGGGCCAACATGCTGATGCGCATGTACCTGCGCTGGGGCGACAAGAACGGCTTCAAGACCGAGATCGTCGACGCCAACGGCGGCGAAGTGGCCGGCATCAAGAGCGCGACGATCAAGTTCGAAGGCGAGTACGCCTACGGCTGGCTCCGCACCGAAACGGGCGTGCATCGCCTCGTGCGCAAGAGCCCGTTCGACTCCAACGCACGGCGCCACACCTCGTTCGCGTCGGTGTTCGTCTCGCCCGAGGTCGACGACGACATCGACATCGACATCAATCCGGCCGACCTCGAGACCGACGTCTACCGCTCGAGCGGTGCGGGCGGCCAGCACGTCAACAAGACCGAATCGGCGGTGCGCATCCGGCACATGCCGTCGGGCATCGTGGTGGCGTGCCAGAGCGAGCGCAGCCAGCACAAGAACCGGTCGACGGCGATGAAGATGCTGAAGGCCAAGCTGTACGAGCTCGAGGTCAACAAGCGCAACGCCGCGGCGAAGGTGCTCGAGGACTCGAAGTCGGACGTGAGCTGGGGCAACCAGATTCGTTCGTACGTGCTCGACCAGTCGCGCATCAAGGACCTTCGCACCGGCGTCGAAATCGGCAACACCACCGCGGTCCTCGACGGAGACCTGAATCCGTTCCTGGAAGAAAGCCTGAAGCAAGGACTTTAGGAGGGGTTAGGGGTTAGGGGTTAGGGGTTAGTCGGAAGCGCCAATGGCGCCAGAAGCGTGCTTCGCGCGGATGCGCGTTTCCGACTAACCCCTAACCCCTATCCCCTAACCCCTCGCATGAGAGGGCACGAATGTCTGACGAAGAACGCAAGTCTCCGGCGGTCACCGACGGTGACGATAATCATCTGATCGCCGAGCGCAAGGCGAAGCTCGAGCGCCTGCGCGAGAAAGGACCGGCTTTCCCGAACGACTTCCGGCGCGATGCCTCGGCCGACGAGCTGCACACGGGTTATGGCGACCGCACGACCGAATGGTTCGATGCGCACCCGACGCGCGTAACGGTGGCCGGCCGCATGATGGCGAAGCGCATCATGGGCAAGGCCTCGTTCGCCAGGATTGCCGATCGCAGCGGCTCGATCCAGCTGTTCCTGCAGCAAACCGCGCTCGGCGAGACCTACGACGAGTTCAAGGCCTGGGACGTCGGCGACATCGTCGGCGCCGAAGGCACGCTGTTCAAGACGCGCACCGGCGAGCTCTCGGTCAAGGTCGAGAAGCTGCGGTTGCTGGTCAAGTCGTTGCGGCCGTTGCCGGACAAGTGGCACGGCCTCGCGGATGTAGAGCAGCGCTACCGCCAGCGCTACGTCGACCTGATCGTCAGCGACGAGAGCCGCGAGGTGTTCCGCACGCGCACGCGCATCGTGCAGTACCTGCGCCGCTTCCTCGACGCGCTCGACTTCATGGAGGTCGAAACGCCGATGCTGCAGGTGATCCCGGGCGGCGCGGTCGCGAAGCCGTTCATCACGCACCACAACGCGCTCGACGTCGACATGTACCTGCGCATCGCGCCCGAGCTGTACCTGAAGCGGCTCGTCGTCGGCGGGTTCGAGCGCGTGTACGAGATCAACCGCAACTTCCGCAACGAAGGGCTGTCGACGCGGCACAACCCCGAATTCACCATGCTGGAGCTGTACCAGGCGTACGCGGACTACCGCGACCTGATGGACATGGTCGAGCGGATGTTCCAGGGCATCGCGGACATGGTCTGCGGCACCCGCAAGGTGGAGTACCAGGGCGAGACGTTCGATTTCGGTTCGGCCTTTCGCCGCGTGACGGTCGAGGACCTCGTCGTGCATTTCACCCCGGGCATCGATCGCACGCGCCTGCGCGACGTCGAGTACCTGCGCGGCGAATGCGCGAAGCTCCACATTCCGGTCAAGCCGGAAGACGGCGCCGGCAAGCTGCAGATCGAGATTTTCGAAAAGACGGCCGAGCACCGGCTGTTGCAGCCGACGTTCGTGTACGCGTACCCGGCCGAGGTCTCGCCGCTCGCTCGCCGCAACGATTCCGATCCGTTTCTCACGGACCGCTTCGAGTTCTTCGTCGGCGGTCGCGAGATCGCCAACGGGTTCTCGGAACTCAACGACGCGGAAGACCAGGCCGCGCGTTTCCGCGAACAGGTAGCGCGCAAGAGCGGCGGCGACGAGGAGGCGATGTTCTACGACGCCGACTACGTGCGCGCGCTGGAGTACGGCATGCCGCCAACAGCCGGTCTCGGCATCGGCGTCGATCGCATGGTGATGCTGTTCACCAACTCACCGTCGATCAGGGACGTGCTGCTGTTCCCGCACATGAAGCCGGAGTAGGGGAGGAAGGCGAGGAAGGCGAGGAAGGGGAGGAAGGCGAGGAAGGGTAAGAAGTGGCGGAAGTCCGGGTCTTCACTTCATACCCTTCCTGGCCTTCCTGCCCTTCCTGCCCTTCCTGCCCTTCCTCACCTACCAGCTATACGGCAGCGGGCGCGGCTCGGCGCTGCGCCCATCCTCTAACTCGAGCACCTTTCCCGCCGCCTCCAGGTTCGTCACGGCGAGCAGTTCGATGCCGTCACCGGTCTCGGCCGCCAGCAGTACGTCCGCTGCCTTGACGCCGTCGAGCAGCAGCTGCGAGAGCGGAGCAGGGGCCGCGCCACCCGCCGCAAGATGAAAGCGCATCGTGCGTCGCTTCACGCGTCCCAGGTGATGCGTCCGTGCGACGATCTCCTGTCCCGTATAGCAGCCCTTGGTGAAACTCACGCCATCGATCAAGTCGGCGTTCAGCATCTGCGGGGTGAACTGCTCCGACGTGGCCGCGAACACGTGCGGCAGGCCCGCGGCGATGTCGGCAGCGAGCCACTCGGCTTGCGCGCGTGGATTGGGCCGGCTCAGCGACAGCCCGCTGATCGAGCGCCACGCAACGGGAGGCGCTGCGATGACTTCGCGGCCGGGAGCGTACTGGAACGTCACGACCTCGGTCGTGCCTGCGAGCGGAACCGGCGACATCGTCAGCGCGGCTTCGTCAAACACCCGGTGTGCCTGGGCCGCGGCCGCCGCGTCACCGGTGAGGATCGCGCCGACGTTCAAGTCGGCGGCCTGCAGGATTTCCACCTTTGCGCGCAAGACGAACTTGCGCAGGTGCGTGGCCACCTTGCCGAGCAGGTCGGCAGGCAGCAGCGCGTAAATCGCTTCGTCGGTCTGGCGGAAGCGCGCGAGCGCGATGACGCGTCCCTGGTTGGTACAGCAGGCCGCCACCTGGGTTCGGCCGTCCGCCAACAGGCGCACGTCGTTGGTGAACTGGCCCTGCAGGAACGTCACGGCATCGGCGCCGCCAATGCGCAATACGCCGAAACCCGGCAGCAGTACTGCGCGAAGGGCCTGTGTGGGATCGTCGTTCATTTGTTAACCCGGGTCCATTTTCAGACAGTACAGCGGGACCTTAGCCCAAGCGCTCGGTGGAGAACATAGGCAACATCTGGCAAGATCGCGGGTTGAAATGAAGCCTTCGCACGACGAGCAGACCGCCCACCAGATCGACCCCTCGGCCGTACCTTCGGCTCCTGAGCCCAAGGTCGTGCCGCATTCCGAGGCATCGCCGCCGCCGCCGGTCCTTCCGCGCGAAATCGGGGGCCGGGACGGGCCCGAGCCCACGCGGTTCGGGGACTGGGAGAAGGCGGGGCGCTGCATCGACTTCTAGCGCACTGGATTCCCGAGGAGAGGTAGCGTCATGGCGCAGCCCGAGCGGCCGCTGTCCCCGTTCATGCAGTACCGTTGGCAATACACCAACACCCTGTCGATCCTGCACCGGATCACGGGCATCCTGCTGAGCCTGTGCTTTTTCGTGCTGGTCTACTGGCTGGCTGCCGCGGCCTCCGGGCCCGAACGCTACGCCGCCGCACTCGCCACGATCGGGTCGCCGCTCGTGCGGTTGCTGCTCATCGGCGGCTTGTTCTCATTCTCGTACCACCTGCTCAATGGCATCCGGCACCTCTTCTGGGACGCCGGCTACGGTTTCGAGCTTCCCATTGCGCGCAAGACCGGCTGGGCGGCGGCGATCGGCGCGGTCGTGCTGACGGCGGCGCTGTGGTTCGTGCTCGGCGCCGCGCTGGGAGGTGCGGCATGAGCCTGCGCAGCCCGCTCGGTCGCGTGCTCGGCCTCGGTTCCGCCAAGGGTGGTTCCGGTCACTGGTATTCGCAGCGCGTCACGGCCGTGGCGCTCGTGATCCTCGGATTCTGGTTCATCGCGTCGCTGGCGATGCTGGGCGCAGGCGCCCCGCACGCGGCGGTGGTTGGCTGGCTGCATTCGCCGTTCTCGGCGGTGATGGCGCTGCTGCTCGTCGCAGTCGCCGGGTATCACGCACAGCTGGGCCTGCAGGTCGTGTTCGAGGATTACATCAGCGACAAGGGCACGCGTCTGGTCGTGCTGGTTGCACTCAAGTTCGCGCTCGTCGTGGCCGCCCTGATCGGGATCCTCGCCGTGTTGCGCATCGCGTTCGGAGCCCAGGCATGACCACTGCGGATTACGCGTTCACCGATCATACGTACGACGTCGTCGTCGTCGGCGCCGGCGGCGCAGGACTGCGCGCCACCTTTGGCCTGGCCGAGCAGGGCCTCAACACGGCGTGCATCAGCAAGGTGTTCCCGACGCGCAGCCACACGGTCGCCGCGCAGGGTGGAATCAGCGCCGCGCTCGGCAACATGGGCGAGGACGACTGGCGCTTCCACTTCTACGACACCATCAAGGGTTCGGACTGGCTGGGCGACCAGGACGCGATCGAGTTCATGTGCAAGGAAGCGCCGGCGGCGATCCTCGAACTCGAGCACTACGGCCTGCCGTTCTCGCGCACCGAGGACGGCAAGATCTACCAGCGGCCGTTCGGCGGCATGACGACGCATTATGGCAAGGGCATTGCACAGCGCACGTGCGCCGCGGCAGACCGCACCGGTCACGCGATGCTGCACACGCTGTACCAGCAGTCGCTCAAGCACCAGGCGCGCTTCTTCATCGAATACTTCGCCCTCGACCTGATCATGGAAGACGGCGCGTGCCGCGGCGTCGTGGCGCTCGACATGTCGACGGGCCAGCTGCATCGTTTCCGCGCGCACACCGTGATCCTTGCCACGGGCGGCTACGGTCGCGCGTACTTCTCGTGCACCTCGGCGCACACCTGCACAGGCGACGGCGGTGGCATGGCGCTGCGAGCCGGCCTGCCGCTGCAGGACATGGAGTTCGTGCAGTTCCATCCGACCGGCATCTACGGCGCAGGTTGCCTTATCACCGAAGGCTCGCGCGGCGAAGGCGGTTACCTCACCAATTCCGCGGGCGAACGCTTCATGGAGCGCTATGCGCCGAACGCGAAGGACCTCGCTTCGCGCGACGTCGTGAGCCGCTCGATGACGATCGAGATCCGCGAGGGCAGGGGCGTGGGCCCGCAAAAGGACCACATCCACCTGCACCTCGAACACCTCGGCGCCGCCGTAATCCACGAGCGCCTGCCGGGCATCGCCGAGACCGCGCGCATTTTCTCGGGCGTCGACGTGACGCGCGAACCGATCCCGGTGCTGCCGACCGTGCACTACAACATGGGCGGAATTCCCTGCAACGTGCACGGCGAAGTGGTCACGCTGCGCAGCGGCAATCCGGACTCCGTGGTGCCGGGACTGATGGCGGTGGGCGAGGCCGCTTGCGTGTCGGTGCACGGTGCGAATCGCCTCGGCTCCAATTCGCTGCTCGACCTCGTCGTGTTCGGCCGGGCGGCTGCTCACCACTGCGGCAAGACGGTCAAGCCCGGCACGTCGCACAAGCTGCTGCCGAAGGGCGCGGGCGACCTGGCCATCAGCCGGCTCGACAAGTTCCGCAACGCGAAAGGCTCGCGCCGCACGTCGGAGATTCGTCTCGACATGCAGCGCGTGATGCAGAACCATGCGGCGGTCTTCCGCACCGGCGAGTCGCTCGACGAAGGCGTGCACAAGCTCGACGCCGTCTTCGCCACGTTCTCCGACGTGCAGGTGGCTGACCGCTCGCTGGTCTGGAACACCGACCTGATCGAGACCCTCGAACTCGACAACCTGCTGGCGCAGGCGCTGGTGACGATGTCGTCCGCGGCCAACCGCAAGGAAAGCCGTGGCGCCCATGCGCGTGAAGACTTCAAGGATCGCGACGACGTGACCTGGCTCAAGCACACGCTGGCCTGGGCCGATGCTGCGGGCAAGGTCTGTATCGACTATCGCCCGGTGCACCTGAACACGCTCACGAGCGACGTCGAGGCCATTCCGCCGAAGGCGCGTACCTATTGAGCGATTGGAGATCAGTGGCTGGTGTCAGGCGGTTAGCGAACAGCGCGCAGCGCTTTCCGGCTAGCCCCTAACCCCTAACCCCTAACCTAACCCCTGCGAAGCATCCGATGCCCCAATTCAGACTTCCCGAGAATTCCCGGGTCCAGCCCGGCAAGAGTCACGCAGCGCCGGCGGGTGCGAAGAACGTCAAGACGTTCCGCATCTACCGTTTCGACCCGGACTCGAACCAGAAGCCGCGCGTCGACACCTACGAAGTCGACATGGACAGCTGCGGACCGATGGTTCTCGACGCGCTCATCAAGATCAAGAACGAAGTCGACTCGACGCTTACGTTCCGCCGCTCGTGCCGCGAAGGCATCTGCGGTTCGTGCGCGATGAACATCGACGGCGTGAACACGCTGGCGTGCACCAAGGCCATCGGCGAGATCAAGGGCGATGCGAGGATCTATCCGCTGCCGCACATGCCGGTGATCAAGGACCTGGTGCCCGATCTCACCAACTTCTATGCGCAGTACGCTTCGGTGAAGCCGTGGCTGCAGACGCGCACGCCGGCGCCGCCCGATCGCGAGCGCCTGCAGTCGAAGGAAGACCAGGAAAAAATCGATCGCCCGTCGGCCTGCATCCTCTGCGCCTGCTGCTCGACGAGCTGCCCGTCGTACTGGTGGAACAGCGATCGCTTCCTCGGTCCGGCGGCGCTGCTCGCTGCTTACCGCTGGATCATCGATACGCGCGACGAGGCCACGGGCGAGCGCCTCGACGAACTCGAGGACCCGTTCCGGCTCTACCGTTGCCACACGATCATGAACTGCGCGCAGGCCTGCCCGAAGGACCTCAATCCGTCGAAGGCCATCGCGGAGATCAAGAAGATGATCGTCGAGCGGCAGCACTAGTTGCGCGCATTGGCGCCCGAACCATCGGACGGGCACGGCGCGGGGCCAAGGTCGCCGTCCGAGGTGAACATGGCACGGCTGCGCTGGCGTTGCCGGCGCGGCATGCGGGAGCTCGACGTCTTGCTCACCCGGTACCTCGACCGGGTCTGGGCGACGGCGTCACCCACTGAACGCGACGCGTTCGTCCAGTTGGTCGAACTGCAGGACCCCGACCTGTTCGGGTATCTTGTGGGTCGGACCACCCCGGCCGAGGAATCCCTTCGTGACGTCATCGCCCGCATCCGTCGGCTCGAGCCTTGAGCTACCCCCGGTGACTGCAGCCGATCGGGTCGCGGGCGCGATGGCGGCGCTGGCAACCGCCTTCCTGGCGTGGACGGGTATCCGCTCGGGTGGCTCGGTGACGGCTTCCCTGTTGCTGGTGCTGGCGGGCAGTTCGATCATGGCGATCCAGGCCCGATCCTGGATGCGCTCCACGCATCAACCGGCCCGGCGACTGGTGGCCCGCGCGGATGGCTCGCTGTGGCTGCACGAGGCGGGACAGGCCCCCTGCCGGATGGTGGTCGGCGTCGGCACGCGGTTGGTGGGCCCCTCGGTTTTCCTCGACCTGCTTGCGGCTTCCAACCCGGCCGGCAAGCCGTTGCGTACCTGGCTGACCCCGCTCGACGCGCCAACTCAGGCAATTCGTCGATGGAGCGTCCTTTTACCCCGTTCCGGGCGCGTGGCTCGTTCGTGACAGGGCTGCGTTTGCGCTAGCCTAGCCATGAAAGCCATGCAGAACTTTCCCCCGTCGGACGAGTCTATGAAGTCGCGAGAACCTGGGGACGACGATGCCGGCCTGCCCGCGGGCACCGAGCAGAGCGACCTGGAGCTCGTGCGGCGGGCCCAGCAGAACGAGCGCGGTGCGTTCGACCTGCTGGTGCTCAAGTACCAACACAAGGTCATCAAGCTGGTGGCACGGCTGCTTCGCGATCCCACGGAAGCCGAGGATGTCGCCCAGGAAGCCTTCGTGAAGGCCTACCGGGCCCTCGGGTCGTTTCGGGGCGACAGCGCGTTCTACACCTGGCTCTATCGCATTGCGGTGAATACGGCCCGCAATTCGATTGCCTCGCGCCAGCGCCGACCCTTGGACTACGAAGCGGAATTGTCGGAAAGCGAGCAGAACAACGTGGCGGCGCGACTCAAGCACGACGATACGCCCGAGGCGACGGTCCTCTCCGAAGAGATCCGCCAGACCGTCAACGCTGCGATCGAGCAGCTGCCCGAGGACCTGCGCACGGCCATCGTGCTGCGCGAAATCGAAGGCCTGAGTTACGAAGAGATCGCGACGACGATGGATTGCCCGGTGGGCACCGTCCGGTCGCGTATCTTCCGTGCCCGTGAAGCCATCGATCGCGCCCTGAAACCCCTGATCGACTGAAATCCGAGTGCCGAGAACGACATGACCGACCAGATTCGTGAACAGCTTTCGGCCTTGCTCGACGGCGAACTGCCGCGGGACGAAATGGACCTGCTCATGCGGCGCCTCGGCAAGGATCCCGAGCTGCGCCGCACCTTCGGCTCCTATGCGCTGATTGGTGAAACGCTGCGCGCCCCTGGCGGCCGGGTCGCCCCGTCGTCGTTTGCAGCGCGCGTGAGTGCCGCCATCGAAGAGGCCCCGGCCAGCGTCGACCAGTCCAGCATCGGGAAAGCACCCACTGCGCGCGCGGCGTCGACCGTGCAGCTGCCGCAGCACGTCGCCCTCTGGAAGCGACCGATGGTGCGCACGGCACTTGCTGCCGGCGCGGCGGCCACTGCCGTGCTGCTGTTCCGCCCCGACGTAACGCCCGTTGCGCAGCTCGAAGTCACTCCCGCCAATTCCTTTGCCATGTCCGCGAGCCCGACGCCGGCCCAGAGCCAGCGCCTCGCGGGCTACATGGTCGCCCACAGCCAGTTCTCCACGCCGATGGTCCGTCGCAACGTCCTGTCGAGCCTTCTCGCCGCCGACCCGGGCATCACGCGCGTGTCGTACGAGATGGGAGAGGCTCCCTAGCAATGAGCCGACCCGCGATGAGGCGAGCTGCGGTTTGCGTCGCTGCCTGTCTGCTGGCGTTTTCGGCGCACGCCGACGATGACGCGCGGGCCTGGATCGAGCGCATGTCGGATTCGCTCGCCACGCGCAACTACGACGGCCTGTTCACGCATTCGACGGGGCGCCAGGCCGAGACGATGCGCATCGTGCATCGGGTCGAAAAGGGCAAGAGCCTCGAACGCCTCGTGTCGCTCGACGGCAGCGGCCGTGAAATCGTGCGCACGCGCGAGGAAGTCCACGCTTACCTCCCGGACCGCCGCGTCGTGCTCGTGGAGCCGCGCGGCGACGACGGCTCGTTGCTCAAGTCACTGCCCACTCCGGGTCCCACGCTCGATCGCTACTACCGGCTCTCCGTCGGCCAGAAGGGCAGCCGCCTGCTGGGCCGCGACGTGCGCGTCATCGACGTGCGGCCGAAAGACATCTATCGCTACGGTTACCGACTCTGGCTCGACGAAGACACGGCCATGCCCTTGCAGTCGGTCGTGACGAACGGCCTCGGCGATCCGATCGAGGTCATTCGCTTCACCCAGCTGCAGATGAAGGACAAGATTCCGTCCCGCGACATCGAGCCGGCCGTCGATGCGACTGGTTTCCAGTGGGTTCGCACGGGTCGCAAGATGGCGGCCATGCCGCAACTGCCGAGCAACGGCGGTTGGCGGCCGCTGCGCCTGCCGCCCGGCTTCCGCCTCGTCGCCAGCCGGCTGCAGCCGATTCCCGGCTCGCCGATGCCGGCCCAGCACCTGATTTTCTCGGACGGAATCGCCGCGATATCCGTTTTCATCGAACCGGGTACACAGACCGGGCCGCGACCTCCGGAAACGTCGAACATGGGGTCGGCCAACGCCTATTCGACGAGCGTGAACGGGCACGTGGTCACCGCCATCGGCGAAGTGCCGGCGGCGACGGTGCGCGAGATTGCCAATTCGGTCGTGCCGGTCCAGGGCTCCGCCGTGCCGGCCGATTCCCCGGCCAGTTCCGTCCGCTGAGCCATGGGGCAGGTCACCGGGGTCGTCACCCGGGTCGACGCCGGTCGGGCTCGCATCGAATGCGGCGTTTCCAGTCACCCCGCATGCGGGGCCTGTGGGCCCGGGCGCGGCTGCGGCTGGCAACGATCGAACGAGCCCCGCCGGCTCGTAATCCCCGCGCGCCAGGGCTCGCGAACGCTTGAACTGGGCGACCGGCTCGAAATCCAGGTCGACGACGTCCGGCTCCTACGGGCGGCCTGCCGGTTGTACCTGCCGCCCCTGGCGGGGTTGCTGACAGGTCCGGCGTTGCTCCGGTTCGTGGGCTGGGAGCAGGGGGTCACGCCGTTGCTGGCGGCGGCGGTCGGCCTGGTGGCCGGCGGCCTGGTCGCCTGGCGGTGGACGCGGGCAGCGGTGCCGGTGCGGTGGCAGTGGCTCGGCGCCGCCGAGACCACGGCGTCGGCCCGGCCATGACCTCGGCAGCGCTGGCGCTGTACGTCCGTGCAGGTTGTCACCTCTGCGACGAGTTCCTGCTCGATTTCTCCCTCGACCACCCGGCGTTGCTGCAGGCCCTCGAGACCCGCGACGTGGACGCCGAAACGGCCCTGGCTGCGGAGTTCGGGCTGCGCGTTCCGGTGCTCACGATCGGCGGTCGCGTGGCTTGTGAAGGCCGTTACGATCGTGGCAAGGTCGCTACAGCCCTCGGGCTATAATCGCGGGTTTTGACGCGCCCGAACCCCCGGGCTGCGCCGGACGACCTGCCGATTACCTGGGCCCCGATGAAACTGATCCGCAATTTTTCCATCATCGCGCACATCGACCACGGCAAGTCGACGCTCGCCGACCGCTTCATCCAGATCTGCGGCGGCCTGCAGGACCGCGAGATGCAGGCGCAGGTCCTCGACTCGATGGACCTCGAGCGCGAGCGTGGCATCACGATCAAGGCGCAGAGCGTCTCGCTGCGCTACAAGGCGCGCGACGGCGAAACCTACCAGCTGAACATGATCGACACGCCGGGGCACGTTGACTTCTCGTACGAAGTGTCACGTTCGCTCGCGGCCTGCGAAGGCGCGCTGCTCGTCGTGGACGCGGCGCAGGGCGTCGAGGCGCAGAGCGTCGCGAACTGTTACACGGCGCTCGAGCAGGGTCTCGAAGTCGTGCCGGTGCTGAACAAGATCGACCTGCCCTCGGCGGACCCGGCGAAGGTCATCAAGGAAATCGAAGAGATCATCGGCATCGAGGCCGAGGACGCCGTGCGCGTCAGCGCGAAGACCGGCGAGAACGTCGACGAACTGCTCGAGGAACTCGTGCGGCGCGTTCCGCCACCGAAGGGCGAGCCCGACGGTCCGCTGCAGGCGCTCATCATCGACTCGTGGTACGACAGCTACGTCGGCGTCGTGTCGCTCGTGCGCGTCGTGAACGGCTCGATCCGCACCGGCCAGAAGATCAGGGTCTGGACCACCGGACGCGCACACCAGGTGGACAAGCTCGGACGGTTCACGCCGAAGTCGCTGGTGGCCGATGCGCTCTACACGGGCGAGGTCGGCTTCGTCATCGCCGGCATCAAGGAAATCGACGGTGCGCCCGTCGGCGACACCATCACGCTCGACAACCGTCCATGCGGCGAGCCGCTGCCGGGCTTCAAGGCGATCAAGCCGCGGGTGTTCGCCGGCCTGTTCCCGGTGAGCAGCGACGACTACGAGGCCTTCCGCGATGCGCTGCAGAAGCTGAAGCTCAACGACTCCGCGCTGAACTACGAGCCCGAAGTCTCCACGGCGCTCGGTTTCGGCTTCCGCTGCGGGTTCCTCGGCCTGCTGCACATGGACATCGTGCAGGAGCGGCTCGAGCGCGAGTACGAACTTTCGCTCGTCACGAGCGCGCCGACCGTGGTCTATGAAGTGCTGACGACCGAAGGCGAGATCGTCAACGTCGACAACCCGGCCAAGCTGCCGCCGGTCGAAAAGATCAAGGAACTGCGCGAGCCGATGATCGTCGCCAACATCCTGCTGCCGCCGGACTACGTCGGCCCGGTGATGAAGCTGTGCCTCGACAAGCGCGGCGTGCAGAAAAAGCTGCTGTACCTCGGCAACCAGGTCTCGATGCAGTGGGAACTGCCGCTCGCCGAGGTCGTGCTCGACTTCTTCGACCGCCTGAAGAGCTGCAGCCGCGGCTACGCCTCGTTCGACTACGAGTTCGACCGCTTCCAGGCCGCGCCGCTGGTGCGGCTCGACATCCTGATCAACGAGGACAAGGTCGACGCGCTCTCGATCATCGCCCACCGGGACACGGCCTACCAGCGTGGCCGCGAGCTGGTCGACAAGATGCAGGAGCTGATCCCGCGGCAGATGTTCGAGGTGGCCATCCAGGCGGCCATCGGTGCGCACGTCATCGCCCGCTCGACCGTCAAGGCGCTGCGGAAGAACGTCCTGGCGAAATGCTATGGCGGCGACCTTTCCCGCAAGCGCAAGCTCCTCGAGAAGCAGAAAGAGGGCAAGAAGCGCATGAAGAACATCGGGCAGGTGGAAATCCCGCAGGAGGCATTCCTGGCCGTGCTGCAGGTGGGACGCAAGGAGTGATTTTCACTCCCGCTCGCACAATGTGATGCAAAGCATTGATTCCGCGAGATAATTAACCAATACTCCGCCCCGTTCCAAGAGGTGCCGCTTGGTCTTCGACTTTTCCTTTTTCCTGGTTCTTGCTGCGCTGGTCACCGGGCTGGTCTGGCTGGTCGACGCCCGCGTGTTCCGTCCGCGACGCCAGCGCAGGACGGGCAGCGCTGCCGGCGGCACCCCGGAACCGATCCTGGTCGAGTACGCGCGGTCGTTCTTCCCGATCATCCTGCTGGTGCTGGTGATCCGGTCGTTCCTCTACGAGCCTTTCCGCATCCCGTCCGACTCGATGATGCCGACGCTGCTCGACGGCGACTTCATCTTCGTCAACAAGTTCACCTATGGACTGCGCCTGCCGGTGGTCAACACCGAGATCGTGCCGCTGGGTGAACCGGCGCGCGGTGACGTCGTCGTCTTCCGCCTGCCGTCCGATCCGGCGACCAACTACATCAAGCGGCTGGTCGGCATGCCGGGCGATCACGTAGTGGTGCGCGACAAGCGCGTCTGGATCAACGACGAGTTGCAGGACGTCACGCTCGACGGCTACTCCGAACCGTATGGCAGCACGCCGCGCGCGCAGATCGGCATCGAGCGCCTGGGCACGGTCGAGCACAGGACGCTCTACATCGACGAGCGTCCTTCGGTGGACTTCGACGACGTGGTGCCGGCGGGGCACTATTTCTTCATGGGCGACAACCGGGACAACAGCCGCGACAGCCGCTTCCCGGAAGTCGGCTATGTCCCGGCGGACAACGTGGTCGGCAGGGCCGTCCGTATCTGGCTGAACTGGAAGCTGCCGAGCGCGCCGTTGTGGGACCGCATCGGCAAGGCCATCCATTGAACTCGAAAGCCATTGCACGCAATAGAGGGAGACCCATGATGAGGCAACGTGAACGCGGGATGACGTTTCTTGGCATCGTCATCATCCTGCTGATCCTCGGTTCGGCGCTGTATGCCGGTATCCGGCTCGTCCCGGTGTACCTCGAATACACGAAGGTGGCGCGCGCGCTGGAGCAGGTCCGCGACGAGCATGCTGCCATCGACACCAACCCGGCGCTGATCCGCCGTTCGCTCGAACGCCACTGGGACGTCGAGGACATCGGCCGCGTCGGCTGGAAAGAGATCGAGATCGACAAGACCGCCGAAGGCTACGACATGACCGCGTCCTACGAGGCCGAGGAACCGTTCGTCGCGAACGTGTACCTGCTGGTCAAGTTCGACAAGACGGTCTCGATCCCACAGTGACGGCGGGCCTTGCTGAACGCCGATGAATGGTCCGCACGGCGGCTCGGGTATCGCTTCCGTGATCCCGGGCTGCTCGAGGCAGCGCTGACCCACCGCAGCGCCAGCCGCACGAATTACGAGCGCCTTGAATTCCTCGGTGATTCGGTCCTCAACTTCGCGATCGCCCTGCTGGCGTTCCGCACGTTCCCGGATGCCCCGGAAGGCGACCTCAGCCGTTTTCGCGCCGCGCTCGTGAGCAGCCCGACGCTCGCAGCGATCGGCAGTGAGCTCGATCTTGGCGACCAGCTGCGTCTCGGCAGCGGCGAACTGAAGTCGGGCGGGTTCCGCCGCGATTCCATCCTGGCGGACAGCCTCGAGGCGATCCTCGGCGCGATTTACCTCGACGGCGGCATCGAGGCCGCCCGCGACGTGGTGCATCGACTGCTCGGCGATCGCCTGCGCGAGCTGCCGTCGGCCGAGACGCTCAAGGATCCCAAGACGCGATTGCAGGAAGAACTGCAGTCGCGCGGCCTCGCGCTGCCGAAATACGCGCTCGAAGAAATCGGCGGCGAACCGCACGAACAGTGGTTCGTCGCGAGTTGCGAAACTGCCGACCTTGCGTTGCGGGCGACGGGCAAGGGCTCGAGCCGGCGCCGCGCCGAGCAGGAAGCTGCACAACGCGTGCTGGACGCCCTGGGCCGCGCGCAGGAGAAACCATGACAGACGAATCGATCCTTCCGCAGGCCGCCGACGAACCGGCGATCCGCTGCGGCTTTGCGGCGCTCGCGGGCCGCCCGAACGTCGGCAAGTCCACGCTGCTGAACGCGCTGATCGGGCAGAAGGTCAGCATCGTGAGCCCGAAGCCGCAGACTACGCGCACGCGCATCCACGGCGTGCTGAACAAGCCCGGGATGCAGATCGCGTTCGTCGACCTGCCCGGCATCCATACCAGGCAGACGCGCGCGATGAACCGGTACATGAACCGCACCGCGATCTCGTCGCTGTCGGACGTGGACGTGAACCTGTTCGTGGTCGAGGCGCTGCGCTGGACTGAGGAAGACGAGCGCGTGCTCGACGAGCTCAAGCAGGTGGGCCTGCCGATCGTGCTGCTGATCAACAAGGTCGACCGCGCGCACCCGAAGGAGAGGCTGCTGCCTTTCATCCAGGACCTGACGCAGAAGGCCGAATTCGCCGAAGTGGTGCCGATCTCGGCCACGCGCAAGACGACGCTCGAGCGACTGCCGGAGGTCATCGCGAAATACCTTCCCGAGCAGTCGCGTATCTTCCCGGAAGAGCAGATTACGGATTCGCCCGACCATTTCATGGCCGCGGAGCTCATCCGCGAAAAGCTGATGCTGCGACTGCAGGAAGAACTGCCGTACGGCCTCGTCGTCGAGATCGAGGGCATCGGCCCGTCCGAGGACGAGCCCGGCAAGCTCGTGGTGCAGGCCGTGATCTGGGTCGAGCGCGCGGGCCAGAAGGCCATCGTCATCGGCAAGGGCGGTTCGCTGCTGAAGGAAATCGGCCGCCAGTCGCGGCTCGACCTGAACCGTCATTTCAACCAGCCCGTGCACCTCGAACTCTGGGTCAAGGTCAAGGAGGGCTGGTCGGACGACGAAAACGCGATGCGCAAGTTCGGGTACGAATCATGAGTGGAGCCCGGCGGGTCAACCTGGAACCCGCCTTCCTGCTGCACCATTACCCGTGGCGTGACACGAGCCGCATCCTCGAGTTGATGACGCGCACGCACGGCCGCGTGTCCGTGTTCTCGCGCGCCTCGCGGCAGTCGGGCTCCACGGCGACGGGCGGCGCATTGCAGCCGTTCACGGAATCGCTGGTTTCCTGGAGTGGCCGCGGTGAAGCCGGGCACCTGAACTCGGCCGAACGCGTTCGCCCGCCCGCGACCCTGGCCGGCGATCGGCTGATGAGCGGGTTCTACGCCAACGAGCTGTTGCTCAAGCTGTTGCAGCGGAACGATCCGCATCCGGCCCTGTTCGACGCCTACGCGCTCCTGGTCGAGCGCCTCTACGCAGCCGACCACGATCCTGGCCGGGCGCTGCGCCTGTTCGAGAAGCGGTTGCTCGACGAACTCGGCTGGGGCCTCAATCTCGAACACGAGGCGGCGAGCGGCGAGCCGCTCGAGCCCGCCCGCAGCTACCGCTACGGCATCGAGGGCGGCGCGGAGCCGATCGATGGAGTGGCGGAGGGAACCCTGATATTTTGCGGCGCGTCGCTGCTCTCGCTCGCGCGCGAAGAGCTCAACGACCCGCGCAGCCTCGCGGACGCGCGACGGTTGCTGCGTGCGGCGCTCGACCGGCTGCTCGACGGCCGGCCGTTGCGGACACGTGAAGTGGCACTCGAAATGCGCGCGCATGCAGGCAAGGCGGACGGAGGTTGATCCTTTGCAACTGACCCACCCCATCAAGCTCGGTGTCAACATCGACCACGTCGCGACGCTGCGGCAGGCGCGCCGCGCGTCGTACCCCGATCCGTTGCATGCGGCGCTCGTGGCCGAGCAGTCCGGCGCGGACAGCATCACGCTGCACCTGCGCGAGGACCGTCGCCACATCCAGGATCACGACGTGCACCGCTTCCGGTCCACGCTGCAGACGCGCATGAACCTGGAGATGGCGGCGACCGACGAAATGATCGCCATTGCGTGCCAGGTGCGCCCGCAGGACGTGTGCCTGGTGCCCGAGAAGCGCACCGAAGTCACGACCGAGGGCGGCCTCGACGTGGCGGGGCAGAAGGCGCGGCTCAAGGAATGCTGTGCCGCGCTGCGTGAGCGCGGCATCCGTGTCTCGATGTTCATCGACCCGGACCCGGAGCAGATCGAGGCCTCGCTCGAGATCGGCGCGCCGGTCGTCGAACTGCACACGGGTGCGTACGCGGAAGCGACCGGCGAGCGCCAGGCGACGGAACTGATGCGGCTGGTCCACGGCGCTCGACACGGCGCGCAGATCGGACTGACGGTGCATGCGGGGCACGGCTTGCACTACCACAACGTGCAGCCGGTCGCTGCGGTCGCCGAGATCGTCGAGTTGAACATCGGTCACGCGATCATCGCGCGCGCCGTGTTCGATGGGCTCGCCCCAGCGGTGCGCGAAATGCGGCGCCTCATGGTCGAGGCCCGTCGCGGCCTGCCGACGAGCGTACCCTGAGCACCTGCCCATGATCTTCGGCATCGGCACCGACGTCGTGCAGCTCGCGCGCGTCGAAGAAGTCTACGCACGGCACGGTGAGAACTTCGTGCGCCGGTTGCTGCTGCCGGAGGAAGAAGCCGGGTTTCGCACCTACAAGCGCCCGGTGCGCTTCCTGGCGATGCGGTTCGCCGCCAAGGAAGCCATCGTCAAGGCGCTGGGCACCGGCTTTGCGCATGGCATCTGGATTCGCGACGTCGGCATCGCGCCGAACGCATGGGGCCGGCCCGAGGTGATCTGGTCCGAGCGCGGGCGCGCAGTGCGCGACCAGCTCGGTGCCGGCGAAGGACACGTCACGCTCACGGACGAGGCGGGTCTCGTGGTGGCCGTCGCCGTGCTGATGAAGCGTGTGGAGCAATCGCAATGAGTGTCGTCAATAACGTCTTCGCGTTCGACATCGAGACGGTCCCCGACGTCGAGTTCGGCCGCCGGCTCCACGGGCTCGAGACCCTGACCGACAAGCAGGTCGGTTACGTGATGCACACGCGCCAGCGGGAGCAGACCGGCAACGAATTCCTGTCGCTCGAGCAGCAGCGCATCGTCGCCATCTCGATCGCCATGCGGTCGCGCGACGGTTTCAAGGTCTGGAGCCTCGGCGAGCCCGACTCGTCCGAGGAGGAACTGGTGCGCCGCTTCTTCGACGGCATCGAGCGCCTCGCGCCGACTCTCGTCAGCTGGAACGGCGCCGGGTTCGACCTGCCGGTGCTGCACTACCGCGCGCTGCGCCACAAGGTACAGGCCCACCGCTACTGGGAAATGGGCGACATGGATCAGTCGTACAAGTGGAACAACTACATCAGCCGCTTTCACTGGCGGCACGTCGACCTCATGGACGTGCTCGCGGGCTTCCAGGGCCGCGGTCGCGTCGGCCTCGACAAGATGTCGCAGCTGCTCGGCTTCCCCGGCAAGCTCGGCATGACGGGCGAGGGTGTGTGGGACGCGCACCTCGAAGGCCGCAGTGAAGACATCCGCAACTACTGCGAGACCGACGTCGTCAACACGTACCTGATTTACCTGCGCTTCGAGCTGATGCGCGGCCGCCTCACGCACGAAGAGCACGAGCGCGAGGTCGAACTCGTCCGCAGTGGGCTGTTGGCGACGGAGAAGCCGCACCTGCGGGAATACGTCGACGCGTGGGCCAGGTGCGGGAGCTGACCAACCCATGAAGCGGCTGCAGATGGCGCCCGAAGAGGCTGACATCGTCGACCTCACCCACGACGCGGCAGGCGTCGCGCGCATCGATGGCAAGACCGTCTTCGTGGCCGATGCACTGCCAGGCGAACGGGTGCTGCTGCGGCGAACGCATCGCCAGCGCAAGCTCGACTACGCCGTCACCGAGCAGGTGCTGCGCGCCAGTCCGGACCGTGTGCAGCCGAAGTGTCCGCACTTCGGCCTCTGCGGGGGTTGCGCGTTGCAGCACCTCGCGCCCGTCGCGCAACTCGCGTTCAAGCAATCGCAGCTGATCGAGAACCTGTCGCGGCTGGGCGCGGTCCACGCAGAGCGCCTGCTCGAGCCGCTCCATGGTCCGGTCTGGAATTACCGCAGGCGCGCGCGCCTCGGCATCAAGCTCGTGCCGCGCAAGGGCAAGGTGCTGGTCGGCTTTCGCGAGCGGTCATCGCCCTACGTGGCGGACCTGCACGAATGCCACGTGCTTGTCGAGCCGGTCGGTGCATTGATCACGCCGCTCGGGCAGATGGTCGAGGGCCTGACGATCGCGAGCCGCCTGCCGCAGGCCGAAGTCGCGGTGTCGGACGACGTGGTGGCGCTGGTGCTGCGTGTGCTCGATCCGCCCGCGCCGGCCGATCTCGAACGAATGGCGGCGTTCGAGCGCGAGCACTCCGTCCGCATCTACCTGCAGCCGGGTGGCCCGGACACCATCGCGCCACTCGATCCGGCGCATCCGCCGGCGTCGCTCAGATATCGGCTGCCCGAGCACGACGTCACGATCGACTTCGAGCCGACCGATTTCGTGCAGGTCAACGGCCCGCTTAACCTGGCGATGATTTCACGCGCGCTCGAGGTGCTGGAGCCGCAAGCGGGCGAAACGGTCCTCGACCTGTTCTGCGGCCTCGGCAATTTTTCGCTGCCGCTGGCCCGGCGCACGGGCCACGTCGTGGCCGTCGAAGGCGACGAAGGGCTGGTAAAGCGGGCGCGCGCCAACGCCGCGCGCAATGGCATCGCGAACGTCGAGTTCCACGTGGCCGACCTGTTCAAGGACGTGGCGGGCCTGCCGTGGGCGCGGCGGCCTTATGACCGCGTGCTCCTCGATCCGCCGCGGGCCGGGGCCCGGGAAATCCTGGCCGTAGTCGCCGCGAGCGGCGCCAGGCGCGTCGTGTATATTTCCTGCCATTCGGGCAGCCTCGCGCGTGACGCGGGCCTGCTCGTCCGGGAGCATGGCTTCCGGCTGACCGCGGCGGGTGTGATGGACATGTTTCCGCACACGACGCACGTCGAGGCCATGGCGGTGTTCGACCGATGAGGAACGCATGACGGACGACAGTGCAACCGGGGTGACGCGATGACGCTCGGTCCGCTGATGGTCGACGTCGCTGGCTGCGAACTCAGCGACGAGGACCGGCACGTGCTGGCGCACCCGCTGGTGGGTGCGGTGATCCTGTTCACGCGCAATTTCTCCAGCTACGAGCAGCTGGAAGCATTGGTCCGCGACATCCGGGCCGTGCGCAATCCGTCGTTGCTCGTCACCGTGGATCACGAGGGCGGGCGCGTGCAGCGCTTCCGGCAGGAGTTCACCGTGCTGCCTCCGCAGCGCGCGATCGGCCACGCGTACGATCTCGACCCGGAAGCCGGCCGCCGCCTGGCCTGGCAGTGCGGGTGGCTGCTCGCCGCCGAACTGCGTTCGATCGGCATCGACCTGAGTTTCGCACCCTGCATCGACCTCGATTACGGCGTCAGCGAAGTCATCGGCGACCGCGCCTATCACCGCGATCCCGAAGTCGTCTCCCGTCTGGCGGTCGCCTGCATGCAGGGCATGCGCACGGCCGGCATGGCCGCCACGGCCAAGCATTTCCCGGGCCACGGCGCGGTCGTTGCCGATTCGCACAAGGCGTTGCCGATCGATCGCCGTCCGTTGATCGAGCTCACCGACGAGCTGCTGCCCTACCGGCGCATGATCGCAAACGGCCTGACGTCCGTCATGGTGGCGCACGTACTGTTCCCAGCGGTCGATGACGCGCCTGCGGGCTTCTCGGCGCGCTGGATCCAGCAGGAATTGCGCTGGGGCCTCGGTTTTACCGGCGCCGTGTTCTCGGACGACCTGAGCATGGGAGGCGCCGCGTTTGCGGGCACGGTTCCGGAGCGCGCGCGCCGCGCGATCGACGCCGGATGCGACCTGCTGCCGATCTGCAATGATCGTCCTGCGGTGCTGGCGACGCTTGCCGAGCTCGAAGGCGCGGCGGATCCATTGAGCCAGGTGCGCCTGGTGCGGCTGCACGGCCGGCAGATGCCGGCCCGCGAACAGCTGCGCAAGACGGCGCAATGGGCCGAATGCCAGCGGGCGATCGACCATTGCCGTGACGCGCCGAGCCTGCAACTGAACGCCTGACAACGGACCGGGGACGCGGGGGAGTTCCAACACGATGAATGACGCATCGACCGTGACGACGACCAGCGACGCGCAATTGCTCGGGGAGGTGCTGCGGCACGCGCTCGACGGCATAGCCGTCGTCGAATACCGCGACGGCCTGACGCACGTGGCCTACGGCAATGCGACGCTCGCCGCGTTGTTGCGCCGCTCGGAGGACTGGGTGGCAGGACGCCGGCTCGAGGACGTCGAAGTCGAGGCTCCCGCCGACCCCAACCTGACCGCGACGGGTATCGGTTCCCGCGTCCGGCTGAAGCGTGTCGACGGCACGCTGGTCGACTGCGAGCGCTGGGCCGTGATGCTGACGGGCGGACGGATGGCGCTCTATTACCGTCCCGTGCCCCGCAATTCGCCGGGCGTGCTGGCTGCGGCGCTCGAACGCTCCAGTGGCCTCAGCACCGAGGAACAGCTGCTCGAGATGCTCGCGCGTGACTGGTCCATCGGCCAGCGCGACGGTCGCACCGTCACGCTGATGCACTTCGAGATCGACTCGTGGGCGGAATACCAGGAGATCTTCGGCCGCAGTGCCAGCGACAACGTGCTGCGGCAGGTCGGCCGCACCATCGCGGCGGTGATGAAGCGCGCCAGCGACGTGGTCGCGCGGTCGGGGCAGGGCGGATTTCTCGTGCTCGGCGTCTCGATGGAGGCCGATGCGGCGCTCGGCTTTGCCGACCAGATCGTCTCGCGCATCCGCTCGCTTTCGATCCATCACCCGCGCTCCGCGACAGGCAAGTTCCTCACGGTGAGCGCCGGCGCGGTGACCGCACAGCCTCCGCGCGCGGTGAGCCACGCGGCGATGCTGGAGGCGAGCGGAGCCGCCGTGGGCGCAGCCAGGGCGAACGGCGGCAATCGCGCGGTCCGCGGGGAAATCTGAGTCCTAGTGTTTCGGCACGCAGCGCGTGAGTTCGTCGAGCAGTCTCTGCGCGGCGCTGAACCGCTCTTCCGTGTCCTCCCACTTGCCGGTCACGCGGATCTTCCTCGGGCCGTCGAAGCGCATCGTCCGGTTGCTCTTCTGCAGCAGCAGGACCAGCGAGCCCGGGTCGAGCGGAGTCGCATCGCCGAACGCGACCGAGCCGCTGGCGACGCCCAGGTCCATGCGCTCGATGTCCAGCGGGTTGGCCACCACGCGCAGCCGCGCGATGCGGAACAGGTTCTTTGCCGGGTCGGGCAGCGGGCCGAAGCGGTCCATCGTCTCGGCCTGCAGGTCGTCGAGTTCGGTCACCGACTGCACTGAAGAGATGCGCTTGTAGAGCACCAGCCGCGCGTGCACGTCGGGCAGATAGGCCTCAGGCAGCAGCGATGGCACGTGCAGGTCGATCTCCGGCCCGTGGTGCAGCGGCTTCTCGAGGTCCAGCACCTTGCCAGCCTGCATCGCCTTTACGGCACGTTCGAGCAGTTCCATGTAGAGCGCGAACCCGATTTCCTGGATCTGGCCACTCTGGCCTTCCCCGAGCAGTTCGCCGGCGCCGCGGATTTCGAGGTCGTGCGTCGCGAGCACGAAACCCGCGCCGAGGTCTTCCAGTGATTCGATGGCCTCGAGCCGGCGCGCGGCATCGGCCGTCATGGCGTTCTTCGGCGGCGTGATCAGGTACGCGTACGCCTGGTGATGGGAGCGGCCGACGCGACCGCGCAGCTGGTGCAACTGCGCGAGGCCGAAGCGGTCCGCGCGGTCGATGATGATCGTGTTCGCCGTGGGCACGTCGATGCCGCTTTCGATGATGGTCGTGCAGAGCAGCAGGTTCGCGCGCTTGTGGTAGAAATCGAGCATCACCTGCTCGAGGTCGCGTTCGCGCATCTGGCCGTGGCCGATCACGATGCGGGCTTCGGGCACGAGCTCCGCCAGCTGCTGCGCCTTCTTCTCGATCGTCTCCACGCTGTTGTGGACGAAGTACACCTGGCCGCCGCGGCGCAGCTCGCGCAGGCAGGCCTCGCGCACCGTGGGGTCGTTCCATTCGCTCACGAACGTCTTGATCGAGAGTCGTGCGGCCGGCGGCGTCGTGATCAATGAAAGATCGCGCAGCCCGCCAAGCGCCATGTTGAGCGTGCGGGGAATCGGCGTGGCCGTCAGCGTCAGCACGTCGACCTCGGACCGGAGCGACTTGAGGCGTTCCTTGTCGCGCACGCCGAAACGGTGCTCCTCGTCGATGATCACGAGCCCGAGGTCCTTGAACTTGACTCCGTGCTGCAGCAGCCGGTGCGTGCCGACGACGATGTCCACCTTGCCGGACGCCAAGCCGTCGAGCGCCACCTTGGACTGTGCGCCCGCGCGGAAGCGCGACAGCAGTTCGATCTTCACGGGCCAGTCGGCGAAGCGGTCGGCGAACGTCTCGTAGTGCTGCTGTGCCAGCAGCGTGGTCGGCACGAGCACCGCCACCTGCTTGCCGCCCTGCACGGCGACGAATGCCGCGCGCAGCGCGACCTCGGTCTTGCCGAAGCCGACATCGCCGCAGATCACGCGGTCCATCGGTTTGCCCGAGCGCAGGTCCTCGATCACGGCCTGGATGGCGTTCAACTGGTCGACGGTCTCCTCGAACGGGAAGCCGGACTCGAACGCGCGCACCTGCTGGTCGTCCACCTTGAAGGCGTGGCCTGCGCGTGCAGCGCGGCGGGCGTAGACGTCGAGCAGCTCCGCTGCCGCGTCACGGATCTTCGCCGCGGCGCGCGCGCGCGCCTTCGTCCACTGGTCGCCGCCGAGCTTGTGCAGCGGCGCGGATTCCGCGGGCGCGCCGGTGTAGCGGCTGATGCGTTCGAGCGCCTGGACCGGCACGTACAGCTTGTCGCCCTCGGCATATTCGAGCACGAGGAACTCAGCGGTCATGCCGCCGGCTTCCATCGTGGTCATGCCGGTGTAGCGTCCCACTCCGTAATCTTCATGCACGACCGGCGCGCCCGGGCGCAGGTCCGCGAGCTGCTGGATGATCTTCGCGGGATCGCGGTCGGTGCGTCGGCGCCGTCGCTCCTGGCGCGCACGCTCGCCGAACAACTGCTCCTCGGCGTAGATCGTGACTGGCGGGTCGCGCAGCGTGACGCCGGAGGCGAGCGGCGCGACGGTGAGGGCGATGCGTGCGCTCGAATCGAGGAACTCCTGCCAGTTGCCGACCACCTTGGCCGTGATGTCGTACGGCCGCAGCAGTTCGAGCAGCAGTTCGCGCCGGCCGGCGGATTCGGCGGCGAGCAGCACGCGGCCCTCGGTGTAGCGCAACTGGTCCGCGAACGCGTGCAGCGTCTCTTCGCGGCGCTGATCGATGCGGGCGGACGGCGCGGGTTCGGTGCGGAAGTCCACGACCGGGACGGACGGCAACGAAGCCGTTTCCGGCACGTCGGTGCGAGCGGGAGTCGCTGGTGCCGGCCCGAGCAGCACGTGCGGCAACGCAGTCGCGGCCGTAAACCATTCGTCCGCCGGCACGCAGATCTCTGCAGGGTCGAGCACCGGATGCTCGATGTCGTACCGGCGCTCCTCAAAGCGTTCGACCAGCGAACGCCAGGCGTCGCGCAATCCTGCATCGTGGTCGGACGGCAGGATCACCGTGGCATGCGCCGGCAGGTAATCGAGGAGCGTGGCGGTCTGCTCGAAGAACAGCGGCAGGTAGTACTCGATGCCCGCCGGGGCGAGCCCCTCGCCGACGTCGCGATAGAGCGGCATGCGCGTCAGGTCGCCCTGGAAGCGCGTGCGGAAGCGCCGGCGGAAGTCCTTGATCGCCTCGGGCGACAGGCTGAACTCGCGGGCCGGCAGCAGGTCGAGTCGCGGCAGCTTTTCGCGCGAGCGCTGCGATTCGGCGTCGAAGCTGCGGATGCTGTCGATGACGTCGTCGAACAGGTCGATCCGCAGCGGCGATTCGGCTCCCATCGGGTACACGTCGAACAGCGAGCCACGGATGGCGAAGTCGCCAGGCTCGCCCACCTGCGGCACGCTCGCGTAGCCGGCGCTGGCGAGGCGCAAGCGGAACTGCTCGAGGTCCAGTGCCTCGCCGGCCTTGAGGCTGAGTGCGTGGCCGTCGATGAACGTGCGCGGCGGCAGGCGCTGCAGCACGGTCTGCAGGTCGACGATCACGATGCCGCGCTTCAGGGCGGGCAGGCGCGCCAGCGTGCGCAGGCGCTGCGAAATGATGTCGGGGTGCGGCGAGAACTGGTCGTATGGCAGCGTCTCGTAGCCGGGGAAGCCGAAAATCGGCACGGCGCCCGCGCAGAAGAACGAAAGCTCTTCCTCGAGACGGGCGGCGGTCGCCGCGTCACTCGTCACCAGCAGGACCGGTCCGGCCGCCTGCGCGGCCGCGCGCGCCACCTGCAGGGCAGTGGCGGCTCCGGTCAGGCCGAGCCAGCGCAGGCTCGGGTGTTCGTGCGTGGGCAGCAGGGCGGGTTGATCGACGGGCATCGGATTCCAGCGGGCAATGAATGAGGCTCCCCCGCGCCTGGACGCGGCAGAGATTCGCAGGAAACGTCGACGGGGTTTCGACCCGCCCTTGGTCCGGTGCAACGGCCGGACGCCCCCGCTTCAGGCAGGGGACGCGGCGATTCTAGCGGTTCGGCTCAGCGGCGGAGCGTGACCGCATGGACGACGTGGTCGTACTCGAAATAGACGATCTTGTCCGCGTAGACCCACCGGGTGATCGGGGGTTGTCCGACCGGGGCAAACCGCTCGGTCGGCGCGCCGAACTGGCGCTCCACCTGGGCCATGCTCTGGCCACGGGCAGGCGTGGCCACCGCGGTCGTCGCCGCGGGCGGATCTGCCATTTCGAGGGTCTGGGCGGGCAGGGCCGGCGCTGTCGCAAGCCCGGCCAGGCAAAGGCTGATTGCCGTGAATGTCTGCTTGCGCATGCTTCCGTGTCTCCAGTGAGGCCCCGCGAACTATAACATTCGCCGTGAAAGCGCCGGAGCGTGGCGGCCTAATTCCTTGTTCCAGTTCACTATCTGGCGCGGCGGGAAACGTGCAAAGCCGGGCTGCGCCGGGTAGCCTTGCGGCCTCCCGCCCCACGAGCCACTGCCCACGGTGTTCCACCCGCTGCCCGTCTTCGTTGGCCTGCGCTACGTCCGGACCCGCAGGCAGGGTTTCTTCGTCTCGTTCATCTCGTGGATTTCGATGGCCGGGGTGTGCCTCGGCGTCGCGGCGCTGATCACGATCATCTCGGTCATGAACGGCTTCGAGGGCGAGTTGCGCAACCGGCTGGTGTCGCTCACTGCGCATGCCACCGTGTCTGGGCCGCCTGAGCGCATGGCGAACTGGCAGGCGGTCACCGAACGCATTCGAACCGTGCCGGGCGTGGAGGGTGTCGCGCCGTTCGTCGACGTGCAGGCGATGCTCGGGCGCTCCGGCACGCTCGAGCCGGTGCTGCTGCACGGCATCGATCCGGTGGCCGAAGCCAACGTGTCGTCGATCGAGCGCAACCTGCTGCAAGGGAAGCTCAGTGACCTGAAGGCCGGCTCGCGCAGCATGGTCATTGGCCGTGTGCTTGCCTGGCAGATCGGCGCCGAACTCGGCGATGAACTCACGGTGATGGTGCCCGGCCGCGACATGCTCGCGGCGGGTGGCCGCCCGCTGCTGCAGACCTTTACCGTCACCGGCATCTTCGAAGTCGGGCTGCAGGATCACGACGCGTCGCTGGCTCTCGTGTCGATCGCCGACGCGGCTGACCTGACCGGCGCCGCGAACGCGACACCGGCCGGGTTGCGCATCCGCTTCGACGACGTGATGAACGCGCCCGCGCGCACCGCCGACCTGCGCCGGGCCGTGGGCGCGGGGCTGCAGGTCAAGGACTGGAGCGAGGAACACTCCGCGTACTTCCGGGCCATCCGCATCGAGAAGACGATGATGAGCCTGATCCTGCTGCTCGTCGTCGCTGTGGCCGCGTTCAACATCGTGGCGGCGCTGGTGATGGTGGTGAACGAGAAGCGCTCGGACATCGCGATCCTGCGCACGCTCGGCATGACCCCGCGCGGCATCGTCGGCGTGTTTCTCACCCAGGGCCTGGTGATCGGCACCGTCGGGACGCTGTTCGGCCTCGTGCTCGGCGTCCTGATCGCGGCCAACGTCGGCACCATCGTTCCGGTGCTCGAGCGTGTGTTCCGCTTTCACGTGATGGACCCTTCCGTCTACTACATCACGCAGATTCCAGCGGAGCTGCGGATCGGCCAGATCCTGACGATCACGCTGGTGGCGTTTACGCTCACGGTCGTCGCGACGATCTACCCGGCGATCCGCGGTGCGGCGACGGAGCCCGCCGAGGCGCTGCGCTACGAATGACCATGACTCGGCGTGGCACTCCGTTCGAACTCACGATCGGCCGGCGCTACCTGCGCTCGACCGGCAACCGCTTCCTGTCCTTCATCTCGTTGATCTCGATGGTGGGCGTGGCGATCGGCGTGGCGGTGCTGATCGTCGTGCTGTCGGTGATGAACGGCTTCGAGCACGAACTGCGGTCGCGCATCCTGAGCCTGACGTCGCACGCAACGGTGACGGCCTTCGGCGAGGGACTCGTCGGGTGGGAGGCGATGCGGGACACGGCGCTCGAGAATCCTCGCGTGTCTGCCGCGGCACCGTTCGTGGAATCGGAGACGCTGCTGATCGCCGATCACGCCGCGGGCGCTTCGAGCGCAGCCACCTTGCGTGGGATCGATCCGCTGCTCGAGGCGCAGGTCTCCGCGCTGGGTGAGCGGCTCACGGGTGGCTCGATGCAATCCCTGCAGCCGGGTTCGTTCAATGTCCTGCTGGGCGAGGAACTGGCGAACAAACTCGGCGTGGGGCTGGGCGGCGCCGTCGTCGTTGCCGTCGCCAAGGGTACCGTGACGCCTGCCGGCGTGCTGCCACGCCTGCGTCGATTCAAGGTCGCGGGCATCTTCCGCTCCGGCATGTACGAGATCGATGCAACCCTCGCGGTGGTGCATGTCGCGGACGCGGCGCGACTGCTGCGGCTCGGCGCCAACGTGACCGGCCTGCGGCTCGCGGTCAAGGATCCTTACGAGGCGCCGCTCGCCGTGCGCGAAGTTGCCAACCAGCTCGGCGGCGGGCTCTACGTCGAGGACTGGACGCAGCGCAACGCGAACTTCTTCCGCTCGATCGAGCTGACCAAGCGCATGATGTTCTTCATCCTGCTGCTGGTCGTGGCGGTCGCCGCGTTCAACATCGTGTCGACGCTGGTAATGGCGGTGAAGGACAAGCAGCCCGACATCGCCATCCTGCGCACGATCGGCGCGCGCCCCTCGAGCATCCTCGCGATCTTCACGACGCAGGGCACCGTGATTGGCCTGCTCGGCACGCTGGGCGGCGTGGCTCTCGGCGTGTTGATCTCGCTGAATCTCGAGTCGATCGTCCACGGCCTGGAGCGTGTCTTCGGCGTGCATTTCATGGACGCGAGCGTCTACCTCATGAGCGACTTGCCGGCGCGCGTCGAGCCCGGCGACGTGCTGCTCATCGCGGGCACGGCGTTCGCGCTCTGCTGTCTATCCACCCTGTATCCCGCGTGGCGCGCTGCGACCACCGACCCGGCGAGGGCCCTGCGCCATGACTGAACCATCGATCCTCGCGTGCGAGGGAGTGCACAAGCATTTCGTGGAAGCGGGGCAGCGCCTCGAAGTCCTGCGCGGCGTCGAGCTGCAGGTGCGGGCGGGCGAGACGCTCGCGATCATCGGCGCTTCCGGCTCGGGTAAGACGACGCTGCTGCAGATCCTCGGCGGCCTCGACCTGCCGACACAGGGCGCCGTGCGCCTGATGGGCCAGGCCTTCGCGGACCTGTCGGAGGCCGCACGCGGCGACCTGCGCAATCGTGCGCTGGGTTTCGTTTACCAGTTTCATCACCTGCTGCCCGAGTTCAGCGCCCTGGAGAACGTTGCGATGCCGCTGCTCGTGCGGCGCACCTCCGCGGCGGATGCGCGTCGCGAGGCGCAGTGGTTCCTGGATCGCGTGGGCCTGGGCCAGCGGCTTACGCATCGGCCATCGCAGCTCTCGGGCGGCGAACGGCAGCGTGCGGCCGTTGCGCGCGCCCTGGTGACGCGACCGAAGATCGTGCTGGCGGACGAGCCGACCGGCAACCTCGACGGCCGCAACGCCGAGAGCGTGCTCGAGCTCATGCTCGAACTGAACCGCGAACTCGGCACCAGCCTCGTGCTGGTCACGCACTCGAACGAAATCGCCTCGCGCATGCAGCGTGTCCTGACCCTGCAGGATGGCCAGCTAATCGAGGGCTGAATCGGGCTGAACTCGCCGATTAGTCGCGTCGCCACCCGCCGGGACTGACCCGCACCCTGACGTCCTCGCGGTCGGGACGTCGAATCATGTGGCAATTGGCGGCAGGCCTCCTGGCCGGCTCCTGTGCGGCGCTCAGCCTGCCGCACGCGCCTCCTGTCGCGCTGGTGTGGGCCGGTCTGCTCGCGAGCATCGCCTGCGCCTGCGCGTGGCGCCGAGCCTGGCTGCTGGGGCCGGGAGCGGGGCTCTGGCTCACCGCACTGCAGCTCAATGCCGGCCTGGCCGATCGGCTGGATCCCGCGCTGGAGGGGCACGCACTGCGCGTGCGCGGTGTCGTCACGAGCGTGCCGCAGGGCACCCTCGACCTACTCAAGTTCCGCTTGTCGCCGCTGCCGGAGGGCGACTCGCGATCGCTGCCCCGGCTCCTCGAGCTGACGTGGTACGACGCGCCTGCCCGCATTGATGCCGGCGAGACGCTTGAACTCGAAGTGAAACTGCGTCGTCCACGTGGGTTCGCCAATCCTGGCGGGCACGACAACGAGGCACGGATGCTGCGCGATCGTGTTGGCGCGAGCGGCTACGTGCGCTCGGGCGAACGGCTCGGTCGTGATGCAGCCGCTGCGTTCAGGTATCCGGTACTGCTCGCACGCGCGCGGGTTGCATCGATCATTCGCGACACACTCGGGGAACGACCGTCGGCCGGCATCGTCGCCGGACTCGCCGTCGGCCTGCAGGACGCGCTGAGCCGCGAACAATGGCTGCAACTCGCGCGCAGTGGCACCAGCCACCTGATGGCGATTTCGGGCTTGCACATCGCAATGGTGGCTGCAGTCTTCGGCTGGCTCGGCGGACGGGTACAGCGATTCCGTCAAAGCCGGGGTGCGACGGGTGCCACGCGCGATGCGTCGGTCGGCGCAGCCGCGATCGCAGCACTGGGCTACAGCCTGCTTGCAGGCTGGTCCGTGCCGACGCAGCGCACGATGGTCATGATCGCGTGCGGCGCCGCGGCGCTCCTGTTGCGTCGACGAGTCGGCATCGCAGATGGACTGGGCCTTGGCATCGTCGGCGTGTTGCTGCTCGACCCGCTGGCACCGCTCGCGCCAGGCTTCTGGCTGTCGTTTGGCGCCGTGGCCGTGATTCTCTATGGGGCCACCGGGCACGTCCGGCCGCTCGGTCCAGTGCGCAGTTACCTGCTGGTCCAGGTCGTCGTCACGCTGGGGCTCGTGCCCGTGTTGGCGGGCAGCTTCGGCTCGGTCTCGCTCGTGTCCGCGCTCGTCAACCTGTACGCGATCCCGCTCTACACGCTGCTGGTCGTGCCTGCCGTGCTCGTCTCGTGCGCCGTGGCACAGGTTTCCGGCACCGCAGGCGCGGTCATGCTCGACTGGACGGGCCGGTTGATCGAAGCGACGTGGCCACTGATCGAGGTGCCGGCATCGTGGCCGCTCGCCACGTGGCCAATCGCCGGGCTCGACGGCATGGCCTGGGTCGCGCTCATGCTCGGCACGCTCGCGGCGCTGTCGCCTTTGCCGATCGTGGGTCGCATTGCTGGTGGCGTGCTCATTGCGACCGCTTGCCTGTGGCGGCCTGCGCCCGTCCCCTACGGGGCCGCGCACATCACGATTCTCGACGTGGGGCAAGGACTTTCGGTCGTGGTCGAAACGCGTGGACACACGCTCGTCTACGACGCAGGACCTTCGTTCCGCACGGGCAGCGACACCGGGCAACTGGTGGTCGTTCCTTTCCTCAAGTCGCGCGGCATCCGCACGGTGGATCGCGTCGTCGTGAGTCACGACGACGACGATCACAAGGGCGGTGCGGGCAGCGTGCTCGCCTTGATGGATGCGCGCGCCCTGACATTGGGCCCGAGCCTGCAAGCGGGCACGCTCTACGACAGCCGTGCTCTTGTCGCCCGGGACACCTGTCGGCGTGGCGAGGCCTGGGCCTGGGACGGCGTCGGCTTTCGCTGGGTGCATCCCGGTGACGTGCGCTACGAACGTGACAACGACAGTTCGTGCGTGTTGCTCGTGAGTGCAGGTGGGCACACGGCGCTCGTCACCGGGGACATCGAGGCCGAGGCTGAGCGTGAACTGGTGCGCGCAGGGGCGTTGGCACCTGTCGACATCGTCGTCGTGCCCCACCATGGCAGCCGCACTTCTTCGACGCAGGACTTCGTGACGGCGTTGAGGCCGCGCTGGGCCATCTACGCAGTGGGGTACCGCAACCGCTGGAACTTCCCTGTCCGGCGCGTCGTGGAGCGTTGGGAGCAGGCTGGAGCCCAGGGGGTGCGGACGAGCGTTGGCGGAGCGGTAACGTTCGAGCTTGCGCCCGGGCGCGCCGTGGCGCCGCCGGTCGAATGGCGGCGTGAACAGCCGCGTCCGTGGCGTGATCCTTGAACCATGCCCGTCGCCGCGGGGGAGGGGTTCCAGTATCATCGGCGGGTCATTTTTGCCGGGCACAGGGACTCGAGCACGCCACATGTTCGAAATCGTGAAGGCCGGCGGCATCGTAATGGTGCCGCTCATCCTCTGCTCCATACTTGCCGCCGCCATCACGCTCGAGCGCCTCTGGACGCTGCGGAGCCAGCGCGTCGTGCCCGAGGAACTGGTCGACAAGGTGTGGCGCTGGGTCGAGAACCGTACCCTGTCCGACAAGCAGATCCTGGCGCTGCAGCAGCACTCGCCGTTGGGTCGCGTGCTGGCCGCGGGGCTGGCGAACCGCAACCGCGATCGCTCGCTGATGATCGAGGCCATCGAGGACGCCGGGCGCCACGTCGCGCACGAACTTGAGCGTTACCTGAATGCCCTCGGCACGATCGCGGCCATCTCGCCGCTGCTCGGTCTGCTCGGCACCGTCACCGGCATGATCCGGACGTTCAAAGCCATCACGATCGCCGGCGTGGGCAACCCCACGGCCATGGCGTCGGGTATCGCCGAAGCGCTCATCACGACCGCGACCGGCCTCATCATCGCTATCCCGGCGTTGGTTGCTTACCGCCTGCTTCGCGGCCGCGTCGACGGCCATGTCATCGACATGGAGAAGGAATCGCTCAAGCTGGTGCAGGCGATCGACCGTGCGAGCGCGTTGCGCCCCGCGTCCGCTGTCGAGATCGGCGCTGCGTTGTCGGCCCAGCAGGGCTCGCAGGAAGCCGTGGCTTGAAATTCCAGCGGAAGCAGCGCGAGGAGGTCGAGCTCAACATGACGTCGCTGATCGACGTCGTGCTGCTGCTGCTGATCTTCTTCATGATGTCCACCAAGTTCATCGACGAGAGCCGGCTGCAGGTCCGGTTGCCCACGGCGGGTGTCCAGCCCGACGAGGCCTCGGTCAAGGAAACGGTCGAAATCGAGGTCACCGCCGAAGGCAACTATCGCGTGGGCGGTCGCGATCTCGTCAACAACAGTCCGGACACGCTCGCCACGGCACTTGCACGCGCCACCAGCGGCAACCGCGCGCAGCCCCTCACGATCCGCGCCGACGCGCGGGCCGTGCACCAGTCGGTCGTCACGGCGATGGACGTCGCCGGGCGCCTCGGCTACCGCCAGATCAACATCGCGACGGTGCACGATGGGTCGGAAAGGCGATAAGCGCATCGACCTGAAGATGCCGGAGGGCGCCCTGCATACGTACAAGCGTCTGCTCGGCTACCTGCGGCCGCACAAGGCCATGTTCGCCGTTGGCGTGGTCGGCATGACGATCTTCGCCGCGACCGACGCGGGCTGGGCTGCGTTCGTGAAGTTCTTCCTCGACGGCACTTTCGTCGACAAGGATCCGCGCATGGTCTGGCTGGTGCCGGTGGCGCTCGTCGGGCTCTTCATCCTGCGCGGCGTCGGCGACTTCATGCAGACGTACTGCCCGGGTTTCGTCGGCCGGCACATCGTCAAGACGCTGCGCGGGCAGATCTTCGAGCGCTACGTGCACCTCCCGGTCGCGTACTTCGACAGCAACACGTCGGGCGTGCTGCTGTCCAAGCTCACCTACAACACCGAGCAGGTGGCCACTGCGACGACGGATTCGGTTACCGTATTCATCCGCGACTCGCTGACGATCATCGGCCTGATCGGCTACCTGCTGTACCTCAACCCGAAGCTCACGCTGTTCAGCCTGATCGTCGGTCCGCTGATCGCGGTGCTGATCCGCAAGATCAACCTGTTGTTTCGTCGTTACAGCCGGCGCATCCAGAACTCGATGGGTGACGTGACGCGCGTCGCCAAGGAAGCGATCGAGGCGCCCCGGGTGATCCGCGTCTTCAACGCGCAGGACTACGAAGCGCGGATGTTCGACGAGGTGACCGAGCACAACCGTCGCTCGCACATGAAGCTCATGATGACCAAGGGCATGAGCAATCCCATCGTGCAGACGATCGCGGCCGTCGGCCTGGCGGGCGTGCTGTACCTGGCGACGGTCGACGCGATCAACGGCTTGATGTCCGTCGGCGAATTCACATCCTTCATCGCCGCGCTGATGCTGATCACCGCGCCGCTGCGCCGGCTGGTCAATGTCGCGGGTCCGTTGCAGCAGGGCATCGCGGCTGCGCAAAGCATTTTCGAAGTGCTCGACGCGCCGCTCGAGGACCAGGGCGGCGGGTTCCGCCTGGAACGCGCGCGTGGCGAGGTGGAATACCGCAGCGTCGAGTTCAAGTACCCGACGTCGGCCGATCCGGTGCTGCACGGCGTGAGCTTCCACGCCAGGCCCGGTGAGAAGATCGCCATCGTGGGACGTTCCGGCAGCGGCAAGTCGACGCTCGTGGGGTTGCTGCCGCGCTTCTATGACCCGACGGCGGGGCAGGTGCTGGTCGACGGTCACGACGCACGCGAATTCTCGCTGCAGGCCTTGCGCTCGCAGGTGAGCCTCGTGAGCCAGGACGTCGTGCTGTTCAACGACACGATCAAGAGCAACATCGCTTTCGGCTTCCCGGCGACGGACGCTGAAATCGAAGGCGCCGCGGCGGCCGCGCGCGTCAACGAATTCAGCGACCAGCTGCCGCTCGGCCTCGACACCATCGTCGGCGATCGCGGCACGCTGCTCTCGGGTGGCCAACGCCAGCGCATTGCGATCGCACGGGCGCTCCTGCGCAACACACCCATCCTGATCCTGGACGAAGCGACCTCGGCGCTCGACACCGAGATCGAGCGGCAGATCCAGGACCAGCTCGAAGCGCTCATGGCCAACCGCACGACGCTCGTGATCGCGCACCGCCTGTCGACGGTCGAAAAGGCCGATCGCATCCTGGTCATGGAGGCGGGCCGCGTCGTGGAATCGGGTACCCACCAGGAACTGCTGGCGCGCGACGGCCAGTACGCCGTGCTGCACCGGTTGCAGTTCAGCGACTGACCCATGTCGCTCGACGCGCGGCTGCAGAGCGTCTGGTACGGCCCCGCCTGGCGCAGCCTGCCGCTGTGGCCGCTCGCCCTGCTTTACCGGCTCATTCTCGCCTTGCGCGCCATGGCGTATCGCACCGGGCTGCTGCGCGTCGAACACGTCGACGTGCCGGTCATCGTCGTCGGCAACCTGACGGTCGGTGGCACGGGCAAGACTCCCGTCGCCGCCTGGCTGGCACGGCAGCTCGAAGCGCGCGGCAGACGAGTGGGTGTCGTGCTGCGCGGTTACGGTGGGTCGCATCGCGGTGCACCCAGGGTCGTTGCGCCGACGGACGACCCGGGCGTGACTGGTGACGAGGCGCTGGTGCATGCCCGCCGGGGCGTGCACGCGGTCGTCATCGGTGCGGATCGCGTGGCGGCGGCGCGTCTCGCGGCTGAACAGGGCGCGGAGGTCGTCGTCTGCGACGACGGGCTCCAGCACGTTCGCCTTGTGCGCGACTATGAAATCGCCGTCGTTGACGGCGCGCGCGGGCTGGGCAACCGCTGGCTGTTGCCGGCAGGTCCATTGCGCGAACCTGCATGCGAGCTGGAATCGGTCCACGCCGTCGTCGTGACCCATCGCGGGGGGGAGGGCGCGCGGATTTCTCAGTCCGTTCGCCCCTGCTGCTGCAGGCGCAACTCGACCTCGGCTACGCAGTCAACCTCGTCACTGGCGAGCGTCGCGCGCTCGTCGAGTTCGTCGGCAAGGCCAACCTGCACGCGATTGCCGGCATCGGTCATCCCGACGCCTTTTTCCGCGGCCTCGAGCAGCGGGGATTGGCCGTCACGGCGCATCCACTGCCAGACCACGCGCCGCTTGAGGCGGGGTCGCTGCCGTTCCCCGCGGACGCCATTGTCCTGATGACCGAGAAAGATGCCGTAAAATGCCGGGAGATCGTCCGGCCCGACTGGTGGTGGGTCGATCTCGAAGTAACCATCGGTCGCGCCGAAGCCGCGGCGTTGCTGGCATCCGTCCTTGAACGCACCGGACTGACCGGTGCGGGAGTGTCCCTTGGATAACAAGCTGCTCGATATCCTCGCCTGCCCGCTCTGCAAGGGGCCACTGCAATGGCATCGCGACGCGCAGACCCTGGTGTGCCGTGCCGATCGCCTGGCCTTTCCGGTGCGCGACGGCGTCCCTGCGATGCTCGAGGAAGAAGCGCGCCGGCTGAATTCCGACGATTCGCTGCTCAAGGACTGAGCGCCCGTGCCTCATCACGTCGTCATCCCGGCGCGCTACGCCTCGACGCGATTGCCGGGCAAGCCGCTGCTCGACATCGGCGGCCGCACGATGATCCAGCGCGTGGTGGAGCAGGCGGCGGCCAGCCGCGCTGACCAGGTACTGGTCGCCACCGACGACGCGCGCATTGCTGCGGCAGTCCACGACCCGCGGGGACGCACGCAGCAGATCGCCGTGATGACCGATGCAGCGCTGCCATCCGGCACGGATCGTGTCGCGGCCGTCGCGCGCCAGCAGGGCTGGACCGGCGACACGATCGTCGTCAACGTGCAGGGAGACGAGCCGTTCGTGCCGCCGCGACTGATCGACCAGGTGGCGGAGCTGCTGGCGCGCGATCCGGGCGCTGCCATCGCAACGCTCGCCACCCCGATCGATTCGCTGCACGACTTTCTGGACCCCAACGTGGTCAAGGTGGTGTTCGCGGCCGATGGCGCAGCGCTGTATTTCAGCCGTGCCCCGATTCCCTGGTCGCGCGATGGCGCAGCCGCGGGGCTCGGCAGCCAGGCGGACTTCGCTGGCGCGATGCGACACGTCGGCCTGTACGCGTATCGCGTCGGCGCGCTGCAGCGCATTACTGCCATGGCGCCTTCGTCCTACGAGCAGACGGAAAAGCTGGAACAGCTGCGCGCCCTGCAGGCGGGGCTGCGCATCACGGTGGCCCTCTGCGCCGAACCGCCCGGGCCTGGAATCGATACGGATGCAGACCTGCAGCGCGCACGCATGCGCGCCGCCGCCGAACCTGGAGCACGACGACCATGAACGATCCGTTGCTGGTGGCGTTTGGCATCACGATCACGCCGTGGAAGCTCATCGGCTACGTCGGCGTCGCGTTGTTCGCGGGACGGTGGTTCGTGCAGATGTTCTATTCGCGGCGCCACGGCCGGCCTGTCGTCCCGACGGTGTTCTGGCTGATGAGCATCAGCGGCAGCCTGCTGCTGCTGTCGTACTTCACGTTCGGCAAGAACGACTCGGTCGGCATCCTCTCGAACCTGTTCCCGGCGGGCGTCGCCGGCTACAACCTGATCCTCGACCTGCGGCACAAGAAGGCCAGGCTGGAAGAAATGGGTTAGGGGATCGGGGTTTGGGGTTAGTCGGAGGTCCAATGCTGCAGCGAGTCGCGGAGGTTCTTTGCCTGTGCTGCCTGGTGCTGTGCGGCACGAAGGCGTCGGCGCAGTCCGCGGTACCGATCGAACAGGAGCCGGCACATCGGCTCGTGCTGCAGAACGATAGCATACGGGTATTCGACGTCTGGTTGCCGCCCGGCGAAGACTCGCTCTGGCACGTGCATCGGCACGATGGAATTTCGGTGCGGCTGGCAGACGCTACGGTCGACGACCAGCCAAAGGATGGGCAAGCGGAAACGTTTCGTCTGCGGCGGGGAGCGGTGGCCTATGGCGCCACGCTGACCGCACGGACGCATCGCGTCCGGAATGTCGGCGAGACGGCGTTCCACAACATCTACATCGAATTATTGACCGACCATGACGTCGGCAAGGATCGCGCGGGGGCGGCGATGGCAGCGTCCGATCGGCGCGTGGAGTTCGAGAACGATCGCGTGCGCGCGCTTCGTCGAATCCTGGCGCCAGGCGAATCGACGGCTATGCACACGCACGCGTCGAGCGCTGTGGCCGTGCTGGTCAGCGCGGGTCGCCTCGAGGTCTCTTATCCTGAGGGTGCCGCGAGGACCCATGACGTAAAGGCCGGCGCGGTGCAATGGATCGGCTCGGGAACCACCCACGCGTTGAAGAACGTCGGCGAGGCGCCCATCGAAATCGTCGACATCGAACCCAAGCAGTCGCCTGGCCCCTAACGCCTCTTCAGCGACAGCGTGGAACGCTTGCGCCCAGGCGGCACCAGCAGCGGCTTCACCTCGGTCGCCGTCAGGTTGCGCCACTTGCCTGCTGGCAGCGTGCCGAGCTCGATGTGCATGATCCGCACGCGCTGCAGGCGCCGCACGGTGTAATCGAAGTGCTCGCACATGCGGCGGATCTGGCGGTTGAGTCCCTGGGTGAGCACGATGCGGAACGTATTGCGGCCCACCTGCGTCACGCGGCAGGGATTGGTCACCGTGTCGAGGATCGGGACGCCGCGGGCCATGCCGGACAGGAATTCGCCGGTCAGCGGCCGGTCGACGGACACGATGTATTCCTTTTCATGCTCGTGCTCGGCGCGCAGCACTCGATTGACGATGTCGCCGTCATTGGTGAGCAGGATCAGCCCCTCGGAGTCCTTGTCGAGGCGTCCGATGGGGAAGACGCGTTCGCGATGCCCGACGAAGTCGACGATGTTGTTCGGGACGTCGCGGTCGGTCGTGCACTCGACGCCGATCGGCTTGTTCAATGCGAGGTAGACCCGCTCGGGCTTGAAGTTCAGTGGACGACCGTCGAGAGACACCTCGTCGCCTTCGGCGACCTTGGTGCCCAGCACGGCTGTCACGCCATTCACCGCGACGCGGCCCGCTTCGACCCATTGATCGGCCTGCCGGCGCGAACAGACGCCGGTTTCGCTCAGGAACTTGTTGATCCGCACGCTGGAATCAGCCACCGGAGCGGCGCACCGTGTAACCGAGCTTGCCGAGCTCCTCGAGCAGCAGGTCGCGATGGTCGCCCTGGATTTCGATGCTCCCGGCGTCGACGGTGCCGCCGCATCCGCAACGCTTCTTCAGCTTCGTGGCGAGCGCCTCGAGTTCGTCGCCGGCGAGCGGCACACCCTTGATCACCGTCACGCCCTTGCCCTTGCGGCCTTTGGTCTCACGACTGACGCGCACGATACCGTCGCCGGCCGGGACGACCGCCTGCGCTGGCTTGCTGCGCTTGCAGCGGCACTCGGCGAGAGGGCGTGTGCACTCGGGGCACAGGCGTCCGGCACCGGTGGAAAAGACGAGACGATTGGAACTCATCGGGTCGCTGCAGCCTCGGGTGCGAAGTCCGTTTGCCGTCGACGGCCATTGTAAGCCATGGCCCACGCGCCCCCTAAGGCGGAAGGGCGTCCGCCGGCTCGGCGAGCCTGGTGTCGCCGAATCTGTCTACGCAGGACTCATGGATCGCGGCACAATCGGCCCATGGCCGGCCCCATCGTCGAAATCGAAACGGAACGCCTGCGGTTGCGCAGGCTCGACGCGGATGATGCACCGTTCGTCCTCCGCCTCGTCAATGAACCCTCCTGGCTGCGGTTCATCGGCGACCGGGGGGTGCACGATCTCGACGGTGCACGTCGCTACATCGCCGAAGGCCCGCAGCGTCTGTATGCCAGTTACGGTTTTGGTCTCTTCCTGGTCGAGCGTCGCAGCGATGCGCTGCCGCTCGGCATGTGCGGACTGATCAAGCGCGACACGCTGCCCGACGTCGATATCGGGTTTGCTTTCCTGCCCGAGCACTGGAGCCAGGGGTACGCGCGCGAGGCGGCCGAGGCTACGCTGCGCTACGCGCGCGAGCAGCATCGTCTGCCACGCGTCATTGCGATCACGAGCCTCGACAACGTTCCGTCGGGCCGCTTGCTCGAGCGGATCGGCCTGCAACCGGAAGGCACCCTGCGTCTCGCCGGCAGCAGCGACGAGGTGCGTCTCTTCGGCACGACACGTGCCTACCAGTTCGATGCGCCGAACGCCCGTCCCGTGTTCGACAACCTCTGGACCTCGGGCCAGCTCTCGCAGGCCGATATCCAGCGCCTGCCGGAATTCGGCATCGAGGCGGTGATCAATCTTGCCTTGCCGACGGCATCGAATGCGCTGCGCGGCGAAGCCGAGGCAATCACGGGGCAGGGGATGACGTTCGTGCAGATCCCCGTCCCGTGGGAAAAGCCCGAGCCACGGCACCTGCAGCAGTTTTGCGGCCTGATGGACACATTCGCCGGGCGCAAGGTCTGGGTCCATTGCGCGAAGAATTTCCGCGTCTCGGCGTTCGTCTACCTGTATCGCCGTCTGCGTCTGGGGGAAGGGCACGAGGCGGCCCTGCATCCGATGCGCACGGTGTGGCAGCCCAACCCGGTCTGGCAGGCGTTCATCGAACAGTCGCTGTCGAACCCGGATCAGGGTCCAGTCGCAGGCACGACCCGGTAGATCACGCCCGCGTAGTCGTCGGTTATGAAGATGGCGCCGTCGGGACCCTGCGCGATGCCCGCAGGTCGTCCGAGTATGCCGTCGTCGCTGAGGAAGCCACGCAGGAAATCACGCTCGACGATGCGTCCATCGGGTTGCCAGTCGAGGGCGACCACCTTGTAGCCGTCGGGCTTGCTGCGGTTCCACGAACCATGCAGCGCGACGAGCGCCGTGCGTGAATAGCCTGCCGGCAGGTTCGGGCCGCGCAGGAATGCGAGCCCGAGGGGCGCGTTGTGAGCGCGAAACGCGTGCGCCGGCGGAATTGCGCGCGCGGCTGCGGCTTGCTGACCCGCACCCAGGTCCGGGTCGACCATGCCTGAGCCATGGACGAACGGCCAGCCATAGAACGTGTTCTGCTCGATGCGATTGAGTTCGTCGGGCGGGAGGTCGTCGCCCAGCAGGTCGCGACCGTTTTCGGTCGCGTACAGCGCGCCATCCCACGGCGCCCAGTCCAGCCCCACGCTGTTGCGCAGCCCTGTCGCGTAGATCTCGCGCCGGGTGCCATCGGGCTGCATGCGCATGATCGTCGCGCGGCGCTCGTCCGTCTCGATGCAGGCATTGCACGACGAACCCTGCGACACGTAGAGCCACCCATCGGGGCCGAAGCCGATGCTTTTCGTCGTGTGAAAGCCGTCGTCCGTGAAGTCGTCGACGATGTGTTCGAGGGCGCCGGACAGCTGACCCGATTCCGCGTCGAAAGCGAATTCTGCCGATGCCATTCGATTCGCCCACGTACAGCCAGCCGTCGCGTAATGCGAGTCCGTGCGGATGATCGAGCTTGTCGAGCAGCTGTGCGCACGGCGTCGGGTTTGCCGTCGCCGTTGGCGTCGCGTTCGAGCAGCACGATTTCGTCGGCCCGCGTGCGGGCAACGAGCAGGTCGCCGGCTGGAGTCACGAGTGGCCAGCGGGCGAGGGGAACGTCCGTGGAGTAGACCTCGAGACGGAAGCCGTCGGCCACGACCAGTCGCGCCGCGGCTTGGGCCGACGTCGGCGGCTGAATCCCGCGCCCAAGCATGAAGTCGAACATGACCTTCTTGTTGCCGACCTGCACCGGACCGAACCAGACGTAACCGATGCCGGCAACGACGAGCAGGGCGACGGTGATCAGCGCCCAACGCAGTGCTTTCTTCATGCGCGGCAGTCTAGCTGCTGGCCCCCAGGGCCGATACGGCGCTCGCGGTAATGATAGAGTTCCATTCCCGCCCCGACATGCAGTCGAACCCGACGGTAGCCGCAGGCAAGGGGCGGGGTGACCCGTCCAACGCGCGCAAGGACCAGACGGGGCAGATACGGATGAAAGACCACTCCGAATCGCACCCACGACTCGAACCGGCACCCGTGACGGCACAGGACGACGCGCCCGACCTGTTGCGCGGCGAGCAGGTCTTCCGCTCCTGGCCAGAGCCCGATGACACCGACACCGACGACATGACACGACGACGACGACACCTCCCGGTTGCCGGTCATCACGAGCCTCCCGGAGGGCATCGAAGTCGTCGAACACGAGATCGGTCGTGCCGTCGCCCAATGGATACTGATGGTGCGGTGCCAGTGCGGAAAGCGCTGGTTCGAGCTCGAGGCGATCGACACCGCCACCTGCCCGCGCTGCAATACACTCGTCTACGTGGACGCGCTGGACACCCGGCGCGAATGACCTCGCAGTCCTCGCTGTACGTGGGTTGATTGGATGGACGGATCGCATCCGGAAATCCTGATCGACTGTTTCGTGACGAACCCTTACCTCGAACCCGTTGCTCCCGTGTGGACGCGGCTCGCAGGCGTTGTGTTGCTGGTAGCGGCCACCGGTCTCACCGCGGTGCTGGGATTCGGGATTTTCGATTTCGTCGCGCATGCGGCAAGCCGTCGGGCGCTCACGAGTTCAACCGTCGTCTTTGCGCTCATACTGCTGGTGCTGTGCGGCATCTGTTGGCAGGCAGGGTATCGCCTCGCATTCCATCGACGGGATGGCCAGTCGACGCTTTTTTCAAGGCCGGCGTGGTTTGCCATTGGCGCGGGACTGATCGTCATGACTGCGCTGATGGCAGCCGTCATCGTCTCGGCGCGCCGGCCGACTCTCCTTGACTACCAGGTGATCCTGTCTCTTGGTGCGTTCGGGATCTGGTGCATCGTGCTGGCGCTGCGTTCGAACGATCCGTAGCCCAACGTGACTGCGTCAAGCGGCCGTGCGACCTTCTCAGTGACACGGTGGACGTCCATGAGACACAGTGAAGTACACAGAACACACCGCACGGGTTGGCTGCGTGCCGCAGTGCTCGGCGCGAACGACGGTATCGTATCCACGGCCAGCCTGGTCCTGGGCGTCGCGGCGGCTGGCACGAGTACCGAGAACATCCTGATTGCGGGCGTCGCCGGCCTCGTCGCAGGCGCCATGTCGATGGCTGCCGGAGAGTATGTGTCGGTCAGTTCGCAGGCCGACACGGAGCGCGCGGATCTGGCACGTGAGAGCAAGGAGCTGGCTGAGAATCCCGAGCAGGAGCACGCGGAACTGAAGGCCATTTACGTCAAGCGCGGCCTGGATGCGTCGCTGGCGTCGAGCGTTGCCACCCAGTTGATGCAGCACGACGCACTTGGTGCGCACGGGCGCGATGAACTGGGCATCTCGGATACGCTGACCGCGCGTCCAGTGCAGGCGGCGCTCGCGTCCGCGGGCACGTTTGCAGTTGGCGCTGCGCTGCCTCTCCTGATGGTCCTGGTGTTTCCGGTGACTGCGCTGATGTGGGGTGTCGCAGGCAGTTCGTTGGTGTTCCTGGCGTTTCTCGGCATCCTGGCCGCACGGGCAGGCGGTGCGCCCCTGGTCGCGTCCGCCATTCGCGTCACCTTCTGGGGCGCCCTGGCCATGGCGCTGACTGCTGGAGTGGGCGCGCTGTTCGGAGTCGCGGCCTGACGCTCCTGCGGCCTTTCTGATGGATCAGGCAGTGTGACTGTCGTCCTCGTCGAGTTCTGCCATCTCGGCCGCGGTGAACACGCGCGAGCGGGTGTGAAACGCCTTGCCTTCCGGGCCTTCGAGCGAAAATGTCCCGCCGTGACCTTCGATCACGTCGATGACCAGCTGCGTGTGGCGCCAGTATTCGTATTGCGCCTTGCCGATGTAGAACGGACAGCCGCCGATGTCGCCCAGGTACACGTCGCCGGCGCCGATCGTGAGTTCGCCGAGCAGGTAGCAGTTGGCCGCACTGTTGTCGCAACAGCCGCCGGACTGATGAAACATCAGTCCGGGGCCGTGCTTCGACTTCAGCAGTTCGATCAGCTCGACGGCCGCTGCCGTGGCGATGACCTTCTCGACCATGCTCAGAAGAAGCCGAGCTTGCTTTCGCTGTAGCTGACCAGCAGGTTCTTCGTCTGCTGGTAATGGTCGAGCATCATCTTGTGGGTCTCGCGGCCGATGCCCGATTCCTTGTAACCGCCGAACGCCGCATGCGCGGGGTACGCGTGGTAGCAGTTGGTCCAGACGCGGCCGGCCTTGATGGCGCGACCCATGCGATACGCCACGTTGCCGTTGCGGCTCCATACGCCGGCACCGAGGCCGTAGAGCGTGTCGTTGGCCACGGCCAGCGCTTCGGCTTCGTCCTTGAAGGTGGTCACGGCCAGCACCGGGCCGAAGATTTCCTCCTGGAAGATGCGCATCCTGTTGTGGCCCTTGAACAGGGTCGGCTGCACGTAATAGCCGCCCTCGAGTCCGGCGCCCAACCGCGCCTGCGCGCCGCCGATGAGCACTTGCGCGCCTTCCTGCTTGCCCAGGTCGAGGTACGACAGGATTTTCGTGAGCTGTTCCTTCGACGCCTGCGCACCCATCATGGTGTCGGTATCGAGCGGGTCGCCCATCCTGATCGCGGCTACGCGTGGCAGCACCCGCTCCATGAACTTGTCGTAGATGCTTTCCTGGATCAGCGCGCGACTGGGGCAGGTGCACACCTCGCCCTGGTTGAAGGCGAACAGCACGAGGCCTTCGATCGCCTTGTCGAGGAACGAGTCGTCCTTGTCCATGATGTCGGCGAAGAAGACGTTGGGCGACTTGCCACCGAGTTCGAGCGTCGCGGGGATGAGGTTGTTGGCCGCGGCCTGCGCGATCACGCGACCGGTGGTCGTGGATCCCGTGAACGCGATCTTGGCGATGCGCTTGCTCGTGGCGAGCGGCATGCCGGCTTCGCGACCGTAACCATTGACGATGTTGAGCACGCCGGCCGGCAGGATGTCGGCGATCAGGTCGGCGAGGATCAGGATGCTGATGGGCGTGGATTCCGCAGGCTTCAGCACCACGCAGTTGCCCGCGCCGAGTGCCGGCGCCAGCTTCCATGCGGCCATCAGGATCGGGAAGTTCCAGGGAATGATCTGGCCGACGACGCCCAGCGGTTCGTGGAGGTGGTAGGCGACGGTGGTCTCGTCGATTTCGCTGACACTGCCTTCCTGCGCCCGGACGCAACCGGCGAAGTAACGGAAGTGATCGACCGTGAGCGGAATGTCGGCGTTGAGCGTCTCGCGGATCGGCTTGCCGTTATCAACGGTCTCGGCGTAAGCGAGCAACTCCAGGTTGGCTTCGATCCGGTCGGCGATTTTCAGCAGCAGGTTGGAACGCTCGGCCGGTGGCGTCCTGCCCCACTTGTCGGCAGCGGCGTGCGCGGCGTCGAGCGCGAGTTCGATGTCTTCGGCCGTGGAGCGTGCGACCCTGGTATAGACCTTGCCGCTGATGGGTGTGTAGACGTCGAAGTACTGGCCCTTCACCGGGGCGACCCATTTGCCCCCGATGAAATTGTCGTAGTGCGGCTTGTAGGCGAGCTTGGCGCCAGCGGCGCCGGGTGCAGCGTAGAGCATGTCGTATCCCCCGGGATGAACGACTCGATCCTACACCCGAATCCCGCGGCGGCGTCGCAGTCGTCCGCCTCTAGGGCCAATCCCGGCGGACAGCTTCCTCGATCAGGCGGAACACGCGGCCGTCGTCGTTCGCGGTCGTCCTGCCGAGCAGGCCGCGTTGCCAGGCGGCGGGCAACGCGTCCTTGCCGTGCAGTGCGCCGACGGCGGCGCCGACGAGGGCCGCGATCGTATCGTTGTCCTGCGTGTCGTTGACGGCGCGGACGATCGCTTCTTCCGGGTCATGCGCGTGCCTGGCCAGGATCCAGAGCAGGCTCGGCACGGTCTCAAGCAGGTATGCGCCGGAGCACCAGGCCTCGCAGGCATCCCGCGTGCTCCAGTCATGGCGTTTCGCTTCGGCCAGCACGAACTCGAGGTAGTCCGGGAACGAGCCTTCCCGGGCGGCGAAGGTTCCACCGCGCGGACGGTACGCCTGGTCGGCGCAGACCTGGCGCACGGTGGCGAGAAACGTGGCGATGATCCAGTCGGACGTCGGCGGTGCCGGCAATCGCAGCAGGCGTGCGAGCAGGTCGACGAACGCGACGCACGATGCAACCGAACTGGCATCACGATGGGTAACGATCGAAGCCAGCGCAACGTCCAGCCAGAGGGCCGCACTCGTGCCTTGCGGGTGCAGCAGCACGAGGGGTGCGATGCGCATCAGTGCGCCGTTGCCCGCGCTCTCGGCGCCGCAGCGGTACCAGGACGCGGCGCCCTGCTCGCGATTGCGCAAGAACTGCTGCATGGCCTTGCCCAGCCCGAAAATCTCGCGCGCGGCGAAGCGCGCAGACAAGTCGTCCAGGTCCAGTCCGTCGCGTTCGAGCAGGCTTTCGATGGTCCAGAACGCAAGCTGGCTGTCGTCCGAGGGAAGGCCGACCCGATGACCGGCCGCGCGACTGTTCGGCAGGTAGTCGCGAATTTCGCCATGACGTTCGGCGCGTTCAGCCGCCGACAGGCCTTCGCTGGTGTTGCCCAGCGCATCGCCGATTGCCAGGCCCAGCAACATGCCGCGGATCCGGCCCGGCGATACCGGACCGCTGACGGGTTCGCGTGGACCCTGCAGCAAGGCGGATCGGGCCGGGAGGAATCCCTCGGAGATGACACGGGCGGCGAGGGACAGGTTCGAAGTCATGATCTGCAGAGTCTCGCAGACTACAGGCCCGCCGCGGGGTCGTCCGGCGGCCACTGACCCGGCGCCGCGCCGCTGCAGACGCGACGCTGGACGAAGGCATCGCTGGGGGTCAGTCCAAGCTCGCAGCTGCGCACGCACAACGCACGGAATGCGGGCGCGTTGAGGCCCGTGGATTCGTGATACAGGCGCGTGAGGCGCGCCCAGCGGGACGCGGGGATGGGCCGCGCGCTGCTCCTGAACGAGCGGCAGTCGCGGCTGGTCGCGCACGACTCGGCCGCCCTGATCGACCGTCGCACACTCCTCGCGGTTCAGCGACCGGCGCGGCGCGCGCTGGCGTGCGACCGTGACGTCGCCGGCCGCCGTCAACGTCGCACTGCGCCGTTCGCCGTTCCACACGCCCAGGTCGACCCGCGCGCCGTCGGCCGACGCGACCGCGGCTCCGGCGCCGGTGCCCACCCAGAGCCCCGTTGACCGCCGGACAGTCGGTGGCCGGCCGGGTCGCAGCTCGAGCCAGAACGGCTGCAGCAGGCCGCAGGGCGCGAGCGTGCCGTTGCACCGTGTGAATCCGACCACGATCTCGCGGTTCGAGTACACGGCGCGATGCGTCAACGCAATCGCGTCGTCGCGCAGGCCGGGGACGGCAGTGCCGTCGAGCAGAACGACGACGGGCGTGGTCGTGGATCCGTCGGCGGGCCCGATGGTCAGGCTGCCGGCGGTCGTCGCCAGTGGCAGCCGCGACTTGCGCAGCACCTCCTGCGATTCGAGCCGGCCGGCGTCGGCAGGCTGCACCGTCGTCGTTACGGGCAGGGGTTGGCGCTCGTCGCGGCTGCGACCGGTGGTGGGGCGGAGGTCGATGAGTCGCGCCGATCGATGACGGCATGGATTGCGACACCGAGCAACAACGTCGCGGCCAACCAGGGCCATCCGCGCCAGCGGCGTCCGTCAATACCCGTCTTGCGAACTTTCGCCGGCGCCGACGGTAGGGGCGCCGGTCGCCGCGCAGGTGCGGGCACCGGTTCGACACGGGCAAGGGCGCCGATTGCGCGGCAGCAGCTGGCACTGCAGGCACTGCAGGCACTGGCACTGTTGACACTCGCAGGCGCTGGCGCTGCAGGCACCGCACGACCACGGGTTGCGACGCTGGATCAGTGACGACACGGGTCGTCTTGACGCCAGCCGTCGTGTCCAGTACCGAACGGGTTCGATTGTGCTCACCGCGCAGGCCAAGCTGCGCCTCGGTCGCAGTGAGCCGGTGCAACTGCGACGAGTCCGTGACCGAAATGGCGACGTCCTTACGGTGCCAGGCGCCACTCCCGGTGCTGTGGACCGGTTCGACCAGGCCGATGGCGCGGACCCATTGCCCTACCCAGGAGGCGTCGGGCACGTCCCTGTCGTTGGCGACGGCCTCCGGCCATATCTTCAGGCAGGCCATGTCGTGTGCCTGATCGGCGAACTCGACGCGCAGGCAGGGCGTGTCGGTTTGCGACGAAGAGTCCATCCAGACTCGCATGATCTTGCCGATCATCTCCACGCGATCGCCCACGTGGCTGCAGCACTGCGCGAAGTTCGTTGCGTCGACGACGTCGCACGCCGGAATGTACTCGCGACGCAGGGGCAGGGCCGCATCGGCGGTAAACGCCACCTCGCGAGTCGGGATGTTGCGGCCCGCGAGGAAGTCTTCGAACGTCGGGACCGCGTCGAAAGGAGCAGCGCAGATAGCGGCGAAGTTGCGCACCCGTTGCTCGAGCTCCGGCACCGCGGCCAGCCGGCTGAACGCGGGTGAACGGGCCGGATCGGCGATATCCGTGGCGCGCAGGATGAACGCGTCCGCATCGCTGTCGGATTCGTCCCAGAGTTCGGGTCGACGGCAGAGCGCGTGCAGCGTCAGATCGAGGAGCGAGAACGCAAACGAATCGAGGCGGGCGTCGAAATGCCGGGCACGCCGACCGGAGTGCTGGAAATTGCGCTGGCCGAGTTCCATGCTCTGCAGGCCCGCGAGTTGCGGTACGAACATGCCGTCGTAATCGATCAGCCGTAGTTGCGTCGCGCCCTGGACGATCACGTTGGTCGGCTGGATGTCGCCGTGCGCGATGCCGTGCCTGAGCAGTTCGCGCGAAATTCCCCGCAGCGACATGCGCAACTGCAGCAGCGCATCGGTGTCGGCCCGGTGCGCGGCCACGAATGCCGCCAACGTCTGGCCGGGCGCCCAGTCCATCCGCACGATGGGGTAGGTGCCGCTTTCGGTCGTGATCCCGGACGGCTGGAATTCGAAGTCGACGAAGCAGGTGCTGCGGATGCGGTCGCAGGTGACTGCCGATGGCGGCGTAGCGTGCCTGCAGCGAATCGGAGGGCTTGTGGAAGCAACGGACCGCGTAACTGCGGCCGTCGGCCTCGACTTCGAAGGTCAGCGCGAAATTGCCGCTGCGAATGACCGGTTGGCCTGGCCCGCGCGAGCGGAGGGTGCCGCGGGCCAGCAGCGGGTCCGACAAGGCGATGCCCAGGCTCAACTGCAGGGCGTCGGAGTATTCCGCGAGTGACGGATAGTGCATGATCCTGCGCCGGGGACCGGCCGATGTCGCGGTCGTCGCGTGTGGTCTGTGTCAGCGCAATTTTCACATGGTCGTGCGGCGCGGCAAAGCTCATTCGGAAGTCTGCGCTCCGTCTTGCTGTCAATCGCCTGCAAGGCAAGAATCTCGAAGCTTCGAGCGGAAATTGATCGCAATATCGATTGACTGGATTGCAGCGGCGTGGTCCCGATGAAAATACTGTTCGTCTGCATGGGCAATATCTGCCGGTCGCCCACGGCCGAAGGCGTGTTTCGCGAGCACGTACGTCGTCATGCCCCCGGGCTCGACATCGAGATCGATTCCGCGGGCACTCATGACTACCACGTCGGGGAGCCGCCCGATCCGCGCACCATGCAGGCGGCCGCGCGACGGGGCATCGACCTTGCCAGCCTGCGGGCGCGACAGGTGCAGGACGAGGACTTCGAGCGCTTCGACCTGATCCTGGCCATGGACCGTCTCAATCACGCGACGTTGCTCGACCGCAGCCGGCCCGAGCATCACGCCCGCATTCGAACGCTGCTTGAGTTTGCTGGTAAGTCGGCACCCGCCGACGTGCCGGACCCGTATTACGGCGGTGCAAGAGGATTCGACGACGTGCTCGACCTGGTGCAATCCGCCGCCGACGGTCTCCTGGGCGAGCTCAGAAGCCGGATGCGCGATCGTTGAGGTGCTTCATCGACCGCGTTTGCAGCTAGACTCCGTGGGTTGATGCGTCAGGGGGGACGCGCCGTCCGTGCGGCTCGCCTGTGTGCGTCGACGATTGCACGACAATTCACGGATTCCGGGGCGAGGGAATGAATTCAGCCGCGCGAGCGACGCTGGTGACGGCGTTGCAGCAATATTTTTCGATTCCCCGCGACGAAGCGGCGCTGGTGCTCGATGAATTCGAGCCCTGCGTGTGTCGCGGCGGCGACTGGCTGTTCCGCCAGGGTGACGGCGCCGATTGCCTGTTCCTGCTGGCGCGCGGGCGCATGCAGGTCTGGCTCGCGCAGGCGAATGGCCAGGAAACCGGCGAACGGCTGGTGGCCGAGGTCAATCCGGGCGAGACGATCGGCGAGATCGGCATGCTCACCGGCGGCGCGCGATCCGCGAGCATCCGGGCGGTGCGCAACAGCCTGCTGCTCAAGATGACTTCAGCGGCCTTCGACCGGCTCGCGCGCCAGCGGCCGGACCTCACGCGCCACATCGCCGGCGGCATCGCCGGACGGTTGCGCGATCGCACGGCCGGCGTCTCGCACATCCGGCGCAACCTGAAGACGATCGCGCTGGTGCCACTGGGTTCGGTGCATGCGGCCGGGTTGCTTGCCGCGAAACTCGGCGTCGCGCTGCAGGTGTTCGGTCCCACCTGCGTCCTGTCGGCGACGACGATGCGTGATGCGGGCGCACCTGAGTTGCCGGCCACGCGTCACGAGGACCTTTCGCCGGCGATGGTCGACTGGCTGGCCGTCAAGGAGGACGAACACCGCTTTGTCATGTACGTGGCGAATCCGGCGGACCCCGTCTTCACCGAGATGGCGCTCCACAACGCGGACCTCATCCTGCTGGTCGGCCAGGCCGGTGACGATGCCGCGCCGCGAGCCTGGGAAATGCAGGCGTTCGACGAGGTCAGCGCCCCCGTTGCACGTCGGGCACTGGTGTTGTGGCACGAGCAGCACGGCGAAACGCTGTCGGGCACGGCGCAGTGGCTCGCGCCGCGCAAGCTGGATTTCCACCTGCACGTTCGTTCCGGCGTGCAGGGCGATCTCGATCGCCTGGCCCGGGTCATCGCCGGGCGCGCCGTCGGCCTCGTGCTCGGTGGCGGCGCCGCTCGTGGGTTTGCGCATCTGGGCGTCTATCGCGCGCTGTACGAAGCCGGCACGCCGGTGGATTGGCTCGGCGGCGCCAGTATCGGTGCCGTCATGGCGGCTGGCATGGCGACGGGACTCGAACCGGGTGTCGCGATCGAGCGAGCGCGCAAGGCGTTCGTGGATGGCAAGCCGTTCGGCGACGTGACGGTGCCCATCATCTCGTTCCTGCGCGGACGGCGCATGGAGCGTCTCATCGATGCCCACCTGCCGGGCGAAATCGAAGACTTGCCGGTGCCGTTCTTCTGCGTCTCGAGCAACCTCGGCAATGGCAGCGTGCAGGTGCACGACCGGGGTTCGCTGCCTCGCTCCCTGCGCGCCAGCGTGTCGCTGCCCGGCATCTTTCCGCCGGCCGTGATCAACGGCCAGTTGTCCGTCGACGGCGGCATCCTCGACAACCTGCCGGTCGATCTCATGCGGGCCCGTCCCGTCGGCCGCGTGATTGCCGTCGACTTGAGCTCGCGCAAGGATTACACGGTCGATTACTCATCGGTGCCTTCGCCCTGGCGCGTGCTCGCCGGCCGTGCGCTGCCGCTCTCCAGGCGTTATCGCGTGCCGAGCCCGGTGTCGTTGATGCTGATGGCGATGTCGATCGGCGCGATCGGTTCGGCACGTGCGGCCGGCGCGCGCGCGGACTTGCTGGTGCGACCGCCGGTGGGTGGTTTCAGTTTCACGGACGTGCGCAATTTCGACCGCGTCGTCGACGTCGGTTATCGCGAGGCGCAGAAGGCGATCGCAGAAGGCTGGTCGTCGCAGGACTGAGTCGACGATACTCGGCAGGCTGGCAAAGCAGGGGGGGAACTTGCAGCATTCAATCCAGATCAGGCAGTTCGCGCGTGCGGCTGCGCTGACGACCATCGCCTGGGCGCTGGTATGCCAGCCAGCGCTGGCCGCGTCGACGGCGGCGGATGCCGCCATGAAGACGGCTGCGGGCACGCGGGGCGTCGCGGCCCTCGGACGCATCGAACCCTACGACGGCATCGTTCGCGTTGCGGCAGCCTCGACGCCCGATGCGATGTCGGGCGCCATACTGAGCAAATTGCTCGTCGACCGCGGCGCCAACGTGACGGCCGGCCAGTTGCTCGCCGAAGTCGATACGGCGGCGTTGGCGCGTAGCCGTATCGTCGAAGCCAAAGCCGAACTCGAGACCGCGAAGCGCGATGCCACCGCGTCCATCAGCCTCGCGGACGAGGCCTGCGTGCTCGCCGATGTGGCGGCGAAACGCTCGCAGCGCAAACAGGACCTGCTGGGCCGCGGCCTCGCCTCGAGCGAGGACGCCGAGCAGGCCAAGGGTGACGCCGATGCCGGCAACGCGTCCTGCAAGGCGCGACGTGCCTCGGCCAGCGTGGCGCAGTCACGCATCAGTTCGGCCGCCGCGCGCGTGGCACGCTTCGAGGCCGAACTCGAGCGCTCGTTCGTCCGCGCACCGTTTGCCGGCCGTGTCATCGACGTCCTGCGCCGTCCCGGTGAGATCGTGGGGGTGGAGGGCGTTCTGGAACTCGCACGCATCGACCAGATGCAGGCGATCGCTGAAGTCTTCGAGGCCGACGTCCGCCGCGTGCGGGTGGGCCAGCGCGCGCTGGTGCGCAGCCCGGCGTTGACTAAAGACCTGGCCGGCACCGTGACACGCATTCGCCCCAAGGTGCAGAAGATCGACCAGATCGGTGACGACCCCGTTGCACGCAAGGATGCGCGCATCGTCGAAGTCGAGATCAAGCTCGATGACGGCCGCGCCGTTGCGAACCTCACGAACCTCCAGGTGGAAGTCGAGATTGGCCGCTGAACGTACGTGGGGTCGGCTGCTGCCCTCTGCGCCGCTCGGGTGGCTGCAGCTGTGGCACAAACCGCTGCGACTCGCCGTCGCGGTCGCGGGCATCGCGTTTGCCGTGCTGCTGATCCTGATGCAGCTGGGCTTTCGCTCGGCGCTGTTCGAGAGCACGTTGCGTTTCCACGAGCGCTTCCGTTACGACATTGCGCTCTTCAGCACGGACAGCGTGTTCATCGTGCGTCCGTCGCCGTTCACGATCCGCCGCCTGTACGAGGCGTTGGGTTCGCCAGACGTCGGGTCGGTGAGCCCGGTCTACATCTTTCCGGCAACTTGGAAGAATCCATGGACCAACGCCCGTCGCAGCATCAATGCGGTCGGCATCGAGCCCACGCGTGACGTGCTCGACACGCCGGGTTTCGCGGACAATTATTCCAAACTGGTCGCGCAGGACGTCGTGCTGTTCGATAAGGCCTCACGGCCGGAATTCGGGCCGGTGGGGGTGAACTGGCGCCCGGACGTGCCGGTCAGCACCGAGCTCAACGATCGCGCGGTCACGGTGGTGGGGCTGGTGGAAATCGGTCCATCCTTCGGCATCGACGGCACCGTGCTGACCAGTGTCGACAACTGGCTGCGACTGTTTCCGGATCGCTCGCGCAACCAGATCCAGCTGGGCCTCGTGACGCTGAAGCCCGGCGTCGATCCCGCTGCCGCGCGCGATCGCCTGCGCGCTTACCTGCCTGCCGACGTGCTGGTCATGACCAAGGCCGACTTCGCCGCCCGCGAGAAGGCGTACTGGAACGGGGCTACCCCGATCGGCTACGTGTTCGCGTTCGGCGCGATCATGGGTCTCGTCGTGGGCGCGATCATCGTCTACCAGATCCTGTTCGCGGATGTCTCCGAGCACCTGCGTGAATACGCCACGCTGCGGGCCATCGGGTATCGCAATCGATTCGTGTCGGGCATCGTGATGCAGCAGGCTGCGATCCTCGCGGTGCTCGGCTTCCTGCCAGGCATGGCCGCGGCGTGGTTTCTCTACCGGTCGGCTGCGCACGCGACCCGCCTGCCGCTGCACCTGACGACGGAACGAGCCGTCACGGTGTTCGTGCTGACGCTCGTGATGTGCGCGCTCTCCGGATTCCTGGCGCTGCGCAAGGTGCGCCGCCTCGATCCGGCGGATGTCTTCTGATGCCTGCGATCGCGGATGCGCCCATCGTCGTCGAGAATCTCAACCATTACTACGGCAAGGGTCCGCTGCGCCGGCAGATCCTGCACGACGTCACGACGACGATTCCAACGGGCGAGATCGTCATCGTCACGGGGCCGTCGGGATCGGGCAAGACGACGCTGCTGACGCTCGTCGGCGCGCTGCGCGCGCCGCAGGAGGGACGGCTGCGCGTGCTCGGTCACCAGCTCGACGGCGCGAAAGGCCCGGCTCTTGAAGACGTCCGCAGGCGCATCGGCTTCATCTTCCAGAGTCACAACCTGCTCGGCGCATTGACGGCATCGCAGAACGTGCAGCTCGGCTTGCGCGTGACTGGTCGCGCCGCCCGTGTCGAGCTTCGACGCAGGGCTGATGCGATGCTCGAGGCGGTCGGTCTCGGCGCGCACACTCACAAGCGTGCGGAGCAGCTTTCTGGAGGGCAGCGGCAGCGTGTGGCCATTGCGCGCGCCCTGGTCGGTGAGCCGGCGATGGTGCTGGCGGACGAACCCACCGCATCGCTCGACAAGGCCTCCGGGCGTGAGGTGGTCGACCGGATGCAGTCACTGGCGCGGGAGCGGGGCACCACCATCCTGCTCGTCACGCACGACAACCGCATCCTCGACGTTGCCGACCGCATCCTTCACCTCGAAGATGGCAGGCTCGCCACCTTCACCGACGCCGTCATTGCCAATACGCAACAGATGATGCACCTGCTGGCCCGGAACACCGACCGGCAGCACATCGAGCAGCTGGTCGACGAGATGGACGAGACGACGTTTCGCGGCACGCTGCAGGAGCTTACACAGCAGTCGCAGAAGTTTCTCGAAGCGACGGCGCTCGCGAGCGACGAGGCTTACCAGAGCATGCTGGAGCAGTCGCTGCGCGTCTTTACGCGGCGGGTCGGTGAACTGCTCGATGCGGAGCGTGCATCGTTGTTCCTGGTGGACCGTGAGCGCCAGCAACTCGTGCTGCGCGTCGCGCAGGACATGCCGGAGGGGGATTACGTTCGCATCCCGCTGGGGAGCGGCATCGCTGGCGCGGCTGCATTGTCGGGTGAGACCGTGCGAGTCGACGATGCCTACAGCGATCCGCGTTTCAACCAGGCGGTCGATGCCGAGACCGGATTCCGTACGCGCTCCATGCTGTGCCTGCCCTTGCAGGACCGCAGTGGTGCGGTCTTCGCGGTGACGCAATTGCTCAATCGGCGGGACGGCCGGCCGTTCGACGAACAGGATACGCGTCGTTACGCAGAGTTCGCGTCGTCCTTGTCGGTGCTGCTCGAGTCGCTGGTCAAGCTCGGCGAACCCGCCGCGCGGCTCGTGCCATGACCGGGGCATCCGGGGCTCCGGTTCGATTGCTGCAGGTGACCGATCCGCACCTGTTTGGCGACGAGTCGCGGACGATCTACGGCGTGACGACGGCGGTGTCGTTGCGCAAGGTATTGGCCGAGGCGTTTGCGCCCGGCACGCCGCGGCCCGCTGCGATTCTCGTGACGGGCGACATCGCCGACGATCACAGCGCCGCCGCGTACGACAATTTCCGCCGCGCGCTGCGGCCATACGATCTGCCCGTGTTCTGCCTGCCCGGCAACCACGATGAGCCCAGCCTCATGGCTGACCTCATGCCTGGCCTGGTGGACGGCGATGGGTTCCAGTACGGAGGCACGGCGGAGTTCGGTGCATGGGGCGCGGTGTTCATCGACACGCACGTGCATGCCCGCCCCGAAGGGCGCGTCCAGCCAGGGGAACTGTCACGTCTGGAGTCGGCGCTGCAGGCCTTTGGCGACCGGCCGATCCTGGTGTGCCTGCATCATCCGCCTTTACCCGTAGGCAGCGCGTGGCTCGATGGCGTGGGTTTGCGCAATGCCAGTGAGTTCCTGGCCGTCATCGAGCGGTATCCCACCGTTCGTGCCGTGCTCGGTGGCCACGTGCACCAGGCGTTCGAACGCCAGCACGAAAACGCGGTCGTGCTGGCGACACCTTCGACATGCGCGCAGTTCACACCACTCACCGAACACTGCGTGATGGACGTCAAGCCGCCGGGATATCGCTGGCTCGAGTTGCTGCCCGATGGCAGCCTCCGCACCGAAGTGAAGTGGCTGCAGGACTGGGAGGTGGCCGGCCGGCCGCCCGACGACCGGTTTTGATGACCGTGGGATCCAGGATGAAAACCAGACTGCCGTTTCCGCTGCTCGACGTACCCGCTGCCCTCGCCAGGTGCGATGGATGGACGGAGGAGGTCTATCGCGACCTGCTCGCTTTGCAGGAGGGTGCCCTCTCCCATGAGGCGCTGGATGCCAAGTACCTGTGCCGTCGCGCCATCCTGACCCTCGACCTCACGGGTTTCACGGTGCAGGCCATGAAAGGCCGTCCGCTCGATGCGCTGCTGCGCATCCTGGACGCGCAGAAGGTCTGCATCCCGGTGTTGCACGAGCACAGCGCGCTGCTCGTGCGGGCTTTCGCCGACGATCTCGTCGGACTCTTCGAAGAGCCGGGCCAGGCGCTCGACGCCGCATTCGAGATTCACCGCCGCGTGACGCAGTTCAACCACTCGGGGCATGCATCCGAGAATCCGGCGCTCGCCTGCATCGGCATCGGCTACGGCGAGGTGTACGCAATCGGTCCCAACCTGGCGATGGGCGATGAAATGAATCGCGCCTCGAAGCTGGGCGAGGACACCGCTCGTGGCAACGAGACGCTGGTGACATCGAACGTCTATGCCGCGCTGCGCAATCGCTCCGATGTCCTGTTCGAGCAACTCGCGAGCGACGACCAGCTGTTCCCGTATTACCGGGCGGCGCCGCACTGACGCGTCGGCATCGTCGCAGGAAGCGACGGTTCGTGGGCGATCAGCGTGCCTGGGACGAGGTGCAGTACTTGCTGCGTCCGCCGTTCGCCCTGAGCATGTCGACGTAATACGCTGCCATGCCGCGCGCCTGCTTTCGTTCGAGTGGGTCGTCGGCCAGCAAGGTGCTGACTGAGTCGGTCCAGGCGGACGCGCACTCGTCCGGGGAACGGGCCGAGGTCGAGCATGCGATGAAGGCCTCGAAAGCGTCCCGGTACAGCAGGAATTGCGCGCGTGTCATCGCATCGCCATGACCGGGAATCGCCCGTTCGAATGGCGTGGCGGCCACTTGGCCCAACGCGACTTTCCAGCCATCCGGGCACGCGGTATCCAGGAACGGCGCCGGCAGGGTGACCAGGTCGCCGAGCACGGCCATTCGAGTCTGTTCGTCGTAGAGCCACACGTCACCGGCTGTCGCGGCGTCCGGTGCGAGGTTGATCCGCAGTGCGCGTCCACCCAGCGTCATCGTCCCGGAAGTCGCGATCACCTGGTCGGGCTTCAGTGCCGCTCCGTTGCCGATCGTGAGAAGGTCACCGCGGATGTCGTCGCGCGTCGCCTGCGGAATCTGCGGGTCGTCGAGATAGACGGCGGACTCCTTCACGCTCGCCGGAAAGAAGCCCGTGAGCGCTCCTTCGATCGCATCGCTCGCGTAAACAAGCAGGCCCGGGTAGGCAGCGCGCAAGTCCGCGTTGCCGCTCACGTGATCGAGGTGCCAGTGGGTGTTGATGACCGCGACGATCGGCGTCTTCCGTGCGAGCGCCAGCGACAGGATCGCGTCGCGCTGCCCGGAGTGACGACCGGTATCGACGACTACCAGTCCGGCCGGGGCTGCGAAGATCACCGTGTTGCCGTCGGGCTGGCGGTCGGGAAGGATTCCGCCGGGCACGAGCCACACTCCCGGCGCAACTTCTCGTGGCGCCGGAGCAGCGAGCGTGTCCGTGCCTGGCCACGCGGGCGAGGACGCGACGAGCGCTGCCAGCATGATTCCGCTGCAGGTCAATCGTTGCATGGGCGTCTCCTGCCGCGATCCTACTCCTGACGATCAGTTGCGGGTTCGCATCGGCGACGTGAACTCGACAGCATGAAAGAAGCCCCGCTGCCTGGCAGGCAACGGGGCTTCTTTTCTACCCGAACGAGTCGCTTACGGCTCGTTGCGTGGCGTGGTCACGTCCGTCGGCGGAGTGGGTGTCCACTCGCGCGGCTCGGATGCGGATGCGACCGGAGTCGGTTCGCGTACCACGACCGGTGCGGGAGCCGGCGCTTCTTCGCGCGGCGGGGCCGGCGGAGGAGGAGGCGGCGCTGCAGGACGATCGAAGTCGAACGAACGCGGCTCCGGCGGCCACGGCGCGTCGAAGCTGCGCGCGGGGGCGGGCAACTCGCGAGGTGCTTCCGGAGCACGGGTCACTTCGACGTCACGCGACGGTTCGGGCGCGCGGGGCGCGTCGATTTCACGCGGGGCATCGAACGATTGCGGGGCCGGGGCGGCGCCAGCGTTGTCGCTGCCACCCGCGTCGTCACCGCCTTCGCCACCCGGGCCTTCGTCGAAGCTGCCTTCGCCCGCAGCACCGGCTGCAGCACCGGCGCCGTAGCCTTCGCCACCACCATCACCACGACCGCGACGGCGACGGCCACCGCGACGCGACCGACGTCCGGTGCGCTCGCTGCGATCGCCCTCAGGACGTTGCTGCTGGCCATCACCCGTCGACGGTGTGGCTGACGCGTCGGCCGCGTTCATGTCGCTCGCGACGGCTGCGACGACCGCAGTCGTGGCGGCCACCTGCTCACGCGCTTCGTGCGGCTCGCGGTACTCACGCGGTGGCCGCGGTTCGCGGGGCTCGCGCGGTTCACGCGGCTCGCGTGGAGGACGCGCTTGCTGCGGCTGGCGCGGGCCTTGCTGCCCGCCTTCACGACGCGGCTGGCCCTCGCGCGGACCACCTTCGCCGCCCTGACCCTGACCTTGGCCACCGTCACGACGTCCGCCACGCGGGCCTTCGTCACGACGCGGCTGCTGCTGTGGTTGCGCCCGGCTCGACTCGTCGCGGCGCGGTTCGGCGCCGCGGACCGGCTGCACCGGCGCGCCTTCAGTACGGTTTTCGCGACGCGCTTCGTCACGCGAGCCACGTTCGCCGCGGCCCTCGCTGCGTCCTCGTCCATCACGACCGTCGCGACGACCGTCACGGCCTCGGCCGCGTTCGTTGCGATCACGGTCATGGCGCGGACGCTCGCGTTCGCCTTCCTTGCCGCCGCGACCGACGGTCGCGGACGGAGCGGGCTGCGGTTCAGGCGCGCGCTTGTCGCCTGCGACCCAGCGCCACATCCGCACCAGCACGTTGTCGCGCGGTCCGTAGGCCGGCGCGGCGATGGCAACCGGAGCTGCTGCGACCGCGACCGGGGCGGCCACGACTTCGGGAGCGGCGGGCGGGGCAGGCGTGCTGGGGATGATCGTCGTTACCGCCGGCTGCTGCAGGACCGGTGCCTTTTCTTCCTCGGCCGAGGCGATGGCATCGAGGTCGATCTTCGGCTCGACCGCCAGGTGGTGGCTGATGACCGAGTTCTCGGGCAGGTCCATCTCGTCGTCGCGCACGCGGCGCAATTCGTAGGACGGCGTCTCGAGGTACTTGTTCGGCACCAGGACGATGTCGACGTGGCTGCGTGCTTCGATGTCGTGCAGCCAGTCGCGCTTCTCGTTCATGAGGTAGGTCGCGACGTCGACCGGCAACTGCGCAATGACCTTGGCGGTGCGGTCCTTGCGGGCCTCCTCGCCGATCAGCCGCAGCACCGCGAGCGCCAGCGATTCGACGCTGCGGATCACGCCCATGCCGGTGCAGCGCGGGCAGACGATGTTGGTCGACTCGCTGATCGACGGCCGCAGGCGCTGCCGCGAGAGCTCGAGCAGGCCGAAGCGGGAGATCTTGCCCAGCTGGATGCGGGCACGGTCCTGCTTGACCGCGTCGCGCAGCCGGTCTTCGACCGCGCGCTGGTTCTTGGTCGACTCCATGTCGATGAAGTCGATGACGATCAGGCCGCCGACGTCACGCAACCGCATCTGGCGCGCGATTTCGTCCGCGGCTTCGAGGTTGGTATTGCAGGCGGTCGTCTCGATGTCGGTGCCGCGGGTGCTGCGCGCGGAGTTGATGTCGATCGAGACCAGCGCTTCGGTGTGGTCGATCACGATGCTGCCGCCCGAGGGCAGCGTCACCTTGTGCGAGTACGCCGACTCGATCTGGCTCTCGATCTGGTACCGCGTGAAGAGCGGCACGTGGTCGTCGTAGAACTTGAGCTTGCGCAGGTTGTTCGGCATGAAGCGCTGCATGTACTCGCGCGCTTCCTCGAACACTTCCTGCTTGTCGATCAGGATCTCGCCGATGTCGTCGGCGAGATAGTCACGGAGCGCCCGCAGGATCGCCGTGCTTTCGCGGTAGATCAGGAACGGCGAGGGGCGGCTGTCCGACGCCTGCTGGATCGCGTTCCAGATGTCGACGAGGTTGTTCAGGTCCCACTGCAGCTCCTCGGGGGAGCGGCCGACGCCCGCGGTGCGGACGATGGCGCCCATGCCGTCTGGAATCTGCAGCGAATCCATGGCTTCGCGCAGGGCGTCGCGGTCGTCGCCCTCGACGCGGCGCGACACGCCGCCGGCGCGGGGGTTGTTCGGCATCAGGACCAGGAACCGGCCGGCGAGGCTGATGAAGGTGGTGAGCGCGGCACCCTTGTTGCCGCGTTCTTCCTTCTCGACCTGGACGATGATGTCCTGGCCTTCCTCGATCAGGTCACGGATGCCGCGGCTGCCGCCTTCCTGCCCGGGCTGCTTGTCCTTGAAGAACGCCTTGGAGACTTCCTTCAGCGGGAGGAAGCCGTGGCGGTCGGCGCCGTAGTCGATGAACGCAGCTTCGAGGCTGGGCTCGACGCGGGTTATGCGGCCTTTGTAGACGTTGGCTTTCTTGGTTTCACGTGACGGTATTTCTATGTCCAGGTCGTAGATTCGCTGGCCGTCGACCAGCGCTACGCGCAACTCTTCTTCCTGAGTTGCGTTGACGAGCATTCTCTTCATCGGCCCTCTCGCTATTGGAGGTTGGGGCCGCGTACGGTTCGGACGGGTAATGGTGCCGTGGCGTGGGAAAAAGGTCTGGCAGCGACTGCGCGAGCGCTCATTTGCTGTTCTTCTGCACCGGCGCAGTGCGCACGATGCGTGACCGAATCCTGATGCTGTCGGGCATCGTACCCGCCGAGGTCGCTGCTGGCCCGCTGCCCGCCGGGGCTGCGGCACCTGCGCGTGTCCGCGGCAGATCGATGGTGTCTGAAGGTTCAGAACCAACTAAGATTGCGGGCGCCCCGCACAACCCGTAGGGCGTGCAACCGCGCGTCGCTCATTCGGCGCTGCCTGGTGTTGCTTGGACGCACCAGCGCATTGCCTAGCGCCGGAATGTAACAAGCGAAGGCCCGAAAATCAATGGCTTACGAAATAGACCCGGCAACCGACGAGAAGACCGCCGAGCCGCAACCCGGACGCGGCGTCACGCACGTCGAAGTGACCGAAGACGACGCCGGTACCCGGCTCGACAACTTTCTCGTCCGGCAGCTGAAGGACGTGCCGCGCACGCACGTGTTCCGCCTGCTGCGCAAGGGGGAAGTGCGCGTCAACAAGAAGCGCGCCAAGCCCGATCAGCGGGTGGCGCTGGGCGACATCGTCCGCATTCCACCGGTGCGCAAGGCCGAGGACGTGCCGCCGCCGGCCACGCCCCGGACGGCCAGCGAGTCGCTGCAGAAGCTGGTGCTCGACTCGATCACCTACGAGGACAGCGACCTCATCGTCTTCAACAAGCCGCCGGGCCTTGCGGTGCATGGCGGCAGCGCGACCGACTTCGGGTTAATTGAGGCGCTGCGCGGCGCCCGGCCCGGGCAGCCCGACCTCGAACTCGTGCACCGGCTCGACCGCGACACCAGCGGCTGCCTGCTGGTGGCAAAGCGGCGCGCCGCGCTGCGCGACCTGCACCTGCAGTTACGCGAAGGCCAGACCGAAAAGCACTACCTGGCGCTGGTTTGCGGCAAGTGGAACCTGGGGACCAAGCGCATCGAACTGGCGCTCGACACGGACGAGCGCCGCAGCGGCGAGCGGCACGTGGCCGTGCGCGCGCACGGCAAGAAATCCGTCAGCACGTTCAAGCCCGTGCAGTTCTTCGGCAACCTCGCCACGCTGATGGAAGTCGAGATCGACACCGGCAAGACGCACCAGATCCGCGTGCACGCCGCACATGCCGGCCATCCCGTGGCCGGTGACGACAAATACGGCAACCGGATCTTCAACGAGATATTCAAGGACTACGGCCTGAAGCGGATGTTCCTGCACTCGTCGTCGCTGGGCTTCACGCGGCCCGGCACCCGCGAGCCCATGCTGGCGAGCGCACCGCTGCCGCCCGAACTCAGTGCCGTGCTCGATACGCTGACTCGCGGCAAGGCCCGTGCGCCGCAGGACGAACGCGGCAAGACCCTGAAGCCGGAAGGTGCCCGGGGACCGATCATCGCGCCGCGCGTGCAGCGGCCGGCTCCGGTGGCGCAGGCAGGCAAGCCGAGGATGGGTAATCCCCGGACGGACAAGCGCGGCCCGGCTAAGGAATCTGGACCCGTGCGCGGCGAAGGGCGCCGCAGAGCCAGGACAACGGGAGGCCGGTGAGGCCCGTCGGGTCGATCGATTCGATCCGGTCGAAGAGGGCAATGCCGAGGGACTCGGCCTTGAAGCCGCCGGCGCAGTCGAGCGGCTGGTCGCGCTCGATGTAGCGGTCGATTTCGGCGTCCGACAGCTCCCTGAACTTCACGACCGTGCGGTCGACGTGCGATTCGGCGCGGCCGGCCATGCCGTCAATGACATGGACCGCCGTGAGGAAGACGACTTCCTGGCCGGACGATGCGCGCAGTTGTTCGCGGCAACGTTCGACGGAACCGGGTTTGCCGAGCACATCGGTACCCCGCAAGGCCACCTGGTCGGAGCCGATGACGATCGCCCCGGGATGCCTGGCGGCGACTGCCTCGGCCTTGACCCGGGCGAGTCGCGCGGCCATCTCGGCTGCCGGTTCGCCGGGCAGGCGGGTTTCGTCGGCATCGGGGGCGACGCAGTCGAACGGCACCCCGAGCCGCTGCAGCAGGGCGCGGCGGTAGCGGGACGTCGACGCGAGAATCAGGCCCTTGGAAAACAAAGATTTAGGCTCGTTTTTTCTTTGACAGGGCGGAGGCGCGTCACTATTATACGCGCCCCATGTCGCCCGGCCCTGCCGATCAGGTCAACGCTAAAGAACTGTCGGCACGAGCCGCCGTTATCGAACGGCATCTCGAACTGCCGCAGCTCGAGCGCGTCGCACAGGCGGGGGGACTTCCCGGCACTCGCATCGATGGGCGATTGCAGTTCGGCGCGTTCGAAGGCCGCACGACGGTCGACGTTCGCGTCGAGGGTATGGCGGTGCTGGAATGCCAGCGTTGCCTGAAGCCTTGCGAGATCACGGTGGACGAATCGGCGCTGGTCGCCATCGTCCGCGAAGAGACGGATGACGTGCCGGGCGGCTACGAGCCGTTCGTGGGAATGCCGGAGCAACTGTCGCTCTCGGCGCTGATCGAAGAGCAGGTGCTGCTCGCGTTGCCGCTCGTGCCCGCGCACGAAGCAGGCAGCCCGGAGTGCCTGTCGTCCGAGGCGGAAGTGGTGCCGTTGGCGCCGGCTTCCGTGGTCGAGCCCGCTGCGGAAGAGGCAGCGGTGGAAGAGAAACAGACGCCCTTTGCGAATCTGCGGGAGCTGCTCGAAAAGAAAAACGAGCGCGGACCCGCTTCAGGAGAGTAGACCATGGCAGTCCAGAAAAGCCGCAAGACCCCGTCCAAGCGCGGCATGCATCGTTCGCACGACCACCTGAGCAGCCCAGCGCTGTCGGTTGACCGTACGAGCGGCGAAACCCATCTTCGTCACCGCATCACCGCCGACGGTTTCTACCGCGGCAAGAAGGTGATCGAGAAGCCGGCTGCCGACGAAGGCCAGGAGTAATCCTGTTCCGACGGGCCCGCGCATGACCGCCGGCCTGACCGTAGCCGTGGACGCGATGAGCGGAGACCACGGCGCTGAAGTCGCCGTTCCCGCGGCACTCGATGTCCTCGCGTCCACGCCCGACCTGCGACTGATCGTCGTCGGTCGCGGCGAAGTCGTGCGCCCCTTGCTGGGCGCCGCGCTCGACGACGACCGCTGTCGTTTCGTCGAAGCGACCGAAGTCGTCGCGATGGACGAGCGTCCGCAGGACGCGCTCCGTCGCAAAAAGAACTCGTCGATGCGCGTTGCCATCAACCTCGTCGAAAAGGGCGAGGCGGCGGCGTGCGTGTCCGCGGGCAACACCGGCGCACTGCTCGCGACTGCGCGTTTCGTGCTTGGGATGGTGCCGGGCATCGACCGTCCCGCGATCGTTTCGGCCGTGCCCTCGGCCGGCGGCTACACCGTGATGCTCGACCTCGGCGCCAACCCCGACTGCAACGACGACCACCTCGTCCAGTTCGCCGTGATGGGCTCGGTGATCGCGTCCGACCTGCACGGCATCGAGCATCCCCGCGTGGGCCTGCTCAACGTCGGCGAAGAAGACATCAAGGGCACGGACGAGATCAAGGCCGCGCACAAGCGGCTTACGGGTTCCGCGATCAATTACGTCGGCTTCGTCGAAGGCGACAAGATATTTTCCGGCGCCGTCGACGTCGTCGTCACGGACGGCTTCACGGGCAACGTGTCGCTGAAGACGATGGAAGGCCTGGCGAAGTTCATCAGCGGCGCGATGAAGGAAGAGTTCACGCGCAACGCGGTGCGCAAGGCCGGCGCGCTCGCCGCGATGCCTGCGCTCAACGCGCTGAAGGCCCGGCTCGATCCGCGTGCCTACAACGGCGCGAGCATGGTCGGACTGAAAGGCGTGGTCATCAAGAGTCACGGTGGCGCCGACCGCATGTCGTTCGCCAATGCCGTGCGCGTGGCGGTAACGGAGGCGCGCAACGGCGTGCCCGAGCAGATCGGTGAGTTACTGGCGAAAGTGGCAGCGAAAACAGTGACCGGCGAGCCGTGACCACTGGTCACTGACCGGCCTTGCGCCGCCGCCGCATGCGTTGCATCAGCTGCACGCGTCGCCTGGCGATCTTGCCGGCGACGTCGGCCGAGGCCTCCCGTACCACGGAGCGCTTCGTCAGCGACTCACGGTAGGCACGGAAATCTTCGTACGCCTCGAGTTCGTGCCGCAGTTCGCGGAAGACGAGTTCGATCATCACGGCGTCGTCGAGCATGCCGATGCCGGGGAGGTCGTCGGGAATCAGGTCCTCCGGGTCGCACAGGTAGGCGAGCCCCGAGAGCACCGGGTTTCGTTCGTCCTCCGCCAGTGGCCAGTCCTCGTCGGTGACCATGGCGATCATGGTGTCGAGCTGCTCGAGCCGCTCGGTCACGAAGTCGGGCAAGTCCGTGCCTTTCATGGTTTTCACCATGTCGGCTGCCGCACCGAGGATTTCCTCGTCGTCCGCAATCTGGACCGAATCGCGTGCCTTCTTCAGTTCCCGGCGGAAATGGCGCAGATCGCGGTCGGACAGCTCGATCGTCAGCTTGTAAGGCATGGGTTTCCCTCGCGGCCGCAAGGCTACGGGCAGTGCCGTGTCTGGGTCAATGCGCGCGAGCAGCGTGTGGAGCGTCGCCATGTCGCTAGAATAGATGCAGGTGATGGAGGAAAGGTTGCATGCAATTTAACCGTGTCGGCCAGTGGTTCGCCGCTGCGCTGGTCGCAGCGTTCGCTCCGTTCGTCGCGAATGACGTCCGCGCGGGAGAATTCCTGCTGCCCCTCAACGGCGACAACGTGATCGGCGCGGTCAGCATTGCCGTGGCCGAGCACGAGGACACGCTGCTCGACATCGGCCGGCGCTACGGCGTCGGTTACGAGGAAATCATCGCCGCCAATCCCGGAATCGACCCCTGGCTGCCCGGCGCGGGCACCGAAGTGGTGATTCCAGGACGATTCGTGCTGCCCGATGCCCCGCGCGAGGGGATCGTGGTCAACCTGCCCGAGCACCGCCTCTACTACTATCCGCCCGCCCAGCCCGGCCAGCCGCGCGTCGTGCGCACGTTCCCGATCAGCACCGGCAAGATGGACTGGAAGACGCCGCTCGGCGTCACCAAGGTGGTCGCGAAGCAGGAGCGGCCCAACTGGTATCCGCCGCAGTCGGTGCGGCTCGAGCACGAGGCCAAGGGTGACCCGCTGCCGCCGTTCATTCCGCCGGGCCCGGACAACCCGCTGGGCGAGTATGCGTTGCGGCTCGGCATCCCCGGCGGCTCTTACTTGATTCACGGCACCAACCGTCCTGCGGGCGTCGGCATGCAGGTCACGCACGGCTGCATTCGCATGTTCCCGGAGGACATCGCCGAGTTCTATACGATGATCCCGGTGAAAACGCAGGTGAACCTGGTCGACCAGACGACGAAGGTCGGCTGGTCGCGGGGCACGCTGTTCATCGAGCGCCAGGCGCCGCTGGAAGGCACAAACGACCCTTCGCACATGGATCCCGCGGAACTCGAACGCGTGGTGCGTGCCGCCGCGGCCGGCGTCGACGTGTCGATCGACTGGAATACGGCACGGCTTGCGTTTCAACAGGCGTCGGGTGTGCCGGTGCGGGTCGGTGAACGTAATTTTTCGCGCGCGCCCGCCACGGTACCGTCCGCTGCCGCCACCGTTGGGCCGGATCCGCTCACGGAATCAGCGGCTGACGTTGTGCTCAAAGAGCCAGGGCACTGACGATGGCCGTCGCCACGGTCGCGTAGTCCCCGTCGAAATGATGGCCGCCCGCCAACGCGACTTCGCGCACTCCGGTGCCCCGCAGTCCCCGGCAAGCGGAATCCTCGTCACCCCGGCCGTAGATGCAGAGCACGGGGCCAAGCCGTCCGCTCGTGGCTTCCGGCCGTGTCGGCAGGCCGCCCTTCGGCGTGCCGATCCAGTGGCTGACGTGAAACTCGAAAAATGCCTCCGCACCCATGCCGATCAGGACGGTGCCCCGGATCAGTCGAGCAGTGTCGGCCGGCAGCCGGTTGATCATGAACGGCAGCGTGTCCGCACCCTGGGAATACCCGAGCAGCAGCACTCGCGACTTGTGCCATGACTGCGCGTAGTGGCCCATGACGCGGTCGAGGTCGCGCGCGGCGCCCCTGGGCGTGCGTGCATACCAGAAGTAGTGCAATGCATTCCAGCCCACCACGGCGATGCCGCGTGCGTTGAGTTCGCTCGCGACTGACTTGTCGAGGGCCGACCAGCCGCCGTCGCCCGAGAGCAGGATCGCGAAGGTATCGCTGCTGTTCGATGCTGCCGGCAGTTCCAGCAAAGGCAGGTCGTCGATGCTGATTGTTGCCACCGCAGACCTCGGTGCGCGCGCCGGTCGAACGGGCGAGTCCGCCTGTGCGCCAGGGGCGCCGGCTGCGCAGCAGCAAACGACGGCGAGCAGGATCGAGAGCCAGGAGGAAGGTCGCGACAATGCCAGTTCCCGGTCTCTACCGCACGACTGGCGTTGCGGCGTGCGAGTCCCTGCGGACCGTGTCACGCAAGCGGCCTGAAATCAGCGTCGTCACGTCCAGCAACACCCGCGTCTGTGCCAGTCCGCCCGGTGCGGCGAGGTAGCGCGGTCGCCACTCCGGCTGGAATTTTTCCTTGTACTGGCGCAAGCCCTCGAAGTTGTAGAAGTTGTCGCCGTACCGATAGATCAGGCGGCCGACCTTGTGCCACGCCGGCGCGAGTCGATGCGCTTCCAGGCCCGCCAGCGGCGCCATGCCGAGATTGAACCAGCCATAGCCCTGGTCCCTGCCCCACAGCATCAGTTCGGTGAAAAGAAAGTCCATCACGCCCCTGGGTGCCGTATTGGTGTGTCGCATCAGGTCGACCGACAGCTCCGCACGTGCTTTGCTTTCCCAGAGATTCGCAAAGGCCACGGGCTGGCCCTGGTGTTCGACCAGCGCCAGGGGGAATCGCCGCAGGTAGGGTTCCGCGAACCGGCCAAGCGAGAAGCCTTTTTCGGCCACCGATTTGCTCTGCTTCCACTCGTCGGAGATCTGCCGCAGGCGCGGCATCAGTTCGCCCGAATCGGCTGCTCGAACGATGCGGAAGGTGAGTCCTTCGCGCCTTGCCTTGCCATTCGACTGGCGCAGCGAGGCTCGTGCGCTGCCTTCGAGCGAGAAATCGTCGAGCCTGACGTGGGCCTCCTCGCCGAGCTTGCTCAGCGCGAGGCCGGCATCGACGTAGAGCGGCAGGTTGTCCCCGGCGACCTCGTAAAACACGCTGAACGCGCCGGCGCGATCAGCGAGATCGCGGAAGTGCCAGACCAGTTCGGCTCGTTCCGCTGCGGGCCCGACCGGATCGCCCATGGCAACCCAGCTGCGGCGGGCGATGCCGTACATCACGAATGACTTGCCGCTGGTGCTGAACAGCAGTGACTTGTCGCCGAGCAGCGCCAGGTTGGCCGAGGTGTCCGTCGAGCCGTGGATGATCGGCAAGGCACGTTCGAGGTCCGCGTCGGTCGGCAGGGTCGGTGAGGCACGCGCGGGCGCGAGCAGGCGCAGCGCCGCATAGCTCCCGAACAGCAGCACTGCCAGCATGCTCGCCCGCAGCATGCGGGGCGCGTGGCCGTCGAGTGCGAATTGCCACCACAGTTCGCTCGCATAGGGCACGTGACGATAGGCGAGCAGGCCGATCCAGATCGAGGCGCCGACTGCGATGGCCGCGCTTGCCAGCCATGCCGGCGACAGGGACTCCGTGACCAGCGAGGACTTGCGGTAGAACTGCGCGCGCGTTCCATACAGGGCCAATGCGACGAGGCCGAGCAGCAACGCCTCTTCGTAGTCGAGTCCCTTCAGCAGCGATGCGAGGGCGCCCGCACCGAGCAGCGCCATTGTCACTTGCCAGGCGCCGTCGAGCCGTCGCGCGAGTCCATGCGCGAGAATCAGCAACAGCACGCCCACTGCCGAGCCTGCAAGATGCGATGCTTCCAGCACCGCCAACGGCATGAACCGGTCGAGCGCGGCCAGCCTCGTGGCCGCAGCTGGCGTCGCGCCCGAAAGCAGCAGCAGGAATCCGGCGCCGAAGACCAGCAGGGCGATCGCCTGCGGCACGACGAAATCGAGCGAACGCTGGGTCCATGCCCACGCGCTCGACAGCCGGTGGCGTTGCTGTTGCACCTCGCGCAGCGACATCAATGCAACTGCGGCGACGAAAGGCAGTGCGTAGTAGACGAGCCGGTAGGCGAGCAGGGCACCCAGCATCTGGGACGGGGCGACGCCGGGCAGCAGCAGCACCACGATCGACTCGAAGACGCCGAGCCCTCCCGGCACCAGGCTAAGCACGCTCGCTGCGAGCGCGACCATGTACAGGCCCAGGAATGCCACGAAGGAAAGGTTGGCCGACTCCGGCAGCAGCACGTAAAGGGTGCTGCAAGCGAGGGCCAGGTCCACGACGGCGAGACCGACCTGGCTCGCGGCAACGCCTGCCGACGGCAGTCGTACGACGTGGCCGCGCCACTCGAATGCCGCGCGTCGCAATGAGCAGGAGGCCAGGTAACCGCCGACCATCGTCAACGCGACGATGCCCAGGAGTCGTGCGACTACTTCCGTGGCGTGCAGCAGGGACGACGCCTCGCCGGCGTCCACGATCAGCGACAGGCCGGCGAGGGTGCAGGTGCCGAGGGCAAACGTAGCCGTGCAGAAGGCGACGACGCGCGCGATCTCCGCTGCACCCAGCCCCAGCGACGAATACATCCGGTAGCGGATCGCGCCGCCGGAGAGTGTTGCGACGCCGACGTTGTGGCCGACCGCGTTGGCGATGAAGGACGAGAGCGCCACGGTGCGCAGCGGCAACTCGCGGGCGACGTAGGAGAGCGCCAGCAGTTCGCAACCCACCAGTGCCGTGTAGCTGCCGGCCGCTAGCGCGATTGCGGCCAGCAAACGCCAGGGCTCGATGGCGGCAAACTCCGCCAGGATCGCGCGCAGCTGCAGTTCACCGCCCAGCCGGTGCAGGGCGACGATCGCCAGCCCGAACAGGACCATCGGAACCAGCGCCGGCAGGTAGCGTCGCAGCAAAGAAGAGCGCTCCACGCTGCTGATTCTACTCCCGCGGATTCGGGTGCCGATCCGGGAGTGCCGCGCGCTTCGAGCCGGACTCAGCGCTTGCGCAACTGCTCCGCGAGCAGCGCGACACTGCCGCTTACGGGATGGTCCGCGAAGCGCTGTTCGAAGTCGGCGATCAGCACGCGAGCCAGCGGCCAGTCGCCGCCATCGCGAGCCAGTTGCGCGACGCGCAGCGTCTGCTCGCCGGTGGCAGGCCGGAACCGCGCATCGGCTTGCAGTCGATCCTTGACGAGTTTGACCGCGTCGCCATTGCGCTGGCTCGCGAGCAGCAGCGTCAGCAGTTCCTGTCCCACCCGGTTGGCGAGCGTCGGGTTGGCCCAGGGGGCCACGCGCGGATACAGCCACTCGTATTCGGTGAGCGCGCCCGTACCCTGGCTTACGCGCTGCTGGATCGAGGCCCATGCGTTGACCGAGGAACCCGCGCGGTACTCCGCGAAGACCTGGTCGACGAACCTGTCGCGCTCGCGTTGCAGCGCGACCACCTGCCTGCGTTGCGTCGACTCTGGTGAGCGTTCAGGTTCGAAGCCGATCTCGAAGCGGCGTTCGTGGATTACACCACCCAGCGTCGAGAACAGCACGAGCCAGAGCAGCATCAACAACGCGATGCGCAGCAGCAGCGCTAGCTGCGTGGCATCGATGGCGATCCACTGGGCGAGCCAGCCACAGGTTGCAGCGATCGCCATGACGACGAGATAGCCCGGTCCGAGCCGGCGGATCATCGCGGCGACACCGCCTGGCTGCAGCGCTGCGACGAACGAACCCGTGACGACCTCGATCGCGACGACGGCGGGCAACACGGTCATGCCGAGCACGTAAGCGGCCGTCGCCCAGCCTTCGCCGAGCACGCTGCCCAGGGCGCGCCCGACGCCATGGAACGTCGCGATGAGCAGGCCGAAGAGGAAGGGCCGCATCTCGCCGAGCGGATTCGCGTCTTCCATCGAGAATACCGGCGCACCGGGACGGCCTTGTGCCGTGTGCTCGAGCAGCACGAAAGCGTACTTCAGGAACCACGAGCCGACGATGTAGAGCAGCGGCAGGCCGAGCAGCTCGGCACGCAGCGCGATTTGCAGCAGCACGGCGAAGATCCCGACCAGCAGCAGTGGTGCGAGGGTGAAGGGCAGGGTGAGGTAGCGCAGGAGCGCAGCGTCGTTCACTGGCTACAGTCTTCAGGCGTCGATGAAAAGAAAACGCCGCGGAGGTCCGCGGCGTCTTCGTATCGCCAGAGCGATGCGGTCAGTCGATTACTTGCCCATCGACTTCTTGAACGCGCGATCGATCTTCTCGTTCGTCGCGTCACAGCAGGACTGCGAAGCCTGCGCGGCCTGGAGGGCCTGGTTGGCCGTGCTCTGGGCGGCGCTCGAGGCGCTCGCAGCGCTGGAAGCCGAAGCGGCAGCGGCGTCGGCAGCAGCCTTGGCGGCGGCGGCGTCAGCAGCGGCAGCCTTGATGGCCGCATCGGCGCCAGCCACATGCTCGTCAAACTTCGACTGGCTCACGCAGCCCGTGGCGGCGGCGAGCACGACGGCGGCGGCGGTGGCGGTCAGGATCTTGGTGATAGCGGTCTTCATGGGTGATCTTCCTCGATTTTTGAATAAGGCAAGCCAGTGTGGCGGCCGTGGCCCGGCAACACGATTCCGTGTGCGCAGCGCAGCCGAACGGCCAGAGACTAACCGATTCGAAAAGGTCCATAAAGGTCGCGGTCCCGTGCGATGCGTGCAGCCGGCATGCGTGTGTTGACAGGCCCAGTATCGCTTGCGGGTCGGAGTTTGCCCGCGCAGGTGCCGTTTTTGCCGTAAATACCGGCTTTTCACGAACGGGCCCACCGTGGGTCCCCGGTCCGTGGTTGTCACCTTCCTGTCCCATCCCTGCCGACTGTTGGCCCATAAACTTTTTCCCCGGGTGGCTTGCCAGGGCGAAAAGAGAGCTGTATATATAAACAGTAACTGTACGGGTATACAGGGAGGAATGACAGATGGAAGACCTAACGCCGCGCCAACGCCAAGTGCTCATGTTCATCCAGGACAGCCTGGCCGAGCAGGGCCTGCCCCCCACGCGGGCCGAAATCGCCGAAGCCCTGGGCTTCAAGTCCGCGAACGCGGCCGAAGAACACCTGCGTGCCCTGCAGCGCAAAGGCGTCATCGAACTGCGCCCCGGGGCTTCCCGCGGCATCCAGCTCAAGGATTCCCTGCGTGACCAGATCGGCCTGCCGTTGATCGGCCGGGTCGCCGCCGGCCGGCCCATCCTGGCCGAAGAGAACATCGAAGCGCGCTACCAGATCGATCCGGCGCTCTTCCAGCCGCGGCCGCATTACCTGCTCAAGGTCAAAGGCATGAGCATGCGCAACGTCGGCATCCTCGATGGCGATCTCGTCGCGGTCCACCGCACGCCCGAAGTCCGCAACCGCCAGATCGTCGTTGCGCGCCTCGAAAACGAAGTCACCGTGAAGCGTTACCGGCAGGACGGCTCGATCGCCTGGCTGCTGCCCGAGAACGAAGACTTCGAACCCCTGCGCATCGACCTGCGCGAGCAGTCGCTCACCATCGAGGGCCTCGTCGTCGGCGTGGTGCGACAGGACACGCACCGGTTGTCCTGACCCCTGTCCCGATCATGCCCTGAATATTTCTGCTGACCAGCGACCCACCAGCGATCCACCGACGAGCATGAGCGTTTCCGTCGAACAACTGCTGCAACAGAATTCCGCGCGCCTCTGGCGTGCGCGGGAGACGGGCGGCAGCGCGGCTGCGGTTGTGCCGGCGGGATTGCCCACGGGTTACGCCGCGCTCGACCGCTGTCTTCCGGGCGCGGGCTGGCCGCGGCAGGGTCTCATCGAAATTCTTTCCGATCAGCGGGGTATCGGCGAACTCCGGTTGCTGCTCCCTGCGCTCGCTGCGCTTTGTCGGGACGAAAACGCAGCTGACGACGTTTATCCGCCACCGCGTCCCGATCCTGCGGCGTTTGCCATGCCGCCGCAGGATCGGGGCAGCGGGGGTTGGATCGCCTGGGTCTCGCCGCCGTATCGTCCGTATGCGCCGTCGCTGGCGGCGTGGGGTATCGATGTCGGGCGCATGCTCGTCGTCAATGGCGCGGGCGCCACCGAGTGGGCGATGGACCAGGCGCTGCGCTCGGAGTCCTGCAGCGCCGTGCTCGGCTGGGCCAATCCCCGCGATCCGCACGCCTTGCGGCGCTTGCAACTGGCGGCAGAAGCGTCGCGCAGCCTTGCAGTAATGTATCGCCCGCTGCAGGCGGGGCTTACGCCTTCGCCGGCCGTGTTGCGGCTCGCGCTGCTCGGTGGCGGCACCGAAGGCCTGCAGGTGCGCATCGTCAAAAGCCGCGGAGGCCGTCCTGCCACGGTGAACCTGGGGCACTGAGATGGCCCCGCTCGCTAGACGCCGGGTCACGCCGGCATTCCGTCCGTCTTCGCTTGCCGTTCCGGGCCGCACGCCGCTCGCGCAATCGCGCCCGCGTGAACTCTGGCTCGCCGTTCACCTGCCGTCATTGACGCTCGATTCGTTGCGCGACGTGGCGCTTGCCCTGCCGGGCCGTCCACCCGTCGCCATCGTCGACCTCGAACGCAACGGCAAGGTCGTGCGCGCCTGCGAAGAAGCAGCCCACGCCGCAGGCGTGCGCGAGGGAATGTCGATCAACGCGGCGCTCGCACTCGTGCCGGGCCTGTATGCGCTGGCACGCGATGCGCGGCGCGAGCGTCAGTTGCTCGAAGCGGTGGCACGGCGCGGAGTGCGCTTCACGCCGCGGGTCAGCATCGAGCAGCCCGACGGTGTGCTGCTCGAAGTGCGTGGCAGCCTGCGGCTGTTCGGCGGCGCCAGGCAACTGTGCCGGCGATTGCAGCAGGAACTCACCGCTGCCACGGGCGCAACGGTGCGCTTTTCGATCACGCCGGCGCCGCTCGCATCGCTGTGGTTCGCGCGTTCGGGCCCGCTAGGCGCGCGACCCGTGTTCGTGCGCAACCGCGACGAACTGGCTGCGCGGCTTGCGCCGCTGCCGCTCGATTGCACACGGTGGCCCGAACGCAGCATCGAGACACTCGGCACCATGGGCGTGCGCACCGTTGGTGACTGCCTGCGCCTGCCGCGCGCTGGCTTCGCGCGCCGCTTCGGCCAGGAGATGCTTGCCACGCTCGACCGCGCCACGGGCCGCGTGCAGGAGCCGCGCGCAGCGTATGCCGCGAGTGAACGCTTTGCCGCGCGACGCGACCTCGAACCCGAGATCGCCGATGCCGCGCGACTCGGCCTGGCCCTCGATCTCCTGCTCGAGGAGCTGTGCCAGTTCCTGCGCGAGCGCGGCGGTGGCGTGCAGGCGATCGAAGTGCAGCTGCGTCATCGGGTCGCTCCGGTCACGCGCGTGCGGCTGCGTTTCGTGCAACCGGTCGGTGCGCAGTCGCGGCGCATGGCGGAGCTGCTGCGCGAACGTCTTGCGCAGCTCGTGCTGCCGCAGCCCGTGCGCAACGTGCGCCTGCTGAGCGGCCCGCTCATCGACCTGCAGGCCGACGCGATCGAGCTGTTTGCGCACGACCGCCGCGAATCCGGCGCGAACCTGCCACAGCTCGTCGAGCGGCTGCGTGCGCGGCTCGGCAACGACGCCGTGCATGGGCTCACCTGCGTCCCGGAGCACCGGCCCGAGGCAGCGTGGCGCGCCGTCGAGCCCGCGGCAACCGCGCACGCCCGCAAGAAGGCGCGTGGCTTTGCGCCGACGACGAAGCAATCAGCTGCCTGCCGTCCCGAGGAACGCACCGCGAGCGCAGAGGCACGCCGGGCCCGGCCGCTGTGGCTGCTCGATCCACCCGAGCCCTGCGCTGTCGACCGGCTCGTCCTCGAAGAAGGCCCCGAGTGCATCGAATCCGGCTGGTGGGACGGTCACGACGTCGCGCGTGATTACTACGTCGCGCGCAATGCGCAGGGCGCCCGGTTGTGGGTGTTCCGCAATCGCCGCGAGACGACCGCGGGCGCGCGCTGGTTCCTGCACGGCTGGTTCGCATGACCCCGTTGCTCGTCACCTGCCGCACGCGACGCTGAGCCAGGCTCGACGCGATTGCCGTGTACGCCGAACTGCATTGTCTTTCCAACTTCAGTTTCCTGCGCGGCGCCTCGCGTCCGGAGGAACTGGTCGAGCGCGCGGCGAAGCTCGGGTATGCCGCGCTTGCGCTCACCGACGAGTGCTCGGTGGCCGGCGTGGTGCGTGCTCACGTCGCTGCCCGCGAGCACGGCCTCAAGCTCATCGTCGGCGCGGAGTTTCGCCTCGAGGGCGGCCTGCGCTGCGTGCTGCTCGCGCGGGATCGCGCGGGGTACGGTCGTCTCTGCCGGTTGATCACTCGCGGACGCCGTGCCGCGAAGAAGGGCGAATACAGGCTGTGCCGCGACGATTTCACTGAAATCGTGCCCCGACTATCCCCCAACCCCCATCCCCTAACCCCTTTGCTTTGCTTGTGGCTGCCCGCAACGCAACCCGACGCGGCCGCAGCACGCTGGCTCGCCACGCTCTTTCCCGGCCAGCTCTGGATCGCGGTCGAGCTGCTGACGACCGGACGTGATCGCAGGCGGCTCGAGCAGCTGCAGGGCCTCAGCCGCGAACTCGAACTGCCGCTCGTCGCCGCAGGGGACGTGCACATGCACTCACGTGGCCGCCGGGCGCTGCAGGACGTCCTCACCGCGACGCGCATCGGCACCACGGTCGAGCAGGCGGGGCTCGCGCTGTTTCCCAACGGTGAACGTCACCTGCGCCCGATCCAGCGCATCGCGGAGCTGCATCCGCCCGAGCTGCTCGCCGCTGCGGTGGAGATCGCCTCCCGCTGCACGTTCTCGCTCGACGAGCTGCGTTACGAATATCCGCGCGAGATCGTGCCGGAAGGTTACACGCCGGCCGCGTGGTTGCGGCGCCTCACGGAGGAGGGCGCAAGCCACCGCTGGCCGGAAGGCGTGCCGGCCCCGACGCGACTGGCGATCGAGCACGAGCTCACGCTGATCGCCGAGCTCGAGTACGAGCCGTATTTCCTCACCGTGCACGACATCGTGCGGTTCGCACGCTCGCGGCACATTCTCTGCCAGGGGCGCGGCTCGGCGGCGAACTCGGCGGTGTGCTTCTGCCTCGGCATCACCGAGGTCGATCCCGCGCGCATGTCGCTGCTGTTCGAGCGCTTCATCTCCAGGGAGCGCAACGAACCGCCGGACATCGACGTCGACTTCGAGCACGAGCGGCGCGAGGAAGTCATCCAGTACATCTACGCGAAGTACGGCCGCGAGCGGGCGGCGCTGACTGCCACGGTCATCAGCTACCGGCCGCGCAGCGCGCTGCGCGACATGGCGAAGGCGATGGGGCTCGATCCGCTGCAGGTCGCGGCGCTCGCGCGCTCGATGCAGTGGTGGGACGGCTCGCGCATCGACGAGACCCGGGTGCGTGAGGCGGGCCTCGATCCGGCAAGCCCGGTGCTGTCGAAGGTCCTGACGCTCGCGCGGACCGTGCTCGGCTTTCCGCGCCACCTCTCGCAGCACGTCGGCGGATTCGTGATCGCGCGCGACCTGCTCGAAGAACTCGTGCCCGTCGAGAACGCCTCGATGCCGGATCGCACCGTGATCCAGTGGGACAAGGACGACCTCGACGCGCTCGGCCTGCTCAAGGTCGACGTGCTCGGGCTCGGCATGCTCGCTGCGATCCGCCGCGCGTTCGACCTCGTGCACGGCTGCCGCGGCCAGCGCTGGACACTCGCGACCGTGCCGGCCGAGGACCCGGCGGTCTACGACATGATCGGCCACGCCGACACCGTGGGCGTGTTCCAGATCGAGTCGCGCGCGCAGATGGCGATGCTGCCGCGGCTCAAGCCGCGCTCGTACTACGACCTCGTCATCGAAGTCGCGATCGTCCGGCCGGGCCCCATCCAGGGCGACATGGTGCATCCCTACCTGCGCCGGCGCGCGGGCGAGGAGGCGGTCACGTACCCGAGCGCGGAGGTGGAAGGCGTGCTGAAGCGCACGCTCGGCGTGCCGATCTTCCAGGAGCAGGTGATGCAGCTCGCGATCGTCGCGGCGGGATTCACGCCGGGCGAAGCGGACCAGTTGCGGCGCGCCATGGCGGCGTGGAAGCGCAAGGGCGGCCTCGGGCACTTCGAGGAGCGGCTGATCAACGGCATGCGCGAGCGCGGCTACTCCGAGGAGTTCGCGCGGCGCATCTTCCAGCAGATCCTGGGTTTCGGCGAATACGGCTTCCCCGAGTCGCACGCGGCGAGCTTCGCGCTGCTCGTGTACGTCTCGGCGTGGCTCAAGCGGCACGAGCCCGCGGCCTTCGCGGCCGCGCTCATCAACAGCCAGCCGATGGGCTTTTATGCGCCGTCACAGATCGTGCAGGACGCGCAGCGCCACGGCGTCGAGGTGCGCGGGATCGACGTGCGCACCAGCGACTGGGACTGCACGCTGGAGCGCCGTGCCGGTGATATCGCCCGGCCCCGCGCTGCGGCTCGGCCTGCGGCTGGTGAAGGGTCTGGCGGAAGAGGCGGCGCAGCGGTTGGTCGATGCGCGAGCGCGCAGGCAGGGAGTTGCGTTCGAGAGCGCGCAGCAACTGGCTGAGCAGGCCAGCCTCGATCGTCGTTCGATGGGATGCCTGGCGGCGGCGGGCGCGCTGGCGGGCCTCGGCGGGCATCGTTACCGCGCGGCCTGGCAGGTGGCCGGCCTCGAGGGCTCGCTGCCCATCCTGCCCGAGGTGCGCATCGCCGAGGGAATTCCGCTGCTGCGCGCGCCGCGCGAAGGCGAGGACATCGTGGCCGACTACGCGCACACGGGCCTCACGTTGCGGCGTCACCCGATCGCGGTGCTGCGCGATCAGTTCGGTGCCCGGGGTTTCATCGATTCCGCGCAGCTGCGCGCGATGACGAACGGCTCGCACGTGCGCACCGCGGGTCTCGTCGTCACGCGACAGCGGCCGGGCAGCGCGGAGGGCGTCACGTTCGTGACGCTCGAGGACGAGCATGGCTCGATCAACCTGATCGTCTGGCGCGACGTGGCCGAGCGGCAGCGCCAGGCGCTGATCGGCTCACGCCTGATGGGCGTGGCCGGCAAGCTGCAGATGGAAGGGGAGGTGATGCACGTGATCGCGCATCGGCTCGTCGACCTGAGTCGCTGGCTCGGCCGGTTGCGCTCGGCCTCGCGCGATTTTCACTGACTCTTGCGCGGCCGCGGGCGGTCGCCCACGTCGTAGTCGTCGAAGTCGCTCAGCAACTCCGACGTGCGCTTCTGTTCCATCATGCGTTCGAGTTTGCGCCACGCGGGCTCCGCGCCTTTCGGCGCGCCGCGCTTGCGCTTGTCGAGGTCCTGGATGAGGCGGTCGACATCGAGGGCTTCATCACCCCCGACGGCTTCCTCGGCGCCTTCGTCCTCGAACTCGTCCGCTGATTCCGGCTTCTCGTTCATCGAAAAACCCAGTGGGCAAGGTGCGCGGTTTTATACTGCGGTCGCGGCGAGTCGCGCAAGGCGGCATTCCACCGTCCGCCACCCGCGACATTCAATGCAATAAGCTCGCCATGCGGCGCCGGTATTGGTTGACGAGCGGGTCCTGCTCGCCCAGCACCTCGAACGCCTGCATCAGGGCGCGCCGCCCGGCGTCGTCACCGAACTTCCTGTCGCGCCGCATCAATTCCAGCCACTCGGCCAGGGCCGTCCCGAAATCGCCTGCGAGCGCGTGGTGTGCCGCCAGCGCGTTCCGTGCGGCGCCGTCCGACGGGTTGGCTTCCAGCGCTGCCCGCAGCGCCATGACGTCCGGCTGGGCATTGGCGATCTGGACGAACGCGAGCCGCGCCCGCAGTGTCCCCAGTAGCGGATGATCGGCCTGGGTGGCCGCCAGTGCCTCGATCGCCGCGGCCGCGCCCACGGCCTCGCGCTGGTCCAGCAGTCGCGCGGCGAGGTCCTCAGGCCGGTTGGACGCGTCGATCGCAACCACCGGCTCGACAACTTCGCCCGCCGGGCTCACGTACCGGTCGAGCAGGGCCTTGATGGCTGGTTCGGGCTGCAGGCCCACGAACTGGTCGACCACCTCGCCCTGGTGGATGAGCAGGACGGTCGGGATGCTCCGAATCTGAAAATGCGATGCCAGCTGCGGCTGTTCTTCGGTGTTGACCTTGGCGAGGATGAAGCGGCCCGCGTAATCGTCCGCAATCCGGTCGAGCAACGGCATGAGCGTGCGGCACGGGCCGCACCAGGGGGCCCAGAAATCCACCAGGACGGGTTTCGTGTTCGAAGCCTCCACGACGTCGGTCATGAAGTTTTCGACGGTGGCGACGATTTTCTGCGTGGCTTCGGGCATCGGGTGCATCCAGGGTCGTTGAAAGCGAAGTTTTCGCGCGCCGCGGGGCCGATGCAAGGCCGTTTCAGGTTGATCCGTGACATTTAGCCAGTCGCTGGGCGTAAGGCTATACTCGCGCCCTTTTTTCACCACGAGCCCGGCAAGGAGCCCTTCGATGTCGACGATCCGTATCCCCCAGCTTTGCATTGCCCTCGCACTCTGCGGCGTCGCCACGCCCGCCCTGGCCGACTGGACCGGCAAGGGCAACATCGGTGCGTCGTTCGCGACCGGCAACAGCGAGAACCAGGCGGCCAGTGCCGCACTCGAACTGAAGAACACGGTCGACAAGTGGCAGCACACGCTTGGTTTTGCCGGCAATTACGGCAGCGACAGTGGCATCACCACCGCCCAGCGCTGGGAACTGCGCGGCCAGACACAGTACGAAATCACCGAGCGGGCCTACGGCTTTGGCGCCGCACGCTACGAGGACGACCGCTTCAGCCAGTACGACTACCAGGCCTCGCTCGCCGGCGGTCTCGGCTACAAGATCATCGACACCGAACGCACCAAGTTCTGGGTGCAGGGCGGTCCCGGCTACCGCTATGCCGAAATCCAGGACACCGGCGAGTCCGAGGACGGCGTCATCTTCCGTGGCGACCTCGGTTTCGAGCACCAGCTGACCGACACCACCAAGTTCGTCGACCGCTTCCTCGTGGAAGCCGGTTCGGACAACACCTATATGCAGAACGACCTCGGCCTGGAGGTCACGATCTCGGGCGCGCTCGGCTTGCGCGTCGGTTACCAGGTGCGTCACAACACCGACGTCCTGCCGGGCATCGACAAGACCGACACGCTGACCACGGTCGGCCTGCTGTACGAGACGAAGTAATCGTTACGTAACGCAGTGCAACACGTCCCGCGGCGGGGGAACCCCCGCGGGACGACTGCGTTTTTAGATAGAATCGGGGATCATTTCTGCAGGCGAATCCCCCATGTCTGGTTCGAATCGCGAAGCGCCCTCGTCGCGTTTCCTGTTTCCCGATGTCCAGGACTTCCTGACCCCGGTCGGCCTGGCGATCAACGACGATTTCCTGGGTGACGAAGAAGCGCTGATCCGCTCGCTGGCGGACATGGCGCGCCTCGATCCCGCGCAGCACGATGAAGTGCAGGCCACGGCACGCAAGCTGGTCGAAGCGGTGCGCAGGGCGCCGGCCGCCAAGACCGGGCTCGACGCGTTCCTGCGGCAGTACGACCTGTCGTCGCAGGAAGGGGTCATCCTCATGTGCCTCGCCGAAGCGCTGCTGCGCATTCCCGACGACGAGACGGCCGACCGCCTGATCGCCGACAAGCTGCGCGGCGGTGACTGGGCCAGCCACCTCGGTGACAGCCAGTCGCTGTTCGTCAACGCCTCCACCTGGGGCCTGATGCTCACGGGCCGCATCGTGCGGCTCGACCCGAATGACGTCGCTGCACCCGGCAGCGTGATGAGTCGCGTCGTCGGCCGCGTGGGCGAACCTGTCGTGCGCACGGCGATGCGACAGGCCATGCGCATCATGGGCCACCAGTTCGTGATGGGTCGCACGATGAAGGAGGCGCTCGACAACTCGCTGAGCGGCGCCAACCGGCGTTATCGCTACACGTTCGACATGCTGGGCGAGGCAGCGCTGACCACGGCCGATGCCACCCGCTACTTCGATGCCTACCGCACGGCCATCGGCGCGCTTTCTGCGCGGGTCGACGAATACCCGGACTTCGAATCGCGCCCGAGCATCTCCGTGAAGCTCTCGGCGATGCATCCGCGTTTCGAGCGTTCGCACCGGCAGCGTGTTCACCGAGAACTCACGCCGCGGCTGGTGGAACTGTGCCGGCTGGCTCGTGATGCGGGCATCGCGCTGACGCTCGATACCGAAGAGTCCGAGCGGCTCGAACTCACGATGGAATTGCTGGCCGCCGTCTGCCGCGATCCGTCGCTCGCCGGCTGGAATGGCTTCGGCATCGCGGTGCAGACGTACCAGAAGCGCGCGCTGCCAATGCTGAAGTACATCGTCGGCCTGGCCAAGGAGACGAATCGCATCCTGCACGTGCGCCTCGTGAAAGGCGCCTACTGGGACGCCGAGATCAAGCGTGGCCAGGAACGTGGGCTGCCGGGTTACCCGCTGTACACGCGCAAGCCCAACACCGACGTCTCGTACCTGGCGTGCGCGCGCTACGTGTTCGACCAGGGCAAGGAGGTGCTGTATCCGCAGTTCGCCAGCCACAACGCGCACACCGTCGCGGCTGTTGCGAGCATGGCGAAGAAGGCCGGGGCCGAATTCGAATTCCAGCGCCTGCACGGCATGGGTGAAGAGCTATACACCCACGTCACGGATCCGAGCGGCCTCGGCATTCCGTGCCGCGTGTACGCCCCGGTCGGCGAGCACGAGGACCTGCTGCCGTACCTGGTGCGCCGCCTGCTCGAGAACGGTTCGAACACGTCGTTCGTCAACCGCATCGTCAACGAGAACGAACCGATCGACGCGATCATCGCGGACCCGGTGCGCACAGTCGACGGCTTCGACAAGGTTGCGCATCCGCGCATTCCGCAGCCGCTCGACATCTACCAGCCGGAGCGCAAGAACTCGCTGGGCGTGCATCTCGCGAACGGCGCGGTGTGCAAGGCGATCGCGGACCGCATGGAACACGTGTCGCGTCGTGCCTGGGTGGCAGCGCCCCTGGTCGGTGGCGACGAGCAGGGCGGGCCGACCGTCACCATCCGCAACCCCGCGAATCACGCCGACGTGGTCGGCAACGTGGCGAATGCGACGACGGACCATGTGCGGGCGGCGATCGACATCGCGGTGCATGCGCAGCCCGCCTGGGACGCCACACCCGCAGGCGTGCGCGGCGATGCCCTCGACAAGGCAGCCGACCTGTTCGAAGAGAGCACGGCGGAACTGGTCGCCATGTGCGTGCGCGAGGCGGGCAAGTCGGTGCCGGACGGCATCGCCGAGGTGCGCGAAGCCGTCGATTTCCTGCGGTACTACGCGGCTCGTGCCCGGCACGAGTTCGCGGACCCGCAACGACTGCCGGGACCGACCGGCGAGAGCAACGAACTGAGCCTGCACGGACGCGGCGTGTTCACCTGCATCAGTCCGTGGAATTTCCCGCTGGCGATCTTCGCGGGGCAGGTTGCTGCTGCATTGGCTGCCGGCAATGCCGTGCTCGCGAAGCCGGCGGAGCAGACGCCACTGGTGGCGGCGCACGCGGTGCGCCTGCTGCTGCAGGCGGGTGTGCCGGCCGACGTGCTGCACTTCCTGCCGGGCGACGGTGCCGTCGTCGGCGCTGCAGCGGTGGCCGATCCGCGCATCGCGGGCGTCGCCTTCACCGGCTCCACGGACACGGCCCGGATCATCAATCGCACGCTGGCTGGCCGTCACGGACCGATCGGCACGCTGATCGCGGAGACCGGCGGCCAGAACGCGATGATCGTCGACAGCTCGGCGCTGCCTGAGCAGGTCGTCATCGACGCGGTTCAATCGGCGTTCAACAGCGCAGGCCAGCGCTGCTCGGCGCTGCGAGTGCTGTGCGTGCAGGAAGACATCGCGCCGAAGGTGAAGCGCCTGCTGGCCGGCTACATGGAAGAGCTGGTGATCGGCGATCCCGCGTACCTCGAGACCGACGTCGGTCCCGTCATCGACGAGGCGGCGCGCGCGATGCTGGAAGGCCACGCGCACGAGATCATGCAGTCGGCCGCCTGGCATCACCGCCTCAAGCTGCCGGACGCGACCCGGGCCGGCACGTTCGTCGCGCCCCTCGCGGCGGAGATCTCTTCGCTGTCGGTGCTCCAGCGCGAGTGGTTCGGCCCGATCATGCACATCGTGACCTACAAGGCGCGTGATCTCGAAGCGCTCGTGGATGCAATCAACGCGACCGGCTTCGGCCTCACGTTCGGCATTCACAGCCGCATCGACGGCACCGTGCGGCGCGTGGCGAGTCGCGTGGCCGCGGGCAATGTCTACGTCAACCGCAACATCATCGGCGCGGTCGTGGGCACGCAACCGTTCGGCGGCTCGGGCCTGTCGGGCACGGGGCCGAAGGCCGGCGGGCCGTTCTACCTGCACCGCTACGCGCACGAGCGCACGATGACGATCAATACCTCGGCCGTGGGCGGCAACGCCTCGCTGCTGGCGATGGAGTAAGCGGGTCCGCCCGCGAAAGGAGTTCATGAACCTCAGCGTCCTCGACATCTTCAAGGTCGGCGTCGGCCCCTCGAGCTCCCACACCATGGGGCCGATGAACGCTGCCTGTGCGTTCGTGCACGATCTCGACTGGATGTCGCTGCTGGCACGCGTCGACAAGGTTGCGGCGCAGGTCTATGGCTCGCTGGCCCTGACCGGCCGCGGGCACTGCACCGATCGCGCGATCCTGCTCGGGCTCGAGGGCAACCAGCCGGCCACGATCGACCCGGCCGCGATGGAGCCTGCGCTCGAGCGCATCCGCAATACTGGCCGCATCCTGATCGCGGGCAAGCACGACATCGCCTTCGACGAACCACTCGACCTGCTGTTTCACCGTGACCAGACCCTGCCGCAGCATCCGAACGGCATGCGCTTCACCGCGCTCGATGCCGCGGGCAACGTGCTGCACCGGGAGGAGTTCTTTTCCACGGGCGGCGGCTTCATCGTCCGTGCCAGCGAGTTTGGCAAGATGCATGAAGGCGGACCGCAGGTTGAAGTGCCGCATCCGTTCACGTCGGGCCACGAACTGCTGGAGATGGCGCGCAATCGCGGTCTCGAACTGCACGAGCTGATGCTCGAGAACGAGCGAGCTTTCCGTCCCGATGCCGAGACGCGCGCTGCGCTGCTCGACATCTGGTCGATCATGGATGGCTGCATCCAGCGCGGGTTCGAAGCCAACGGCCTGCTGCCTGGCGTGCTCAAGGTGCGCCGGCGTGCGTCACGCATGCAGCGCGTGCTGCTGGAGCAGTCGTCACAGCAGCGCCCGCTCGATGCCATCGAGTGGGTCAATGCGTTCGCGTTGTCGGTGAATGAGGAAAACGCCGCTGGTGGGCGTGTCGTCACGGCCCCCACGAATGGCGCTGCTGGCATCGTGCCGGCCGTGCTCGCGTATTACCGCAAGTTCGAACAGGGTGCGAGCGAAAACGGCATCGTGCGTTTCCTGCTGGTGGCCGGCGCCATCGGCATGCTTTACAAGCGCAATGCGTCGATCTCCGGTGCCGAGATGGGTTGCCAGGGCGAGGTCGGCGTCGCCTGTTCCATGGCAGCAGCGGGACTCGTGGCGGCGCTCAATGGCTCCAACGAGCAGATCGAGAACGCGGCCGAGATCGGCATGGAGCACAACCTCGGGCTGACCTGCGATCCGATCGCCGGCCTGGTGCAGATACCCTGCATCGAACGCAACGCGATGGGCGCCGTGAAGGCGATCAACGCGGCCCGGCTCTCCATGCGCGGCGACGGCACGCACAAGGTGTCGCTGGACCAGGTGATCAACACCATGCGGCAGACCGGGCACGACATGTCGACGATCTACAAGGAAACCAGCCAGGGCGGCCTGGCGGTCAACGTTCCGGAATGCTGAGGAGCATGTCGATGTCCACGGATGGAACCATTGTGGTGATCACGGGAGCGTTCGGCTCGCTGGGCTCTGCGGTGGCGCGCGCCTTTGGCCAGGCCGGTGCCAGGCTCGCGTTGATAGACGTGACGCAGCCTGCCGCCGACCTGCTCAAGGAATTCGGCGGGGCGGGGCACATGGTGCTCGGCGGCGCGGATCTCGCGGACGTCGATGCGACACGCAAGGCGATGGCGGCGATCGCGATGCGCTTCGGGGGCATCGACGTGCTGGTCAACGTGGCCGGCGGATTCCGCTGGGAAAAGGTCGAGGACGGCGACATCGACACCTGGGATTCGCTCTACACGATGAACCTGCGCTCTGCCGTCGTTGCGTCGAAGAGCGCGCTGCCGGCCATGCTCGAGCGCGGCGGCGGTCGCATCATCAACATCGGCGCCGGCGCGGCGGGCAAGGCCGGGCTCGGCATGGGCGCTTATGCGGCGTCGAAGGCTGGCGTGCAGCGCTTCACCGAGGCGCTGGCCGAGGAACTGAAGGATCGCAACATCACGGTGAATGCGATCCTGCCGGGCATCATCGACACGCCGCGCAACCGGCTCGACATGCCGAAGGCGGACTTCACGCGCTGGGTGAGCCCCGACGCGATCGCGAAGGTGATCATGTTCCTCGCGTCTGCCGAGGCTGCACCGGTGACGGGTGCCGCCATTCCCGTGTTCGGGCGCGGCTGACGCTGCGAACCGCTAAGCGAGCTTGCGCGGGTAGTCGAATTCGGCTTCGAGGCCGCTGTCCCAGTCGAGCTGCGACCAGTCGTCCACTGCGAAGCACGCGGTGAAGACGGCGCACGTCGGCATGGTGTCGATGTGCTCGCCGGCCGACAGCCTGTTGGCACAGTCCGTGATGCCCGGGTTGTGCGCGAACACCATCACGTGCTTCGCATCGCCACCCAGTTCACGGACGACTTCGAGTATCCGCTTCGGGTCCGCCAGGTAAAGGCGTTCGTCCTGCGCGATCCGCTCGGCGGGCACCTTCAGTTCGCGGGCCATGATGCTGGCGGTAGACAGCGCGCGCACGGCGGGACTCGACAGGATCAGGTCGGGTTTGAGCTTGCGTGCACGCAGGCGCCGGGCCATTTCGGGTGCGTCCTGCTGGCCGCGACGGTCAAGGACACGGTCCCAGTCCTGCTGCCCCGGCAGGGACGTGTCGGCTTTGGCGTGCCGCACGAGCGTCAGTCTTCGCGTCATTCGCTGGCGACCTCGACGAACCCGTCGACAATACGCGTTGCGTGACTCTTCACCGGCTCATAGGCGGGCGGGGTCAGTGCCTTGCCGGTGCGCAGGCAGAAGCGGGCGCCATGACGTGGGCAGATGACCTGGTGATCCTCGACCTCGCCACCGGCGAGACCGCCGCCGTCGTGGGTGCAGACGTCCTCGATGGCGAAGAACTCGCCGTCGATGTTGTAGACGGCGACGAACGCGCCGTCGACTTCGGCCGACGCGTAGTCACCCGGCTTGATGTCCGTTGCGGGTGCGACGCGGATCCAGCTAGACATGGCGGCGCGATCCAGGGTCTTGCGCGAACCCGATGACGAGGCGAGCGCGATGCAAAGCAGAGGCATGAATCGGGGTGCCGTGAGCGGCACCGCTCTGGCGCCGGGCATCCGGTTGGGAACCGAGACGCCGGGCTGTGCGAGGCATGGACGCCGAGCCCAGAGCCCCCATGGATGGGTTTACGGCGTCCCGGCGTCTCGGTTCCCAACCGGGTGACCAGGCGCCGTTAAGCAACATCCGCGCGACGGTGCTCACATCATCCCCGTCTGCAACCGCGCCGCTTCGGACATCATCGACTGGTCCCATGGCGGGTCGAACACGAGCTCGACGTCGGCATGCTTCACCGTCGGGATGACCTCGACTTTTTCCTTCACGTCGGCGACGAGCACGTCACCCATGCCGCAGCCGGGCGCGGTCAGCGTCATCTTGATCGACAGCACGCGGCCATCGCCGTCGGGGATGACCTCGCATTCATAGACCAGTCCGAGGTCCACGATGTTGATCGGAATCTCCGGGTCGTAGCAGCCCTTCATCTGCTGCCAGGCCACCTGCTTCACGTCATCGTCGCTCGCATTCGGCGGCAGCTCCGGCGTTTCTGCCGGCTCCTTGCCGAGCGCATCCGCGTCCTTCCCCGCGATGCGGAAGAGGTTGCCCTCGACGTAGACGGTGAAGCTGCCACCCAGGGCCTGCGTGATGTAGCCCTGCTGCCCCTGGCGCAGTTTCACGTTGACGCCCGCAGGAACGATCACCGCGTCCACGTCGCGGGTGAAGTTCACGGGCTCGTTGTCGGCTCGGTACAAGGCGGGCTCCTGTCGATCGATTATTCAGTCGAAACCTGTTCCTGCTGGTGCAGCGCCGCGTCGAGCGTGTGCCAGCAGAGGCTCGCGCACTTCACGCGGGCCGGGAATTCACGGACGCCGGACAGCGCGCCCAGCTTGCCGAGGCTGGTGACGTCGATGTCGACGTCGTCGCGCGTCAGCAACTGGTGCATCCGGGAGAACAGCGCTTCGGCCTCGGGGATCGTCTTGCCCTTCACGCTTTCGGTGAGCAGCGACGCAGACGCGACCGAGATGGCGCAACCGCTGCCGTTGAACGAGACGTCGGCGATGCGGTCGCCGTCGAGTTTCACGTACACCGTCAGCTTGTCGCCGCACAGCGGATTGAAGCCGTCGGCGCGGCGATCCGCATCCGGCATTTCGCGGAAATTCCGCGGATGCCGGTTGTGGTCGACGATGATGTCGCGGTACAGGTCCTTGAGGTCCATCAGCCGAGCATCTCCCGCGCGGTGTGCAGGGCCGCGACCAGCCGGTCGATCTCGGCACGCGTGTTGTAGAACGCGAACGAAGCACGTGCCGTCGCCGGCAGCCCGTAGAATTCCATGACCGGCATCGCGCAGTGATGGCCCGTGCGGATCGCGACGCCTTCGTGGTCGAGGATCGTGCCGAGGTCGTGCGGATGCACCTTGTCGATCGTGAACGACACGACGGCGGCTTTCTCCGCTGCCGTGCCTACGAAACGCAAGCCGGGCACCGTGGCGAGTTTCTCGTTTGCGTATTCGAGCAGTGCGTGCTCTGCGGCTGCAATGCGCTCCATGCCGAGCGCTTCGAGGTAATCGACCGCCGCGCCAAGCCCGATCGCACCCGCGATGTCCGGCGTGCCGGCCTCGAACTTGTACGGCAGGCCGTTGTAGACGGTCTTTTCGAAGGAGACGGCGAGGATCATGTCGCCGCCGCCCTGCCACGGCGGCATCTCGGCCAGCAGCGACTCGCGACCGTACAGCACGCCAATGCCGGTCGGACCGCACATCTTGTGGCCCGAGAAGGCGTAGAAATCGCAGTCGAGCGCCTGCACGTCCACCTTCATGTGCGGCACGGCCTGGGCGCCATCGAGCAGCACCGGGACGCCAACAGCCCTGGCTGCGGCGATGAATCGATGCACGGGAATGACCGTGCCGAGTGCATTCGAGACGTGCGCCAGCGCCACGAGCTTCGTTCGCGGCGAGAGCAGGGCGGCGAACGCGTCGAAGTCCACCTCTCCCGACTGCGTGATCGGGGCGACCTTGAGCGTGGCCCCGGTCTGCTGGCAGAGCATCTGCCACGGCACGATGTTCGCGTGGTGCTCGAGCCATGAAATCAGGATCTCGTCGCCCGGACCGAACCTCGGCCGGCCATACGACTGCGCGACGAGGTTGATGGCCTCGGTGGTGCCGCGCACGAAGATGACTTCCTTCGTCGACTTTGCGTTGATGAAGCGGCGCACCTTCTCGCGCGCGCCCTCGAACAGGTCGGTCGCTTCCTGGCTCAGCGCATGCACGCCGCGGTGCACGTTAGCGTGGGAATTTTCGTAGTAATGCGACATCGCGTCGATGACGGCGCGGGGACGCTGGCTCGAGGCGGCGTTGTCGAGGTACGAGAGCGGCAGGCCACGGACGGTGCGCGCCAGCACCGGAAAATCGCGGCGGATGGCGGTGACGTCGAGCGCCCCCGTCTCACTGGTTACGGCGTGAACGGCGTTCATGCGGCCACCTCAAGGAGGCGCACGAGGCGCCGATCGAGTTCGTCATGCACGTGCCTGGCCAGGGCGGGCTCGTCCACGCGCGCCATGACGGCTCCGGCAAAGGCTCGCGTGAGCGCGCTGCGCGCCTCGGGTTCGCCGAGCCCGCGCGAGCGCAGGTAGAAGAGGGCATTCGGGTCCAGCTGGCCCGTGGTAGTGCCGTGGCTGCACTGCACGTCGTCGGCGTAAATCTCGAGGTCGGGCTTGGTGTCGATCTCGGCGCCCGGGGTCAGCAGCAGGTTGCGGTTGACCTGGCGTGCATTCGACTTCTGCGCACCTTCGTGCACGATCGCCTTGCCGTTGAAGACGCCGCGACCCTTGTTGGCCGCAATGCCGCGGTAATCCTGCAGGCTCGTGGTCTCGATCGCGCGATGGCCGACGTGGATGTGCGAATCGAGGTGTCGCGAGCCGTCCGCCAGGAACACGCCGGTGATCTCGGTGGACGCAGCACGGCCGTCGAGGCTGACATTCGTGTCGAGGCGCGCCAGCGCGGCGCCAAGCTGCGAATCCCTCATCACGAAGGTGGCGTTCTCGCCAACGCGGGTTTCGATCCGCTCGATGTGGAAGGCACGCTCACCCTGGCGCTGCAGCCGATACAGCGTGAGGTGCGCGCCGGCGCCGAGTTCGATGTCGAGCACGGCATTGGTGAAATGCTCGTGTGCGCCATCGTCGACGTGGTCGATCAGGAGGCGTGCGCGGCTGCCGGCGGCCATGCGCACCGCGATGCGGGGGCTGGCAAGCGTCGGACCGGCGCCCGTGGTGACCAGCGTGAGTTGCAGGACGTCGTCGCCCTGCTGGCCAGCCGTCGTGGACAACAGCAGCGGGCCGGTGCTCAGCGCAGCGTTGAGCGCCGCGAAGCGTTCGGTGCCGCCGCCGGCAAGCGGACGCAGCAGTTGTTCCTCGGACGCGGTCGCCAGCGTGCCGAGCGCAAAGCCGCCGAGCGACGCCGGGACGGCGCCCACCGGCGAACCGTTGGCGAGCACGAGCCGCTGCGCAACGAACGCCGCCGGCACGTCGACCGCTGTCGTCGCCGGTGCGGCCGGTGCGAATCGTCGCGATTCAAGGCGGCGGAGACTCGTGTACTTCCAGGCTTCTTCCCGCGCGCCGGGGAACCCGAGTTCTGCAAAACGATCCATCGCCGCTGCGCGACGCGAGGCGCTTCCGCCCAGCACGGGTTGCAGTCGCTCGAACGCCTCGCGGTAATGCGCGGTGGCCGGGGAGGGAGCAATGGCGCTCATGCGGCGCTCGCCTCCTGCTTCACCCAGTCGTAGCCGCGCGCTTCGAGCTCGAGCGCGAGCGACTTGTCGCCCGTGCGCAGGATGCGGCCGTCCGAGAGCACGTGCACGAAGTCGGGCTCGATATAGTCGAGCAGCCGCTGGTAGTGCGTGACCATCACGATGGCGCGCTCGGGCGAACGCAGGCTGTTCACGCCGGTCGCGACGACACGCAGGGCGTCGATGTCGAGGCCCGAGTCCGTCTCGTCGAGCAGCGCGAGCTTCGGCTCGAGCACCGCCATTTGCAGGATCTCGTTGCGCTTCTTTTCACCGCCCGAGAATCCTTCGTTGACGCCGCGGCTCAGGAAGCTCTCGTCCATCTGCATGAGCTTCATCTTGTCCTTGATCAGCGCCAGGAACTCGAAGGCGTCGAGCTCCGCCAGGCCGCGCTGCTTGCGCACGGCGTTGAGCGCCGCCTTCAGCAGGTAGGCGTTGTTCACGCCGGGAATCTCGACCGGGTACTGGAAAGCCAGGAACACGCCGCGACGCGCACGTTCCTCGGGCTCGAGCGCGAGCAGGTCTTCGCCCAGGTAATGGGCGGTGCCCTTCGTGACCTCATAGCCCGCGCGGCCAGCCAGCACGCTGGCGAGCGTGCTCTTGCCAGAACCGTTCGGTCCCATGATGGCGTGGACTTCGCCGGGCTTCACCTCGAGGTTGACGCCCTTCAGGATTTTGCGAACGCCGATCTGGGCGTGCAGGTCGCGGATGCTGAGCATGGCTGTTGTTCTCTGTGGGGCGCGGGTCAGCCGACGGAGCCTTCGAGGCTGACGGCCAGCAAGTTCTGGGCTTCCACGGCGAATTCCATCGGCAGTTCCTTGAAGACCACCTTGCAGAAGCCGTTGACGATCATGTTCACCGCGTCCTCTTCGGACACGCCGCGGCTGCGGCAGTAGAAGAGCTGGTCGTCGGCGATTTTCGAGGTGGTGGCCTCGTGCTCGACGACGGCGGACGGGTTCTTGATCTCCATGTACGGGAACGTGTGGGCGCCGCACTTGTCGCCCATCAGCAGGGAGTCGCACTGGGTGAAATTGCGCGCACCCTCGGCGGAGGGCAGCACTTTCACCAGGCCGCGGTACGTGTTCTGGCCGCGGCCCGCGGAAATGCCCTTGGAGACGATAGTGCTGCGCGTATTGCGCCCGATGTGAATCATCTTGGTGCCGGTGTCGGCTTGCTGGTAGTGGTTCGCCAGCGCAACTGAGTAGAACTCGCCGACCGAGTTGTCGCCGGTCAGAACGCAGCTCGGGTACTTCCACGTGATTGCCGAGCCGGTCTCCACCTGTGTCCAGCTGATGCGCGAGTTGGCGCCGCGGCATTCGCCGCGCTTGGTCACGAAGTTGTAGATGCCGCCGACGCCGTTCTCGTCGCCGGGGTACCAGTTCTGGACCGTCGAATACTTGATGTTCGCGTCCTTGAGCGCCACGAGCTCAACCACCGCGGCGTGCAGCTGGTTCTCGTCGCGCATCGGCGCGGTGCAGCCTTCCAGGTAGCTCACGTGGCTGCCTTCGTCGGCAATGATCAGCGTGCGCTCGAACTGGCCGGTGTTGGCTGCGTTGATGCGGAAGTACGTCGAGAGCTCCATCGGGCAGCGCACGCCCTTCGGCACGTAGACGAACGACCCGTCCGAGAACACGGCCGAATTCAGCGTGGCGAAATAGTTGTCCGTATAGGGAACGACGCTGCCGAGGTATTGCTCGATCAGCTCCGGGTGGTTCTGCACCGCGTCCGAGAACGAGCAGAAGATCACGCCCGCCTTGGACAGCTTGTCCTTGAAGGTCGTCGCGACCGAAACGCTGTCGAACACGGCGTCGACGGCGACACCGGCGAGACGCGCCCGCTCGTGCAGCGGTACGCCGAGCTTTTCGTACGTGGCGAGCAGCTTGGGATCGACTTCGTCGAGACTCTTCGGGCCGTCGGTCTTGGCCCGCGGGGCCGAGTAATACGAGATCGACTGGTAGTCGATGGGCGCGATGCGCAGGTGGGCCCAGTCCGGGTTTGCCATCGTGTGCCAGTGCCGCAGCGCCCGCAGGCGCCAGTCGAGCATGAACTGCGGCTCACGCTTGATCTTCGAGATGACGCGGACCACGTCCTCGTCGAGGCCGGGCGGCAGCGTGTCGGATTCGACGTCGGTGACGAAGCCGTGCTGGTATTTCTGCGCGACGAGCGCGTCGAGGTCGGTCGGTGTGCTGGCCATCGTTGGATTCCTCAGAACCTGCCGGGACCGCGCGGCGCGGCGGGTGTGCGGACGGCGGCAGACAGGGCGGGGCGCCAGACGGCGACGGCTTCCTGTCCCGACAGTTGCGCGAGCGAGATGTCATCGAGCGAACGACGAATGGCGCCGTTGATGCGCTGCCACGCGTTGCCGGTGCTGCAGGACAGTTCGAGGTCGCAGGCACTGTGGTTTCCGCTGCACTCGGTGATCGCGACGGGTCCTTCGATCGCATCGATGATCGCGGCCGCACTGATCGCCGCTGCCGGACGCGCGAGTTGATAGCCGCCCCGCGAACCGCGCGTGGACGTGAGGAGTCCGGCCCGATGGAAGCTCTTCAGGAGCTTGCTGACCGTGGGCAGGCCCAGGCGCGTGCGTTCGGCCACCTCGGTCGCCGTGAGTCGGCGGTCCGGGGCGGTGGCAAGGCAGGCCAGGACGACCGTACCGTAGTCGGTGAGTTTGCTGATGCGAAGCATGGCGTGTTTTCCAATTGGGACGATTTTAGTCCTATACGGTCCTCGCGCCAACCCCGGCAGGGTGTCCGGGACGGGGAAGGCCCGCCAATCTGCTAGAATCGCGCGCTCTCGTGGGCCGTGGCGACAATCACCGGCTGTTCGAGACCAGGGAACTCGAGCGGACCGGCGCGGTCCGTTGCCATAAGCGACCAAACGACCAACTCGTGAATAACCAATCCGGACCTGCCGCAGCCTCAGCTCCGGCGGCCCAATCGCCGTCGATTGCCGTCTTGCGTGACGTCCATTTTGAAGTGGACTCGGGCAAGACCGTATTCAGTGGGCTCGACATCGAGATCCGCCGCGGCGCCGTCACGGCCATCATGGGCCCGAGCGGCACGGGCAAGACCACCCTGTTGAAGCTCATCACCGGGCAGGTGTGCGCGGACCGCGGCCAGGTGGTCGTGGACGGCCTCGACGTGGCCAGGCTGAAACGCAAACAGATCTTCGCCCTGCGCCGGCGCATGGGCATGCTGTTCCAGAATGGGGCGCTGCTCACGGACCTGGACGTGTTCGAGAACGTCGCTTTCCCGCTGCGCGAACACACGCGGCTGTCCGAGCGCCTGATTCGCACGATCGTGCTCACGAAACTGCATGCGGTCGGACTGCGTGGGGCGGCCTCTCTTTATCCGCAGCAGCTTTCCGGTGGCATGGGGCGACGTGTCGCGCTCGCACGTGCCATCGTCATGGACCCCGAGATTCTCATCTACGACGAGCCGTTCGCGGGTCTCGATCCCATCTCGATGGGGGTGGTGCTGCGGCTGATCCGCTCGCTCAACGACGCGCTCGGCATCACCAGCATCGTGGTGACGCACGACGTGCGCGAGATTTCGCAGATTGCCGACCAGAGCTTCATTCTTTCGGAAGGCAAGGTCGTTGCGAGCGGCACGACGGCCGAACTGCGCGACCACCCGTCGCCGATCGTTCACCAGTTCGTCGATGGCCTGGCGGACGGACCCGTGCCGTTCCATTACCCGGCGGCTGACTATCACGAGCAGTTGCTGGGCGGACAGGTGCTGGCATGATCACGATCCTGCGCGAGATGGTGCAGAGCTTCCTGACGTTCCTCGAGCGCGTCGGCCTGCTCGTGCGTTTCGCGCTCCGGCTGGCTGCGATCCTGCCTTCGGGCCTGCTACGCCCCAGGCCGATCATCGAGCAGGTATACAACACGGGCGCAATGTCGCTGGTCATCATCATGACCTGTGGCCTCTTCATCGGCATGGTGCTGGGACTGCAGGGCTACGACCTGCTGACACGCTTCGGCTCGGAGGAATACCTCGGCACCGCGACCGCGATCAGCCTGCTGCGGGAGCTCGGTCCCGTCGTCACGGCACTCCTGTTCGCTGGCCGGGCGGGCACCGCGCTCGCGGCTGAACTGGGCCTGATGCGCGCCACCGACCAGATCGCCGCGATGGAAATCATGGCCGTCGATCCCATGCGTCGCGTCGTCCTGCCGCGCTTCCTGGGCGGCGTCATCGCGATGCCGTTGCTGGTCTCGATCTTCATCGTGGTCGCCCTGTTCGGCGCGCAGCTCGTCGGCGTGGAGTTCTTCGGCGTCGACTCCGGCAGCTACTGGTCGCAGATGCGCAGTGCCGTGGAACTCAGCGATATCCGCGAAGGCCTGGTCAAGGGCCTGGTGTTCGGAGTGGCCTGCAGCCTGATCGCGGTCTACGAAGGTTACAATGCGGTGCCCACGGCCGAAGGCGTCGGGCGTGCAACGACACGAACGGTGGTCATCTCCGCCGTCGTCACGCTCATCCTCGATTACATACTCACGGCTTTAATGCTGTAGGACGAACCATGCGTTCAACACGCACAATTGACATCTCCACCGGACTGTTCGTGTTGCTCGGCTTCGCGGCGATCCTGTTCATGGTCACGCAGATCACGAACCGCGGGTACTCGCTGAAGAGCGACTCGTACCGGCTCAAGGCCGCGTTCGAGAACATCGGCGGCCTGAAGACCGGCGCCCCGGTCTCGATGGCTGGCGTGACGATCGGCCGGGTCGAAGACATCCAGTACGACATCAACCTGTACAAGGCGATCGTGACGATGCGGATCAGCGACAAGTATCGCGCCATCCCGAACGACAGCGATGCCAGCATCTACACCGCCGGCTTGCTCGGCGGCCAGTACATCGGCCTGACGCCCGGCGGCTCGGACGTGCCTTACAAGGACGGCGACCAGGTCATCATGGCGAACGACGCCATCGTGCTCGAGAACCTGATCAGCAAGTACCTCTTCAATTCGGCGGCCACGAAGCCGGGCGAGTCGACGCCCGCGCCGGCGCCTGCCCCACAGGAGTGAGCCCGGACATGACAGCGATGCGCGGCAACGCCGCCTGGTCGAAGGTGATCCTCGTCGCGCTGGTTGGACTCGTGCCGCTGGCGCTGCCGGCGCAGACCGCGCCTGCCGCCAAGGCGGCCGTCGCGGTGCCCGGGCCGGGTCCGCAGGAGCTGATGCAGAAGATCTCGCAGGACCTGCTGCACGAGCTCGACGCGAACCGGGCTGCGATCACCAAGGATCCGACCAAGCTGCGCGGGCTGGCCGACAAGTACCTGCTGCCGCACTTCGACGTCGACTACGCTGCGCGCCTGGTGCTGGGCAAGCATTGGCGCACGGCGACCGAAGCGCAGAAGAAGCGCTTCATCGACGCTTTCTACCAGTCGCTGATGCGTAATTACGGCGACGCGGTGGCCGAGTTCACGGAGGACCGCCTCAAGCTCCTGCCGTTCAAGGGCGATCTCGCATCGGGCGTCGCCACGATCCGCACTGAAGTGAAGCGCAGCAACGGCACTCCGGTGCCGGTCAACTACACGATGCGCGCGACGCCGCAGGGCTGGAAGGCGTGGGACATCACGATCGAAGGCATTTCGTACGTGAAGAACTACCGCACGGACTTCGGCGCCGAAATCGACCAGAAGGGCATCGACGCGGTGATCCAGCGGCTCGAGACGCAGAACGCTGTCCGGCAAGCCGGATGCACCCGGCACGACTCCGACGACCAAGTCGGGTCGCTGAGCCAGCGGCGGCGGATGTAAGTGGATCAGTTCAGCATTCAGCGTGTGGCCGATGGCCGGCTCGAGGCCAGCGGGGTGCTCGGCTATGTCACGGCCGGTCGCGCGTTGCCCGCCGGGCTCGCGCTGATCCCCAAGGGTTCGACGTGCACGATCGACCTGTCGCGCGTGACCGAGGCCGACAGCGCTGGCCTTGCCGTGCTGGTCGAATGGCTGGCGACCGCGAAATCGCGCGGCACGGTGATTCGCTACCAAGGTATCCCGGCGCAGATCCTGGCGGTCGCGCGGATCTCCGACCTCGAAAGTCTGCTCACTGACGGGCATTGAGTTCGTCGCCCGCGGATTGCGATAGCGCGCGGAGCGAGGCGACCCTTGCTCGAGCGAGAGCGAAGCGATGGTGCCAGCGCAGTAACGACAAGGCTTCAGTGCCGCTTCGCTCTTCGCTCGAGCTGCGGCGTTCGACCGGAGCGGCGGGATGGATCCAGCCGACGAGCCCGCGCATCGGCTGCGCGTCTGGGCCTGAACTCACTGCTGCCGCGATGGGCCACTTTCGTCGGCCGGAGGCGACTCGGCTTCGCCTTCGTCCGCCGCCGGCTCCTCGCTTTCCTTCAGCGCTTCCTCGGCCCAGTTCTCGTCGTCCCCGGACCGCTTGCCTGCCGGAGGATTGCCGTCGAAGACCGCGTACTGCCGTCGCTGCAGGTAGGCGTTGCGTATGAATGCGTACGGGTCGTAGGTCTGTGCGAGAGTCTTGTCGAGCGGCAGGAACTGCGCGCGCTTGTCGACGAGGCTCAGTCCCAATGATATCCAGCGCTCGGAGCCCGAGTCGTACCAGCGGAAAGGCTGCGTGAAGTCATCGGCGATCCGTGCCGGCGTGTCGCGCACGGTCGCGGGACCGAGGAACGGCAGCATGATGAACGGTCCGGGCGGCACACCCCACCAGCCGAGTGTCTGGCCTGAGTCCTCGTCGTGCTTCGGCAGGCTGGTGCCGCCAGACGCCACGTCAAACACACCGCCCCAGCCGAGCGTTGTGTTCAGCAGGAAACGCGCAATGTCCTGGCCGCCTGCCTTGAACTTGCCCTGCAGGAACTGGTTGGCGATCGTCGTCGGGTAGCCGAGGTTCTCGAAGAAATTTCCGACGCCATCCTGCACGAGCTTCGGCGTGTGATCCCGATATGCCGTCGCCACGGGCTTCAGGGCATAGCGGTCGAGCGTGTCGTTGAACTCGTAGACGCCCCGGTTCACTTTTTCGAACGGGTCGGGGTTCTTCTCGCGCGGCTTGCCGTCGGCCTGCGTCGTTGCGCAGCCGCCGAGAAATGCGGCCAGGGCCAGCAAGGCTAGGCCGGCCGCAAATCGGGGGAGCAGCAGCTTTGACGAGCTGTGCGAAGTGCCAGAAAAGCATCAGGAGCCCTTTATCGTGGCGGGGGAACGACCGGCCTGGTCGTTGGCCAGGCGCGGCATTCTACCGATTCGGGAGGCGTCGTTGCGTGACTGCTCAGCCGGGCGCGCGCTGGCCATCCGGCGAACGCTGTCCGTCCGGTGCATCGCCGTTCGCCGGCTGCTTCGACCGGTTGCGTTCCTTCGGCAGCCATTCACGCGCTTCCTTGAGTCGCGCCACGAATTTGGCACGCTGCACTTCGGTGATGCTCGGCACCGACAGCGCGAGTTCGAGCTGGTTGATGGCGAGCATGAGGTCGCCACCCATCAGGTGGTATTCCGCCATGTAGGAGTACGCGTCGGCTACGTCACCGGCGGCGTTGGCGGCCATCGCCGTCAGGCGAATCTGGTCCTGCGTCGGCGGCACGTTGTTGAACAGGTCCAGCAGCACTTCGTGCGCGCGCTTCGGGCGGCCGGCCTGCAGCAGCGCCTCGCCGTAGCGGACCGTGACCGGCACGTTGCGGGGGGCCAGCACACGAGCGTGTTCGAGGGTTTCGAGCGCCGCCTGCGTCTTGCCGGCGGCGAGCTGCGCCTGGCCGAGCGCGGTGTGGAAGGCCATCACTTCCGGGTACTGCTGACGCAACCTCGTGAACGTGACCACCGCTTTGTCGGCCTCATTGCCATACAGCTCCGACAGGCCCCGGCCGTACGTCTGGGCGAGCGACAGGTCGGCTTCGTTGTCGCCGAGCGCCTTGTAGTACTCGCGGGAATCGCCGTTGCGCGAGACGAGCAGCACGCGAATTCGCTCCTTCATCAACGAGTAGCTGAGGCTGTCCTTCACGTTGACCGGCGGATACTGGTTCGCGCGGTCCTTCGATTCGGCGATACGGTTGCTGGTGACCGGGTGAGTGCGCAGCAGTTCGGGCACGCGGTCCGGGCCAAGCTGGGTGCGACGGAACATCGTGTCGAAAAAGGCCGGCATCGCGTTGGGGTCGAACCCGGCTGACGCCAGCACGCCGATGCCGATGCGATCGGCCTCGTATTCGTTTTCGCGCGTGAAATTGATGCCTGCCTGCGCCGCAGCGCTCTGGGCCGCGGTGATTGCGCCCATCGTCGCATCGGAGCTGCCGCCGCCTGCTGCACCGATCAGGATCGCGGCCAGCACGGCCGCCGTCGACATCAGGTTGGCGCGCGACTGGGCTTCGAGGCCGCGCGCGATGTGCCGCTGGGTGACGTGCGAAACCTCGTGGGCCAGTACGGCGGCCAGTTCGCTCTCGCTGCGTGTCTCGAGGATGAGCCCGGAGTGGACGCCGACGTAGGCACCTGGCAGCGCGAAGGCGTTGATCGCGGAATCGCGCACGACGAAGAAGTTGAAATCGCGATTACCGTCCTGGGCGAGGCTCGACATTCGCAGTCCCAGCGACTGCACGTATTCGTTGACCTCGGGGTCGTCGAGGAGCATGCCGCTCTCGCGCAGGTTGCGCATGACCATGCGGCCGATCTGCCGCTCGTCGTCGAGGCTCAGCGCCTTCTGCGCCGCCGTCCCCATTTCGGGCAACTGGTCCTGGGACGTCTGGGCGAGCGTCACCGGAGGCAGCGCTGCCAGCAGGAAAATGAGGACCGCCACGAGCGTGCGGCACGGGTTGCGATTGAAGTTCATGTGCTCCCTCTGACAGCGGACCCTGCCGAGGGTTCCTCGGGAGGGCCTAGAGGGTCTCAGAGGCGAAATCCGCGAGGCGCGAGCGCTCGCCGCGGGTCAGCGTGATGTGGCCGTAATGCTTCCAGCCGCGGAAGCGGTTCACGACGTAGGTGAGGCCGCAGGTGGTCTCCGAAAGGTAAGGCGAATCGATCTGGGCGATGTTGCCGAGGCAGACCAGCTTGGTGCCGGGACCGGCGCGGGTGACCAGCGCCTTCATCTGCTTGGGCGTCAGGTTCTGCGCCTCGTCCAGGATCAGGTACCGGTTCAGGAACGTGCGGCCGCGCATGAAGTTGAGCGAGCGGATCTTGATGCGGTTGCGCAGCAGGTCGTTGGTGGCGGCGCGACCCCAGCTGCCGCCTTCCTGGCTCTGCGTTAGCACTTCGAGGTTGTCCATCAGCGCACCCATCCAGGGCTCCATCTTTTCTTCCTCCGTGCCTGGCAGGAAGCCGATGTCCTCGCCCAGCGGGATCGTCACGCGCGTCATGATGATTTCGGTGAAGCGGTTCGTCTCGAGCGCCTGCGACAGGCCCGCGGCCAGCGTCAGCAGCGTCTTGCCCGTGCCCGCGGGACCGAGGATGGTGACGAAGTCGATTTCCGGATCGAGCAGCAGGTTCAGCGCGAAGTTCTGCTCGCGGTTGCGCGCGCTGATGCCCCAGACGCCGTGCCGTTCGCTGCGGTAGTCGCGCGCCACTTCGATGACGGCGGATTCGCCTTCGATCGAACGCACGATGCCCTCGAGGCCGTGGTCGTCCGCCTGGTAGACGAACTGATTGGGCGCCCAGTTGGCGACCAGCTTGTTGCGCACGCGGTAGAAGGTGCGGCCGCCGGCTCTCGTGCCAGGACTCGAGCTTGCGGCCCGCCTTGTCCCAGAAGTTGCCGGGCAGCTTTTCGATGCCGGTGTAGAGGAGGTCGGCGTCCTCGATCGTCTTGTCGCTGTAATAGTCCTCTGCCCGCACGCCGAGGATCGCGGCCTTGATGCGCAGGTTGATGTCCTTCGACACCAGCGTGACGCGCGCGTCGCGGTGCTCCTGCTGCAGCGCCAGCGTCTGCGCGAGGATCGCGTTGTCGGCACCGTGGCCCGGCAGGGTGGCGGGCAGGTTGCCGTTCAGCTGCCTGGTCTGGAAGTAGAGACGGCCACTCGGCGGCTTCTTGCCGCCGGGCGTGAACTTGGCGGAGGGCAGTTCGATGCCGTGATCGATCTGCAGCTTGTCCGAGTTCGCCATCAGCTCGTCGAGAAAGCGGCTGACCTGGCGCACGTTGCGCGCGGCTTCCGAGAGTCCCTTCTTGCCCGCGTCGAGCTCTTCGAGCACGGTCATCGGGATGAAGATGTCGTGCTCCTCGAACCGGAAGATGGCCGAGGGGTCGTGCATCATGACGTTGGTGTCGAGAACGTAGATCCTGCGCGGTTCGATCTGCTTCCGGGACTTGGCCAAGTCGTGCTCCGCTGGTTTGATGGGGCGGGAAGGGCGTGCGGCCGTCCGCTGCGTCAGAGCTCTGCCGCGGCGGCGAGCACTTCTTCGGCGTGGCCTGGCACTTTGACTTTGCGCCATTCCCGGCGCAGCACGCCCTTGGCGTCGATCAGGAAAGTGCTGCGCTCGACGCCCATGTACTTCCTGCCGTACATGCTTTTTTCCTTCCACACGTCGAAGAGCTGGCAGACGGCCTTTTCTTCGTCGGCGAGCAGCGGGAACGTGAAGCCGTACTTGGCGATGAACTTGTCGTGCGAAGCGACGCTGTCCGGCGAAACGCCGACGATTTCCGTGCCGGCCTTCCTGAACTTCGCGTGCAGGTCGCGGAAGGCTTCGCCTTCCTTGGTGCAGCCCGACGTGTTGTCCTTCGGATAGAAGTACACGACGAGGTTCTTGCCGGCGGCATCGGCCAGCTGCCATTTATTGCCGCCGCTGGCGGCAGCGGAGAAGGCGGGTACCTTGCGGTCGAGCGTGACGGTCTTTTCAGTCATGGGTTGCGCGGCTCAGGACTTCAGGGGTTCGAGGATGGCGTCGAGGTTCATGTGATCGCAGAGGTCCATGAACTCTTCGCGCAGTGCAGCGATGTGGATCCGGGTCGGCACGTGGATGACCATGTACACGGAGAACATCGGGGCACCCGTGTGCGCGGCGTTGTAGGTGCGGGTGCTGATGTCGCCCACGTCGATGCCGCGCGACGAGAAGAAGCCGGACAGGGTGTGCAACACGCCCGGCTGGTCGAGGCACACGACATCCACGGTGTAGCTGACCATGTCGACGCGGGGAGGGCGCTGCTCGGTGCGGCGCACCGTGATCGTGAGGCCGGAGGCTTCGCCGAGCTTGGTGAGTTCGCCTTCGAGCTTGGCCAGCGTGTGCCAGTTGCCAGCGACGAGCAGCAGCATGGCGAACTCGTTGCCGAGCGCCGTCATGCGGCTTTCGAGGACGTTGCCGCCACATTCGACGACCACGCGGGTCAGGTCGTAGACCAGCCCGGTCCGGTCGTTGCCAATGGCGCAGATCGCAATCAGTTGCTTCATGGATGCTTGGACTCAGTGTATCGGCGCCGCACGGGCGCGTGTACCGTGATTTTGCCTTGCTTCGCAGCTTTCCGCTTGCGTAGCATGAGCATGTCTTCCCACCGAGGCCCCCGAAGAATGTTCAAGGGCAGCATCCCTGCACTCGTGACACCCATGCGCGCCGACGGGGCGGTCGACTTCCAGGCCTGGGAGCGCCTGCTTGACTTTCACGTCGCCGAGGGCACGGATGCCGTCGTCGTCGCCGGCACGACCGGGGAGTCCCCGACGCTCGAACCGGCCGAGGTGGCGGAACTGGTGCGGCGTGCCAAGGCGCATGTCGCGGGTCGAATTGCCAATCATCGCGGGCAGCGGCACGAACTCCACGGCGAAGAGCATCGAATTGTCGCGTGAACTGGCCGCGGCCGGTGCCGATGGCCTGCTGACGGTCGTGCCGTATTACAACCGGCCCACCCAGGAAGGCCTGTACCGGCACTTCAGCGCCATCGCCGACTCGGTCGACGTGCCGGTCATTCTCTACAACGTGCCCGGTCGCACCGTGTGCGACATGTTGCCGGAGACGGTCGTGCGGCTGGCCGAGCATCCGCGCATCGCGGGCATCAAGGAGGCGACGGGCGACCTCTCGCGAGCCGAATCGATCCTGGGCGCGGCCAGACCCGGCTTCCTGCTGCTGAGCGGCGACGATCCGACGGCCGCGGAGTTGATGAAGCGGGGCGCCTGCGGCGTGATTTCGGTGACGGCAAACGTGGCGCCGCGCGCGGTGCACGACATGTGCGCCGCCGCACTGGCAGGCCACCATGCCGAGGCTGCAGCGCTGAACGAGAAGCTGATGCCGCTGCACCTGGCCATGTTCGTCGAGCCGAACCCGATTCCGGTCAAATGGGCCGTGGCCCGGCTGGGGCTGATGGAGCGGGGCATCCGGCTGCCGCTGACCCCCTTGTCCGAGCGCCTCGAGGCGGAATTGCTGGCGGCCATGAAGGCTGCCGGCGTGCGGGTCGCCTGATTTCGGCGGCGTCCCGGAGCCGAGGCTACTAGCCGGGTGAGCGGGGGGCGTGTACCCTTCCGCCCCCTGAACGGAGAGGTGGCCGAGCGGTCGAAGGCGCTGGACTGGAATTCCAGTTACATCTTAACGGGTGTACGTGGGTTCGAATCCCACCCTCTCCGCCACTTGTCAGTCAAAAAGCGCCCCGCAAGGGGCGTTTTCACAGCATGGTGGCCACTCATGGGCGCTCCGACGGGTTTTCGGCTGCCGCGAATCTGCCTGCCACGGCCGGGCATCGACCTGTCGAAGTGGGCTGTCGTGGCGTGCGACCAGTACACGTCCGAACCGGACTACTGGCACAGCGTGGAGCGGGAAGTCGGCGATGCGCCTTCGACCCTGCACCTGACCTTTCCTGAGGTGTACCTCGAATCGGCGGATGCGCCGGCGCGAATCCGTCACATCCAGGAGACGATGCGGCGTTACCTCGCCGACGGCCTGCTGCGCGATCACGAGGGCGCCGTCTACGTCGAGCGCACCGTGGGTCACGGCACGCGACGCGGACTGATGCTGGAACTCGATCTCGAGCACTACGACTTCAGTCGCGATTCCACCAGCCTGATCCGTCCCACGGAAGGCACGATCGTGGAGCGCCTCGCCCCGCGCATCGAGGTGCGCAGCGGCGCCGAACTCGAACTGCCGCACATCCTCGTGCTGATCGACGATCCCGCGCACACGGTGATCGAACCCATCGGCGCTGCGCGCGCGACACTGCCGAAGGTCTACGAAGCCGACCTGATGCTCGGCGGCGGGCACGTCGCCGGCTACGCCGTCGGCGGGGCGGCCATCGACGCGGCGCTCGACGCATTGTGCGCATTGGGTGACCCGCAGACGTTCGCGGCACGTTACGGGGTGCCGGCCGGCACGCCGCCCATGCTCTTCGCGGTTGGCGACGGCAACCATTCCCTGGCCACGGCCAAGGCGATCTGGGAGCGCGTGAAAAGCTCGGTGGGGATGGATCATCCAAGCCGCTACGCGCTGGTCGAGATCGAGAACATCCATGACCCCGCGTTGGCATTCGAGCCCATCCATCGCGTGCTGTTCGGGGTTGCAGTCGATCTGCGCCAGGCACTGGCGGCAGCGTTCGGCAGCTCGTACTCCTGCACGGATGTGCCGTCGGCTGCCGCCATGCGCGAGCGCGTGCAGGCGGTGCAGGGCCCTCGTCATGCTGCAGGGCTGATCGGGCCCGGCGCGCGCTTCAGCGTGATCGAGATCGCCGACCCGATGTCTACGCTGGCAGTCGGCACGCTCCAGCCGTTCATCGATGGATTGCTGGCACGGGGCGGCGCCACGCACATCGACTACGTGCACGGCGACGACGTGCTGGAACGGCTGGCGACGAGCGCTGGCAACGTCGGCATTCACCTGCCGACCGTGAACAAGAGCGACTTGCTGCGCATGGTCGTGCGCGAGGGGCCCTTGCCGCGGAAGACGTTCTCGATGGGCGAGGCGCACGAGAAGCGTTTTTACGTCGAGGCGCGACGCATCCGCTGACAGGTCGAGGCCGGGGCATTCGCGGGACGACGACCGGCTCGTCCGCGACACGGTGCGTGCGCAAGCCGGTGAGTGGGGGCAGAATCATGGCCCGGCCCCACCGAGACGTTCCGTATGGAAACTGCACTGACGCCTCTCGATTTCCTGCGCCGCGCGCGCAAGCTCCATGGCACGCGCGAGGCCGTCGTCGACGGTGACCTGAGGCTGACCTACGAAGAGTTTGGCCAGCGCTGCGACCGTTGGTCATCGGCATTGGCGCAGCTCGGCGTGAAGCAGGGCGATCGCGTGGCAACGTTGGCGCCGAACACGCATCAACACCTCGAGCAGTATTACGCGGTGCCGCAGTTGGGCGCGGTCATCGTGCCCATGAATTACCGCCTGGTCGCCGACGACTTCGTCTACCTCGCGAACCACAGCGGCACCAAGGTCCTGTGCGTGCACGCGGACTATCTGGATACGGTCGACAGCGTGCGCAGCCAGATGACGACGGTCGAGCACTTCGTCGCGCTCGAGGGCCGCAGGGCCGGGTGGCTCGAATACGAGCAGTTGCTCGCCGCGAGCGACGGCGTGTTCGAGCGCCACGCCCATCGCAGAGGGCGACCTGATCTCGATCAACTACACCAGCGGCACCACCTCGCGCCCGAAGGGCGTGATGATCACGCACCGCAACGCCTGGGTGAACGCGATCGGCACGATCGCACATATGCCGATGACGCCGGCCGACCGCTACCTGTGGACGCTGCCGATGTTCCACGCCAACGGCTGGACGTACACGTGGATCGTGACGGCGGCGGGTGCGCTGCACGTCTGCCTGCGGCAGGTCGATGCCGCGACCATCTATGGGCTCGTGAACCGGGAGCGCATCACCATGCTGTGCGCCGCGCCGACCGTGCTCATCGCCATTGCCAGCGGTCCGGAGCAGGGGCGCAAGTCATTGCGACGTGGAGTCCGGGTGGCGACGGCAGGTGCGCCGCCCGCGGCCGCCACGATCGAACGCATGGAAGGTGAGCTCGGTTGGACCATCACCCAGGTCTATGGGCTCACCGAGACCGCGCCATTCATCTCGATCTGCGCGCCGTTGCCGGAGCACGATGCGCTCGAACCTGGTGAGCGCGCGCGAATCAAGGCCCGGCAGGGCGTCGAACTCATGACGTCCGGTGATCTGCGCGTGGTCGACGAAAACATGTGCGACGTGCCCCGCGACGGGGCCACGCTCGGCGAGATCGTCGCCCGTGGCAACGTCGTGATGAAGGGTTACTACGACGATCCGGAAGCGACGGCGAAGGCGTTCCGTGGCGGGTATTTCCACACGGGTGACGCGGCCGTCGTGCATCCGGATGGTTACGTCGAGATCCGCGACCGCTACAAGGATGTGATCATCAGCGGCGGCGAGAATATCTCCTCGATCGAAGTCGAGGGCGCGCTGCTACGACACCCCGCCGTGCTCGAAGTCGCGGTCGTCGGCATGCCCCACGAGCGGTGGGGCGAGTCGCCGCATGCGTTCATCGTGCTGCGGCCGGGCGAGTCGTCCACCCCCGAAGAAATGCGTGCATTCGCGCGCAACGCGCTGGCGCATTTCAAGGTGCCGTCAGTCTTTACGTTCGTGGAGGAGTTGCCGAAGACGGCCACGGGCAAGATCCAGAAGTTCGTGTTGCGAGGCGGCAAGGCGGCGATCGCGAGGCAGTGAGCGTACCCGCCGTCACCTGGGCCGTTCGCGCCTGCCATGCGCGGGCACTGCGCTGCCTGGTGAACTGCGTGGCGGTTGTCATCGTCAGTGGGTGTTCGCGCACGCCGGGGACAGCGCAGTTCACCGGACCGACGATGGGAACGACATACCACGTCACCGTGCCAGGTGCGGACGCTGCGAGCGAGCGTCGTGCGGTGCAGTCTGCGGTCGATCGTGTCCTGCTCGAGACCGACCGACACCTGTCCACTTACAACGACACGAGCGAGATTTACCTTCTCAACCGGGACGGAACCCGCGCCTGGCAGGACGTCTCACCGACCTTGTTCGACGTGCTGCAGGAGGCGCGCAACGTCAGCGAGCTCACTCGCGGCGCATTCGACATCACAGTCGAGCCGTTGCTGGAACTCTGGGGTCATGAATCCGAGGGTGATGGCGCCTCGAGACGAACGTTTTTTGCGCCGCCGACGACCGCCAGGCTGGGGCAGGCGCTCGACCGCGTCGGTTACGCAAGACTCGAACTGAGGAAGGTGCCGCGAACAGGCGTTCGCAAGAGTGTGGACGGCATGCATCTGACCGTCGACGGGATTGCGCCCGGCTACGCGGTCGACCGCATCGCGGCGGAACTGCGTGCGCTGGGTCACTCCAGTTTCATCGTCGAGATCGGGGGTGAAGTACGGGCCGAAGGACAGCGCCCGGGGGGCGGGCCATGGCGGATCGCAATCGAAGCACCGCTCGCGACCGAACGCGAACCGCTGGTCGGCATCCGGTTGCACGATGCCGCAGTGTCCACCTCGGGCGACTACCGGGACGCTCGATTCGATGCCGCGGGCCGCCGTTACGCGCACACGATCGATCCGCGGACCGGACGCACGGTGGAGGGCGCTCTCACGTCGGTCACCGTGATCGATGCGAGCACGATCCGCGCGGATGCGTACGCGACGGCACTGATGGTCATGGGCACCGAGGCCGGGCTCGCCTGGGCGAAGGAAATGCGGGTGCCGGCCCTGTTCGTGGAGCGGACTGCCAGGCCCGGGGAATGGCATCTCGTGGAATCCCCCGCATTCAAGGAATGGCGGGAGTAAGTAGGGCCGGGGCCCGATTCGTTATGATGCCGCGATGGACCCGCTGACCAAGCTCCGCCGACGCCCTTTCATGGCGCCGCTGCTGATCCCGTTGCTCGGGGTCGTCATGGCTGCGGCGGGAGTCTACTGGCTGGGCACATGGGCCCGCACGACCGTGGTCGTGCTCGTCCGGCATGCCGAGGGCGGTGAGAGCGCCTCCGGGGATCCGGACCTGAGCCCGGCCGGCGAAAAACGCGTGGCGTCCTTGGGTGGCCTGATCGACGACGTGCTGGCCGACCGCAAGGTCGACTACCTGTATGCCGCCGACACCCGTCGCGCGCAGCAGACCGCGGCGCCCGTCGCGAACGAATTCAAGCTGCCGATCAACGTCGTTGCCAGCAGCGACTGGTCTGGCCTGGCGGCTCGCATCAAGCGGGAGCACCGGGGCAAGACGGTGGTCGTGGTGGGATACGCGACGACCCTGCCGGGCGTCATCAGCCAGCTGAGCGGCAGCGACTACGCGATGCGTGACGACGAGTTCGACGCTATCTATGTCGTGGTGATGCCAAGCCCCGGCGAAACCCGTGTGCTGCGGTTGCGGTACGGTGCGCCCACGCCACCCGCAAAACCTGTAGCAACGTCTAAATAGATATCTTAAGTACTTGATTTATAGGTTTTTGAATCGAGCGTTGGCCACGCATCTGCTTAACCCCTGATCCCTTCTTCAGACCGCTCCCGCCGCCAGCGCCGACTGCACGAATGCCTCGTGCGCCCCGATCCGAAGATCGGCCAGCACCGAGTCCTTGATCTTGCCGTCCGTGCCGATCAAGTAGGTGCCCCGGCGCACGCCGAACCCGAGCGGACCGTCGACGTCGTAGGCCTTGACGGCCTTCTTGTCTGGATCGGCCAACAGCGGAAAGTTGAGGTTGTGCTTGGCCGCGAACTTCTTGTGCGACTCGGCATCCTGCGGGCTGACTCCGACCACGCGCAGCTTGGCTCGCACCAGGTCGTTCTGCAGGTCGCGAAAGGTGCAGGCTTCCTTGGTGCAGCCTGGCGTGAAGTCGGCGGGGTAAAAGTAGAGGATCAGCGGCCCCTTCGCCAGCAACGATTTCAGCGTATGGCGCTTGCCGTCCTGATCGGCGAGGTCGAATTCCGGCGCCTGAGTCCCGTTCTTGAGCACGGTCAATCTCCTTCGTTGGCGTCGTCAATGGCACCCGAGTTGTCCACTTCCATGACGCGGTAGCCGCCGTCGCGCATGCCGCAGCGCTCGTAGGTGCGCTGTGCAGCGACATTGTCCAGTTCGACGTAGAGCCGCAGGCCGACGACGCCTGGCGTGCTGCGGGAGAGCGCGTCGACGTGATCGTACAGCGCGCGAAACACGCCGCCACGCCGTGCGGAAGGCTCGACGTAGACGCTCTGGATCCACCAGAACTGGCCGTTGCGCCAGTCGCTCCATTCGTAGGTGATCATGAGCTGGCCGACCGGCTGGCCCGCGTCGTCTTCGGCCACGAAATAGCACCCGTGCGCGGGATTTGCGAGGACGGCAGCCACGCCGCGGCGGATCGTGGGCGGATCGAGCCGCTTGTGCTCCGTCTCGAGGGCCATGGCCTCGTTGCCACGTGCCAGCAATTCCTGGTCGGAGGGCTTCGCGTCACGAATTCGCACGTTCACGCTGCAATCATACAGGGACCGAAAGACTGCGGTTGCGGTGCGGCAACCCGGTGCTACAATGCGCGCCCTCGTGTGGGGCGGTAGCTCAGCTGGGAGAGCGTCGCGTTCGCAATGCGAAGGTCGAGGGTTCGATCCCCTTCCGCTCCACCATTTCTTCTTCGGGCCCCGCCGCCACAGACCGGATCACATGCCCCGGTAGCTCAGTGGATAGAGCGACCGCCTCCTAAGCGGTAGGTCGCAGGTTCAACTCCTGCCCGGGGCACCATCCAATCGCCAGGCATGAACGCCGTCGCGTCCTAAGCGACCTGGAAGTCGCGTTCTGCCGCCGCTCACGCCCCGCCAGCTCAAGCTCGACCGGCCGAACGAAATAGCTTGCAGTGACCTGTTATTGCTAAGGTTTGGATGGACACGCCTGCCAACGGTCAGCGCAGGTTCGATACCTGTCCGGCGCTGCAACGTCATTACAGGCGGATCGAGCCTGTACCCTTGGCGACAGCAACGCTAGACTGAACCCAGAGGTTGAAGGCGCAGCTCACGGAGGAAGCACGACATGGAGTTCAACCTGTTGTCCTGGTGGCACCGCAAGCGCATTCAGGCGACCGTGCAATTGTCGGGTCGCCCGATGCAGTTCCACCACGTCACCAACCCCTATCACGCCGTCAGCATCAAGGCGGGCACTCGCTGTCACCAGACGGCGCAGAAGTTCGGTCGCCAACGGTTCCTCTCCGGTGAAGCCCCGCCGTTGCCGCAACCAACGTGCGACACCAGGACGTGTGAATGTCGATACGTGCATCACGAGGACCGTCGCGATGGATTGGACCGCCGCCAGCGGGATACGCAGGATGTTTGGTCGACGGGTCCCCAGTTGGCGCAGGGCGGCGGTCGTCGTGCGAGCCACGGGCGGAGAGTGACGGATCGCTGATTCGTTTGGGCGGGCGTATCGAAAGCACACCTTCGCAGTGACGTCGCATCGAATCTCGAACACGCCGCCGCAGACAGCGCCCACGCGTCGCGCCGAGTGTTTTTCGCGTGGTCGTCGTACGTAGCCCATGTGACATAAGTCGAAGAGGCGTTGGCGAGGATTCGCCTGCACGTCTTTGATAGGTCTTGAGTTCACGGCCGGCGCTGCGCGCAGGCGCCGAATAATGTCTGTGATGTGCGACAAATTCGCACTTGCTCCTATCGTCTGCGTGTCGATACTTCGCTTACGCCGTACAGGCCTGCGATGACTCCGGGAAGGGGAGCACAGCGCAGGACACCCTGACGATGTCGGTGCAACTCGGACGAGTGAACCGCGGCCTTCGGGCCGAACGCTGACAAAGGCAAACCTGCCGCGAGGCAGGGTCGCAAAACCTCCGGTCCTCGGAAATCTCCTGAGGATAGCGGGGCTGCCGGCAGTCGATCGCTCCCCATGGTCTGTTCGACCTTTGGAGCATCCGCCCGCGCATCCCGTTTTGGCACTGCCGTTCTACGGCAGGTGCCACGGTGCGTCATTGCTAAGTCACCAAAGAGGCGCTCTGCAGGGGCAGGCACTGAAAAAATTGGGGTTGACGGATGCGTGCAATCGCCGGGTGCGATCGCGTGCGAGGACTCGCAGCAGTGAATCGTTTGTTGTCTTCTGGAGGCCAGTCTCCAGTCATCGCCGTCCTGTGCCTGGTGCTGTATGTCTGTCAGCCTGCGATCGCCGCTGCAGCCAATGGAGCGCCGTCCATCGTCGGCAGCCCCGCCACCACGGCTGACGTTGGCAAGGCCTACTCGTTCCAGCCAAAAGCGTCCGACCCGGATGGTAACAAGCTCTCGTTCAAGGTCGCCGGGAAGCCTGGCTGGGCCACCTTCAGCAGCGCTACGGGCAGGCTGACCGGCACGCCATCCCCGTCCCAGATCGGGACGTACTCGAATATCGTCATCAGTGTCAGCGATGGCATCGCGACCCGGTCGCTGCCGGCGTTTGCGATCAAGGCATCGCAGGCTGCGTCGACCGCATCACCCGTGACGTTGTCATGGGTGCGCCCAACACGGAATGTCGACGGTACCCAGCTCAGCAACCTGACCGGGTATCGGATTCACTACGGTAAAGTGTCCGGGCAGTACGACTATTCAGTGTCCATCGGCAGTCCGAGTATCACGTCGGCCACGATCGAGAATCTGGCCCCGGTCAGGTGGTATTTCGCGGTCACGGCCGTTACGAGCTCCGGGACTCAAAGCGACTTCTCCGCGCAAGTCAGCAAAGCCGTGCTCTGAGGTGCGCGACGCGCAGGACTGGCTCACGGCTGCCGGGGTGGTGTCGCGACGCTGATACCCTAGCGCGTCATGAACATCATCTGCCGATTGCTGGCGCTCATCCTGTGCGCCGTCTTCCTGCTCACCTCACCGGCCCGCGCTGACGAAGCGCTCGAGGAAGTCCTGGTCACCGGCCAGCAACCCGGACCGGGACTCTGGAAGGTGACTCGGGCGGGCGACCCGGACGGTCACGTGCTGTGGATCCTCGGCAACTACAGTCCGTTGCCGAAGAAGATGACGTGGCGCTCGACCGAACTTGCAGCCGTGCTGTCTGCATCGCAGGCCGTGCTCGCGCCGGTGTCGGTCAGTGCTTCCGCGGGGCCGTTGGGCGGCATCACCTTGCTGCCGTCGCTGATCGGCGTGCGCCGTAATCCCGACGGCAAGCGATTGCAGGAGGTTGTTCCTGCCGATCTCTATGCGCGCTGGTTGCCGCTCAAGGCTCGCTACCTGGGCAACGACGACGACGTCGAAGACTGGCGCCCGATCTTCGCGGCGCAGGAACTGTATCGCGCCGCGCTCAAGAAGAGCGACCTGGTGCCCTACGACGGTGTCTGGCCGGCCGTCGAAAAGCTCGCGCGCAAGGCGCGAGTTCCGATCACGGAACCCGAGATCGAGCTCAAGGTGGAGAAGGCGCGGGCCTCGATCAAGGAATTCAAGTCGATCCCATTGGCCGACGTCGAATGCTTTGCGCGCACGCTGCAGCGGCTGGAGTCCGACCTCGACCTGATGCGCGAGCGCGCCAATGCATGGGCAGTCGGCGACGTGGCGCGCTTGCAGAAGCTGGCGCCCGTCGAGCGGGCGAGCGCTTGCATCGGCGTGATGCTGGAGTCGTCGTTCATGCAGGAGCGCGGCTACGGCGACGTGCTCGTGCGCGCCAGGAATGCATGGGTGGATGCGGCCGAGAAGTCGCTTGCGAGCAACGTGTCTACGGTGGCCGTGCTGTCCGTGGACGAGATCCTGAAGCCGGACGGCTACGTCGCCGAACTGAAAACGAGGGGGTTTGTCGTCGCCGACCCTTGAGGCCGAACGAGCGCAGGGCGGCGAGTTGCTGCCGCCCTGCGACGGGTCAGTCGCCAGTCTGGCGACTACTTGGGTGCAACCTTGTCGCCACCCGCACGTTCGGTGTCGCCGACCTTCTTCGGCATTGCGGGAGCAGCTGGGTCACCCGTGGTGGCCGTCGCGTCCGTCGCCGCGCCTTCGCCCATGGGCGCGGCTTCAACGGGTGCCGCTTCGACCGGCGCGGCCTCTGCGGGCGCCGCTTCGACCGGCGCGCTGGCGGCGGGCTCTGGCGTCGCGGTTTCTTCCTTCTTGGCGCAGGCTGCCAGCAGCAGGGCGGCAGCAACAAGCGCGCTGATCTTGATCGCTTCCTTCATTTCCTTCCCCCAATAAGTGATGAGTGAAGCCCTGCGTTCCAGTCGCGAGGCTGCGCGGAGCCTAGTCGAAGCCGAGGCTTCGCAGCAACTCCCCGAAGCGAGGGTCGTTGCGCAGGGGATCGAGGAACGGGTCGTTGCGCGCGTAGACGAGTCCAGAATCGCCGATCGCCAGGGCTTTCTGCAGGCGTTCGATCGCCGCGTCCTGCTGATCCCACTGCGACAGCACCTGGGCCTGCTGGTAAAGCAGGCGGTCGCCTTCCTGCTCGACCTTGTCGAACGCCTGGCGCGATGCCGGAGAGTGGCCAAGTTTGTGCTCGGCGACGGCGAGGCCCGCCAGGCCGAAGTCGGTGGCAGGTTCCGCGAGGTATTCCTTGCGGGCCTCGTCGGCGCGGCCGAGCATGACCAGGGCATCACCGATGGCCGCGTGAGCGCGCGACATGCGCGGGTTCATCGCCAGTGCCTGGCGTGCTGGCGGGATCGATGCCGCGTAATTGCGAGCGGCGTATTCGATGGCGCTAGCGGCACGGTGGATGAGGGGATTCAGCTTGTCGAGCAGCAGCGCGCGCCGGATGGATTCGGCGGCTTCCTGTTTGCGACCGACGCGCGCGCAGTACTGAGCATAGCGCGCCAGCACCGTGGCTTCGCCCGCACCGAGTTCCCTGGAGCGCTCGAACGGTTCACGCGCGCCGCGTGCATCGAGCCTGCCTTGAAACAAAGTGAACCCGAGCGTCGAGTAGGCCTCGGCGAGTCCGGGTGCAATCTCGATCGCGCGCCGCGCCGACTGCGATCGCCGACTCGTATAACTCGTCGAGCTGTCCAACCTTGCCGTACTGGTTCGCGATCGCAGTCAGTGAACGGGCGCGCGCGGCATGCGCGGGCGCGAAGTTGGGATCGGCCGCGATTGCGGCATCGAACTGCGTGAGGGCCGCGCGCTCGGAGGCCTCGTCGACGCTCAGGTCGTACAGCGCGCGACCTCTGAGATAGGCATCGAAGGCCTCGGCACTGCGGGTCCCGCCTTCCGCTGCAAGCGCACCCGCGCTGCCTGCCGGAATCGTCGGGTCAGGCACCATTGCTGCCGCGAGCGCCCCGGCGACGGTTCGCGCAATTTCGCTCTGCACGGCGAAGATGTCGTGCAGCGATCGGTCGAAGCTCTGCGACCAACGGCTGAAACCGGTGTGCCCGTCGATCAGGTCCGCGGTGATGCGCGCGACCTCGCCCGATTTCCGGACCGTGCCGTCGAGCAGATAGGCGACGCCGAGGCCCGAGGCAATCGTGACGGCATCCTCGGTGCGATCGCGGAACTTGGCGGCGGAGGCCTGCGCCATCACCTGCAGTTTCAGGTTGCGCGCCAGGGTCGAGCGCAGCTCTTCTGACAGTCCGTCCGAGAAATAATCCTGGCTGGTGTCGCCGCTGATGTTCTTGAAGGGCAGCACGGCAATGCTGTTGCCCGTCGCTGCAGTGGCGCCTCCACCAAGGCGTCCCGTGCGCCAGGCGATGATTCCGGCTGCCCCGGCAAGCGCGCTTCCCGCGGTGGCCAGCAGCATCGTGCGGCGCGACAGTCGGGCAGGCTGCGGTGAACTCGGTGCATGCAGCTTGCCGTGGTAGGCGGAAGCGTCAGTGGTTCGACCCGCGACGGCTTCGACACCGCGCACGATCGTCGCGATCTGCGATGCCTGCGAATCGCCGCGCCACCCCAGCAGGTCCACCGAGAGGTATTGGCGGAACCCGAGTGGTGGCATCGTGCCGTCGAGCGAGACCGGGACCAGCTTGCGCATGTCGCGTCCCTGCGAGGCTTCGTCGAGCACCCAGTCCGACGACACCGAGACTTTCGACCAGGCGACGATCACCACGTCGCAGCGGGCGAGGGCGACTTCCACGGACTTGGCGAACACCGCGCCGCCCTCGATCAGCGTGTCCCACCAGACGCTGATGCCGGCCTGTTCGAGGGCATTGGCCAGCTGGCGAACCCGGTCCTGGTCGGCGTGTGAATAGCTGAGGAATGCCGTCGGGCGCGCACCTGCGCCCTGCATGCCCTCGTCCTCGGACATTGTTCTCGACCCCTCCTGCCGCTCGTGCGGCGAGTCTAGCGCGGAAGTCTGAGCTCCGCGCATCGGGCCGGTGTGAGCCGGGTTTGCCTACGGCTTCGATCCCAGCAGCGCGAGTGCTGCCACGGTGTTGACCTTCGCGCCGAGTGCGACCGCCGGCAGGTCGACGAAGAAGTCGGGGTTGTGGTTGGAGTAGGGGAACAACCTGCCCAGCTTCTGTGCTGCGGCAACGCGCTCGGGCGGTGCAACTCCGATCAAGAGGAACACATAGGGAGTCTTCAAGGGTGCAAACGCTTCCTGGAAGTCCTCCGAGCCCATCACCGTCGGGAAGTTGGCGACGACCTTGCCGTCGCCGAGCAACGCAGTCAGGCCCGGTCGCAGTCGCTCCACCAGGGCGGCATCGTTGACCAGCGGTCCCGAGTATCCCTTCATCTTGCGCGTCGGCATGCGATCGGCCGGCACGCCCGCCGCGACGGCAATGCCGTTGTTGATTTCGTCGATGCGCCTGAGCATGAGCTCGCGCACCTCGGGCGTCAGCCAGCGCAGGTTCAGCAGCAGCATCGCGGATTCGGGGATAACGTTATTGTCACGGCCCGCACGGATCGCGCCGACGGTCAGCACGGCCGGTGTCTGCGGATCGATGGTGCGGCTGACGATCGTCTGGTAGGCGAGCACGGCTTGCGCGGCCATGACAACCGGGTCGATTGCCATCTCCGGCGCGGAGCCGTGGCCACCGACACCGCGGAATGTGACGTCGAGCTGGTCGACGCCCGCCATGCGCACGCCTGCCGTGTTGGAAACCATGCCGACGGGCGCCGGAGCCGTGTGACTGCCGAGCGCGAAATCCGGCTTGGGCAGGCCCCGGGTCCACAAACCATCGTCCACCATCGCCTGTGCGCCGAGTCCGGCTTCTTCCGCCGGTTGCGCATAGACGACGAGGGTGCCGGACCACTCGGCCTTGAGCTTGGTCATCGCTGAGGCCAGGCCGAGCAGCCAGGTGACGTGCGCGTCGTGACCGCATGCGTGCATCACGTCGACTTCACTGCCATCGGCCAGCGCCTGCGGCTTCGTCGCTGCCCAGGGCAGGCCCGTTGCTTCTCGCACACCGCCGTTCGCGTCCATGTCGGCGCGAAACCAGAGCGTCGGTCCCGGCCCGTTCTTCAGCACTCCTACGACGCCGGTCCTGCCGATCCCGGTCGTCACCGTGTAGCCAAGCTTCCTGAGTTCAGCCGCGACGATGCCCGCGGTACGGGTCTCGGTGAAGCCGAGTTCCGGGTTCGCGTGCAGGTCCTTGAAGGTTGCTTCGAGCCTGGGCGCGTCGGCATCGATCACCGTCTTGACCTTGTCGATCAGCGCCTGTGACTGCGCACGGGTCGGTGCGCTGCCCGCGGCGGCGATCAGCAACGTCATGCAAAGGGCAACGCCACGCATGTTCAGGATCATGGAGACCTCGATCGACTCAGGGAACCAGCGAGAGGAACAGGAATGCAGCGAAAATCACGACTTGCACGGCACCCTGCATCATGTTGGTGCGACCGTTGCCGAGCCCGATCGAGCAGACGCCCAGGCTCAGCACGAGCAGGATCATGTCCTTCGCCTGGAGTCCCAGCACCAGCGGCAGGTCGAGCAGGACCGCAACCGCGACGACCACCGGGATGGTGAGGCCGATGCTGGCCAGCGCCGAGCCGAACGCGAGGTTCATGCTGGTCTGCAGGCGGTTGTTGAGCGCCGCCCGAATGGCGGACACGCCTTCTGGCAGCAGCACGACCATCGCGATGATGATGCCGACGATCGCGCGCGGAGCGCCCGCCGAGACGACCGCGGCCTCGATCGCCGGTGAGATCAGCTTGGCGAGCCCCACGACGGCCACCAGCGCGACGACCAGCAACACGAAGCTGAGCCAGGACTCGCGCGTCGATGGCGGCGCCGCATGCACCTCCTCGTTCGACGGGTCGGTCGCCGGCAGGAAGTAGTCGCGATGCCGCACTGTCTGGAAAAAAACGAAAGCGCCCCAGACCAGCAGCGAGCTCACGGCTACGAACACGAGTTGCGTTGTCGTGTAACTGGCGCCGGGTGCGCTCACCGTGAACACCGGCAGGATCAGCACCAGTGTCGCAAGTGCCGTGAGTGCAGCGAGCGCGGGCCCGGCGCCTTCGATCCGGAACGACTGTTCCCGATGGCGCAACCCGCCGAGCAGCAGGCAGATGCCGATCACGCCGCTGCTGATGATCATGACCGTGGCGTAAATCGTGTCGCGGGCGAGCGCGGCCTTTTCCCCGCCGCCCGCCAGCATCAGCGACACGATCAGGGCCACCTCGATCGCCGTGATCGCGAGCGCGAGTACCAGGGTGCCGAACGGCTCACCGACCCGATGTGCGACGACCTCGGCGTGGTGCACCGCCGAGATCACCGCCGCCAGGAGCATGACTGCGCTTGCGGTGGCCAGCAGTGTCCCACCGGGCAGCCACCATGCGGCAAGCAGCAGGCCCGCCGCGGCGATCGGGATGAATTTGTGCCAAAAGGACATTCGGGCTCCAACTGGTCGGACCGCGTCTGACGGCGGCGGCTTGGCAAAAGGAACCGGACTGTAACCCAGCGGTCAGCCGGAAATGGCGTACCGTGGACAGGTTCGCCGGTTTACTGCCCGGGCCCCCCGATTTCGATAAACTACCCGGCCATTTTTTCCTGGACCGAATGTCTGGATCCAGCCCCCCGCGGGATCCGAACGGGACGCGATGACCGAACCCAAACCGATGCTGACGGCCACTCCGCTGGCGGCCGGAAACGATGCCTATGTCGAGGCGATGTACGAGCGCTACCTCGCGCAACCGGACGCAGTGGATGCGCGCTGGCGCGACTATTTTGCGAGCCTGGGCCCCACGGGCCAGGACGTGGCCCACGGCCCGCTGATCGAGGAACTGGCCCGACGCGCCAGGGCCCCGCGTCGCCCGTTGACGGCGGCGCCCGTCGCGGCGGGTCCCGCGGGCTCGCCACCCTTGGGCGATTCGGCGGCGGCCAAGCAGGGCGCGGTCTCCCGGCTCATCCAGATCTATGCGAATCGTGGGCACCTGATCGCGGACATCGATCCGCTTGGCCTCACGGTGCGTCCGGTGCCGAAGGTGCTGGGCCTCGACTACCTCGGGCTCACCGAGGCCGACCTCGACACCGAATTCCTGACCGGCAGCCGCAATGAGGCCATCAAGCCGCGCCTGCGGCTGCGCGAGATCATCGCGCAACTGAAGCACATCTACTGCGGCACCATCGGCGCCGAATTCGCGCACGTCTCCGATGAGACTGAACGCCTCTGGCTGCAGGATCGTTTCCAGGTCGGCCGCATGCACCAGGCGTTCCCCACCGACACGCGCAAGGAGATCCTGCGCCACCTGACGATGGCCGAAGGCCTCGAGCGCTACCTCGCGACTCGCTACCCCGCGCAGAAGCGGTTCTCGCTCGAAGGCGGCGACAGCCTGATCCCGCTGCTCGAGGAAGTCCTGCAGAGCGGCGGCTCGAGCGGCGTCGAAGACATCGTCTTCGGCATGGCGCATCGCGGCCGGCTAAACGTGCTGGTCAACGTCCTCGGCAAGTCACCCGAGGCACTGTTCTCGGAGTTCGAGGGCAAGTACGACCTGCAGAAGCTCAAGGGCTCGGGCGACGTGAAGTACCACAAGGGCTTCTCGTGCGACGTGAAGACGCCGTCGGGCAACGTACACGTGGCGCTGGCGTTCAACCCCTCGCACCTCGAGGTCGTGAACGCGGTCGTCGAGGGCTCGGTGCGCGCACGCCAGGAGCGGCGCGGCGACGAACGCGGCGACAAGGTGATGCCGGTGCTCATCCACGGCGACTCGGCGTTCGCCGGGCAGGGCGTGATCCAGGAAACGCTGCAGATGTCGCAGGCCCGTGCGTTCTACACGGGCGGCACGCTCCACCTCATCGTCAACAACCAGGTGGGTTTCACCACGCACGACCCGCGCGACACGCGTTCCACGCTGTATTGCAGCGACGTCGCGAAGATGATCGAGGCGCCGATCCTGCACGTGAACGGCGACGATCCCGAGGCGGTGGTCTTCGCTGCGCGCTTCGCCGTCGATTACCGCATGAAGTTCCACAAGGACGTCGTGATCGACCTCGTCTGCTACCGCCGGCTCGGCCACAACGAGGCCGACGAGCCCGCGGCGACGCAGCCGGTCATGTACGCAACGATCCGCAGGAAGCCGACCACGCGCCAGCTGTATGCGGAAAAGCTCGTCGCCGAAGGCGTGATCACAGCCGCTGATGCGGACGCGCTCGTCGAGCAGTACCGTCGCGGCCTCGACGAAGGCAAGCCGCAGACGAAGAACGTGCTCGGCCTCATCGGCAACAAGTACACCGTGGACTGGACCAAGTACCACGATGTCGACTGGTTCGAGGAAATCCGCTCCGGGGTCAAGCCGGCGCTGCTGAAGGAACTCGCGGCAAAGGTCACGACGTTCCCGGAAGGCTTCACGCTGCATCGGCAGGTGCAGAAGATCGTCGACGACCGTCGCAAGATGGCGGCGGGCCAGTTGATGGTGGACTGGGGCTTCGCCGAGTTGCTCGCGTACGCGAGCCTGCTCGACGAGGGCTACGAAATACGCCTCACGGGCCAGGACAGTGGCCGCGGCACGTTCTTCCATCGTCACGCGGTGGGCCACGACCAGGCCACCGGCGCGACGCACATCCCCTTGAAGCACCTGAAGCCCGGGCAGCCGCGCTTCCGCGTCACCGATTCGCTGTTGTCGGAAGAGGCCGTGCTTGGCTTCGAGTACGGCTACTCGATCACCGATCCCAATTGCCTCGTCATCTGGGAAGGCCAGTTCGGCGACTTCGCCAACGGCGCGCAGGTGATCATCGACCAGTTCATTTCGTCAGGCGAAGCGAAGTGGGGCCGCTACTGCGGGCTCACCATGTTCCTGCCGCACGGGTACGAAGGGCAGGGGCCGGAGCACTCGTCGGCGCGCCTCGAGCGCTTCCTGCAACTCTGCGCCGAGAACAACATGCAGGTGTGCGTGCCGTCGACGCCCGCGCAGATGTTCCACATGCTGCGCCGGCAGATGGTGCGTTCGTTCCGCAAGCCGCTCATCGTCATGACGCCCAAGAGCCTGCTGCGGCACAAGCTGTCGGTGTCTGCGTTCGACGAGTTGACCAAGGGGCAGTTCCAGTGCGTCGTGAACGAGATCGATGACCTGCCACCGAAGGACGTCACGCGCGTTGTCTTCTGCTCGGGCAAGGTCTACTTCGACCTGCTCGAGGCGCGCCGCGCCGACGAAGCGCGCAACGTCGCGATCGTGCGCATCGAGCAGCTCTATCCGTTCCCGTCCGAGGATTACGCCACTGCGCTCGCGCACTACCCGAACGCGCGCGAAGTCGTCTGGTGCCAGGAAGAACCGCAGAACCAGGGCGCCTGGTACCAGATCCGTCACCGCCTGCAGGATTCGCTGAAGGGCAACCAGGAACTGCTGTATTCGGGCCGCCGTCCGGCCGCAGCGCCGGCCACGGGTATTCCACAGATGCATTCGACGGAGCAGCACAACCTCGTGGCCGCGGCCATCACCGCCTCCACGCAAGAACGGTCCGCGCGCGCCACCACCCGTCTGCGCGCAATGGCCAGCACCAGGAAAAAGTCATGAGCACGATCGAAGTCCGCGTCCCGCAACTGCCCGAGTCGGTGGCCGATGCCACGCTGGTGGCGTGGCGCAAGCAGCCCGGCGATGCCGTCAACCGCGACGAGAACCTCGTCGACCTCGAGACGGACAAGGTCGTCCTGGAAGTGCCCGCGCCTGCGAGCGGCGTGCTGAAGGAAATCAAGATGCAGAACGGCACGACCGTCACGGGCGGGCAGATCCTGGCCGTGATCGAGGAGGGCGCGGTCGCCGTTGCCTCTCCCGCCCAGGGCGCGACCCCTGCCACTGCCGTGGGCGAGGTGAAGAAGGACACCGACAAGCTCGCGCCTTCGGTGCGGCGCCTGGTCGAAGAGCACAAGCTCGCACCGGCCGATATCGCAGGCTCGGGCCGTGACGGCCGCATCACCAAGGGCGACGTGCTGACCCACCTCGCCGACAAGAGTGCGGCACCCGCTGCTGTCCTTGCACCCGCATCCGTCGCCAAGCCGGCCGCAACGTCGGCACCCTCGCAGCCTGCCGGTGAACGAGGCGAGCGTCGCGTGCCCATGACGCGGCTGCGCGCGCGCATCGCCGAGCGACTGGTCCAGGCGCAGTCGACGGCAGCCATGCTGACGACGTTCAACGAGGTCGACCTCAAGGCCGTCAACGAACTGCGCGCGCGTTACAAGGACAAGTTCGAGAAGGAGCATGGCGCGCGTCTCGGGTTCATGTCGTTCTTCGTCAAGGCGTGCGTCGAGGCGCTGAAGCGCTTCCCGGTCGTCAACGCATCGGTCGACGGCAACGATGTCGTCTACCACGAGTTCTACGACGTGGGCGTCGCGGTGTCGACGGACCGCGGGCTGATCGTGCCGGTCCTGCGCAACGCGGACCAGATGGGCTTTGGCGAGATCGAGAAGTCGGTCGTGGGGTACGCGACACGCGCCCGTGAAGGCCAGCTGACGCTCGAGGAACTCACCGGCGGCACGTTCACGATCACCAACGGCGGCGTGTTCGGCTCGCTGCTGTCGACCCCGATCCTCAACATGCCGCAGAGCGCGATCCTCGGCATGCACAAGATCCAGGAGCGGCCCGTCGTCGTCGACGGCCAGGTGGTCGTGCGGCCGATGATGTACCTCGCGCTCTCCTACGACCACCGGCTCATCGACGGCAAGGAAGCCGTGCAGTTCCTGGTGTCGGTGAAGGACTCGCTGGAAGATCCCGCGCGCCTGATGCTGCAGATCTAGAGGGGTTAGGGGATGGGGGTTAGGGGCTAGTCGGAAGCCGCAACGCGGCGCTCCAGAGGCTCGACTAACCCCTAACCCCCAACCCCTAACCCCTTGCCTGTTCGGAGTGACCATGTCTGATACTACCTTCGACGTCATCGTGATCGGCGCCGGCCCGGCTGGTTATCCCTGCGCGATCCGCGCGGCGCAGAACAAGCTCAAGGTCGCCTGCATCGACGAGTGGAAGAACTACGACGGCACGTATGCGTTCGGTGGCACCTGCCTCAATGCCGGCTGCATTCCGTCGAAGGCGCTGCTCGAATCGTCCGAGCTGTACCACCGCGCGCATGCGGAATTCCCGGCGCACGGAATTTCCGCGACGGGCCTCGCGTTCGACGTCGCCACGATGCAGAAGCGCAAGGCGGGCATCGTCAAGGCGTCCACGCAGGGCATCACCGGGCTTTTCAAGGCCGCGGGCGTCACGGCGCTGCAGGGCCACGGCAAGCTCCTGGCCGGCAACCGCGTCGAATACACGGCGGCCGACGGCAGCAGGAAGGAGCTCATTGCGAAGCACGTCGTGCTCGCATCGGGTTCGCAGCCGATGGCGCTCAAGTCGTTGCCCTTCGACGGCAAGCAAGTCGTCGACTCATGGGGCGCGCTCGAGTTCGGATCGGTGCCGAAGCGCCTCGGCGTCATCGGAGCCGGCGTGATCGGTCTCGAACTCGGCAGCGTGTGGCGCCGCCTCGGCGCCGAAGTCGTCGTGCTCGAGGCCATGGAGCAGTTCCTCCCCATGGCCGACCAGGCCGTCGCCAAGGAAGCGCAGAAGCACTTCAAGAAGCAGGGCCTCGACATCCGCCTCGGCGCGAAGGTGAGCGGCGCGGACGTCAAGAAGGACGGCGTGACGCTGAAGTACACCGACGCCAAGGGCGAGCAGACGGTGACCGTCGACAAGGTCGTCGTCGCGATCGGCCGCCGGCCATTCACCGACGGCTTGCTCGGCGAAGGCACCGGCGTGAAGCTCGACGAGCGCGGCTTCATCCAGGTCGACGACGAATGCCGCACGGGCGCCGGCAATGTCTGGGCAGTGGGTGACGTCGTGCGCGGCCCGATGTTGGCGCACAAGGGCAAGGAGGAGGGCGTCATGGTCGGCGACCTGCTCGCGGGCCTGCACTCCGAGGTGAACTACAAGGCCGTGCCGTCGGTGATCTACACGGCGCCGGAAATCGCCTGGGTCGGCCAGACCGAAGAACAGGTCAAGGCGAGCGGCCGCGATTACAAGGTCGGCTCGTTCCCGTTCATGGCGAGCGGCCGTGCCCGCGCGATGGAAGCGCCGGCAGGCTTCTGCAAGGTCATCGCCGCGAAGGACGACGACGAGATCCTCGGTGTGCACATCATCGGCCCGATGGCCGGTGAGTTGATCGCCGAAGCCGTGCTCGCGATGGAGTATTCGGCCAGCACCGAGGACCTGCAGCGCACGATGCACGCGCACCCGACGCTGAGCGAGGCGTTGCACGAAGCGGCTCTCGCGGCCGACAAGCGGGCGATCGATTTTCCAAATCGCTGACAAGCCGCTGTTGCTGCGGCTGCATCGCTGGTCCGGGCTCGCGATCTCGCTGGTCGTCCTGTGCGTCGGTTTCACCGGCGCCCTGACGACCTATCAGCAGGAAATCGACACCTGGCTGAACCCCGACCTATTGCGGATCGAGCCCGTTGCGGGCGTAACGCAATCGCTGGATCACCTCGTCGCAGCCGCGGTCGCGGTTCGACCAGGCCTCGAGGTGACGGGCGTGCGTTTGCCGCAGTCGCCCGGCGACTCGGTCGAGGTCAGCGTCTCACCACGTTCGGCCCCGGTCTTCGCAGGCTGGTACGTCTACGTCGACCCGCACGACGCGCGCGTACTCGGCTCGCGTCCCTTCGATCCGGATCCCTGGTCGCGGCGCGGCATCGTCGCGTCGCTGTACGAGTTCCACTACTCGCTCGCCGTGTCACGTACCGGAGTCTGGATCGTCACCATCGTGGCGGGGCTATGGATCGTAACGTCGCTGCTCGGCGTGTGGCTGGCATGGCCCGGGTCGATGCGCAGCTGGCGTCGTGCAATCCGCGTCCGGTTCTCTGGCAGCGCCGCGCGCATCAACCGCGACCTGCACCGCAGTACCGGCCTTCTGGCTGCGGCGTTCCTCGTGACCGTGCTGGCGACCGGCATCCTGCTGAACTTCGCTCCGCAAACCGCTGCACTCGTGCAACGTTTCTCGCCGCTGACGTCCGAACCGGCGTTCCCCGCTCGACCCGTGACGAAGGCCAATGCTGTGATCGGCTGGCAAAGGGTCGTCGAGGCAGTTCGGCGTGCCCACCCTGGAAGTGCGCCATTTGCCATCTATCGCGACGCGGCGCGCGGCCTTTACGTCGTGCGCATGCGTGAGCCGGACGCCATCCATCGACGCGGGCAGACGCGCGTCTACGTCGATGCGAGCGATGCCACCGTGCTCGCCGTGTGGAATCCACGCCGGGGTTCGGCCGGCGACCGCTTCATGAGCTGGCAGAACCCGCTCCACAGCGGTCATGCATTCGGTAGTGCCGGGCGGGTGATCGTGTTCCTGTGCGGGATGGCGGCGGTGCTGTTCGTCGTTACGGGAGTGCCGCTCTGGTACGCGCGGCGCCGCACGCGAACCCGTCGCTGACGAAGCTCAATGTCGCCGGCGGGCCCGGATCACGCTCGGCAACGACGAAAAGCGTGCGAGCAGGCGGCTCAGTTCCTCGAGCCCGTGCACCTTCACGGTCACTTCCACCGACGCCGTGTTGTCCGCCGCGTCCGTCACCGTGCGCATCGCCTCGATGCTGATGTGCTCGTCTGCGAGCACGCCCGAAATGTCGCGCACGAGCCCGCGCCGGTCGTACGCGTCGATCACGATGCCGACCGGGAATGTCCGTTCGGCCGACGGCCGCCCCCAGTCCACGGTCAGCACGCGTTCGGGATTCACTTCTCGCAGGCGCAGCAGGTTCGAGCACGTGGCGCGATGGATGCTCACGCCGCGGCCGACCGTGATGTAGCCGAGGATTTCCTCGGGCGGCACGGGCCGGCAGCAGCGCGCGATCGTGCTGAGCAGGTCGCCGACGCCGTCGATGACCATCCCCGCCGAACCGCCACCCGCCGTTGGCTTGGTGAGCCTTGGGCCGCGCTGCAGCTCCTGGTGCTCGTGCATGCAGCGGTGAATCGCCCCGGCCACCTGGGCCAGCGTGATGTCACCTTCGCCCAGGCCCTGGTACAGCGCATCGGCGGTTTCGAGGCCGAGGTCACCCAGGATTTCCGGCAACGGCGGGGCGCGCACGCCGAGGCGGTCCAGTTCGCGCTCGAGCATCTGCCGGCCCTGCTCGCGGTTCTGGCTTTCGTCCTGCTTGCGGAACCAGCCACGGACCTTGGCGCGGCTGCGTGGTGACGCCAGGAAGCCGAGCTGCGGCAGCAGCCAGTCCCGGCTCGGGTGCGGCTGCTTGGAGGGAATGATCTCGACCGTGTCGCCGTTCGACAACTTGAAGTCGAGCGTAACCATCCGGCCGTTGACCCGGGCGCCGCGGCAGCGATGACCCAGGTTGGTGTGCACCTGGTAGGCGAAATCGAGCGGCGTTGCGCCCTTGGGCAGGTCCACGACCTCGCCCTTGGGGCTCAACGCGAACACGCGGTCCTCGAACACTTCGGCCTGCAGTCCGGCCAGCAGGTCGGGCTCGGCGCCTTCCCGCTGCGTTGGCTCGAGCAGCTGGCGCAGCCAGACCATCTTCTGCTGGAAGCTGGCTTCGACCTTGCGGCCTTCCTTGTATTGCCAGTGCGCCGCGACGCCGAGTTCGGCGTGCTCGTGCATCTCGCGAGTGCGGATCTGCACTTCGAGCGGCAGCTTGCCCGGCCCGATGACCGCCGTGTGCAGCGAGCGGTAATTGTTGCCCTTGGGTGTCGCGATGTAGTCGTCGAAATCGCCCGGGATGTAACTCCAGAGGCCGTGGACGACGCCGAGCGCCGCATAGCATTCGGCGATCGTGTCGACCATGACGCGGACCGCGAGCACGTCCATGACCTGGTCGAACTGCAGCGACTTGCGCTGCATCTTGCGCCAGATGCTGTAGATATGTTTCGGCCGGCCCGTGATCTCGCCGCTGATGCCGAGCTTGTCGAGCTCGCGGCCCAGCTCGCGCTTCACGTCCTCGATGTATTGCTCGCGCTCGGCGCGCTTGGACTTGAGCCACCCGGCAATGCGCTTGTAGTCCTCGGGGGCGTTGCAGCGGAAGGCCAGGTCCTCGAGCTCCCACTTGAACTGCCAGATGCCGAGGCGGTTCGCCAGCGGCGCGTAGATTTCCTGTGTTTCGAGCGCGGCCCGGCGCAGTTCGGCCTCGGGTGCGGATTTCATCCCGCGCATGCGCACGAGTTGCAGCGCAAGCCGGATCAGGACCAGGCGGACGTCCGAGGCGAGCGCGAGCAGCAGCTTGCGCAACCCCTCGGCCTGTTCGGGCTTCAAGTGCTGGCCCGGGTTCCATTCGGCCGGAATCCCGCTGTCGCCCACGCGCTCCAGTTCTCGCGCAAGCCGCAGGGCCGGTTCGCCGAAGAGTTCGAGCGCCCGGAGCTCCTCGATGAGCCCGCCCTGGCGCAGCGGCACGAGCAGGGCCGCGAGGAGCACGTCGTCGTCGGCCTGCAATTGCGCGAGCGCCGCCATCAGCTCGACGCTGCGCAGGGTGTGTTCGTTTGGCGCGAGGTCGCTCACCGCCTCGAGCGCGGCGCGCACCTTCGGCGTCAGCGAACGGATGTCGATCTCGGCGGGCTTCAATGCGGGGTGCTCGGCGGGGATTCGCGGGCGTGCGGCGCCCGGAAGAAAGACGCTATCATACGACGACCGATTTTCAGGCTCAGTGCCGGGTGGTTATTTGCCGAGAATCAACCGCGGCGGACGGCGCTGGACGCTCGCATCGGGCGCGACCGGGACCGCTGGCGAGACGATTCGCATCCTCGGCATCGACCCGGGCTCGCAGGCGACCGGCTTCGGCATCATCGACTGGCAGGATGGCGACGCCCGCTACGTGGCGAGCGGGGCAATCCGCACGCGCGGCGAGGCGTTCCCGCCCCGGTTGCGCCAGATCTTCGACGGCGTGCAGGAACTCGTCCGGCAGTATGGCCCGCAGGAGGTCGCCATCGAGCGCGTCTTCATGCACCGTAATGCCGACAGCGCCCTGAAGCTCGGGCAGGCACGAGGCGCGGCCATCTGCGGGGTGTTTTCGGGAATCGCGGCCGTGTACGAATACGCGCCGCGTGAAGTGAAGCTTGCGATCGTCGGCCAGGGCGGCGCGCAGAAGGAACAAGTCCAGCTCATGGTGATGTCGCTCCTTAAACTGCAGGGAGAACTCGGCCCCGATGCCGCCGATGCGATCGGCCTCGCGCTGTGCCATGCCTACTCGCGTGGTGCGCGGCAGGCCGTCGATGCCTCCATCGCCGCTCTCGGAGCCCAGCCTTGATAGGTTTCCTGCGCGGACGACTCGCCGCGAAGCATCCGCCCGTGCTGCTGCTGGACGTCGGCGGCGTGGGCTATGAAATCGAGGCGCCGATGTCGACGTTCTACGGCCTGCCGGCCGTCGGCGCGGACATCACGCTGCACACGCATCTCGTCGTGCGCGAGGACGCCCACATCCTGTTCGGCTTCGGCACGGAGCGCGAACGGAGCCTATTCCGTGAGCTCATCAAGATTTCCGGTGTCGGTCCGCGCATCGCACTCGGCATCCTCTCCGGTGCCAGCGTGGACGAATTCCACCGTTGCGTCGAAGCACAGGACGCCGCGTCGCTAACGCGCATTCCGGGCATTGGCCGCAAGACGGCGGAACGTCTCATCATCGAGATGCGCGATCGCCTGCAGGCGCTGGCCACGGGCCAGTCGTTCGCGGTTCGCGGTCCGGCCGGCATGGCAGCGCCTGCGCCCAGCCCGCAGGCCGAAGCTTTCAGTGCGCTGGTCGCGCTGGGTTACAAGCCGCCGGAAGTCACGCGGCTGCTGCAGAAGGTCGATCCGTCCGTGACCACCACCGAAGAACTCATCCGCCACGCACTGCGTGCGAGCAGCAAGTGATGCCGCAGCGAGCCAGGACCAGCCCGTGACGATCGAACCCGACCGCGTCGTTTCCGCCGCCGGCCAGCGCGAGGAAGAGGTCTACGACCGCGCCGTGCGGCCGAAGACGCTCGCCGATTACGTTGGCCAGCCGGCGATGAAGGCGCAGATGGAAATCTTCATCGCCGCGGCCCGCAATCGCGGCGAGTCGCTCGATCACGTCCTGATCTTCGGCCCGCCTGGCCTCGGCAAGACGACGCTTGCGCACGTCATCGCGAATGAACTTGGCGTCGGCTTCAAGCAGACCTCGGGGCCGGTCCTCGAGCGTGCGGGTGACCTGGCGGCGCTGCTCACCAACCTGCAGCCCAACGAAATCCTGTTCGTCGACGAGATCCACCGCCTGAGCCCGGTGGTCGAGGAAATCCTTTACCCGGCGCTCGAAGACTTTCAGCTCGACATCATGATCGGCGAAGGCCCGGGCGCGCGTTCGATCAAGATCGACCTGCCGCCCTTCACGCTCGTCGGCGCTACCACTCGAGCGGGCTTGCTCACGTCGCCATTGCGCGATCGCTTCGGCATCGTGCAGCGGCTCGAGTTCTATGGCCACGACGAACTGCAGCGCATCGTGCAGCGGTCCGCCGGCATCCTCGGGGTGCCAACCGACGTCGAAGGCGCCGCACAGATCGCGACCCGATCGCGCGGCACGCCCCGCATCGCCAACCGGCTGCTGCGGCGGGTACGCGACTTCGCCGAGGTGAAGGCGGGCGGACGCATCACGCAGGAAGTGGCGCGCGCCGCGCTCGACCTGCTCGACGTCGACCCGCAGGGCTTCGATCCGATGGACCGCCGGCTCATGCTCACGATCATCGAGAAGTTCGACGGCGGCCCGGTCGGTGTCGACAGCCTCGCCGCGGCGCTCGGCGAAGAGCGCGGCACGATCGAGGACGTGATCGAGCCGTTCCTGATCCAGCAGGGCTACATCATGCGTACCGCGCGCGGCCGCGTGGCCGCTCGCAACGCGTATCTGCATTTCGGCCTGACGCCGCCGTCCATCGAGGCGCGGCCGGGCAATCTCGGACTGTTCGAAGGCTGACGAGGTGATCCAAGAATGATCGGTGAGCATTCCATCCTGGAACTGCTGCTGCAGGCGAGCTTCATCGTGCAGCTGGTCATGCTGCTGCTCATCGGCGCGTCGGTGGCCTCGTGGGCGATCATCTTCAGCAAGCGCAAGCTGCTCAACGACGCACGGCAGGCGGCGGACCGGTTCGAAGACGACTTCTGGTCGGGCGGCGACCTCGCGGCACTCTACAAGTCGCTCGAAGGCGGCGCCCACACCGGCATGGCCGATATTTTCGTCTCGGGCTTTCGCGAGTTTTCGCGGTTGCGGTCGCAGCTCGGCCTCGCTGGCGCGCAACTGCTCGACGCGAGCCGGCGCTCGATGAAGATCGCGCAGCTCAAGGAGACCGACCGTCTCGAGCAGAGCCTCTCGACGCTTGCGACCATCGGCTCTACCAGTCCGTACGTGGGCCTGTTCGGCACGGTGTGGGGCATCCTCACCGCGTTCCAGGCGCTCGGCAACGTGCAGCAGGCGACGCTCGCGACGGTGGCGCCCGCCATTGCCGAGGCATTGATTGCCACGGCAATGGGCCTCTTTGCCGCGATTCCGGCCGTGATCGCCTACAACCGCTATGCCGACCAGGTGAGCCGGCTCGAACTGCGTTACGACACGTTCATGGAAGAGCTGTCCGCCATCCTGCAGCGCCACGCTGGCGGCGTGCAGGGCTGAGGAGACAGGAACGATGTCGCGCAGACGCGGCCGCAAGCTGATGGGCGAGATCAACGTCGTGCCGTACATCGACGTGATGCTCGTGCTGCTCATCATCTTCATGGTCACCGCGCCGATGCTGAGCCAGGGCATCAAGGTCGACCTGCCGCAGGCCGCGGCCGAGCCGATCGAGCCGGACGACCTGGAACCGCTGCTGCTGAGCGTCGACAGCGCGGGTGCGATGTACCTGAACCTCGGCGACCCGAAGCAGGCCCTGGACGACGAAAAGCTGCTCGAAGTGGCCAGCGCCGCGCTGCGCCGGGAACCCGAGCGCCCCGTTCTGGTCAAGGCTGACAGGGCCGTGCCGTACGGGCGGGTCGTGGAGGGCATGGTGCTGTTGCAGCAGGCGGGCGCAAAAAAGGTCGGATTCGTCACGGAGCCGCTGTCCGCCGAGCGCGGATCCGGGTCGCGCTGAGCGATGGTTCGCGCCGCCAGCGGCACCCTGCGGCCTTGGATCGGGTCGGCCATCGTCCATGGCCTGGTCGTCATCGCGCTCGCGGCTGCGGCCATTCAATGGCGCACGGATCCGCCGCCGCCGCAGCTGGCGATCGAGGGCAACGTCGTCCGTTATGAAGACCTGCCGTCGTCGGTGAAGGCCGGCAAGCCGATCCGCGAGCCCGTTCCCGTGGCACCGGTGAAGCAGGCCCCGCCGCCGCCCAAGCCGGAGCCCGTGCCCGAACCCAAGCCTGAACCTAAGCGCGAGCCGCAGGTCACACCCAAGCCGGACCCGGCCGTGCTCGAACGGAAGGCGCAAGCCGAGGCGGAAGCAAAAGCCGAGGCCCAGGCCCAGGTCAGGACCGGCAAAGAAGGCGAAGGAGGCAGCGGCGCTCGCGGACAAGCAGCGGGCGGACGCGGACGAGAAGCGCAAACTGGAAGAGGCGCGCAAGGACGAGGCCGCCGCCGCGAAGCAGAAACAGGCCGAGCAGGAAAAGGCAGCGCGCGAAGCGAAGGTCAAGGCCGCGCACGAGGCCGAATTGCGCCGTGCGCTCGAGGACGAGGAGGCCGGTGAGGCGTTGGCGCGCTCAGGTGTCGTCGACGAGTATCGAACGCTGCTGATCCAGACCATCGAGCGCAACTGGAACCGGCCGCCGTCGGCGCGCGCCGGCCTCGAGTGCACGCTGTATGTCACGCAGGCGACCGGCGGCACGGTGCTCGACGTGAAGATCGGTGACTGCAACGGCGACCAGGCCGTGCGCGAATCCGTCGCCAATGCGGTGTATCGTTCCTCACCGCTGCCCGCGCCGCGCGATGCGCGAGCTTTCGAACGCCGGCTGGTCATTGTTTTCAAGCCTACGGAGTGATGTGGAGATGACGTTTCAACGCGCCCTGGCGCGTCCCGCACGGATCAGTCCTGCCCGGGCGCTGGCCTGGCTTTGCGTTCTCGCGGGCTCGCTCGCGACGAACGCCCACGCGCAGCTGCGCCTCGACATCACCCAGGGCGTGCGCGATGCGGTGCCCATCGCCGTGGTGCCGTTCGGCGGCCAGTCCGAAGGCGGCCCGCACGACGTCGCTGCGGTCGTCGCCGGCGACCTGCAGCTGAGCGGCCGTTTCGATCCGCTCGAGCGGCGTGATCTCGTCGCGCGCCCGACGCGCGGTGCGCAGGTCCGGTTCGAGGACTGGCGCCTGCTCAAATCCGATTTCCTCGTCATCGGCACGGTCGCGCCGGAGGCGAGCGGGCTTGCCGTCGAGTTCGAACTCTTCAACGTGCAGACCGGCCAGCAGTTGCTCGCGCAGCGCCTGGTGACGAACGAGCGCGGCCTGCGCGCGACGGCACACCGGATTTCCGACCTGATTTTCGAGCGACTCACGGGCATTCCAGGCGCGTTCTCGACGCGCATCGCCTACGTCTCGGTCGATGGCCGGCCGCCGTCGCAGCGGTACCGCCTGATGGTTGCGGATGCCGACGGTTTCAGTCCCCGCATCGTCACCGAGTCGTCGGAGCCCATCATGTCGCCGTCCTGGTCGCCCGACGGGCAGAACCTGGCGTACGTCTCGTTCGAAGGCAAGGCATCTGCGATCTACGTGCAGCGGCTCGCGACGGGTGACCGCAGGCGTGTTTCGGCGCGGTCCGGCATCAACGGCGCGCCGTCCTGGTCGCCCGATGGCCGCAAGCTGGCTTTGACGTTGTCGCGTGACGGCAATCTCGACCTGTACGTGCTCGACCTGGCGACGCAAGGCCTCACGCGGCTCACCTCCGACAGCGCGATCGACACCGAGCCGGAGTGGTCGCGCGATGGTGCGTCCATCTATTTCACGTCGGACCGGGCGGGCAGTGCGCAGGTCTACCGCGTCGGCGTCGGCAGCGGCCAGGAGGCGCAGCGTCTCACCTTCACCAACGGCTACAACGCCCGTCCCCGCCTGTCGCCGGATGGCGAGTCGATGGCGCTGGTCACGCTGGACCGGGGCGCGTACCGCATCGCGACCTATGATCTCAAGACGCGCAACTTGCACGTGCTGACGGATGGCCGCCAGGACGAGGCGCCGAGCTTCGCGCCGAACGGGGCGATCATCATCTACGCGACACGTGCGGGTACGAAGGGCACGCTGGCGATGGTCTCGGCCGATGGCCGGTTCCAGCAGCGGCTCAGCTCGGACACGGGCGACGTCCGTGAGCCGGTCTGGTCGCCGTTCACGCCCGTGCAGCGGTGAAGAGCGCGTCGACGCAAGGTATCATTCGCAGAATTTGCCGGCCGCCGCTGCGCGGCCCCGACCATCCAGGAGTTCGATGACCATGAAATGGACCCATGCCGTTGCCTTCGCCTTGCTTGCCGTCGGCCTCGCGGGCTGCTCGAAGCCGAAGCAGGTGCAGCCGGAGACGACGACCGAGGCCCCGGTCGACAGCGGTGCGCAGACGAGCGGCGTCGGCAACGAGACCGGTCCGGCGACGGGGACGACGGCGGGCGCGATGAGCGCAACGCAGCAACAGGCGCTTGCCGCCCTGCAGTCCCGCAACATCGTTTACTTCGAGTTCGACAGCAGTGAAATCCGCTCCGACTACGTCAGCGTCGTCGCAGCGCACGCGGCCTACCTGGCCAAGTACCCGACCGCACGCGTGCGCCTCGAAGGGCACACCGACGAACGCGGCTCGCGCGAATACAACATCGGCCTCGGCGAACGGCGCGCGCAGACGGTGCGCAAGGCGCTGCTGCTGCAGGGTGTCGCCGAATCGCAGATCACGACGGTCAGCTACGGCGAAGAGCGTCCTGCGGTCGAGGGTTCCGATGAATCCGCCTACGCGCAGAACCGCCGCGTCGAAATCGTGCAGGTGCAGTGAGCCGATGAATACCGTCTTGCGTGCCGCCTTCGTGGCGTCGGCCCTGCTGGCCGGCTCGCTGGTCCACGCGACCGCCAGCAACAAGGAACTCGAGTCGCGGGCGGATGCCACCGACCAGCGTCTGGGCACGCTCGAAAGCCGGGTCAACCAGTCGCTGCTCGACCTGCAGCAGCAGATCGAAAGATCGCAGCAGGAACTGCGCACGCTGCGCGGCCAGATCGAGGAAGCCCGGCACGAGCTCGAATCCATGCAGCAGCAGCAGCGTGACCTCTACGGCGACCTCGACCGGCGCCTGCTGGTGATGGAGAACGGCGCTGGTGGCGCGCCCGTCGCGGCGGGTGGTGCCACAAGGGCGCCCGACGCGGTGTTTGCGGACGAATCGTCGGTGTACGGCGAGGCATTTGCTGCGATGAAGGCTGGCCGCTACGAGGAAGCCGCGCGCGGCTTCCAGACGTATCTCGCGAAATATCCGCGCGGTCCGCGTGCCGACAACGCCACGTACTGGCTCGGTGAAGCACAGTTCATGCAGCAGCAATACGATGCGGCGCTGAAGTCGTTCCAGGCCGTCGGCGCCTTTGCCGAATCGCGACGCCTGCCGGATGCGATGTACAAGGTCGCGCTCTGCCAGTACGAACTGAAAGCGTTCAAGAACGCGCGCGCGACGCTGAACAAGGTCATTTCGACCTACCCGGACGCCGACGCCGCCAGGCAGGCCCAGGTCCAGATCGACAAGATGAATGCCGAGGGCCGGTGAGCCGGCTCAAGATCACCGAGACCTTCGTCTCGATCCAGGGCGAAGCCGACGCCGTCGGCTGGCCCACGCTCTTCATCCGCCTCACGGGATGTCCGCTGCGTTGCGTCTACTGCGATACGCAGTATTCGTTCTACGGCGGCGAATGGCGCACGCTCGACGATCTGCTCGCCATCGCGCGGGAAAGTGGCGTGCGCCACGTCTGCGTCACGGGTGGTGAACCACTGGCGCAGAAGGCGTGCTTCGAACTGCTGGCTGCGCTGTGTGACGCGGGCTTTTCGGTGTCGCTCGAGACAAGTGGCGCTCTCGACGTCGCTGCGGTCGATCCGCGCGTCAGCCGTGTCGTGGACCTGAAGACCCCAGGCTCCGGCGAAGTCGAGCGCAACAAGCTCGGGAACCTCGACGTGCTGACGGCGCGCGACCAGCTCAAGTTCGTGCTTTGTTCCCGGGCCGATTACGAATGGGCACGCAGCCTGCTGCGCGAGTGCGCCACGCCGTTGCCGGCGCAGGTGCTGTTCTCTCCCGTGTGGGGGCAGGTCGAGCCGCGTGAACTTGCGGACTGGATCCTCGCCGATCGGCTGCCCGTGCGGCTGCAGGTGCAGCTGCATAAATACCTCTGGGGCAACGAGCCGGGTCGCTGATGACGAAGCACGGAGTTGACACGCGGGGCACCGACAAACCCCGACCAGCCATCGTGCTGGTCTCGGGCGGGCTCGATTCCGCCACCTGCCTTGCCATCGCACGCGCCGAGGGTTTCCGGTGCCATGCGCTCAGTTTCCAGTATGGCCAGCGCCACCACGCCGAACTGAACGCGGCCCGCCAGGTGGCAGCCCAGCTGGGCGCCGTCGAACACCGTGTCATGCAGATCGATCTCGGCGCGTTCGGTGGGTCGGCGCTGACGGACGCGACCATCGCCGTGCCCGAGGATGGGGCGAGCGGGGCAGCCATTCCGGTCACCTACGTCCCTGCGCGCAATACCATCTTCCTTGCTTTTGCGCTGGCCTGGGCCGAAGTCCTGCAGGCGCACGACATCTTCATCGGCGTGAATGCCGTCGATTACTCCGGTTACCCGGACTGCCGCCCGGAATTCATCGACGCGTTTGCGCGCATGGCCAATCTCGCCACGCGCGAAGGCGTGGAGGGCAGGGAGCCGCTGCGGATCCGCACGCCCCTGATCGACCTGACCAAGGCCGGGATCATCCGGCGGGGCCTGGCGTTGGGCGTCGATTTTGGCACGACCGTTTCCTGCTACCAGGCCGATGAGCAGGGCCGGGCCTGCGGCCGCTGCGACTCCTGTCGCCTGCGCCGGGCCGGATTCGAGGCCGCGGCTGCGCCCGATCCCACCGCCTACCGATGATCGGCTATCATCCGCGGCTCGCCGTAGCGGGGCCGTTAGCTCAGCGGTAGAGCAGCTGGCTTTTAACCAGTTGGTCGATGGTTCGATCCCATCACGGCCCACCATTAAGCGGGGTGCCCAGCGCACCGGCCGTGGACGCGGTGGTCTGCGGCGAGGCATTACTTTATCTCCGGGAGGACGATTCATGCGCCATTTCACGTGTGCCCTAGCCCTCGCACTGCTCGCCGGTTGCGCATCGCAGCCGTCGGCGCCGACACCGGCACCTGCGCCGGCTCCAGTCGCTGCCGCGGCCCCAACCGCCGCCCCGGTAGCCGGCGCCACGGCCGCGAAAGCGACCTATCCCGGTTACAAGGAAAAGACCTTCAAGGGCGAGACCGTCTACTGCAAGAAGGTCGCCAAGATCGGTTCGCGGTTCGAGGAAGAAACCTGCATGACCGGTCCGGAGATGGAACGGATGATGCAGCAGGCCGAGGCCGACAAAGACCAGTTCCGTCGCAACCAGACGCTCTGCGGCACCGGCGGCTGCGGTGGCTCGTAACCTGCTTGCCTGAATTTGCGGACTTTTGCCGTAGTGCGTTGCGCTTGCCGCCACGTACGCAATACGGATTGAGGCCCGGGGTACGCCCTGTTAAATTCACCGGTTCCCACCCCCATGCATCCGAGAGAAACATGAAGAACAAGGTGTTCGCTTCCCTGGCCGCGGTCGCGCTCGCATTCGCCGCCCCCGCCATGGCGCAGAAGTCTGCTGGCAACCTGGTCGACGACGGCACCATCGTCACGTCGGTGAAGGGCAGCCTGCTGGCAGAAAAGGGCGTGCCCTCGGGTGACGTCAACGTCGAGGTCTACAAGGGCGTCGTGCTGCTGAGCGGCTTCGTCAAGACGCAGGCAGAAAAGGACAAGGCGGGCAAGGTCGCGAAGAGCGTCAAGGACGTGGTTTCCGTGCGCAATGAAATCGCGGTGCACCCGGCAACGTCGATGGGCACCAAGCTCGACGACACGGTCCTGGTGAGCAAGGTGAAAGCGGCTCTCGTCGACGCCAGCGACGTGAAGTCCGGCCAGATCAACGTCGAAGCGCGTGGCGGCATCGTGCAGCTCGGCGGCTTCGTGACCGGCGAGAAGATGAAGGAACGTGCGATCGCCGTCGCCAAGGGCGTTTCCGGCGTGACGCGCGTCGACGACGCGCTGTTCGTCAAGCCGGAATAACCCGGCACCCTGCGACACGCAAGCGTTGCGAGCAGAGGCCCCGTTCGTCGGGGCCTCTTTGCATTCTGGCGAGGATGAATCGATGAGGCGACTGTTGTGCCTGCTGGCGATCGCGCTCTGCTTGCCCGCCGCGCACGCCGACGAAGGGATGGACGCCTCGGCGATCGAAGCCCTCGCGCTCGGCATTGCGGCAAAGACGGACGCGCGCGTCGCTGCGGTCCTGCCGCGCATCGAAGGCACAGGCAGCAAGCTCCTTGCCCTGCGATCCTATCTGCGCAGCGGTTGTCACCTGGCCGAACGCTGGAGCTGGACGCAGGACCAGATCGCGGCCTACGCAGGTTCGACCGAGCAGGACCAACTGAATGCCGAGATCCAGCGCGTCCGCGAAAAGTTTGAGCAGTCGAATCCAGGCTTCCAGCTGTTCGTAAACCCGCAGGTGCGCAGTCTCGACATCCAGCTTGCAGACTGGAATCGCAACGAATCCGTCGCCGCGGCTTCGGCTCGGCTCCTGCAGGACGCCGTTGCGCATCTCGGCACCGCGGCGACCAATGCCTTGCGGGGCACCCCGATGCTCGAATCGTTCCTGAAGTCGTACGCCCCGGTGCCAACTCCAGCCGTAGCCGCGCCCGGGCTGTCGCCTCATGGGCAGGCGCGCGCGATCGATTTCCAGGTACATCGCGGCGGGGAGATCGTCGCCGGGCCCGATACGCCAACGATCGGGACAGTCTGGGAGCAGGGTGGCTGGGCTGCCAGGCTGGACCTGGCGGTGCGCGAGGCGGGCAGCAGGTTCGTGGGCCCGCTCGTTTCGCCGCACGAGCCGTGGCATTACTCCTACACCCAGGTCGCCATCTTCAACCAGTAAATCCGTGCCGCCTGCCGAGCCGTGCCGACACGCGCCGGTTTGACCCGCCGCGGCGTTCCGCTACCATGCGCGCCTACAGTTTCATTCGTAACTAACTGGCGGGAGGGCTGCCATGGCCGACCTCTTCGAGAATCCGATGGGTACCGACGGCTTCGAGTTCGTCGAGTACACCGCGCCCGATCCCGAATTGCTGCGTTCGCTGTTCGAGCGCATGGGCTTTCCCGTCAGGGCGCGTCACCGCAGCAAGAACGTCACGCTGCACAAGCAGGGCGACGTCAATTTCATCATCAACGCCGAGCCGGGCAGTTTTGGCCAGCGCTTCGCGCAGCAGCACGGCCCGTCCGCCTGCGCCATGGCGTTCCGCGTGAAGGATGCCGCCAGGGCGTTCAAGCGTGCCGTTGAACTCGGCGCGAAGCCGGTGCAGAACCCCGTGGGCCCGATGGAACTCAACATCCCGGCCATCGAGGGTATCGGCGGCAGCCTGGTGTACCTCGTGGACCGCTACGGCGAGAACACGATCTACGACGTCGATTTCGTCCCGGTGCCGGACCGCGGCGCGCTGCGCACGACGGGCCTGTCGGTGATCGATCACCTGACCCACAACGTGCATCGCGGCAACATGGCCAGGTGGGCGGGCTTCTACGAGAAGCTCTTCAACTTCCGCGAGATTCGTTACTTCGACATCGAAGGCAAGAAGACGGGTCTTTTCAGCAAGGCGATGACCAGTCCGTGCGGCAAGATCCGCATCCCGATCAACGAGTCGCAGGACGACAAGTCGCAGATCGAGGAATACCTGCGCGAGTACCAGGGCGAGGGCATCCAGCACATCGCGCTGCACACCTCGGACATCTGCGCGACGGTGGACGCGCTGCGCGCGAACGGCATCCAGTTCCAGGACACGCCGGCGACGTACTACGAGGGCGTGCCGGCCCGCGTTGAGGGTCACCGCGAGAATCTCGAGGAACTGGCGCGGCGCCGCATCCTGATCGACGGCAGCGCGAAGGACGGCATCCTGCTGCAGATCTTCACCACCAACGTCATCGGCCCGATCTTCTTCGAGATCATCCAGCGCAAGGGCAACGAGGGCTTCGGCGAAGGCAACTTCCGTGCGCTGTTCGAGTCGATCGAGCTCGACCAGGAACGGCGCGGCGTCATCTGAGGAAGGGGTTAGGGGATAGGGGTTAGGGGATAGGGGACAGGGGAGGGGGTTAGGGGTTAGTCGGAGTTCCGGAGCGGCCGCATCGCGGCCTTCCGACTATCCCCTAACCCCTATCCCCTAACCCCTTTCACTGAGGTTACGAAGTGAAACATTACATACCTTTGTCACGCGTTGAAGGCGTCGCCTCGCGGCAGGCGCACTGCGACCTGCCCGAAGGCACGTACGAGCGCGAAATGAGCAAGGAAGGGTTTTTCGGCCCGGCCGCGTTCTTCCACCATCGACACCCGCCGACGGGCTGGACCGAGTTCGAAGGCCCGCTGCGTCCGCGCGCGCTCGACCTGACGCGACTGCCGGCGGGGGCGACCAGTCCCTGGTCGGCCGTCGAGGTGCTCGCCAACGCATCCTGCCGCGTGCGCTTCTGGCGCCTGCCGCAGAGCATGGACAAGCTCGCGCGCAATGCGGACGGCGACGAACTGCTGTTCGTGCACAACGGCGAGGCTGACCTCTACTGCGATTTCGGGCACCTGGGACTGCGTGCCGGAGACTACGTGATGCTGCCGCGCGGGACGATGTGGCGGCTGGAGATCGCCGCGCCGCTCGACGTGCTGTTGATCGAGTCCACCAATGCCAGCTACATGCTCCCCGACAAGGGTCTCGTCGGTCCGCACGCGATCTTCGATCCGGCGATCCTGGATACGCCGCGCATCGACGAAGCGTTCAAGGCGCAGCAGTCGGCCACGCGCGGCTGGCAGGTCGAGGTGAAGCGCCGCGGCGCGATCTCGCGTATCACGTACCCGTTCAATCCGCTGGACGCGATCGGCTGGCACGGTGAACTCGCGCCGGTGCGCCTCAATGTGCGCGACATTCGCCCGCTCATGAGCCATCGCTACCACCTGCCGCCGTCGGCGCACACGACCTTCCTGTCGTCGCGCTTCGTCGTCTGCACGTTCGTGCCGCGGCCGTTCGAGACCGACCCGAAGGCGCTGAAGGTGCCGTTCTTCCACAATAACGACGACTACGACGAAGTCATCTTCTATCACGCGGGCGACTTCTTCAGCCGCGACAACATCCACCCGGGCATGCTCACGTACCATCCGGCGGGATTCACGCACGGCCCGCACCCGCAGGCGCTTACGCGGATGTTCGAGCAGACCAAGCCGGCGACCGACGAATACGCGGTGATGATCGACACGCGCGATCCGATCGACGTCAGCGAGGGCGGGCTCGCCGTGGAGTGGGCGGGTTACGTCGACAGCTGGAAAGGCAAATGAAGCTCGCAACGCTGCGCAACGGCACGCGTGACGGCCAGTTGGTCGTCGTCAGTCGTGACCTCATGTGGGCAATGCCCGTGCCCTCGATCGCGCCGACGCTGCAGGCGGCGCTGGACGACTGGGCCCGTATCTCGCCGCGGCTGCACGATGTGTGCGATCACCTCACTGAAGGCTACGCGAACGGCGCAGTGCCGTTCGACCAGAAGGCGGCGCTCGCGCCGCTGCCGCGTGCGCACCACTGGGTCGACGGCTCGGCCTACGTCAACCACGTTGAACTCGTGCGCAAGGCGCGCAATGCAGACATGCCGCCGAGCTTCTGGACGGATCCGCTGGTGTACCAGGGCGGCTCGGACGACTTCATCCCGCCGATGGCCGACGTGCCGGTGCCCAGCGAGGATTACGGCATCGACCTCGAGGGCGAGGTCGCCGTGATCACCGACGACGTGCCGATGATGACTGCCGTCGACGAGGCTGCCGGTCACGTCAAGCTGGTCATGCTGGTCAACGACTGGTCGCTGCGCAACCTGATCCCGGCTGAACTCGCCAAGGGGTTCGGCTTCTACCAGTCGAAACCCGCGACCTCGTTTTCTCCGTGCGCGATCACGCCCGATGAACTCGGCGAGGCCTGGGCCGGCAGCCAAAGTGCACCTGCCGCTGGTGTCGCACATCAACGGCAAGCACTTCGGCCAGCCGAACGCGGGCGTCGACATGACGTTCGATTTCGCGCAACTGATCGCGCACGTGACGAAGACGCGACGGCTCGGCGCCGGCGCGGTCATCGGTTCGGGAACGGTGTCCAATTACGATCGCTCGAGCGGATCGTCCTGCCTGGCGGAAACCCGGGCGCTCGAGCAGATCGCCGACGGCAAGGCGACCACGCCATTCCTGCGGTTTGGCGACCGTGTGCGGATCGAGATGTTCGGCCGCGACGGCGTGAGCCTGTTCGGCGCGATTGAACAGCAGGTCGTCCAGGCCCGGCCCCGCACCACGGGCGGCTGACCGGGGATGCCCGACTCGGGCATCATGTGCCGGTCCGTCCGCACAGGTGCCCTCATGTTCGAAACGCTGGAACCGCTTGCGCCCGATTCGATCCTCGGCGTGACCATCGCCTTCCGCCGCGATACGTCGCCCTTGAAGGTGGACCTTGGCGTTGGCGTCTATCGTGACGAATCGGGCAATACGCCGGTGCCCGCCGCCGTGCGCGAGGCTGAGCGCGCGCTGATCGGGGCGCAGACAACGAAGAGTTACGTGGGGCCGGCGGGCAACGTCGACTTCAACGAGCGGATCATCGCCCTTGCGCTCGGACCGCTCGCGGCCGGGCTGGCGGACCGCACGTCGACCATCCAGACCGTCGGCGGCTGCGGCGCGCTCAGGCTCGGCGCCGAACTGGTGAAGGTCGCGCGGCCCGACACCGTCGTGCACGTGAGCGATCCGACCTGGGCCAACCATGAGCCGCTCATCGGCAGCTCAGGCATGCGGCTCGAGCGTTACCCGTATTTCGACGCTGCACGTCGCGCAGTGGCGTTCGACGCCATGCTCGCGCACTTCGGCACCCTGCCGGCGGGTTCGCTGGTCCTGTTGCACGCGTGCTGCCATAACCCGACGGGTGCGGATCTTGCGCCCGACCAGTGGCAGGCGCTTGCTGAAGAGATAGAACGCAGAGGGCTCGTGCCCTTCGTCGACCTCGCGTACCAGGGATTCGGCGACGACCTCGAGTCCGACGCCAGCGGACTGCGTACGCTGGCGCAGCGGGTGCCGGAACTGCTGCTCGCGGTGTCGTGCTCCAAGAATTTCGGCCTTTACCGCGAGCGGACCGGGGCGCTGGCCGTCATCTCGGCCAACGGGACGGCCCGGGCTGCCGTTGCCACGCACCTGGCCCGGCTGGCCCGGCGCATGTATTCGATGCCCCCGGATCACGGTGCGGCCATCGTGGCTCGTGTGCTGGGCGACGCCCCCCTGCGGCAGCAATGGGAGGAGGAGGTCGGCTCGATGGTGTCCCGCATGAAGTCGTTGCGCGCGCTGTTTGCGTCCCGGCTGGCCGCGCGGCTGCCCGGCCACGACTTCGGCTGGGTGACGCGCCAGCGCGGCATGTTCTCGTCTGCTCGGGTTGCCGGAGGCCGACATCGCCCGGCTGCGGGACGAGCACCACATCTACATGCCGCCTGACGGCCGCGTGAACGTGGCCGGCATCAGCGACGCCAACGTGGACTACGTGGCCGACGCGGTCGCAGACCTGCTCGCCTGAAACGTCGCCGATCCGGGCGAACTGGCGCATGCCCCGGAGCCGACTAGCCGGAGTGGGCGGCTTTACTATAGAATCGGCGGTCCGAGGTATCCGTGTTGCCCGTTGGGCGATGCGAACCTTGGCCGGTTCAAGGCACCTCGCGGCGCTTTGAGGCGGCGGGTGATTCGCCAAAGAGGTCCCCGCAAGCGGGGATTTTTCTTTTGCGACGGTCGGTGAGGCCGGTCGCAGGAAGAAGAAATGGGCCGCGGGCCCATTTTTCGTTTGTGGGGTTCGCGCGAGGACGAAGCGATGCTCAGGGACAAGCTGACGGCAATGCTGCAGCCGGTCATCGCCGGGCTCGGCTACGACCTTTGGGAACTCGAGTTCTTGCCGGGTCGTGGCAACGCCCTGCTGCGAATTTATATCGACACGGAAGCCCACGAGGGCATCACGGTCGAGGACTGCGAGCGGGCGAGTCGTGCGATCAGCGAAGTACTCGACGCCGCCGATCCGATCCCGGGCAACTACACCCTCGAGGTGTCGTCGCCGGGTGTCGAGCGGCCGCTGCGCGTGGCGCGGCATTTCGCGCCGTACGCGGGCGAACAGGTTTTCGTGGAGATGGTGCATCCCGTCGAGGAGCGCCGCCGGTTCAAGGGCCGGATGGTTGCCGCGGGGGACGACACGATCGAGGTTGAAGTGGACGGCCGGCTGTACCGGCTGCCGATTGCGGGAATCAGGAAGGCGCACCTCGCGCCCGACTTCTGACCGCAGACGATTCAGAGGACGACGAGCGATGAACAAAGAGATCCTGATGGTCGTGGATGCCGTCTCGAACGAGAAGGGCGTCGAGAAGGACATCATCTTCGAGGCACTCGAAGCCGCGCTCGCGTCCGCAACGCGCAAGAAGTACGGCGAAGAGATCGACGTGCGAGTGTCGATCAACCGCAAGACGGGCGACTACGACACGTTCCAGCGCTGGAAGGTGTTTGCCGACGACTCGACCGAACTCGAGTTCCCGGACAAGGAACTGCGCCTCGAGGACGCCCTCGACGTTTCGCCGGAAGCGGAACCGGGCGGCTACGTCGAAGTGCCGCTCGAGTCCGTGGCGTTCGGCCGCATCGCCGCGCAGACCGCGAAACAGGTCATCGTGCAGAAGGTGCGCGAGGCCGAGCGCGCGCAGGTCGTGGACATGTACAAGGCCCGCATCGGCACGCTGGTGTCCGGTCTCGTGAAGCGTGTCGACCGCAACGGCATTTTCGTCGACCTCGGCGGCAACGCCGAAGGCTTCATCCCGCGCGACCAGATGATCCCGCGCGAGCCGGTCCGCACGCAGGACCGCATCAAGGCCTTCCTGAAGGACGTGCGCTCCGAGCCGCGCGGCCCGCAGCTGTTCCTGAGCCGCACGGCGCCGGAATTCCTGATCGAGCTGTTCAAGCTCGAAGTGCCGGAAGTCGGCCAGGGCCTGATCAACATCCTCGGCGCCGCGCGCGATCCGGGTGCCCGCGCCAAGATCGCCGTCCGCAGCAACGACCCGCGCATCGACCCGGTCGGCGCGTGCGTCGGCATGCGCGGTTCGCGCGTGCAGGCCGTCTCGAACGAGATCGCCGGCGAGCGCGTCGACATCATCCCGTTCGACGACAACGCAGCGCAGTTCGTGATCAACGCGATGCAGCCGGCCGAGGTCAGCTCGATCGTCATGGACGAGGAGTCGCACTCGATGGACATCGCCGTGGCCGAGGACAAGCTGTCGCAGGCCATCGGCCGCGGCGGCCAGAACATCCGTCTCGCGAGCGAACTCACCGGCTGGAAGCTCAACATCATGAGCGAACAGGCAGCCGAGGAGAAAAGCGAGTCCGAGCAGAAGGTGCTGCGCGAACTGTTCATGCAGCAGCTCGACGTCGACGAAGACGTCGCGGCGATCCTGGTGCAGGAAGGCTTCTCGAGCATCGAGGAAATCGCCTACGTGCCGCAGTCCGAGATCGCGTCGATCGAGGAGTTCGACGAGGCGATCGTGCAGGAACTGCGCAATCGCGCGCGCGACGTGCTGCTGACGCAGGCGATTGCGAGCGAAGAGACGGTCGCGGCCCCGGCTGCCGACCTGCTCGAAGTCGAGGGCATGGACGACACCCTGGCCACCGAACTTGCGCGCCACGGCATCGTGACTCGCGAGGACCTGGCCGAGCAGGCGATCGACGACCTCGCCGAGATCCCGAATCTCGACGAGAAGCGCGCCGGCGAGTTGATTCTCGCTGCGCGCAAGCACTGGTTCGAACAGGGCCAGCAGGCGTGAGCGGAGGTCTGATTACATGGCAGAAGTAACGGTCACGCAGTTTGCAGAGGTCCTGAAGGTCCCGGTCGATCGGCTGCTCACGCAGCTGGGCGAGGCGGGCATCAAGGTCGGCGGCGCTGACGACATCATCAGCGAAGAAGCCAAGATGGAGCTCCTGACGCACCTGCGCCGCGCGCACGGTCGCCAGGGCGAAGACGCAGCGGCCCCGCGCAAGATCACGCTGCAGCGCAAGTCGCAGCAGGAGATCAAGCTCGCGTCCACGCAGGGCCGCGCCCGCACCGTTGCGGTCGAAGTCCGGCGCAAGAAGACCTACCTGAACCGGTCGGTCATCGAGGAGGAGCAGCGCCAGCGCCAGGAAGAGATCGACAAGGTGCGCACGTCCGACGATACAACGCGCCTGGAAGAGGAACGCGCCGAGGCCGATCGCCGTGCTGCCGAGCAGCGCGAGCGCGACCGTCTCGAGGCGGACGAACGGCGTGTGCTGGAGGAGGCCGCGCGAGTGCGCGCCGAATCCGATGCCCGCGCTCGCTGCGGAACAGCAGGCCCGCGAGCGCACGGAGCGTGAGCGCGAGCGTGCCGACGCCGAACGTCGCGCGGCCGAACCGCCACGTCCGTCGAAGCCCGTGCGTGCATCGGAGCCGGCACCCAGCCGCGCACCGTCGCCGGGGGCGGCGACCAAGTATGGCCGCCAGGAACTCCACGTTTCGGCGAACGCCAAGGCGAGCTTCAAGAAGAAGCAGCAGCCCGCGGGCCGTTACCGCCGTTCGGGTCAGGTGCAGGTCGAGGCACGCCACGGTTTCGTGGAGCCTACCGCCCCGGTCAAGCGTGACGTGCAGATTCCGGAAACGATCACGGTCGGCGAACTCGCCAATCGCATGGCGATCAAGGCCAACGAAGTCATCAAGACGATGATGAAGATGGGCGTGATGGCCACGATCAACCAGCCGATCGACCAGGACACCGCGACGCTCGTCGTCGAGGAGTTCGGCCACACGCCGATCGCGCTGAAGGAAGACCAGATCGAGCAGCAGCTGCTCGAGACCTCGGCCGACATCGAAGTGCTGCCGCGTCCGCCGGTCGTGACCATCATGGGTCACGTCGACCACGGCAAGACGTCGCTGCTCGACTACATCCGCACCACCAAGGTGGCCGCGGGCGAGGCGGGTGGCATCACCCAGCACATCGGCGCCTACCAGGTGCAGACGCCGAAGGGCCTCATCACCTTCATCGACACGCCGGGACACGCCGCGTTCACCGCGATGCGCGCCCGTGGCGCGAACGTCACCGACATCGTCATCCTCGTGGTGGCGGCGGACGATGGCGTCATGCCGCAGACCATCGAAGCGGTCAACCATGCGCGCGCGGCCGAAGTGCCGATCGTCGTGGCGGTCAACAAGATCGACAAGCACGGCGCGGATCCGGACCGTGTGCGCAACGACCTCGGCAAGCTCAATGTCATCCCCGAGGAGTGGGGCGGCGACGTGATGTTCGTCAACGTGTCGGCGCGCACCGGCGAGGGCATCGACAAGCTGCTCGAATCCGTGCTGCTGCAGGCCGAAGTGCTCGACCTCAAGGCGCCGACCACCGGCCTCGCCGTGGGCGTCGTGCTCGAGTCCAGCATCGAGAAGGGCCGCGGTCCGGTCGCGACCGTGCTGGTGAAGCGCGGCACGCTCAAGGCGGGCGATCCCGATCATCGCGGGCCAGGAATTCGGCCGCGTGCGTGCGTTGTTCGACGCGCTGGGCAAGCAGGTGCAGACGGCCGGTCCGGCCCAGCCCGTGCAGGTGCTCGGTCTGTCGGATGCGCCGGGCGCCGGCGACGACCTGCTGGTCGTCGAAAGCGAACGCAAGGCACGTGAAGTCGCGCTGTACCGCCAGGGCAAGTACCGCGACGTGCGCCTCGCCGGCGCGACGAAGAAGGTCGAGGACGTCTTCTCGCAGATTGGCGAGAACGCCGGCCAGTTCGTCAACCTCATCGTCAAGGCCGACGTGCAGGGCAGCGCCGAAGCGCTGCGCGACGCGCTGTCGAAGATCGGCACCGACGAGGCGTCGGTCAAGGTCATCGCGAGCGGCGTGGGCGGCATCACCGAGTCCGACGTTTCGCTGGCCGCGGCATCGCGGGCACGCATCATCGGCTTCAACGTCCGTGCGGACGGCGCTGCCCGCAGCTCGATGAAGGACCAGGGCGTCGAGGTCAATTACTACAGCGTCATCTACGAAGCGCTCGACGACGTCCGCAGCTGGGTGTCCGGCATGCTCAAGCCGGAGATCAAGGAACAGATCGTCGGCCTCGCCGAAGTGCGCGAAGTGTTCCGTTCGAGCAAGTTCGGCACCGTGGCCGGCTGCCTCGTCACCGAAGGCGTCATCAAGCGCGGCAACCCCGTGCGCGTGCTGCGCGAGAACGTCGTCATCCACCAGGGTGAGCTCGACTCGCTGCGGCGCTTCAAGGACGACGTCGGCGAAGTCCGCGGCGGCACCGAGTGCGGCATCGGCGTCGTCAAGTACAACGACATCCGCGTGGGCGACCAGATCGAGTGCTTCGCCCGGTTCGAGGTCGCGCGCAGCGCGTAAGGCAGATGCCACGCGAGGTACCACGCGCGCGACGCATCGCTGAGCAGGTCCAGCGCGTCCTCTCGCAGCTGCTGCTGCGGGAGGTGCGCGACCCGCGCCTCAAGCCGATGACGGTCACGCATGTCAAGGTGTCGCCGGATCTCACGCACATGTGGGTGAACTACACGCTGCTGGCGGGTGATTCCCACGACGAGCTGCAGAAGGAAATCCTGGACGAGGCGGCGGTGTACCTGCGCGGTCCGCTCGGGCGCGCCTTGAAGCTGCGCCTGGCGCCCCAGCTGCACTTCGCTCCCGACGAGGAACTCGAGCGCGGCAATCGCCTCGGCGACCTGATCGGCCAGGCGGTGCGTGACGACAAGGCGCGCCACGTCGACGATGCAGTGACGGAGGCAGCCCCGGACGCAGCGGGTGAAGACGACGACCTCGCGCATTACGACAGCGATCTCGACGACGAAGCCGACGACGAACGTCCGTGAGCACGACCGACACGGGACATCCCGCCCCGGCGCGCCGGCGCTGGCGGGCGGTGGACGGCATCGTACTGCTCGATAAGCCGCAGGGACTCACCTCCACCCAGGCGCTGCAACGCGTGCGCCGTCACCTGCAGGCAGAGAAGGCCGGCCACGCCGGCACGCTCGATCCCATGGCCACGGGCATGCTGCCGCTCTGCTTCGGCCAGGCCACCAAGGCCTGCGGCACGCTGCTCGGCCGGCGCAAGGCGTACAGCGCCACCGTGCGGCTCGGTATCGCGACGGACACGGGCGATGCCGAAGGGCAGCCGGTCGCCGAAGTCGACGTGCCTGCATTCGACGCCGACCGACTCGAGCAGGCGCTCGCGGCCCTGCGCGGTGAACGGCTCCAGGTTCCCCCGATGTATTCCGCGCTGAAGCGCGACGGGCGGCCCCTCTATGAACTGGCACGGGCCGGGATCGAGGTCGAGCGCGCAGCGCGCCCGGTCACGATCGAGTCGCTGGTCGTGACGGGGCAGGGCGATCGGACGCTCGATATCGAGGTGGTCTGCTCCAAGGGCACCTATGTGCGGGTCCTGGCCGAAGAGATTGCATCGGGTCTCGGTACGCGCGCCACCTGGTCGCCCTGCGACGGCTGTGGGTCGAACCGTTCGTGGCCGCTGCCATGGTCACCCTCGACGAAATCGAGGCGACACCGGCGGCGGACGACCGATCACGCGCCCTGGCTGGCCGCCGTGGACAGCGCGTTTCCGGACCTGCCGGTCGTGACGCTGGACGCCGGGCAGGCGCTCCACCTGTGCCAGGGGCGGACGCTGCCGTGCCCGGCTGGCCTGCCGAATGCCGCTCATTACCGCGCTTACGACCCCGCCGGACGCTTTCTCGGGCTGGTCGAACCGGGTGCGGGAGGTCGCTTGCAGGTGGAGCGACTTTTCGTCCCGGGAGCCGGCACGAACGGAATCGGTCCAAAAACTTGAGTAAAAGGGTGCCGTGCGGCTAAAATACGCGGCTCACCAAGGCTAAATTCTTTTAGGTTTCGAGGTTTTATCACCGATGGCACTGTCCACCGAGCGCAAGTCTGAGATCGTAGGCGACTTCAAGCGCGGCGCAGCCGATACCGGCTCCCCCGAGGTCCAGATTGCATTGCTCTCCGCCCGCATCAACGGTCTGGGCGAACATTTCACCGCGCACAAGCGTGACCATTCATCGCGCCGCGGGCTGCTCAAGCTCGTCACGCAGCGCCGCAAACTGCTCGACTACCTGAAGGACAGCGATCCGTCGCGCTATCAGGAAGTCGTCGCACGGCTCGGCCTGCGCCGCTGACCGTCGCCTGCGTTTCCGGCCCGCTTTGCGGGCCGGATTCGTTTTCGCCCCTCGCCGGGCCACAGCACACATTCGGACACCTCCAACCGTGAACGTCCACAAGACCAGCTTCCAGTACGGCCCCCACACCGTCTCGATCGAAACCGGCCGTCTCGCCCGCCAGGCCGACGGTTCCGTCCTCGTTTCCATGGGCGACACCGTGGTGCTCGTCACCGCCGTCGGCCGTCGCGAAGCGCAGCCGGGCAAGGATTTCTTCCCGCTCACCGTCAACTACATCGAGAAGACGTACGCCGCGGGCCGCATCCCGGGCGGCTTCTTCAAGCGTGAAGGCCGTCCTTCCGAGAAAGAGACGCTGATCTCGCGCCTGATCGACCGCCCGATCCGTCCGCTCTTCCCCGAGTTCTTCTTCAATGAAGTGCAGGTGGTGGCGACGGTCGTCTCGCTCGATCCGGAAATCGATTCGGACATCCCTGCGCTGCTCGGTGCGTCCGCTGCGCTCGCTATCTCGGGTATCCCGTTCAAGGGCCCGATCGGTGCGGCGCGCGTGGGCTACATCGACGGCAAGTACCAGCTCAACCCGAATGGCAAGGACATGAAGGAGTCGGCCCTCGACCTCGTCGTGGCCGGCACGGCCGACGCGGTGCTGATGGTCGAGTCCGAAGCCGAACTGCTGCCGGAGTCCGTGATGCTCGGCGCCGTGGTCTACGGCCACGAGCAGATGCAGGTCGCCATCAACGCGATCCGCGAACTCGCTGCCAAGGCGGCCAAGCCGTCCTGGGGCTGGAAGGCGCCGGAACTCGACGCCGACCTGGCCAAGGCCGTCGCATCCCAGGTCGAAGTCGAACTGGTCAAGGCTTACCAGATCATCGAGAAGCAGGCGCGCCACACGCGCATCGGCGAACTGAAGAAGGCGCTGATCGAGACGCTCGCCACGGGCGAGGGCGCCAAGTACCAGCCGCGCCAGGTCACCGACGAACTCGGTCGCCTCGAATACAACATCGTCCGCCGTCGCATCATCGCGGGCGAACCGCGCATCGACGGCCGCGACATGCACACCGTGCGCAAGATCACCGTCGAGACGGGCGTGCTGCCGCGCACGCACGGTTCGGCGCTCTTCACGCGTGGCGAAACACAGGCGCTGGTGACAACCACGCTCGGCACCGGCCGCGACGCGCAGATCATCGACGCGCTCGCGGGCGAGCGCAAAGAGCCGTTCATGCTCCACTACAACTTCCCGCCGTTCTCGGTCGGCGAGACGGGCATGATGGGTTCGCCGAAGCGCCGCGAAATCGGCCACGGCAACCTGGCCCGCCGCGGCGTGTCGGCGGTGATGCCGGACATGACGACGTTCCCGTACATCATCCGCATCGTGTCCGAGATCCTCGAGTCGAATGGCTCGAGTTCGATGGCCTCGGTCTGCGGCACCAGCCTCTCGCTGATGGACGCTGGCGTGCCGCTCAAGGCGCCGGTGGCCGGCATCGCGATGGGCCTGGTCCTCGAAGGCGGCAAGTTCCAGGTCCTCACCGACATCCTCGGCGATGAAGACCACCTGGGCGACATGGATTTCAAGGTGGCCGGCTCTGCCGAGGGCGTCACCGCCCTGCAGATGGACATCAAGATCGAGGGCATCACCAAGGAAATCATGCAGGTCGCGCTCGATTCGGCGCGCAAGGCCCGCTTGCACATCCTCGACGAGATGAACAAGGTGCTGTCGAGTGCGCGTCCGCAGATGTCGGAATGGGCGCCCACGATCATCACCATGAAGATCGACCCGGAGAAGATCCGCGAAGTCATCGGCAAGGGCGGCGCCGTCATCCGTGCGATCACGGAAGAAACGGGCACCACGATCGACATCGAGAACGACGGCACGGTCAAGATCGCGTCGGTCAGCGGCGCAGCTGGCCGCGAAGCGCAGCGTCGCATCGAGCTGATCACTTCCGAAGTGGAAGTCGGCTCCGTCTACGAAGGGAAGGTCGTCCGCCTGATGGACTTCGGCGCGTTCGTGCAGATCCTGCCGGGCAAGGACGGCCTCGTGCACATCTCGCAGATCAGCGAAGAGCGCGTCGAGCGCGTGAGCGACAAGCTGAAGGAAGGCGACGTCGTGCGCGTGAAGGTGCTCGAAGTCGATCGCCAGGGCCGCGTGCGGCTCTCGATGCGCAACGTCGACGCGTAACGCTGCGCGTTTACGCAGGGGTTAGGGGGTAGGGGTTAGGGGTTAGTCGGAGGTGCAGGCGAGACAGACGCCGCAGCCTCTCCTCCGACTAACCCCTATCCCCTAGTCACTAACCCCTTTCCTATTCCCGGTCGTCCCGGCCGAACGGCCGCGGCAGGCGCGCGAAGACTTCCTCCTGCAGCGCCTTCCAGCGCTGGTAGTTCTTCTGCGCCACGTTGGTCACGGTCTCGAGCGGATCGATGCCCACGACGTTCTTGAAGCGGTCGCGCAGCTCGCGCTGCTCCTTGGCGAAGAGCTGGATGCTCTCGTCGAGGTAGCGCCCGACGAAATCCTGCAGCCCGCTGCCGTAACTGCGGATCACGTGCGACAGGAAGTCGCGGCTCATCAGCGATTCCCCGCCGCCTTCCTGTTCCGCGATCACCTGCAGCAAGATGCTGCGCGTGATGTCCTGCTGCGACTTGCGGTCGAGCACGACGAAGTCGATGCGCTCGACGACCAGCCGGCGGATGTCCGCCAGCGTGACGTAGCGGCTCTCGACCGTGTCGTAGAGCCGCCGGTTCGGATACTTGCGGATGACGCGCGGTCCCTTGCCGCTGCCACCGCCGGCGGCATCGCCGTCTTTCGACTTTCTTGTTCTGGTTTTCGTTGCCGCAGTCGTCGCCATAGTGCTGTGTCCTCGGCCGGCGATGCCGGCGCTAGCAAGCCACTTGCGGAACTGCGCGCGCCGCACAACCCGCAAACCCCTCGACGCGCCAATGCTCGCGTGCCCAGTGCCAGACCTCGCTCAACGGCGCGCGCATCAGCGCGACCGGCGGCGATTGCCCAAGGAACCCGAGCGCCGCGACCAGTTGCCCGGCCATCCGATCCGGTCTGCCGATGGCTGGCGCATCCCCCGACTTGGAGAGCTTAAGGCCTCGGTCGTCCACGGCAAGGGGCAAATGCAGGTATCGCACCGGCGGCACGCCGAGCGCACGCTGCAGCAGGACCTGCCGGGCCGTGCTCGACAGCAGGTCGCAGCCGCGCACCACGTCGGTTATTCCCTGCGCCGCGTCGTCCACGACGACCGCAAGCTGGTATGCGTAGAGGCCGTCACGACGCCGCAGCACGAAATCGCCCACCGTGGCCGCCACGTCGATGGACTGGGGGCCCAGGCTGCGGTCATCGAAGCCTACGGCGCCGGCTGGAACCCGCAGTCGCAGGGCGTGGCCGGGAACGTGCGTGCCCTCACTGACCAGGCAATCCCGCGGATGGAACAGCTCTTCGCCGGTGCCGGTCGGACAAGACTGATTCTCAGGCAGCCGGGCGAGGGTGGAGCGGGTGCAGGTGCATTCGCGCAGGTGGTGTCCACGTGCGAGGCGCTCGATGGCCTGCGCATAAGCATCGAACCGGGAACTCTGATGCAGCACCGGCCCGTCCCACTCCATGCCAAAGGCTTCGAGCTCGGCCAGGATCTGGTCGGCTGCACCTGGGCGAGTCCGCGGCGGGTCGAGGTCTTCGATGCGTACGAGCCACTGGCCGGAATGAGCGCGCGCGTCGAGGTAGCTGCCGACCGCGGCAACGAGGGAACCGAAATGCAGTGGGCCGCTGGGGGAGGGAGCGAAGCGCCCACGGTAGGGGGTCATGCGCTCACGCCCGGAAGGCCCGGAAGGATCAGCGGTAGAAGTCGTCCCGGTCGCCAAACTGCTTTTCGCGGCGTTCGCGGCGCTCCTGCGCCTCGACGCTGAGCGTCGCCACCGGGCGGGCTTCGAGACGCTTCACACCGATCGGCTCGCCGGTTTCAAGGCAGAAGCCGTAGCTGCCGTCCTCGATGCGCTTCAACGCTTCGTCGATCTTGCGGATCAGCTTGCGCTCGCGGTCGCGCGTGCGCAGTTCGAGGCTGAACTCGGACTCCTGCGTGGCGCGGTCGTTGGGGTCGGGGAAGTTGGCGGCTTCGTCCTTCATGTGGAGCACAGTGCGATCCACTTCCTGCATCAGGTCCTGCTTCCAGCTGGAGAGGATGGTGCGGAAGTGCTCGAGCTGCTCCTTGCTCATGTACTCCTCGCCCTTGCTGATCTGGTAGGGCTGGACGTTGCGCGGGCCGGAAAGCAGGCTTGGGTTCATTTCGAGATCAGCATCCTCGGCGCGCATGGCGTCGGTGACCGGCTCCGGCACTCGGGCCGGCTTGGTCTTCACTGGGGCGGTTTTTGGGGCGGTTTTTGGGGCGGTTTTGGTCGCTGGCTTGGCAGCGGCGGTAACGGTCTTGCGTGGCACGGCCTTTTCCTTGGCAGTCACGGGCTTGGGAGCCGCCTTCGCGGCGGGCCTGGCCGCCGGCTTGGCGGCCTTTGCAGAAACTGTCTTATGGGCCTTCGACGGCTTGGCAGACGGTTTCTTGACGGGCATCGACGAACTCCCCACTCCGGTTGGAGGCGCGCGATTATACAGGCGGAACCGCCTGCGTCCACCCCGGAAAAACAGCCCGTCCGGGCCGCTGACACCGAGAGGCCCCGCAGCCGGAAATGCTGTGAGGCGAGTCCGATTCTTTTAGAATTCGTGTTTCGCTCTGCTTGCAATTTTCCCCGGGTGAATGATGCGTCTGACCAAGATCAAGCTGGCCGGTTTCAAGTCGTTCGTGGATCCGACGTCGGTCGGCTTCCCGACGAACCTGGTCGGCGTGGTCGGACCGAACGGCTGCGGCAAGTCGAACATCATCGACGCCGTGCGCTGGGTGATGGGTGAAATCTCGGCGAAGCACCTGCGCGGCGACTCGATGGCGGACGTGATCTTCAACGGTTCCGGCACGCGCAAGCCCGTGGGCACCGCCTCGGTCGAACTCGTCTTCGACAACAGCGACGGCAAGCTCGGCGGCGAGTACGCGAACTATTCCGAGGTCTCCCTGAAGCGCGTCGTCTCCCGCGACGGCCAGTCGTCGTATTTCCTGAACGGCGTGCGCTGCCGTCGCAAGGACATCACGCAGCTGTTCCTCGGCACCGGCCTCGGCTCGCGCAGTTACGCGATCATCGAACAGAACATGATCTCGCGCGTCATCGAAGCGAAGGCCGACGACATGCGCGCCTTCCTCGAAGAAGCCGCGGGCATCTCGCGTTACAAGGAACGGCGCAAGGAGACCGAAAGCCGCATCGCGCAAACGCGCGAAAACCTGGCGCGCCTGTCCGACCTGCGCGACGAAGTCGAAAAGCAGCTGCGGCACCTGCAGCGCCAGGCCGCCACGGCACGCCGTTACCAGGCCCTGAAGCAGGAAGAACGGCAGACGCACGCCGAACTGCTCGCACTGAAGCTGCGCGAAGTCGAGAGCGAATCGAGCGCGCGGCAGGCCATCCTGAGCGAACGCGACCTCGCCTTGCAGGCCGCACTGGCAGAGCAGCGTTCCATCGAAGCCGCCATCGAGCGCACCCGGCAGGAGCACGACGCGCAGGCGGCAGTGCTGTCGGAAGTGCAGGGGCGCTACTACCAGGTCGGCGCGGACATCTCGCGCACCGAGCAGGCCATCGACCACGCGCGTGAAATTCGCGCCCGCCAGAAGCAGGAACTCGACCAGATCGCGCAGGGCATCCAGGACGCTGACCTGCACCGCGTGCGCGATCGCCAGCTAGCAGCTGAACTCGAAGCGGCGCTGGCCGAGATGGGGCCGGGCCTCGAGCAGGCGCGCGCCACCGAGGAGGCCACCGCGGCCGAGCTCGCCGCGGCCGAAGCCGCGATGTCGGGCTGGCAGGAAAACTGGGAGAGCTTCAACCAGTCGCTGCGGCAGGCGTCATCGGCCGCAGGCGCCGAGCGTGCCCGTCTCGAAGTCATGGAAAACCAGTTGCGCGGCCTGCTGAACCAGCGGGACCGCGCCAACCAGGAGCACGGCACGTTGTCCGCGGCCGACGTCGCCGCCACGCTCGCGGCCCTCGAAGGCCAGGAAGCGGAAGCGCGCGAGCAGCACGAGGCTGCACGCCAGCACATGGACGAACTTGTCGCCACGCTGCAGGCCGAACGCGGCCGCGAGCGCGAGCTCGCGCAGGCCGCGCAGTCGGCGCGCCGCGAAACGCAGGAAGTCGAAGGCCGCATCGTGTCGCTCGAAGCCCTGCAGCGCGCAGCGCTCGGGCAGGGGCAGGGCAAGGTCGTCGACTGGCTCAAGTCGCGCGGTCTCGAGCGCAGCCCGCGCCTGGCGCAGCAGCTCTCGGTCGACAAGGGCTGGGACCGCGCGGTCGAGACCGTGCTCGGCGGTTACCTCGAGGCGGTCTGCGTCGATTCCCTGGAAGACGTGGCCGGCACGCTCGAAAGCCTCACGGCTGGCACCGTCACGTTCTTTGCGGGTGCCCAGGGCCCGGTCTCGTCGGGGCACGCCGAGAGAACGCTGCGCTCGCGCGTGCGCGGGCCTGCGGGTCTCGACGCGCTGTTCGAAGGCATCGTCGCCACCGCCACGTTGAATGAAGCGTTGCGCCTGCGGCCCGAACTGCGCCCGGGCCAGTCCGTCATCACGCGTGACGGCATCTGGATCGGCCCGGACTGGCTGCGCGTGAGCCGCGACAAGGATGCCCATGAAGGCGTGATCGAGCGCGAGGAACGCCTGCGTGCCGAACGTTCGGCGCTCGACCTGCAGCAGGCGAAGCACCGCACGGCGGAGTCGGACCTGGAAGCGCTGCGCAGCCGCGTGCGCGAGCTCGAGGATCGCCTCGCCAGCCACCAGGCCGTGGTGTCGCGCAGTGGTTCGAGCCACATGAACCTGCGCTCGCAGATCGACAGCTTGCGCGCCCGCGCCGAACAGCGCAGCCAGCGCATGCAGCAGCTCGCCTTCGAGATGACGGAAGTCGAGAGCGCGCTCGAAGCCGCCAACGCCGGCAACCGCGCCGCGCGTGGCCGCCTCGAGGAAGCCGTCAACGCGATGGGCGAGCTCGAAGAACGTCGCGTCGCGCTCGAAGCCGAGCGTGAGGTCCTGCGCGGCCGCCTGATCGGGACGCGCGAGACCGCGCAGAGCGCGCGCACGGCGGCCAACGAAGCCGCGATCCGCGTCGAATCGCGCCGCACCAGCTACCAGTCGCTGCTCTCGGGCCTCGAACGCCTCGATGCGCAGGTCGGCCAGTTCGAAACGCGCCGGCAGGACCTCGACTCGCAGCTCGCAGGCGGCGAAGCAAGCGAGGGCCAGCTCAAGGCCACGCTCGAAGAGGCGCTGCAGCGTCGCGTCGCCGTCGAGGCCGAGTTCTCGGCCGCTCGCCACAAGATGGAGGAAGTCGACGCGAACCTGCGTGGACTCGATGAGCGCCGGCTCGCCGCGGAAGCCACGGTCGAGGAAGCACGGTCCGCCCTCGAGAACGTTCGCTTCTCGGTGCAGGAGCTCAAGCTGCGCCGCGAGACCTACCTGGAGCAGTTCGCGCAGACGCGTCTCGAATTGCAGGACATCGTGGCGGCCCTGGCCGACGACGCGAACGTCCCGGTGTGGGAGCAACGCCTGGCCGAGACCAGCGAGAAGATCGAGCGGCTCGGTGCGGTGAACCTGGCGGCGATCGACGAATTCGCCGAGCAGACCGAGCGCAAGGAATACCTCGATCGCCAGTTCGCCGACCTGAACGACGCACTCAACACGCTCGAGGACGCGATCCGCAAGATCGACCGCGAGACCAAGTCGCGCTTCCAGGACACGTTCGACCGCGTGAATGCCGGCCTGAGCCAGAAATTCCCGCGCCTGTTCGGCGGCGGCCAGGCCTACCTCGAACTCGTCGGCGACGACGTGCTCGAGGCCGGTGTCGCGATCATGGCGCGCCCGCCAGGCAAGCGGAACAGCTCGATCAACATGCTGTCCGGCGGCGAGAAGGCGCTCACTGCCGTTGCGCTCGTGTTCTCGATCTTCGAGCTCAACCCCGCGCCGTTCTGCCTGCTCGACGAAGTCGACGCACCGCTCGATGAGAACAACGTCGGCCGGTTCTGCGAGATCGTCCGCGAGATGTCCGACCAGGTGCAGTTCATCTTCGTCACGCACAACAAGACGACGATGGAGCTGGCCAACCAGCTGCTCGGCGTCACCATGAACGAGCCCGGCTGCTCACGCCTCGTCGCCGTCGACGTCGACGAGGCCGTGCGCATGGCGGCGATGTGAGTCACGCAAGGAAGCCTGCGTCTCGATGAACGAACTGCGCTGGATCCTGCTCGTTGCCGGGGTGCTGCTCATCGCCGGCCTGTACCTGTGGGGCATGCGCTCCCGCTGGCAAGGGCGGGGCGAGACCGAAGACTCGCGTCGCCCCGCCGTCTTCACGGGCGGCGCCAAGGGCTTCGAGACCGAGGCTGCGGCCCCGCTTGGCGATGACGATGACGACATCGACGCCGGGGAACCAGAGTTCCGGGCCGACTCGCGGGTCGAGCGCCGCATCGAGCCGAGTTTCGACGCTGACGACGTCGCTGCGCTCGACGCGCCGGAGTCGCGTCGCGTCGAATTCGACGACGAGAGCGACTTCGAGACCCCTGCGATCGGGCGGCGCGAGCCGACCCTGTCCTCGACTCGAACCGAGGCCGCGCCGACCGCTCGACAGGAACCGACGTCGCGCGTCGAGCCCACCCTGGGTGCGTCCCCCGTCGACGATCTCGAGCCCGCGCCTGCCGCGCCCAGCGCAGCACCGGCACCGCGTCGCCCGCAGAAGATCCTCGCGATCCGCGTGACCGCGTCGGCTCCCGCGCGCTTCGACGGCGCCGAACTGCTCAAGGCGCTGCGCTCCGAAGGGCTGGGATTCGGTCGCTACGAAATTTTCCATCGACTGCATGACGATGGCCGTCCGATCTACAGCGTCGCCAGCCTGCGCGAGCCGGGCACGTTCGACATCGAGTCGATGCCGACAACGTACTTCCCTGGCGTCGCCATGTTCGCGGTGCTGCCTGGTCCGGTGTCCGCCGCAGAAGCCTTCGACGAGATGATCTTCGCCGCGCGAGCACTGGCCACGCACCTCAATGGCTCGCTGGCCGACGAGCGCGGGGCACCGTTGACCGCGTTGCGGGTCGGCAAGCTCCGCGAGGAAGCGCTCGAGTTCGAGCGCGCCGCCGGTTCGAGCTGAGGCCCGGCCATGGCGACGTCCCGCGAGGTGGCGAGACGGGCCCGCGAACTGCGCGAGCTGATCGAAAACCACAACTACCGGTACTACGTTCTCGACGACCCGGAAGTTTCGGATGCGCAGTTCGACGCCCTGATGCGCGAACTGAAGCAGCTCGAGTCCGAGCATCCTGAGCTGGCCGATGCCGACTCACCCACGCAGCGCGTGGGCGGGCAGGCCTCGCGCGAATTCCGCGAGGTCGTGCACGCGGTGCCGATGCTCTCGCTCGACAACGCGTTCAGCGAGCAGGACATCCTCGATTTCGACCGTCGTGCGCGCGAGCGCCTCGATGTGGCGGCGATCGCGTACTCGGCCGAGCCGAAGATCGACGGCCTCGCCATCACGTTGCGCTACGAACGGGGCCGGCTGGTACAGGCAGCAACGCGGGGTGATGGCTCGCGCGGCGAGGACGTCACGGTGAACGTGCGCGCCATCCGTTCGGTTCCCATCCAGCTGCGCGGCAGGAATCCGCCGGCGGTGCTGGAGGCGCGGGGCGAGGTCTTCATGACCCGCAGGTCGTTCGAGGCACTGAACCTGCGCCAGTCCGAGCGTGGCGACAAGACGTTCGCCAACCCGCGCAATGCGGCGGCCGGCAGCCTGCGGCAGCTCGATCCGTCGATCACGGCAGAACGCTCGCTCGACCTGTTCTTCTACGGCGTCGGTGCGATCGAAGGCTGGCAGCTGCCGGCGCGCCACAGCGAAGTCCTCGGCGCCTTGCGCGGGTTCGGCCTGCGCACGTGCCCGGAAATCGACGTCGTCGCTGGCGTTGACGGCTGCCTCGCCTACTACGGCCGGATCGGCGGGCGTCGCAACGCGCTTGCCTACGACATCGACGGCGTGGTCTACAAAGTCGACCGCCTCGACTGGCAGCGCGACCTTGGTTTCGTGGCGCGGGCGCCGCGCTGGGCCGTCGCACACAAGTTTCCGGCGCAGGAAGAGGCGACCGTGGTGCACGACGTTAAATTCTACGTCGGTCGTACCGGTGCGCTCACGCCCGTGGCGCACGTGGTGCCGGTGTTCGTCGGTGGTGTGACGGTCAGCAACGTCACGCTGCACAACATGGACGAGGTCGCGCGCAAGGACGTACGCATCGGCGACACGGTCGTCGTGCGCCGGGCTGGCGACGTCATCCCCGAGATCGTGCGCGTGATTCCAGAGAAGCGACCGGACGACGCACGCATCGTGCAGCTGCCGACGCGGTGCCCGGTCTGCAACTCGCACGTCGTCCGTACCGAGGGCGAAGCCGTCGCTCGCTGCTCCGGCGGACTCGTCTGCGCCGCGCAGCGTCTCGGCGCAATCCGTCACTTTGCGTCGCGCCGCGCGATGGACGTGGATGGCCTCGGTGAACGGCTGGTCGAACAGTTGATCGCAAGCGGCCGTGTCACTACGCCGGCCGATCTCTACACCCTGACGGTGGACGAGCTCGCTGATCTGGAGCGCATGGGACCCAAGTCCGCGGCCAACCTGGTTGCGGCGCTCGGGCAAAGCAAGCAGACGACGCTGCCGCGATTCCTGTATGCGCTCGGCATCCGCGACGTGGGCGAGGCGACCGCGCTCGCGCTCGCCGAACATTTCGGCGACCTCGATCCGCTGCAGGTCGCGACATTGGACGAGATCCAGCAGGTGCGCGACGTCGGCCCGATCGTCGCGGCGCACGTGCGGGAATTCTTCGATGAGGAGCGCAATCGCGTCGTGATCGGGAAGCTGCGTGAGGCGGGAGTGCGCTGGCCCGTCATCGAGCGCGCGGCCGCTGCGGCCGCAGGTGCGCTGACGGGCCAGGTCGTCGTGGTCACCGGCACGCTCGCAACGATGTCGCGCGAGGAGGCGCGGGAGGCCGCGCGGGCGGCTGGTGCGACCGTCACTGATTCCGTGTCGAAAAAGACCACCTTGCTGGTGGTAGGGGCCGAGGCCGGCTCGAAGCTCAAGAAGGCTCAGGACCTGGGCACCCGCATCGCCGACGAAACTGAATTCCTGCAGCTGCTCGGCCGCGGCGGTCCGGCGCAATGACGCCGCGCGCAGGCTGACGCGATGCTGCGCTACGCTCTCGGTCGCTTGCTTGGCATCGTGCCGACGCTGCTCGTCATCGTCACGGCGGCGTTCTTCGTGATGCGGGCGGCGCCGGGCGGGCCATTCGACGAAGAGCAGGCGATCCCGCCCGAGATCGAGGCCAACCTGCAGGCGGCTTACGGCCTCGACCAGCCGGTGCTCGTGCAATACGGCCGCTACCTGCAGGGCCTGGTGCACGGCGATCTCGGCCCGTCGTTCAAGTACAAGGATTACCGCGTCTCCGAACTCATCGCGCGCGGCCTGCCGGTCACGCTCACGATCGGGACGCTTGCCCTGCTGCTCGCGCTGGTCCTGGGGGTACCGCTCGGCATGGCGGCCGCGTTGCGACACGACACCGCACTGGATCACTTCGTGATGACCATTGCGCTCGCCGGCATTGCCATTCCCGGGTTCGTGCTTGCGCCGGTGCTGGCGCTGTTCTTCGGCGTCAAGCTCGGTTGGCTGCCGGTCGCGGGCTGGGAACCGGGCAGCGTCCGCCACATGATCCTGCCGGTCGTCACGCTGGCGCTGCCGTTCGTTGCGTACATCGCCAGGCTCACGCGCGGCAGCCTGCTCGAAGTGCTGCAGGCGCCGTACCTGCGCGCAGCGCGCGCCAAGGGGCTCGCTCGCAGCGCGCTGATCCGTCGCCATGCACTGAAGCCGACGCTGCTGCCCGTCGTGAGCTTCCTGGGGCCGGCCGCGGCTGCGCTGCTGACCGGTTCGCTCGTCGTCGAGCAGGTGTTCGGCCTGCCGGGCGTGGGACGGTATTTCGTGCAGGGCGCGATCAACCGCGACTACACGCTCGTGATGGGCATGGTGATCTTCTACGCCGCGCTGATCCTGCTGCTCAACCTCGCCGTCGACCTGGTGTACGGCTGGCTCGATCCGAGGATCCGGCATGGTTGAGGCCGTGCCTGCCGTCGCGCGCCGACAGAGCCTGTGGGGCGATGCCTGGCAGCGCCTCAAGCGCAGCCGCGCGGCGATCGTGGCGGCGTCGCTGCTGCTGCTCGTGTGCGCGCTGGCACTCGTCGGGCCGTGGCTCAGTGCGTACACGGTCGAGCACGTCGACTGGACGCAGGCAACGCTTGCAACGCCGCCGTCGCTTGCGAACGGGCACTGGTTCGGCACCGACGCCAACGGCCGCGACCTGTTCGTGCGGGTCTGGATCGGCACACGCATGTCGCTGCTGGTTGCGGTGCTCGCGACGATCGTCAGCGTCGTCATCGGCGCTGCCTGGGGCGCCACTGCAGGTTACCTCGGCGGTCGCGTGGACGGCTGGATGATGCGGTTCGTCGACGTGCTCTACGCGCTGCCGTACATGTTCTTCGTGATCATCCTGACCGTGGTGTTCGGCCGCAGCCTCGTGCTGATATTCCTCGCGATCGGTGCGGTCGGCTGGCTCACGATGGCGCGCATCGTGCGCGGCCAGGCGCTCGCCTTGCGGCAGCGCGAATTCGTCGAGGCGGCGATAGCGCTTGGCCTGCCGACTGCCACGATCATCGCCCGCCACATCGTGCCGAACGTGCTCGGCACGGTGATCGTGTATGCGACGCTCACGGTGCCGCAGGTCATCCTGTTCGAGAGTTTCCTGAGCTTCCTCGGCCTCGGCGTGCAGGAACCACTCACGAGCCTTGGCCGGCTCGTCGCCGAAGGCGCGCTCGAAATGGAGTCTTCGCCGTGGCTGCTGCTGATTCCATCCACCGTGCTCGCGATCGTCCTGCTATGCCTCAATTTCCTGGGTGACGGGCTGCGCGACGCGCTCGACCCGAGGCAGGCACGATGACCAGCGAGCTGGTGCTGCGCGTCCGTGGCCTCGACGTCGATTTCGCCACGGCGCAGGGCGAGGTGCAGGCCGTGTCCGGCGTTTCGTTCGACGTCCGTGCCGGTGAATGCCTCGCCGTGGTGGGTGAGTCGGGCTCCGGCAAGACCCAGGTGCTGATGGCCTGCCTTGGACTGCTCGCCGCGAACGGAATGTCGCGTGGCTCGGTCCAGTTTGCGGGCCGCGAACTGATCGGCGCGAGCGAACGCGCACTCAATGCCGTGCGCGGTACCGGCATCGGCTTGTTGTCGCAGGACCCGCTGAGTTCGCTCACGCCGCACCTGCGCATCGAGACGCTGCTGACGGAAGGCCTGCTCGATCGCGGCCTGGCCACGGTTGCTGAAGCCCGTGCGCGCGCGCTGCAGGCGCTGACCGAGGTCGAGATCCCGGAGCCGGAGGCGCGGTTGCGCCAGTACCCGCACGAGTTGTCGGGCGGCATGCGCCAGCGTGTCGCACTGGCGGCTGCGCTCATGTGCAGTCCGCAGCTGCTGTTCGCGGACGAACCGACCACCGCGCTCGACGTCAGCGTGCAGGCCCGCGTGCTCGAGCTGCTCGCGGGAGTGCGCGACCGGGGCGTGGGCGTGCTGATCATCACGCACGATCTCGGCGTGGTCGCGGGACTCGCCGATCGGGTCGCGGTGATGTATTCCGGGCGGATCGTCGAGACTGCCGCGACGGACGAGCTGTTTTCTGCGCCGCAACATCCTTACACGGCGGCGTTGCTGGCGGCCGTACCGCGACTGCACGGTGACGCCCAGTCCAGGCTGGTCGGGATCCCGGGCGATCCGCCGCAGCCTTCCGCGCGCCCACCGGGGTGCGCGTTTGCACCGCGGTGCGAGCGGGCCGTGGAACGTTGCAGCGCATTGCGCCCCGAACTGACGCTATGCGCTGGCCTGAAGCCGCCCACCGCGGTGGCATGTCATCGTCCGCTGCACGAACCGGCGGAGAACGCATGAGCGTGACCGTGCCCCTGCTGCAGGTCGATCGTGCCAGCGTGCGCTACGTGCTGCGGGGCGCGGGGTTGCTCGCACCGGCACGCTCGCTCGACGCACTGTCCGACGTGTCCATCGAAATCCGCGAAGGCGGCCGGCTCGGTGTCGTCGGCGAGTCCGGCTCGGGCAAGTCGACACTCGCGCGCGTCGTGCTCGGACTGGTGCGTGCACAGTCGGGTCGGGTAGCCTGGGAAGGCCGCACCGTCGACTATGACGACGCGACCGCGATGCGTTCCCTGCGACGCGAGATGCAGGTCGTCTTCCAGGATCCATTCGGCAGCCTCGATCCGCGCATGACGGCGGGGCAGGCGGTGGGTGAGGCGTTGCAGGCCCTTGCCGGTCACGTGCCCTCGGTCGCAGCACAGGATCGTATCCGGGCTGCGCTCGCCGAGGTCGGGCTCGCGACGGCGTTTGCCGATCGTTACCCCCACGAAATGAGTGGGGGGCAGTGCCAGCGTGTCGCGATTGCGCGCGCGATCGTCGCCCGACCGCGCCTGCTCGTCTGCGACGAAGCCGTGAGCGCGCTCGACGTGTCCGTGCAGGCGCAGATCGTCAACCTGCTGCACGAGTTGAGCGAGCGCTACCGGATGTCGCTGCTCTTCATCAGTCACAACCTGGCCGTGGTGCGGCACCTCTGCGACGATGTCGCGGTGTTGTGCCAGGGGCGGTTGGTGGAGCAGGGCAGTCGCGACGAAATCTTCGGCCGGCCGCGCGAGGCGTATACGCGGGCCTTGCTGGCGGCGGTGCCTGATCCGGATCCGGCGTTGCAGCGGGCGCGTATCGCGTCGTCGCGGAACCCGTTCAAGGCGGGCCGGTAGTCGCGGGCGGCGTGTCCGGTGTCTTTTCTGGCCCGCGGAAAGGCAGATACGCGGGCCAGAAAAGACACCGAACCCACCGCTCGACACGCAGCGCCTGAGCTCGTTCCCGCCGTCGGCGGGAAACACGCACGGCGCATGCAGCCTGCACGGGTCCGAATCAGAGGGTGGAGTAACCAATCGGAGGCTGCACAGCTTGGCAGCCTCCAAACGTTCCTGGCACCCCTGTCGCGGATAGACGACTTTTCGCCCCGGTCACTGTGCACGGCCCTGCATATCAAGACGTGGCTGGTGACGTTGAACCTGGTTGATAACGCTTGCGCCGTGCGACGTTTTCGGTCCGCCGAAAACGAGCTCAGGCGCGGCCTCGCAAGCGGTCGATCCGGTGGTTCTTCCCGAGCGCGTGTCTGCCTTTCCTCGCTCGGGAAGAACCACCGGATCGGCCGCCTGCACGACGGCACCCAACCCGACTTCGCCAAACCGAAAACACCCGCAGGCCCGTAGGGGAAACCCGCGTTGGAATACGTCCAGTCGGGTGGTTATCCTGCACCCTCGATCGCAGCGTCGTCATGGCGCCGTGACAGGGTAACGCATGAACATGGAACTTGGCCTGCTGCTGCTGACAGCCGTATCGATCGGCTTCGTCCACACCGTCCTCGGGCCCGATCATTACCTGCCATTCGTTGCGATGTCGGCGGCACGCAACTGGACGCGCCGCAAGACCATGCTCGTCACCGCGTTCTGCGGCGCCGGCCACGTGCTCGGTTCGATCCTCATCGGTTTCATCGGCATCGCGATCGGCGCATCGCTGCACCGCCTGCAATGGCTCGAAGGCGTCCGCGGCGATCTCGCGGCCTATGCCCTGATCGCCTTCGGCCTCGTCTACATGGCCTGGGGACTCAAGCAGGCCTGGCGCAGCCGGAAGCACTCGCACGAACACATCCACTCGGACGGCACCCGTCACCGGCACACGCACGGCCATCACACGCGGGACGAGCACTTGCACGTCCACGTCCAGCTCGACACCGACAACGTCCGCAGCATCACGCCGTGGGCGCTGTTCGTCATCTTCATCCTGGGCCCGTGCGAGGCATTGATCCCGCTGCTGATGTACCCGGCCTCGCAGCACAGCTGGTGGGCGGTCACCGTGGTCGTGCTGGCATTCGCGGCGGCGACGATTGCCACGATGATGACCATCGTCTACCTGGCCATGCGCGGGCTCGAAAGGTTCCCGCTGGCCTCGGCCGAGCGGTATGTCCACGCCCTGGCCGGCGCCGCCCTCAGCCTTTGTGGAGTGGGCATCGTCCTCGGCCTCTGACTGGTGCGATAATTGGCGGACGAACCGTTCGTCCGGCCAGCCACCAGGCATCGCGACCATGTCCACCCGCACCATCCGGCCCAGCCCCGGTCTCGCCAACGTCCGCTACGAGATCCGCGGCAAGCTCGCCCGTCGTGCCCAGGAAATGGAGCGGATGGGTTACGACATCGTCTCGCTGAATATCGGCAACCCGGGCGCCTTCGGCTTCCGCACGCCCGAGACCATGCGGCTGGCGATGATCGAGAACCTGCGTGCGGCCGAAGGCTACTGCCACCAGAAGGGCATCTTCCCGGCACGGGAGGCCGTGGTCATGCAGCAGCAGGAGCGGGGCGTCCGCGGCGTCACGGCCGACGACGTTTTCATCGGCAACGGCGTCAGCGAACTGATCGACCTCACGCTGCGGGCATTGCTCGCGGCCGACGAGGAAGTGCTGGTCCCGAGCCCCGACTACCCGCTCTGGACCGCGGCGGTGAACCTGAACCGCGGGCGGGCCGTCCACTACCCGTGCCGCCCCGAGCGCGGCTTCGTGCCGGACCCGGAGGAAATCGAATCGCTGATCACGAAGCGCACGCGCGCCATCGTCGTGATCAACCCGAACAACCCGACCGGCGCCGTTTATCCCCGGGCAGTGCTCGAGGCGATCGCGCGCATTGCGGAGAAGCACCACCTGGTGATCTTCGCCGACGAAATCTACGACCAGATGACGTACGACGCGGCCGAGTTCGTGCCGATGGCCACGCTGGTGCACCACACGCTGTGCTGCACGATGAGCGGCCTGTCGAAGGTCTATCGGGCCTGCGGTTACCGCGTGGGCTGGGCCGTGTTCTCGGGCGACATCGAGAACTCCCGTGAATACCTCTCGGCCCTCGAACTCCTGTCGTCACTGCGGCTCTGCAGCAACGTGGCCGGCCAGTGGGCCGTGCAGACGGCGCTCGGTGGCTACCAGAGCGTCAAGGAACTGGTCCGTCCCGGTGGGCGCCTCTACGAGTCGCGCAAGGCCATCGTGGACGCCGTGGCGCGCAGCCGGTACCTCACGCTCACTCCGCCGCGCGGCGCGCTCTACGCGTTCGTGGGCGTCGACACGCAGCGCCTGCCGGGCTTCGACGACCGCCGGTTCGCCATGGACCTGCTCGAACACAAGCACGTGCTGGTCGCCCCGGGCACGAGCTTCAACGTGGCGTACAACACCCATTTTCGCGTCACGAACCTGCCGGAACCCGAGGTGCTGTCCGACGTGTTCGGCCGGATGGAGGAACTGCTCGATAATTACGCGGCCGGGGACGAGCCCGTTTCGCGGCCGACGCCGCTGCGCGCGGTCGAAACCGGATCCTGAGTCGGTCATAAGGTTTATACGGTATATCCCTGAATTATAAGGGGAAAATATCTGCAGTTTCTGACGAACTGCATGCTGGCACGACCTATGTCGCGCCCACCCGTCGCCTCGCCCATTTTCTGCGCGCCCGCCACGACGCCGCCTGCCAGGCCCGCGGCTTGCGGGTCTGGCAGACCCCCGACGTGGTCACCTGGCCGGAGTTGCTGCGCCGCCAGTTCGACCTCGACCGTGCGGCCGGCCGCACGTCAGCCCGCTGGCTCGACGCCAACCATGGCCTGATCGTCTGGGAGCAGGTCGTCCGTCGCGACGTCGAGATGCGGCCCGTCCTGCTTCCCTCCGGGCTCGGTGCCGTGGCGCAGCGCTCCTGGGAGCTGCTCCATGCCTACCGCATCCCCATTCGGGTCCTGGCCGAGGACGCAAGCCCGGAGGTCCAGTCGTTCGCCCGTTGGGCAGCCGAATTCGGACGGTGGCTGCAGCAGGGCGGCTGGCTCGACCCCACCCAGGCCTCGGCGACAGTCGGTCCGCTTGCTACCGATGCGCCGGTCGAGTTCGTCGGCTTTGACCGCTGGACGCCGGCCCAGGCGGCCTTCGTCGAACGGATTTCCACGCAGGGTGTGCCTGTCACCGTGCGTCCGGCAGTGCCCGCCGACAGCACGCTCGACGCTCGAGTCGTCGAATGCAACGACTTCGATGCCGAACTCGAGACTGCCGCACGCTGGGCCGCACAACGGCTGCAGGAGCGGCCGGACGAGCGGTTGGCGCTGATCGTGCCGGAACTCGCTCGCGAGCGTGCGCGGGTCCGCCGCGTGCTCGACCGTGTGCTCGTTCCGGCTGCCGCGTTCACCGCTGGACCTGCACCCGAATCGACAGCCTATGAACTCGCAGCCGCGAGACCGTTGCTGGAGCGACCGGTGGTGTCGGCTGCGCTCGGCTGGCTCGCTGCCTGCATCACGCCGCCGGAATTGCCGGCTGCCAGCGCGCTGTTGCGCGGCGCACACGACGGGGCGGCCGTCAGCGAGTCATCTGCGCGTGCCGAACTCGACGTGCGGCTGCGCAAAGCCGGCGTGCCGCAAGCCGGCCTCGATTACCTGGCGCGCGAGGCTCGCGCTCACGCCTGCCCTGCAACCGCGGCGCAACTGCACGCGGCGGCAGGTCGCGCACGAACCTGGACGGGGACGCGATTGCCGAGCCTGTGGGCACCCGAGTTTTTCGAGCTGCTGCGCGCCGTCGGCTGGCCCGGCCCCGATCCGTGCAGCGCCGAACATCAAGCCGTGCAACGCCTGCAAGCGTTGCTCGGCGAATTTGGCGCGAGCGACGACGTGGCCGGCCCAGTGCGGGCGTCGGCCGCATTCGCTCACCTGCGCGCCCTCGCCGCCGCGACCGCGTTCGAACCGCAGGAGATCGCGGCGCCGCTGCTGGTGATCGACCCGGACACGGCGCTCGGCATGAATTTCGATGCGGTCTGGGTGTGCGGACTGGATGCGGCTCGTTGGCCGTCGCCGGCGAATCCTGACCCGTTCCTGCCGCGCGAGTGGCAGGCAAAGCAGGGCGTTCCCGGTGCAACGGCAGAGTTGTCCGAGCAGCAGGCACGACGAACGCTGCAACGGCTGGTGGCCGCCGCGGCCACGGCAATCTGCAGCGTGCCGCGCTTCGAGGACGAAGCCCCGCTGCTGCCGAGCGCGTTGGTCGCCGGCCTGTCGCGCCTCGACGCGCTTCCGTTGTGGCCTGCAACGCAGGCGTCAGCGGCGCAATTCGCTGCGCGTCCGGCGCTCGACACGCTGATCGACGGATCGCTGCCCGCGTTCGCGGAACACGAAGTGGTGAAGGGCGGCACCCGCCTGCTCGAACTGCAGGGCGCCTGTCCGTTTCGTGCTGCCGTCGAGCTGCGCCTGGGTGGCGTCGAACTCGAGCACCCGGAAGCCGGCATTGCCGCCACCGAACGTGGCCAGCTCGCACATGCGGTGCTGCAGGCTTTCTGGGACGAGGTGCGCGAGCAGTCGGCACTGCTCGCCATGACGCACGACCAGCGCGCTGCAGTCGTTCGCACGCACGTGCAGGCGGTGCTGGCGCCGCTGCGTGCAACGGCTGACGAAGTCGGCACACGCCTGCTGGATCTCGAAGAGCGCTGGCTCGAAGCACGGGTGCTCGAACTGCTGCAGCAGGACGCGCAGCGTGCCCCGTTCACGGTCGAGTGGGTCGAGGACCCTCGTGTCGTCGACGTCGGCGGCGTGCAGACCCGCATCGTGCTCGACCGGGTGGATCGCCTGGCGGACGGTACGTTCGCGGTCATCGATTACAAGACAGGCGCGAGCGCCAGGCCCGCCGCGTGGATGGGCGAGCGCCCCGAGTTGCCGCAGCTGCCGCTGTACGTGCGAGCGATCGGACAGGATCGGGTGAGCGCGGTGGCCTTCGGCATCGTCTGCAAGGGCAGCACGGAATACCGCGGCTTCGCGCGCGACGGCGCGGTCTTCCCGCAGCTCAAGACGTTCGATGCAACCAAGGCTCCGTTCAAGGACTACGCGAACTGGAGCGACCTGCTGCAGGCCTGGAACAGGCGCCTGGAGTCGCTGGCGCGTGAACACGCACAGGGCGACGCGCGGCTCGCGCCGAATCCGACCAAGGCTTGTCGCTATTGCCATCTGCCCGGAGTCTGTCGTTCGGCTCAGGCGCTGCTGGAACCCGAGGAGGGCGACGATGCAGCCGGCTGACCTGCTGCGCGCCGACCAGCAGGCGCGCGCGACGGCGTTGCGGGTCGACCGCAGCTTCATCGTGCAGGCGCCGGCCGGTTCGGGCAAGACCGAACTGCTCACGCAGCGGTTCCTCGCGCTGCTCGCCGTGGTCGACCGACCCGAGGCGCTGCTCGCCATCACGTTTACGCGCAAGGCCGCCGCGGAGATGCGCAACCGCATTCTCGAGTCGCTGCGGCACTGCGAGGATCCGCAGTCGCAGCTGCGCGACGACACGCGCGCACTGGCCCGCCGCGTGCTCGCAGTCGATGTCCGCAACGACTGGGGCCTGCTGCGCAATCCGAGCCGCCTGCGCGTGCTCACGATCGATGCGCTCAACCAGTCGCTCGCACGGCGATTGCCGGTGCTCTCGGGACTCGGCGCCGGACTCGGCATCGACGAAGACGGCCTCGAGCTGTACGAAGAAGCCGCCGAACGCCTGCTCGCACACCTGCCGTCCGACGATCCGCGCGTTGCGGAAGCGGTCGCCATCCTGCTCGAGCACCTCGATAACAACGTCGGCAAGCTCATCGGGCTGGTCAGCGGCATGCTCGCACGGCGCGAGGCGTGGCTGCCGGTGCTGCCCGCGAGCGTCGACGACTACGGGCAGGAGGGCGAAGCACGATTCGCGCTCGAGGCCGCACGCGCGGAGATCGCGCGGGGCCACCTGGCCGGGCTGGCAGACGCGTTTCCGCCGCTGCTGCTCGCAGAGGCCTGCGATTACGCGCGGGGTGCCGCGGAGGTGCTGCGCCAGGAGCGCAAGGAATCGCCGATCCTCGCGTGCGGCCCCGGGGTGCCCGGCGCGCAGCTCGATGACGTACCGCACTGGCAGGGGCTCGCTGAATTCCTGCTCACGGGCAAGGGCGAGCCGCGCAAGAGTTTCACCGTCGCAGTCGGCGTGCTGGCGCAGGACAAGAAGCGCCCCGAACTCGGGGCGCTCAAGGCCCGCATCCAGTCGGTTGCCGACGAGTTTGCGCGGCACGAGGAACTCTGGGAGCCGCTCGACGCGACCCGTGCGTTGCCGCCGCGCGAGTACCAGGATGCCGAGTGGACGGTGCTCAAGTCGCTGCTGCTCGTGTTGCGACTGGCGGCTGCCGAGCTGAAGTTCGTCTTCGCCGATCGCAAGGCGGCCGACTACCCGGAATTCGCCGCCGCCGCCAGGCAGGCCCTGGGAACGGCGGAAGAACCGACGGACACCGCGCTCGCGCTCGATGCGCGCCTGCGCCACGTGCTGGTCGACGAATTCCAGGACACTTCCGAAGCCCAGGTGCAGTTGCTGCGGAGCCTGACGGCGGGCTGGGAGCGGGGTGACGGTCGCACGTTGTTCCTCGTCGGCGATCCGATGCAGTCGATCTACCGCTTCCGCAATGCGGAGGTCGGGCTGTTCCTCGACGTGCGCGACCGCGGGCTCGGCGACATCGAGCTCGAGCCGCTGACCCTGCGCGTGAACTTCCGCTCGACACAGCCGATCGTGCAGTGGGTCAACCAGGGTTTCGCCCGCGTGCTGCCGCCACGCGACGATGTGCTGCGTGGCGCCGTGAAGTATTCAGAAAGCGTGGCGGCGCCGCAGGCGACCGCTGCAGGAGGCGTGCATGTCCACGCCTTCCTGCGCAGCAGCCGGCGGTTCGAGGCCCAGACGGTCGCCGGCATCATCGAGCGACGTCACGCTGAAAGATCCGACGCGCGCATCGCAATCCTCGTGCAGGGGCGCAGCCACCTGCTCGATATCGTGGCCGAACTCGCGCGGCGCGGCATCCGCTTCCAGGCGACCGACATCGATCCGCTCGGCGCACGTCCGGCCGTGCTCGACCTGCTGGCGCTGACTCGCGCACTGGCCCACCTCGGCGACCGCGCCGCATGGCTCGGCGTGCTGCGTGCGCCGTGGTGCGGCCTGACGCTGGCCGATTGCCTCGCGCTGCTCGGGAGCGACCGGCATGCATCGGTCCCCCGCCTGCTGCGTGAGGAACCGCTGCGGCAGAAGCTGGAATCCGCGGCGCGAGACCGTCTCGAGCGCTGCCTGCCGGTGCTCGAGCAGGCCCTCGATGAAAGGCGCCGGTTCGGGCTGCGCGACTCCGTCGAGCGCGCGTGGCATGCACTCGGCGGCCCGGCGACGCTCGGCAATGAGCGTGAACTGGACGAGGCACACGCCTACCTCGATGCGCTCGGCGACGTGGAGGACGAAGCGCCGGGCGAGCCCGTGGATCTCGCGCGACTCGGTAAAGCGTTGCTCGACCTGTACGCGCCCGCGCAGCCGCGACCCGACACGTACGTCGAGCTGCTGACGATCCACAAGTCGAAGGGCCTGCAGTTCGACACGGTGATCGTGCCGGGACTGGAACGGATGGGCGCAGCGGACACGCCGCCACTGCTGCGCTGGCTCAAGGTGCCGCAACGCGACGAGCACCCGCTGGTCATCGCGCCCGTCGCGGAGACCGGCGCCGAGGAAACAAATCCGCTCTACCAGTGGCTCGGGCGCCTCGAGCGCGAGAAGCTGCAGCAGGAGAAACGCCGGCTGCTCTATGTCGCGACCACCCGTGCGGAGCGCTCGTTGCACCTGCTCGGCTCGTGCGAGGTGATTGCCGACAAGAAGACGGGCGAGCTGAGCGTGCGCGCGCCGGCGCAGGCGTCGGCACTGGGCTTGCTGTGGGTCGAGCCATCGGTCCGCGACGAGTTCGAGCGACGGCTCGCCGAGTCGGGGGACATCGAGGGCGAGGGGGGGCGCGTCATCCCGCGCGATCCCGTCCTGCGGCGCCTGCCGGATGGCTGGCACCGTCCCGAGCCGCCGCCGGCCCCGCCGATTCTCGTCCGTAATCTCGTGCGAGCGACCACTGCGGCTGCAGTCGAGTTCGATTGGGTGACGGAGACAGCGCGCCACGTCGGCACCGTGGTGCACCGCGAGCTGCAGCGATTCGCGCGCGCAGGAGGTGGCTTGCCGGACGACGAGGCTGGACGTCGCGCCGTGCAGCGACGTTTTGTCGCTGAGCTCGCTGAACTCGGCGTACCGCACGAGCGGCGCAGCGCGGCCGCAGAAAAAGTGCTGGAGGCCGTTCAGCGCACGCTCGACGACGGACGCGGGCGGTGGCTGCTCGATGCTGCGCACGGGTCAGCGCAATCGGAACTCGCGCTCACCGGCGTCGTCGACAGCGGCCTCGTCAGCATCGTCATCGATCGCACCTTCGTCGATGTGACGGGCGTGCGCTGGATCGTCGATTACAAGACCAGCAGCCACGAGGGCGCGGGGCTCGACGAATTCCTGGACAACGAGCGTGAGCGCTACCGCGCGCAGCTCGAGCGCTATGCGCAGCTCATGCGTGCGGCCGGCGACGAGCCGATCAGGCTCGGGTTGTACTTCCCGTTGCTGTCTGCGTGGCGCGAGTGGGCACCGGGCGCGGCGGATTGATCAGAGCGTGCCGCCGACGCTGAACTGACGCCGTCCGGTCGCGTCGGCCGGGCCGAGCAACTGCAAGGAGCGCTCCATTGCCGGCGGCACCTGTCCGCGCGGCAGGAGCGTGCCTTCGAACGCAAAGTTGCGCGTGCGGCTCAGCGTAAGCTGCCCGTCGACCGAGAACGGGCCGTCCTTGTCGGCGACCTGGGCCGTCAGGTTCGCGGGATCCTGCGGCACCGAGAGCGACGGCTTCGGCTGTGCAGCCGGAAACACCGCATGAAAACTGCCGACGGGTGCATTGCGCGGCGGCGGTGCGACCAGTCCGTCGAGATCGATTGAGCCCTTGATGTTCGCGGGCCAGCCCTGTTGCAGGTCGATCGCGTCGAACTGGCCCGTCGCCTGGCCCTGCCAACCTTTGGGCATGCCGAGCGGCAACGCATTCAGCGCCGCGAGCGGCAGCGTGAACCTGGCCGTCCGCAATTTGACGTCGCGACCTGCAATGGACAAGTCGAAGTCCGTCTCGACCGAACCGTCCGTGCGCGTGAGCCTGACATGACCTGCGATGCGGCCCGTCAGCAGCCGAACTGGCGCGATCTTCCATTCGGCATCGCCGATGGCGGCGCCGCGCCACGAGAGCGCCGTGGCGCGTCCCGACCAGACTGAACCGCCGAACGCGCCCGCTTCGATGCCGGCCTTGCGCAGCGGACCGGCTGCCACTCCCGCAGGCAGCGTGACGAGCGCAAACGCAAGCAGCGCGAGCACGCCGAGCGCGACCAGCCAGCCGGTGCGTCGCGTCACTGCAGCTGTACTGTGGAAATGTCGCGCAATCAGTCTGCTGCGCCGGCGTGCTTGAGGCTCAGCATCGCGTTGACGAGGCCGGGGGAGGCCGCGCCGATGGTGGCGGATTCGATGCTCACGCCGTGCTGCTGCTGCAGGCTGGCGAGCCAGGTGACGAGCGTGTCGAACGACGCGCCTTCGATCTGCAGACGCAGGCCGTTGTTGCCGTCCGGGCTCTGGTCGCGGAGCGAGGCGCCAAGCCCGGCTTCGCGTGCCGTGCGGTCGACCAGCACGACCAGTGACTCGCCACCGCCACCGGCCTGCGCCACGCCCGCAGCGGCCATGGCCTGCGGCGCGGAGGCCTGCATCCAGGCGAGGTCCGCCGTCTTCTGCTGGACGCGCGAGACCATCCGCTTGCCGGATGTCTGGAACGGCAGTACCAGCACGAGGTAAACGAGCGCGACGCCGACGAGCGCGCCCGCGGCATAGACGAGGTTGCGCTCGCGTTCACTCAGGTTGTCGAACCAATCACGGACGTTCATGCGGCCCCCAGGCGGACTTGCAGGCGCCCTTCGACCAGCTGGTCGCGCGGGTTCGCCGATTGCAGTTCGACCACCGCGCCGTCGCGGGTCATGGCCTGCTTGATGCCGTCGAGCGCTTCCACGCTCGGCGCGACGAGATGCAGCTCGAGCACGCCCGCCCGGAAGCTGATGGCTTCGACGCGTGTGGCGGGCGCCTGCGCAATGGCTCGTGCCAGTGAAGAGATTGCCGGGAGCAGGGCGCTGTTGCCGCCGCCGGCGCGAGCCAGCACGCCCTGGACCTGTGCCCGCGGATCGACGATCGGTTGCCCGGGCAGGATCTGGTTGAACGTCGCGGCAATTTGCGCGTCGAGCTGCTTTTCTGCCTGGTGCAGCTGCCAGAGCTTGATGCCCTGCGCGCCGAGGAAGGCGACCAGCGTGGCGGCCGCAAGCACGGCGGGCAGGCGCCATTGCTGCAGTTGCGAACCGAAGGACGTCGGCGCCGCATACGCGCCCTGCAGCAGGTTGATCGGCCTGGCGACCGGCACCTGCGAGGCCAGCAGGGACAACGTGCCCTCCGGCAACAGCTTGACCTGCAGCGTCGCGGTGCGCCCCCGCAGCCCTTCGATCGTTTCCTTCTGCGCTTCGTAGTCGGCAGTCGACACGTAGAACGTGACGTGTTCGCCGGCTTCGGTCTGCTCGCCAAGCGCGAGGTCCAGCGCCATCGCCAGCGGCTCGGCGTCGAGGGCGTAAACGGCTTTGTCAGGCCGGCTGACGTGCAGCGTGCCTTCGTCGAGCACCATCACCAGCGCGTTCGGCGCCGACGGTATCAGGGAGGATTCGGCATAGGCCGCGTCCGGGCGGATGCCGGCGGCATCCCACATCGCGGCCCAGCGCTCGAGCGTCGTACGGGCGACGATCGCGACGGGCGTGGCACTGGACGACGCATCGCGCTGGCCGATGGCGAAGTGAAGGTTTTCCAGGTCGGAGGCCAGGTGTTCTTCGAGCGCGAACGGTACAGCTTGCGCTATACGCGCCGCACCGCGGACCGGCGGCAGATCCGGACGGGCGAGCGTGACATCGGCGGCAGGCAGGATCACCACGGTCCGGCGGCCCTGGGACAGGGCGAGCGCGTCGGCGATCGGGCCGCTCTGCACGTTGCCTGAACGGGCACCGTTGGCGTCGACGATCAGCCAGGACGCAGGCGCGTCCTCGGGCGCCCGGAGACGGATCACCAGGGTTTCAGTCATAGGGTCATTCGGCTCCGAAACTGCGCAGGACAGGCCGCACCGTTCCGGCCCCACCGCGCGCGAGGAGACTGTACAGGGTGAACTGGGTAGTGCCAATAGTGACCCATACTGTCGCTCGGAAGTAAGTGCTTGATTCCGAAAGTGTGTCCTTGATCTGCTCGTACTCGGCCTGGTCGAGCGTACCGCGCAGGTCGTCGAGCGTCGGGAAGCACGCTTCGAGACGCCGCTTGGCCAGGTCCTCGGGGTTGAGGCTGAACTGCCGCTGCGTTTCCGACAGCGAGTCGAGCACGATGCCGGGCGCGGTGCAGACATTGAGCTTGGTTCCGACCGGCAGTGCCGTGATGTACGGCTGCAGGCGTCGAAAGCGATCGGCACCGAACTCGGGCAGCACCATGAGCTCGCTGGTGCGGGTAATCGGCATGTTGGCCGCGAGGTGCGGGGGATCGAGCCCCGTGTAGACCGAGTCTTCCGCGCCATCGGGAAAGCCAGGCTGGATGTCGGAGTCGATCCAGTCCGCCATGGCTGTGGCCCACGTCGGCTCGATTTCGAGCATGCTGAGCATGCGCTCGAGTTGCTTGACCGCTGTCTCGTTGGTCGTGCCGTCGCTGAACACGAGGTTGTTCAGGTTGAAGCGGCCCTGCATGTCCTCGATGCGGCCTTCGACCGTACCGACGCCTTCATCGATCGGCAGGGCCGCCATCGACTTCGCCCAGATTTCGCCGAAGTGGTCCGTCTGCGAATCCTGTGCGTCCTTGCGCAGGATGTCGGCGGCCCAGGCTTCGGCGCCGAGCGCGACTTCGAAGCCCTGGTCGAGCGCGAAGAGGTTGGCGGCGCGACGCTGGTCGACCATGCCGCGGAACGTCACGTTGACCGCGAGGATCGTGGCAAGCGCGACGATCAGCACGGCCATGATCAGCGCGACGCCGCGCTGGCGCGATGGCCACGACGGTGGGTGGCGTCTGCGCGTCATCCTGCCACCTCGACGAGGCGCTTGATCGTTCCCCAGTCCTCGAGTTCGAGCGTGACCTCGACGGCCGCGGGTCGCAGTCGTTCCTGCTCGACCGGATTGCCCCCCGGCTGTGGCCAGCGGTCGACCCACTCCTGCGACGGCGCCAGGAACCGGAACGTCACGGCGCGCACGCCGCTCAGCAGGCGGAAGCGCACCGGCTCCGAGGCCTGCGTGCGGTCGAGCGTGCGCCAGTAATCGCGCCAGAGGCCATCCTGGTCGAGCCGGTAAGCCACGCGTTGCAGCGTTGGCCGCGGCAAGCCTGCGGTGTTCATCCAGCCGGACCGCGTGAACTCGATCTTGTATTCGACCGACTCGCCGGCGAGCACGGCGGGCACGCGCTGGTCGCCGATCGACTCACGGATCGGGCGAGGCTCGATCTGCGTGAGGTCCTGCGCCAGGATCTGCACGGCGCGCTGCACTTCACGGATGCGCTCGAGCCGCAGTTGCTGGTACTCGGTCTGCTTCTGCAGTTGCGTGTAGCCCGACAAGGCCATCACGCCGACGAACGCGAAAATGGCCATCGCCACCAGTACTTCGAGCAGCGTGAAGCCGCGCGCACGACCAGCAGGTCCTGACGAAAGTTGCCGGAATGCGGGGCCGGTCATTCCTCGTCGTCCGTTGGCAAGCCCGGCCGCTCGCCCGGGGGCTTGTTCGGCGTCGGCGTGGACCCGCCCGTTTCGTCCTCAGCGCCACCCGTGCCGGGTGCACCCGTGCCGGCCCACGACACGCTGGTGCCACCGGTGCCTGCACCGCCGATGGCTTCGCCATAGAAGCCGGAGACGTTGGCGAGCGGCGTGCTCTCTGGCGACTCGGCACGCCGCACCGCGATGTCGATGCGTCGCAGGCTGGCGACCTGGGTCTGCGTGACCGTCATCGTCCACTGCCACTGCTGGTCCGCGAATTCGACGCGACCCGTGGATTCGGCGACGTCAGGCACGGACGACTGCAGGCGCCGTTCGGTCAGCACGTTCATGCCGATCCAGTGCGCCAGCGTCTTGTCGCGCAGGTAGGTGCCGTTGCGCGCCGACTGCGTGACCGCCTGGATCGCCGCGATCATGCCGAGCGCGACGATGACGAGCGCTGCCAGCACTTCGATCAGCGTGAAACCGCGTTGGGACGTCGGTGAAGCGGAGCAGGGGCGCATCGTCAGCGTTTCTCGCGCGCGTCGTCGTGCACTTCGATCTTGCCTTCGACCGTGCCGCTCACGCGGCGCTTCTCGTCGGTGCCGTCGCGCGCAAAGCCGACGTCGAACGGCACCAGTTCGCCGGACGCCTGCAGTATCACCTGCGGCTGGATGGGGTCGCGCTCGGTCGCCGGCGCACGCGGCTTCAGTTGCACGTTGCGATCCTCGAGCCGCAGCGAGAGCCGCAGGCCTTCGGGCAGCGAACGCGCGCGCAGCAGGGGATCGTACTCGACGGCGATCCAGCGATCGACGCGGCCGTCATAGGCGAGAAATTCGTAACCCGTTTCGTCGAGCCGCATGCCGATGTCGCGGCTCTGCAGCACGGCGTCTTCACGCGTCTGCAGCAGGATGGCCTGCAGGCGCTCGGCTTCCTGCTGCATCTCGTGATCGCCGCCGAGCACGTTGACCGAGATCACCGCCATCGAGGTGAGGATGCCGATGATGACGACGACGACGAGCACCTCGAGCAGGGTGAACCCCGAGGTGCGGCGTGCGGCTGCGAGCCGCGTCACGGGATTATTCGATGTTCCAGTTGCCGATGTCGGCATCGGGTCCTTCGCCGCCCGGCTGGCCGTCGGCGCCGAGCGTGTAGAGGTCGTAGTCGCCACGGGTGCCCGGTGCGATGTAGGCGTAGTCGTTGCCCCAGGGATCTTTCTTCATGCCGTCGATGTAGCCGCCTTCCTTCCAGTTCTTGATGTTCGGGTCGGCGGGACGCGTGACCAGCGACTGCAGGCCCTGCTCGGTGGTCGGGTAGCGGAAGTTGTCCATGCGGTACAGGTTGAGCGCCGTCTCGTAGGCGCGGATGTCCTGCTTGGCCTTGGTGACGCGCGCGTCGTCGATGCGGCGGATCACGTTCGGCGCGACCAGCGCGGCAAGGATGCCGAGGATCACGACGACGACCATGATCTCGATCAGCGTGAAGCCGCGAATGCGGCGCAATCCGGTAAATGTCATGTGGGATGCCGTGGTTGACGGTAAATTTCACTGATCATAGCAAACCCACGCTGCTGGAATCGGCGCACGCATGAACCTGGGACGCTTCTCGCAACTGACGCAACTGGACGCACGCGCATGGCGCGCGCCGCTGGTGCTCGCGCTCGTGCTCGTCGCAGTCCAGGCGCTCGGCATGCTGGCGCGGGAAGCACTGCCATATGACCGCGCTGCCATCCTGGCCGGCGGCGAATACTGGCGGCTCGTCACAGCCCATCTTTTTCACCACGACCTGACGCACCTTGCCTGGAACCTCGCGGGCCTCGCGCTCGTCGCCTGGCTTTTCGCCAGCGAATTCGACCTCCGCGGCTGGATCGCCATCCTCATCGCTTCGACCGTCGCAGTCGATCTCGGGTTCCTCGTACTGGAGCCGCAACTGGAGTGGTACGTGGGGTTTTCCGGGGTGCTGCACGGCCTGATGGCGGCGGGGCTCTGTGCCTGGTTGTGGCGCAAGCCGGACGCCCTCACGGCGCTGGTGGCGGTCCTGTTCGCGCTCAAGCTCGGCTGGGAGCACTTGCTGGGTGCGCTGCCGTTTACGGCCTCGACGCTGGCGATTGCGGTCATCCACGAGGCGCACACTTACGGCGCGATCGGGGGCGCCGCGGCGGCGCTTTTGATGCTGTGGCGGCGGCGTCCTGCGGTCCCATCGCTATAATCGCGGCACGGCATCACGATTGGCCGCCGGGCGGTCACCAGGGGAATACGGCCGATGACACTCGCATTCGTCTTTCCGGGGCAGGGGTCCCAGTCCGTCGGCATGCTCGCCGAACTCGGGGCGGCAGAGCCCGTCGTCCGTGCCACCTTTGCCGAAGCGAGCGACGTGCTCGGCTACGACCTCTGGGCGCTCTGCCAGGACGGGCCGGAAGCCGAACTCGGTTCGACCGAGCGCACGCAGCCTGCGATGCTCGCGGCCGGGGTCGCCACGTGGCGGGTCTGGAGCGGTCGCGGCGGGCCACGGCCGGTGGCGATGGCGGGACACAGCCTCGGTGAATACACGGCGCTCGTGTGTTCGGACGCGATGGACTTCAAGTCGGCGATCGACGTCGTCCGCTTCCGCGGGCAGGTGATGCAGCAGGCCGTGCCGCTGGGGCAGGGTGCGATGGCAGCGATCCTCGGGCTCGACGACGCGGAACTCGACGCGGCCTGCAAGGAAGCGGCGCAGGGTGAAGTGGTTGAACCCGTGAATTTCAACGCGCCCGGCCAGACCGTCATTGCCGGCAACGCGACGGCCGTCGCGCGTGCGATCGATGCCGCCAAGGCCCGCGGCGCCAAGCGCGCGGTGCTGTTGCCGGTGAGCGTGCCCTCGCACAGCAGCCTGATGCTGGGCGCCGCCGAGCGGTTGGCGGAAAAGCTCGCGACTGTGGACGTACGGCTGCCGAACGTCGCCGATGTCTATACCGTGGACGTGCACAAGCACACCTCGCCCGACGGCATCCGCCAGTCCCTCAAGGAACAGTTGTTCAAGCCCGTGCGCTGGGCCGACACCGTTCGCGCCATGCTGGCGGGCGGCGCGACCACGTTCGTGGAATGCGGCCCGGGCAAGGTGCTGACGTCGCTCAACCGCCGCATCGAACGCAAGCCCGAGCTCAAGATGCTCGCCCTGGAAGACCCGGCATCGATCGCGGCGGCGCTGGCCGCCTGTGGAGAAAACGCATGAGCAGCCTCGCTGGCGAATTTGCCTTGATCACCGGCGCCACGCGCGGCATCGGCCGCGCGATCGCACTGGAACTCGGCAAGCGCGGTGCGCGCGTCGTGGGAACCGCCACGACCGCAGCCGGCGCCCAGACGATCGATGCGTACCTCAAGGACGCCGGTATCACCGGGCGGGGGGTGGTGCTCGACGTTGCCGGCCCGGGTGCGGTCGAGGCGTGCTTCAAGGCCGTGGAGGGGGCGGAAGGCACGCCGTCCATCCTCGTCAACAACGCCGGCATCACGCGCGACGGCCTGCTCATGCGCATGAGCGCGGACGACTGGCAGGCTGTCCTCGACACGGACCTGAGCGCCGTCTATCGCACCTGCAAGGCTGTCATGCGCGGGATGATGAAGGCGCGCAAAGGCCGCATCGTGAACATCGCATCCGTCATCGGCGTAATGGGCAACGCCGGCCAGACCAATTACGCGGCGGCCAAGGCGGGCATGATCGGCTTCAGCAAGAGCCTCGCGCGCGAGGTCGGATCGCGCAATATCACGGTGAACGTCGTGGCTCCGGGGTTCATCGTCACGGACATGACGGACGCCCTCGGCGAGGCGCAGAAAACCTCGCTGCTGACGCAGGTCCCGCTCGGTCGCCTGGGTTCGCCGGACGATATCGCGGCGGCCGTTGCCTTCCTGGCCGGGCCCGAAGCGGCCTACATCACCGGTGAGACTCTCCATGTAAACGGTGGTATGTACATGATCTGAATGGCTTTTCTGGCCAATTGGACCCTTGCCACGGCCTTAACATAGAATACGCGCCCCACGCCGGTCCCTTGCAGGCCCGGACCGGCCGATTTTGTTTCCTTCCAAAGGATCCCTACGACAATGAGCAGTATTGAACAGCGGGTGAAGGCGATCGTCGCCGAGCAACTGGGCGTCAAGGAAGAGGAAGTCACCAACGAGTCCTCCTTCGTCGACGACCTCGGTGCTGACTCGCTCGACACTGTCGAACTCGTGATGGCGCTCGAAGAAGAATTCGAGACCGAAATTCCGGACGAGGATGCCGAGAAGATCACGACCGTCCAGCAGGCAATCGACTACATCAACGAGCGCCGCACCCAGGCCTGAGTTGCGCCTCGTGCCGGATCGCCACGGAGGGCGGTCCTGCAACATCGTTCCAGAGAATCTTCGGGGGGACCCAGCTTGTCCAGGCGCAGAGTCGTCGTCACAGGTTTAGGCATCGTTTCCCCTCTCGGCAGCACCGTGGCGACCGCCTGGGAAGGCATCGTGAACGGTCGCAGCGGCATTGGTCTCATCGACAAGATGGACCTGAGCGCTTTCCCGGTCCGCATCGGCGGGCAGGCGCAGGGCTTCAACGCCGAGGAGTACATGGCGCCGAAGGACGTGCGGAAATTCGATCCGTTCGTGCCGTTCGGCGTCGCCTCCGCCACGCAGGCCATCAAGGATTCGGGCTTCGAGGTCACCGAGGCCAACTGCGCGCGCATCGGCGTCGCCATGGGCGCCGGCATCGGCGGGCTCTCGACCATCGAAGAGAACACGGCGAAGTGGCTCGAGGCGAAGACCCCGCGCAAGATTTCCCCGTTCTTCATCCCCGGCAGCATCATCAACGCGGCTGCCGGGCAGGTGTCGATCCATCACGGCCTGCGCGGGCCGAACATCGCGCTGGTCACCGCCTGCACGACGTCGACGCATTCGATCGGCCTGGCCTGCCGCCTGATCCAGTACGGCGACGCCGACATCATGGTGGCGGGCGGTTCCGAGATGGCGTTCACGCCGCTCGGCGTCGGCAGCTTCTGCCAGGCCCGTGCGCTGTCCCTGCGCAACGACGAGCCCGCACGCGCGAGCCGTCCGTGGGACAAGGACCGTGACGGTTTCGTGATGGCCGAAGGCGGCGGCGCCATCGTCCTCGAAGAATACGAACACGCGAAGGCGCGCGGCGCGCAGATCTATGCGGAACTCGTCGGCTTCGGCATGAGCGGCGACGCGCACCACATCACCGCGCCGCCGGAAAACGGCGAGGGCGCGCGGCTCGCGATGAGCGCGGCCATCCGCGATGCGGAGATCAACCCCGAGGCGGTGGACTACATCAACGCGCACGCCACCTCGACCGAACTCGGCGACCGCGCCGAGACCGTCGCGATCAAGCGCACGCTCGGCGACCACTCGCGCAAGGTCGCGGTGAGCTCGACCAAGTCGATGACCGGCCACCTGCTCGGTGCCGCGGGCGTCGTCGAGGCGATTTTTTCGATCCTCGCGATCCGCGACGGCGTGCTGCCGCCGACGATCAACCTCGAACACCCGGATCCGGAGTGCGACCTCGACTACGTGCCGGGTACCGCGCGCCAGGCGCCGGTGCGCATCGCGCTGTCGAATTCGTTCGGCTTCGGTGGCACGAACGGCAGCCTGATCTTCCGCGCGCTCGGCTGAGCGCGCGAGCTGACTCCAGCCATGCGCGAAGCCGACCTGCTCGCGCTGCACGAGCGCTTTCCCGCCCGTTACCCCGTCCTGCTCGAAAGCGTGAGCGGCGAAGAGCCGCTCGGGCGGCACGACCTGCTGTTTGCATTGCCCGGCGAGCGGCTGGCGCAGGCGCGCTACGGCCAGCTCACCGGCGACGTTCCCGAAGCGGCTGCCGGTGGACGGTTCCTCGACGCGCTCGACCGCTGGGTGGCTCGTGAACGTGGCCCGGGCGCCGCCGTCCCGAGCGGCGCGGTGTTTGCGGACGGCTGGTTCCTGTACCTCGGCTATGAACTCGCGGCCGAGATCGAGCCGACGCTGCATTTGCCCGCCTCGCACCTGCCGCGTGCGGTGGCGTGGCGCATGCGTGGCGCATTGATGCGCGACCGGCGCACGAACGAGATTCGCATCGTGGCACGCGACGCGGGATTGCTGGAGCAGCTGCGCGAGCAGGTCCGTGCCGACATTGCCGCTGTCGCCAGCGCGGAAAAGCGCGTTCCGCCCACCGTGTTGACCACGGCGGTCGAAGAGCAGGATCCGCAGGTGTTCCTCGATGGCGTGCGCGAAGTGCTCGGCGCGATTGCGCGTGGCGATGTCTACCAGGCCAATCTCTCGCGCTCCTGGCGCGCCCGCATGGCGCCAGGCGCCACGGTGCCGGACCTTTACCGCGCCCTGCGGCGCGCAAACCCGGCGCCTTTCGCGGCCCTCGCGCAGTTCGTTGATTTTTCGCTGCTCAGTTCATCGCCCGAGCGCCTGCTGCAACTGCAGGACGGCATCGCCAGCACCCGCCCGATCGCCGGCACACGTCCACGCGGACGGGACGATGCCGCCGACGCGGCGCTCAAGAGCGAGCTCAGGCTCAACGAGAAGGAACGCGCCGAGCACATCATGCTGGTGGACCTCGAGCGCAACGACCTCGGCCGCATCTGTCGCGGCGGCACCGTCGAGGTCGACGAGTTCATGACCATCGAGACCTATGCGACGGTGCACCACATCGTGTCGAACGTGCGTGGCGTACTGCGCGATGGCGTGACCCCCGGACAGGCGATCGCGGCCGTATTTCCGGGCGGGACCATTACCGGCTGCCCCAAGGTGCGGTGCATCGAGCTCCTCGCGGGACTCGAGCGCGAGCCGCGGGACGCTTACACCGGATCCCTCGGGTACCTCGACCTGAACGGCGCGATGGACCTCAATATCCTGATCCGCACGTTGACTGTTCGTGACGGCGAGATCGGATTTCGGACTGGAGGCGGCATCGTGGCAGACTCCATACCCGAGGCAGAACTGGCAGAAACCCGCGCGAAGGCGAATGGAATCCTGCGCGCGCTGGGAGAACGACGATGATGGGTCGGAAATTCGTGAATGGCGTGGAAGGCGGCAGCGTGTCGGTGGACGACCGCGGGCTGCAGTACGGCGATGGCCTGTTCGAGACGATGGCTGCGTCGAACGGACGCGTGCGGCGCTTCCAGAGCCACATGGCGCGCCTCACTGAGAGTTGCCACCGCCTGGGGATGCCAGCCCCGCCCGTGGATCTCATCGAAACGGATTGCCTGCGCGCACTGGCAGGTTTCGGCGCGGCGGTATGCAAGCTCACGCTGACGCGGGGACCCGGTCCGCGCGGCTATCCGCCGCCGGTGGAACCGAGCCTGACGCGCATCGTCGTCTCGACGGCGCAGCAGGTGTCCGAGTCCGAGGCAGCGCGTCCGCTCACGCTGCGTGTCTGCGAAACCCGCCTGGGCCGGAATCCGCGGCTCGCGGGCATGAAGCACCTCAATCGTCTCGAGCAGGTGCTCGCGGGCGCCGAGCTGCGCGAACCGGCCGTCGACGAGGGCCTCATGCGCTCGACCGACGACCGTATCGTCTGCGCCACGGCGGCCAATGTGTTCCTGGTGCGCAACGGCGAGCTGCTGACGCCGCAGATCAGCGACTGTGGCGTGTCGGGCGTCATGCGTGAAGTCGTGCTGCGGACGGCCGCCAGGCTCGGCATCCGCACCGCGGTCGGCGACTACACGCTCGACGACCTGGCCCGGGCCGACGAATGCTTCCTGACCAACGCCGTGCGCGGCATCCGCCCGGTGGGCTGGGTTGCAGGCGTGAACAACTTTGCCTCGAGCGAGATGACGACCCTCCTGCGTGAAGCGATCGAGACTGCCGACGAATGAAGTCGGTGCGGCGCACGCTGTTCGCGCTGCTGGCGATCGCCGTGCTCGTCGTCGCTGGCGGCGCGCTGTATGTCCGGCACTGGCTGGCGCAGCCGCTCGCGATCGGACCCGAACCCGCGATCATCGAAGTCCAGCCTGGGCAATCACTTACGGCCGTGGCGCGTGGCCTCGCTGCACGGGGTTTGCTCACGCACCCGCGGCTGCTGGCGCTGTACGGCCGGGCCATCGACGCCGACTCGCAGATGCACGCAGGCGAGTTTTCGATCAAGCCGGGCACGTCACCCAAAGGCCTGCTGCAGGCCTTCGTGAGCGGGGCCGTGGTGCAGCATTCGGTCACTGTCGTCGAGGGCTGGACGTTCCGCGAACTGCGCAAGGCGCTCGCCGCCGAGCCGACGCTCGCGCACACGACGCGTGGCATGACGGACGCTGAAGTCATGCGCGCGCTGGGAGAGGGCGGCAAGCATCCGGAAGGGCTGTTTTTTCCCGATACGTACCTGTTCGGGAAGGGCACCAGGGACAGCGACCTGTTGCGCCAGTCGCGTGATCGCATGCGCAAGGAACTGGCGGCGGCCTGGGCGACCCGGCACGAGAACCTGCCGCTCAAGGACGACTACGAGGCATTGATCCTGGCCTCGATCATCGAACGCGAAACGGGTCACCCCGACGAACGCGCGCGCATTGCCGGTGTGTTCGTCGAGCGACTGCGCCGCGGCATGCGGCTGCAGACCGACCCGACGGTCATCTACGGGCTCGGCGAAAAATTCGACGGCAACCTGCGGCGCGCTGATCTCGAGCGCGACGGGCCGTACAATACCTACACGCGGGCGGGACTGCCGCCGACGCCGATCGCGCTTCCGGGAGCCGCTTCGTTGCGGGCAGCGGTGCAACCCGACGAGCGCGGCGAGCTTTATTTTGTCGCGACGGGCGCGGGCGACGGCAGGCACGCGTTCTCGAAGACGCTGGCGGAGCACGAAGCCGCGGTGCGGCAGTACCTCGTGCGTTACCGTCAGCAGCACAGCAAGGGTCGTTGAACACAGTGCAGGGCAGGTTCATCACGTTCGAAGGCGGCGAGGGCGTCGGCAAGTCGACGCAGATCAAGCGCGCGGCCGCCTGGCTGGAGGCAGCCGGCCTCGAAGTCGTGCTGACGCGTGAGCCCGGCGGCACACCGAGGGCCGAGCAGCTGCGCCGCATCCTGCTGGAACCCACCGACGAGCCCATGCCGCAATCGTGCGAACTGCTGCTGATGTTTGCGGCACGCGCGAGCCACCTGGCCAACCTGGTCGAGCCGGCCATTGCGCGTGGTGCATGGGTCCTGTGCGACCGGTTCACCGACGCCACCTACGCCTACCAGGGGGGTGGCCGCGGCTTGCCTGTGGCCGACATCGATGCGCTCGTGCGCATCGTGCATCCGCAGCGCCAACCCGATCTGACGGTGTTGCTCGACGCACCCATCGCCGTCGGCATGGCGCGCGCCCGGGTGCGCAACGGCAACGACGGTCCCGACCGGTTTGAAGCGGAACGCGGCGAATTCTTCGAGCGCGTCCGGCAGTGTTATCTGCAGCGTGCCGCGCAGGAACCGGCGAGGTTCCGCGTCGTCGACGCGAGCGGCGAACTCGTGCACGTTGAATTGGCTGTTCGGGCGGCGCTGCAGCCGCTGCTGACGACGCAGGCGCCGTCGCGATGAGCCAGGATGCGGACGACGACGAGACCAGCGGCAGTGCCGGCGCCGACGAATTCGCACCGCTGCCGATCGACCTGCTGCCGTGGCACGAATCTGCCTGCGACAAGCTGACCGCGGCGGTTGCTTCCCAGCGGCTGTCGCACGGATTGCTGCTGCAAGGGCCGGCGGGCGTCGGCAAGGAGCGTTTCGCCTCCGCGCTGGCAGCGGCGTTGTTCTGCACGGGTCGCGGCGCGCGCCTCGAGGCCTGCGGCGGATGCGCCGAGTGCCAGCTAAGCAGGGCCGGGACGCACCCTGACATTCACTGGCTGCGGATCCCGGAAGACAAGAAGTCGATCGGCGTCGACCAGGTGCGTGAGGTATGCGAGCAACTCTCGATGACGAGCATGCGGCGCGGCTACCGCGTGGCGGTGATTGCACCGGCCGAAAAGATGACGACGTCGGCGCAGAACGCACTGCTCAAGACGCTCGAGGAACCGTCGCCGCGCACCGTGCTGGTGCTGGTCACCGCGCGGCCGTCTGCGTTGTTGGCCACGTTGCGCAGTCGTTGCCAGCGCATTGAAGTAGCACGTCCCGAAAACGCACTGGCACTGCGCTGGCTCACCGAGTCGCTCGGCAGCGCGCCGCCACCGCGGTTGCTGGCCGTGGCGGGCGGCTCGCCGCTCAAGGCGCTTGCGCTCGCGCCGCATTTCGCGGGACTCGAAGAGCAGATGGCGGGGCTGCTGGAAGCGTTCCTCGATCGCCGGATCGAGGTCACGCGCGCTGCTGCCGACATGCAGGGCGCAGGGCTGCCGACGCGGCTCGACTGGCTCGAAGCGTGGCTCGTGGCCGCCGTCCAGGCCGCCACGGGCGTGGCCAATGAGAATCCCCTCACGTTTCGGACCGGTTCGCTATTGCAAAGGGCAGCGGCCGAGTTGAACATAACCGCGGCGTTCCAGGTATTGGACCGCTTGCGCGAGGCCCGCCGCCTGCTGGAAGGCTCGGCGTCCGCGCCCCTCGTGGTCGAAACCTTGCTGCTCGAATTGCGAGCCGCGGCGTCGACCCGCTGATGGAGCACTGAGAACGTCCTGATGAGCCCTGCACCCGCGCGACAACCGAACAAGCCTGGCCTGCTGACGCTGACCATCAAGGACAAGAGCGCGCTGTATCTCGCTTACATGCCGTTCGTGAAGAACGGCGGGCTCTTCATTCCCACGAGCAGCAACTACCGCCTCGGTGACGAGGTGTTCATGCTGCTCAACCTGATGGGCGAGGACGAGAAGTTGCCGGTGGCCGGGCGGGTCATCTGGATGACGCCCAAGGGCGCGCAGGGCAAGCGCACGGCCGGCATCGGCGTGCAGTTCAGCGAACAGGACCGCGGCAATACCCAGCGCAAGATCGAGGCCTACCTCGCCGGCGCGCTGGGCGGCGACAAGCCCACCCACACGATGTAGTGATTAGTGAATAGTGACTAGTGAACAGCCACTATTCACGATTCACTCGTCCTGATCAGCGTATCGGCGAGAGCGGTGGCGGCAATGCCGCCGCGCAACACGTGCGCTTCGAAACCCCGTTCACTCAGGATGTAGGCCGCCGCGGAACTGCGACGGCCGTTGTCGCAGACCACGACGTACCGGACCGTCGGGTCGAGCGTCTTGATCTTCAGGCGGATGAAGTAGAGCGGCACGTTCAGCGAAGGCTCGAGGTGCCAGTGTTCGTATTCGCTCGGCAGGCGCACGTCGAGCCACATGCCGCCCTTGGCGACGATCTGCAGGCCCTGCTCGTGGTCCACCCACTGCAGCATCGGCTCGTTCAGCAACGTGTTGAAGTCGTCCTTCGCGAGGCGCATCAGCACGCCGTCGGTCAGCATGGTGATGGTGGCGTTGCGTGTGGCGCCGGAAATCAGCGCTTCCTCGCCGAAGGTCTCGCCCATGCCGAGTTCCGCGAGCCGGATGCCTTCGCGGTTCAGCGGCGTTTCGCGACTGACCGAGCAGCGGCCCTCGACGATCACGTAAAAGAAGTCGCCTTCCTCGCCCTGGCGGATCACGACGTCGCCGGCTGAGTAACTCATCCGCTGCAGGCGCATGAACACGGCTTGCAGGTTGGCCGGAGGGATGCGGTGGAAGGCCCGGCTCTGCAGGAGCATGGTCATCCAGTCGCCGGCCGATTCGCTGCCGGCGCGCAGTTCGCCGACTTCGTAGGTGCCCGTCTGGTCCCAGGTGATCAGGACGTCGAGCAGGTCGCTGTCGATCGAGAGGTATTCGATCTTCTCGGACGCCACCCGGGCCGTGCAGCGGCGGGGCAGGATCGGCGCCAGCGGATGGCGTGCGTCGGGGGTGCCACCGCGGATCGTGCCGACGATGCGACCGTTCGACAGCAGCTCGATGACCCCGCTCGCGAGGTAGTAGGTGCGCTTGTCGGTGTCGCCTTCCTTGAACAGGAGGCGGCCCTGCGGCAACTCGCGAATGACGGTCTTGCGCGCGAGTGCACGGAGGTTTTCATTCTTGAGTCCATCGAGCGGCGAAAACGCGCGCAGGACGGCCAGTTCGACGGTGCTCGGATCGCTGCTCATGAAGGACGGCCGCAAAAGGTGCCGGATGGTATCACGGCGCGCCGGGACCACCGAAGCTCGACCAGCCCCGGTCGGGCCGGAACCGCTCGCCGTGCCTGGCAGCCAGCGCTTCGAGTCGAGCGACTACGTCCTGCAGGCCGCGTTCCCGGGCGTACCGCAGCGGGCCGCCGCGGAAGGGCGCAAAGCCCGAACCGAAAATCACGCCGGCGTCGATGAGGTCTGCGTCCGCCACCACGCCTTCCCGCAGCACGGCCATGGCTTCATTGACCATCGCCAGCATGAGGCGATCTTCGAGGTCGTCGGGTGCGCGCGTGGCGGGGTCGACGGCGGGCTTCACCGCCTTGCCGTCGCGCCATTCGTAGAGGCCCTGGCCCGACTTCTTGCCGAGCTTGCCGGCGTCCACCAGCGGGGCGACGGCGTCAGGCGCGGGTCCACCGAAGGCGGACGACAGGATCCGGCCCACGTGCAGGCAGACGTCCAGGCCGACGATGTCCGCAAGTTCGATCGGTCCCATTGGCATGCCGAATTTCACGGCCACCGCGTCGATCGTCGCGAGTGGCACGCCTTCGCCAGCGGCTAGCATTGCCTCGGTCATGTACGGCATGAGCACCCGGTTCACCAGGAAACCCGGTGCGCTGCGACAGGGCAGTGGCAGCTTGTCGATGGCTCGCGTGAAGGCGAGTGCGACGGCGCGCGCCTGCGGCTCGGTGACAGCCGACTCGATGACTTCGACCAGCGGCATCTGCGCGACCGGGTTGAAAAAGTGCAGGCCGACCAGCCGGCCGGGCGCTGCGAGTCGTTCCGCGAGCGGCTCGAGCATGAGGCTCGAGGTATTGGTGGCGAGGATGGCGCCGGCTTTCAGCCTGGGCTCGATGCGCGCATACAACTCGCGCTTCGCCGCGGCGTTCTCGTAGATGGCTTCGATCACGACATCGGCACGATCGACCCCGCGGCCCTCGACGTCCGCCTGCAGCCGGGCCAGCTGCTCAGCCGCCTTGCCAGGAACGCGGCCGCGCTTCTCGAAGAAGGCCCTGGCGCGATCGAGTGCTGGCTGCACTAACTCCGCGCCGCGGTCCTGCAGTGTCACGGTGAAGCCGCGCAGCGCACACCACGCCGCGATGTCGCCGCCCATTACGCCCGCGCCGACGACGTGCACGTGGCCGCCCGTCGGCAGGTCCTTGCCCCCCAATGCCTTCAGTCTTTCCTGCAGGAAGAACACGCGCACGAGGTTGCGTGACGCGGAGGTGCAGACGAGGCGCGCGACCGACTGGGCCTCGGCTTCGTAACCCGTGCGGCGACTCGCACCATGGCGACGCCAGAGGTCCACGATCGCATACGGCGCCGGGTAGTGCTCCTTGCGCGCCCGACGGCGCACCTGGCTCTCGATCTTGCCGGCCACGAGCCCGCGCACGACGGGCAGGTTCAGCAGGCGTTGGCTCAATGACGCCTTGTGGTGCCTGCGCGGGCGCAGGACCAATGATTTCGCGGCGTCACGCAAGCGGCTGGCTGGGACGACCTCGTCCACGAGGCCGGCCTGCAGCGCCTTGTCGGGCCGCAGGTTCTTGCCGGTCAGCATGAGGTCCATTGCGGTCGCCACGCCCACGAGTTGCACCGCACGCACGGTGCCGCCGAAGCCCGGGTGGATGCCGAGCATCACCTCCGGCAGGCCCAGCGTGACTTTCGGATCGTCCGCGCAAACGCGGTGACGGCACGCCATGGCGAGTTCGAGCCCTCCGCCGAGGCAGTAGCCGTTGATGGCGGCGACGGTGGGGAAGGGCAGGTCCTCGAGCCGTTGCAGCACGGCGTGTGCCGCACGTATCGATGGCACCGCTTCATCCGGCGCGCGGACCTGGCCGAACTCGGAGACGTCGGCACCCGCGATGAAGCCGCTCTTGCCGGAACGGATCACCAGGCCCGCCGGTCTCCGCTGCTCGATTTCGCGCAGGCGCTCGTCGAGTTCTTCCATCGCGGCACGCGAGAGCGAGTTGGCGCTGGCGCCGGGTTTGTCGAAGGTGAGCCAGGCGACGCGATCCGCATCGATCTCGAGCGTCCACTGGTGCGGCGACACGGCAGGCGCGGAAGTGTTCATCGGTCCTCCATGAACCACGCGGGCCGGCGTCAGCCCGTGACGTGGAAATCGCAGACCAGCGGCCGGTGGTCCGAAAACGTGACTTCCGGGATCGAGAACGAGTCGATCTCGATGCCCTTCGAATACAGGATGAAGTCGAGCTCCATGCGCGGTTTGTGCGCTGGATACGAAGGCAGGCCCTCGACGTTGGCGCTGCGCAGTCCGCTCGCTTCCATGAACAGCGACATCTCGTGTTCGCCCCAGAACGTGTTGAAGTCGCCCGCGACGATCACCGGCTTGGCCGAGCGCTTCACGAGTTCGAACACCTGGCGCAGCTGCGCGTGGCGGTGCCGGAACTTGAGCGAGAGGTGGACCAGGAAGACGCAGACATCGTCGAGTTCGAGTTCGATGATCAGCCGCTTGATGCCGGTGTCGAAGTAGTGGAAACGCTCACCCTCGACGCGCGGCGCCGCCAGGAAGGCATTGGACTGCTTGTTCAGGATCGGCACGAACGTATTGAACGAGTTCGCGCCGTACTTGCACTGGTAGATCGAGTAGTGCCCGAGCGAGTCGGCGATGACTTCGGCCTGGTTGACCTTGCCGGTGCGGATCGAGCCGGTGTCGACCTCGATCAGCCCGACGATGTCCGGGTCCTGGCCCTTGATGAAGCGGGTGATGCCTGCCAGCACGCGCTTGTCGCTGCGGAGGTAGCCCGCGCCCGGGATCGGGAGGTGGAAAGCGGCGCCGGTGCCCGTGGCGTAACGGATGTTATAAAGCAGGAAGCGCATCAGACCTCAATTCTACGGGTCTGGACGGTGATCCGGAACGGAATGCGCTAGGCTAGACTATTGCCGCAAGTCCGGTAGCAAGGATGTCGACGGAGGCTCCGTGAGCAGCGTCACCCAGAAGAACCCGATCCGGCTGTTCGTCTGCCATGTATGGGCGGCGGACGAGGATTACCACCGTATTTTCGAATACGTCGAAAGCAGCCCCAATTTCTTTTATCGCAACACCAGCACGCCCGATGCACGCCCGTCGGGCGACAAGGAGGCGTTGCGCGAGTCGCTGCGGAGCCAGATCGGCGAATCCGAGGTGGTGATCGTGCCGGCTGCGCTGTATCGCCGGAACGTAGACTGGGTCGAATTCCAGATGCACTGTGCCAAGGCGTACGACAAGCCGATCATCGTGCTGGAGCCGTTCGGCGGCACGGACACGATTGCCCCGGCGGTACAGGAGCTCGCGGACGACGTGGTGCCCTGGGATCAGCGGCAGCTGATCGACGCGATCAAGCGCCAGGCGCGCCACGAAGAAACGACGCGCTTCGACGTGATCGAGTTCAAGCTCGACTGAGGAAGGCCGGGACTTCGAACAGGTCGTCGGTGAGTGCGTCGTCGCCGCCGCTGGCGACGATGCGCAGGCGAGGCACGCCTTCGCTCTCATTCAGAGCCGACAGTACCGTGAACATTTCCAGGATCGCAGAGGCGTGTGCGGCCGCGTCCTTGTCGGACATCTTGCGGACCGAGGCTTCGGGAGCAGTCATGCCACCGGTCGCAGGCGCTTCGTGCATGGCTGCCCGCAGCGAAACGAACCGGTCACGGACCGCATCCGGCAGGTCGTGCTCTCGCAGTGCGGCGAGGTGGTGCCGGTAAGCATCCACCAGGCGCTGCTTTACCGGGCCCGTACCCACGAGCACCTGCATCGCTGCGTGATAATCGTCCCAATGTGCCGCCATCGCACGCCTCTGAGCTGTAAAAACCTTTTACTTTCAAACCCTTGGGCGAGGATCTTAATCCTCGACTTACGCGCCGGGCTGGTAAGTAAAAACCGTTGAGAATCAGCCGACTACGGCTTGAATATACGCCAATGTATTAGACGCGCAACAGGAAAAAGTTGCCAGCTCGAATGCATCAGATTGCTTCATGGTTCACGGCAGTCGGCGTACCTCACCGCGACCGCGCGGGTCCGATGCGGCATCCCACCCTGCCGGGGTACGCACGATGAGTTGCACGTCACCTAACGGCCATTCGTGCGGCTCCACCATGTAACCCCGCTGGCGCAATGCTGCCTGGGTGGCGGGCGGGAATGCGCCGTCGTAGGTAATGAGATTGGCCGGCACGCCCTGGTGATGAAACCGCGGCTCGGACACCGACTGCTGTGCCGTCAGGCTGAAGTCGACGACGTCGACCACGACCTGGAAGACGCCGGTGATGATCGTCGAGCCACCCATCGAGCCCACGACCATCGCGACCTTGCCTGCGCGGTCGACCATGATCGTCGGCGACATCGACGACAACATGCGCTTGCCGGGCTGGATCGCGTTGGCGTCGCCACCGAGCATTCCGTACACGTTCGGCACGCCGGCCTTGGCGCTGAAGTCGTCCATCTCGTTGTTGAGCAGGAAGCCGGCGCCAGGAACGACCACGCCGCTGCCGAAATCTGCATTCAGCGTGTACGTGTTGGCGACGGCGTTGCCCCAGCGATCGACGATTGAATAGTGCGTCGTGTGGCGCGGTTCGGCGAGGCCTGGACCGACGCTGTGCGCCGGAGAAATCGCTCTGGCATCGATGCTGGCGGCGCGCTCGCGGATGTAGCTGGGATCCACCAGCCGGTCGATCGGCACGTTGACGAAATCGGCGTCGCCTGCGTATTCGGCGCGATCGGCATAGACGCGCTTGGCGATCTCCGCCACCAGGTGCACGTATTGCGGCGAGTTGTGTGCCACGCCCTCGAAGTCGGTGGCTCGCGCATCCTTCATCCCCAGGAACTGCAGCAGCGCAAAACCGCCGGAACTCGGCGGCGGCGACGACAGCAGGGTCTGGTCGCGCCACGTGCTGCGCAGCGGTTCGCGCCACACGGCGCGATAGGTGCGCAGGTCCTGCGGCGTGAGCAGACCGCCACCGCGCTGCATCTCCCGTGCGATCAGGTCGGCCGTCTCGCCCTCGTAAAAACCGGCTGGGCCGGACTCCTGGATGCGCTTCAACGCCGCGGCGAGTTCGGGCTGCCGGAACGACTCACCGCTGCGAAGACCGCCAAAGTACTGCGCGAAATTGGTGTTCGCGAAGCGTGGCTGTTCGGCCGTGGCCCGCTCAGCGAGCAGCGGTGGTACCGGGAACCCGCGCTCCGCCAGCTGTACCGCCGGCTCGATCACGTCTCGCCACGGCAGTCTGCCGTAGCGCTGATGCGCTTCCCAAAGGCCTGCCACGGTGCCGGGCACGCCAACGGCACGGTGTCCGGTCAGGCTCAGGCCCTCGATCACCTCACCCTTGGCATCGAGATACATGTCGCGCGTCGCGGCCGCGGGGGCCGTCTCGCGGTAGTCCAGGAACTTCGCGGCGCCATCCACGTAGACCAGCATGAAGCCGCCACCGCCGAGGTTGCCGGCTTCCGGGTAGGTCACGGCCAGGACCAGGGCGCCTGCCACGGCGGCATCGACGGCGTTGCCGCCCGCGGCGAGCATGTTCGCGGCGACGTCGGCACTGAAGGAATCGGGCATCGCAACGGTGCCGCCCATACCCGTCGATGCGGCCATCGGCGCCGACGGCGGTTGCGGCGTGGGGGTGACTGCGCAAGCAGACAGCGCAGCGACGAAGGCGAGCAGCAGCGAGCGGCGATGCGGGTTCATGCGACATCCAGCAGGGTGGGCAGGGGCGAAATCCTAACGCAGCAGCGACGGCCACTGCCCATGCTTCGGGTGTCTGCCGTGCGCCTGTCTATAATCGGGAAAATGCCTACGCTCCGCAGGAATACCAATGGCCAACGCGACCGCTGAACCAACCCCTTGCCGTGGCTACGCGGCAGCCGCTGCCGGGAGCCCGCTGGCTCCCCATGCCTTCACCCGGCGGGCGCTGCGCGACAACGACGTGCGTATCGACATCCGCTATTGCGGAGTCTGCCACTCCGACCTGCACCAGGCGCGCAACGACTGGCGCAACACGGTCTATCCCTGCATCCCCGGTCACGAAATCGTCGGGCAGGTCGCGGCCGTCGGCCCGTCGGTGAAGCGCTACAAGGCGGGCGACTGGGTCGCGGTCGGTTGCCTGGTCGACAGCTGCAGGGACTGCAGCGAATGCAATGCGGGCCGCGAAGTGTTCTGCCAGAAGGGTGCCACGCTCACGTACAACGGCAAGGATCGGCAGACGGGTGAAACCACGTTTGGCGGTTATTCGTCACACATCGTCGTGCGCGAGGAGTTCGTGCTGCGCATGCCGGACGGTCTCGACCCTGCGCGTTCGGCGCCGCTGCTCTGCGCCGGCATCACCACCTATTCGCCGCTCAGGCACTGGAAGGTCGGGCCGGGTTCGAAGGTGGCGGTGGCGGGTCTCGGCGGTCTCGGTCACATGGGCGTGAAGCTTGCGAACGCCATGGGTGCTGAAGTGACGGTGCTCACGCGTTCCGCGGCCAAGGCCGACGAGGCGAAGGCGCTTGGCGCCCACCACGTGCTGCTTTCGTCCGACCCCGACGCGATGAAGCGTGCGACCGGCTGGTTCGATTTCGTGCTCGACACGATTCCCGTGGTGCACGAACTCGATCCGTACCTGCGGCTCGTCCGCACCCACGGCGCACTGGTGCTCGTCGGCGTCATCGACACGATTCCGGCGTTCAGCAGCCGCCTCCTCATCGGCGGACGCAAGACGCTCTCGGGCTCGGCGATCGGCGGCATTCCCGAGACCCAGGAGCTGCTCGACTTCTGTGCGGCGAAGGGCATCGTCGCCGACTGCGAGATGACCACGATGCCGCGGATCAACGAAGCCTTCGAGCGCATGGAAAAAGGCGACGTCCGTTACCGTTTCGTCGTCGACATGCAGACACTCGGGTGATCCGTCGCGATGATCGTTTCCACGACACTGACGGGCAGTAATGCCGACATCATCGGCGACGCGCTGGCTTCCGTGCTGCAGCAGGTCGACCGTTGCATCGTGATCGACACGGGGGCGAAGGATGACACCATCGACGTTGCGCGCCGCGTGGCGGGCGACAAACTGCTGCTGAGCGAGTTTCCCTGGAAGAATGATTTCGCCGCGGCGAGAAATTTCGCACTCGAGGCCGCGGCAGAAGCGGGCGCAGCGTGGGCTGTCACGCTCGACACGGACGAGCGACTGCTGTTCGACCGGGACTTCGACCTGGCTCGCGCCCTGGCTCGCACGCAGGCACAGGTCTGCATGGTGGTCGACGACGTCGGCAGCTATTCGAAAGAACGCATCGTGCGCGTGCCCGCGAAAGTGCGCTGGGAAGGCCCGACGCATGAATGCCTCATGGGGCGCACGACCGCCGAGACGCTGATCCTGCGCGGTGTCCGCTTCCACGAACTGCCGAAGGACCCCGAAGGCACCCGACGCAAGTTCGAACGCGACGTGGCGATCCTCAAGCGCTACACGAAGCAGCATGCGAAGCAGGCACGGTGGTTCTACTACCTCGGCGCCTCGCACAAGCACCTCGGCGAGTTCGCGGCCGCGATCGATGCGTTCCGCACCTGTGCCGAACTGCGCGGCTGGGAAGAGGAGGGGGCGTGGGCATGCTACGGCGCCGCCGAATGCTGTTGCAGCCTGCTGCGCTGGCTCGACGCGGTGCAGTTCTGTGCCGCGGGCTTAGGCATCCGCCCCGCCACGGCCGAACTCGCCTGGCTCGCGGGATTCGCGTCGTACAAGGCCCAGCGTTACGACGATGCCGTGGCCTGGTCGAACATGGCGATCGCCAACGGACTGTTCAGGGGCCGTGGCGCGCAGTTCGAGCGCATCAGCTTCCGGCATCCACCCGGGCTGTACGAAGGCCCGTTCGACGTGCTCCGTTGGGCGTACAAGGCCATGGGTAACGAGAAGGCTGCAGCGGAAGCGCTCCGTGATTACGAGCGCGCCAAGCGTGCGCGCGAGACCGCGCCGGCAACTTGAGCATGGTGCAGGGGGGGTATGAAAAAATACAAGGTCGTGCAATGGGCCACCGGCGGCATGGGCAAGAACTGCCTGCGCGCCGTGATCGATCACCCGGCGATGGAACTCGTGGGCGTCTACGTTTACGGCGCCGACAAGGAAGGCAAGGACGCGGGGACCATCGCACGACGCGAACCCACCGGCGTCCTCGCGACGCGCAACGTCGATGACATCCTGGCGCTGGACGCGGACGTCGTCATCCACGCCGCGCGGCTCGCGCCGCCTTACGGTTCGCACGATGGGGACATCCTGCGCCTGCTGGCTGCCGGCAAGAACGTCATCAGCATCAATGGTTACAGCCGGCCGCAGCATTGGGCTGGCGAGCGGCTTGCGGCGCTGGAAGCAGCGTGCAGGAAGGGCGGGACGTCGCTGATCGGCGCGGGCCTGAATCCGGGCTATGCCGGCGAGCAACTTGCCGTCGTCGCGACGGGTGTGTGCACGGAAGTCGATCACATCGAAGTCATCGAGAGCGTGGATTGCCGGGGCGTGCGCAGCCCGGACTACGTGTTCAAGATTCTCGGCTTCGGCACCGAACCGGGCAGCGTCAACCCGAACGATCCGGACTGGGGCCCGTCGTCGTCCCTCAACGGGATGTATGCGGAAGTCCTGTCCACCATGGCAGAGCGCCTGGGGATGCCGCTCGAGCGCGTGGACACCGAGCACCGCGTATTCCCGGCGTCGACGGACCTGCAGATCGGAGCGGGACGCATCCCACAGGGGCGCGTCAGCCACTTCAACTGGCGTTGGCGCGGAATCGTGCAGGGGTCGCCGCGTCTCACCATGTCCATTCACTGGTACATGGAGACGGCACACCTCGACGACCCGCACCCGCCGCTGTGGCGAGTCCACGTGCAGGGGCAGCCCGGCTTGCGCATCTCGCTCGACATGGAGAAGCGGGCAGGCGACACGTCACCGACCTCGGCCGAGCAGATTGCCGTGGCCGGTACGGTCATCAATGCGATTCCGATCGTGTGCGCCGCCCCGCCCGGCATCGTGACGCGGCCACTGGCCACGCCGTTCAGCTGGGGCCTGGCTCACCCGCAGGAGCCGTGAGCGGATCCTTTCGCGCACTGTCGACCGCATTCGTGCTCGCTGCGGGCCTGCTGCTTGGAAGTCACGCAGCGCTGGCCGACCAGTGCGCGGCGTATCTCGACCACGACTTCAAGAAGCTGCGCTCCCAGGACAGCGTCAACCTTTGCCAGGAGCACGCCGGCAAGCCGATGCTGATCGTGAACACGGCCAGCCACTGCGGTTTCACCTCGCAGTTCGAGGGTCTCGAGGCCCTGCACCAGAAATACAGGGATCGCGGCCTGGTCGTGGTCGGATTCCCCTCGGACGACTTCAAGCAGGAGGCCAGGGACGAAGCGGAGACGGCGGAGATCTGCTTCATCAATTACGGCGTGACGTTCACCATGCTTGCCCCGACACCGGTCAAGGGCCGGGACGCGAACCCCGTGTTCGCGGAGCTTGGGCGAAAGACGTCCGAGCCGAGCTGGAACTGCAACAAGTACCTGGTCAGTGCGGACGGCAAGCGCGTGCAGCACTTTGACAGCAAGGTCAAACCGGAGTCCGCGCAAATCAACGCGGCAATCGAACAACTGCTCAAGTAAGGCGACCGGGCAGCCTGCAGCGCAGAGGGCAGGGCTCGACCTGCCGGTCTATTCGATGGGTCGTTTCGAAATCGCGGCCAGAATGCCAGCCAGGATGTGCGTCGGGGACGGCGGGCATCCCGGCACCTCGACGTCCACTGGTATCACGTTCGAGACGGCGCCGCAGCTGGCATAGCCGCTGCCGAAGATTCCGCCGCACGCTCCGCAATCACCCACGGCAACCACCAGCTTGGGATCGGGCGTAGCGTCGTACGTGCGACGGAGCGCGACCTCCATGTGGCGCGACACCGGGCCTGTGACCAGCAGCAGGTCCGCATGGCGCGGACTGGCGACGAAGCGGATGCCGAGCGACTCGATGCTGTAGACCGGGTTGCCCAACGCGTGGATCTCGAGTTCGCAGCCATTGCACGAGCCCGCGTCCACTTCGCGGATGCACAGCGCACGGCCGAGCACTTCGCGGATCCGCGATTCCAGCGCTTCGCGCACGCGCAGTTCGTCCGCCGGAGCCGGTGGGTCTTCGGTGACGATGCCGGTCTTCAATATCTGTTGCAGTGTCCTGAGCATGGGCGTGGATCAGAGATCGTGACCGCTGTACGACAAGTTGAACGACTTGTTGATGAGCGGGAAGTCGGGAACGATGTTGCCGATGATCGCGTGCTCGAGCGCGGGCCAGGTGTGCCAGGACGGGTCCTGCGGATGGCAGCGCAGGATGCTTCCGTTCGGCCCGGCCTCCAGGCCGACGATGACGGGCCCGCGCCACGCTTCGATCAACCCCACACCGACGTCGCCGGACTCCGGCACGCCAACCCCAACGGCATGCTCGCCGGACGGCACCGTCCGCAAGATTTGCCGCACGAGACGCAGCGATTCGAACAGTTCGTCGAAGCGGATGTTGACGCGCGCGAGCACGTCGCCATCCCGCTGGGCGCACCGGAGCACGTTGAGTTCGTCGTATGGCGCGCACGCGGCATCGACGCGCAGGTCGAGCAACTGACCGCTCGCGCGGCCGGCGAGGCCGACGAGCCCGAGCCAGTTGGCGAGTTCAGGCAGCACCGTGCCCGCGTCTGCGAAGCGGTCCCGCAGGCCGGTGTGTTCTGCATAAATGCCGCGCAGGACAGCGGCTTCAGTGGCGAGTTGGACCATGCACCCATCGAGCACAGCGGTGCCGTACGGAGCGAGGTCGTGGTGCGTGCCGCCAGGGACGACGAAGTCGAGCAGGTAGCGTCGTCCAAGCGCCTGTTCCGTGGCACGCAGCAGGCTTTCCTTCAGTCGCGAGAACTGCGCGAGCCCGAAGGCGAACCCTGCATCGTTGCCGAGCGCACCGAGGTCACCGAGGTGATTGGCGATGCGCTCCAGTTCGAGGGCCAGCGCGCGCAAGTGAGAAGCTCGCCGCGGCACCACGGTCGCCGTCATCTGTTCGAGCGCCTGGCAATAGGCCCATGCATAGGCCACGCCCGAATCACCGGACACCCGCGCCGCAAGGCGGTGTCCCTCGAGTATCGGCAACTCGGTGAAGCGACGCTCGATGCCCTTGTGCACGTAGCCCAGGCGTTCCTCGAGCCGCAGCACCTTCTCGCCCACCACGGAGAAACGGAAGTGCCCGGGCTCGATGATCCCGGCGTGCACCGGGCCGACGGGAATTTCATGGACGCCGTCGCCCTCGACCCGCACGAAGGCGTAATCGTCGATCGGTGACCGGGGCGGCGATGGCATCGCGTCGGCGGCCAAGGGGAACGCGTCCGCAGGCCAGGCCGCGTGCCGCAGCCATGGCCGGGTATCCCGGTCGGTCGAACGCAGGCCGCACAGGTCGAACACGGCCCGCTGCATGCGGCTGGCCGACGGGAACACGTCCTCGACGCCGGGGTACTGCCTGTTGCCCTCCGCGATCGGAACGCTGACCAGGAGTGCGCGTGGCGGTGCGATGGCCACGGCATGAAGCGTGTCGCACTGGCCGACTCGATTCGTGCCCCAGAGCGCGAGCAATCGTCCGCCGGCGGCTGCAATGTCCTGCGCCAGGTCACGCCACTCGACCGGATCGACGACTAGCTGCGAGATCGCTGCTCCAGCGTGTGTCGACGTTGCCCGGGGCATCCAGCGCGAGAGACTCACGTCATTGCCCCACGATCATGCCGGCCGCTGCCCGGTACCAGTCGGCCAGGTAAGGCGGTATGTACAGGCCGAGGAGCAACACCAGCGCCAGGTGCGCGAACACCGGCAGCAGTGCAGGCTGATGTGGCAGTCGCTTCCCCGTCGATTGGCCGAGCACCATGGCTTGCACGCGGCTGAAGATCGCAGCGAACGCCACGCCCAAAGCCAGCAGCAGGATGGGCGTGGCCCACGGCTCCTGCTTCATCGCGGTCGTCAGGATCAGGAACTCGCTGGCGAACACGCCGAACGGCGGGAATCCAAGAATCGCGAGCGAGCCCAGCATCAGGCCCCAGCCGATCGTCGGATTGATTGACAGCAGTCCGCGGATGTCCTCGATCCGCTGCGAGCCCGCTTTCTGCGCCGCGTGGCCCACCGCGAAGAAAATGGCCGACTTGGTCAGCGAGTGCACGGTCATGTGCAGCAGGGCGGCAAAGTTGGCGACGGCTCCGCCCATGCCGAAGGCGAAGGCGATGATGCCCATGTGCTCGATCGACGAGTACGCGAACAGCCGCTTGATGTCGCGCTGTCGCCAGAGGAACAGGGCGGACAGCACGACGGAGAGCAGGCCGAAGACCATCAGGATCTTCGACGGCAGGGTCGACTGCAGCGCTCCTTCCACCAGGATCTTGCAGCGAACCACGGCGTACATCGCGACGTTGAGCAGCAGTCCCGACAGCACGGCGGACACGGGCGTCGGGCCTTCCGCATGCGCGTCCGGCAGCCAGTTGTGCAGGGGCGCAAGCCCGACCTTGGTGCCGTAGCCCACGAGCAGGAAGGCAAACGCCAATCCGAGCACCGTGGGCTCGAGTTCGCCTTTCACCGCCGCCAGGTGCGTCCACAGCAGTGCGCTGACGCCCTCGGCACCGAGGACCTTCTCCGCGGCGAAATACAGCAGGATCGTGCCGAACAGCGCTTGTGCGATGCCGACGCCGCAGAGGATGAAGTACTTCCATCCTGCCTCGAGGCTGGCCGGCGTCCGGTACAGCGTCACCAGCAGCACGGTCGACAGCGTCGCCGCCTCGAGCGCCACCCAGAGCAGGCCCATGTTGTTCGTGGTCAGCGCCACCAGCATCATCGTCATGAAGAGCTGGTACATCGAGTGGTAGAGCCGCAGACGCCCCTGGCTCAGGCGTCCGTGCTCCATCTCGATCCGCATGTAGGGCCGCGAGAAGATCGACGTCGTCAGGCCCACGAAGGCGGTCAGAGTGACGAGGAACACGTTGAACGGGTCGAGGAAGAACTGCTCGTGCGCCGCGGTCAGGTTGCCCTCGTTGATCACTCGCACGGTGACGGCCACTGCTGCAAGGAAGGTGCCGAAGCTCAAGGCGATGTTGATCTCGGCAGCGCGCGGGCGTGCGCCCCACACGGCGAGCAGCAAGGACCCGAGCAGCGGCGTCAGCAGGAGAACCGCAAATTCCACCTACTGGTCCTCCTTGAGCGATTCGAGGTTGTGCAGGTCGAGGCTGTCGAACTGCTCACGAATCTGGAAGAAGAACACCCCGAGCACCAGCATCGCGACCAGCACGTCGAGCGCCACGCCGAATTCGACGATCATCGGCATGCCGTAGGTGGCGCTCATGGCGCCGAAGAACAGCCCGTTCTCCATGGACAGGAACCCGACCACCTGCGACATGGCCTTGCGGCGCGTGATCATGGTGATGAACGCAAGCAGGATGACCGCCACCGCGATTCCCAGTGAATTGCGCGTCGCGGTGCTGGCGAGCTCGGCGATCGGCTGGGCGAGGCCAAAGGAAAAGACCACGGTGACGAGTCCGATGAGCATCGTGCCCGGCACGTTGAGCAGCGGCTCGCTGTCCCACTGCACGTTCAACCGCGTGATGAGCATGTGCAGCAACCACGGCAACGCAATGACCTTGAGCCCGAGCGTCAGCGCCGCAGAGACGTAGAGATGGTTCTGTCCCGTGCGCCAGGCCAGCAGCATCGTCGCGATGAACAGCATGGCGCCCTGCAGCGCCAGGAGGTTGACGAGCGCCACGATACGACGCTGCGCGAGCATGGCGAACGACAGCAACAACAGGATGGCTGCGCAGGCGTTGAGCAGTTGCAGGTCGAATGGCGTGTGCTGCATGCCTCAGGCCCCCAGCAGCAGGTGTACGAGCAGGCCCAGCACCGCGAACATGAACGCGGTGGCCATGAACTCGGGCGCGCGGAACACGCGCAACTTGGCGGAAACCGTCTCCAGCAGCGCAAGCCACAGGCCGGCGACCGCCAGTTTCGCCAGCAGCGCCGGGATCGACAACGCCAGCGCGCCGATTCCGGTCCCGCCAATGGACGCGCCCCACGGCACGAACAGGGCAAAGCCGATGCAGGCGTAATTGAACAGCTTCAGGGCGGCTGCCCACTCCATCAGGGCGAGATGCCGCGCCGAGTACTCGAGCAGCATCGCCTCGTGGATCATCGTGAGTTCGAGGTGCGTCGCCGGGTTGTCCACTGGAATGCGCGCGTTCTCGGCGAGCAGCACCATGGTGAAGGCGACCGCCGTGAACGCGAGGCTCGGATACAGGGCGAGGGGCTGGACCACGAGCCGTTCCGCGATCAACGGCAGGGCCGTGGTCGCGGAAATCAGCGATGCGACGAAGATGACCATCAGCAGGGCCGGTTCGGCGAGGAAACCGATCATCATGTCGCGTCGTGCGCCGAGCGTGCCGAAGGCAGTGCCGATGTCCATTGCCGCGAGCGACATGAAGACGCGCGCAATCGCCAGGAGTCCGACCAGTGCGATCGCGTCGGCCGCGGAACGGAAGGGCAGGCCCGTGCCCATCGAGGGAATGACCGCCGCTGCTGCAACCATCGCGCCGAACACGACGTATGGCGCGAGGCGGAACAGCGGCGACGCGCTTTCGGCGATGACGGCGTCTTTGTGGAACAGCTTGCGGATGCCGTGGTACGGGAGCAGGAGGCTCGGTGCGCGCCGGTTCTGCAGCCAGGCACGACACGCGTTGACCCAACCCAGGAACAGCGGGGCCAGCACCAGTGCCGCGAGCACTTCCAGGAACTGGGTGAGCCAGGCGACCGCGCTCACAGCATCACCGCGAGCAGCACCACGAGCGTGATGAAGCTGTACGTCAGGTAGACCGAGATGCGGCCTTGCTGCAGCCAGGCCACGGAGTTTGCAGCCCGGGCGAGCAGGGCCGCGATCGGGAGGTAGGCGCCTTTCCAGAACCGGTCGCTGACCTTGACGCGATAGCGTGGCGCAAGGTCGAGCGGCGAGGGCAGGTCGCGCTCCATTTCGAAGAAGGAGACGAAGATGTGGCGAATCGGCTGGCCGAACCCCTCGGCCGTGTCCTGCATGCGCGGGTCGAGCCGGCCGAAGCCACAATCCCAGGTCGGGGCGCGGCGTACCGGACGACGGTACACGACGCGCACGATCAGGAAAGTTGCCGCGACCACTGCCACGATGACCGCCAGCAGGACCAGGGGTGCGTACGACACGTCCCGTTCGGCCAGCGGCGCCAGCATCCACCACGACTGACCCGCAAGATCCGGTGCAGTGCCCACCAGTTGCTCGGTGGCGGCACCAAGCGCGTGAATCACCTGGTTGGGCAGCAGTCCCAGCAGCACGCACCCGATCGCCAGCCAGACGAGCCCCGCCTTCTCGAATCCATCCACGTCGTGCGCAACGGCAAGCGAGGGCTCGCGGGGCTGCCCCAGGAAGACGATGCCGAAGAACTTCACCATGACGTAGCCGGCCAGCGCCGCGGCGAGTGCCACGATGGCCGCGCCCAGCGGCAGCAGCATGTTCACGAACGGTTGCGGCACTTCATGCGAGAACAGGAACGTCTGCAGCAGCAGCCACTCGGACACGAACCCGTTCAGCGGCGGCAGGCCTGCGATCGCGAGGACGCCCACCAGCGTGAGCCAGGCAACCCACGGCATGCGGTGAATCAGGCCGCCGAGCCGGCCGAGATTGCGCTCGCCCGTGGCGTGCAGCACCGCGCCAGTGCCGAGGAACAGCAGGCTCTTCATGAACGCGTGGTTCAGCGAGTGATACAGCACCGCGATCAGCGCGAGCGCCGCGAGTTCGGTCATGCCGACGCCGTTGAAGACGATGGCCAGCCCGATGCCGGTGAACAGCACGCCGATGTTCTCGACCGAGGAATAGGCGAGCAGACGTTTCATGTCCGTCTGTACCGCGGCAAAGACCACGCCGAAGATGGCGGTGGCCAGTCCCAGTGCGAGCGGAATCAGGCCCCACCACCACAGCGGGTCGCCGATCAGGTCGAACGTCACGCGCAACACGCCGTAGATGGCGGTCTTCAGCATGATGCCGCTCATCAGGGCCGACACGGGTGAAGGTGCGGCGGGGTGCGCCTCCGGCAGCCAGACGTGCAGCGGCAGGAGGCCCGCCTTGGCGCCGAATCCGAACAGCGCGAGCAGGAAGGCGGCGGTGGCCCACGGCGTGGACAGCGTGCTCTCGCGCATGGCGTCGAACGAGAACAGCCAGGTGCCGCCCTGCAGGATGCCAAAACTCAGCAGGATGGCGATCGCACCGACGTGCGCCATGAGCAGGTACAGGAAGCCGGCGCTGCGAATCTCCGGGATGCCGTGCTGGGCGGTCACCAGGAAATAGGACGTCAGGGCCATCGTCTCCCACGCGACCATGAACGCGTAGGCGTCGTCGGCAACCAGCACGAATCCCATGCTGGCGAGAAATAGGTGGTACTCGAGGCCCAGCACGCCCGGCGCGGTGCCTTCGCCCTTGCGGAAATAGCCGGCCGCGAACAGCGACACACCGGCAGATGCGCTGCCGAGAAGTACCAGGAACACGCGCGAGAGGTTGTCGAGCCGAACGTGCATGGGCAGGTCGGGCAGGCCGATGAGCAGCGTGGCGCGCTCGACCGGTTGGTTGAGGCTGATGGCGGCCACGATCGCCAGGCAGACGCCGATGAACGCGCCGAGAGGAAACAGCAGCCGGCCGACCAACGCGACGCTGTCGGGGCGCAGCAGGCCGGCAGCGCCCACCAGTGCCCAGCACGCGAGCAGCGCCAGGCAGAGGGTCAGGGGCGAGTCGATCGGGGCCATGGCGCGATTCTACTCCAGTGCTAATTGAATTATAATCACACGCACATGAACTTGGCACCGTGAGGAGTACGCTTGCCACTCGAGGACCGCACCGCCCGCTTGACCGTGCTGATCGACCCTCGCAAGAAGGCGCTGCTTGAGCGCATCTGTGCTGAGCAGGACACTACGCCCTCACAGGTCGTCAGGCAGCTGATCCGGCGCTACATCGAAGACCAGACGGGAACGCCGTGGTCACCTGACGAGCAAGACGCCAGCGAGCAGCGGGCGGGCAAGAGACGCTGATGACCCGACAATCCGATCAATCACCACGGCGCAAGCACATGACGCGCCTGAACGTGACCTCGTCGCAGCAGCAGGGATGGGGACCGATGAGCCTGAGAAATGAAAACCTGCTGTCGCTGGGCGGGCTCACGATCGACCCTGGCACGCTGGTGCGAGTGCTGGAACCGACTGACGCGGCATCGGCCGTGCTGTGCCAGCGACTGATGTCGGGCACGTACGACAAGCCCTTCCTGGTCGAAGACGGCAAGCACCGCGCGATGTGCTTCACGATCGATGGCAGCGTGCAGAGCGAGATGCGGATCGACGATCCCGATGCGCTCGTGAACGACTACACGCGCAAGATGATGGGATTCCTGCTGTTCTGCCCGGAGCCGCGACGCGTCCTCATGATCGGTCTCGGCGGCGGCTCGCTGGTGAAGTTCTGCGCTCGCCACTTGCCGTCGACGCACGTCACGGCCGTCGAGATCGATGCCAACGTCATCGCACTGCGGGAACATTTCAGGATTCCTCCGGATGGCAAGGAACTGCGTATCGTCCACGGCGACGGCGCGCGCTTCGTCGCCGACCTGGTTGACGCCGATGAACTCCCCGATGTGCTGCTCGTCGACGCCTACGATCGCAACGGAATTTCGCCGTCGATCGCGGAATACGAATTCCTGGAGCACTCCCGTCGCATCCTCGGGGAAGACGGGGTATTCGTGATGAACCTCGCGGCCCATGAATCGGCGAGCTCAATACAGGTCGAGAGAATCCGCCACGTGTTCGGCGACCCCGTCATCCCGGTGACGGTGGGGTGGGGCGGCAACATGGTGATCTTCGCCGGTCCCGCGTTGCGTGATCGACGGCGGCTGGCGGCTGCTCCGAAGAACGCCCGCCACCTGCAGAAGACCCTCGATCTCAACTTCCGGATTCTGCCGGGTCTGGTGAAAAAGCATCTGCAGCAGGGGGAATAATGCGCGTCTGCCGGCGAAGCATCGAACGTGCGCTTCGTGATGATCTGGCGCAAGGAAGCGGACGGCGTGTGGCGCATGGCCCAGGAAGTGTTCGTTCCTGATAGCCAGGACAAGTAGAAGCGATAACAAGAAGCGGCATGGTTCGCGCCGAGCCTCGGTTAGTACGGACCGACCAGTCGATTCAACGGCAAGCAGTCGGCAGTAGAGTGCTCCCTTGACGGGATGGTCTGATCCGGTCATCCCGGCGCGGATATCACCGATGAGCAAGGGGGCAGCGGCTTCATCATGAACCATTCAGCGGACATCGTCATCGCCGGCGCGGGCGTCATCGGCATGTGCATCGCGGTGCAGTTGGCCCGGCGCAGCAACGCGCGAATCCTCGTGCTCGACAGGGCGGCGACTCCGGGCGAAGGCTCGACCGGAGCGTCATCGGCGGTGTGCCGGCACAAGTACAGCCGGAGCGAGACGGTGCTGCTGGCACGGGACGGCATCGATGCCTACCGGCACTGGGCCGACTTCGTGCAACTGCCGAATCCGCTCGCGCAGTTCAGCCACTCGGGCATGGTGTGGCTGGGCGACGGCCGGCCGGACTGGCCCACGCAGGAGGCGCAACGTCTTGCCGGACTCGGCGTGCGAGTCGAGGTGCTCGACGACGCGGCGCTGCAGGCGCGCTTCCCCGCGATCAATCCCTGCATCGAGGCCCCGGACAGCGACGCGGAGACCGAGCACGTCTGTCACGGCGGCGGTTCGCACTTGTTTGAACTCGACGCCGGCTTCATGGATCCGGTGGACGTGCTGAACGACCTGATCCGCAGCGCCCGCATGAAAGGCGTCGAGGTTCGGTTCGGCGCGGAAGTGGTGGGCGTGGAACTGGCGGGCGAGCGCGTCGCTGGGGTGCGACTTGGCGACGGCAGCGTCGTCTCGTGCCCGAGATTCGTCAGCGCCAGCGGCCCATGGTGCCGGAAGCTGTTCGCGCAGGTGGGTTTGGCTTGCAACTGGCAACTGGACGCGACGCGGATCCAGATGGTGCATATCGACCGGCCGGCAGGAGTGCAGGGCGACCTGCCCGTGGTCTGCGACCCGGCAGGCGGCATCTACTTCCGCACGCAGAACCGCGGGCAGCAGATCATCGTGGGCTCGGTGCTCGAGAGCGACGAACTGGAGTCGGTGAAGAACCCCGACGACTACGCCACGTACGCCGACGACGACTACGTCCGCATGAAGCTCTTTTACCTGGAGCACCGGCTGCGCGGCATGGGCGAGATTCGACGGCCGCGTGGGTACAGCGGGCTGTACACGATCAACCGCGCGGACTATCACCCGGTCGTCGGGCCGACGCCGATCGACGGATTTTTCGTGGCCAATGGCTGCAGCGGGCACAGCTTCAAGTTGGCGCCCGCCATCGGATCGCTGATCGCACAGATGCTGGAAGGCAAGGTCGATCGGTTCGACACCGACGTGGATCCCGGCTACCTGGCTTTCGATCGCGAACCGATCAAGCTGGATTCGCACAACGTGCTGGCGTAAACGGAAAACCTCTCTTGGCTTCGATTCGCAATTCGCCTACCGTCCGCATCGTGGCAGGAATCATCCGGCCGCGAATTCATCCACTTACGAGGTTGAACATACCCCAATGGCCAAAGCCAAAAAGTCCGTGAAGAAAGCTGCGAAGAAGCCCGCGAAGAAATCTGCCCCGAAGACCCCGCAGTCGATCAAGACGGTGCTGACCAAGTCCGCGCTGGTCGCTCACCTCGCCGACGCCGCGCAGGTCGCCGCGAAGGACGCACGCGCGTTGCTAGCCGCACTCGAAGAGACGATCCGTGTCTCGATCAGCAAGAAAGGTCCGCGCACCTTCATGCTTCCGGGACTGCTGAAGATCACCGTCACCAGCGTACCTGCGAAGAAAGCGCGCAAGGGCATCAACCCGTTCACGGGTGAAGAAACCGTCTTCAAGGCGAAACCCGCGACCATGAAGGTCAAGGTGCGTCCGATGAAGAAGCTGAAGGACGCTGCGCGGTCCTGAGCCTCGACCAGGGCAGCCAGCCCGCGGCTGCCCTGTTTTCGGGTCTCGCCCAGGTCACCGACACCCTCCATTGGCCGGAACCGGTCCAGTATTCAGACCGACTGAAGGAAAGCACGATCCGGGTCGTCGTCGGCTGGCGCGGGCGTCATCCTCTTTCGCCGCGGTATTCGCCGCGATGAGGTACGACCCGCATGGATTTCAGGATCACCGGCTTGCCGATCGCCGGCTTCGCGTCGCTGCTGCCGCTCGACGATGACGCACTGCATGCCCGGGGCATAACACGCCTCGTCGTCGATGTCCCCAAGGCCTATGCAGGTACTCGCCGCCCATGAGGCTCGGGTGGATGCGGCCGATCGCGACGCGCTCTGCATCCGACAACTTCGCTTTGGCCGGGATGTCCGGGATCTCGTCGAGCTGGCCGGTGTCGATCAGGCGCCTGAGTGCGGCGCGGCGTTCGGCACCCTTGATGTGCGTCAGCAGCTGCTTCTCCAGCCCTAAGGGCCAGAAGTACGTCTTCAGGCGAAAGGCGAGGTCGATCGACTCAGTGATGGCCATGGGCTGGAATCCCGGTACTTGGGTGTCCAGTCTGGCTGGGCGTGGGCTCATGGGGTGAGGTTGTGAGAGCGCAGCGTGGTGGCGTGCGGAGCGTCCCGGCGTCAGGGCGGATACAGCCAGGCGCCGTTGTCGTTGATGATGACGTGCAGTTCGCGGTCGGTGGTCGGTGGCTCGGCACTGAGCAGGACGGATTCGTCGTCCGGCTGATCGCGGTGCACGCGCCCGCCTTCGTTGCGCACGCACAGCATGAATTTTCCCATCAGCGTTGCGAAGGTGAGCTCGTCTGCCTGACAACTCGGTGTGCTGACGACACCCTTGTCGGACATGCCAGTGGTGAATCGCAACGTGTGACTGCCGACGGGCAGCGTGAGCGGGTACAGGGCGCGTGAGTTGAACACGCACGCGCCGGGTTGGTTGGTGGTCATTACTTCGTAGCTGCCGCCGGCATTGCGGCAGTCGGCCTCCGACGTTCTGGAGGGCGGAATCACTGCCGGCAAGGTGAGCCACAACGTCTGGCGTTTGCCGTCGTCGAGGTACATGTTGGCCGCGCTCGCGCAAAAGCCGCCCGCGTCCGCCGCGGCCAGGCGGACTGGGTCGGGGCCGAGGAGCACCGTGCAGGTGGGGCGGGCGGTGTGCGCGGCACGAACCTGCAGATACCGGGTCAGTGCGACCGACAAAGCGTCCCGCAGGGAGTGGACGAACTGGAAATCGCCGGCACGCAGGATCAGCGCGGGGGGTTCACCGGGCGCCGCACGCACGTAGTCGGAGGCGCGTGCACTGACGTTGCCGTCGGCGCCGTAGACCACGAGGCTGTAGGCCTCGAGCTTGTCGCTTGGGAACGGCACGGGCACCGGGTAGGGTGCAAAGATGACCATGAGGTTGCGCTGCTTGCCTTGCAGGCGATACAGCTCGACGCCAAACGTGTCGCTGACGAGCCAGGGTGTGCCGAGCAGCGCGTGCACACCGTCGCGGTTGATTGGAAACTTGTCGATTTCGGCGGCTCGGGCCTGGGCCGCCTCGACGTCGATCGTGGGCTTGCCGATCGGTCCCCCGGTGGCGCAACTGCAGAGCGCACAGGCGGTCAGTGCAACGAGAATGAGTCGGCGACGACGCATGGCGACCCTCGCGGGTCCGGCGTGGATGACGAACTCCGGAGCCGATGGTTGATTATCCCGCCCGGACGGTGAGCGGCGCGTACGTAGTTCGAGAAGAGGCGCGGGCGGGTTTGGACCAGACGAGTTCCGGCGAGCCTGTCCGAGCAATGGATCATCTGCTGCGGCCGCGACGCAGCCACCTTTCACCACGATCATTCTCGTTGCAGAGCTTTGGCTATGCGCCTCGAACGATCGAGGCGACAGATCGGCTGGGGCGCGCCCTCGTGACGATGCCCATTGCTCGGAGAGGTTCCTGAGTTGCTGGCGGGGGAGGGTGATGAGGTTTGGGATTGCCATGGCCGTCTCCGTGCAGTCGCACCATCGTCGCGCCGGCGCGCCTGGTGGCAATTCCGGATGTCCTTGGTCCTGGCGGGGCGTAGGTTCGGAGTGGAACCGGCCGTCCGGCGGTTTGGTCATGGACACGATACGCACAGGGGTCTTTGCAGCGGTGTTGGCGCTCGCGCTGGGCGGCTGCGGCATTGGTGTGCCACTCGAGAAGAGCAGGATTGAAAAAGAGCTGCCGCAGACGACTGTCACCATCGTGGTTGGCCAGTCGGATCGGGCGGCGGTCCGACGGATTCTCGGCGAGCCTCTGGCTGCCAGTGACTACTGGCAGTTCGATCTGTTTCGCGTCTCGGAGTCGAATTCGCTGCTGCTGATTCTGCCGTTCCCGGCGTATTCAAAGGAAGACGTGACGGCCTACGTGCTGGTGCGATACGACGCTCGGCAGACGGTCGTTGCCTACGACACTGGAATCACTTCCTCACCCAGCATGATGAGCAGCAACCCGACCTGGGGTGCGAAGGTGTCGGCTGCAGACACGAGCTTCATCTTCGAGTGGGAACCCAAAGCAGGTTCCGTGTACGTTGATGCTCCGCGACGCGATCAGTTTCTTGCTGAACACGGCGCCCGTGACCGCTGTGCATTACTGGCCGGGTGGATTTCGGGAGGAGACCGGATTCGCCGACTAGAGGTGGACGGGCGCTCGACGCTCGCCTTCCCGGGTCTGAGGCTGCTGATGCTCGAGGCGGGATCGCATCGACTCGAGATTCCGCCCGGAACATGGGACACGCTGCGCGCTTCCGCCGAGTTTTCCTGCGCCGCCGGACAAGTTTCCTATGCAGCCTTTGAGTTGTGGCCGGTGAATGACTCGGTCGATGGCCGGCCCAGGATGCGCCTGAGGGTGCCGCTGGAAGGATCAATTTCGGTGTTGCAGGAGATGCCAGAGCAATTTGCCGAGCAGCCGCTGCTGATCTGGCGGGACGGAGAATGGCTGGTGCCGCAGGAGCTCGGACGGTAGAGCAAGAGGCAAGTGTGATATGGCACGTCAGCAGGACAGTGCCGATCGGCGGATCGAGCGGGCGATCCTGGTGCTGGGGCTGGTCGGGGTCGTGGCGATCTTTGTGCCGTTCACCGCTGGGCTGTCGCCGCTTGCGGCCTTGCCGGTGCTGCGGGTGTTGGGATCATCGATGCCTGCTCTTGATGTCTTCGCAAAGATCGTGTCAACGACGGCCGCGCTTGCGTTCTTCCTGGCGCCGCTCGTCTCGTTGGCGCAGTGGTCGCGGTGCCTGGGGCGACCGTGCTCAGTCTGGGAACGCGGGCTTCAGACGGCAGCGGCCTCGCGCCAGGACCCGGGACGGCACCCGAAGCGAAGGAAGGAGGAGTCGGACAGCCGCAAGCGGACTCGAACCGCGGCGCAATTGAAGCTTGCGAAGGCCATGCCGCATCCGCCGCCGATTTACGGTGCGACCAGCAACAGGGACGTGACCGAATGCAAGTTGTGCAATGTCACCGGCAAGATCGGCGGGACAAAGTGTCATCGCTGTGACGGTGTCGGCCAACGCGAGGTCAGCGAGCCGCCGGAATTGTATCGCCGCCGAATGTACACGGCCGCGATTGCGCATCAATTGAAGTCGACGGTCGTTGTCGCCCTGATAGGGGCAGAGACGCGCAAGGGCGGCTACACCAGCCAGCAACTGAAGGAGCTGAAGAAGATCGCTCATCCCGCGCAAAGTGCAGAATCCGTAACTGGCGCGATCAAGGTGCTGGGCTGAACGACCGTTCTCGAGGCATGACGATGAATGAACTGGTTTGGGTCGCGAGTATCCAGTCGAAATGGGCGCCGGGGGGGTCTGGGATGTTGAGGCGAATCAAGTGATCGCGCAGGTTCACCCAAACACACAGGGGTAGTCATGGCAGTGAAGCGAATGAATGCAAGGCGTAAGGCGTCGTCGCAAGAGCGCAAGTTCGAGGTCAAGGCGGAAGTTGCGAACTTCACGCTCGCGAAAGCGAAGTCAGCGCTCAAGCTCGCGATCTACGACCGGGATGAAAAGCTCGGTCAACTCGAGATCGGGCGGGGTTCGCTGTACTGGAGAGGCGCCAATCGCGAGATCGAGAAGCGGCTCAGCTGGGGACGGGTGGCACAAATGCTCGATGAGTTGGCGTACGGGAAGAAGTAGCGGCTGCAGCCGGCCGCATGCGACTGGGCGCGGCGAGGACGCCGCGCAGGAGTTGAAAAATGTTGCCAAAGAGAATTCTGCGTTGGCTTGTGGCAGGCGTGGCTTTGCTGCTCTCCGTGCACGTGCTGGCCGACGATTTCGCGGACGCGCTTGCGGCCTACGACAAGCATGACTACTCGACGGCCGTCAGGATGTTCGAGCCGCTGGCCGAGCGTGGTGACATGCGCGCCGCGCTGTTCCTGGGTGCCGCCTATTACACCGGGTTGGGAGTTCATTTCGACCGTCAAAAGTCGGTTGGATGGATGTTGCAAGCCCAATCGAGCGCGTCCAGCGCCGACTACGACTTCGTGTATGGACACTGGCAGGCGCTTGCGGACGCTGGCGACCCCGATGCCCAAGTGGCGCTGGGAACCGCCTATAACACTGGCTTCGGCGTGCCTGCCGATCCCAAGAAGGCGTTTGCGTTGATGCAGCAATCGGCGGCCCAGGGCTACGCGCCGGGCCAGCACGGGCTGGGTACGATGTACGCGTCCGGCGACGGCGTGCGCAAGGACGCGGCGGAGGCGTTCAAGTGGTTCAGCCTCGCTGCCGAGCAGGGCTTTACCCGGGCGCAGGGCGCCCTTGCCGGGATGTACCAGACTGGCAATGGCGTGAAGAAGGACAAGGCGGCCGCGATCGCCTGGCTCCGACGGTCCGCCGACAATGGCGGGACGCAGGAGCAGTACGAGCTCGGGGTCATCTACAGCGAGGGCAACGGCGTCCGCGCCGATCATGTGGAGGCGGTGAAGTGGTTCCGGCTCGCGGCGGCCGGCGGGTCACCGCTGGCGCAGAACAATCTCGCCGTCAGTTACCTGAAAGGGACCGGGGTAACGAAGGACCTGGTCGCCGCCTACGAGTTCTCGACGCTCGCGATCAATGGGGCGGACCGGGTCTCGCCCGAGTTCCAGCCGACCATGCGCCTCGCGTACGCCACGATAGGCGGCAAGTTGAGCGATGCGCAGAAACGGGCTGCCCTTTACCAGCTGGGGGAGAGGTGTCGCGACGGTGACGGCGTGCCCCGGGACGATGTACTGGCGTACCGCTGGATGGACATGTCCATGCACGACGAGCCGGACGAAGCTCTGCGTACTGCTCGACAGGCGGCGTGCGACAGGCTGGCCGCGCGGATGCGGCCCGACCAGGTGGCGCGTGCGCAGACGCTGTCGCGCTCCGGGCTCTGAGGAACCGCTGATCTACTCCCGCGTGGGCGTGACCGCGTGCGAGTTTTCTCCGCTGGCGCGAAGCGAGGACCGAGTGGGTATCGATGCACGACCGACGAGCGACAACGTCCGCGGCGAAGGTCGCCCGGTCCCCAAGGGGTACGCACGTGACGACGCATCACCGCGTTGCTCGCCTTGCCCATGGAACGACCATGGGGCGGCGGCTCGCGCCTCGTGCTGCGCCGTCCCGTGCAAAACGCACCTCATGCGGGAGTAGATCAGAGGTTCCTTACTGTCGTCGAAGAATGCGGCCAATACGATGCACTACGAACGACTGAAGACGCGGCATCGGGGAGAGCGGGGGGCGTGGCATCCGAACCTCAGTTTGCGGGTGCATCGGGCGTTGGCGTGAGTCGATCGGGCGGAGCAACTCGGCGAGCAGGACGATTCGGACGGGCAGTTCATCCTGTTGTGGGTCGCGTTTAATGCGGCGTATGCGACGCAGATCGATGAGTGGTTCCGGTTGTCCGAGCAGGAGACGTTCCGGGGGTTTCTCGAGAAGCTGACGCAGCTCGACGCAGGGAAGAGACGGTTCGAGGCGCTGGTCTGGGAGGAATTCCCGAAGAGCGTCCGTGTGCTGCTCGACAACAAATTCGTCTTTCAGGACTTCTGGAATTTCAAGAACGGGTCGCTGCCGGAGGAGGAGTGGAAACGGCGCTTCGCGGGTGCCAAGAAGGCGGCGAAGTCGGCGCTCTCGGCTCGCGACACGGTGACGGTGCTGGCGGTGGTGCTGTCGCGGATCTATACCTTGCGCAATCAGCTGGTGCACGGCAGGGCGACCTGGAACGGGTCGGTCAATCGGGAGCAGATGCGGGTGACCTGCTAGGCGATTTACGGACCAGTTGATACTTTGGGAAGATGGCCCCGACGGGAACGAGGGAGCCATGAAGAAGACGCGATTTTCGGAAGAGCAGATGGTCAAGATCCTCCGCGAGGCCGACAAGGCGCCGGTGGCGGAGGTGGCCAAGAAGCACGGCGTCAGCGACGTCACGATCTACGCCTGGCGCAAGCGCTTTGGGCAGCTGGAGGCGGTCGACGTGAAGCGGCTGCGCCAGCTCGAGCACGAGAACGGGCGGCTGAAGAAGCTCGTCGCCGAGCGGGATCTGGAGATCGAGATCATGAAGGAGGTCGCCGCAAAAAAATGGTGAGCGCGCCCGTGCGTCGCCAACAGATCGCCTACGTCTGCCAACGGGGTCGATCGCTGCGACGAGCGTGCGCGCTGCTCAGCGTGGCGCGATCCACAGCTCGGTACGAGTCGCAGGCTGGCGGCCCGCGATGCGCCGGCCGTGGCTGCGATGCAGGAGCTCGCGGCGCAGTACCCGCGGTACGGCTATCGACGCATCCAGGTGTTCCTGGCGCGTCGTGGCCACGTGATGAGCGCCGATCGGGCGCACCGGCTCTGGCGTCTGCATCGGCTGCAGGTGCCGAAGAAGCGGCCAAGGCGGCGCGTGGCGACCAGTCGCCCACGGCCGTCTGCCGGCGACGGCCGCGGGCCAGGTGTGGGCCTACGACTTCGTGTTCGATGCCTGCGCCAACGGCCAGCAGCTGAAGTGCCTGACGGTGGTCGATGAGTACACGCGCGAGTGCCTGGCGATCGACGTCGCCGGCAGCATCCGCTCGGGCCGCGTGATCGAGGTGCTGAGTCGGCTGGTCAGCGTCCATGGCAGCGCCGCGGCATCTGCGTTCGGACAACGGCCCGGAGTTCGTGTCGCGGGCGATGCTGAAGTGGCTGACTGCAGGCCAACATCGATACGGCGCACATCGATCCAGGCAAGCCGTGGCAGAACGGGTCGAACGAATCGTTCAACGGCAAGTTCCGCGACGAGTGCCTGAGCATGGAGTGGTTCAGAAATCGGATCGATGCCAAGATCGTCATCGAGCAGTTCCGGCGTCAGTACAACGAGGTCCGGCCTCACTCGAGTCTCGGGCAGCTGACGCCGGTTGAGTTCAAACAGCGACTGAGTGAAACAACCAACCCCGAAACGGCCATCTCCTAAGCCAGCATTGGTCCGAAGAAAGACGGCAGGTCAGGGGTTAGCAAATGTTCGCGGTCCTGACAGTTGGTTCGTCGGCCCATGGGTGCCGACTATGCAGGTACGCATAATGTATATTATGGTAAATAAGCGATGGACCGACTAATAGGCGACCACGCTTGTTGTCGCTGCGGGTGATGTTTCGGCAACCCCGCAGTCTCTTGGGAATGTCCGATTGCAGGCCGCCCGACCGAGGGTCGAACGGTGCGACGTCAGGTCATGGCCGACCTTTTCCCGAACGGCAGGATCACCTCATCGATCACGTGCATGACGCCGTTCGAGGCTTCGATATCCGCCCGCGAAATACTCACGCCATTGACGAAGACCTCGCCTCCCGCCCGCGCTGTAGTCAGCGATGCACCCCCTAGAGTCGTGATTGCTCCCGACGTGACATCGTTAAGCATGACGAGGCCGGGGACCACATGCAGTGCAAGAAAGTCGTAAAGACGGCCGGTGTCCTTCAGGAGTGTTTCGAGCGCCCCCGGCACCAGACGCCGGAAGGCGGCATTCGTCGGAGCGAATAGCGTGTAGGGACCCGCCGTCCGCAGTGTGTCGATCAGCGACCCCGCCTGGAGCGTGCCGATCAGGGTCGTGAACTTGCCGGCTAGTGCCGCCGTGTCGATGAGGGTCTGCATGAGGTACTTCCTTGTAGGCGTCGTGAAGACGCGTATCGATCCTGACGCCTGCAGTGTGCGCGCGATCGATGCCATGTGCCGGAAATCGCTGTCGCTAAACAGAAACACCCTGTTCACGCGCCGGAGGTCGCAACCGTCGCATACTCCGTGCGTCGCGCAGCGCTGCCATCACTAGCTGCCGTTGCGGCGCACTCAGCACCGACGAACTCGCCACCGCGTAACCTCGCCGCCTGTCCTGTCGAGGGCGTTGACTCGAGCAGAACCGAAGCGAGCCGGGGTGAACCACCCGGTCGATGGTAGGTCGAAGTGTGACGGTGCACACGACTTTGGCGCGGTCTTGACCCAGCCCTTGCGCTGACCCTGGCCGATGCGGAGTCTTGCCACGTCGCCTGAGTAACAGGACGCGGAACGATCGCGGTCTCGCCTCATTGATGGCACGTCCCATGAGCGCATCGACATCGACAACGCTGTCGCGGCGTTGGTGACTTCAGTACCGAGGAACGCCGATGCTTTGCACGAGCCCATCCCTGCTGCAGAAGACCCTGGAGCAACTGCAACAGGCCACGCTCGACCACGCCGTGTGGCGCGATCACCTGCTGCGCGTGATCTCAGGACGGCGGCCGTGCGATCGGAATGACCTGACCGCGGATGCCCACCGTCACTGCCTGTTGGGTCAATGGTATTTCGAACGGGCGCTTCCCGCGCTCCGGGAACTGCCGTCGTTTGCCATGCTGGGTGCCGAGCATGAGTGTCAGCACCGAATCGCCGCCGGGCTGCTGCGAAGCCTCGCGGCCGGTACGCCCGTCGGGCGGACGGCCATCGAAGAGTTCGAAGAAGCCAGCGCGCGACTGAGCTACGCGCTGTACTTCGTCAAGCGCGAGATCGAGTGTGCGTTGCACGGTCGAGACACACTGACCGACGCGCACAGCGCCGGGGCGATGGTGCACGACCTGCGCGAGTGGCATGCGTTGGCAAGGCAGCCAGGCCGGCAATGCTGCATCGCGGTCATGGAACTCGACGGCACCCGGGAGATCACTGCGACCCACGGCCACTCCGCAGGCACGCGAGCACTCGTCATCGCGGTGAATGTCATTGCCGCGCACCTGCGGCTCACGGACAAGGTGTTCCGCTACGACGAGGGCAAGTTCCTCATCCGGCTGTCCGGGACGGATCTCGCGTCCGCCAAGTCGCTGATCCTGCGCCTGCGCGAAACCGTCACGCACGGAGTCGCGTCGGCTGGCGCGGAGGGAGTCGCCTTCCCAGTCACGGCGTCGTTCGGAATCGCGCTGCTGGACCCGGAGGTGGATGCGCTGGAATCCATCGATCGCGCGGACCAGGCGTTGACGCTGGCAAAAACGGCCGGGCGCAACCGAGTGATCGTCTGGGACCCGTCGGTCACGACCGGCGTACGGTTGCGGCGACTAGAGTTGAAGGACATCGAGGGCTAGGCCTGCAGTCGCTTCGCGCCCGCCTTCACCCCCGGATCGCCTGGCTCCTAATTCGCGCGGCGACCGCCGTGAGCGGGCAACGCCAGTGGTTCAGCCACAACACCACGACCTCGCCGAGCACGATCATTGCCAGCACCGCCGCGGCGCCGAACCACCCCTTCCAGGTCAGCCATGGAATCGCCGCGACGCAGCCGGCGAACACCGCCCACACCGCCGTGTGCAGCAGTCTCACTGTCTTCAATCGACGCGTCTGGACACTCGTAGCTATGGAGGCGGCTCCCGTTCGCCCGGCAGCGACTCAGCCACCGTCGCCGGGAACACGGTGCTGCGTCGCTTGATCTCGTTCTGGACCCGGATCTCCTCCAGCCCGACCTCGATTCCGGCTGTCATGAGTACCGGTGCCACCAGCAGGACCGGACGGCGGCATCCGGAATTTCCCGCAATCCAACCCTTCCCCAACCAGCCAGCACGTGGCTCGAATGCGGGCATGCCGCTGAATCAGTACCACAGGTCCTTCAAAGAAGGATGAAGCCGACCCACACCAGCGCCACGACCACCAACGCGGGCACCAGCCACGTGGCGAGGCGCAGAGCGAGAATCACCCGCCTGAAGAACACCCGGTCGTTGAGATGCGGAAACGGCACATTCTCCGGCACCGGGTTGCCGAGGAATGCGCACAACGGTGCCCAGCCCTCGTGGACGCTGAACACCAGCAGGCGCTCGGCCGGCACGCTGCGCCGCACCTCGTCGAGATGCGCCTCGTACACGGCGATCGCCTTCGCCCGATCCGTAAACTCGCCCCGAAACCGGCCCTGCCAGATGACCTCGTCGTGCATCTGCCGCATGACTTTCGGAAACCACCACGGCAGGACCTGGTCGATGATCCAGAGCGTCTCGCGCGTGCTGTCGTACCACGCCTCGGGATCCCGGACGTTCAGCACCACCCTGGCATTCCGGGAAGGCGGCCATCAGCGCCTGGTAGAACTCGCAGGCCGGCCAGTCGACGACGGCCCGATAGCAACGGAAGAACCGCACGAAGTCGACGGGCTCGCCGGCCTTCGCGCCGATCCAGAACTTCAGGTGCGCGTAGTGCGTCATCGCGCTCTGCATGTGATAGCAGGGCTCGTAGCCTAGCCGGTGCAGGGCCGCCCGCAGTGACGTCGTCCCCGAGCGCCCGAACCCGGCGCCGATCACCTGGATTTTCTTTTCGATCGTTTGCTTGCTCCCGAATGAGTATCGCCATGCAACCAGCGATGGCGACAAAGGCCGCCGCCGTGTGGACCCGGCCTACCCAGACTGAGCACGGGCGCCCCAGGCACCGCGATAACTGCGCCAGCGAGACGAGCGGCGCGAGGCGGAACGACAGCAGCCCTGCCAACCACACCGCGCTGATGGGCCCAAGCTCCCCTGGACGTAAACGTGTACGTCGCCTGGCTCGACATCAGGCGCCACGCCTCGATTGGCGACTTTCCCCACGCAAACAGCAGCCAGATCGCCGGAATCCCGGCTAGTCCCAGCACCAGGATCGCCCACTCGATCCAGTGACCGGTTCTGCCCTGGTCGCGGTCCATCACGCGCCGCTCCTTGCAGTCAGCCCACCGCTCATCGCCGTGCGCCATACCTGCCGTTCCACCTCCGCCCGTTCCGCCGCCAGCACCGCTTCACCTTCCAGGTCCTCTCCTCCGTTGCCTCCGACTTGCGCAGCTCCAATTCCTCGCCGTGTCCCACGAGCACGCGCGGTGTCGAAGATCCACGCTGACTGGAAGGTCGGCAGAGCCTCTTTGGGCACGCATGGAAAAGAAGCCCTGCAGCGCAGCACCTCGTCTCTAGTCTGGTCCCGGTCCGTCCGCGACGTCGCAAACAACGCTGGGACGCCTGGACACGTAACTGGCGTTGGCTGTCAGCTCGATCGGATCCAGACTGCGGGTAACCGCAACTTCTCACTGCTCCACAGCGTGCTAAATACAATGCAACAGATCGGGGAGGAACGAACATGGCAGCCTGGGTCTCGCACCAGCGACTCGACAACGGTGATATCCGGCTTCGCTGGCCCGACGTTCAGCAGTTGCTGGGACGACCCTACCGCGGGGACGACGCGGATGACTGTCGCATCGTCGAATTCCTGCGGCGCGATGTCGGCTTGCCCGAATGGATCGAGGAAGCGGAGAGCTATCAGGACAGACTCGGCTGGTGCCTGAAGAGTCCCGTGCAGTTCGACCGGGCAGCGTTCATGGCCTGGCTCGGCAAGGTCGCCAATAAGGCGCTGGTGCCGAACGCAGTGGCCGACGCGGCCAGCCAAGTGTTCGCAGAAGCGGTCGATCGCGGCTGGCCGCCGAGCTACGAACTCCCCAGGACGTTCAGTCGAACCGGCGAGGTGCGCGTCTACGAGCCGTAACGAATGCCGGGCCGCGCCGATGAAATGGCGCATCGAGGCGCGACCGTGTCGTCCCCTCTCCCGATCCCGCCTCGCGGGGCCTACTATAGGGTGCCATCGCACCGCACGCCTGAGGCCCCGCATGAACACTTTCGAGCAGCAGAAAGCCAAGTTCCGCACTCAACCCGGCTTCATCGCCGCGCTGGACCAGAGTGGCGGCAGCACGCCAAAGGCCCTGCGCCTGTACGGGATCCCGGAAGACCGCTGGTCCAGCGACACCGAGATGATGGATCTCATCCACGCGATGCGCACACGCATCATCACCAGCCCGGCCTTCAACGGCGACCGGATCCTGGCCGCCATCCTGTTCGAGGACACGATGGACCGCGACATCCTGGGCCGTCCGACGGCGCTGTATCTGTGGGAGGTCAAGCAGATCGTCCCGATTTTGAAGGTCGACCAGGGCCTCGACGCGGAAGCGAACGGCGTGCAGCTGATGAAGCCGATGCCTGGGCTCGGAACGTTGCTGCCGCGCGCAAAGGCCAAGGGCATCTTCGGCACCAAGATGCGTTCGGTGATCAAGCACGGCAACCCGGCAGGAATCGACGCGATCGTGCAACAGCAATTTGAGATCGCCCGACAGATCATCGCCGCGGGCCTCGTGCCAATCATCGAACCCGAGGTCGACATCCACTGTCCGGACAAGGCCGCCGCAGAGGAAAGGCTCAAGGCCGCGATCATCACCCGGCTCGAAGCCCTGCCCCCTGGCCAGCAAGTCATGCTCAAGCTCACACTGCCGGACAAGGACAATCTGTACGCCGAGTGCATCACCCACCCACGCGTGCTGAAGGTCGTGGCGCTGTCGGGCGGGTATTCACGCGACGAAGCGAATGCGCGCCTGGCTCGCCAGCACAACATGGTCGCGAGCTTCTCACGCGCACTGACCGAAGGACTGACCGCTCAGCAGTCGGACGCCGAGTTCAACGCCGCGCTGGATAGCGCAATCGAGAGCATTTTCCAGGCCTCGAGCACCTGAGCGGCAGCATCGCGAACGACAGGACGTCGCCCTATGCAAGCGCCCCTCCCGTATCTGGAAGACCGCCTGCCGGACCTGTTCGATTTTGTTCGAACACTGGCGCGGCAGATCGACGCAGGTGAACTGCATGACGGGGACGCGCTGCTACTGCGCCTCCGTGATTTCTACACGGCAGATCGGATGCGGGCCATCGAAGCCGTGGCCCCGGGTTGGCAGGAAATGGCCGCTTACGCGGATCGAGCCACGCTGCATCACATCACCCAGGTATTGATCGCGCTACAGCGTCTGCCGGAGTTTCGGCAGGCATCAAGGCAGCAGCAGGCATTGATGGACTGGATCGTCCTGTACCACGACTTGGGCAAGCAGGTGATCGGCGGACAGCGCGACGCGCTGCACGCGTTTCGATCTGCAACGATGGCGGCGCGTACCCTGCCGGAAGTGGGCTTTCCCACGAGCGCAGGTTACCCAGCGGGGCTCGGGCCCTGGACGCAGTTGGTGCTGGGCGCTGCCGTTGCAGCGCCCGACGGCAAGGGATTGATCCCGGACAATCGCGTGCTGCCGGAAATCCTGCAGGGCCTCGATCAGCTCTTCGGCGCCGGATCGGCCGCCTCGCTCATCGTGCAGGCCGTGCTGCTGCACCAATCGTTGAACGTGGTGCCGGAATGGCCAAATCCTTGCAGCCTGACCGACGCAGATCTGCCGCTCTGCATCCGCCCGGCGCTGCTGCCGCTGCTGGAAATCATGATGCTGGTGGACAGCGACGCCTGGCAGCTCTTCGATCCAGCCAGCAAAGCGAAGTTTCGCCAGAGCACGCTGTCGGTCTTTGACGGCGTACGCCAGCGGGTGGGTGCCTGACTGTTTGTGCCTGGCTCACCTGCGCGTCCGTTACCGGCTGTTGTATCGAGCAATACAATGTCCAACGGGTCACTGCGGCAGGTTGAGCTTGCGCAGGAGTGCCGCGTAACGCGCGTCACCGGTCAGCCCCCTCAGCAACGGATCGTCGCGCAGCCAAAGGATTCCTGGATCCCGACTGGCGACCGCAGCCTCGAGCCAGCGGAAGGCCTCGTCGGCATGACCGAGATACGCGTAGGCCTCGGCGATCTGGAATTCGCCGCCGGTTGACTCGCGCAGCATTGCTGCCAGCGCAGCCTGGGCATCCGCGGCACGGCCCTGCGCGTGATAGCCGAGCGGCAGGCCGAACGTTCTCCAACCCGCAGCGGCCTCCGCCTCGAAGGCGGCGACCGCCTGGCTCAACTCCCCCTGCGCCAGCAGAATCCGGCCGAGTTCGTAGTGAGCCACCGGGTACGCGGCGCTGAGTTCCAGCACCTGCCGAATCTCCGCCTCCGCGTCCGTAAGTCGATCAGCGTAGTAAAGCGCTCGGGCGAAGTAGCGACGGACCAGCAAGTTGAGAGGATCGCGATCAAGTGCTTGCCGCAGGAGCACGACTGACTCCTCCGTGTTCCCTGAGGCCCGCGCAACGACGGCGGTGGTCAGGAGCAACAGCGGATTTCCGGGGTCGAGCGCGCGGGCACGGGCCAGGTGCGCCGCGCTGCTGCGCCAGTCGTGATCGACGTTCACCAGCACGAGGACGAGCGAGGAGTAAGCGTCGCCGAGCGAGGGATCGAGCGCGATGGCCTTTTCGGCCGCAGCCCTGACGAGCGCAAAGCCCTGGTCAACCGCGATGTAACTGTTGGCGACCTGCCGCAGGTAGACGGCTGAGAGGCCCGCCCAGGCCCGCGCATAGCCGGCGTCCAGCGCGAGCGCTCGCTGATAGCAGTCGACCGCCTTGCTGAGATCGGCCTGCGTCTCGCGGCCCTTGAAGTACTGTCCCTGCAAGTAGAGGTTGTGGGCCTCGGCATTCGTCGCCATCGTGCTCGCACTCGGCACTCCGGTCAGCAACGTCAGCCTCAGCTTGTCGACGACCGCACGCGCGATCTCGTCCTGGATCTGGAAGATGTCGTCGAGGGTCCGGTCGAACGTCTCTGACCAGAGGTGATAGCCGTTGTCGCTGCGTACCAGCTGCACGGTGATCCGCAGACGGTTACCGGCCTTGCGGACACTCCCTTCCAGCACGTGGGCGACGTTGAGCGCCTGGCCGATCTCGCCGGCCGTGACCGGGCGGCCGCGAAACGAGAACGACGAGGTCCGGGCTGGAACCCGCAGCTCCGGTATCCGGGCGAGCAGGTTGATCAGTTCCTCGGCGAGCCCGTCCGAGAAGTACTCCTGCTCCTTGTCGGCGCTCATGTTGACGAATGGCAGCACCGCAATTGACTGCTCCGGGACCGCGCTCGGCCTGGGCGGGACTGGGTGGATTGCACGCGCGGTGGCAGGTGCAAGCCGGGTCGATGTCGGTGTCACGGTATCAACGGCCGCCAGCAGTTGCGATACGTGCGCGACGAACGCAGTGGGCACGTCACCCGCCGGCAGGCGCGTCCAATGCACCGCGCGAAATGCCTCTGGCACACTCGTCTCCAGCGGGCTCGTATCGTCGATGACCACTGGCAGGAGAAAGGTTTTCTCCTCGGCCATGTCAAGCGTGCGAGCGATGGCGAGCTTCCATTCGCGCCGGAAATAGCCCTCGAGTCGCGCCTGTGTGTTGGCCGAGATGATCGGGACGAAGAGCGCGCAGTCGCGGATCTCACGGCGGATTCTCTGGTCCCAGGCATCGCCGCCGCGAAGCTCACGCTGGTCGAACCAGACTTCAATGCCGATCCCGCGTAGCGCATCGCAGATACGCCGCGCCGCCTCCGCATCCTGGGATGCGTAGCTCAGGAATATGGCCTTCGTCGGATCAGTCATCAGCCCCCTGCTCCTACCGGTCACGAAGCGGAATTGCCGCCGGCAGCGTAACGACTGGTTGGCCGGCGTTCTCCTCCCCTGAGGATCGGCATCTTATCGGAATTGGAAACGTGCGCTGATTGCGGCGTTGCACTGAGCATGGCCGGCCCTGCTCACCCAGGTCTTTGAACTGCGGCAAGAACCTAAGGCATGGCGTTGCCGATAGCGAGTCCGAGCAGATGTTCTTCTCGCGCCCCCTGTTCATCCTTGCGGATGCGCGTCACAGCGGCCGGGAATCCAGATACCACGCGCTCGGCCAGGCGGCAGACGGCCGGTGTCTGCACGTCACCTTCACGATGAGAGATGCAGGCCAGCGCCTGCGAGTAATCGCGGCGCGGGATATGCATCGAAAGGAGCGTGCCATTCACGCGACGTCCCGTACCAGTCGCTGATCGACCTGTGGCTGCAGGAGAAGCTGGAAACCCAGCGACGCTGACCGACTCCGTGCGAATCGGCTCGAATCCATGCAACGCCTGCTCATCTCGTTAGGACTGCTGATCGCAGCGATTGGCCTGCTGTGGCCATGGCTTTCCAAATTGCCAATCGGGCGGCTCCCTGGCGACATCGTCGATAGAGCCACTGTGAGCAGGACCGGAGCTTGAGCGCTGACTATCGGCAAGGCTCCATCGCACTTTCGAAAAGCGCTGCCATCTCGGGCTCTTCTGGCTCGATGAATGCGCGCCCGCGCCCGCCTGCTTTGTCGAAGTGGACAGCGAATTTCTTGAATCCCGTTGAGCCACCCTGAACGTTCCGGTCTTTGACTTCGCCGCAAACGGCGAAGAAGTTTTCTTCGTCCGCGTCAACGCCTTTCTTCTCGATGCCGAACAAGGTTTTGTCGGAAACTCGGACACTCTGGAATTCTGCGGACCCGTGGTCGCTGAATTCGCGCCGAACCAGCGCCTTCGCAGTGCGCATACGCTGCCAATCAGTGATCACCTGCGGCGCCCAGTCATAACCCAGGGGCGGCAACTTCACCCATAGGATTCCCAAGCCGATACCGACCGACACAATTCCGACGAGGATGACGACGGCGCTTTTTTTCACGATTCCTGCTCTTGGCACCTGGGTGGTTCAGCGTACCTGCGTTATCGGTGATATGTCACCGCTGCAGGCGAGGACCGGCGCATCGTCTGCCCATCGGAACTCATCCTGGGTAAGTTGTCCGTCCTCGTGCAGCTTGGCGAGTACTGACTGGCGTGCTTCGCGAAAAGTCGTGCCGCGTCACCCTTTCCGCACGTCACAGAGAACGGCCGCACCGACCTTCCTATAGTCGGCCGCATGCGCAACCCGATTTCGAGTCCGGCCGATTGATTTTGCAGATCTCAACCGTCTATTGCCGGAACACCCGTCCAAAGCCCAGAGAAATCTGGGCTTTGGCGTTTATAGGCTGGGGCAATGATAAGCAGACTCATTCGGTCTTCCCTGACCTCCAACCGCGCCGCACTGCATGCGTCAGTTCGCGCCATTTAAAGACTTGCGTCTCGCAGGGGGACCACCTCATGACTCGATCGAGTACTAAAGACGCCAGGACGCGAACCCACTGGTTCGGTCTTGCCTTGTTAACCATCAGCTCGGCCCTGTTCGCAGGCCAGGCATCGGCGCTGTCGTTGTCGCCCAGCAAGGTGACGGTATCGGCGGGCGGCAGCTCCACAGTAAAGATCAGCAGTGCTCGCGGTGAAATCCAGGCTGAGTCGAAAAACACCGCCGTGGTGAAGGTGTCGCTGTCGAACGTGACGACGACCAGCGCGACGCTGACGGTCTACGGCGTGAGCGCGGGCAGCGCAACTGTCTACGTCCGTGACGCCCGGACGTCAAACATCAGCCTGCCCGTCACGGTCGTGAAGGCCATGACCGTGTCGCCCACTTCGTTGTCGCTTGCCGTCGGTGCCAGCGGCAAGATCACGGCCAGTAACTATTCTGGCGCCGTGTCAGCGACCTCTGCGAGCACAGGCATCGCCACAGTATCAGTCAGCAGCAACGTCGTGACGGTCAGGGGCATCAAGGCTGGCAGCACCGTGGTGTCCGTAAAGGACAGCAAGGTCACGATCAACGTGCCCGTCACGGTGGGCAGTTCGACCGTCAGCACCGCCTGGGTCTACAAGGTCCTGGCGACGAACGACCTCGGCATGCACTGCGTGGACGCCGACTTCTCGGTGTTCTCGATCCTGCCGCCCTACAACGTGGTCAACGCACAAGTCGTGCGCCGCAACTCGACCGGCAAGCCGGTCGTCGTGAACGACTCGATCGTGAGCCTTCGCTACCAGGCCGTGCGTGATGCCTCGGGATCGATCAACAGTTCGAGCCTCAACTCGACCTTGGGTCCCAAGACGAATTTCTGGACGTACGCCAAACCACTTTACGGCGCAACACTGCCGCCGGGCGAGGGCCTCAAGGGCCTCTACATGCCAGGCGACACGACGTCGCTCGCGAATACGTCGTTGTCGTGGAACACGGCCGGCGGGCTGTTCAAGGCTGAAGGCATCCCGATTATTCCCGTCGACGATGCGGGAGCCGCAAACCGTTACCCGTTGGTGCGGCTCGTGGCAACCGAAAAGTCGACCGGCAAGGACGTTGCCTTCCTCGACGTCGTGCTGCCCGTGTCCGAGGAAACGACGTGCTCCGACTGTCACGACCGCAGCGGTGCCGCCGCGCTGCGAACCGATATCAACTGGTCGCAGGCCGCGGACACAGAGGTCCGCACGCGCGAGAACGTCCTGCTGCTGCACGACAAAATGAACAACACCACGCTCATGGCGTCGAAGCCCGTGCTTTGCGCCGGGTGCCACTACTCCCCTGCGCTTGACCTTGCAGGAACCGGCCCCGCCGGGGCGCAGCTCGGCAAGCCCACCATGTCCGCCGCGATGCACGCCTATCACAGCAACAAAATGCAGGGGTACACGGATGCCTGGGTCCGGCTGGGCGGCACGCCCGATCCGCAGGCACAGGCCTGCTACACCTGTCATCCCGGCAGGAACACCAAGTGCCTGCGCGGCGCCATGACGGAGACCGTGAACTGCCAGAACTGCCACGGTGACATGAAGGCTGTCGGCGGCATGGCTTCACTCCGCCAAGGCGGCAGCATCGACGGCACGAACGACTTCAAGCCGCGCCGTCCGTGGGCGGACCTGCCGCGCTGCCAGTCGTGCCACACCGGTGACGCCTTGAGCTTCTCGAAGCTGGATCCGTCGCTCATGGCAGTGGATGGCCTCCGGACAATCGTCGCGTTCGACCCGAACGATGCGGCCGCCTCGCCGCGTCTTGCGGGCAACAAGCGGTTTGCCGAGAACACGGGCAAGCTCTTCCGTTTCAGCAAGGGCCACAGCGGCATCGCCTGCGAAGCCTGCCATAACAGCACGCACGCGATCTGGGAGAACCCGGTCGCGACGCACAACGACAACGTCGCGGCCAAGCAACTGCAGGGGCATACCGGCACCGTGGCCGAGTGCTCGGCCTGCCATGCACCCGGTTCGCTCGCACTCACGCTGAACGGCCCGCACGGCATGCACAACGTCGGGGATGCGCGCTGGACCAGTGGACACGAGAATCTGGCGAAGGCGAACGTGCAGGTTTGCGCCGCATGTCATGGCCCGAACCACCGCGGCACCGTGCTCTCACGCACGGCGGCGATCCGCACCTGGAACACCGAGTACGGCACGCGCACCGTGGCCAAGGGCACGCAGGTCGGTTGCTACGACTGCCACAATGGTCCGAATCCGTAAGCGAAAGCTGCGGCGAGATGATGCCCGGTGACGCAAGTCACCGGGCATCGCGCCTAGTCGCGGCCGTCCGCGTCACTGTGCAACCAAGGGTAACCATCCTTGGCCATGGCGAACCCGCGCGCGAAGAGCCCTTGCATGTAGATGCGGTCGTATAACTCGCTCGATCCAATGCCGAAGTCGTCTGGAATGTAGGCGAGGTTGAAACCGAGTTGGCCGCTCTGGCTGCTCAGGTAGAGGCTGACGGCGTCGTTGAAGCCGCGCGTCCGCAGCAGCGATTCCATCGAACGCACAAGGATCGACGAAACACCCGGTTCGACGACGTCCCACTCGGGCAGCCCGGCTGAGTCCCGGCTTTTCGACGATAAGGAGCGGTCAAGCAGCGGCGCCAGTCGTGATCGGACAGCTGTCCATTGCGGGTACGCGCGCGCGTTCCGGATCAGGTAAACCTGAGGCTGACCGTGGACTCGAAGCCTTTCGACGACCCGCGCCCAGTCGAGCCCCGCCGGGCCAAGAAACAGCTGGGCCGTGACACCCCCGTCGACGTGCAGTTCGTCGTGCCGCACTCCTCCGGCCTCGACGATGATGCGCACGGGCGGGAACACGCCAGGAATCGAGGCCGATGCCAGGATAAGGTCGCCAATCAGTTGCCGCGCATTCGACGCCCCGCTGCCGGCGATCTTCGTCAGGTCCCAGACCATGGGTCGCCCTGTATTGAGGCTGGTCGTGCCGATGAGAAGTTTCCGGCCCTTCCGGCCCTCGGCAGCGATCTGCGCGACCTGTTCGTCACCAAGGTATCGATCGATCAATCGTCGCAGCGGCGCGGTGTCCATGACCGCGCCACCCTCCAGAACCGCGGACATCCCGCGCCGCTCGACCAGATCCTTCGAGGTGTACGCCGAATAGATCTCGCGCAGGACGCCGTCGTACGCGGGGCCCAGAAATGCAAACGGTGCAATCATCGCGCCGGCGCTGACGCCGGTGACAACCTGGAAATCCGGGCGTGTGCCCGACGCCGTCCAGCCGGCGAGAAGGCCGGCACCGAACGCACCGTCGACGCCACCACTGGAAATCACGAGGTAGTTGTGCGGCTGGTCCAACACGCCGGCGCAACAGGCGGCCAGTTCGTCCTCAGGCAATTCCAGCCAGTCGCGGAATGCCCCGGCAGGATCGTCACCCCAGTAGCGGACATCAGCGGGCATGCCCGGAACCACCGCCGGCTCTGCGCGCACTACGGGTACCGGTCGTGTGACCGGCTCCGTGGCGCAGCCCTGCAGGGCGACAACGTTAACGGAAGCAACCAGCGCCAGCAGCGTGGTCGCACATTTGCTGCGGGCCCTGTTCATGCTCCACGAGGCATCAGGCCCATGTCTACGAGCACCGATTGCAATTGTCCCCACCGCTGGTCGAGTGTCCCGGTGTAGCCGATCGACAGCCGCACCAGGCCGGGCCGGACACCTGCCATCTCGAGTTCCTCCTCCGGCATTTCGCTGCTGGTGGATGCGGCTGAGCAGGACATCAGCGTCTCGCTGTAGCCGAGGCTGACGGCCATGAGTCCGAACTGGTGTTCGTTCTGCAACCGGCCCATGAAGTCGAACGCACGCTCACGGGTTCCCAGGTCCAGCGTGAGCAGTCCGCCGTACCCGAAGTCCGGGTTCGCCAACCGTCGCAGCAGCGCGTGGTCGGGGTGGGTGGGCAGGCCGGGGTACGTGACCGGCAGTCCGCACTGCTCGAGGCGGCTGGCGATCGCGTTCGCGCGGCGGCTGTGTTCGGCCATGCGCAGGCCGAGATGCGGCAGGCGCAGGCTGATGTCGAAGGCCACCTGTGGGTCCATCGTCGGACCGAGCAGCATCAGCGACCCGGTGTGCAGGTCCATGAGCTTCATGATGAACGCCGTCGTTCCGCACACTGCGCCGGCAATGTGGTCGCTCGCGCCATTCATGAATTTCGTGAGGCTGTGCACCACCACGTCGGCGCCGTGCTGGATCGGTGCGACGATCAGGGGCGTGAAGGTATTGTCCACGACCAGCATGGCGCCGTGCCGGTGGGCGATCTCGGCCAGCGCCGGGATGTCCGCGACCCGCAGCGTCGGGTTCGACATCGTTTCGCAGTAGAGGACCCGCGTGCGCGGCGTGATCGCGCGCTCCACGGCGTCGAGGTCGGAGACGTCCACGAACGTCGTCGCGATTCCGGCCTTGGCCGGCAGGTAATCGTGCAGCAGTGCGAAGGTTCCACCGTACACCGTGCGGCTTGCGACTACGTGGTCCCCCGTGTTGCAGATCTGCATGACCACGGCAGCGATGGCCGCCATGCCGCTTGCCGCGCAGTAGCCTGCCTCCGCGCCTTCATAGGCGGCGATCTGTCGGCCGAGCACATACACCGTCGGATTGAAGTGTCGGCCGTAGAGGTAACAGCCGCCGACGTCGGGGCCCAGGTGTCCCTGGAATATCTCCGGCATCGTCTCGGCATCGATCACCGTGAAGGTGGTGCTCGCCTCGACGGACATGTTCACGCCGCCGTGCTCGCCGAACTCGTGGCGCAGGTCTGCGAACGAGCGAATCGGGTCGAATGGTTTCATGGGGCGTGAGCTTAGCACCGCGCCAAGGCAGCGGATCGCGGGCGCAGCGCCGCTTCAGTTCGTTGCCGGGTTCACCCGCCAGCGTGGCCGGTCGAGCCTACAATACCTCCCCTGCCTCGCTTGGCTTGCGCTGATCGGCGGTCTGGGTATGGAGGATATCGATGCTCGACTATTTCTTTCTGGGCCTGGTGGTCGCGTATTTCGCCTGGCGGGTACTGAACCCGATCCTGGTACGGCGTCGGCTGCCGGCGCTGCTCAAGGACGGCGCGCAGGTGGTCGACGTGCGCAGCCTCGCGGAATTCGCTGGCGGCCATGCGGCGGGGAGCGTGAACATTCCACTGCCCGAGATCGTCGCGCGCGCCCAGGAGCTGGATCGGAACCTGCCGGTGATCGTCTGCTGTGCGTCCGGCACGCGCAGTGCCATCGCTGCGCACCGTTTGCGCGGACACGGGTTCAAGAAGGTCGTGAACGCAGGCTCGTGGCGCAGCCTGGGCCTTCCACCGGCGTGAGGCGCCAGCGCGGCGGACGGTGGCCTGCCTGACTGATTACTCAGGCGCAGACTGCGTCGGTTCCAATTCACGCAGGAACCGGACCAGGTGGTCTTTCCAGACGGCGGCGGCTGTGTGCGTGCCATGCCCACGTGTTGCGTCGCTGATCGGGAGCAGGACGAAGCGGCAACGCGGCATCCTCGCAGCCAGCTTTTCGGCGATGCCGAGTTCCGGCGGGTTGACGAAGTCGTCCGCGGAGTTGATGTACAGCACGGGGACGGTGATGCGATCGAGTGATGCGCTCGGATCATAGCTACGACTCGCATCCAGGTAATGGAGCATGTCGTTCGCGTCGGTGCGCGCCAGCGTGCGTTCGAGGTAGCGATCCACGTAGGCTTCGGCCGCGGCGCGGGTGGGAGCCGCCTTCTGTGCCTGCAGCGGGCTCAGGCCCATGATCAGCAGCATCTCGTTGGCGGTGCGCATGCCCTGCGCGGGCTGCGTCGTGTAATCGCCGTTGTTCCAGGCGGGATCGAGCTTGATCGCCTGGATCGCCATGTGACGCATCATGCGATTGCGGCCGGCGATGGCCGTCGGCAGGCACGCCAGCGGAACGAGCGCGTCGGCGAATCCCGGGTAGGTCTCGCCCCAGACGAAAGCCTGCATGCAGCCCATCGAGGTGCCGAGGATCAGTCGCAGGCGATCAACGCCGAGCCCGTCGACCAGCATGGCGTGCTGGCTGCGCACCATGTCGTCGTAGTCGTACTGCGGGAAGCGGGCACGCAGGCCATCCGAGGGCTTCGACGAGGATCCATGGCCGATGTCATCGGGCAGGATGATGTAGTAGCGGGTGATGTCCAGCGGCTGTCCCGGCCCGAAGAGTTCGTCCGCGAAGATCGGGTTCAGCAGCGAGCGGGCGTCGCCGCCGGTGCCGTGCAGCAGCAGCACCGCGTTGTCGATGTTTCCTGCAGGATCCTTGTGCGGCTTGCCGAGCGTCAGGTAATGCAGCCTGAGCTCCGGCAGGGCCTCCCCCGTGCCGAAGCGGAAGTCACGAATCGTGTGGGTGCCGTCCTGTGTTGCCCAGGAAGCGGGCTCCGCAGCCGTTGCGATGTGCGCGGCCAGGAGTCCCAGGGCGGCCGCAATCAAGATCGAATGACGCATGGCAGGTGTCCCAGGTCGGGCTTGGCGGGGGTGAGGTTGCGTCGAGTGTAAAGCCACCCCGCGTTAACCACTAAATTCACGGGTGATCGAACTACTCTAGAATCCCGCGACCGCCGCAGGCCAGACGGCGGCCGCAGGAACAACAGGAGTTCGCCATGAGCCGCAAAACCAAGAGAAACCAGAATACCGGGCGACCCGGGCCTCCGGCGCAGGAAACACCGTCGGCGAACGGCCTCGGCACCAGGAACGTGGTCATCGGCGCGATCGCAGTCCTGCTGCTTGCAGTCGGCGCATGGGCACTGCTGCACAAGGGCGAGAACAGTGAGTCAGCCGGACTGGCCGGTACGCCACGTGGAGCGGCCCTGGCCAGCGAGCATGCGCCGACGCTCGGCGAGGCGAGCGCCAAGGTCCACATCGTCGAGTTCCTCGATCCAGCCTGCGAAACCTGCGCCGCGTTTTTCCCGATCGCCAAGCAGTACATGGCGGAAAACCCCGGCAAGATTCGCCTGTCCGTCCGCCACGTCGCGTTCCACGACGGGTCGGAGTTTGCGGTGCGTGTCCTCGAGGCGAGCCGCAAGCAGGACAAGTACTGGCAGACGCTTGAAGCACTGCTGGCGTCGCAGCACCGGTGGGCACCGAATCACGTGGCACAGCCCGACCTGATCGTTGGTGCGATTGCAGGTGTGGGCCTGAACATCGACCAGTTGATGGCCGACATCAATGCCCCGGACGTGACGCAGCGAATCCAGCAGGACCTGAGTGACGCAATGGCGCTGAAGGTGACCGCGACACCCGAATACTTCGTCAACGGACGGCCGATGCCGAGCTTCGGTGAACAGCAACTGCGGACGCTCATCAACGATGCGCTGGCGGACGCCTACTGATCCTGCCGCTGGTTCGCCGCGCAAACGCCCATGAGTTCCCCAACGTCGATGGCACCTGATCGAACGGCTCGCCCCAGCGGGTGGCGCCGGTGGCTGGTTGCGTCACGGCCACGGACCCTGACGATGGCCGTCACCCCGGTGGTCGTCGGCGCGAGCCTGGCCTGGGCCGAGGGCGCGGCGGCGAACTGGCCCGTCTTCGTGCTGACGCTGGCCTGCGCGGTCCTGATCCAGGTCGGCACCAACCTGCTCAACGACGTCTCCGACTTCGAGAAAGGCAATGACCGTGCCGACCGCGTGGGGCCATTGCGAGTCACGGCGGCCGGTTGGGCCACGCCGAGCGAGGTGCGCCGTGCAGCGGGAATCGTATTCGGCTTCGCGATGTTGATTGGCGTTGTGCTGGTCTGGCTCGGCGGCCTGGTGATCCTCGGCCTCGGCCTGTTCTCGATCGTCGCCGGCTGGGCTTACTCGGGCGGGTCGCGGCCCGTGTCGCATGGCCCGTTCGGCGAACTGTTCGTGCTGATGTTTTTCGGTCTGGTCGCCGTGGGTGGCAGTCATTACCTGCAGTCTGGCCAGTGGTCGCCGGTGATCGTGCCGGCTGGACTGGCCATCGGCTCGATGGCGGCGGCCGTTCTGCTGCTCAACAACTACCGCGACCTCGCTGCCGACACAGCCGCTGGCCGACGAACGCTCGCCGCCGTGATCGGGCCCGCGCGATCGTGGGGTCTATACGCCGTGCTGATGCTGTTGCCGCTCGCACTGCCGACGTGGCTGGCATTGCGCAACCCGCCGCACCCCACTGCATGGCTGGCCTGGGTGTCCGCGCCATTGCTGGTAAGCCTGGTATGGAGAATGGGGCGAGCGAGTGGCGCTGCGCTCAATCCCGTGCTGGGTCAGACCGCGCTGGCCCAGGCCGCATTCGGATTGCTGCTGGCCGCAGGAATGCTGCCGTGAGCCCGACCATCATCGGCACGCTGCTGCCCTTGGCACTCGGCTTCATCATGTTCGCAGTCGGCGTCACGCTCGTGCCGGCCGATTTCACTCGGCTGTTCGAACAGCCGCGCGCGGTGATCGCCGGCCTGATTGGCCAGTTGCTGTTGCTGCCAGTGCTCGCCTGGACGATGGCTGTCGTGTTTCGATTGTCGCCGCCCATGGCTGTCGGCCTGGTGATCCTCGGAGCTTGCCCGGGCGGCGCAAGTTCGGCGCTCATCACTCATCTCGCTCGCGGCTCCGCAGCGCTGTCGGTGACGCTGACGGCCATCACCAGCCTGATCGCGCTGGTCTCGATGCCGATCGTGGTGCAAGGCGCGCTGCGCCATTTCCTGGTAGCCGACAGTCCCATCGAGTTCTCGGTGGCAAAAATGGTGCGCGGAGTCTTCTTCATCACGACCGTGCCAGTCGCAGCCGGCATGCTCCTGCGCGCTTGGCGGGCCCGCCTGGCGGATCGATTGCAAACCGCCCTGGGCCGTATCGCGACGGCGCTGTTCGTGCTGATCGTCATCGCCACCTTCGTCAGTCAGCGCGATGCCCTGATGGCCAACCTTTCGACGGTTGGACCAGCTGCCGCAAGCCTGAACCTGGGCGTGATGTTGGCGGGCGCGGGCCTGGCCCTGGCCTTCGGGCTCGGTCGCCGCGACGCGATCGCCATCACCTCGGAGTGCGGCCTGCAGAATGCAGCCCTCGGCATTTTCATCGCGACCACCGTGCTCGGCACGCCGGCGCTCGCCGTTCCCAGCGTCATCTATGCCCTGCTCATGAACCTCGGCGCATTCGGCCTGATCTTCGTGGCGCGCCGCTGGGGCCGCCCTGCCCGCTCATAGCGCGAAGAACAGCTGCAGCCAGTACTTGTCGCCTTCGGCCTTGTTGCGCGTGTGGCCCTCGTGCTGCCACTTCGCGACGGCACCCCAGCGCTCACCCCGGTAGACCAGTTGCGGCCCATAGGCCAGCACGCGCAGCTTGCGGCCATCGCCACCTACGGGGTCGCCATCGATCTCGTCATCGGTGACCTGTTGATACAGGTAGCCGTTGATGCCCGCGAGCCAGCCTTTCGCAATGCGCAGGTTCAGCGAGTATTCGACGCCCGCCTCCAGTCCTGAGTGGTAGTCCGTGTCGGGGTTGGTGCCGTTGACGGTGAGATTGGTGCGCAGGTTCGCATCGAAGCGTTCGCCGAGCGGTGCTGTCACGGCATAGTAAAAAGTGGCAGCGTACTGGTTGCGGCCGGCATTGAACAGGTGACTGGTCGAATACGAGCCTGTCGGCAAGGTCACGTCGACGCCCGTCAGCGAATGCAGTTGCGGCCGATGCCAGCCGAGCATCAGCCCAACGGTCGTGTCGCCGACGCCAGTGCGATAGTCCTCGCGTGGACCGATGCTGGCGTCGCCGATCAGGTAGGGCTGGGCGACGAGCCAGCCCACCGAGCCACCGAAGAGCCTGGCCGACTCGAGGACCTGCAGGTAGCGCAATGTGTGCACGCGCACGTCGACTTCGAACGGGATCGGCGCAGGTTCACCGTCGTTCATCGTCGTGACGTCAGCCGTGTAGTACGAGTTATACGAATACAGGTAGGGGCCAGGCTTGGGCAGCACGCCGCTGGCCACGGTATTCAAGCCATAGGGGTAGACGCTGCCACCCCCCTCGGTCGCGCAGGCCGGCCGCAGGATGCAGAGCGCGAGGGCAGCCACGCACACTGGTGCGCAGAACCAAACGCTCCAGCGCGATTGCGAATGACGACAGACGGCCCGGTGGCGGGTGCCGAACTGGCTCTTCATGGAAACTCCGGTGACGCGACCGGCCGGAAGTGTTCCAGAAGCAGCCGCGCGTCGCGCCCGTGGGATTCCGAGAGTCGTCTCGGTAAAGGCCGGTTTTGCCGTGCGGCTCCGATCACCACTGTCAGGAACGGCTATTAGCCGTTACGCTATTCCACCTGAACGACTGAATCCGGAGATTCCATGGCCAGACCCCCGAATTATTCACAGCAGAAGCAGCAGCGCGAACAGGCTGCCAGGAAGAAGCGCGATGAGAAGCAGCAGCGCCGTCAGGAAAAGAAGGACGAGAGTCCTCCCTCACCTCCTCCTGCGCCCTGATTCGCGCGGCGACCGCACTCGAAATGAGCACCCTGACCAAGCTTGCACTCGGCGCGATGGGACAACTTCGGCCGCGCCCCGCGAAAGGCGATGCACGCCGCGTCATCAAGCTGCCTGCGCCCGACAAGCGTGGCGGACTGCCGCTCATGCAGGCACTGGCAAGACGCCGTTCATCGCGGGAGTTCGCACGCAAGGCACTGCCGCTGCCCGTGCTCTCCGGCCTGCTGTGGGCCGCATTCGGCGTCAACCGCCGCGACGGGGGACGCACGGCCCCCTCCGCCATCGATGCGCAGGAGGTCGACGTCTACGTCGCCTTGCCCGACGGTGCCTATCTCTATGACGCCCGGACACACGCGCTGCGGCTGGTTGCGGGCGGTGATCTGCGACGCGTCACGGGTTACCAGGATTTCGTGGACGATGCGCCGCTCGACCTCGTCTACGTGGCGGACCATTCGCGCATGAAGTTGATCCCGGTGGCAAGCCGGGAGAGCTTCGCGTCCGCCGCCGCCGGCGCGATCGCACAGAACGTGTACCTGTACGCTGCCAGCAGCAATCTCGTCACGGTGATCCGCGCCTGGATCGATCGCTCCGCCATTGCCGACGCCCTCGGCCTGACCCACGACCAGCACGTGCTGCTGTCGCAGACCGTCGGTTACGCGCCGAAGTCCTGACACGGCCTCGCTCCCGGCGGGGCCGATGTCTGTATGATCGCCGCGCCAATGAAAACCCCCACCGAGCTGCAGCCCCTCATCGACGACGGCGTGATCGACGAAGTCCTCCGTTCGCTGAAAAGCGGCAAGGAAGCGACCGTTTACCTGGTACGTTCGCGCACCGGGACGCTCTGCGCCAAGGTCTACCGGAACATGGCGCAGCGCAGCTTCCAGAAGCGCGCCCAGTACCAGGAAGGACGCAAAGTGCGAGGCAGCCGGCAGGCCCGCGCGATGAGCAAGAGCACGTCATTCGGTCGTGCGGAACAGGAAGCCGCCTGGAAGAACGCGGAAGTGGACGCGCTGTACCAGCTGATCGCCGCGGACGTGCGCGTGCCGCGGCCCTACGGGTATTTCGATGGCGTCCTGCTCATGGAGCTCGTCGCGGATGCGGACGGGAATCCGGCGCCACGCCTTGGCGAAGTCGATCTCCCAGCCGAGACCGCCCGGGAGTACCACCGCTTCCTGATCCGGCAGGTCGTGCGGATGCTGTGCGTTGGACTGATCCACGGCGACCTTTCCGAGTTCAACGTGCTGGTTGCGCCCGACGGTCCCGTGATCATCGACCTCCCCCAGGTCGTCAATGCGGCGGGCAACAACGCTGCGCTGGCGATGCTCGAACGGGACGTCAACAACCTGCGGTCCACGCTGGGCCGCTTTGCACCTGAGTTGCTCGTCACCGAGTACGCGAGGGAAATGTGGTCACTGTTCGAACAGGGCGAACTGCGGCCGGAGTCCGAACTCACGGGTGCCTTCGCGCGCGATGAAACCATCGTTGATCCCGACGATGTCATGATCGTCATCGACGATGCCCGCGAGGAAGAAATCCAGCGTCGCCTGCGCCTCGTCAGCGAGCCTGTCGCCGGATTCTAGCGGCGAACCGCCCGCTTTTTCTTTTTCCACGAAGGTTGCACGGCGAGCTGGACCTTGCCTACCTTGCGGTCGGCAATCGACTTCAGCACCAGCCGTCCGCGGTCATCGACCAGGCACGGTACGACGTACACACCCGGACGCAGCAGGGCCTGAATCGCCTTGGCCGCCGGACGCCGCTTGAAGAGCGTGGCCGCGGTCGGGTCGTCGAAGGACCACGAGTCGTCCTGCACCATGTAGTACAGCGAGATTCCGGGCAGCGTCGCGCTGACCAGCAGATAGCGAGTCCGGTCCTCCACGTCCTTGACGTGGCGTGCCAGCGCACGCCGTTGCGCCGGGGTCAGCGGCGGATCTTCGTCATCGCCGGGACGCTGGGTTTTCTGGGCTTGCTTGCGCTTGGTGACGGCCATGGCTCGCTCTTACGGTGCAGGAAGTTGGGAAATCCCCGCAATCCTAGCAGGCCACGCCGTCACGCCACGAATGTCGATGCTCTCAGCCCATCGGTTCAGAAGCGGGAAGCGACCAGTTGCACGTCGGAGTGTCGCCAGGCGTCCAGGAATTGCTTTTCCACGGCCACCGCGTCGTCGGTTCGCTGCTGTTGCCGCAGCGCCAGCGTGAGGCCCTTGAGTGACCAGCCGTTCTGCGGGTTGCGCCGCAGCTCCTCGCGATAGACCTGCTCGGCATCGCCCGGCCGGCCGGCTGCCAGCATTACCGCGCCCAGTGATTGCCGGACCGGCGAATGCCAGCCGGGCGGCTCGTCGTAGGGAATGCGATCCTCGATGGCGACGGCTTCGGTCAGCGCCGTGATGGCAGCGGCCTGGTCGCCGCGTGCCAGTGCGAGCTCGGCGTAGACCGTACGCTCCGCGATATGCGCGGCATGCGCCAGCGGATAACGATCCCAGACCGTCAGGGTCGTCATCACCGGATCGGCTGCCAGCTTCGACAGCGCGGCGTAATAGCCATTGGCGTCGTTCATCCGGTTCTGGCGGATCGCAGCCATGGCCTGGGCGTAGTTCCAGATCGCCGTGACGTAAGGCAGGTCGGGCGCCGGATTGGGTGCCGCGCGGATCTCGTCCCAGCGTCCGAAGCGGACGTTGTCGAACCAGGGCGTCATCCAGTAGTGCTGCAGGCCCGCGAATCCCGGTTGCCGCATGAGGTCCGGCAGGTTGACGCGTTGCGCCGTCTTGCGCGCGGCGTCCTGGGCGATCTTGCTCGCACCTTCCATGCTGGCCGCAAACCACAGGAAGTGCGGGTTGTGCGGCACGTAGCCGAGCGGATACACGCCCTTGGCGTTGCGGCCGCACATCGCGAGATAGTCGTTGTCGGCGGCGATCGCCGTCTGGTTCGCGACGACGGCATCGTGCCAGCGCCCAACCCGCGCGTAGATGTGTGCCGGCATGTGCACGAGGTGACCCGAGCCGGGAATCAGCGTGCGCAGTCGATCGGCTGCGACGACGCCGCGCTGCGGATCGGCTGAGGCCTCGACGGCATGCACGTACAGGTGCAGCGCTCCGGCGTGGTCTGGATTCCTCTTCATGACAGTTTCCAGCAGCGACACGACTTCCGCGGTGTTGCCCTTCGGCTGCAGCTTGTCGTCGTAGTAGTCCCACGGCTGCAGGTCCATCAGGGCCTCGGCGTGGAAGACCTTTGCATCCAGGTCGTCAGGGTACTCGGCTACGAGCGCGCCGGTCGCCTTCGCATACGCTTCGTCGAGTGCGCGACGATCCGCCGGGGGATCTTCCGCATAACGCGCTGCGAGCGCCTGGATGAAGGCGCGCTCCCTGGCCGAGGCTGCAGGTGCCAACGACACGGCGCGCTGCAGGCTCTGCCATGCCTTCGGGTTGTCGGCAGGATCCATCTGCGCATTGACGTGCGGGCCCAGTACGAGCGCCGCACCCCACCAGCACATCGCACAATCCGGATCGATCTGCGCGGCCTTCAGGTACGAACGCTCGGCCGCGTCGTGATTGAAGCCGAAGGTCAGCATCAGGGCCTGGTTGAACCAGCGCTGGGCTTCCGGCTTGTTCGTCGTGATCTTGAATTCGTACGTGCCCAGCCCGGGCAACAGCGTGGCACCGACAGGCGCCTCGACCGGTGCAGACTGCGCCGCCGCTCGCACCCGCGAGCTTTGTGTCCCGACGAAAGCTCCGGCGCCTACCGCCAGAAGGACCCCAGCCACTGCCAGCATGCGGTTCATGGTCTTCCCCCTCCTTACGTCGGCACGCCTTGCTGCCTCTTACCCCCACTCCTGGGCCGTGTCTGTAGGCCGAACGGACACGTGGGGTGAGCCGGTCCGGTACGCGTCGATGCAGCGAACCAGCGCACGAATTCTGCAGGTCGAGTTGTGCACCTGGTCGCGGTATCCGAGGCTCCGGGAGTCGGGCTGCGACGTATAGCGGAGCACATTCATGGAAAGGATGGATCCGTCCACATTGCACCTTGCGGCTGAGCGGCTGCGGGAAGTCACCGACGAGCACGCGCGCTGGCACGAGAACCTGCTGCGCTCCATTTTCTGCGAGCATCCGGTCGACCCCCATGATCTCGCGCCGTCGGCGCATCGCACGTGTCCGTTCGGGTACTGGTTCTATGGCCACGCACCGAATGGATTTCGGGGGGAGCCGGCCTTTGCCGCAATGGGCAAGGAGCACCAGCGCCTGCACCAGGTTGCGGCGAGACTACTGCGTTCGGCTCGGACCGGTTCCCCGATTGATCGCGTCGATTTCGAGGACCTCGTCGCGACCAGCGCGCGCCTGCGGCTGCAGGTCGATTCGCTGCGCTCCACCATCGACGCGGCCATCGGTAACCGGGATGCGCTCACGGGGGCCTACGGACGCATCGAAATGCTGCCGGCGCTGCATGAACTGCAACTGCTGGCGCGGCACGGGGGACCGCCCTGCAGCATCGTCTTCATGGACGTCGATCACCTGAAGCGGATCAATGACCAGCACGGCCATCCGGTGGGCGATGCAGTGCTTGCGGGCGTCGTCCGCCACCTCGACCTGCGCCTGCGCACGCAGGACAAGGTATTCCGCTACGGTGGCGACGAGTTCCTGGTTGCCCTGTCGGGCGCCGACCTGGCCACGGCGCGTGAGGTGATTTCGCGCGTGCGCCTTGGCCTCGCCGACACGCTGCTGATCGCCGGTCCGGATGGATCCACGATGCAGGTGACGGCATCCTTCGGCCTGGCGCTGCTCGATCCGGACGAGGATGTCAGCGAATCGATCGGCCGCGCCGACCAGGCCCTGCTGCTCGCCAAGACTGCCGGACGCAATCGAGCCGTGGCGTGGGACGCGTCGGTTACGACCGGCACCCGCTGGCGACTGATCGACGTTGGCGAGCGGTCCGAATAGTTCTGACATACTTGCGTACGCAAGTACAATGCATATAATGCCGGCATGAAAAAACTTGCCGCCAGCTCCGTTCTGCGCCTGCTCCGGGCACAGTCACACGTTCAGAACCGCTTCGGCTCCGAGCTCGCCTCGGTGCATGGCCTGTCGCTCAACGAGTTGCTGCTGCTCATGCAGCTCGACCAGTCCCGCGGCGGGCGCCTGAAGCGTGTCGAACTCGCTGATCGTCTCGACCTGAGCCAGTCGAGCGTCACGCGCATGGTCGCGCCGATGGAGAAAGTCGGCTGGGTTTCGCGAGCGGAGAATCCGCGGGATGGCCGGGTGGGATACGTAGTGCTGACCGAGTCAGGCCGACGCCTGGCGCGTGAAGCGGCCAGGACCCTGCAGCACCAGGCCACGACCCTGTTCGGCGATCACTGGACCGACGATGAAATCGAGCTGCTCAATCGCCTGCTCGGCCGCCTGATCGTGAACCTGCCGGGACAACTTGGCGCGTAAGCCGGCGTCCCCTCCGGACGCGTCAGAACTTGTCCTTGCCGGAAAGTCCCTT
>CAVWGG010000012.1:0-39118 GCA_963754535.1 uncultured Gammaproteobacteria bacterium
GATCTTCGAAACGGCCTTCACGGGCACCGCAGCGATCGGTGGCTTCGCGGGCGCGGCGATGATGGCCGCGATCCGCTACGGCGTGGCGCGCGGCATATTCTCGAACGAAGCCGGGCTCGGCACCGCCGGCATCGCGCAGGCGGCGGGCATGAGCAACGATCCGGTGCGCAGCGGCCTGATCGGCATGATGGGCACGTTCCTCGACACGATCGTGGTCTGCACGATGACGGGCCTCGCGATCGTGGTCTCCGGCGCATGGCAGTCGGGTGAGACCGGGCCCGCTCTCACGCAGATGGCGTTCCAGTCCGCGATGCCCGGCATCGGCGGCGAGCTCGTAGCGATAGCACTGGGCATCTTCGCCCTGACGACGATCCTCGGCTGGGCGTACTACGGCGAGCGCTGCTGGCAGTACCTGGCTGGCGACTGGACGATCATGCCGTACCGCATCGTGTGGACGGTCATGGTGTTCTTCGGTGCGATCACGCACCTCGACCTTGCCTGGACCATCGCCGACACGCTCAACGCGCTGATGGCGATTCCGAACCTGGTCGCGTTGCTGGCGCTGTCACCGGTCGTCGTGCAACTGACGCGCGCAGGCCTTGCCAGGGCGCTGCAGGACTGAGCCGCCAGCGGCGCTATAATTGCCGCGTCAGGTCCCGGAGCCTGGCGGGAGGCCTGCCCGATGACCGTTACGCTGCCGGTGCCGTTCCGTTCTTCACGCCTGGTGCCCAACAGCGACCCGCTGCTGGGCGGGTTGGGCGTGGCACTGGATATCGCTGGCGTCGAATTCGACGATGCGCTCGGATTGGGCTGGCGCACGCGCGTCGAGCGCGTCGCCGAATGCCTGGGATGGCCCGCGCCACGGTTCGCGGTGGCCGCTGGCCGTGCGGGCCCTACGCTGGCTTTCACCGCGCCGCGTGATCAACTGCTGACGGCGCGTGAAGCAAACGAGTGGGCGCTGTGCGCGGCGCTGCTCGAGCGCGATCCCGGTCACTGGAGTGCGCTCAGGGAGGCGCTGCGTGACGGCGTTGTGGGTGCTGAGCGCTCTGATGCAGCGCCGCCGAACCCCGCCGCCTCGATTGAAGAGCAGGTGGCGCTGGCGCACCTGCAGCACATGGCCGGGCACGAAGCCCGGCGCGAGCAAGCATCGCACTGAACGCTCACTGCGGCCGCCACACCCCCTCGCGTCGCGGGTCCGCGCCTGTTTCGAACGCAGCCGGATTGCCGCGCACCGCCACGCCGTGCAGGCCGGATTCCTCGCCACGGCCCGACTTCAGCGCCATGCCTTTCTCGGCGAGCTGCGCGGCCATTTCCGCCGAGATGCGCGGCATCTCGCCGTAGAAGTCAGCACCGCGTGCAATCATGTTGGGAAGGTTGATCGCATCCTGCAGCGGCAGGTCCCAGGCCAGCAGCCCGATCAGCACCTTGGCGTTGTACGCGAGGATGGCCGAGCCGCCGGGCGAGCCCACGGCAGCGACGAAGGCGCCATCCGCCTTGCGCAACACGATGGCCGGCGACATCGAAGAGCGCGGCCGCTTGCCGCCCGCGACTGCATTCGCCACGGGGCGACCGGCGTCGTCGACGGCGGTGAACGAGAAGTCGGTGAGCTGGTTGTTCAGGAAGAATCCGCCGACTGCGCGTCCCGAGCCGAACAGCGACTCGACGGACGTGGTCATCGAGATCACGTCGCCCTGGTCGTCGACGATGACGAAGTGACTCGTGCCCGGAACCTCGCCCGTCGCATCGATTCCGACGCGCGTCATGACGGCACCGGGTGGCGTGCCTGCCACCGGCGCCGCTGCTGCCGCACGCGCACCGATCAGTTGCGCGCGGTTGTCCAGGTAGCCCTTGTCGAGCAGGCCTTCGACGGGCACCGCGACGAAGCGCGGATCGGCCACGTACCGATCGCGGTCGGCATACATCAGCCGGCTCGCTTCGGCGAAGAGCAGCCACGCCTGCGGATCGGTGGGCCCACGTGACGCGATGTCGCTGCGCTCCAGCAGTCCGAGCACTTCAAGTACGCCTACGCCGCTCGACGGCGGCGGCGGCACGCAGACGACGTAAACGCGAAACGGGCGGCACAGCGGCTGCACTTCGGCGGGGTGATAGGCTGCCATGTCCTGCAGCGTCAGCGTGCCGGGACGGGGCTCTGCCTTCGTCCGCGCAACGATCTGCTCCGCGAGCGGGCCTTCGAGCAAGGCACGCGGTCCGCGCGCCGCGATCGTGCGCAGCGTCGCCGCATACGCTGGATTGCGCAGCGTGTCGCCCGCTTGCACGATTGTGCCGTCTGGCTTGCTGAACAGCGCGTGTGCATCGGGCAGCTTCGCCTGCGTGAACGTGCTGTTCGCGAAGCGTCCCAGGCGCTGTGGGACGACGAAACCCTGCTCGGCCGCGCGGACCGGCGCGTCGAACAGTGACTGCCACGGCAGTCGGCCATGCTGCGAGTGCACGAGGCCCAGCATCGCGACGGCGCCGGGCACGCCCGTCGAGCGTCCGCTCGTGACGGCATCCGCATAGGAAAGCGGCGCGCCCTTTGCGTCCAGGAACATGTCGGGCGTCGCACCCGCCGGGGCGGTCTCGCGTCCATCGAACGCAGAGATCTTGCCGGTCTGCGCGTCGTAATAGAGCAGGAACGCGCCGCCGCCGAGGCCCGAACTTTGCGGCTCGACGAGTCCCAGCGCGGCCTGCACGGCGACCGCGGCATCGGCGGCCCCGCCACCGGCGCGCAGAACCTCGAGCCCGGCCTCGACCGCGATCGGATTCGCGGCTACCACGCCCGGCGTGAGCTTGACGCGCGGTGCGGATAGCCGCCTGCGAGGCGGTCGGTGCGCCTGCCGTGGCCGTGTCAGACGTGGCTGGCGCATTGCGGCATCCGGCAGCGGCCACCGTGAACCAGGCGAGCAGGGCAACGGGCGCGACTCGGGCGCGGAAGCGGTCGAAATTGGGCATGGTCGGGAGTTGGGCGTGGACGTTGCGAGGGGACCGACAATAGACTGTCCGGCCTCCACCCGTCGAGACTGCCCGTGCGTCACACATCGATCACGCTTCGCACCCTGTTCGCCACCTTCGTTGTCGCAGCGGCGGCGGGCTCTGCCTGGGCGGCCGACCCTCCATCTGCGCCCGCGACCCAGGACACCGCAATCGCGCCGCAGGACATCGTCATCGTGCATGCGGGGCGCTTGCTCGATCGACCGGGCAAGGCGCCGCGCGGGCCGAGCACCATCGTCATCCGTGACGGGCGCATCAGCGAGGTCCGTGACGGATTCGTCGATGTGCCGGGCAGCCGGCTGGTCGTCGACCAGCGCAACCGATTCGTGCTGCCGGGATTGATCGACAGCCACGTGCACCTGGTTTCGGACATCGGCGGGCAGATGGGTCAGCTCGAGGACGTGCAGTCGGAAGACGCCGAGCTCGCGTACAACGCGCTGGCCAATGCGCACAAGACGTTGCGCGCCGGCTTCACCACGGTGCGCAACCTGGGCGACGAACACGGCGTCACGCTCGCGCTGCGGGACGCGATCCGTGCGGGCAAGGTCGTGGGGCCGAACATCGTCGACGCGGGGCGGTCGATCTCAACGACATCGGGACACATGGATGCCGCGCTCGGGTACCGCGAGAACTTTCGCGAAGAGCTGCATGCGCACGACAACCTCTGCGACAGCGTCGAGTCCTGCCGCCGCGCGGTGCGGATCCAGGTGGGCCGCGGCGTGGACGTGATCAAGATCGCGACGACCGGCGGCGTCAACAGCCAGGTCGGTGCGGGGCTCGGCAAGCAGATGTTCGACGACGAAGCGCGCGCGATCGTCGAGGCCGCAAGACTGTATGGCAAGAAGGTCGCCGTGCATGCGCACGGCGCCGACGGCATCAAGGTCGCGCTGATGGCGGGCGTCGATTCGATCGAGCACGGCACGATGCTGGACGACGAGTGCATCGCGCTGATGGTGAAGTCGGGCACCTATTACGTGCCGACGCTGTCCACCGTGAACGGCTACATCTCACGGTTGGCCACGAACCCCGAGGCCTATTCGCCGGAGGTGCGGGCGAAGGTCGAGTGGCGCATCAGGGTGACCGGCGAGTCGTTGCGCAAGTCCGTGCCCAAGGGCGTCAAGATCGCGTTCGGGACCGACGCGGGCGTGAGCAAGCATGGCCGCAACGCCGACGAATTCGAGCTGATGGTCAAGCATGGGATGACGCCGGCTGCGGCACTGCAGGCGGCTACCGTCAATGCGGCGGACCTGCTCGGACTGCAGGCCGACGTGGGGACGATCGAGCCTGGGAAGCGGGCCGACCTCATCGCCGTCGACGGCGATCCGCTGGGCGACGTCACCGTGCTGAGGCGCGTGCCCTTCGTCATGAAGGACGGCGTCGAGTTCAAGGGCGGCCCGGGCTGACACGCGGTCACATGGGCAAGCGTCCACCCTCGTTCGTGCAGTCGCTGCCTTTTTCCGAGGCGTGCGAGCGCAACAAGGGGCCGATCCTGGACGTGCTGCAACGCTGGCTCGCGCACCGGGCCGGCGTGGTGCTCGAGATCGGGGCGGGCACGGGCCAGCACGCGGTGCACTTCGCCCGCCACCTGCCGCGTCTCAGTTGGCAGCCGACGGATCGGCTCGAGAGCCTCGCGGCGCTTACGACGCGCATAGAGGTCGAAGGCTCGTGCAATCTGCTCGCGCCCTTCGAGCTCGATGTCGAGCAGGGTGACTGGCCGTGCGGCGCGGACAGCGTCGATGCCGTCTACACCGCCAACACGCTGCACATTGTGTCATGGCCGCAGGTGCAGGCGCTTTTCCGCGGCGTCGGCCGCGTGCTGCGGGACGACGGCTTGCTGATCGTCTACGGTCCGTTCCGGTACGGCGGGCAGTTCACCTCGCACAGCAATGCGGTATTCGACGAGGCGCTGCGGTCGCGTGATCCGCTGAGCGGGATCCGTGATTTCGAGGCGGTCGACGCGCTGGCGGCGGCACAGGGCCTGCGGCTGACAGAGGATTGCGCCATGCCGGCGAACAACCAGACGCTCGTCTGGCGCCGTTCGGAGGCGTGAGCATCGGCGTGCCGGGTAACCTGCGCGCCGACGTCGGTCACGATGCAGGTGACGGCCCGCGTCAGTAACGCGGGTCGTACATCTCCGCGCGGATGGCCTGCTCGATGTCCTCGGGACGCTCGATCGACGCGAGCCCGTCGCGCAGGGCGATCTCCGCGACGTCCACGGCGATGCGCGCCGATACGTCGCGCACGGCTCTCAGCGGCGGGAACAGGCTGCCCTGGTCCAGGTCGGCCTGGGTCGTGCACCGCGCGAGCGTGCGCGCGGCCGCCAGGAACATCGTGTCGGTGACCCGAGTTGCGCCGACGACCACGAGCGCCAGGCCCAGCCCGGGGAAAATGTACGAATTGTTGCCCTGCCGCGGCACGAAATGCCGGCCGTCAGGCAACGTCACCGCGTCGAACGGACTGCCCGAGGCGAAGAGCGCACGGCCGTCCGACCATTCGTAGGCCTGCTGCGCCGTGCATTCGGCCTTCGACGTCGGGTTCGACAGCGCGAAAATGACCGGCCGTTCGTTGATGCGCGCCAGCTCGCGCACCACTTCCTCGTTGAACGTGCCTGGCACGGCGCCCACGCCGATGATGGCCGTCGGTCGCAGCGCCTTTACGGCACCGATGAAGTCACTCACCGGTGCATGCACGTGTGCATAGGGTCGCTTGTGCTCGGCAAGTTCGCCACGATTCGCTACCACCAGGCCTTTCGAATCGACCATCCAGCAGCGTCCGCGTGCGGCCGCTTCGTCGGCTCCTTCTTCGACCATCGCGTTCACGAGCAGGTCGGAGATGCCCGTTGCCGCTTCGCCGGCGCCGAGGCACAGGAACGTCTGCTCCGGCATCGTCTTGCCGGTGACGCGCAGCGCCGACAGGATGCCGGCGACGGCCACGGCGGCCGTGCCCTGGATGTCGTCGTTGAAGCAGCTCACCCGGTCGCGGTAACGGCGCAGCAGGCGGAACGCGTTGTGATTCGCGAAGTCCTCGAACTGCACGATCACGCCCGGAAAAACTTCCTGCGTGGCGTCGATGAATTCCTCGACCAGCTCGTCGTAGGCGTCGCCGGTGATGCGGCGCTGGCGCAGGCCGAGGTACAGCGGATCCTCGAGCAGGGACTCGTTGTTGGTGCCGACGTCGAACATGATCGGCAGGCACTTCCACGGGTGCAGGCCCGCGCAGGCCGTGTACAGCGAGAGTTTGCCGATCGGGATTCCCATGCCGTTCGCGCCGAGATCGCCGAGCCCCAGGATACGCTCGCCGTCGGTGACGACGATCATCGCCGTCTCGCGGTGCGGCCAGTTACGCATGACCTGCGACATGCGCCCGCGATCGGCGGCAGTGATGAACAGCCCGCGCGGTCGCCGGTAGATGTGGCCGAACTGCTGGCACGCGAGGCCGACCGTCGGCGTGTAGATGATCGGCATCATCGTGTCGGCGTGGTCCATCACGACGCGGAAGAAGAGCGCCTCGTTCCGGTCGAGCAGGCTCGACAACATGATGTACTTCGACAACGGCGTCTGGAGCCGGCGGAAGTTCTCGAGCACGCGCTCGAGTTGCTCGTCCTGGGTGGCCACGTGCGGCGGCAGCAGGCCGCGCAGACCCAGGATGTCGCGTTCCTGGTCGCCGAATGCGGTGCCCTTGTTCAGCGTCGGGTCGCGCAACAGCGCGGTCCCGCGCGGGTACCATTCGGGCAACGGAGGCAATGGGCGTTTGGGCATCGGCGTGTCCCTGGTTCAGACACGCGCGATGCTAGAGGGCGTGGTGCGCCCGTCAACGCGGAAAAGTCCTTAGACGGTTCGCCTCAGGACGGGGCCTTCATCTGCGACTGGCAGTAATTCGGCAGCCCGACGCGGTCGATCAGCTGCAGCTGCGTCTCGAGGAAGTCGATGTGCTCCTCCTCGGATTCGAGGATGTCCTCGAGCAGCTCACGGCTCACGTAGTCGCCGACCTTCTCGCAATGGACGATCGCGGCCTTGAGGTCGGGGTGGGCGACGTGCTCGAGCCTGAGGTCGCAGTCGAGCACTTCGCGCACGTCCTCGCCGATCATGAGCTTGCCGAGGCTCTGCAGGTTCGGCAGTCCCTCGAGGAACAGGATGCGTTCGATGAGCTTGTCGGCGTGCTTCATCTCGTCGATCGACTCGTGGTGAGTGTGATCGCCGAGCCGGTCGAGGCCCCAGTTCTTCAGCATGCGCGCATGCAGGAAATACTGGTTGATCGCGGTCAGTTCGTTCTTGAGGATCTTGTTCAGGTGAGCAATGACTTCGACGTCGCCCTTCATGGCATCGGCTCCGGCAGCAGGCTTAGGGGTGCCGCGTGTGCGGCGTTCAGGTCAGGAAGCCTGCGGGGCCGGGGCGCGACAATCAAGTGCCTTGGCAAGCGTCTCGGTGTCGAGCATCTCGCGCGCGCAGGGCTCGCAGGCGCCGCAGCACGTTGCCACGCCGGTGCACGACTGCAGTTGCTCGAACGAGCGCGCGCCTTCGTGGATGGCCTGTTGCAGGCGGGTTTCCGATATGCCGTGGCAGAGACAAACGTACATGGACCAGCACCTCTCCGAGGACTTCATCCTAGGGCACAACGGCACCTTAATGCAAATGATTCGCATTTAGGTACATTCCGAAGCGAGCGACGGGCGAACCACGGTTGTGGGTCAGGCACGGCAGGGCATACCGGCGCTCACGTCGGGCCCCGCCTGCCCTGGACCGAGCTTTGGCGCTGTCTGACGGTAGACTGGCCGGATGAACGAGCAGGGTTCCGGCGGGCCAACCGCTTCCAAAGACGGCGATCGCGACGACGAAATGCGCAGCCCGGCGCCGCCGCTGCAGCGTGCCTTCATGGATCGGGCGCGCCGCGCGGTCGAGCGTGAGCAGGAAAAGCAGCCGCGTCGCCTTGGTCAACATCTCCTGGCGCTGGTGGTGGCGTTTGGCCTGACGTTCGGTATCGTCTACGTCTTCGACGCCTTCCTGACCAGCATGCAGAAAGTGATGCGCATGATGGACGAGCAGGAAGAGCGCCAGAAGCAGGAAGAGGCGGAGCGGAAAAAGAAGGAACCGATTCCTGCTTACGTGGTGCCGCCGTCGGACTGACGCGCGGCGTGCTCGAGGCCCAGCAGACGGTCTGGATCCAAGCGTAGGTCCCCCGTGCTTCAGGCTGCGCTTCATGCGTAGCGGCGCGACGGGGGCGGCTATGCTAAAAAGCGGCACTTAGTGTAATTCGACGAGCGGTGATGCAGATCTTGCGCAAGGCCTGCCTGGGACTGCTCCGGCTCTGTGGCTGGCGCACCTCGCTGACGTGGCCCCCGGAACCCCGGGGCATGATCATGGTTTATCCGCACACCTCCAACTGGGATTTCCCGATCGGGGTGCTGTTCAAGCTGGGGCACGATCTTCCAGCCCACTGGATGGGCAAGGACCAGATGTTCCGCTGGCCATTCCGGCGCGTGCTGGTCGCAATCGGTGGCCTGCCCATCAATCGTCGCGAACGCACGGGTTTCGTGGCGTCGATGGTCGAGGAGATGCGCCGGCGCGACTGGCTGTGGATCGCGGTCGCCCCCGAAGGTACGCGCTCGCATGGCGAATACCTGAAGTCCGGCTTCTATCAGCTGGCCCTCGCGGCGGACGTGCCGATCGGGTTGGGCTACATCGATTACGGGCGCAAGCAGGTCGGCATCGACCGCTATGTGCGCATGACGGGTGACCAGGAGCAGGACCTGCAGGTGCTGCGCGATTTCTACGCCACGATCACACCCAGGAGGCCCGGGAAAGCGGGCGACCTCAAGTTTCGCGAGCGGGATTCCTAAGGGGCATTACGAATGGGCGGCGTCGCATGACGGCCCAACAATGCATTCCCAGGGGTCAGGGATCCGCGCCGTGACCGCGACTAGGAAGAATACCGGCACCGGCAGCCGTTGGCGTGCAAGACGCCAACCGGTTCGCGTTCGTCCTGCATCCGCTGACCGTCGACTACCTCGCGCATCACCCACGCTATCGCTGGACTCGATACCTGCCTAGCGCGCTGGTGGAGGCGACGGCCGCGTACATGCCGGCCTCGTGTGTCGGCCGTGTCGAAGGTGGCGTCTCGCCGACCACGGGCCAGGCGGTGGCGGGATTCATCTATGCGCTCGGTGCGACGCCGCGCCAGATGCTGAGCCGTCCGCCCGAGTTCACGTATCGCAGGCTCGATCAGGCCGTGCGCGACGCGGCCGCTCGGGGCGCGCAGATCGTCGGCCTCGGCGCGTTCACGAAAGTGGTCGGGGATGCGGGCGTCACGGTGGCGCGGCGGGCGTCAATCCCGGTCACGACCGGCAACAGTCTCACGATCGCGGCTACGCTCGAGACGGCCAAGCTCACGGCGCGACGAATGGGTTGGGCCGACCTGTCGCATGCCAAGGCCATGGTCGTCGGCGCGACGGGTTCGATCGGCTCGGTCTGCTCGCGTCTGCTGGCGGCAGCCGTGCACGACGTCGTGCTGGTGTCGATCGAGCCTGACCGGCTCACTGCGCTCAAGCAAAAGATCCTGGCGGAAACGCCCGGCACTCACGTCGAACTCGACACCACGACGCAGCGCTGGGTGGGCGATTGCGACCTGATCGTGACCGCGACGTCGGCGTTCGGCCAGCGCGTGCTCGATGTCAGCCAGTGCAAGCCCGGCGCGGTCATCCTCGACGTGGCGTTGCCACCGGACATCTCGGCCGAGGAAGCAGCAACGCGGCCGGACGTGCTGGTCGTCGAGAGCGGCGAGGTGCTGATTCCTGGTCCCGTGGATTTCAGCTTCAACATCGGCCTGCCGCCGGGGGTCGCCTACGCGTGCCTCGCGGAAGCCGCATTGCTGGCGATGGAGGGACGCTTCGAATCCTTCACGCTGGGGCGCGACGTTCCGCCGGAGAAGGTCAAGGAAATCTATCGGCTGTTCCGCAAGCACGGCTTCCAGATCGCACCGCTGCGCACCTTCGGTGCGCCGCTGACCGATGCCCTCGTGGCGGAAAAGAATGCACGCGCCGGGGAGTTGCGGCGCGATCACGCCCTGTTGCAGCGGGTCAAGGCCGAGGCCGCTGCCCGCATCGCGAAAATTCCGCCGCGCGCGAAAGGCGTGACCGCGCGGACGACTCCGTAGACTTAAGTCGCGCGAAGTGATCACATGCCGGGCCCGGCATGTGTCTACGAAGCCATTGACAGACAGGAAGCGAGTTTCATGCGCGCACTTTTTCATGCCCGGATCCTCGTGCTCGTCGCAATCGCGTTCAGCGCGGGTTGCGTCGGCGTCCCGGAGGGCATCGAGCCCGTGACGGGCTTCCAGGTCGAGCGGTACATGGGCCGCTGGTACGAGGTGGCGCGGCTCGATCACCGTTTCGAGCGCGGCATGGAGCAGGTCACCGCGACATACGAACTGCGGCCCGACGGCACGGTGGGCGTCCTGAACCGCGGTTACCGCGCGGACAAGGGTGAGTGGGGCGAAGTCAGCGGCAAGGCAAAGTTCCTCGGCAAGCCGGACGTGGCTGCGCTCAAGGTTTCGTTCTTCGGTCCGTTCTACGGCGGCTACAACGTCGTCGACCTCGATCCTGGCTACCAGCACGCGCTGATCGCCGGCCCGAACCGTTCCTATCTCTGGATCCTTTCGCGCACGCCGACACCGCCCAGCGCGGAAGTCGAGCGGCTCGTGGCCAAGGCGAAGGCGCTCGGCTACGACACCTCGCAGTTGATCTACGTGAAGCACTGACGCCGTGGCCACCAGTCACCCGCGCGCGAGGTCGTCCTGCCCGTGAGCATCGCACTCTTGATCTTCATCGCGACGATCGTCGTGAGTCTCGTCGCGCTCTATGCCGCGCCAAGACTGATGGGACGACTCATGTTCCGGCCCTACGACACGTACCGCCGGGGTGTCTATTACACGGTCGTCACGCACGGCTTCGTGCATGGCGACCTGATGCACCTCATCTTCAACATGATGACGTTCTGGTTCTTCGCCTTCATGCTCGAGCGCCAGATCGGCGGTGCCGCGTTCGGCGTGCTGTATTTCGGCAGCCTGGTGCTTGCGGTGAGCACGACCTACTTCAAGCACCGCAACGATCCCCAGTACGCCACGCTCGGCGCGTCGGGTGCGATCGCGGCCGTGCTGTTCGCGGCGATCGTGTACTTCCCGTCGATGAAGCTGTTCATCCTGCCGATACCGGTGCCGATTCCCGCGCCCTTGTTTGCGGTCGCGTACGTCGCTTATTCCTGGTACGCAAAGGAAGGCGGCCGCTTTTCCAGCGGCATTGCGGGACAGAAGATCAATCACGATGCGCACCTCATCGGCGCCGTGGTCGGCCTGCTGTTCGTCCTGGTGACGGATCCGGGCGCCTATACCCAATTGCTGCGCACTGTCTTCGGCTGAACGCCGAATCGAGAACTGCGTCCCTGTGTGCAGGAGAACGCCGCGCTTAGTATGCGGTCGTGGTTCCCTACGCTATATTTTGCTCGCTCGGCCGGTTTCTGGAGGATGACATGCGGAACAGGTTTTTCATTTACGCGCTTTGCCTGGCCTTGCTGAACCTTGCGTCGCCGCAGGTTGCGCAGGCTGCTCTCGTCGGCACGCTGCAGGCCGTCGAGGCTTCAGGCACGCGCGCGCAGGACCTTGCGGTCGTGAACTCGGCGCTCGCGCGCGAGCAGGTGCGCAGCCAGATGCAAGCCATGGGCGTGGACCCGTCGGCGGTCGATGCGCGTGTCGCGCGTCTCACGGACTCCGAACTGCGCTCGCTGGCCGATCGCATGGAGCAGATGCCGGCAGGCGGCGACGCCCTTGCGGTCATCGGCATCGTTTTCGTGATCCTGATCATCCTCGAACTGGTCGGCGTGATCGACATCTTCAAGAAGACCTGACGCACCGGCGCGGTTGCATTGCCCGCCTCGAGCTTGAGTCGCGGCCGCGCGTGGGCCGCGCTGGCGCTGCTGCCGGCGTCGCTGCTGCTCGTCGGTTGCGCGGGTCCGTCGCGACTGGCGCAGCTGCCGGCCGGTTTGCCAGCGCAGGTTGAGCTCACGACCACACCCTTCCATCCGCAGACCGAGCACCAGTGCGGCCCTGCGGCGCTGGCCACAGTGCTCGGTGCGGCGGGGTACGCCGTCGATCCATCGGTGTTGGCGGCTGAGGTCTACCTGCCCGGCCGCGAAGGTTCGCTGCAGCCCGAGCTTGCGGCTGCCGCGCGCGAGCGTGGTTTGCTCGCCTACGAAGTCGGCCCATCAGTGTCCGACCTGCTGTCGGAGGTTGCGGCGGGGCGGCCGGTTCTCGTGCTGCAGCAGCTCGGCGCGGGTCCCTGGCCCTATTGGCACTTTGCCGTCGTCATTGGTTACGACAAGTCGCGAGGGCAGGTGCTGCTGCGTTCCGGCACCGACGCGCGCCTGGGCCTGCGTGCATCGTTGTTCGAATCGACGTGGGCTCGGGGCGGTCACTGGGGACTCGTACTGCTCGAGCCCGGTACGTTGCCGGCGCGTCCGGATCCGCTCCGCTACATGCGTGCGGCGGCAGCGCTTGAGACGGCACGGAATCCCGGTGCCGCCAAGGCAGCGTATACGGCCGCCGTGAAGCTCTGGCCAAAAGAGCCGCTGCCTCGTGTCGGTCTTGGCAACCTCGCCGCCGCTGCTGGCGACTGGATCGGCGCGGAGCAGTGGTACCGTGCCGTCCTGGTCGACGATCCCTCGCAGGCGGCTGCGCTCAACAATCGGGCCGAGGCCCTGGTCCGCCTGGGTTGTCCCGACGCGGCTCGCCTCGCGTTGCAGCAGGGCATGGTGCACGTGGCGGCCGACGATCCGCTGCAACCAGCGCTGCAGCAGGCCGTGCGTGACCTGTCGGCGCAGGGGGTGCCGCAGCCGACCGGCACAGTCGCGGAGTGCACGCAGTTCACGGTCCGCTGATCTCGGCTGCGGAATTCGCCGGCAGGCCGGTTTAGACTTCGCCCATGACGTTGCGTGAGCGAGTCGAGGAGCTTTTTCCAGACTGGGCCCATTGGTACCCGAGCCTGTTCGATGCGGCCGTGGACCTGGGTGTCATCCGCGCGCGCGTCTGTGATCCCTCGTCGTTGCTGCTTTCTAATCGTCATGCGGGCGTCCGCGCCGCCGCGGAACTCGAGCACCGCAAGCGCTGGAGCGCCGAAGACAACGAACCGGAGGAATGAGTCTCGCCGCGGTTACGGGCGACTTACTCGGCCGCGGCGGCGATGCCGCTGGCCACCTGCGGCCGGCGCGTGAGCCAGACGAGCGGCACGAGTGCCAGCGCCAGCCACGTCGACGCCCAGAAGACGTCCAGCGACGACAGCATGTACGACTGCTCGACCATGCCGCGGGTGAGCGCACCCACCGCCTGGTCGCTGCTGAGGCCCGCACCCTGCAGCGTGCCGAGGAAATGCTGGAGCGTCGGGTCGTACAGATCCGAGGATTCCGCCAGCCGGCTCTGGTGCAGCGCCGCACGGTTGTCCCAGGTCGTGGTCGCGATCGACGTTGCGAACGCCGCGGCCGTGATGCGCAGGAAATTCGAGATGCTGGTTGCCGCGGGAATGCGCTGCGGCGGGATGCCGTCGAGCTGCAGCGTGATCACCGCGACGAAGAAGAACGCCATGGCGACGCCCTGCACGATCATCGGGATCATGAAATCCACGAACGCCGCCTGCGAGTTGAGCTGTGCACGCAGGTACACACCGAGTGCCATCGCGATGAACGCGATGGACGCGAACCAGCGTGCGTCATAGCGATTGACCAGGCGCCCAATGAAGGGCGACAACAGCAGCGCCATCACGCCGGCAGGCGCCTGCACGAGGCCTGCCCAGGTTGCCGTGTAGCCGAGTTGCGTCTGCAGCCACAGCGGCAGGATCACGACGTTGGCGAAGAAGACCGCGTACCCCACGCAGGTAAGGAACACGCCCACCGTGAAGTTGCGGTTGCGGAAGAAGCTCAGGTCGATGATGGGATGTTCTTCGTAGAACTGCCAGATCATGAAGGCGATGAACCCGACCAGCGAAACGAGCGACAGGACGATGATCTGCGTCGAATCGAACCAGCCCTCGTCCTTGCCCGTGTCGAGCATGATCTGCAACGCGCCGACCCATACGACGAGCATGGCGAGGCCGATACCGTCGACCGGGATCGCCCGGGTCGGCGTCTCCTGCTGGTGCAGCGACCGCCAGCAGACGAAGGCGGTGAGCAACCCGAACGGCACGTTGATCAGGAAGATCCACGGCCAGGAGTACTCGTCGGAGATGTAGCCGCCCAGCAGCGGCCCCATGATCGGCGCGACCAGCGTCGTCATCGACCAGATCGCGAGCGCCATGCCGCGCCGCGAGGCTGGGAAGATCGACATCAGCAGCGTCTGCGAGCCGGGGATCATCGGGCCCGAGGCAGCGCCCTGTAGCACGCGAAAGGCGATCAGCGATTCGAAGCTCCACGCCATGCCGCACAGGAACGAGGCCAGCGTGAACAGCATGACGCTGACCACGAACGTGCGGACCACCCCGAAGCGCTGCATCAGCCAGCCCGTGAGCGGCACCGAGATACCGTTGGCCACGGCGAACGACGTGATGATCCACGTTCCCTGGTTCGGGCTCACGCCCAGCGAGCCCGCGATCGTCGGCAGCGAGACGTTAGCGATCGTCGTGTCGAGCACCTGCATGAACGTGCCGAGCGCGAGCGCAAACGCAGTAAACCCGCGCGTGCCGGTCGGCAGCGTGATCAGCGCGCGGTTGGCGGCAGCATTCGGCATGCCGGTTCCGCGCTCAGCGGCCGGAGTTCTCGGCGATGACGCGCACGATCATCGCTTCGACCTGCTCGTCGCGCTCGGGTCGGTCGGCCATGGTCGCCGCGACTGCACTGGTCGGCTCGGCCAGCACCGGGCCGCTCCGGTCGTGCAGGTCGACCTGCGCGTGCATCGAGAGCCCGACCCGCAGCGGGTGCTCGGCGATCTCTTGCGGGTCGAGCTGGATGCGGACAGGCACGCGCTGCACGATCTTGATCCAGTTGCCCGATGCGTTCTGCGCGGGCAGCAACGCGAACGCGGCGCCGGTTCCGGGCGAGAAGCCCTTGACGCGTCCGTGATAGACCACGTCGTTGCCATAGAGGTCCGACTTCAGTTCGACCGGCTGGCCGATGCGCATGCGCTGCAATTGGCCTTCCTTGAAGTTCGCGTCGACCCACGCGTCGTCGAGCTCGACGATCGCCAGCAATGGCATGCCGGCATTCACGCGCTGCCCGAGTTGCACGCCCTTGCGCGCGACGACGCCATTCACCGGGGCGGTGATCCGCGTGCGTTCGAGCGCGAGGGCCGCTTCCCGCACCTTGGCGACAGCCCGCATCACCTGCGGGTGGCGCGATGCCTCGATGCCGCCCGTCTGCGCCAGTGCGACGTTCAGATCCTCCCGCGCTGCCCTCAGGGACGCTTCGGCCCCGGCGACCACCTCGCGTGCGTGCGCCAGCTCTTCCGTCGAGACGGCGCCACCGGCGGCGATCGATTGCCGGCGGCGCAGGTCGTCACGCGCGCGGGCGAGATCGGTTTCGCGCGCCGAAATCTGCGCCTGCAACCGTCCCGTCTGCGGGTAGGTGCCACGCACCTGCCGGACGGTTGCACCGAGGTCCGCGACTGCGGCTTCCATTGCGATCCGGGCATCGGCTGGATCGAACTCGATGAGCGGTTGACCGACAGTCACCGATTCCGTCTCGCGCGGGTGCACGGTGCGCACAGTCCCTGCGATTTCCGACGTCACCTGCACGATCGTCGCGCCTGAGTACGCGTCCTCCGTCGACACATACCAGCGTGCATGGGTGTACCACCAGGCGAACCACGCCGCTCCGGCGACCAGCACGACGGCGGCGAGCAGCAGCAGCCCGCGCCTGCGCTTGCCGCTGGGAGTGTCGGCCGGGACGACCGCGGTATCTGGCGAACTCATCGGGCAGGCTCCTGCGAAAAGTGGCCGCCGAGCGCGACCAGCAGCGCGATGCGCGCGGACGTGCGGTCGGCCAGCATCTGGGTGCGTTGGCGGCGTGCAGCAAGCGCCTGGGTCTCGGCGTTGAGGACGGCGACCTGGCTGGTGAGGCCCGCGGAATACCGCTGCGCAGCCAGGTCATACGATTGTTCGGCGGCGTTCAACGCGCGCTGCTGCGCATCGAGCTGCAGTTCGAGCGAGCGCAGTCGCGCGGACTGGTCGGCGGCTTCGCGCACCGAGCGCACGACCGTGTCGTTGTAGCTGGCGATGGCGGCGTCGAGCTCGGCCCCGGAGCGGCGATACTCGGCGCGCAGCCGGCCGGCGTCGAAGATGGGCAGGTGAATTGCGGGGCCGACGCCCCACATGTGCGAGTCGCCCTGCAGCATTTCGTCGAGGCCGATGGCCGATAGTCCCGCGTAGGCCACGAGGTCGATGTTCGGATAGAAACTTGCGCGCGCAGCCGTGCGTCCCGCTGTCGCTGCATCGATGCGGAGTTGTGCGGCGCGGATGTCCGGCCGCCGGGCGAGCAGGTCCGCGGGCAGCGCGCCGGGTACCGGCAGTGCCAGGTCGAAGTCGATCGTCGGCGGCGACAACGCGGGCGCTGCGGCCACACTGGTCCCGGTCAGTGCCGCGAGAGCATTGCGCGCGATCGCCGCGGCCAGGCGCGCCTGCTCGATTTCCACCGCGCTCTGTTCGAGGTTGCTCTCGGCCGCGCGCAATTCTGCCTTCGACTCGAGTCCTGCGCCGACCCGCTGGGTCGTGAGGTCCAGCAGCGCGCCGCGCTGCGCTTGTGCCTGCAGGGCGACCAGTTCCGTGCGTTGCGCGCGCGCAAACTCGAGATAGGCCTGCGCGACTGCACTGGACAGCATGAGTTCGGCCGTGGCTGCGTCGAGAACCGTTGCGTCGGCGACGCGACCGGACTGTTCGACCAGCGCGGCCTGCCGTCCCCAGAAGTCGAGGTGCCAGTTGAGGTTGAGGGCCACCCGGCCTTCCCAGAACGTGCCGCCGCCATAGGGCGGAGGAATAATGTAGTTCTCGCTGAAGCGCTGGCGATACGCGAAGCCGTCGAGCGTCACCTGCGGCTGCTCCGCCGAACCCGCCGCGTTGGCCTGCTCGCGTGCGATACGCACGCGAGCCAGCGAGCCGGCGAGGCTGGGGTTCCGCGCGAGCGCCGTCGCGACGAGCTGATCCAGTTGCGGGTCATGCAGTTCGTGCCACCAGGCAGCGTCAGGTCGCGGCGCGCTGGCGGGACCCGACAGGCCGATGTCACTCGCTGCCAGCGGTTTCTCGCGCGTGCTGTTGACCGGGTCGCTGACGCAGGCCGCCAGCAGCAAGGCCGTGGCGACGAACGGTGCGAGCCAGCGCGTGGGGCACGATGCCAAGTGGTCCGCGCTCATTGCTTGACTGCCCGGCGCGAAGCACGCAGCGTCCGCGTCGACTTCGAGGGCGACTCGGCCGCCGTGCGCGCCTGTGGGCGAGGTGCCGCTCGTTTCGTTCCGACCTTGTTCGTGGCGCGTCGTCGGGACGCCGATGGCTCGCTTGCCGTTCCGGCCGTCTGCGCGTGGCCGAGCAGTCGCGCCAGGAAACCGTGCAGCTGTACGAACTCCGATTTTGAGAGCGGGGCGAGCGCGGCATTGGTCTGGTCGACGACGAGGGGCAGCAGTTCCTCGGCTATCGCCTTGCCGGCCGGCGTGAGCTTGAGCTCCACGACCCGCCGGTCCTGGGAACTGCGCCGACGCTGCACGAAGCCGCGCCGTTCGAGCTGGTCCAGGACGCGGGTGATCGCGCCGCTGTCGTGGTCCAGGTCGCTCGCCAGGTCGGAGGCCGTGCGCGCGACTCCTTCGCGCAACTGGATCAGCACGATCCACTGCGTCAGCGTGAAGTCCGCCTGCGCCAGCGCGCCTTCGAAGCGGGCGAGCAGCAGCGTATACAGCCTCCGGACAAGGTACCCGACGCTGTCGCGTGATCGGTAGGTCTGGGGGCGGTAATGCTGCTCGGGCATTGTCAGCCTGGGCTGTGACTGCTCAGGCAGCGAATTCTGCGCGGCGGTCCCGCCGCGGTCAAACGGGCAGGGTCATTCGGCGCGCGGAGTCCGTTCTTCGCGGTACAGGCGCAGGATGAACTGGCCGGACGGCCGCGCCCGGAGTTCTTCGACCTCGGCGCGCCAGGCGGCGTCGCGGATGTCCGCCAGCGCCATGCGGCGGCCAGCGAGGCGATTGCCCGGGTATTCGGGCGGCAGTACCGCCAACGCCCCGAGACTCGCAAAGGTGATGTCGGCGAACGTCAGCGTCTCGCCGGTCAGGTACCGCCGGCCGTCTGCGAGCAGCTGGTCCACGTCGTCGAAAGTTTCGCGCGTCCGTTCCCAGGCCCGCGATGCACGTGCCGGCGTTACACCCAGCATCCTGCGAACGGCGAAGGCCAGCACCGGCCTGGACGCGATCAGCAGGGCACGTTGCCAACGCGGAATGGCGGGCTCTTCGATGCCCCACGAGCGAAAGCTCAGGCCGGTGTCGCGCAGCAAGTGATCGTAGAGCCAGACGCGCACGTCGTTGCCGAGGCGCCGGTCGAGCTTTGCCTCGAGTTCGAGTGCAGCCGGTGTCGGTTCGAGAAACCACGTACGAGCGCCGGGCAGGCGTCCCGCGTATTCACCCCACAGGTAACGCAGGATGCGCGGTGAATCGCCGATGCGGGTCAGGCCGGGCGGAACCTCGAGCCACGGCACGGTGCGGCCCGTCAGCAGGACGCCGAGCACGCCGACGTTCGGCACTTCTTCATAGGGCACGCCCAGCCGATCGAGGCACCAGCGGGCTTTCTCGGCGTAGTGCGAAAACGTGATCGTGTGCAGGCGCAGCGGCCGCTCCGGTTGACGCAGCGCGCGCAACGAGACGAACAACCGCGCGGCCGCGCCGAGCAGAAAGGCTGCCACGGCGGTACCGATGGCCGCCGGCACGCCCCAGCCGGCTGCAGCCACGGCAACGGGCAGCGCGTAGAGGGCGAGCAGGTGAATGACGCGGGGATCGCGGAGGCGCATGCCAGCAGTCTACGGGTGAGCGGACTCGTCGGCGACGTGACAGTTCTCCGCCACGTGTGCATGGATGATTTCGACCAGTCGTCGCGTGCCGGGACCGGCGGCGACGCGGTCCGCGTACACGAGATACAGCGTGGCAAAACGTTCGGCGCCTTCGGTCAGCGGCAAGCGCTTGAGCGAGCCGGTCTCCAGTTCTTCGCGAATGTTCTCCTCCGCGTACCAGGCAAAGCCCAGTCCCATGCACGCCGCACGGATCGACGTCGCCTTGTTCGAGACGGTCCAGCGCCGTTCGTTCAGCCAGCCGCCAGAGCGACTGCGACGCACGCCTGAATCGCGCACGACGAGGTGACGGTGAGCGCGCAGGTCGTCCAGTTCGACGGGCCGGCCCAGCTGGTGCAGTGAGTGCGACGGCGCTGCCGCGCAAACGAAGCGCACCTGCATCAGGGCGTCGCCGAGGAAGCCGCCCGGCACGAGCGTGCCGATGACGAAATCGACCCGGCCTTCGGTGATCGCTTCTTCCACGCCGCCGAGCACGGCCTCGATCAGTTCGATGCGGATGTCGGGGCGCTCGCGCCCGAAGTCGGCGAGTGCGCGGAGCAGCAGCCAGGTCGGGAAGATGGCGTCGACCGCGAGCCGCACTTCCGCCTCCCAGCCTTGCGCCAGCCCCGCGGCCGAGCGTTCGATGCGGGCCGCGTCGTCGAGCAACGACTTGCCGCGGCGATACAGCACCTGGCCGGCCGGCGTCAGCGCGGCGCGCCTGCCCTGGCGCTCGAACACCTTCAGTCCGAGCTGATCCTCCAGCTTCTTGATCGTGTAGGTGACGGTCGACTGCGTGCGGTGCAGGTGCTCGGACGCCTGACCGTACCCCCCTTGTTCGACGACCGCGACGAGGGCGGCCCATTGGTCCAGCGTGATCCGGGGTGCCGTCATAGATCGATTCCATCGATAGATTAAATCGAAAATACCGTCTTTTTAATTCAATTCATAGATGCAAACTGTCGTCCATCGACTTCACCACTGAACACGGCCTGAACGAACATGAAGACCTACCTCCAGTTGAACTCCAGCCTCCACGGCGCCGATTCCCTGTCCTCGCGACTGGCCAGCCAGTTCATCCAGACCCTGGCGCTGGCCGATCGCAGTGGGGATGCGGCCGACGCATCGCCGAGCGTCGTCGTGCGTGACCTCGCCAGCCAGCCCCTGCCGCACCTGACGGCCGAGCGCTTTACCGCGTTCGTCACGGCCCCGGAGCAGCGCACGCACGATCAGGCGAGCATCGCCGCCGAGTCGGATGCGCTCGTGGCCGAACTGGCCGCGGCGGACGTCATCGTCATCGGACTGCCCATGTACAACTTCGGCGTACCGTCGACGCTCAAGGCGTACTTCGATCACGTCGCGCGCGCGGGCGTGACGTTCCGCTACACGGCCAACGGGCCGGAAGGCCTGCTCCGCGGCAAGCGCGCCTATGTCATCGCGACGCGTGGCGGCCGCTACGCCGGGACGCCCGGTGACCTGCAGAGCGCCTTCGTGCGGCAGTTCCTCGGCTTCATCGGCATCACGGACGTCGAGTTCGTGTACGCCGAGGGCCTGGCGATGGGTGAGGAAAGCCGCACCGCGGCGCTGGCCGAGGCCGGCAAGCGCATCGAACAGCTCGCCGCCTGATTCACCGGACGATCCGGAACCTGTTCGGTGCCGGATCAAGCAAGCACATTCAATTTCACCGCAGAGGATCGAACGATGAAGACCTGGGAAAATACGACGGACCTTGTGGGCCGTGTCCTGATCGCAGCCATGTTCCTTATTGCCGGCATCGGCAAGATTTCTGGGTACGCCGGCACGCAGGGCTACATGCAGTCGATGGGTGTGCCTGGGGCGCTGCTGCCGCTGGTCATCGCACTGGAGATTCTCGGTGCGATCGCCATCGTCGTGGGCTACCGCACGCGGCTCGTTGCCGCCGCACTCGCGGGCTTCACGCTTGCCGCCGCCTTCATCTTCCACGGCGGGGCCGACCAGATGCAACAGATCATGCTGCTCAAGAACGTGGCGGTCGCGGGCGGGTTCCTGTTCCTCGTTGCGCGCGGCGCGGGCGACTGGTCGCTCGACGCGAGGCGCGAGCGTTTGTCCGCCCCAACTCCTCCGGCGCGCGCGCCTGAACGCCAGGCCCTGCACTGATAAAATTCCATTACACGACAGGAGCAACCATGACGACTTCGCGCAAGCTGCAGGCCGTGATCGAGTCCGTGGCCGCCTCCGATGGCGCCGGCGTCAAGCTGCGCCGCAGCCTCGGCAGCCGCCAGAACCTGCGGTTCGATCCGTTCCTGATGCTCGACGAGTTCTTCTCGGACGACCCGGACGACTACCTCGCCGGTTTTCCCTCGCATCCGCACCGCGGGTTCGAGACGGTCACCTACATGCTCGACGGTCACATGCGGCACGAGGACAGCTTCGGTAATCGCGGCGACCTCGGTCCCGGCGACGTGCAGTGGATGACGGCGGCGCGCGGCATCATTCATTCGGAGATGCCGCAGCAGACGGCAGGCCGCATGCGCGGGTTCCAGTTGTGGATCAACCTGCCTGCGCGCGAGAAAATGAAGCCGGCGGCCTACCGTGACATCCCCTCGCGCGAAATTCCGACGGTCGCGCTCGCGGCTGGCGGCGAACTGCGCGTCATCGCGGGTGAGTTCGAGCAAGGTGGCACGAAGACGGCGGGGCCGATCGGCGGCCTGAGCACCGCGCCGCTGTACTACGACGTGCGCCTGCCGTCTGGCATCGAAGCCACGATCCCGACGCCGATTTCGCACAACACGTTCCTGTACGTGTACGAAGGCGATGCCGTGGTCGGCGACGACGCCAGGCCGCTGCCGTTCCGTTCGGCGGGACTGCTGACGCCGGGCGGATCGGTGCGGATCCGTGCGGGCGAGCAGGGCGTGCGACTGCTGCTGCTCGCAGGCAAGCCGATCGGCGAGCCGGTGGTCCAGTACGGTCCGTTCGTGATGAACACGCCGGAGGAAATCCAGCAGGCCGTGATCGATTACCAGCGCGGCCAGTTGGCCGTGGCTGGCTGAACGAGCGCATGGCGCGGGGCGAAACTGCCCTGCGGCGAACCGCAACCGTGGCGCGAGGCGATTGGACTATGCTCGCGTTACGGTCGTGGTCTCGCCGCGCGGAGGCGCCTATGAGCCACAAGCACGAAAGCCTGCTGCGGACCATCTTTCAGGATCCGATCAGCGCCAACGTCCACTGGCGTGAGATCGAATCGCTGCTGCATCACCTCGCTGCCGAAGTCGAGCCGCTCTCAGGCGCGCGCCTGCGCGTGAAGCTGAACGGCGTCGAGGGCATCCTGCACCGGCCGCACCATGGCAACACGCTCGACAAGAGCGCGATGCGCCACCTGCGCGAATACCTGGCGCACGCCCGCTGCACGCCATCGCAGTACGAGCAGAGTCACACCTGACGCGATTCAGGCTGGCTCTGCGAGTCGCCGGATGTCGTGCGGTTCGATGTCCATCGCGCGCCCAAAGCCCGCGACGTAGGTGCCCGCGACGAACTGCAGTCGGTAGAGCGTGAAGTCGCCGAGCCCGAAGGTGACACGGCTGTCGGGGAAGCGTGCGAGGTACAGATCGCGGCCCGCTTCCCACTCGGCACTCTTGCGCTCGAACGGCTGCACCGTGCAGTCGAACATCAAGCGCTCGATCTGCAACGGATCCTTGTCCGGAGCGTCCTGCTCGTGGACCAGGATGCCGGCGTGCGCTCCGGCAGTCAGGCCCTGCGTATGTCGTGCGAGCCTCGACGCGTGCACCAGCACGGCCGACCGGTCGGCGACAGGCACGAAGGGCAGTAGCCCGGCATACGGGCCCTGCGCGGTCTGCACGGCGAGCGTGAGGATGCGCTGCCGGTCGAGCATCGCCTGCAGCGCGCGAACGGTGGATTTGAGCATGAGTAAAGCCTAGCGGAGCACGCGGCGGCCGGCATCCGTACCGCCGCGTATCGAATCAGCGCGCCAGCCGATGCATCAAAAGTGCCGCCCGCTTCACCTGCATTGGCAGTGAGTCGAGCAACACGTACTCGCCCGGCGCGTGATCGTTCTCGCCGTCGGTGCCGAGGCCATCGAGGCAGGCGAGGCGGCCGTCGCCGCACACGAAAGCGATGTCACCCGCGCCGCGCTCGATCGGCGGCTGCGCGACGATGGGGCCCGCGCCGAGATCGCGGCTCACCGAATCGAGGACGCCAAGGATGCGTTCGCTGCCGGGATTCGGCGCCATCGATGGATACTCGTTCTCGACGACGATTTCAGCCGACGTTTTCGGCAGGCTCGCCGTGACGATCGCGCGCATCTTCTCGCGTGCCGATTCGAACTGGGCGGCGCCGAGGTAGCGGATGTCGCCTTCCACGCGCACTTCGCGCGGGATCACGTTGGTCTTGCCGAGCGCGGTGCCGCTCTTCGTGGCGGTGTCATAGGTCACGTTCGTGCCGCCCACGATCACTGCCGGGTTGTAAGTCAGGTTGGGCTCGCGCAATTCGGTCCGGAACTGATCGAGGATGCGTGCGGCCTCGAAGATTGCGCCGTAGCCGCGCGTATCGCCGAACACCCCGGACGAGTGACCCTGCACGCCCGTCACGTGCAGCCGCCAGGAACCGATGCCGCGGCGGCCGATGACGGCTTTGCCGGGCGCGGAACCCTCGAAGGCCAGGGCGATGTCGGAAACCGCGGCCGCCGCCAGCAGTGAATCACGCGTCACGAGCTGCGGCGAACCGGGGTCTTCTTCGTCACCCGTGAAGACGACCGTGACGTTCATGTCGCGCAGCTCGCCCGTGGCGTGCAGCGCGCGCAGGGCTTCGAGCGCGACGAGGTTGCCGCCCTTCATGTCGGACGATCCCGTGCCGTAGGCCCGGTTGCCGTCGCGCCGGAACGGCTCACCCTGCAGGACGGTGTCGAGGTGGCCGATCAGCAGCAGGCGTGGTCCGCCGCGCTTGCCCCGGTGGGTTGCAATGAAGTGCCCGGCGCGTTTCATCTCCGCCGGCACGTCTACCCAGCGCGTCTCGAAGCCGAGTGCGCGAAATTCGCGCGCGTAGATGTCACCCACCGCGCGCACCCCCGCCAGATTTTCGGTGGCGCTCGGCACGTTCACGGTTTCGGCCAGCAGCTCGAGCGCGGCGTCGGCGCGTCGCTCGACGGCGGCGACGATCTGCTTTTCCCTGGCAGACGGCGCTGCATCAGCCGTGCCGGCCGTGAGCAGCGCCAGCACGCACAGTGGGACGGACGGGAGTCGCGCGACAGTGATCAAGAGAGGGCCCCTGCAGTCGACAGCATCGGCGGCACGCCGATGAAGCGCTGGTGCGCCCAGGCGAGCACCACGACATACAGGATGAGACCGCCGACGATCGCGAGCACGTCGTTCATTCGCGAAGGTGCCCCCGTGACCATGGGCTTGCGCTGCACGACGCGCTTGCCGACCGCGACGCGGTCCGCCACGGCCCAGGCGAGGAAGCCGCCGAACAGCAGCACGTCCGCCAGGTTGCCGTTGACGAGGAGGTGCGCCAGCGCCCAGGCCTTGGTTGCCGCCAGCATCGGATGCTTCACGGCGGCCTTGATGCGGCCGGGCAGGTACGTCGCGAGCAGCAGCGGAAAAACCGGCAGCATCAGCAGCGAGGCCACGTGACGCATCCACATCGGCGGCGTGTAGAGCACCGTCGGCTCCGCACGCGCGAGTCCGTACCCGTGCACGAGCATCACGAAGCCGATGACCGAGACCAATGCGTAGAGCGCTTTCCACGGCGCATCGCCGAGCTTCGCGGCCATGCCGTCGCGCCATGCCGGCGCAACGATGGCGATCGAGTGCACGCCGAGAAACAGCAGCAGGCCGGCAACGAGGTAGGTCATGTGGGTTCCCTTGGGTTTTGCGCGAGTCTAGCGAACAAGCGGGGCGGACGAGGGGGTGGCGACGGGGTTCGGCAGGCGGGACGGTTGCTTGACCCAGCGGCGGACTACCTCGTTCCATCGCAGCAGCAGGTCCGCGGCGAAATCGGAAAATACGCGCACCTTGGCCAACTGGTGCCCCGCAGACGGGTAGACGAGGGAGATGGGCGGGCCGGGGACCACGTAGTCCTCGAGGATCAGCTTCAGTTCACCGCGTGCAATGTACTCGGCCACCAGGAGATCGGCGGTGTGCGTGATGCCGAGGCCCGCGGCGGCCGCGATGATCGGCGCTTCGGCGGCATTGAACAGCATCGAGAATTTAAGCCCGAGCCGCTTCGGCGTGTACGGCGGGGGAAAGCTCCACTCCGGCGGCGCGCCCGAAGGCGACGTCAGTCCGACGAGCCTGTGCTGGCGCAAGTCCTCCGGCGTCTTCGGTTCCCCATGGTCCTGCAGGTACGCGGGAGCGGCGCACGTGACGATGTTGACCTGCGCCACGCGCCGCGCCACCAGTCCGGCCTGCCGGATGGGCCCGACGCGCAGCGCCACGTCAACGCGTTCGGCAACGAGATCGACGACGCGATCGTTGAGGCGCAGGTCGAGTTCGATCAGCGGGTAGCGTCGAGTGAATTCGGGCAGGGCAGGGAGCAGCAGGTAGCGCCCGAACGCGACGGGCACGTCCACCCGCAATTTGCCCTGCGGTTTGGACCGCGTGTCGCGCAGCGTCTCCTCCGCGTCGCGCAGTTCCTCGAGGATGCGGCGCGTGCGGCGCAGGAACTCGGCGCCTTCGGCGGTGAGCGAGACCCGGCGCGTCGTCCGGTTCAGCAGGCGTGCGCCGAGGTGCCGTTCGAGGGCGGCGATGTGCGAGCTGGCCGCGGGCCGTGAAATTTCGAGCTCGTCGGCGGCCTGGCCGAAGGAGCCGCGTTCGGCGACCCGGGCGAAGACCTTCATCGCGAGCAACTGGTCCATGTTTCGATTGTTATGAAATTCAAAATAGAGTGCAACGGTTATTAGGATTTATCGCCACAAAGTCCGGGCGTACCTTGTGCCTCACAACAGCAGGAGGCTCATCATGTTCAACCGCAAGCAGTCCCAGGTTTCGTTCTTCCAGATCGCCATCGGTTCCGGCCTGGTCGTGTCCGTCGCCTTCGTCGTGACCATCCTGGTCGAGGCAGTGGCGGCCATGCAAAGTTTTGCCTGATGCATGCCCGGTTCCGGCCGGAATCGTCCATCCAGGGCGATTCCGGTCAGCTTTTTGAGAAAAAACGCCAGTAGATACATAGTGATATATTCTTGCTGCGGCGCAGCAAGAATTGCGTTAACCTGTGCCTTGATCGCCCGGTCGTGAGTCGGCCTGCCGCCTCGTTCGACCCCTCCCCCCTTCAACGGGGCGGCACCGGCTCCGACCTCGCGATCATTTCCTGGAGGTCGTATGGAAAAACTGACTGGCACATATCCCTGGGTACTGGCGTTGTGGCTGGCCGCCGCCGCCACCACTGCCTTCCTGATCCTTGCCCACGCCCTCCGGCATGGCGGCGTAACCCTGAGCTGACCCGGTCCCCGCCGGCTGGCGTCGGCGACCACCCGTAGTAGGCTGCGCCCGGGCGGACCCTCCGCACCGCCATGAAGAGCCCAGCCGATGAGCAATCCCCCCGTCGACGAATCACTGGACCCGGCCGATTGGGAGGCCTTGCGGCGCCTGGCGCACCAGGCGATCGACGATGGCTTCGATTACCTGCAGGGTGCCCGTGACCGCCCCGTGTGGCAGCCAGTGCCCGAAGCAGTCGTGGCTCGATTGCGCCAGCCTGCACCGCGATTGCCGCAGGGCGCCGAATCGGCCTACGGCGAATTCAAGGAACTCGTGATGCCCTATGCGATGGGCAACACGCATCCGCGCTTCTGGTCCTGGTTCATGGGCAACGGCACGCCCCTCGCCGCCGTGGGCGACTTCCTGGCTGCGGTGCTCAATCCCAACATGGGGGGAGGCAACCACGCGCCGAACCACGTCGAGGCCCAGGTGGTCGACTGGTGCAAGGAGATCGCCGGTTTTCCCGTGGAATCGAGCGGCTTGCTGGTGAGCGGCGGCTCGATGGCGAACTTCGTCGGCCTTGCCGTCGCGCGCAATTCTCGCGCCGGTGTCGACGTCCGGGCCGAGGGTGTCGCAGCGATTCCGCGCACGCTCATTACCTATGCGTCGGTCGAGGTGCACAGCTGCGTGCAGAAGGCGATCGAGTCGCTCGGCCTCGGTGCGCGTTCGCTGCGCAAGGTGCCGGTCAATGCCGAGTTTGAAATCGACGTCGGCGCGCTCCAACGCATGATCGCGGAGGACCGCGCCGCGGGCCGGCAACCGTTCTGCGTCATCGGCAACGCGGCGACCATCAACACCGGGGCGACGGACGACCTCGAAGCGCTCGCCACGCTCTGCGAACGGGAACGCCTCTGGTTCCATGTCGACGGCGCGATCGGCGCGCTGCTCGCGCTGGCGCCCGGGCACCGTCACCTGGTGCGCGGCATGGAACGTGCGGACTCCGTCACGCTCGACCTGCACAAGTGGCTGCACGTGCCGTTCGAGGCCGCGTGCGTGCTGGTGCGCGATCGCAAGGCGCATCGCGAGGCGTTCGCCCTGACACCCGAATACCTCGAGCGCACCGAGCGCGGACTCGCGAGCGGCGCGCTCTGGTTCAGTGAGTATGGACTGCAGCTGTCGCGTGGTTTTCGCGCGCTGAAGGTATGGCTGTCGATCAAGGAGCACGGGCTCGATCGCTTCGGCCGCCTGATCGACCGCAACATCGCGCAGGCGCACGAACTCGCCGCATTGGTCGAGGCGGAGCCCGATCTCGAGCTGCTGGCGCCCGTGGCGACCAACATCGTCTGCTTTCGCTACAACCCGGGTGGGCTCAGCGACGAGCAGCTGAACGCGCTGAACGAGGAGTTGCTGATCCGCCTGCACGAAAGCGGAATTGCGGCGCCTTCGTACACGACGCTGCACGGTCGCTACTGCCTGCGCGCCGCGATCGTCAATTACCGGACGACCAGCGCCGACCTGCCCGTGCTCGTGAGCGCCGTCAGGGAGATCGGGGCGTCACTCCCGCGTCCTTGAGCGGCAAGACGCCGAAGGCGTCGGCATGCAGGCTCTGCACGTAAAGGACGCCGTCGTGTTCGGTCGCGCCGCTCGTTTCGGGTAGTCTCCCCGACGGATCCTGCAGGTCGAGCAGGACGTGACCCCGGTCGTCGAAGGCGATGACGTGGCCGTACGCAGGTGGCACGGGCCACAGCACCTTCGGCAGGCGCAGCGTGAGGGAGCGCAGCCACGGTTTGCCCGACATGCCGTCGATCGCATCGCTGCGCGGCTTGGTGAAACCCGTCCAGAAGCGCCCGTCCGCGCCGCGCGTGACGTTGTCCGGGAAGCCGGGAAGGTTGTCGAGCAGGACGGTGACACCCGCGGAACGATCGCGCACGGCCTTGCCGGCATCGATCGCATTCGAGCTGCGATCGATTTTCAGCACGCGATACGCGCCGGTTTCCGCGACTAGCAGCGATTGCTCGTCGGCGGTCAGTGCGACTCCGTTCGGAAAGCAGAGACCGGTGGCGACGACGCGGGTCGAGCCCGCCGCGGGGTCGAATTCGAGTACGCGGCCCGTGCACGATTGCTCGATGATGTCGAACAGCGCCGCGTCGAACGTGCCGTATTGCTGCGGCGACATGCGCTGCGAGGCATCGGTGAACACCATCCTGCCGTCCGCGGCGATCGTCACGGCATCGGCGTAACGAATGGGGTCGCCACCCACGCTGTCGGTCAGCACACGAATGCGCCCATCGGATTCGAGGGCCAGCAGGCCGCGCAGTGCGTCGGCGACGATGAGCCGGCCATTGGCGTCGAAATCGAGGCCGAGCGGCCGCCCGCCCGTGTTGGCCACCGTCTCGATCGAACTGCCGTCTGCATTCATTCTAAGCACGGCGCCCGACAGCGTGGCCGTGTAAAGCTTGCCGTCTGGGCCGAAAGCGATGTGTTCGGGCCCGACTTCGGGTGTTACCTGGACCAGCTGCACACGCGCCAGGCGCTCGTTGCGCGCGTGAGCCCCGACATAGCCGGCCGACTTCGGCGCATTCCAGGCCACGGGTGCGACGGGAACGGGCCACGCGAACAGGTAGACCAGCGCTGCCGCGATGACGGCGCCGGCGATCAACAGGCCCCTGCGCATCTAACCTCCCCTCAAGCGACGCCTTTCGTGATCAGGCAGCGAGGTGCAGCATCTTGCGCGCTTCGGCGGGCGTCGCGCAGTCGCGTCCCGTTGCACGCGCCACGCCAACGATGGCGTCGATCAGTTCGCCATTGCTGCGCGCCTTGCGTCCATCCGGCAGATAGAACGTGTCCTCGAGCCCGGTGCGCAGGTTGCCGCCGAGCTCCGCCGTGCGACGATGCAGCGGCCAGACGTTCTCGCGGCCGATGGCGGTCACCTGCCACGTCGCGTGGGCGGGCAGCAGTCCGATCAGGATCGGCAGCAGCGCCGGATCGGCGGGCATGCCGGATTCGACGCCCATGACGAAATTCACGTCGGGGTGACCGACGTACAGTCCGGAGCGCACGAACATTTCGACGCTGCGCACGATGCCGACGTCGAAGCACTCGAATTCGGGCAACGCCTCGACCTGCTGCATCACCTGCAGGAAGGCCGCGACTTTTTCCACCGGGTTATCGAATAGCATCGGCGGCCAGGCCCAGCGGCCGTCGTTGCGCACCTTCAGGTAGTTCAGCGAACCCGCATTGGCCGCGGCGATTTCCGGCTTCACCGCGCGGATGCAGGCGACCGGACCCGAGATGTCCGGGCCCACGACTCCGGTGGACTGGTTGAAGATGATGCCCGGACAGGCTTCGCGGATCGCCTGGGCGATCTCGACGGCGACAGCCGGATCCCAGCAGGGCAGGTGGCCCTGGCCCGCGCCCTGCTGCCGGAAGTGAACGTGCACGACACTGGCGCCGGCGTCGTATGCCGCGCGTGCCTCGCGCGCCATCTGTTCCGGCGTCACCGGCACGTTGTGCTGCGCGGGGTCCGTGAGCACGCCCGTCAGGGCGCAGGTCACGACGACTTTGCCACTCATGCAGTTTCTCCCTCGTAGCGGACGAGCACCTGGCCGGGGACGACCTGGTCGCCCGGCTTGACGCCGACGTCCGCAATTCGTCCCGCGCGCGCAGCGCGGATCTCGTGTTCCATTTTCATCGCCTCGAGCACGACGAGTCGATCGCCTTTCGCGACGGTGACACCGACCGCTGCGGCAACGTCGACCACCCGGCCATTGATGGCAGCACGCACTTCCATCGCGGCCGCGCCTTCTGACTCGCTCGAGCGCGCGGACTCGCGCCGCCGGCAATCGAAGGCGTAGTCACCCTGCGACGTATGCAGCCACAGCGTGGCGCCCGACCATGCGTAACGATAGTCGACGTGCTCGCCGTCGATGACGGCCTTCGCATGCACTCCGGCCGTGACCGGCACGGCTTGCAGCTGGATCTGGCCCGCGGGAAGTTCCACGTGCGCGCTGCAGGGCGTCAGGTAGAGACGTCCACGCATTTCCGTGGTTGCGCCCGCCAATGCCGCCGGAGCGTGCCAGCGCAGTCGCCACGGCTGCGGCAGCGGCCGACTGGTGCTCCAGTTGCGCCACGCCGACGGGGTGCATTCGGCTTCCGGCGCGCCGGCAACGGAAATCCAGGCAGCCAATGCCCACAGCTTCGCGTCGGGTTGCGGCTGGCGGCTCTCTGCGGCACCGAAATGCCTTGCGATGAAGGCCGTCGACACCTCGTTGCCCGCGCGAAAGCTCGCATGCCGCAGCAGGCGTCCCAGGAATGCGCGATTGCTCTGCACGCCGAGCAGCACGGTGCGATCGACTGCCGCCGCCAGTTGGTCGATGCACTGCTCCCGTGTCGGGGCATGCGCGATCAGCTTGGCGACCATCGAGTCGTACCAGGCCGGTATCTCGGCGTCCGCACGCAAAGCGTGATCGCAGCGGACGCCCGTGGGGGCCGACCAGTCCACGATCGTGCCGCTGCCGGGCAGGAAATCATCCATTGGGGACTCGGCACACAGCCGGACTTCGATGGCATGGCCGCGCAACTGGACTTCGTCCTGCCGCAAGGGCAGCGGCTCGCCACGCGCCACGCGCAGTTGCCATTCGACGAGGTCGAGACCCGTGACGCACTCGGTCACCGGATGTTCGACCTGGAGTCGCGTGTTCATCTCCATGAAGTAGAAGTGGCCCGCGCGGTCGAGCAGGAATTCGACGGTGCCGGCGCCGACGTAGCCGATCTCGCGCGCGACGGCCACGGCCGCGGCTCCCATGCGCACGCGCAGTTCGGCGTTCACGGCCGGCGAGGGCGATTCTTCGATGACCTTCTGGTGCCTGCGCTGCACCGAGCAGTCGCGTTCGCCGAGGTGCAGGACGTTGCCGTGCGAATCCGCGAACACCTGGATCTCGACGTGACGCGGTTCGACCACGGCGCGTTCGAGGATCAGGCGACCGTCGCCGAAGGACTTCGCCGCCTCCGCAGCCGCCGAGCGAAGGGCGTCCGGCAGGTCCGGCGCGCTCTGCACCAGGCGCATGCCGCGACCGCCGCCGCCCGCGGCGGCTTTCACCATCACCGGGTAGCCGATGCGGTCCGCTTCGCGCTGGAGGATGGCGGGATCCTGATCGTCGCCGTCGTATCCGGGCACGACCGCGATTCCAGCGGCGGCCATGCGCTGCCGCGCACGCGCCTTGTCGCCCATCGCAGCGATGGCCGCGGCCGGCGGACCGACGAACACGAGACCGGCGGCAGTGATCGCGGCGGCGAACTCGGCGTTCTCGGAGAGGAAGCCGTAACCCGGATGAATCGCGTCCGCGCCCGACGAGCGTGCCGCTGCGAGCAGCTTGTCGATGCGCAGGTAGCTGTCGGCAGCGGCGAGGCCACCGAGCGCTACGGCGTCGTCGCACGCGTCGACGTGCACGCTGGCACGGTCGGCGTCGGAATGCACGGCGACGGTCGCAATCCCCATCTGCCGTGCGGTGCGGGCGATGCGCGTGACGATCTCGCCGCGGTTGGCGATGAGCAGGCGATGCACGGACATCAGTCGAACTCCGGCAGGGCGGGCACTTCGGTGTGCCACGCGGGTCGGCGGCGCTCGCGACTGGCGGCGATGCCTTCGCGCGCCGAACCCGAGCGCAGCAGCACGGCGAAATCGCGTGCGGCCGCATCGAGCGCCGCCGTCAGGGGCGCTTCGAGGTTGCGCAGGGCGAGCCGTTTCGTCGCGCGCAGCGCGGCGGGTTCGGTCAGCGCCAGCAGGCCGAGTTCGGCCGCGACAGCGCTCTTGAGTTCATCCAGGGACACCACGACGTCGACGAAGCCGTCGGCGTGCGCTGCGTTTGCATCGAGCCGTGCGGCCGCCAGCATGCGCCAGCGGGCTCGTGTCGCGCCGATGCGCCGCGCGACGAAGGGCGCGATCTGCGCGGGTGCGACTCCGAGCGTGACCTCGGGCATGGCGAACACCGCGTCGTCCGTCGCAATGACGCGATCGAGCACGGTTGCGAGTCCGACGCCGCCCCCCATCGCCGCGCCACGAATGACGCCGAGCGTGGGGACCGGCAGCGCCGCCAGGCGTTCGAGCATCGTGCCGAACATGCGGTTGTGTGTGATGATCGGGTCCGGGCCAGCGGGCGCCGGCGCGGCCATCAGTTCCAGGAAGCCACCGAAGTCCGCGCCCGCGCAAAAGCTCCCGCCGGCGCCCCAGAGCACCAGCGCACGCGCGTCGGCATCTGCCTCGACGCGATCGCACAATGCCAGCAGTTCAGCCATCAACGGTTCGGAGAGTGCATTGCGCTTGTCGGGCCGGTTGAGCCGTGCGAACCAGAACGCGCCGCGACGCTCGACCTGCACCAGCGCGTCACCTGCCGGACTCATGCGCTCGGCCTCGACAGCGTACCGTTGAGCTTGCAGATGATCGAGAGCATCACCTCGTCGGCGCCGCCGCCGATGGATCCCAGTCTCCCGTCGCGCAGCAGGCGCGAAACGCGGTTCTCCCACGTGTACCCCATGCCGCCCCAGAACTGCAGGCACTTGTCCGCGACTTCGCGCGACAGCCGGCCGGCCTTGAGCTTGGCCATCGACGCGAGCTGCGTGACGTCCTGCCCGGCGACGAAGAGCTCCGTCGCGCGGTACACCAGCGCGCGCAATGCCTCGACCTCGGTCTGCAGCTCGGCGAGCGTGTAGTGCACGACCTGGTTGTCGAGCACGCTGCGGCCGAAGATCTGGCGGCTGCGCGTGTACTCGATGGTGTCCGCGATCGCGTGATCGAGCCCGCCCAGTGCGTTGGCGGCACCCCACAACCGTTCTTCCTGGAACTGCTGCATCTGGTAGGTGAAGCCCATGCCCTCGTCGCCGATGCGGTAGCGCTGCGGCACCCGCACGTCGTCGAAGTGAATCTGCGCGGTATCGGAGGAGTGCATGCCGAGCTTGCGGATCCTGCGCGCCACCGTGACGCCGGGGGTTTTCATCGGCACGACGATCAGCGACTTGTTGCGGTGCGGGCTGCCTTCCGAGGTATTGGCGAGGCAGCACATCCAGTCGGCTTGCGCGCCGTTGGTGATCCAGAGCTTGCCGCCGTTGATGACGTAGTCGCCGCCGTCCCTGCGGGCCGTCGTGCGGATCGCGGCAACGTCGGAGCCGGCGCCGGGCTCGGAGACGCCGATGCACGCCACCATCTCGCCCGCTACCGCGGGCACCAGGAACTCGCGCTGCAGCTCGGGGCTGCCGACCCGCGCGAGCGCGGGCGTCGCCATGTCCGTCTGCACGCCGATCGCGAGCGGCACGCCGCCGCACGTGCAGGCGCCCAGCGCCTCGGCCAGCACCACGGCGTAGCTGTAATCGAGCGCCGCGCCACCGGCAGCCTCGGGCTTGGTGAGCCCCAGCAGGCCGAGTTGCCCGAGCTTGCGAAACACCTCGTGCGCGGGGAACGCGCCGGCATCCTCCCAGGCATCGACGTGCGGATTGAGTTCTTCGCGGCAGAACCGCTCGACGGTGCGGCGCAGCTCTGCGTGTTCGTGGGTAAATGGCATGAGGACCTCGGAATCAGGGTCGGGCGACGCCGAAGGTGAGCGGACGCAGCTTCAGGCCGTCCGCGCGCCGGAAGAGCTGCAGCACCTGCGTCAGCACGCCGCGGGTGTCGCGTGGGTCGATGATGCCGTCATCGAGCAGCCGGCCTGAGGTATAGAACGACGATGTCTGCCGGTCGAACGTCTCGACGATCTTGGCGCGCATGCCGTCGATCTGTGCGCGGTCGGGCTCCAGTCCGCGGTCGCGGGCCGAGGCTTCCAGCACGATCGCCATCGTTCCGGCCGCCTGCTCGGCGCCCATGACGGCGGTGCGCGCGTTGGGCCATGAGAACAGGAAGCGCGGTGCGAAGCCGCGGCCGCACATGCCGTAGTTGCCGGCGCCGTAGGAGGCCCCGCATTGGATCGTTACCTGCGGCACGGTCGCGTTCGCGACGGCCTGGATCATCTTCGAGCCGTGCTTGATCATCCCCGCCCGCTCGGACTCCTTGCCGACGATGTAACCGGTCGTGTTCTGCAGGTAGACGAGCGGCAGCCCGGACTGGCAGCACTGCTGGATGAAGTGCGTCGCCTTGCTCGAGCCCGCAGGATCGAGCGGGCCGTTGTTGCTGAGGATTCCCACCGGGAACCCGCCGATCGACGCGTGCACGCAGACAGTGGCGGGGCCGTAGGTGGGCTGGAACTCCATGAAGTCCGAGTCGTCGCAGAGCCGGGCAACGATCTCGCGCATGTCGACGGGCTTGCGGCCATCGACGGGCATGATGCCCAGCAGTTCGTCGGCTGCAAAGCGCGGCTCGGCCGCTGCCGGCAGGCTCGATTCATGGCGGTGCCAGGCAAGTCGTCGCAGGTGTTCACGCAGCGCGCGGATCGCGTCGGCGTCGTCCTCGGCGAGGTATTCAGCCAGCCCCGAGACGGACGCGTGCATCAGCGCGCCGCCGAGTTCTTCTTCCGTTGCGATCTCGCCGGTCGCTGCCTTGAGCAGTGGCGGACCAGCGAGGAAGGCGCGCGCGCGGTCGCGCACCATCACGACGAAGTCCGACATGCCGGGCATGTAGGCCCCGCCGGCGGTGGCGCTGCCATGCACGATCGTCAGCACGGGAATGCCCGCGGCCGACATGCGCGCGAGACGCGCGTAGTGCGAGCCGCCGAAGATGAAATCCTCGACGCGGTAGCGCAGCAGGTTGGCGCCCGCAGACTCGACCAGGTGCACGAACGGCAGGCCGTTCTCGAGCGAGAGTTGCTGGGCGCGCTGGAATTTCTCGAGCCCCATGGGCTGCAATGCGCCGGCTTCGATGCCCGAATCGTCGACGACGATCACGCAGCGCGCGCCGCTGACCTGGCCGATGCCCGCCAGCAATCCGCCGCCCGGTGTCGATTTCCCGGGATCCGGGTTGTCCAGCAGGTAACCCGCGCAGGCCGAGAGTTCGAGGTAGGGCGCGCCCGCATCCAGCAGCAGCCCCAGCCGCTCGCGCGGCAACAACTGGCCGCGCTTGGCGAACCGGGGTCCTGCGCGACCCGACGCTGCCGCCGTGCGGTCACGCAGTTCGTCGTGACGCGCGATCAGCGCCAGCATGTGCGCGCGGTTCTCCGCGCAGGCGGTGCCCGTGATGTCCAGGGACGAATTGAAGACCGGCATGCCTCACACCTTGGCGACTCGACCCGCCGATCGTAGAGCAAGCGCTTGCTTGAATAAAGAGGCGGCCCTAAGATCGTCGCGTGGAACCCCTCCGTCTCAATCCCGTTCGCCTGACCCCCGAACACGTCGCGTTCCGCGATTCGGTCCGTCGCTTCGTGGTCCGCGAGCTCGAGCCGCACGTGGCGGGCTGGGACGAGGCGGGTGGATTTCCGCGCGACCTGTACCCCCGCGCCGCGGCGGCCGGCCTGTTCGGGTTGCGGCTGCCGGACGAATTCGGCGGCGTGCCCGACGCCGATTTCCTGCACACGCTGGTCTCCTGCGTCGAACTGGCCCAGTGCGGCTCCGGTGGGGTGCTCGCCTCGCTGATGTCGCATTCGATCGCGGCGCCGCCGATCGCTGCGCTCGGGTCGCCCGACCTGCAGCGCCGCACGCTGCCGCGCATCCTGTCCGGCGAATGGATCGCGGCCCTGGCGATCACCGAGCCGTCCGGCGGCTCGGACGTGGCTGCGCTGCAGACGACAGCGCGTCGTGACGGCGACTGCTACGTCGTGAACGGCGAGAAGACGTTCATCACCTCCGGCATGCGCGCGGATGTCTACACGGTCGCGGTCCGCACGGACCCGGACGCGAAGGGCGCGCGGGGCATCTCGCTGCTGGTGATCGAGCGCGATGCTCGCGGCTTCACGCGGACGCCGCTGCAGAAGATGGGGTGGTGGGCGTCCGATACGGCGCACCTGCGGTTCGACGATGTTCGCGTGCCGGCAGCCAACCTGCTTGGCGCGGAGGGCGAAGGCTTTCGCGCGATCACGCACAATTTCACGGCCGAGCGCTTCTCGATGGCCGCCATGGCGCTGGGATTCGCGTGGGCGTGCTACGGCGAGGCGCTCGAGTGGGCGCGGCAGCGGCGCACGTTCGGGCAGCGCCTGGTCGATCACCAGGTCGTGCGGCACCGCTTCGTCGACATGTTCGCGCAGATCGAATCGACGCGGACGCTGCTCGAGGACGTGGCCTGGCGGCTCGACCATGAGGGCAGTGCGGATCCCGGGGTGGTCGCGTCCGTCTGCATGGCGAAGAACACGGCGACGCGGACGATGCAGTTCTGCGCGGATGCGGCGGTGCAGACGCTCGGCGGCATCGGCTACATGCGCGGCACCAAGTCCGAGCGCATCTATCGCGAAGTGAAGGTCAACATGATCGGCGGTGGCGCGGAAGAAATCATGAAGGACCTGGCCGCGCGCCAGCTGGGCCTGTGAGCGCGGCAGCGAAGCCCAGGGTTGTGCGCAAACGCAAGGCGGCCGACGTCGACTCCGGTCGTCGTCAGCAGCTGTTGCGCGCTTCCGCGCGCCTTTTTCGCGAGAAAGGATATGACGGCACGTCGGTGCGCGACATCGCGCAGGCGACGGGCATGCAGTCGGGAAGCTGGGTGTACCACTTCGCCACCAAGCACGACATTCTCGAAGCGGTGATGAAGGAGGGCCTGGTCGACGCGTTGGCGCGCATCGAAGCGATTGCGGCGCTGGGCCTGCCGCCACGGCAGCAGTTCGACCAACTCGTGCGCACGCACCTCGATACGCTGCTCGGCGCCGGCCAGGATTTCATTCCTGTCGTGCTGTACGAGTGGCGCTCGCTCGAGCCCGCTGCCCGGCGCCGGGTGTCCGTGCTGCTGAAGCGCTACGAGGCGGTCTGGGAAAAAGCGCTGGCGCAGCTGCGGTTGGCCGGCGACTGGCCGGGAACGACACGCATCGACGCGCTGCTGCTGTTCGGTGCGCTGAACTGGATCGCGCGCTGGTACCACCCGCGCGGGGCGCTCGACGTACAGGCGCTTGCCGACGAGTGCATTCGATTCTTTCTGCGCACTCCGGCCGTGCCTGTCCGCAGGTCCAGGCGGGCGGTGCGATCGAAACGCGCATCGAGTTGACGCAATCGACGTGGACGGCACGTCGGGCGCGCAGTATCTTGCAGACGGGGGCGGGGGAGACATCGAATGCGGCAATTGTCCGGAACGGACAGCCTTTTCCTGCGCCTCGAGCGTGGCAACCAGTACATGCACGTGGCCGGGCTGGGCATCTACGACCCATCCACGGCGCCCGACGGCAAGGTTCGCTTCAAGGACGTGCTGCGCTTTTTCGAAGCGCGGCTCGACTCCCTGCCGCTCTTTCGTCGCCGGCTCGTCACGGTGCCCCTCGGGCTCGACCGTCCCTACTGGATCGAAGATCCGGACATCGACGTCGAATTCCACGTGCGGCACATCGCGCTGCCACACCCCGGCGACTGGCGCCAGCTCTGCATCCAGGTCGCACGCATCCATTCGCGCCCGCTCGATCGCAGCAAGCCGCTGTGGGAGGCCTACGTCATTGAAGGCCTCGACAACATACCCGGACTGCCGTCGGGCAGCTTCGCGCTCTACCTGAAGATTCACCATTGCGCCGTCGACGGCGAGGCCGGCACGGAGCTGATCCGCGCCATCCATTCGACGCTGGCGGACGATTTCAGCGAACCGGTGCCCAGGGCCCGTCGCTACAAGGACCGGCTGCCGACGGTGCCTGAGTTGTGCCTGCGCGCGGCGGCCAGCGGTGTCAGTCGCGTGCCCGGCTTCGCGCGGCTATCGGCTGAGACAGCGGCGCGCGTGGCGAGCGCGGGTGCAGCGATGCCCGGCGGGCTGGCCTCGCTGCTCAGCAATAAAGAGACATCTGCGGTGACCCGGCTCGCGGACGCGCTGCGTAAACCGCCCGCGACGCGCTTCGCGAACAAGGTCTCGGCGCATCGGGTCGTTGAAGTCGTGGGTCTGCCGCTCACCAGCTTCAAGACCGTTCGAGCCTCGATTCCCGAGGCGACGATCAACGACCTGTTCATGACTACCGTCGGCGGCGCGCTGCGACGCTACCTCGAGTCCAAGGGTGAGCTGCCGGACGCCACCCTGACCTGCATGGTGCCGATGTCGTTCCGCGGATCCGACAAATCCGCCGATCTCGGTAACCAGGTCGGCATGGCCGTGATGCCGTTGCACACCGAACTGCACGACCCGATCGACCGCCTGCAGGAAGTTCGCCGCGGTGCAGCAAAAGCGAAGATGCTCAGCGGCATCGTCGGTCGCGACCTCGCCGCTCGCCTGTTCGAGGTGCTGCCGGATGCCGCCAACGAACTCGCCACGCGACGCCTGGTGCTCCCCCAGATGAGCATCGTGGTCTCGAACGTCCGCGGGCCCGACGTCCCCCTGTTCATGGCCGGTGCCCGGCTCGTCGCCTTCGCGCCGGTCAGCATCGCCTTCGACGGCCTGGGCCTCAATGTGACGGGATTCAGCTACCACGGCACGCTCTGGATCTGCGCAGTCGCCTGCCGCGACATGCTGCCTGACCCGGCGTTTTTCGCGGAATGCCTGCGTGAAGGCTTCGCCGACCTGGAGCGCGCCGCCGCCGCCGCACCAGCGACGCGTGCGGCGGCGGCCGTCGATTCGGCGCGGCCGAAAGCGGCCCGCAAGCGATCGGGCGGCACTCGCAAGAC
>CAVWGG010000013.1:0-70554 GCA_963754535.1 uncultured Gammaproteobacteria bacterium
CAGCTCACCAGAGCGCAGGATTCCTTCTGCTCGAGTTGCAGGACCAGCGACGACGCGCGACGGCGAGCCTCGACCAGGCCTACGCGGCACTTCACCGACGCGTCGTCGGCGCGGGCGGCACTGGCATCGTCGCCGGCGAAAATGTCATCTCGCGGCCGTCCCTGAACGAGCTCGACCGCGCGATCGACCTGTCGCGCAGCGACGCGACCAAGGTGCTGACCCACGGCTCGGTGACCCGCGCCGCGACGGAGGGCGAGGTCCTCCTCACGCAGACACTCGACACGTATCGCGACGAGTTCGCTCGTTCGCCCGGGCGTGCGTGGCTCGGGCTGATGGAAGAAGACGTGGCGCAGGTGATCGACTTGCGCCGGACCGTGCAGCGACTCGAGGCTGAGATTGAGGGCCGTCGCGTGGCATTCGCCACCGACGGCGCCGTACTGACGACCGCCATCCACGATGAACTCGAGGCACCAGCCTGGCGCGGATTCAGCGCGGATGCAGCTGCTGCGCACGCCGCGGTCGAGGCCTCAGCGCGCAGCATTGGCAGTGCAACCTTCAAGGCAATCCTGCTCGCGTTGCTGGCCCTGGCGATCACGGCATGGGCCATCACCTGGCCGGTCCGGCGACTGACGGCGGGCACACGTCGCCTGGCGGCGGGCGACCTGACGGCACGTGTGTCCCGGGGTGGGGCCAGGGAACTCGACGAACTCGCGCAGGCGTTCAATCACATGGCGGCTGAGCTCGACCGTTCCGAGCGCGCCGTGCGCACCTACCAGACGCAGTTGGAGCAGCGCGTCGAGGAGCGCACCCTGCAGTTGCGGCACATGGCGGAGCACGATCCGCTCACCAACCTGCCGAACAGACGCCAGCTCCTGCAGCACCTGAACCAGCTCATCGAGCTTGCCGCGCCCCGAGGTTCGCGGCTCGCGGTGATGTTCCTCGACCTCGATAACTTCAAGTCGGTGAACGACAGTCTCGGCCACGAATTCGGCGACCGGGTGCTCACCGAAATCGGGGAGCGCATGCGACAGATCACGGGCGAGTCCGGCTTCATCGCCCGTCTCGGCGGCGACGAATTCACGCTGGTGTTCCCGTACTCGGGCGACTCGAGCGAGGTCGAGCAGCGGGCGGGCCAACTCGTGGATGGCTTCAAGCGGCCGCTGACGATCGACCTTCGCGACGTCTCCGTGGGCGTCAGTTGCGGCGTGGCGATGTTCCCCGAGCATGGGCTGGACGCAACGTCACTGCTGCGGGCCGCCGATGCCGCCCTGTTCCGCGCGAAGGAACTCGGCCGTAACCGTCTGTGCTTCCACGAGCCGTCAATGCTGGTGGACGCCTCGAATCGCTTCCGGATCGAGCAGGCCCTGCGCAAGGCGATCAAGGGCGGCGACTTCCTGCTGCATTACCAGCCGCAGGTCTGCCTCGGGACGGAGCGCGCGAATTCTGTGGAAGCCTTGCTCAGGTGGCGGCGCAGCGACACGGAAATTGTCACGGCCAGCGAGTTCGTCCAGATCGCAGAGCAGTCGGGCCTGATGCTGGACCTGAACGACTGGGTGCTCGACAACGCGGCCAGCGCCGTGCGCAACTGGCGCGACAACGGCTGGCCCGACGCGCGCATCGCTGTGAACGTTTCGGCGCAACAATTCGTTGCCGGAAATTTCGTGTCCACGATCGAGCGATTGCTCAGGCGTCATGGCCTGCCGCCCGACGCGCTCGAACTCGAGCTCACCGAGAACATGTTGCAGACGGGAGCGATCACTGTCGAGACTCTGCATGCGCTGCGTGAACTTGGCGTCGCCACGGCCCTTGACGATTTCGGCACGGGCTTCTCTTCGCTGACGTCGCTGGAGCAGTTGCCGCTGAGCCGCGTAAAGCTCGACCGCAGGCTGATTGCCGAGGTGGATCACAACCCGCGCGCGGCGGCTATTGCACGCTCGATCATCGTCCTGTGCCGCAACCTGGGGCTCGCCATCACGACGGAAGGCGTCGAGCGGCACGAACAACTCGATTTCCTTGCAAGTTGCGGCGACGTATCGGTGCAGGGCTACCTGATTTCGCGCCCGGTGGACGCGCTTGCGGTAGTCGGTTTCGTGTTGGATGCGGATACCTCGATCAAGAACCTGCTGCGCACGGCGGAGTCGACCCGACGGCCGCCGTGCGACGGCGACATGAACGGCGCCGTGTCGCTGCTGCGTCGGCTTCGCAGATAGGCCGTGCGGCGAAACCCGAGCGAAATCAACTCGTTTGGGGTATCCTACGGCCCGAAGTTTGGGACTACCCGCAGGTTGGGCGAGCTGGCACATGGTTGCCGGGACAACTCCCCTCTACAGAACATAGGCCGGTCGCTTCGAAAGGGGCGGCCGGCTTTCTGGTTTCTGGACCAGAGTCAGCGCATTTTTCGCGTGCGATTCGATTTCGAGTGGGAATTCACCCACCGTGCCCGATGCCTGCATTTCCGGTCCCGCGTGAGAACCAAATGCAAAGCAATCCCTCTGACGAGCAACCCGTCCTGACGTTTGCCGAACTCGGCCTGTCCGCGCCCATCCTCGCGGCCCTGAAGGACGTCGGCTATGAATCCCCATCCCCCATCCAGGCAGCCACGATCCCGGTGCTGCTCGCCGGGCATGACGTCATTGGCCAGGCGCAGACCGGCACCGGCAAGACCGCGGCATTCGCGTTGCCATTCCTGTCGATGCTGGACGTCGCGCGCCGCGAGCCGCAGGTGCTCGTGCTCGTCCCGACGCGCGAGCTGGCGATCCAGGTCGCCGAGGCCTTCCAGAAATACGCGCACCACCTGCCGGGGTTGCACGTGCTGCCCATCTACGGCGGCCAGAGCTACACCCCGCAGCTGAACGCGCTGAAGCGCGGCACGCACGTCATCGTCGCCACCCCGGGACGCGTGATGGACCATCTACAGCGCGGCACCCTGAGCCTCGCGACGCTGAAGTACGTCGTGCTCGACGAAGCGGACGAAATGCTGCAGATGGGCTTCGTCGACGCGATCGACGAAATCCTCGGCATGGCGCCGAAGGAGCGCCAGGTCGCGCTGTTCTCGGCCACGCTGCCGAAGCCGATCCGCAACATCGCGCAGAAGCACCTGCGTTCGCCGCGTGAGGTCACGATCCGTTCGAAGACCACGACGGCGACGAACATCCGGCAGCGGTACTGGGTCGTCTCGGGCATGCACAAGCTCGACGCGCTCACGCGCATCCTCGAAGTCGAGGCTTTCGATGCGATGCTGGTGTTTGCACGCACCAAGCAGGCCACGGTCGAGCTCGTCGAAAAGCTCGAGGCGCGTGGCTTCGCGTCGGCGGCGCTGAACGGCGACATCCTGCAGGCGCAGCGCGAACGCACGGTCGCGGCGCTGAAGGCAGGCAAGGTCGACATCGTCGTCGCGACGGACGTTGCGGCGCGCGGGCTCGACGTCGACCGCATCACGCACGTCGTCAACTTCGACGTGCCCTACGACAGCGAATCGTACGTGCACCGCATCGGCCGCACCGGCCGGGCAGGGCGCAGCGGCGAGGCGATCCTGTTCATCTCGCCCCGCGAGCGGAACATGCTGCGCATCATCGAGCGGGCCACGCGCCAGCCGATCGAGGCCATGAGCCTGCCGACGCTCGACGACGTGAACGAGCGACGCGCAACCAAGTTCAAGCAGGAAATTGCGGACGCCGTCGAATCGAAGGCGGGCGACGCGTACCGGGGCGTGCTGGAAGATTACCTGCGCGAAACGGACGCCGACTTGCTCGACGTCGCAGCGGCGCTCGCCTCCATGGCGCGTGGCGGCAAGTCGCTTGCAGTGACCAAGCGCCGCGAGTCCAAGGCTGAATCGGTTGCGCCGCGCGAAGCAGGCTTCTCCGACAGGGGCGACGGCGACGAAGGGGGGTCCCGCCGCGGTGCCCCGCGCCAGCGCAGCAAGAATGACGCGCCGCAGGCGACGTTCCGGCTCGAGGTGGGACGCAAGCACGGCGTGCTGCCGGGCAACATCGTCGGCGCGCTGGCGCACGAAGGCGACCTGCACGGCACCGAGATCAACGGCCTCAGCATCCGCGACGATCACACGCTGGTCCGGTTGCCGGCCGAGATTTCCGAGAAAACGCTGGCGCACCTGCGCACGGTCGAGGTCCGCGGCCGTCCGCTGCAGATCAGCCGTTACAAGGGTCGCAAGGATTCAGACTCCGACGGCTGACGCCGGGTTCAGGTCCGGCGATTGCGTCGACCTTCACCGCCGATCTTGTGGCCGCCCTTCGCGCCGGGCGCCTGCAACGGACCGAGTTCGGCGACCACCTTCGCTTCGTCCGGCCTCGCGCCGGCGTGATGGTGCTGCAGGGCTTCGTGCATGGCCGAAAGGTGGCCGAACGTCGTGCCGCAGCATCCGCCGATGATGCGCGCACCGGAGTCCGCCGCCAGGTCGACGTAGCTGGCCATGAGTTCGGGCGTGCCCGAGTAGTGGATGTCGGCGCCGATGAATTTCGGCACGCCGGCATTGGCCTTGGCGATGATCGGGATACCGGCCGCCTTCGCCGTCATGCCGAGGATGCTGACGACGAGGTCCGATGCGCCGACGCCGCAGTTCGCGCCGATGGCCAGGGGCGGGGGGTTCAGTGACTGCGCGAATTCGACGAGCGCGGCGGGCGTGATGCCCATCATCGTGCGTCCGGCGGTGTCGAAACTCGCGGTGAACGTGTACGGCATACCCACGTTGGCGGCAGCCGTCGCGGCGGCCTTGATCTCTTCGAGCGAGGACATCGTCTCGATCCAGGCCACGTCGGCGCCGCCTTCTTTCAGGCCGCGGATCTGTTCTTCGAAGACCTCGACGGCCAACGCTTCGGTCAGCACGCCGAGCGGTTCGAAGAGATCGCCCGTGGGCCCCACTGAGCCCGCGACCACGACGGGGCGTCCAGCCTTGTCGGCGACCGAACGCGCGTGCTGGGCGGCGAGGCGGTTGATCTCGCGCACGCGATCCTGCATGCCATGCAGCATCAGCCGGCGCGCGTTACCGCCGAAACTGTTGGTCAGGATGATGTCGGATCCTGCGTCGACGAAACCCTGGTGCAATGCCCGCACGCGATCGGGATGCTCCAGGTTCCACATCTCCGGCGCGTCACCTGACGTGAGGCCCATGGCGAACAGGTTCGTGCCGGTGGCGCCGTCGGCGAGCAGGGTGCGGCCGGACGCGAGCAGGGTAGCGAGCATGGAATACCAGGAGTAGTGAACCGACGTTCGGAGCGCGGATTTTACCCGCCACCGGCCACCAACGACAGGTCGATTCAGGGCTGCGGCGGGGGCGTGGGTTTCCAGTCGCCGAACAGGAACGTCAGGGCCCCGGGCAAGCGCTTTTCCCAGGCGGCCTCGGTGTGCACGGCGTCCGGATCCACGACGAAGCGGAAATTCTTGTCGTCGTAACCGGCGGCATGGAAATTCGTCTCGACCTGGCGAACCAGGCCGATCATTTTTTCGCTGATCACCGGATCGGTGGCTTCCTTGCCCCCGAAGGCTACGAACACCTTCACCGGCAGGGCCGCGAGCGGGCTGGTGTCGCGCACGAGCTGGCCCATGCCGATCCACATCACGGGGCTCTCGATCAGTCCGTAGCCGAAGGTGCCGGGCTTCGCGAGCAGCGCGTACAGGGTCGCGACACCTCCGTATGACGACCCACCGATGCCTGTGTTCGGCCGACCCGGCAGCGTGCGGTACTGGCCGTCGACCAGCGGCATGACTTCCTTGGTCATGAAATCGGGGAAGAGCTTGCCGGCGGGCTCGTCCATGTCGGGGTTGCCGACGTAATCCTTGTACGGCAGGTACTCGCGCGCGCGGTCCTTGCCGGCGTGGTCGACGCCCACGACGATCATCGGCGGGAGCTTCTTTTCCGCGATCAGCTTCTGGACCGTTTCGTCGACGCTCCATTCATGGTGGCTGACGTCGCTCAGGCACGCGTCGAACACGTTCTGGCCATCGAGCATGTACAGGACCGGGTAGCGGCGATCCTTGTTGGCGGCATCGCCATAGCCAGGAGGCAGCAGCACGCGGATCGTCCGCTCGTTGCCGAAGATCGAACTCTTGAGCGCATGCAGGCGGAGGTCGCCGCTGACCGTCGACTTGCAGGCCGCCGCAGCCGGGGCATCCTGGGCCCTGGTCAGGCCCGCGAGGACCAGGCCGGTGCAGAGCGCGAGGCAAAAAAGCGTCGTTCGCATGAGGGTTCCTCCGGTCGGGTCATTTTAACCCGCCCGGCCTACGGTGACCGGCCTCGTGCCGTCGCAACACGAGCACCACTCACCGCGACGGGCCTCGATCGTGTGTACCATCCGCAACACGATGAAGATCAAATCCACGTTGTTCCTGGCCTGCGTTTTCGCTGCCGCTCTGTTGCATGGGCTCCCAAGTCACGCCCAGGCCGTCCAGCCGCGTGAGGCGCTCGAGGACGCCAAGCTGTACTTCACCGCGCCGCTGCGCTGGGACGGGCGCGACTGGATCGAGTTCGGCAGCACGCTGGTCGCCATCGGCATCGTCCACGAATTCGACGACGACGTGCGCGACCACTTCGCGGGCGCCGATGCACCGCTGGACGGCGAAGACCCGGACAACCTCGACGACGCGCTACCGGCTGCGGTGATGCTCGCGGGCACGTGGCTCCTCGCCGGGGTCGTCGACGAACCGGGAGGCTGGCGCGAAGTCGGCTCGATGCTCGAAGCGACGGCCTTTACGGCGATCAGCACGGAAATCCTGAAGCTGTCGTTCGGCCGCCAGCGTCCGAACGAAACGACCGACCCCGACCAGTGGTTCGAGAGTGGCGACTCGTTTCCGTCGCGCCACGTCAGTGTCGCATTCGCGATCGGTACGGTGCTTGCGGAATCGGGTGACGACCGCTATCGCTGGCCACGCCGGATCCTGGGTTACGGCCTCGCCGGCGCCACCGCGTACCTGCGCATGGATCACAACCAGCACTGGGCTTCGGACGTGGCTGCGGGCGCCGCACTCGGTCTGTCGACTGCGCGTTTCGTGATGAACCGACGCGAAGTCAGTGCGGACAAGACGGCCTTTGCGATCGCACCGGGCGAGCAGGGCGGGGTCATGCTCACCTTCCAGATGCCGCTGCACTGAGCCGCGCCCGCCGAAAAGCATGCAGATTCAGATCCTGGGCGTCCCGACGGACGTCAACTCGTCGTACCGGCGTGGTGCCGCAACGGGCCCTGCGGCCATCCGGCAGGCGTGGCGTCGTTATGCGGAGTTCGGCAACGCCGCCACGGAAAGCGGCCTCGAGATCGGCAGCGAGCTGACCATCGTCGATCTCGGTGACGTTGCGATTCGTGAAGATGGCTCAGACCATGCTGCGATCGTGGCGGCGGCCGGGGAGGCGGCGCGCATCGGGCCCCTGTTGTCGGTTGGCGGCGATCACTCGGTCACCTTTCCGCTCGTTGAGGGACTGGCCGCGGTGCACGGGCCGCTCAACCTGCTGCACTTCGACGCGCACCCGGATCTGTACGACGACTACGAAGGCAATCCGCGTTCGCACGCGAGTCCGTTCGCCCGGATCATGGAGCGTGGTCTTGCGCAGAGGCTCGTCCAGGTCGGTGTTCGCACCTGGAACAAGCACAACCGCGAGCAGGCGCAGCGGTTCGGTGTCGAGGTTGTCGAATGGGCCGACTTCACGCCCGCGACGGTGCCGATTCCTGCCGGCCCGCTCTATGTCACGATCGATCTCGACGCGCTCGACCCGGCTTTCGCGCCGGGCGTGTCGCACCCCGAACCGGCCGGCTTGAGCGTGCGTGACATCGTCGCGGTGCTTGCCCGGATTCGCACACAGGTCGTCGGTGCGGACGTCGTCGAGTTGAATCCGGCGCACGATACCGGCGACACGACAGCCATCGTCGCAGTGAAGCTGATCAAGGAGTTGATGGGCGCGATGGCGCGCCGCTGACCGGGCGCTGCCGCGGGTTCACGTGCCGCAGAAGGTGTTCTGCACGCGCTCGTGGGGCAGGGGAGGCGTTCGGTAAGAATCGCGGCCCGGCTGCTGCTCGAAGGGTCGGGCCAGCACGGCGTGCAGGGCATGGAACGGTGCGAAATCTGCGTTCTGCACAGCGGCCTCAATGACCTCCTCGATGCGGTGATTGCGCGGAATGTAGGCGGGGTTCGCGTGCTGCATCGTTTCGATGCAGCGTTCGACGCCACCGGGTTCGCGTGCCAGCCGCTCGCGCCATCGGCGCACCCAGCCCGCGAAAGGAGCCGCCAGTGCCGCGTCGTTCGTTGCCGCGTCGGCCAGCGCGCGATACGTGTTGGTGAAGTCGGCCGCCGCGGCGTGCATGACCTCGAACAGTTCCGTCACCAGGGCGTGGTCGCCTTCTTCGCTCGTCCGCAGGCCCAGTTTACGACGGAATCCGTCGAGCCAATGCCGGTCGAAGCGAGCGGATACACCCTGCAAGGAGGCGGTGGCGCGCTCGATGGCCCGGGTTTCATCCGCGTCGATCAGCGGCAGCAGCGTCTCGGCCAGCCGCGCGAGATTCCACTGCAGGATGCTGGGCTGGTTGCCGTAGGCATACCGCCCGCGGCGGTCGATGAAGCTGTAGACGGTCGCCGGATCGTACTCGTCCATGAAAGCGCACGGCCCGAAGTCGATCGTCTCGCCCGAGACGGTCATGTTGTCCGTGTTCATCACGCCATGGATGAAGCCGATCTGCATCCAGCGCGCGACCAGTGAACTCTGTCGCTCGGCGACGCCTTCGAACAAGGCGAGGTAACGGTCAGCGCCGTCGGCCAGCTCCGGGTAGTGTCGCGCAATGACGTAGTCGGCGAGCACACGGACGCCATCCACGTCGCCACGCGCGGCAAAGTATTCGAACGTGCCGACGCGAATATGGCTGGCTGCCACGCGGATCAGGACGCCTCCCGGCAGCGGGCCGCTTTCACGGAGTATTCGGTCGCCGGTGGTGGCCGCAGACAACGCACGCGTGGTCGGCACTCCGAGTGCGTGCATCGCCTCGCTGACCAGGTATTCACGCAGGACCGGTCCGAGCGCCGCGCGGCCGTCGCCCCGCCGTGAAAAAGGCGTCGGACCCGCACCTTTCCATTGCAGGTCGCGTCGCCGTCCGTGTGCATCGATCACTTCGCCGATCAGCAGCGCCCGGCCATCACCCAGTTGCGGGACGAACGAGCCGAACTGGTGACCGGCGTACGCCATGGCGAGCGGCCGCGCGCCTGCCGGCACGCCGTTGCCGGCGCAGACGGCTGCGAGTTCCGTGTCGGCAAGCCGACTCCGGTCAACGCCAAGTTCGCTGGCCAGGTTGTCATTGAATGCGATCAAGGAGGGTGCCTTGACCGCCGTTGGCGGCACGGCGGCGTAGAAGCGCCCTGGCAGCGCCGCGTACGTATGGAAGAACTCGGCGAACGCGCCTGGGTGCCGGGTCACGTCTGAACTCGGTTGATTCTGTCAGCCAAACACGGCAACCGTCTGGTGGCTGACCGAATAGGCGTGGCCATCGGCGCCGTACAGCACCGACGTCTGGCTGAGGTAGCCCGCCGTGCCGGCGCGAACCTCGGTATCGATCAGCACCCAGTCGTGCAGGTCGAGGTAGGCGGGATCACGCAACACCTCGATCATCCAGTTCACGGAACTTGCGGGCGCCGGTTCGGTGAGCATCGACAACACCGGCGTCGGGATCACGTCCGCGAGCGCGAGCAGCGCGTCTTCCGAGCCGCACTCCCGGTCGCGCAACCGGGCATAGATCAGCGACCTCGGTTCCGGGTAACCGGAGTAGGGCCTGGCGCCCCGCGCTATACGGACGTCGAAGTGCTTCAGGAACGCAGGTGACATGGGTGGGCCGGTGTCTGACGCGCCGGCTTCATCCGCTGACCTGCCTGGATCGGGGCGCGGCATTTCCTTCACGAAGCGCGATTCGCGCGGCCCGCCGAAAATACCAACGACCGTGCAGGCCACCTTGCCGTCGTCGTGCATGAGGTCGCAGCGGGCATGGACTGTCGATTTGCCCGCGCGCAGGGTCTCCGCCCTCATGCGGATCGGCGCGCCGCCGAGCAAGGGGCCGACAAACGTCATCTGCGCGCTGCGCAAGGGCATCGCCGCCGCTTGCAAAGGCAGTACTGCCCGCATGGCGCGGCCACCCAGGGCCATCTGCATGCCACCGAAGACAGTGCGGCCCTGCAGCCAGTCGGGCGGCACGGTCACCGCAAAGCTCGAATCGGCAGACGGCTCGATGGACGCCAGGACCTGTGAAAAGCCGTTGGGCATGCTGCGATTCTACCGGACAGTGTCGCCGATCCGTATGCTTGGCGACTCCCGTCCAACGGCGCCGTCGCTGACAGAGAAGTGACGAATGGAACAGTTTCAGGTTTCCCACGGTTCGCTCGCCATGGTCGCGATGGTGCTCGCGCTCGCGACCGTTGGCTGCCAGTCGACCCCGCAACCGACGCCAGCGGAACGCGCAGCGGCCTCGTTGCCCGCATCCGTTCCGCTCGTGACCACGCCGCGCAACTGGCCGGACAGCAAGAGTTACGCGGATCCGCTCAGCTTCGTCACCCGCAGCTTCGACCTCGACCTGGACGTCGATTTCAAGACCAGTCGCCTGCGCGGCAGCGCAACGCTCGAACTCGATCGCATCGACCCGTCGGCGCGAGAACTCGTGCTCGACACGCGCGACCTGCAGATCGATTCGGTCAGGACGGCGCCCGCCGGCAGTGACACTTTCCGCACGGCTCGCTTCGCTCTGGACCGTCGCGACGCCGAACTCGGCAGCGCGCTGCGGATCGTCATGCCGCGGGATGCCGCACGCGTCCGTATCGCTTATGCCACCTCGCCGCAAGCCTCCGGTCTGCAGTGGTTGCAGGCATCGCAGACCGCGGGCAAGCAGTCACCGTTCCTGTTCAGCCAGGCCCAGGCGCTGCATGCGCGATCGATGGCGCCACTGCAGGACACGCCCAGGATTCGCGCGACCTATACCGCGACGTTGCGTGTGTCCGATGGTCTCGTCGCGGTCATGGCCGCGGAGGCCGACGCGGCCAATCGCCGCGGACAGACGACGTTTCGTTTCCGCATGCCGCAGCCGGTTCCTTCGTATCTGCTGGCGCTGGCGGTCGGCGATCTCGATTTCCGTGCCATCGGTCCCCGCACCGGTGTCTGGGCCGAGCCTTCGAAGGTCGACGCTGCAGCGAAGGAGTTCGAGGACGCCGAGGCGATGCTGACGAAGACCGAGGCGCTCTACGGCCCCTACCGCTGGGGTCGGTATGACGTGCTGATGCTGCCGCCCTCGTTTCCTTACGGCGGCATGGAGAATCCTCGGCTCACCTTCATGACGCCGACCGTGATCGCTGGCGACAAGTCCCTGGTTGGGGTGCTCGCGCACGAACTCGCGCATTCGTGGTCCGGCAACCTCGTGACCAATGCGACCTGGCGTGACGGCTGGCTCAACGAAGGCTTCACCACGTACTTCGAGCGTCGGATCATGGAGGCCGTGTACGGCGAGGAGCGCGCACGGCTGGAATGGGGCGTCGGGCAGCAGGATCTGCGTCTGGCCCTGGCCGAACTGAAGCCCGAAGAGGCGTGGCGGGGTGCACTGGCACCGGACCTGTCGCTGCACCAGGGGGACGACGGCTCGGCCGTGGCATACGAGAAAGGCGCGCTGTTCCTGTATCAGCTCGAGCGCCGATTTGGCCGGCCGCAACTCGACGCGTTCCTGCAGGGCTGGTTCGAGCGGCACGCTTTCACGAGCGTCACCACGCCCCAGTTCGTCGCCGAACTGCAGGACGGCTTGATGCGGCAGTACCCGGGCAAGATCGACGCGGCATTCCTTGCGAGGTGGATCGATGCGCCCGGGCTGCCAGCCGATGCCGAGTTCGTGCCATCCGACACACTCGCTCGCGTCGATGCGCAGCGTCTGCGCTGGGAGCAAGGCTCGCTCGCGACCGAGGCGCTGCAGACGTGGGGTTGGACCGTGCAGGAGTGGCTGCATTTCCTGAACCGGGCGACGCGTCCGCAACCCGTTGCACGGCTGCAGGACCTCGACCGGCGTTACCAGTTGACCGCATCCAGCAATGCCGAGATCGCGCATGCCTGGTTCCGGCTGGCGCTCGCCAGCGGCTACCCCGGCCTCGAGCCAGCGCTGCAAAGCTACCTGGTGGGAATCGGGCGATTGAAGCTCATCGAGCCTTTGTACGAAGACCTGTTGCAGACTCCGCAGGGTGCCGTGTTCGCGCGGCGTGTGTATGCGCAGGCCCGGCCCGGTTACCATGCGATCGCCCAGCGTCGTCTCGACCGCCTGATGCAGGAAGCACGTTGAAGTCCCGCCGGTCATCACCGCTCGACGAATTGCAGCGCCGCGTGTGTGGCACCGACGCGGCGATCATCGACGAGCTTTATGGCCTCGAGCCCGTCTACGAGCCGGGCGAGGGCTCCCGCTCAGCCGCGTTCACAACCGAGTTCGTTTCCATCCTGTGCCCGTACTGCTGGGAGCGCTACGAAACACAGGTCGACTTGAGCGCAGGCTCGTTCACCTACGTCGAGGACTGCCAGGTCTGCTGTCAGCCGATCGAGATCAGCTGCGAAATCAACGAGGGACGGCTGGTGGCCGTCAAGCCTGAGCGGATGGACTGACGACCTGCACGACGAGCTTTTCGTCGAAGAGCCAGGCCAGCAATCGGCCGAGTGCGTCGGGATCTGCCGCCGCCGCGTCGGTTGCCTCTGCGAGCGACTTGCCGTCGCAGAGGTGATACAGCAGTTGGTGATCGGCCTGGTCGAGCCGGTACGCCGCCACTCGGTCGGCGACGCACGCGACCACGCAATGCTCCGCGCCCGCATCCAGATCGACGGGGGAGGCCGTATCTTCGTGCTGGTTGGCTTGCCATACGCTCCAGATCGGAAACGGCGACGCCACCAGCCGCAACGAAGATTGCAGCATGAGCACCAGGTGCGGCAGGACGTCTGCATCAAAGCGACCGAGCGATTCGAGACCCGCCGGCTCGCGGTGTGCAGCGGCGACGGATTCCTCGCAGGCCCATTCGAGCCGCGCGAGGTCGGCGAGCCATTCGTAGTCCGTGCCCGCCATGCGGTTGGCGAGCCATGCCGGGAATGCCTCGCCGATCCAATGCAGGTCACCGTGTTGCGACGGGTGCCGGGCACGGTACTCGTGCGCGAGCTGGCGAAAGAAATCGGCACCGACGCGTCGCTGAGTCACGGCGTAGGTGCGTTCGAGCGCCGTGAGAAAGGTCTGCCACTCGTTGTTGCGGTAGACGTCGACTCGCTCGCCGAAGGCGGCTGCGTCTTCCGTGCCTGCGAGCACACGCAGGTCCGCTTCGTTCGCGCCCGCTGAGCGCACGCTGCGGCCGAATGCTGCCTGCAGCGCCCTCAGGTCCGGGCCGGAGTCACGCGGCCGCTGCATGGCACCGTTCCAGTCGCTGGTCCGCGCGTGTCGCTTCCGCCAGCAGGATTTCGAGGGGCGGGACGTCGTTGTCCCATTCGATCAGGGTCGGCACCGGGCCGAAGCGACGCAGCACGTCGTCGTACAAGGCCCAGACTTCGTCGCAGACCGCGCTGCCATGATCGTCGATCAGCAGGTCGCGCGCACCGACCCGGCGCCGCGCGTGACCCGCGAGGTGAATCTCCTGGATGGCCTGCCGGGGGAGCGCTGCGAGGAACGCATCCAGGTCGAGCCCCAGGTTCGACGCATTCACGTACGCATTGTTTACGTCCAGCAGCAGTCCGCAGCCACTGCGTTCCACGACGGCTGCAAGGAATTCACCTTCGCCGAGCTGCGAGGAGGCGAAGCTGACGTAGGCGCTCAGGTTTTCGATCAGGATCTGGCGACCGATGAAATCCTGCACCTCCCGCACGCGGGCGGCGAGGTGCTCGACCGCTTCCTCGGTGTAAGGCAGTGGCAGCAGGTCGTTGAAGTGCTCGCCGTCCACGTGGCCCCAGCAAGCGTGTTCGCTCACCAAGGCAGGCTCGTAGCGGCGCACGGCATCGCGAACTCGTGCCAGGTGGGCGCGGTCGATGGGGTCGGCTGAGCCGAGCCCGAGTCCGACGCCGTGCAGGCTCAATGGATACAGGGAGCGCGCGCGCTCGAGGCAGCGTACTGCGGGGCCACCCGCGTGGAAGTAGTTTTCGGTGTGGGCCTCGATCCAGGCCGGCGCAGGTGTCGCGGTCAGGATCGCCACGTGGTGCTGCGATCGGAGACCGATCCCGGCTCGCACCGGAATCGGTCCGCGGACAGGCTGAGGCAAGGTGCCGCCTGTCACGATCGATTACATCGGCTTCTTGGCGTCGCCGCGGACCTTGCCACCGGCCTTTTCACATTCGGCCTGCGGCATTTTCTTCCATTCGGCGGGATCGTTGTCCGTCTTCGCAGCCCCGGCGCAGCTGTGGCTTGCCGTCGCGCAGTCATTCTTGCCCGCCTTCGCCACGCCGTAGCACTTCACCTTGGCATCTTTTCCTTCCGCGCTGTCGGCATTGGCGACACCCGCCGCGAGCAGGCTGCCGATGGCAGCGGCAATCGTCACGTGCTTGATGTTCATGATGTTCGAAGTTCTCCTGCGTCGTTGGTTTGCCCTGCAAGACCTGCAGGCTCGGCTTCTGACCGCGGTGGACGTCGCAAGTTGCAACAGGCCGGGTCGAGCGCTGCGGAACATTATGAGCAGACGGCCTCACGCGCGCGAGCCGGTTGGCTTAGTGGCCCGGCGGTGGCAGCATGGCGAGACCCTCCCCGACGAGCCGAACACAGACATGGGCCTGAAAGACTGGATCACGCGGTACCTGCCGGGCGGGGCGGGCAGCCGGGCGGCTGGAGCGACGGAGGTGGGGTCGAATCTCGCCGTGGCGGCGTTGCTAGTGGAGGTGCTGCGGGCGGATTACGACGTTGCCCCAGCCGAACGCCAACAGGTCATGGCCTCGGTCTCGACGCTGCTCGGGCTCGGTACCGAGGAGACGCAGGCGCTGGTCGAGGAGGCCGAGCGCCACATCGACCAGTCCCATGACCTCTATCAGTTCACCTCGCAGATCAACCGCACGTACTCCGAGGGTGAGAAAGTCCGGCTGCTCGAAGCGCTGTGGCGTGTCGCAGACGCCGACGCGACGGTGCACAAGTACGAAGAGCACCTGATTCGCCGCGTTGCGGATCTGCTGCACGTGCCGCATTCCGGCTTCATTGCGGCGAAGCTACGGGCCACCGGCGAGACGACTCGCGGCTGACGGACGCCCGAGGCCAAAGCACTTTTTGCACGCCGGCTTGCGGCCAGACCCAGCGGTCGGGTACGTTCGCGGCAGGATTTCCCGACCGTGGCTATGGAACAGGCATCCGCTCCTACCCTGCGCAAGATCGTCGTCCTGAACCCCAAGGGTGGGTCGGGCAAGTCGACCATCGCGACCAATCTTGCCGCGTATTACGCGTGGTCGGGCAGGACAGTCGCGCTCATGGATCACGATCCCCAGGGCTCGAGCATGCGCTGGCTGCGGCAACGTCCGCCGGACCTGCCGGCCATCCACGGCATCGCGGCGTATGAAAAGAAGCTCGGCATCACGCGTTCGTTTGCCCTGCGCACGCCGCCGGGGACGGAGAAGCTGGTCGTCGATACGCCCGCGGCGGTGACGGCGCTCCAGTTGCCCGAATTCACGCAGGACGCGCACGCAATCGTCGTGCCGGTGCTGCCGTCCGACATCGACATCCACGCAGCCTCGCGTGCAATCGCCGACCTGCTGCTGGCGGGTCGCGTGCACCGGTCGGAGCGGCGGCTGGTCATCGTGGCCAATCGTGCCCGGCGCTACACCAAGGCGTTCTCGACACTGATGCGATTCCTGGAAAGCCTGCGTATTCCAGTGGCCGCCGTGCTGCGTGACTCGCAAGCATATGTGCGATCAGCCGAATGCGGCATGGGTATCCACGAAATGAAGGGTGCCCTGTTGCAGGAAGACCTGGACACCTGGAAGCCGTTCATCGATTGGCTCGAGCATCGCTCGGGCGGTGCCCTCGCAGGCGAGGGCATCACCCTGGCGCCGCCCCCGGCCGTCGAAGTGGGCGAAGGCGCGCGCGGCTGATTACTTGCCGGTCGGCTTGTTCGACACCTTGTCGGCGTCCTTCGCGAACAGCGACGCTTCATCCGCCACCGAGAACGCCACCAGGTTGGGCGTGCCGTCGTCGCCGTTGGCGCTGCTGACGACCGCGATGATCGGCGCATCCTTCAGCCACAGCATGAAGGTGTACTTGGACTGGATCGCGCCCTCGTCGCGCTTCACTGCGTCGAAGTCGCCGAACATCGTGCGCGAGCGGTTCACGACGGCCAGCAGCGAAGGCAGGCTCGGTTCGAGCCGCGCCGTGGCGGCACCCATGGTCTTGTCGCCGCCCATCAGGAAGCAGAGTTCCTTGGTCTGGTGCTGCGTCGGCAGCTTGAGCAGGACCTGTCGGCTCGGGGCACAGTAACGGTCGATGCCCACCTCGTTCTTGTCCCACTTGCCGCCCGGGTACTTGTTCTGGATGGCGGAGCTGCTTGCATTCCAGGGCAGGCCAAAGGCGCCACCGCGGAACTGGTCGGCGACGCTGCCGGCGGAGGCTGCGCCCGTGCAGGCAAGGAGGGTGAATCCGGTGATCAGCGGCAGGAAACGGCTGCGGGACATGCGCTCGACTCCACGAAGTAAAGGGACTGCTGCAGCGCGAGGATAGGTCCCTGCGGGCAGGCCCCGCGGAGCACGCGACGAAACCAAGACATGCCTCTCACGGCCTGCCTCGTCCGCTTGACATAATAACTCAGCCCGGGCCCGGTTCGTCGTGAGTCCGCGCAGCATCGACCTGCAGAAGATCTTCGGGTGTGTCGAGGTCGATCCCGGCATTGCTCATGGGAACCCGCACGACACGATCGATGTTGCGTCTCAATACGTTTCGCGCATCGCGCTCGCCGCGTAGCGACAGCAGGTCGGTAAAGGCCCAGCGCGGAAAAATCGCCGGCAGGCCGGGGGCGCCCTGGTACAGCGCTGCGGCGATCAGGATCGGGTGACGCTTCCAGCTCGCGTGCAGGCGACGCAGGTCGTCCGCTGTCACGGCCACTTGGTCCGCCAGCATCAGCAGCAGGGCTCCCGAGCTGGGCGGCGCCGAATTCACCGCGACGCGAATGGAACTCGCAACGCCTTCCTCCCAACCACGATTCAATGCGATCGAGATCGCACGCTGTCGCAGCGACGGCGCTATCTCTCTTGCGTAGGCCCCGATTACGACGGTGACGGATTGTCCTGCCACGAAAGCCGCGCTCGCCGCCAGTTCAAGCAGCACGGGTTCGCCCCGCAGCCGCACGAGCGGTTTGATGCCGCCGAAGCGGGTTGCGGGTCCGGCAGCGAGGATTGCGGCGTGCAATCCGGAGGCCTGATCGTCCATAGCCCTTAGTTTGCCTGCCGCGTTGCAAGAAGATAGAGTTTCACGGTTCGAATCAACGAATTTTCCCGTGAGCTGCCACCGTCAGCCCACCGCGTGGAGCGGCGGGGCGGGTGGCACGGCGGGCGTCTGAAAAAGCGAGTCCGAAGCGTGCAAGCCTGGAAAGTCCACAAGTTCGGCGGTTCGAGCGTCGCCGACGCCGCGTGCATGGAGCGCGTGGCGAAAATCATCGAGAACGACCCGGCGCCCCGCAAGGCGGTGGTGCTGTCGGCCTGCCGGGGCGTGACGGACGCCCTGCTCACGCTGATCGGCCTTGCCGAGCAGGGTTCACCGGCGCTCGACGACCGGCTGCAGGAACTGCGCCAGCGCCACGTCGGTATCGCGCGCGAGTTGCTCGCGGGCGAGTTGTGTGACGAATACATCGCGGCTCTCGACGCCGACTGCCGCGACATCGCGGGCATCCTGCAGACGGTTCGCCTGGTCCGCAACGCATCGACCACGATGCGCGACCTCATCTCCGGGTATGGCGAAATCTGGTCGACGCGCCTGTTCGAGCGCCTGCTGCGCCGCCGTGCGGCGGGCCACGTGCAGTGGCTCGATGCCCGCCAGGCGCTGCTGGTGGAATGGGGTCCGATGGGGCCCGGCGTGCGCTGGGACCAGTCCCGTGCGCAGATGGCCGCGCTGGTGTCGCCCGCGTTCGTCGGCACGCTGGTCGTCACTGGCTTCATCGCGACCGACACGCAGGGCCTGCAGACGACGCTCGGCCGCAACGGCAGCGACTACTCGGCATCGATCTTCGGCTCATTGCTCGATGCCTTCGAGATCGTGATCTGGACCGACGTCGACGGCGTGCTGAGCGCCGACCCGCGCCTCGTGCCCGAGGCGCAGGTGATCGATACGCTCTCTTACAACGAGGCGATGGAGCTCGCGTACTTCGGCGCGAAGGTCATCCATCCTTCGACGATGGCGCCGGCGGTCCAGAAGCGCATCCCGATCTGGATCAAGAACACGTTTGCGGCGGACCGGCCCGGCACCCTTATTCACGACCGCTCGGACCCCGATCCGCTCGTGAAGGGCATCACGACGATCGACCGCATCGCCCTCGTGAACCTGGAAGGCGCCGGCATGATCGGCGTGCCCGGCACCGCGCACCGCCTGTTCGGCGCGCTGCGCGAGGAAGGCATCTCGGTCATCCTCATTTCGCAGGGCAGTTCCGAGCATTCGATCTGCTTCGCGGTGCCCGAAGCCGAAGCCGAACGCGCCGAGCGCGTGGTCCGCCGTGCGTTCGATCCCGAACTGCGCGAAGGGCAGATCCACAGCATCGAGATCGACCACGGCTGCAGCATCCTCGCCGTCGTGGGTGACGGCATGGCCGGCGCGCACGGCGTGGCTGCCAAGGTCTTCGCCGCGCTGGGGCTGGCGGGCGTCAACGTCCGGGCCATCGCCCAGGGCGCGTCCGAGCGCAACATCTCCGTCGTGATCGACGGGCGCGGCAGTGCACGCGCGCTGCGTGCGGTGCACTCGGCTTTCTATCTCTCGGCTCACACGGTATCGATCGGCCTGATCGGACCGGGACTCGTGGGTGGTGCGCTGCTCGAGCAGATTGCGAGCCAGATGCAGCGGCTGGCCCGCGACTTCAAGCTCGACCTGCGCGTGCGTGCCATCGCCGGCTCGAAGACGATGCGGCTCGCCGCGGGCGCCATCGACCTGGCGCGCTGGCGCGACGAGTACAAGGCGGGCGGTGACGCGCTCGATCTCGACAAGTTCGCCGACCACGTGCATGCCGATCACTTCCCGCATGCCGTGATCATCGACTGCACGGCCAGCGCCGAAGTGGCGAAGCACTATCCGCACTGGCTGTCGGAAGGCATCCACATCGTCACGCCGAACAAGAAGGCGAACAGCGCGCCTTACGCCGACTACCAGCGCGTCAAGGACGCACGGCGCACGGCGGGCTCGCACTACCTGTACGAAGCGACCGTCGGCGCGGGCTTGCCCGTGATCCAGACGCTGCGTGACCTGCGCGAGACCGGCGATGAAATCCGCCGCATCGAAGGCATGTTCTCCGGCACGCTGGCCTACCTGTTCAACACGTGGGACGGCTCGCAGCCGTTCTCGGACGTGGTGAAGCACGCGAAGTCGCTGGGCTACACCGAGCCCGATCCGCGCGACGACCTGTCTGGCATGGACGTGGCGCGCAAGCTGATCATCCTCGCGCGCGAGATGGGCCTGCGCACGGAAATGGCCGAAGTCAAAGTCGAGAGCCTGGTGCCTGCGGTGCTGAACGAATGCGGCGTCGAATCGTTCCTGGAGCGACTGACGGAGTTCGACCAGAGCATGCTCGAGCGCCTGCGTGCGGCCACAGCGCGCGGTCACGTGCTGCGCTACGTCGGGTCGGTGGACGCGCAGGGCCAGGCCGAAGTCGGGCTCGTCGAGCTGCCGCAATCGCATCCGTTCGCCAACATCGCGCTCACGGACAACATCGTCCGTTTCGAGACCGCTCGTTACGACCAGAATCCGCTCATCGTGCAGGGGCCCGGGGCGGGCCCAGCCGTCACGGCGGCCGGCGTCTTCGCCGACCTGCTGCGCGTCTGTGCCTACCTTGGGGCCAAGTTGTGATCGGCGATCCCAGGCGCAAATCGGCCATGGCGTTTGCACCGGCGAGTGTCGGCAACGTCGGCGTCGGTTTCGACATCCTCGGCCACACGGTGGCGGCACTCGGCGACAAGGTGCGTGCCACGCGTCGAGCCGAGCGTGGCGTCGCGATCCGGTCCATCACCGGCACGGTCGAAAACCTGCCGCTCGCGGCCGAGAAGAACACGGCCGGCATGGCCGTGCTCGCGATGTGTCGCGAACTGGGTTTGCCGTACGGTTTCGACCTCGACATCGAGAAAGGCATTCCCCTCGGCTCGGGTCTGGGCGGTTCGGCGGCCTCAGCCGTGGCGGGGATCGTGGCCGCAACCGCGCTGGTCGGCGAGCGACTCGATCGGACGGAACTGCTCAAGTTCGCCATGCAGGGCGAGGCGGTCGCGAGCGGTTCGGTGCACGTCGACAACATCGCGCCGTCGCTGTACGGCGGCCTGGTGCTCACGGTCGGCATCGACAACCCGTTCGTGAAGCAGATCCCGGTGCCGGACACGATCCGCTGCGTGCTCGTGCACCCGCACATGGTGCTGCCGACACGCGAGGCGCGCGCAATCCTCAGCAAGTCCGTGCCGTTGTCGGACGTGATCTGGCAGCAGGCCAACCTCGCCGGTTTCCTCGCCGGCTGCTTCACCAACGACATCGCGCTGATCCGCGAGTCGCTGCTCGACGTCGTGATCGAACCGCAACGACAGGTGCTGATTCCGGGATTCGTCGACGTGAAGCAGGCGGCGCTGGCAGCCGGCGCGCTGGGCGGATCCATCTCCGGGGCGGGTCCCACTGTGTTCGCGTGGGTCGATGAGGCCGACGCAGAAAAGGTCCGGGTCGGAATGGTCGAGGCATTCTCGCGCCACGGCCTCGACTCCGACAGCTGGGTGTCGACGTTCGATCGCGCCGGCGCGCGCGTGGTGGGTGATTGACCATGCAGTTCCAGAGCACTCGGAATCCGCAGCACCGCGTCGGCCTGAGCGACGCGATTGCGCGCGGCCTGGCGCCGGACGGCGGGCTCTATGTCCCGACCGAACTGCCCACGATCGACTGCAAGGCATTCGACGGCGCCCACACGATTCCGGAGGTAGCGGAAGTCCTGCTGCGACCCTTTGCGGCAGGCGACGCGATCGCGGCGCAAGTGCCGGCCATCGTCCGCGATGCCTTCAATTTTCCGGCACCGGTCGTGGAAGTGAAGGGAGCCACCGGGCCGCTGTCAGTGCTGGAACTGTTCCACGGCCCGACCGCGGCATTCAAGGATTTCGGCGCGCGGTTTCTTGCGGCCTCGCTCGAGCGCATTCCCCGCAGCGATCCGCGTCGCCTGACGATCCTGGTCGCGACCTCCGGCGACACTGGCGGCGCCGTGGCCGCGGCGTTCTACGAGCGTCCCTGGGTCGACGTCGTCGTGCTCTATCCGCAGGGCCTCGTCTCGGCCCGCCAGGAAAAGCAGCTTGCGTGCTGGGGCAAGAACGTGCGCACGCTGGCGGTTGCCGGCACCTTCGATGACTGCCAGCGGATGGTGAAGGAGGCGTTCGTCGACCCCGTGCTGGGCCGGGACCTGCTGCTGTCGTCGGCGAACAGCATCAATGTCGGCCGGCTGCTCCCGCAGATGGCCTACTACGCGCAATCCAGCCTCGAGCTGTATCGTCGCGACGGTCGCGCGCCGAACTACATCGTGCCGTCGGGCAACCTGGGCAACGTGGCGGCCTGCCTCTGGGCACGCAAGGTGGGGCTCCCCATCGGCGAAGTGATGCTGGCCACGAACGCCAACCTGACCGTGCCGGATTTCCTGCGCACCGGCGAGTGGCAACCGCGGCCGAGCCTCGCTACGCTTGCGTCCGCCATGGACGTAGGCAACCCGAGCAACATGGAACGACTGCGCTGGCTGTTCCCCGACATGCACGACTTGCGCGGCGCGTTCTCGGCGTACTCCGTGGGCGACGACGCGATCCGTGCCTCGATCAAGCGCGATTACGCCGAGTACGGGCAGACGTGGTGTCCGCACACCGCGACCGCGGCCCACCTGTACCGGCAGCTGCCGGTGGAGCGACGCAAGGAGCGCTGGGTGCTGGTCGGCACGGCGCATCCCGCCAAGTTCAATGACGTCGTCGAGCCGCTGATCGGCGCGGAAGTGCCGGTGCCAACGGCGCTCGCCGACCTGTTGTCGCTGCCGTCATTGCAGCAGAACGTGGCGCCGCGCCTCGAAGACCTGCGCAAGGTGCTCAAGGGGAATCTGGCTTGAGGACACTCATGGGTTTGCCGGTCTGGTTATGGGTGATCTTCGCGCTGGCGTTGATCGGTGCCGCCGCCTATTTCATCCGCGAGAAGGTGCGGCAGGTACGCGCACGCCGGGCAATCGACAACGTGATCTCGTCGGTTGCGTTCGACGAACTGCGCAACGTGTTGCTGCCGACGGGCTCGGGCGACCAGATCCATATCAACAGCCTGCTGCTCACGCAGAACGGCCTGCTGGTCATCGACCTGTTCGACGCGCACGGCATGATCTTCGCCGGCGAGAAGATGGAACAGTGGTCCATCTTCGGTCCCAAGCGGCACTTCATGATCACGAACCCGTTGCCGATGCTGTACGACCGGGTCGCCGTGGTCCGGCAGTTTGCCGGCGACGACGTGCCGGTCGAAGGGCGCATCGTGTTCTCGATGCGCGGCGAATTCCCGAAGGGCCGGCCCGAGACCGTGATTCGACTGGACGAACTGCAGGACCAGTTTCCAGCGGTCGAACGCGCAGCGGGCGGGGCGGCCGCAGCATTCGCCGACGTCTGGGAACGCATCAAGCAGGCTTCCCAGCCCAACCCTCTCGCGAGCTGACGCCCCGCGGTCTGCCGGCCGTCGATATCCTTTCGCGGAGCTTTCCCGTTAGACTCCGCTCAAATTGAAAGCAGGGGGATCGGGGCATGACCGCGAAGGGCAGAGACCCAGGGCAGGTGCGCTGATGGGTGCGGCCGCATTGCTGCGCGACAGCGACAACCTGCGTGGCTTCGACGAAGACGCCTGGGACGACCTCCTTAACTACATCGAGGAGCGCCGGGTCATCCCCATCGTCGGGCCGGACCTCCTGCGCGTCGAGACCGACCAGGGTCCGCGGCTGCTGTACGAATGGCTGGCCGAGAAGCTGGCGGTCAAGCTGTCGGTCGACCCCGCCGGGCTCCCCCAGCCGCTCACGCTCAACGACGTCGTTTGCAGCTACCTCGGTCAGCGCGGGCGCCGCGAGGAAGCCTACACGCGCCTGCGCTCGATCATGCGCGAGGTGACGATCGCGCCGCCCATGGCGCTGCGGCAGCTGGCGCAGATCACGGACTTCGACCTCTTCATCACGACGACGTTCGACCCGTTGCTGGAGCAGGCTGTGAACCTCGAAAGGTTCGGCGGCCAGCCGCACGCTGAAGTCATCGCGTACGCACCGAACCGCGTGTCCGACCTCCCGGCCGAGCGCAGCCAACTGCAGCGCCCGGTCGTCTACCACATGCTGGGCAAGCTCTCGGCTTCGCCCACGTACGTCGTCTCCGACGAGGACATGCTCGAGTTCATCTGCGCGCTGCAGTCCGAACACCTCACGCCCGAGAAGCTGTTTCACGAACTCGAGCACAGCCACCTGCTGCTGATCGGCAGCGATTTTTCCAACTGGCTGGCGCGCCTGTTCCTGCGCATGGCCAAGCGCAAGCGCCTGTCGGACCCGCGCGATTTCGGCGAGATCCTGGCGGACGACCACACGTCGAAGGACGAACGGTTGCTCGCCTTCCTGCAGCAGGTGAGCGTGCGCACGCGCGTGTTCAGCGGCGCCGAGTCGTTCGTTGCCGAGCTGCACGAGCGCTGGCTGCGCCGGCAGCAGCCGGCAGCGGCGACCTCGAACGCGGGGCTGGCTCCCCAGCGGTTCCTGCCGCCTGCGCGTGAGATGCCTGAGAACGCGATCTTCATCAGTTATGCGCGCGAAGACCTGGCGGCGGTGCAGCGGCTGAAGGCGGCATTGGATGCGGCGGGCCTCGTCACCTGGTTCGACCTCGATCGCCTCGAAGGCGGCGATGACTACGATCGCAAGATCCGCGCGAATATCGGTCGTTGCAGCTTCTTCCTGCCGGTGATTTCGGGCTCGACGCAGCGCCGGCACGAAGCGTACTTCCGTCGTGAATGGAGCTACGCGGTGGATCGCTCGCGCAACATCGCGGAAGGCGCCGTATTCATCCTGCCTGTCTGCATCGACGACACCGCCGAAGCCGACGCGCTGGTGCCCGAGAAGTTCAAGGCGGTTCACATCTCGCGCCTGCCCGGTGGCGAGCCGTCGCCCGACTTCATCCGTCGGTTACAGGAACTCTCGAATTCGCGCCGCGCATGAAAACCGTACAACCTGACATCGCCACCGAGACGACGATCGACCCGGAGAACCCGTGGCTCGGCCTGTCGAGTTATTCGGAAGAAACGCGGGCGTATTTCCACGGTCGCGACGAGGAGGCTGCCGAACTCGCTCGGCGCGTGCAGCGGAAGCTCCTCACGGTGCTCTTCGGCCAGTCGGGCCTCGGCAAGACGTCGCTGCTGCGCGCGGGACTCGTGCCGCGCCTGCGTGGTTCGGGCTTCTGTCCCGTCTACGTGCGCGTCGACTACGCCGCGGAATCGCCGTCGCCGGCCGAGCAGATCAAGCAGGCCATCTTCAAGGTCACGGCCGAGGCGGGCCACTGGACGCGGGCGGGCTCGGCGGTCGAAGGCGAGTCCCTGTGGGAATTCCTGCATCACCGCGGCGACCTGCTGCGCGATGCGAACGGCGAGACCCTGCTGCCGCTGCTGATCTTCGACCAGTTCGAGGAAATCTTCACGCTCGCGCAGGCCGACGACGCGGGCCGCCAGCGTGCCAAGCGATTCCTCGATGAGCTTGCGGACCTGGTCGAGAACCGGCCGCCGGCCGACCTCGAGCGACGCCTCGAGCACGACGAAGCCAACGCCGACGATTTCGATTTTGCGCGCGCCGATTACCGCATCCTGATCTCGCTGCGCGAGGACTACCTGGCGCATCTCGAGAGCGTGAAGGGCACGATGCCCTCGATCACGCAGAACCGCATGCGCCTCGCCCGCATGAACGGCCAGCAGGCGCTGAGCGCGGTCATCCAGCCGGGCGGCAAGCTCGTGTCGCAGGAAGTCGCGGAATCGATCGTGCGTTTCGTCGCCGGCGGTTCCGAGCTGCAGAACGCGGAAGTGGAGCCGTCGCTGCTCAGCCTGATCTGCCGCGAACTCAACACGGTGCGACTGGCGCAGGGCAGGGCGGAGATCTCGGCGGACCTGCTGGCCGGCTCCCGCGACACGATCCTGTCGGAGTTCTACGAGCGCGCTCTGGTTGACCAGCCGGCTGGCGTCCGGCGCGTCATCGAAGACGAGTTGCTCACCGAATCGGGTTATCGCGAGAGCCTGGCCGAGGAGCGCGTGGCAAAGGCGCTGGCCGCAGCGGGCGCCGAGCCCGATGCGCTGGCGAAACTGGTCGATCGCCGCCTGCTGCGCATCGAGGAACGCCTCGACATGCGCCGCGTCGAATTGACACACGATGTCCTGTGCGGCGTGGTTCGTTCGAGCCGCAACCTCCGGCACGAACGCGAGGCGCGGGACGAGGCCGAACGGCAACTGGCCGCACAGCAGGAGCGAGCGGCCGAGACTCGGCGCACGCTGCACAAGACGCGTCGTTTCGCCATGATCGCCGCGGGCCTGATGCTGGTGGCCCTGGTCAGCGCGGTCTTCGGCTGGATCAACTGGAACCGCGCCAAGGCGGCGGACCAGCAGGCGCAGAAGGCGCGTGCTGACGCCGAGAAGCTGGTCGGTTTCCTGATCGAGGATTTCTACGCCGAACTCGAACCCACCGGGCGGCTCGAGACCATGGGCAAGCTCGCGCACATGGCGGTGAGCTACTACGACGGCCTGCCGGAAGGGTTGCTGACGCCGCAGACGCGGGTCTACCGCGGCATGGCATTGATTCGTGAAGCCGGTGCGCTGCTGGCGCGCGGCGATTTCAAGACCGCGAACCCGAAGCTCGACGACGCGACCCGCATCTTTGATGAATTGCGCGCGCAGGGTGTCGTGACCGAGGACGTGATTGCGGGCCTCGCCCTGTCGAAGTTCACTAGATTTTCATCCTGGGGAGTGACCGGAGCGCCGGGCTCCAAGCCGAGTGACTTGCAGGAGGCCGCGGACCTGCTGCGGCCCTGGATCAAGAAGCCCGGCACGTCCGCGCCGACCCGGATGCTCTACGCCGACGTGCTCAACTACCTCAGCCACACGCTGCCGGAAGGAGAGGACGTGGCCGCGTGCGAGGAGGCCCGCGCGATCCTGCTAGACGCCGGCGCCCGCAACCTGGCGGACCTGCGCGCGGCCTCGATTTATGCCGACACGACCGATTCGCAAGCACGTCACATGCTGCAGATGGGCAAGGTCGCGGATACCGAGCGACTCGAGACCGAGGTGTACTCGTATGCCGAGAAGGTGCTGGCCAAGCGTCCGGGCGACCTGCGGTCAATGGCGAATCGCGCGCTGGCGGCGGACCTGCTCGGCCGCCTGGCCATCCGGCGGCACGACTACGCGGTTGCCACGGATTACGCCGCGAAGTCGGCCGAAGCCGGCGAGAGCTACGTCCGCTTCAACCCGTCGGACCTGAATTCGTGGATCTACTGGATCCGCGGCGCGGAACAGCAGGCCAACGTGCTGCTGGAACAGGGCCGGGTCGACGCTGCGATAGAGGGCTTCCGCCGCGTGGTGGCGCTCGACCGTGATTCGCGCAAGCCCGCGAGCCTGGGGCCGATGCTCTGGAACATGTGGGGTCAGTTGATGATCACCGAGGGCCGCGACGGCCGGTTCGATGCAGCCCGGAAATCGCAAATGGCGGCGGCGGCGGCCGCCAAAGAGGCTGCGGCAGTTGAAGATCCGGGTAGTGGACGGCAGGCCCTGTTTGACCTGTACGGTGACGCGCTGCAGGCGCGATTCGACCTGGACCTGGGGAACGACCAGGCTGCTTTCGACCAGGCGATGCAGGTTGCGACACGGATACGTGCGCTCGAACTCGCCCAGGACGCGACGGGTGGCAACCTCCCCAGCAATACCGCTGCGGTGCGGGCCAATTTCCTGCGCAATATGCTCGCGACACTGACCGTCGCCGCCCTGCGAACCGGCCGCTACGGCGAAGCCGAAGCCGCCGCACGCGAACGTGCGGCGTTGCCGCCCAACCCGTTCTCGGAACTGGATCCCCAGGACGAGCGATCACGCGCGCAGGTGACGTTGGCGCATGCCCTGGTGCTACAGCAGCGCACGGACGAAGCGCGCGCGATCACGGACGTGGAAATTCCGCGCTACCGCGCCGAACTGAAGGCGGGGGCCCGTGGCCTGGCCTTCGCCAAGGACTATTCGTACGTGCTGTACGTGGATGCGCTGGCACGCCCGCACGGCGATCCGCGCCGCCAGTCGAACCTCGCCGAAGCGTTGCGCCAGCTCGACGGCATGGGCGACGAAGTGAGCCGGTTGGTCGACATCCGGGAACTGCGCAGCCGGATCGGGGCCGCCGGCGCTGGCTAGTCCGCCGGTTTCGCCGCCGGCGGAACCGTTCCGTTCAAGCGGCGATCCGCTGGCCCTTCTGCGCCGCGTGGTCCGCGAGCACCTGCGAGACGCAGCCAGTCACTTTCCTGGCCGCGTCGAGGTGCAGGAACTCGTTCGGCCCGTGCGCGTTCGAGTTCGGGCCGAGCACGCCCGTGATCAGGAACTGCGTGCCCGGGAATTTCTCGCCGAGCATGCCCATGAACGGGATGCTGCCGCCCGTGCCCATGTACATCGAGTCCTTGCCGAAGAACGCGCGTGACGCACGCTGCATCGATTCCCCGAGCCATGGCGCGAACGAAGGCGCGTTCCACCCGGCCATCGCCGATTCCACGTTGAAGCTGACCTTGGCGCCGTACGGCGGGTCCTGCTCCAGCGCACGCTTGAGGGCACTGGCGGCGACCTTCGGGTCCATCGTCGGCGTCAGCCGGAACGACAGCTTGAGGCTCGTGTAGGGCCGCAGGACGTTGCCGGCGCTGCGGAACGGAGGGATGCCCTCGGCGCCCGTCACGCTCAACGTGGGCCGCCACGTGCTGTTGAGCAACAGCTCCAGCGGATCGTTCGACATCGGCTGCATGCCGTGCACGAACGGGATGCGTCCCGCGACGATCGGACCGAGCACCGTGGCGGCGGCTTCGGCCTGCGTGCGGCGGTCGGCGGGGATCGGCGTGTTGAGTTCATCGACCAGGATGGCGCCGGAATGCATGTCCTCGACGCGCGCGAGCAATTCGCGCAGCACGCGCATGCTCGACGGCACGATGCCGCTCGCCATGCCGGAGTGCACGCCTTCGGTGAGCACGTCGGCCCGCAGCGTGCCGACCAGGTTGCCGCGCAGCGAAGTCGTGCACCAGAGCTGATCGTAGTTGCCACACTCGGCGTCGAGACACACGACCAGGCTCGGCGTGCCCAGGCGGGCGCCCAGGGCATCGATGTGGGCGGGCAGGTCGGGGCTGCCGCTTTCCTCGCTTGCTTCGATCAGCACGACGCAGCGGGCGTGGGGAATCTTCTGCTCGCGCAGCGCGCGGATCGCGGCGATGGACGAGAAGAGGGCATACCCGTCGTCGGCGCCGCCGCGGCCGTACAGCTTGCCGTCGCGAATCACCGGGGTCCAGGGATCGAGTCCGTCCGACCAGCCGGTGAACTCCGGTTGCTTGTCCAGGTGCCCGTACATCAGCACGCAGTCGTCCACGATGCCCGGGACGTCGACCATGAGCACCGGCGTGCGGCCCTTGAGCCGGAGCACCTCGACCTTGGAGCCGGCTGGCGCCTGTGCCCGGGCCCAGCGCTCCATCAACTGGACGGCGGCTTCCATGTGGCCGTGCGCTTCCCAGTCCGGGTCGAAGAGCGGGGACTTGTTCGGAATGCGGACGTAGTCGATCAGCTGCGGCAGGATCGAGTCCGACCAGGCTGCGTCGATATAGTCTTTTGCCTTTGAAATATCCATATAAAACAAATATTTAGTGAATATTGATGAGTGGCTGGTTCAAGGCGCAGCCGCGTCCGCGAAGGAGAAGAACTTTAACGCATTGCGGGTCGTCGCTGCGGCAACGCTCGGAAACTCCTCACCCCGGCAGGCCGCGATGACCTTGACCACGTGGGGCAGGTACTTGGGCTCGTTCCGGCGATGCGCGGGCTTGGGCCGCAGGTCGCGTGGCAGCAGGTACGGCGCGTCCGTCTCCACCAACAACCGGTCGAGCGGGATCTCGCGCACCAGTTCGCGCAGGTGCTGGCCCCGGCGTTCATCGCAGATCCAACCGGTGATCCCGATCGAAAGACCCAGTTCGAGGTAGTCACGCAACTCGCGTCCGTCGCCGGTGAAACAGTGGGCGACGCCACCCGCAAGCCGCGGCAGGTAGTCCTTGAGGATGGCGATGAATGCGTCGTGACCGTCGCGCTGGTGCAGGAATACCGGTTTGCCGCAGTCCACCGCGAGCTCGAGCTGCCAGCGGAAGGCGCGCTCCTGGTCTTCGTGCGACGAGAAGTTGCGGAAGTAGTCGAGTCCGCACTCGCCGGCCGCGCCGACCTCCGGTGCCGCGAGCAGTTCACGCAGCCGCGGCAGGTCGTCCGCACGGAGGCCACAGGCATGGTGGGGATGGACGCCCGCCGTGGCCCGAAACACCGCAGGATTCGTCCGCACGAGGTCGATGGCGCGCTGCGTGCTCTCGAGCGAGCTGCCCGTGATCACCATGTGGCGCACGCCGGAAGCCACCGCGGCGGCCACGACTTCGGAGCGGTCGTGGTCGAAGCTGTCGTGGGCAAGATTGAGGCCGATGTCGACGAGGGTGGGGGCCGGGGTCATGCAATGTGGGCTGTGTTAGATTGCGGCGCTTCCCCAGACTAGCGAGTACGCATGGCACTGGACAAGGCAGCGCTCGAAAGCCTGCGCCTCGATCGCGATCCTGGCGCAGGCAAGTACCGGCAACGCGGTGGTTCGCGCCGCAAGCTCTGGTACGTCCTGGCCGTAGTCGCCGTGGTCGCGGCCGTGCTGGCCTGGCGCTCGTTCAACAGCGCCGTGCCGGTGCAGACGGTCACGGTCGAATCGCCGACGTCGGCCAGCGGTGCAGTCCTCAACGCTTCCGGGTACGTCGTCGCGCGGCGGCTGGCGACGGTCAGTTCGAAAGTCACCGGCCAGGTCGCGGAAGTCCTGTTCGAGGAGGGCGCCGAAGTGGAGGCAGGGCAGGTGCTCGCGCGCCTCGATCGGTCCACGGTCGAAGCCCAGCTCAACGTGTCTGTCAGCAGCGCCGAGGCCGCCCGTCGCAACCTGCGCGAGATCGAGGTGCGGCTCGCAGATGCGCGCAAGACGCTCGGGCGCAATCGCTCGCTGGTCGAGCGCAAGCTGGTGTCGCAGAGCGTGCTCGACACCTCCGAAGCCGAAGTGGCCGCGCTCAGCGCCCGCCTTGCGGCAGCGCGCTCCGAAGTCGACGTCGCCATCGCGCAGGTCGGGCTCGGCAAGCAGGAACTCGCCGACCTCGAGATTCGTGCGCCATTCAAGGGCGTCGTGATTTCGAAGGATGCGCAGCCGGGCGAGATGGTGTCGCCGATGTCGGCCGGCGGTGGCTTCACCCGCACGGGCGTGGCGACGATCGTCGACATGGACTCGCGCGAAGTCGAGGTCGACGTCAACGAGTCGTACATCAATCGCGTCAGCGCCGGCCAGAAGGTCGAATGCGTGCTCGATGCCTATCCGGACCTGAAGATTCCCGCTCACGTCATCAGCATCGTCCCGACGGCCGACCGCCAGAAGGCCACCGTGCGTGTGCGCATCGGCCTCGACCAGCTAGATCCGCGCATCCTGCCGGACATGGGCATCAAGGTCAGTTTCTTCGAAGACGGCGCGCAGCCTGCGGCAAAGGGCGCGCTGCTCGTGCCGGAAAACGCCGTAATCCACGAGGGCGAGGCAAGCTTCGTCTGGGTCGTGCGCGACGGCAAGGTCGAGAAACGCGCGGTCAAGGTGGGCTCCGCTAAGGACGAGCAGGTGCCGGTCACCGCCGGTCTCGCGGGTGGCGAGTCCATCGTGGTCGACGCGCCCAGGCGCCTGCGCGACGGCGGGGCCGTGGAGCTGAAGGCAGCGACATGAACGCAGCGCCGGCCGCGGCCGCGGCGGGAACGTCGATCGTCCGCATCCGCGACCTGGTGAAGGAGTACCGTCGCGGCTCCGAGACCGTGCGGGTGCTCGACGGACTCTCTCTCGACATTCAGCAGGGTGATTTCGTCGCGCTCATGGGGCCATCGGGCTCGGGCAAGTCGACGCTGCTCAATCTCATCGGCGGCCTCGACCATCCGACCTCGGGCACGCTCGAAGTCGATGGCTTGCGGGTCGATGAACTCGCGGAAGGGTCGCTCGGCCGCTGGCGCGCCGACCATGTCGGTTTCATCTTCCAGATGTACAACCTGTTGCCGGTGCTCTCCGCCGAGCGCAACGTCGAATTGCCGCTGCTGCTCACCAGCCTCGATCGCGAGAGCCGCATGAAGCGTGTCGCGGCGGCGTTGAAGCTCGTCGGCCTCGAGCATCGCGCCAAACACCGTCCGCGCGAGCTTTCGGGCGGCCAGGAGCAGCGCGTCGGTATCGCGCGCGCCATCGTCACCGATCCGACGCTGCTGCTGTGCGACGAACCCACCGGCGACCTCGATCGCAAGTCGGGCGACGAAATCCTGACCCTGCTCGAGGCGCTCAACGACGAGTACGGCAAGACCATCATCATGGTCACGCACGATCCTCATGCCGCCGAACGCGCGCACCGGGTCATCCACCTCGACAAGGGCATGCTGAGCGAAGGGCCGGGATGATCGGCAAGTACCTGCCGTTGCTGGCCTCGAGCCTGCGCCGCAAGCGGTTGCGGACGTTCTTCACGGTCGCCTCGATCCTGATCGCGTTCCTGTTGTACGGGCTCGCGGCGTCCATGCAGTTTGCGCTGAAGTCGGGTGTCGACGTCGCAGGCGCCGATCGCCTGCTCACGATGCACAAAGTGTCGTTTACCCAGTTGCTGCCGGCGAGCTACGAGAGCCGCATCAAGGCCGTGGACGGCGTCGTCGCCGTGTCGCCGCAGACATGGTTCGGCGCGTGGTTCCGCGATGAGCGCAACCAGTTCCCCACGTTCCCGAGCGACCCCGAGGCCTACCTCCGCATCTACCCGGAGATCAAACTGTCCGAAGAGCAGAAGCAGGCGTGGCTCGCCGATCGCACGGGTGCGCTCGTGGGAAGGGCGATCGCCGACGTGTTCGGCTGGAAGGTGGGGGACCAGGTGCCGCTGAAGTCGGCGATCTGGCGCCGTATGGATGGCTCCGATACCTGGGACATCACGGTCCGCGCGATCTACGACCTGCCCGAGGGCGGCGACACGCGACAGATCGTGTTGCACCAGGATTACTTCGAGGAAGCGAAGCAGCAGGCCAAGGGCCTCATCGGCTGGTACGTCATCAAGATCAGCGACGTGAATCGCGCGCAGGCGATCTCCAGGCAGATCGACCTGATGTTCGCGAACTCGCCGGCGGAGACCAAGACGTCGTCGGAACGCGCGATGGCGCAGTCGTTCGTCAACCAGGTCGGCAACATCGGGGCGATCCTGTCGGCGATCGTCGCGGCGGTGTTCTTCACGATGCTGCTGGTGACGGCCAACACCATGGCGCAATCCGTGCGTGAGCGCACCAACGAACTCGGCGTGCTGAAGACGCTCGGTTTCAGCAATGGCGGCGTGCTCGGCATGGTGCTCGCCGAGTCCGTGCTGGTGACGACGCTCGGCGGCCTGCTCGGCATGTTCTTCGCGTGGTGGATCTGCGTGCAGTTCGGGCCGACCCTCGATCAGTACCTGCCGGGCTTCCGTGTCCCGCCCGACGCGTTCGTCAAGTCGGTGCTGTACATGCTGGCGCTGGGTGTAGTCGCGGGCGCTGTGCCTGCCTGGCAGGCGATGCGCTTGCGTATCGTCGAAGCGCTGCGCAGGGATTGATGCCGCCATGAGCCTGCGCTCCGCATTGAACCAGCTGGTCACGGTCACCGCGATGAACCTGCGGAACCTGCCGTCACGGATCGGCACTTCCCTGGTCGCCGTCATCGGCATCGGCGGCGTGGTGGCGGTGCTCGTCTCGTTGCTGTCGATGGGGGAGGGTTTTCGCGCGGCGCTCGACCTGTCGGGCCGTGAGGACGTGGCGATGATCCTTCGCGGCGGCTCGCCGGACGAGCTCTCGAGTTCCATCTCGCGCGAGGAATACAACGCGATCGTCATCGCACCCGGGATTGCTCGTGACGCGCGGGGTCCGATCGTTTCGGGCGAGCTTTATTCGATCGTGGACCTGCCCATGCGCAGCACGGGGACCGGCGCCAACGTGCCGCTGCGGGGCGTCGGTGAGCGCGGCCCGGAACTGCGCGAAGGATTCCGCGTCGTCGCCGGCCGCATGTTCCGGCGCGGGCAGAACGAGGTGATCGTCGGTCGCGGTGCCTTCTCGCAGTTCGAGAACATCGATCTCGGTCGCGAAGTGAAATGGGGCTCGCAGACGTGGCGCGTCGTCGGCGTCTTCGAGGCGGGTGGCAGTGTCTCGGAGTCCGAGGTCTGGACCGACGCGGTCGTGCTGCGTGGCATTTATCGGCGCGGCAACACCGTGCAGATCGTCCGCGCCCAGCTCACGTCGCCCGCGGCGTTGCAGACAGTGCGATCGACCCTCGAGAAGGACCCCCGGCTCAGTGTCTCGGTACGCAGCGAGAAGGCGTTCTATTCCGACCAGTCACGCATTCTGCTCGCCCTGATCAAGTACGTCGGCACGACGATTGCCGTGCTGATGGGCGTAGGCGCGGTGTTCGCCGCGCTCAATACGATGTACTCGGCGGTCTCGTCGCGGACACGAGAGATCGCTACGCTCCGCGCGCTCGGCTTCGGCGCGACGCCGGTCGTGACCTCCGTCCTGCTCGAGTCGGCCGTGCTCGGGTTGCTGGGCGGCATCGTCGGCGGCCTGCTCGTGTACTTCGGCCTGAACGGTTACCGGGCGACGACCCTGAATTTCGGCAGCTTCAGCCAGCTCACGTTCGCTTTCACCGTCACCCCGCGACTGCTGGTGACTGGCCTCTGGTACTCGCTCATTCTCGGTATCATTGGCGGCCTGCTGCCTGGCATCCGGGCCGCGCGAATGCCGGTGACGACCGGCCTGAGGGAACTGTAGCCGATGCGTAGCCTGGGCCGCGGCGCAGCCGGGAATGCCCCCGACGCGCACCCGCTGCAAATGACACTCTGGACGGACCGTGAGGTCGGCGTCGCGTGGAACGTGCGCATCAGCCGGCGCGCACGCCGCATGTCCATGCGCGTGTTTCCGGGCGGTCGCGTCGAAGTCGTGGTGCCGCAGGGCGCCGGGCTGCACGCGGTCGAGCGCTTCGTCGCCCGGCACCGCGACTGGGCCGAGCGTCGTTCGAAGGAACTGCTGCAGCTCGCCCCCAACGCGGCAGACCGCCAGCCCGAGTCGGTGGAGATTCGGCTGCTCGACAGACGATGGTCCGTCGAGTACGTGCCGGGTCGGCGGGTGCGGGCGGAGCAGGTGGGTGATTCGACGCTGCGAGTGCATTCACCCGCAGTCACCGACCGCCATGCCAGCCACGCACTCGTGCCGTGGATCACGCGACTTGCGAGCCACGAACTTTCGCATCGCCTGCGACCGCTCGCGGCCGAGCTCGGCATCGACTACTCACGCATGAGCGTGCGTCGACAGCGAACGCGGTGGGGCAGTTGCTCGACCCGGGGTGCCATCAGCCTCAATGTCTGCCTGATGTTCCAGCGCCCGGAGGTCGTGCGCTACCTGATGATCCACGAACTCTGCCATCGCCGTCACATGAACCACTCGCAGCGATTCTGGTCACTGGTCGCCTCTTTCGAGCCGGACTGGAAGCCACTCGACGTCGAGCTGCTGCAGGGCTGGCGACACGTGCCGGCCTGGGTCTTTCCGTGACCGACTCACGCGACGACAACGGCGGATCCCGCAAGCCGTCGCTCGGGTCCTACGTCGAGCTCGAGGGCGAGCGCATTCACTGGGACCTCGGCGAATCGCTGAGTTACGGCGAGTACCTGCACCTCGACAAGGTGCTTGGCGCGCAGCAACCGCTGTCCGGCCAGCACGACGAAATGCTCTTCATCGTCATGCACCAGGCATCCGAACTGTGGATGAAGCTGTGCGTGCATGAGCTGAAGGCGGCAATCGCGCACATTCGCGGCGACGACCTCGGTCCGGCATTCAAGATGCTGGCACGGGTTTCGCGCGTGCAGCAGCAGCTCGCGCAATCGTGGGACGTGCTCAGCACCATGACGCCCGCGGACTACTCCGCGTTCCGTGACTCGCTCGGCAAGTCATCAGGTTTCCAGAGCTTCCAGTACCGCACGCTCGAGTACCTGATCGGCAACAAGAACGCTGCGATGATCGAAGTCCACCGGCGCACGCCGACGATCTATGCGCAATTGCACGAGGCGCTGCACAGCCCGAGCTTGTACGACGAGGCGCTGCGCCTGCTCGGGCGTCGGGGCTTCCCGATCCCTGCGCAACTATTGGAACGCGACTGGAGCATGCCCTACGCTGAGCACCCGGATGTCACTGCGGCGTGGCTCACCGTCTATCGCAGCACCGAAGAGCATTGGGACCTGTACGAGCTCGCCGAGAAGCTGGTCGATCTCGACCAGCGCTTCCAGCTGTGGCGATTCGCGCACCTGAAGACCGTCGAGCGGATCATCGGCTACAAGCGCGGGACGGGCGGCACCAGCGGCGTGGCCTACCTGGCCAAGGCACTCGAACTCCGGTTCTTCCCGGAACTGTGGAGCGTCCGAACCTCGATGTGACGCGTGTAGAATGCTGCGGTTCAGGGCCATGCCGGCCCCACCGAGCGCGCGTCCATGCAGGAAAGACTCCAGAACATCAACGTCGTCTCGAGCGAACTGCTCCCCACGCCGGAGGCGATCAAGCGCGATCTGCCGCTGACGCAGGCAGCCGAAGACTTCGTGTACCGGAGTCGCCAGGCCGTGCGCAGGATCCTCGACCGTGACGATCCGCGCCTGTTCGTCGTCGTCGGCCCGTGCTCGATCCACGATCCGGCGGCTGCACGCGAGTATGCGCAGCGCCTGCGCGAGCTGGCCGCGAAGGTCGACAAGACGATGCTGCTGGTCATGCGCGTCTACTTCGAGAAGCCACGGACGACGGTGGGCTGGAAAGGCCTCATCAACGATCCCGACATGGACGACTCGTTCCACATCGAGAAGGGCATCCGCATCGCCCGCGAGTTGCTGCTGTTTCTCGCCGACCTCGGGATGCCGGCGGCTACCGAAGCGCTCGACCCGATCATGCCGCAGTACCTGTCCGAGCTGATCACGTGGACCGCGATCGGCGCGCGCACGACCGAATCGCAGACCCATCGCGAGATGGCGAGCGGGCTGTCGACGCCCGTGGGGTTCAAGAACGGCACGGACGGCTCGCTGACGGTCGCGATCAACGCGCTGCAGTCGGTGCGCCACCCGCACCACTTCCTGGGCATCACGCAGCAGGGCCAGTCTGCCGTGTTCCGCACGCGCGGCAACACGTACGGTCACATCGTGCTGCGCGGCGGCGGCTCGCGCACGAACTACGATTCAGTGAGCCTCGCGCTGGCCGAGCGCGAGCTCGACAAGGCCGGACTGCCTTCCAACATCGTCGTCGACTGCAGCCACGGCAATTCCAACAAGGATCCCGGCCTGCAGCCGCTCGTCGCCGAGAACCTGGCCAACCAGATCCTCGAGGGCAATCGCTCGCTCGTGGGGTTCATGCTCGAGAGCAACCTGCACTGGGGCAGCCAGCCGCTCAGCAGCGATCGCAGTCAGTTGCAGTACGGCGTCTCGGTCACGGATGCCTGCGTGGACTGGGCGACGACCGAAGGACTGCTGGTCTCGCTGGACGAGCGGCTGCGTTCGGCGCCGCGGTTCGCGAACGATTACCAGACCAGGTCGTCGGGAACGACAAAGTCCTTGTAGGCCTCGTCGACCGGTGTCGATTCCACCTTGTCCGACGTGTTCACCACGGCGCGCGGCTCACGTTCCCGTACGCGCTCGCCGGTTTCCGCCGGCACCAGTTCGTAGTGCCCATCGCAGCGGACAATGGCGATTTCGCCGCGGACGATTCGCTCACGCAGCGAAGCATCCACCGGGATACGGCCCACCTTGCCATTGATCACGAAGTTGAAGTAGTCGTCGCTTTCGGGCTTCGCGATCTTGTTCTGCTCGACGAGCTGGCGGATTTCCGCCCAGCGCGCTTTGGCCGCCGCCTTCTCTTCGCGCTTGCGGTTGAGCTCGGCGTCCTTCGCGGCCTTGGCCGCCGCCTGCTTCTGCAGTTCGGCCTGGCGCTGTTCCTCGCGAAAGTTGCGGTCCTTCTTGCCGACCTGCTTGCGGTCGGTGAAGTTCTGGCGCTTCTGGCTCTGCTCGGCCTGCTTGACCTGCTTTTCGCTGACCAGGCCGGCCTGCAGCAACTGCTCACGCAAAGACAAGCCGGACATGCTGGAACCTCGGGGGCCACGGGTGGGGCAAGGCCGCGTATGTTACGCAGTGGACGGCTGGATGCGAAGCGCGAAAGGTTCACGAAATTCGCGCGAAACCGCAGGAACAGGCTGACAGGCCGTCCTGATAAGATCCGGCGCTGCCTTTTTCACCATCCGGTCACCATGCCGGGGAGGATCCGACCATGACGATCAAAGTGGGCGACAAGATGCCCGTCGGCACGTTCAAGACGATGACCAAGGACGGCCCGCAGAACCTGACCACGGACCAGCTCTTCGCTGGCAAGACGGTCGTGCTGTTTTCCGTGCCGGGTGCGTTCACGCCCACCTGCGACGCCAAGCACCTGCCGGGTTTCGTCGAGAACGCCGGCGCGATCAAGGCCAAGGGCGTCGACACGATCGCCTGCATGGCGGTCAACGACGTGTTCGTGATGAACGCCTGGGGCAAGCACTCGAACGTCGGCGACGGCGTGCTGATGCTGGCCGATGGCAATGCGGAATACGCCAAGGCGCTCGGCCTCGAGCTGAACGCGAGCGGGTTCGGCATGGGTATCCGTGGCCAGCGCTTCGCGGTCATCGTGAAGGACGGCACGGTCACGGGGCTCTTCGTCGAGGGCCCGGGCGAGTTCAAGGTCTCGAGCGCCGACTACGTGCTGAGCCAGCTGTAATCCGCTCTATCCTGCGACGCTCACCGCAGCGGCGTGCCTCCAGGCACGCCGTTCGCGCATTGGAGACTGCCCGTGATTGAAAATGCCCCCGTCGTGACGATGCTCTATGCCGCCCTGTGCGGCATCCTCCTGATTGCGCTTGCGCTAAACATCGTGCGCCTGCGGCTCGGCCGCAAGATCCCGCTCGGCATGGGCGAAGATGCGGCACTCGAGCAGCCGGTGCGAGTGCACGGCAATTTCACCGAGTACGCGCCGACGTTCCTGATCCTGCTGCTGCTCGCGGAACTCGGCGGTGCGGCATTCTGGTTCCTGCACCTGCTGGGCGCCGCGTTCGTGATGGGCCGACTGCTGCACGCCTACGGGCTCAGCACCGTGCGTGCGCGTTCGTTCGGCCGTTTCTACGGCTCGGCGCTGTCATGGACGTCGATCCTGGTGCTCAGCGGCTACCTGCTGGTGCGTTCCTTCGGCTGAGCCGGCCAAACAGACCATGCCCTGACCCACGGCCATGCATACGCTCGAACCGGAATTCCGGACCCTGCGGGACGACGGCCTCATCGACGACGGCACGGCAGCCAGCGCCATAGCCCTCGATCGCGGGGAGGTGTTCTCCCTGCACCATGAACTGCGCGCCACCCTGTACGCGGGCGTGCTGCTGGTGATGGCCGGCGTGGGCATCCTCCTCGCGCGCAATCTCGACCGGATCGGCCCCTTGACCATCGTGCTGATGATTGCGCTCGCCGCGGCTGCGTGCAGCGTGCCCGCCGTCCGCGCGAAGCTTGCGGGCCGCCCGCTCACCGTCGCGGGCGACTACCTGCTGCTCCTCGCCGTGCTGCTCGGCAGCGCGGACCTCGCCTATGCCGAGCGTCAGTTCACGCTGCTCGGCCCCTGGTGGTCGTGGCACCTGCTGCTGCTCGCGGTCGTCCACGCGGCCATCGCTTACCGCTTCGCCTCGCCGCTTGTGCTGGCGGCGTCCCTCACTTCGCTCGCTGGCTGGTTCGGCGTGGGCGGCACGCTTGGCGACGTCCTGCATTTTTCAGACTCGACGCCGTCGCTTGGCGCGCGTGCGCTCGCGTGCGCCGCGACGATTGCCGCCTGGCGCTACGCCGATCGCAGCATGCTTCCGCGCACGCGTTTCAGCGACGTGTTCGATCACTTCGCGGCGAACCTGGCGTTCTGGGGTGCGATCGCGTGGTGCCTCGAGTGGCCGTGGCTCGCGGCCGGGTTGCCGTTGCTGGCGGCGCTCGCGTATGTGTCGGTACGTCGCGGACTCGACACCGGCCGCGAGGCGTTCCTCGTGTACGGCATCGTGTACGCGGCGATCGGCACCTGTGCCGTGGCCGTGCCGCGTACTTCGTGATATGACCTCGTCGTTCGGTTTCGTGCTGATCGTCGTGTGCGTCGCGGCGGCCACGCTGTGGCAGTTGCGCCGACGCCTCCGCGAGCCCAGCCCATGAGGGGCCGTTGGCGTCCGTCGCCCGCGGAGGAACGCTGGCTCGAGGTAGGATCCCGACTCGGTGCCGCGGTACCGCGCGCCGTCATAGCCGAGCGTACCGGAGGCTGGCGCAGCACAGGCCCGCTCGCGCGCATCGTGCTGTTCCTGCTGGGACTCGTCGCGGCGGCACTGCTGCTCGGGATCGTCGGCTTTCGCGACGAGACCACGTTGCTCATCGCAGGGCTCGGCGCCGCACTCGCCGCCGAGTGGCTGACCGTCGCAAAGCGCCTGCATGCGTCCGGCGTCGAAGAGGGCCTCTGCGTCGCCGGCTCCCTGATGATCGGCGCCTGGCTCACCACGGTCATCGCGCCGGGGTCCAGCTTCGCCGGGGGCACTGTCGAGACGCTGCTGCTGATCGCTGCCGTGGGCGCCGCGGGGCTGCGGCTCTTGAATCCCCTCGTCATGACCTGCGCCGTGATTGCGTTCGTCTATTGGATCGGGTCAACCGCGGTTGCGCGTGCGCTCGATCAAACGATCGGCGGCGGCGTGACCGCAGTCATGGTCGGCTGCGCGCTCGCTTCGCTTGCGCTCTTGCTGGGCATGCGCGAATACCGCCGCCCGTCGCATGATCGGATGCTCGACTGGCTGGTTGCAACGCTGCCGGTCGCTGCCTACGCGCGGCACGCAACCTGGAACGCTTACGAAGCCTTGCCGGTCCCGGGCGGCTTCGGCACGGGTCGTATTGCGACCGCGGTGTTTCTGCTCGCACTCGGCGGCGCGCTGCTGGTCGCAGGCCTGCGCAAGCGACGGCATGCACCGTTCCTCGGCTTCATGGGCTGCGTCGCCTGCCTCGCAGTGGAGTTGCGACTTGCCACCACGCTTGCGCCTGAAGCCTGGCTCATCGTCTACGGACTCGCAGCGCTGGTCGCAGGTGTGGCATTGGACCGTTACCTGCGCACGCCGCGCAACGGTCTCACCTCGGCGGCGCTGACCCACCGTGAGGGACCGCTCGACCTGCTGCAGACCGCGGGCGCAGCAGTGCTCGCGCACCGCACGGCCGCCGAGTCCCCGCCCTCCGAGCGCCCTGTCGCTGAAGGTGAGGGGCGATTCGGCGGCGGTGGCGCCACTGGCAGCTACTAAAGCGGCCTGTCACCGGACTCCAGGATAGCGACAAAGAAAAAGCCCGGGGACCTCGCGATCACCGGGCCTTCACTTGGCGCAGGATGCCGATCAGCCCAGTGCTTTCTCGAGCTCCGGCACGATCGTGAACAGGTCGCCCACCAGCCCGACGTCCGCGCTCTCGAAGATCGGCGCTTCGCCGTCCTTGTTGATGGCGACGATCGTGCGCGCGTCCTTGATGCCGGTCATGTGCTGGATCGCGCCCGAGATGCCGATCGCGAAGTACACCTGCGGAGCGATGATCTTGCCGGTCTGGCCGACCTGCAGGTCGTTCGGGACGTAGCCCGCGTCCACTGCAGCGCGCGACGCGCCAACCGCCGCACCGAGCTTGTCGGCGAGGGAATAGATCAGCTTGAAGTTCTCCGCGCTGCCGAGCGCGCGGCCACCCGAGACGACCTTGGCGGCCGACTGCAGGTCCGGACGGCCCGTCGTTGCGCCCGAACGCGACACGAAGCGCGTGTGCGAGGGCAGGGCGACACCCGGGTCGACCTTCTCGACGGTCGCGCTGCCGCCCGAGCCAGCCGCTTCGAACGAAGCGACGCGCACGGTGGCGACGACGGTTGCGCCCGCAGCGGCTTCAACGGTGAGGATTGCGTTGCCCGCGTAGATCGGGCGCTTGAACGTGTGCGAGCTTTCGACCGCCATGATGTCAGACACCTGGCTCACGCCGAGCAGTGCCGCGACGCGGGGCATGACGTCCTTGCCGAACGTCGTCGAGGGGCCGAACACGTGCGTGTAGCCGGCGGCGAGCTTCGCGATCTGCGGCGCGAGGATGGCCGCGAGCGGCTCCTTGTTGGCCGGGCTCTCGACGACGATCACCTTGCTGACGCCCGCGAGCGCAGCAGCTTCAGCGGCAATGGCCGACGCATCCGCCGCAAGCACGGCGATGTCGATGGTGGCGCCCGCGATCTTCGAGGCGCAGGTGACGCTCTTCGCCGTGCTGGCGTTCAGCTTCGCGCCGTCGTGTTCGGCGACGATCAGGATCTTGCTCATCAGACCAACCCCTTCTGCTTCAGCACGCCGACGAGTTCGGCGACGTCCTTGACGATGATGCCTTTCTGGCGGCTCGGCGGCGGATCGACCTTGACGGTCTTGAACGCTGCCCCTTCAGCCACGCCGTAATCGGCGACGCTCTTGGTGTCGAGCGGCTTTTTCTTTGCCTTCATGATGTCCGGCAACTTCACGTAGCGCGGCTCATTGAGGCGAAGGTCGACCGACAGCACGGCCGGCAGGTCGACCTCGAGCGTTTCGAGGCCGCTGTCGACTTCGCGCGTGACGGTGGCCTTGCCGTCGGCGATGTCGACCTTCGAGCAGGAGGTCGCCTGTGGACGGTCGAGCAGGGCGGCGAGCATCTGGGCCGTCTGGCCGTTGTCCTCGTCGATGGCCTGCTTGCCCAGCAGCGTCAGGAACGGCTGCTCGGCTTCGGCGATCTTCTGGAAGATCTTCGCGATCGACAACGGCGCCATGGCGGCGTCGGTCTGCACCAGGATCGCGCGGTCGGCACCCATTGCGAGCGCGGTGCGCAACTGCTGCTGGGTGTCCGAGGGTCCGATGCTGACGGCCAGCACTTCGTCCGCCAGGCCCTGTTCCTTGATGCGCAGCGCTTGTTCGAGCGCGATTTCATCAAAGGGGTTGATGCTCATCTTGACGCCTTCGGTGATGACGCCCGTGTTGTCAGGTTTGACACGGATGCGGACGTTGTAGTCCACGACGCGTTTGACACCGACCATGATTCTGCGCACGCGCTCACTCCTGTTCAGCTGGTACTTTGCAACGCAACATCATACCAGTCCGACCGGCCGCAGAAACCGGCCGACCCGGACTGGAAGCATCGGAATCGGCCGCTACCAACCCCGCTTTTCGTCGAGCTGTCGGGTCAGGTTGACGAGCCGCCGGTAGCTTTCCAGCCGCCGCGGGTCGATTTGCCCGGATTCGACGGCCGCCTGGACCGCGCATTGGGGCTCCCGCAGGTGCAGGCAGTTCTGGAATCGGCAGCCGGGCGCCCGCTGGATGATTTCCAGATAGCCCCGCTGGATGTCCGGCAGGGGCATGACGGGGGGCGCGTAGTCCCGCACGCCCGGAGAGTCCGTCAACTCGCCCCAGGGCAGCTGCACGATCGCGGACGAGACGGTGGTGTGCTTGCCCTGGCCCGACCCGACCGAGAGGTCCGACGTGGCCCGATAGGCGCCCTCGCAGAGCGCATTGGTCAGCGACGACTTCCCGACCCCCGACTGGCCGGCCAGCAGCGTGCGGCGGCCCTGCAGGCGCTCCTTGAGGGCATCGAGCCCGGTGCCGCGCTTGGCGGAGACCGTCACCACCGGTATCCCGATCCGCCGGTACGTGTCGATGAAGGCAAATTCCTCCGGGCCGAACTCGCCGGCGCCGATCAGGTCCTGCTTGTTGAGGATCAACAACGGTTCGATTCCGGCGTAACCGGCCCCGGCCAGGTAGCGGTCGATGATGAACGGGTCGCAGGTGGGGCGGGGTGCCACGACGATGCCCAGCTGGTCCAGGTTGGACGCAATGTCCTCGACGCCGCCCCGGCTGTCCGTTCGTTGCAGGACGTTGCGGCGCGGCAGCCGTTCCGCGACCACCCAGTATTCGGAGTCTGCTGCCCCGGTTTCTCGCTCGAGCCGCACTACGTCGCCAGCGACGACCTCTGTCCGGCGACCGCGAATCTTGCAGGAGAGGCGCTCGGCGGTGTCTGCCGTCAGTACGACGACCCGGCGGCCATACGACTCGACCACACAGCCGGTCCTGCCTTCGGTCACCGACGGCGGCTTGGAGCCGCTGCCTGAGCGGCTTGACGGGCGTTCGCTGCGGCGGCGCATGCTCACGTGGACGAGGTCGCATGCCCGGCGGCAAGGACAAATTGCGCGCCACCGGGATTGACGAGCCGTGCAATCCGGACGACCGGCGGTGGGTGCGAGTCGTAGAAAGCCGAATGCAACGGGTCCGGCGTCAGCGTGCTCGCATTTTCACGATACAGCCTGACCAGCGCCCGGCCCAACTCGGGACCGTCGCTGAAACGGGCCGCGAAAGCGTCCGCCTGGAACTCGTGGCGCCTCGACCAGGCAGCGCCCAGCGGCGTCAGGATCCAGGTGAACGCAGGGAGCACGAGGATGAACAACAGCAGGGCGGCCGAACTGCCGGGCTGATCGACGCCAAGTGCGGTGTAGAACCAGTCTTGAGCCGACAACCAGCCCAGGAGGGCGAAGCCTCCCAACGAGGCCGCTGCACTCACGATCAGCCGCTGCGGAATGTGCTTGAGCTTGAAGTGCGCGAGCTCATGGGCAAGCACCGCTTCGACCTGCACTGGCGAGAGCGATTGCAGCAACGTGTCGTAGAAGACGATGCGCTTCTCGCGGCCGAGCCCGGTGAAATAGGCATTGCCGTGAGCGGAGCGCTTCGAGCCGTCCATTATGTACACGTCGCGCGCATGGAAATCACAGCGGGCGAGCAGGGCGTCGATGCGCTCGCGCAGGGCCGCGTCCGTGAGCGGTGTGAATTTATTGAAGAACCCGGCGATCCAACGGGGCCACGCCCAGAGCAGCAGCAGCGAGAACGCCATCCACACGGCCCATGCGATCAGCCACCAGCGCGCGCCGCTTGCGTGCATCGTCCAGAGCACGAGGGCGACGACACCACCGCCCAACAATCCACCCAGTGCGATCGCCTTGAGCAGGTCGACCACGAAGACGGCGGGAGTGGTCCGATTGAAGCCGAAGCGCGCTTCGAGCACGAACGTCCGCCAGACGGAGAATGGCAGCGAGACCAGGCTCACCGCCAACAGCGACAGCAGAACGTGTACCGTTCCGGCCCAGATTGGATTCGCGCCAGCGACCGCAGCTGCGAGCCGACCGAGGGCCGCGATACCGCCCCCCAGCGTCAGGACCAGCAGGACGATTGCATCGAAGACCAGTTCCACCCGGCCGAAGCGCTGCCTTGCGACCGTGTAATCGGCTGCTTTGGCATGCTCAACTGCGCTGACCGCATCGGCGAAAGCGGGCGGGACTTCGTTCCGGTGTGCGGCGACGTGGCGTGTTTGCCTGAGCGACAGCCAGAACTGCACGACGAGGTGCAGGCTTAAGGCCGCCAGGAATGCAACGGTCATCCAATGGGGCATCAAGGTGGTGTATTTAACAATGGAGTGTGTCCACGAAGGGTGCGGAGCTTAGCCTTTGCTAGAATCGCCCACAATCGACCGTCCCGGTCACTGCCCTGAGCCCCGAGACCCAGTTCGAACACTTTGCCGCCCGCACCGATTGGCCACACATTGAAAGCTGACAACCTCATCTGGATCGACCTCGAGATGACGGGCCTGGACACCCAGGCCGATCACATCATCGAAATCGCTACGATCGTCACGGACGCTTCGCTGCGCTTGGTCGCGGAAGGGCCGGTTATCGCCATCCACCAGGCGGACGCGGTTCTCGCTGCCATGGATGAGTGGAACCGCACGACCCATGGCGGCACGGGCTTGCTGCAGCGAGTCCGCGACAGCCGCTTTACGGCGAAGGACGCAGAGGCGCAGACGCTGGCATTCCTTGCGCAGCACTCGGTGGCGGGCTCGTCGCCGATGTGCGGCAACAGCATCTGCCAGGACCGCCGCTTCCTGGCCCGCGAGATGCCGGCGCTCGAGAGGTTTTTCCACTATCGGAATCTCGACGTCAGCACCGTCAAGGAACTCGCGCGTCGCTGGGCACCCGCTGTACTTGCCGGGGTTCAAAAGGCGTCGACACATCTGGCGCTGGACGATATCCGCGAGTCGATCAATGAGCTGGAACACTATCGCCGTCACTTTCTGAGGGTGGCTTGAGGCGATGCTTGAGCTAACGCACTTCGTGAGAGCCGCGCTCTGGTTTCCAAATGAATAACGATGTTCAGTCGAGATTGATGGCAACGGTCTACGCATGTTTGCGGCCGTTTGCTCGCGTGATGCTTCGATCAGGTGTGACATACAAGAGCTTCGCGGAAATCGCAAAGACGGCTTTTGTCCATGAGGCGTTGCTTGAGCGTGATTCGAAGGGGAGAGTCACAAACGCCTCGCGCGTCGCAGTCCGGACTGGACTCTCCCGAAAGGAAGTCCGTCGTGTGTCCGAGCAGACGTTGCTAAAGGACGGTGCGAAGAGTGGAGCGGCGGATCATGCGGGGCCACCTGCCCGAGTTTTGCACGCATGGCATTTCGATCCCAGATTCATCGGCGCTGATGGCGCGCCCTTGGATTTGTGTTTCGAGGGAGAGAGTCCGAGTTTCACTGAGCTCGTGAGAGCCGTTGGCGGCGATGTGCCCCCGGGAGCGGTACGCGCCGAACTTTTTCGTGCCGTTGCAGTGCAGGAGTTGGAAAACGGGCTGCTTCGTCCGACTAAGAGATATTTCGTACCTGGCGATTTCGATGAGAAAGCAATCACCGTGATGTCCGGAATGCTCTTCCCGTTTATTTCCGGCGTCGATCACAATTCCAACCCTGCCCGCAAGACCGCTGGGTTTATTCAGCGTATCGCGTATGCAAAGCTGACCCCCGAGGATCGCGAGGCCTTTCGTGTTTGGTCACGGGCCGAGGCGACACGCTTCATCGAATCCATCGATGACTGGCTAACCGCCAGGGAATTTAAGGGCTACGAAAGCGCAAATGATCCCATTAGCGGCATTGGTGTGTTTTATTACGAGGGGCCCGAGGCGGCAGACATTCCGAAGCCCGGGCTCGACGCAAATCAATAAAAAAAGGCGCGCTCTTGGCGCGCCTTTCTTGGCTGGGGCTTCTACGTTTACTTAACGTACAGTTGCTCAGCTAGAACGACGCCTTGACGAACGGGTTGCGTTCCAACAAGCAACACCAGACTGCCTGCGGTGGGAGTCTTCGCCGCTACTGCCGCTGAAATGTCGACCGTGACACCGCCGACTTTCATCGTGCCAACACTTGCGTTGATGTCGCTGACGCGTCCACTCACGACAACCTTCGACGAGCCTGCAACATAGTCGGTCGGCATGAAGCGCAACTTCATCTGCTCGACGGTACCGGAGGTGGACATGCGTCCGGAAACGGTGACCATTACTTGGTGGCCTGCGGCGAGAGTTTCTTGAACCTTAGCAACCGAAGGCAACTTCAGGTTGCGTCCCAAGACGCTGATCGTGCTGGTGGCAGTATCGACACTGTCGATCGCGCCCATCATTAGGACCAAGGTCTTCCCGGTTCCGATGATCGCGTCCTTACCGGTACCGATGATCGCGTTACTGGAGACCGACTTGGAACGGCCGGTGCCAATGATGGCGTCCTTACCGGTGCCAATGATGGCGTCCTTACCGGTGCCGATGATGGCGTCCTTACCGGTGCCGATGATGGCGTCCTTACCGGTACCGATGATGGCGTCTTTGCCAGTACCGATGATCGCGTTACTGGAGACCGACTTGGAACGGCCGGTGCCAATGATGGCGTCCTTACCAGTGCCGATGATGGCGTCCTTACCGGTGCCAATGATGGCGTCTTTGCCAGTACCGATGATCGCGTCCTTACCGGTACCGATGATGGCGTCTTTACCAGTACCGATGATCGCGTCCTTACCAGTACCGATGATGGCGTTACTGGAGACCGACTTGGAACGGCCGGTGCCAATGATGGCGTCCTTACCGGTGCCAATGATGGCGTCTTTGCCAGTACCGATGATGGCGTCCTTACCGGTACCGATGATGGCGTCTTTGCCAGTACCGATGATCGCGTCCTTACCGGTACCGATGATGGCGTCTATTGCCAGTACCGATGATCGCGTCTTTGCCGGTACCGATGATGGCGTCCTTACCGGTACCGATGATCGCGTCCTTACCGGTACCGATGATGGCGTTACTGGAGACCGACTTGGAACGGCCGGTGCCAATGATGGCGTCTTTGCCAGTGCCGATGATGGCGTCCTTACCGGTACCGATGATCGCGTCCTTACCAGTACCGATGATCGCGTTACTGGAGACCGACTTGGAACGGCCGGTGCCAATGATGGCGTCCTTACCGGTGCCAATGATGGCGTCTTTGCCAGTACCGATGATCGCGTCCTTACCGGTACCGATGATGGCGTCCTTACCAGTACCGATGATCGCGTCCTTACCAGTACCGATGATGGCGTTACTGGAGACCGACTTGGAACGGCCGGTGCCAATGATGGCGTCCTTACCGGTGCCAATGATGGCGTCTTTGCCAGTACCGATGATCGCGTCCTTACCAGTACCAATGATGGCGTCTTTGCCAGTACCGATGATCGCGTCCTTACCGGTACCGATGATGGCGTCTTTGCCAGTACCGATGATCGCGTCCTTACCGGTACCGATGATGGCGTCTTTGCCAGTACCGATGATCGCGTCCTTACCGGTACCGATGATGGCGTTACTGGAGACCGACTTGGAACGGCCGGTGCCAATGATGGCGTCTTTGCCAGTACCGATGATCGCGTCCTTACCGGTACCGATGATGGCGTCTTTGCCAGTACCGATGATCGCGTTACTGGAGACCGACTTGGAACGGCCGGTGCCAATGATGGCGTCCTTACCGGTGCCGATGATGGCGTCTTTGCCGGTACCGATGATCGCGTCCGCGCCAGCGCCAATGATGGCATCTGTTGAGACCTTGGCAGAAACCTGGGCAGGAGCAATCGCACCGCTAACAGCGAGCGTGGTTGCAATAGCCACCGCTAGGTTCGAAGTCTTGAAACCATTCCCGTTCATTGCCATCGTCCCCTTATTTATTCGCAGCCGATCCGTCGGCCCAAAACGTATCGAAATCGATTCCTACTGAATCGACTCTTGATCGAACTGCTCGTCCACCGGACGAACAAACATGTACATCGCCACCCCAACCTTCACGCGATGGTCGGCGCCGCTACGTGCCGCTTCCGTTTCACGCGTTGAAAGCCAGTCGTCCAAAGATTCCAGGAACTGCTGCCCGCGATCCTTAACGTAGAGATCAAAGTCCAAAGCGTCCGTCGGGGTGATCCCGTTGGGCGCCCAAACACGTCGCTCAAAAATCTTTTGGTCTTCGTCGGGACGAAGGTTTTGATCCAGCGTCTTGGCTAGGTCCGTAAATGCGACTGACATCGCGTGGAATTTCGCTGGATCCGCTGCGGAAGGAATGTACAAGCGGATGAGGACGCGGTAGTAACCATTGCCCAAATCCAGTACAGCTCCAATCCTTTTCATCTCATCAAGCATCTCGTCCGCTGGAACGTCGCTCGTGTATCGACGAACAAGTTCCGTAAAGCTTCTGCGTCCAATGGGGCCCTCAAACTGGACTTCGTAAGGAATTCCATACGGGCCGGTGAAGTCCGAGTCTTGATGCCAACCAGTCAACAACCGACCAACCCGGCTCAGACGACCCAGCAAAGCCTCGGCGTCTTCGTCGGTTTGGGTGAGGAGGCGAGAAACCTCAAGGCGCGTCAGCCCTGTCGTAATTGCGATTCTCGAAACCGACTGGCGCGAATCAGGTAGTTGCAGGACGTCCTGCGCCGAGTCGACGAAGACGGACTTCAATAGCTCCGAAAACTCGCCGTACGAAACCCCGTTCCGGACGAGAATTCGGACGAGCGGGCGCATTAGCGGCCGAAACGCAGACAGGAGCGTTGCTTTAAAGTTTTCGCTCATTCCTAGCCCAAAAAAGGGCGGCTCCGAACTGATTGCTAATGCGGCTGACATTGGGGGTTATTGTTAACTTCGCGAGTTAACTATATCCGGCGACCCCGCTCGGTCAAGACTTCAACATATTCGCGGAGTTACGCGAGGGTGTTGAGAGAGGCTCTGGACGGGGGGGGAATTGGCCAGACTGGTCAAAATTCAACCAGATCATGGGGCTGGGCGGGAACCCTCAATTAGCCCGGAGGTGCCGCAAGGACCGCTCGAGGGCCATCAAGCCAGGCATATGTAAACTCGAGCTGACGCGTGATTGGACTTAATCAGGCCAAAATCAGGATTTTGTGAAACGCGTCACACAATTCAATCAATTACATAAAAAACAATTAGATAAGAGAGTTTCTTAAATAGAAATGTGTGATAGCTGCTTGGCCTGTTCGGAGGCTCCAAAATCATTCAGGTCGAACGCCTGGTTTGCAGGGTCACTGGTCCTCTCGAGCCACAGTCCTGACGTTCCGGGACTGTCGCGGCGGGACCAATGAAAACGGCCGGTTCCCCTCGCGGGAAACCGGCCGTGGCCAGCAAAAAAAATGCTTGACGGTCAGCCAGTCTTCTGGATCTTCGCAGTCTTGCGAAGGTCGTCGAGGTACGACTGCAGCTTCTTCCGCTGCGCGAACACCTTGACCTGCTCCTTCACATCCTCGAACGCGGGCGCGGTCGGGGAGCGAACGTCCTCGAGCTGGATGACGTGATAGCCGTACTGGGTCTGCACCGGCTCGGTGGTCGTCTTGCCCTTTTCGAGCTTCGCCAACGCCTCTGAGAACGGCTTCACCATCGTCTGGGCCGAGAACCAGCCGAGATCGCCGCCCTTGGCCGCGCTGCCGGGATCCTTCGACTTGGCCTTCGCGATCTTCGCGAAGTCGCCGCCAGCCAGCAGTTCCTTGATGACTGCGTCCGCGGCTTCCTTCGTCTCAACCAGGATGTGACGAGCCTTGTATTCCTTGGGCATGTTCGCCACTTCGGAATCATAGGCGGCCTTCACTTCGTCGTCGGAGACCGGATGCGACTTCACGTACTTGTCGCTGGCGGCCTCGGCGAGGATCTGCGAGTGCAGCAGGTCGAGCCGAGCCTGCACGTCCGGGGAGGACGGCCAGTCCATCCTTCTCGGCAGCCTGCGCGGCGAGCGTCATGTTCACGAGTTGTTCGAGCAGCGCGTCCCTCTGCTCCTTCGTGGCTTCGGCAGCGGGCTTGCCGGTGACGGCCTGCAGGAACGTGTCGAGCAGGTTTGCGTTGATTGCCTTGCCGTTGACGGTGACGAGCGTCGGCGAGGCCTTTTCGGCGGCCGCGGGCGCAGCCGTCGGGCTAGCAGGCTTGGCTGCATCTTCTGCGGGTTTCGTGCACGCGGTGGTGCCCAGCGCAATGGCGGCGCCGAGCAGGAGGACGGTCTTCAGGTTTCGCATCGATGAGCCTCTGTGGATGGTTCGTCAGGGCGTCCAGGGGGACGCGGTAATGGGAGAAGCGTTGTCGTCAGGCCAGCGAGCCTTCGCCGGGCGCCAGGGCCTGGATCGACAGCGCATGGATATCGGTGGTCATCATGTCGCCGACTGCTTCATACACGAGCCGGTGCCGCCGTACGACAGGCAGGCCCGAGAATCGTTCCGAAACGAGCTGTACCGTGAAGTGGCCGTGCCCTCCGGCCGCGCCTGCATGACCGGCGTGCAGATGGCTGTCGTCGACGACGTGCAGTTCCGACGGCTGCAAGGCCGCGCGCAGCCGGGCTTCCAGTTTTTCGGCTCGGGTGGGCGAATTCGTCTGTGTCATGGCAGCGACTTCACGAATGGGCGAACTTCATGGGATTCGAACACGCCTTCAGTGACGTACGGGTCGGCGGCCACCCAGGCCTTCGCGTCGGCGAGCGAGGCGAACTCGGCAATGATCACGCTGCCCGAAAAGCCGGCAGGGCCGGGGTCCGGTGAATCAATCGCAGGGCAGGGGCCGGCGACGAGCATGCGTCCTTCATCGAGGAGCTGCTTTGCGCGTTCGAGATGCGCAGGACGCACTCGTTTGCGGATCTCGAGTGCGTTGGGGGCGTCTTTGCCGATGATCACGTACCACATGGCTGGAACCCGGCTCACTCTGTTCGGGGTGTGCCGGCAGCGTCCGCCTGGTCGAGCTTGCGCCCCAGCCAGTAGCCCTGCGCCAGCGCAAAGACGATCGTCAGGCCCATCAGGCCGAACAGCTTGAAGTTCACCCAGGTGTCTTCACTGAAGTTGTACGCGACGTACAGGTTCAGCACCGCGCAGACGATGAAATAGCCGACCCACATCAGGTTCAGGCGCGTCCATAGGGACGCTGGTTCGAGTTTCATCTTCTCGCCCATCAGGCGCTGGACGATGGTTGGTCCTTTCATGAACTGGCTGGCGAGGAACGCGCCCGCGAACAGCAGGTTCACGATGGTCGGCTTCCACTTGATGAAGGCCGCGTCGTGAATGGCCAGGGTCAGGCCGCCGAACACGAGCACCAGGATGGCCGACGTGAGCAGCATCGGGCTCACCTTCTTATGCTTGAACCAGCTGATCGCGGTCTGCACCAGCACGCCGACGATCAGGACCGCCGTTGCGACGTAGATACCCGCCATCTTGTAAGCGATGAAGAAAAATACGACGGGCAGAAGGTCAAACAGCATTTGCATCGGGCTGCGGTGCGCTCGGGGCGGGTAGACGAAGGGTCGCGTATCATAGCAACTTGGCCGTGACACCCGCGGCTGGGCGAGTTTCATGGCGTTCCTGATCTCAATTCACCCGCAGAATCCGCAGCCGCGCCTGGTGCGCCAGGCCATCGCCGCCATCCGCGACGGCAGCGTCGTGGTCTATCCGACGGACTCCAGCTACGCGCTCGGCTGCCTGATCGGCGACAAAGAAGCGATGGAGCGCATCCGGCGTATCCGCGACGTGGACGTGAAGAACCATAATTTCACGCTGGTCTGCCGCGACCTGTCGGAGATCGCGAAATACGCCCGGGTCGACAACAGCCAGTACCGGACCCTGAAGGCGTTCACTCCGGGCCCGTACACGTTCCTGCTGGAGGCCACGCGGGAGGTGCCCAAGCGGCTGCAGAACCCGAAGCGCCGCACCATCGGTATCCGTGTCCCGGACAACGCGATCGTCAGCATGCTGCTGGCGGAGCTTGGGGAGCCGATCATGAGTTCCACCCTGTTGCTGCCGGGTGAATCGACAACCCCGACCGACCCACAGGAGATCAAGGTGAAGCTCGATCACCTGGTCGACCTCGTGATCGACGGCGGCACCGGTGGCATCGAGCCCAGCAGCGTCGTGGACCTGTCGAGCGGCACTCCGGTCATCGTGCGTCGCGGCAAGGGCGACGTCTCCGCGTTCGAGTGAACGCGGCCCGGGCGGCTGCGTATAATCGCGCCTTTCCACTGGCTTGGCGGGTCGACTCAGGTTAAAGCAATACCTGAGATTAATCTTTCAAGCTGCTGATATTTAAAATATTAAACCGCGACAAGGTCGCAGGGAACCCGTTTGAGTTCTACCGTCACGACACCGCGTCGAGTGCTCTCGGGAATGCGTCCGACGGGCAGCCTGCACCTCGGCAACTACCACGGCGCACTGAAGAACTGGACCGAGCTCCAGTACCAGTACGACTGCTATTTCTTCATTGCCGACTATCACGCGCTCACGACCGGGTACGAAGACACCCGGCATCTCGAGGATTTCGCGTGGCAGATGGTCATCGACTGGCTTGCTGCGGGACTGAACCCGGCGGTCTGCACGATGTTCATCCAGTCCCGCGTCCCCGAGCACGCGGAGCTGCACCTGATGCTCTCGATGATCACGCCGCTGGGCTGGCTCGAGCGCGTGCCGACCTACAAGGACCAGCAGGAGCAGCTCAAGGAAAAGGACCTCGCCACCTACGGGTTCCTGGGTTACCCGCTGCTGCAGAGTGCCGACATCCTCCTGTACCGCCCCATGGGCGTGCCGGTCGGCGAGGACCAGGTTGCACACGTCGAAATCACGCGTGAGATCGCGCGCCGGTTCAATTTCATCTTCGGCCGCGAGCAGGATTTCGAAGCCAAGGCCGAGCGCGCCATCAAGAACCTCGGCAGCAAGAACGCGGCGATCTATCGCGACCTGCGCAAGGGCTACCAGGAGCAGGGCCAGGACGACGCGCTGACGAAGGCGCACGCGTTGCTCGACGGGAATTCGCGCCTCACGCTGGCCGACCGCGAGCGCCTGCTCGGTTACCTCGAAGGCACGGGCCGCACGATCCTGACCGAGCCGGAAGCGCTGCTGACCTCGACGCCGAAAGTCACGGGTCTCGACGGCCGCAAGATGTCCAAGTCGTACGGCAACACGATCGGCATGCGCGAGGACCCGGACGAAGTCGCGAAGAAGCTCAAGACGATGCAGACCGATCCTGCACGCGTGCGGCGCACCGACCCGGGCAATCCCGAGAAGTGCCCGGTCTGGGACCTGCACAAGCTCTATTCCGACGGGGACACGCAGCGCTGGGTCGACCAGGGCTGCCGGTCCGCGGGCATCGGCTGCCTCGAGTGCAAGAAGCCGGTGATCGACAAGATCGTCGAGGAAGTCACGGGCATGCGTCAGCGTGCGCAGGAGTACGAGGACAACCCGGACCTGGTGCACGGCATCATCGCGGAAGGCTGCGAGAAAGCGCGCGCGGTCGCGGGCCAGACCCTCGACGACGTTAAGCAGGCGATGGGCCTCGCGTACCGCTGAGGCAGGACAGCGCATGACCAAACCCGACCTCAAGTTGATCGAAGGCGGGCTGGGCCACCAGCCGCCGGCCGAGCCGCACGTGCCGGAGACCCACGAGCAGGGCGAGATGCCGTTCGCCGTGGTCGACGGCGAGCCGGTCACGCAGATGCCGAAGGACCTGTACATCCCGCCGGATGCGCTGCAGGTGTTCCTCGAGGCCTTCGAAGGCCCGCTCGACCTGCTGCTCTACCTGATCCGGCGGCAGAACCTCGACATCCTCGACATCCCGATCGCGGAGATCACGCGCCAGTACATGTCGTACATCGACGTGATGCGCGGCATGCAGCTCGAACTCGCGGGCGAATACCTCGTGATGGCCGCGACGCTGGCCGAGATCAAGTCGCGCATGCTGCTGCCGCGACCGGCGTCGGCCGGCGAGGAAGAAGCCGACCCACGCGCCGAACTCGTCCGCCGCCTGCAGGAATACGAGCGCTTCAAGCGCGCGGCGCTGGACATCGAGGAACTGCACCGCATCGATCGCGACACGTTCCCGGCCTCGGCCGAACTCGTCGAGCGTCGCGTCGTCAGGCTGCAGCCGAACGTCTCGCTGCAGGAGATGCTCGTCGCGCTCAAGGACGTGATGGGCCGCGCGGAAATGTTCGCGCACCATCACATCAGCCGCGAGCGGCTCTCGGTGCGCCAGCGCATGTCCGAAGTGCTGGGCACGATGCGCACGCAGGCGTTCGTGGAGTTCGTCACGCTGTTCCGCGCCGAAGAAGGGCGCATGGGCGTCACCGTCACTTTCATCGCGATCCTCGAGTTGCTCCGCGAGGGGCTGATCGAGATCGTGCAGTCCGAACCGTATGCGCCGATCCACGTGCGCGCCGGCACTCCCCGCCAGGCGGAACAGATCGACGACATGGATGACCGGGTCCCGCAGGGCCCGCAAGGCACCGAATCATGACCCAACACCCCCTGAGCGGCGTCGTCGAGGCCGTGCTGCTGGCTGCCGGCCGCCCCGTGACGATCGAGCAGTTGCTCGAACTGTTCGACGAGGGGCAGCGCCCGCCGGCCGAAGAAATCGCGGCTGCGCTTGCCGAACTGCAGCAGAGCTACCAGGACCGTGGCGTCGAACTGCGCGAGGTCGCGAGTGGCTGGCGCGTGCAGATCCGTCCGCAGCACGCCGATGTCGTTTCCCGCCTGTGGCAGGAACGGCCGAGCCGCTATTCGCGCGCGCTGCTCGAGACGCTGGCGTTGATTGCCTATCGCCAGCCGATCACGCGTGGCGAGATCGAGGACATTCGCGGCGTCACCGTCAGCACGACGATCATGCGCACCCTGCACGAGCGCAGCTGGATCCGCGTGGTCGGCCACCGTGAAGTTCCGGGCCGTCCCGAACTGCTCGGCACCACGCGTGAGTTCCTCGACTACTTCGGCCTGAAGAGCCTCGACGACCTGCCGACGCTGGCCGAGCTGCGCGACCTCGAAGACATCAAGGAGCAGCTCGACCTGCCGGCCGCGATTGCCGCCGCCGAGGCGGGGCAGGCCGAAGAACCGGCGACGCTCGATGCCGAGGCAGCAACGACCGTCGACGCAGCGGCCGAGGCGTCCGCCGAATCGGACGAGGAATCCCGTTGAGCGAACGCCTGCACAAGCTGCTCGCGCAGCACGGCATCGGTTCGCGCCGCCAGGTCGAAGCCTGGATTCGCGAAGGCCGCGTGCTGGTCAACGGCCGGCCGGCCGAGATCGGTCATGCGTTGCAGCAGGGCGAACGCGTCGTGGTGGATGGCAAGGACGTGACTCGACTGCTCGCCGTGGACCGCAAGCTGCAGGTCATCCTGTATCACAAGCCCACGGGCGAAATGCTGCGCAGCCGTGCGGGCGACGATCGCGAAAGCGTCGAGATGAACCTGCCCGCGCTGCATGCGGGTCGCTGGGTGGCGGTCAACGCCCTCGGCTTTGGCGAAGACGGCCTGCTGATCCTGTCGAGCGAAGGAAAGTTCGCCCTGGCAATCGCCCGCCACAACCACGAGATTCCGGTCGAGTACCGCGTGCGCGCGTTGCGACCGAGCCAGGAAGAACCGTGGCCCGAAATGCCGACGGCCGTCGACGTGGAAGGGCAGACGGTCACATTCAGTGCCGTCGAGCCTTCGGGCCCCAGCGGCACCAACATGTGGTTCAGGGTCGCGAGCGACCGCACCTTGCCGCGCGGTGCGATCCGCGCGTTGTTCGATTCGGCGGGCCTCAAGATCAGCCGCACGATGCTGGTGAAGTGGGGCCCGATCGCCTTGCCGCGCGACCTGCCGCGAGGCCGCTCGCGCGCGCTCGAAGGGGCGGAACTCGATCCTCTCTACACGCTGGCGGGTCGCGATCGCGGCGACACCGGCCTCAAGCCGCGGCCGCGACCGCGGCCGGCCCCCGACCGCCGCAAGAAATCTACTGCGCGTCGAAGCGGCAACCGGTAACGCCCCGGCTGTCGGGTCCCAGCAGATACAGGAACGGCGCGAGCACGGCTTCGGGCCGGGTGAGTTGTTCCGCGTCTTCGCCCGGATACGCCTTGGCACGCATCGGTGAGCGCACGGCGCCGGGGTTGACGCTGTTCGAGCGGATCGGCGAGTCCGTCGCCAGCTCATCCGCCAGCACCTGCATCAGTCCTTCGTCGGCGAACTTCGATACGGCATACGCGCCCCAGTACGCGCGACCCTTGATCGACACGCCACTCGTGGTGAAGACGATCGAGGCGTCCGTCGACTTGCCCAGCAGCGGCAGCAGGATCTTCGTCAGGATGAAGGGTGCGTTGACGTTGACGTGCATCACCTTGAGCCACGTCGGCACGTCGTAGTGCGCAATCGGCGAGCGGTCGCCAAGGATTCCGCCCACCTGGGCGAGGCCGTCGAGCCGGCCGAACTCGCCGCCGATGGCATCGGCCAACGTGTCGTACGCGGCCGCGTCGGCTTTCTCGAAGTCGAGCGGTGCGATGGACGGTCGCGGACCGCCTTGCGCGACGATCGAATCGTAGACTTTCTCCAGTTTCTTCACCGAGCGGCCGCTCAGGATCACCCGGGCGCCCAACCGCGCGCAGGCCTGGGCGAGCGCGCCGCCGATGCTGCCACTGGCGCCCGTGACCAGGATGATCCGGTCGGCAAGCAGGTTGTCGGCCGGTGTGTATTGGCGAAGTTCGGCGGAGGTGGGCGCGGGCATCGGTGCTCCGTGGCGATTCATGAGTGTTCAGGCATGCCGAACGGCTGTGCGCCATGCGGTCCAGAGTTTCGACCACGGTGACACTTCTGCGCGAGTGCGGATCGCGCCTCGAGTCGTGTCGATACGGTCGAGCAGTCGCGAGTGCAGTGCGGCCAGTACCAGGCCCTGGCGCTGGGCGATGCGTTCGTCCCGGTTCAGCAGAGTTTCCAGCGAGGCCAGCTGGCGCTGCAAGCGCTCCTTCTCACGCCCGAGCACGCCGACGAGGCCGGCCGGAGCCGGGTCGTCGAGCACGTGCGCGGGATGCACCCCGGCCTGCTCGAGCTGGTCCAGCGGCAGACGCAGGCGGCCGGCGGCGACCTCCGTGTGCAGGTCGCGCAGTGATTCAACGCCGGCGATGGAATCACCCAGCCTGCGCGCGAAATCGAGTTCCGCGGCGGTGATGGCGCGGGGCCGGCTCGAGGCCGCGGCTGCCAGTGACTGCACGGAGCCGCTCGAACGAAACGCCAGCGCGGCCACCTCGTCGGCATCGTTGAGGGCAATGCGCGCCATGTCGATGTCGGCGGCCACCATCACCTCGTGCAGCAGCGCCACGTCGGCGCCGGCCTCGCGCAATGGCAACAGGCCCCGCGTCACCGGATGCTCGGGCCGTCCGGCCAGCAGTCGATCGACTTCACCGCGCCACCACTGGAGCCGCGTGTGGGAGGCATCGTGACTCGTCGCACGGACGGTATCCCGGATCTCCGCTTCGAAAGCATAGAGCGCGTTGAGCAGCGGCCGCGCCGGCTCGGGCGCGTAGAGCACGGCGAAATACCGCAGCGAACCCGGTGGGGTCCCGCGCTGCAACGGATCGTCCGTCATCGCTCGGTCGTCTCGTCCTGGTCCGCGGTCGGGGGGGATTCTGCGGGCGCATCGGCAATGACCGCGCGCGCGAGTTTTTCGATCGGCGCGAGCTCCTCGATTTCCTTCGCCGGACGCAAGCCGAGTTCAGTGAACTTCCGCGCACCGGGCAGCACCTGTCGCTCGAGTGAACCGACCGCGGCGTTGTACGCCTCGACGCTCTGGCCCAGCGTCCGCCCCACCTTCGAGATGTGCGTGGTGAACGTGGCGAGCCGCTTGTACATGTCCTCGCCGAGTTCCTGGATGCGCAGCGCGTTCTCCGCCAGCGCGTTCTGGCGCCAGCCATAGGCGACCGCTTTCAGCAGCGCCACGAAGCTGGTCGGCGTCGCGATGATCACGTGCTGCCGGATCGCGTCTTCGAGCAACGACGGCACTTCGGCCACCGCCGCGCTCAGGAACTGGTCTCCCGGGATGAACAGCACGACGAAGTCGGGGCTCTGCTCGAACTGCGACCAGTACGCCTTCTGCGACAGTTGCCGCACGCGTTCCTGCACGGCCACGGCATGGCGGCGCAGGGCGACGTCGCGGTCTTCGTCGGTGGTGGCCTCCGCGGCCGTGAGGTAAGCATCGAGCGGTGTCTTGACGTCGACCACGATCTGCCGGCCATCGGGCATGTTCACGATCATGTCGGGGCGCAGCGACCCGTCCTCGCCCGGCACGTGGACCTGTTCGAAGAAATCGCAGCGCTCGACCATGCCTGCCAGTTCGGCCAGCCGTCGCAGCGTCATTTCGCCCCATTGGCCACGCACCTCGGGCCGACGCAGGGCGGTGACGAGGTTGCGGGTCTCGCGCTGGAGCGTGACCTGGCCGAGCGCGACGCTCTCGATCGAACTGCGCAGGGCCCCGAAGCTTTCCGCGCGTTCCTTCTCGATGCGGGCGATCTGTTCGTGCGTTTTCTGCAGCGCTTCGCGCACGGGTGCCAACAGTGACTCGACAGCCTTCTCGCGTTCCGTGAGATTGCGGAGCGCGACTTCCTGCTGCTGGCCGAGGGTCTGGCGCGCGAGTTGCAGGAACACCTCGTTGTTGCCGCGCAGCGCCTGGCCAGCCACCGAGTCGAAGCCGCTGCGCAGGCGCTGCAGCGCCATGTCGAGCGCCTGGTCGCGTTCCGTGGCGACATCGGCGGCCGATTTGAGTGACGCCTCGGCTGTCGCCAGCCGGACTTCGGCCTCGTGGGTCCTGCGACGCGCAATGAGCCAGCCGATGAGCAGGCCGAACGCGAGCCCGAGCGCCGCAAGCACGAAGGACTGGGGGCTGAGTTCGATCATGAGGCGGCCATTGGGTCGAGGTGCCGCAGCGTCAACCAGTCCATCACGTCCTCGGGCCGCTCGATGATGCCGTGGGCGTTCCACGTTTCCGGATGATCGTGCTCCGCGAGGTAACCCCAGCCCGCAACCACCGTCTGCATGCCTGCCGCGCGTCCCGCCACGATGTCGCGCTCGGCGTCGCCCACGTAGACGCAGTGATCCGGGGACACCCCGGTCACGGCAGCGGCGTGCAGCAAGGGCAGGGGATGCGGCTTGCGCTCGTTGACGGTGTCGCCGCTGACCACGCAGCAGGCGCGCCTGGCCAGGTCGAGTTGCTCCAGCAGTGGGTTGGTGAGCCAGCCCGGCTTGTTCGTCACGATGCCCCAGGGCAGGCCTTCGACCTCGAAGGCTGCGAGCACCGGCTCGAGGCCCGCGAACAGCCGGGTGCCGGCGGCAAGGTTCTCGGAGTAGATCGCCAGGAACCGCTGGCGCAGTCGCTCGAACTCGTCGCCATGAGCCGATGGGAAACCCACCGTGACCAATCGCACCGCGCCATGCGACACGGACGATCGCGCAGCGCTGAACGGCAGCGGCTCGAGGCCTTCTTCCTGCCGCAGCAGGTTGAGCGCGCCGATCATGTCCGGCGCAGTGTCGAGCAGCGTGCCGTCGAGATCGAACAGTATGGCGTGGGCGCGCGTCATGCGTGCGCGTTCGGCGTTGCGCGCCGCAGGTGCACGAGGTAGTTGACGCTTGCGTCCATCGTCAGCCGCGTCCTGCGCGTGAACGGATCGTAATCGAGGCCGGCGATGTCGATGACGGTGAGCCCGGCCTCACGCGACCACTGCCTGAGTTCGGACGGGCGGATGAATTTGTCGTACGTATGCGTGCCGGCCGGCAGCAAGCGCAGCACGTACTCGGCACCGAGAATGGCCATGGCGTACGCCTTCATGGTCCGGTTCAGCGTCGAGACGAACACGTGGCCGTCCGGCTTCACGAGCCGCCCGAGCGCGTCGATGACCGAGGTGGGATCGGGCACGTGCTCGAGCATTTCCATGCACGTGACGACGTCGTATTCCCCGGCATGGGCTGCGGCATGCGACTCGGCCGCGTCGAGCACGTAGTTCACCTGGACGCCGGCTTCGAGCGCATGCAGCTTTGCCACCTGCAGCAGGTCGTCGGCGAGGTCGAGCCCCGTGACCAGCGCACCTTGGCGCGCCATCGCTTCGGCCAGCAGGCCGCCGCCGCAGCCGACGTCGAGTACCTTCAGCCCGGCCAGGTCCCCGGCGCGTTCGACGTACTGCAGTCGCACGGGATTCAGGTCGTGCAACGGACGCATCTCACCCTGCGGATCCCACCAGCGACTGGCGGCCGCTTCGAAGCGGGCGATTTCGGCGGGATCGACGTTGCCGTGTTCGTTGACGTGTTCAGGGGCTGCCGGCATCACTCATTACTCCCGCCATGCGCGGCATCGAACCGGGTACGCCACGCGTCGGCCCGTTCGAGCACGGATTCTTCGTCGATGTAACGCAACGCGCCGGCCGCGAAGACGCGGCGGCCCGCCACCCAGGTGTCGGTGACCTGCCGCGAACTGCACGCATAGACCAGTGCAGCCTCGACGTCGTGCACTGGCCAGCTGCCGGGCGTGCGCAGGTTGACGCAGCAGAGGTCGGCCCACTTGCCCGCGACGAGACTGCCCGTGCTGTCGCCGAGCCCGAGCACGCGCGCGCCTTCGAGCGTTGCCATCCGGAGCAGGTCACGGGCCACGAGCGCACCGGGCCTCGCGCTGACACCGGCGGCGAGCAGGCCGGCGGTGCGCATCTCTGACAGCACATCGAGGTCGTTGTTGGATGCGGCCCCATCCGTGCCCAGCGCCACGCGCACGCCGCGCCCGAGCAGGTCCGCGCTGGGGCACACGCCGCTGCCGAGCTTGAGGTTCGATTCGGGGCAATGCACGACGGCGGCGCCACAGGCGGCAATCGCGTCGATATCCGCCGGCGACAGTTGCGTGCCGTGCACCGCCACCAGCAACGGGCTCGCGAACCCGAGGCGCACCAGCCGGTCCAGCGGACGCGCGCCGTGCCGGGCGATGCTCTCTGCGACTTCCCACGCTGACTCGTGCACGGGCAGGGCCACCGGAATTTCGAGTTCGTCGGCGAGCCTTCGCACCCGGGCCAGGGTGGCGTCGTCCAGCTCATGCGATGGTTCGAGCGCGAAGTGCGTGGCCACCAGCGCATCGCCACGGTAGTCGTCCCGCAGCGCCATGCCTTTTTCGATGTATTCGTTGGCGTCGGCCGCCCAGCGCGACGCGGCCTGTTCCACCACGAGGCCAACGCTGACGCGGATGTGCGCGTCGGCCGCTGCGCGTGCGACCACTTCGGGCCAGAGCTGCATGTCGGCAAAGCAGGTGACGCCGCCGCGCAGCATTTCCGCGATGGCGAGTTCCGTGCCGTCGCGTACGTACTCCGGGTCGACCCAACGTCGTTCGATCGGCGCGATCGCGTCCTGCAGCCACGGCGCCAGCGGCAGGTTTTCGGCCCGGCCGCGCAACAGCGTCATGGCGGCATGCGTGTGCGCATTGACCAGTCCAGGCAGGATCGCGTGCTGCGGACGTTCGACGAGTTCGGCGGGCGAGTAGGTGGCGAGCGCCTCGGCGGTGGGCAGCACGGCGACGATGCGTCCCGCGCGCATCGCCACCGAATGGTCGGCGAGCACGGTGCCGTCGGGTTCGACGGGGAGCACCCAGCGGGCGCAAACGAGCGTGTCTACCGGCTCCATTCAGGGTCTCGCGGATCGGGGCCCGCAGTATACCGGGCGCAGCCCAACCGTACCGGCCAGGACCGCCCGTGGGAGGGCGTTGAGCGGGCTCGTCGTGGTATCCTTGCGGATCGTTTTTGGGCAAAACGGATCCCATGTCTGACATCGCGCGCGAACTCCTGCACGTCAACCTCGAAGACGAGATGAAGCAGTCGTACCTCGATTACGCGATGAGCGTGATCGTGGGACGCGCGCTGCCCGACGTACGCGACGGACTGAAGCCGGTCCATCGTCGCGTGCTGTATGCCATGCGCGAGCTCGGCAACGAGTGGAACAAGTCCTACAAGAAGTCGGCCCGCGTCGTCGGCGACGTCATCGGCAAGTACCATCCGCACGGCGACACGGCCGCGTACGACACCATGGTTCGCATGGCGCAGCCGTTCTCGTTGCGTTACCTGCTGGTCGATGGGCAGGGCAACTTCGGCTCGGTAGACGGCGACTCGCCGGCCGCCATGCGTTACACCGAAGTCCGCATGTCGCGCCTCGCGGGCGAGCTGCTCGCCGACATCGACAAGGAAACCGTCGAGTTCGTGCCGAACTACGACGGGTCAGAGATCGAGCCCTCGGTGCTGCCCACGCGCGTGCCGAACCTGCTGATCAACGGTTCGTCGGGCATTGCGGTCGGCATGGCCACGAACATTCCGCCGCACAACCTGGTCGAGATCGTCAACGCCTGCGTGGCGTACATCGACAATCCGGCCATCACGATTCCTGAACTGATGGAGCACGTGCCGGGGCCCGACTTCCCGACGGCCGGCATCATCAACGGCGCGCGCGAGATCTACAACGCGTACACGACCGGCCGCGGCCGCATCGTGGTCCGCGCCAAGGCCGAGATCGAGGAATACGACGACGCCGGCCGCGAGGCCATCATCGTCACCGAACTGCCTTACCAGGTGAACAAGGCGCGCCTGCTCGAGCGCATCGCCGACCTCGTGCGCGGCAAGCTGCTTGAAGGCATCTCCGAGCTGCGTGACGAGTCCGACAAGGACGGCATGCGTGTCGTCATCGAACTGAAGCGCAACGAGAACGCGGAGATCGTCCTCAACAACCTGTACAAGCAGACGCCGATGGAGTCGGTGTTCGGCGTCAACATGGTGGCGCTGCTCGACGGCCAGCCGCGGCTGCTCAACCTCAAGGACATGATCGAGGCGTTCGTCCGCCACCGCCGTGAAGTGGTGACGCGCCGGACCGTATTCGACCTGCGCAAGGCCCGCGACCGCGGCCACATCCTCGAAGGCCTCGCGGTCGCGCTGGCCAACATCGATGAAATCATCGCGCTGATCAAGGCATCGCCTACGCCGCCGGAAGCGAAGGCGGCGTTGGTTGCCCGCGAGTGGCGCGGCGGGGCCGTGCCCGAGATGCTCGCCCGCGCAGGCGACGTCAGCGCGCGTCCCGAAGGCCTCGAAGCAGCCCTCGGCCTGCACGGCGGCATCTATCGCCTGTCGGAGACGCAGGCCCAGGCCATCCTCGACCTGCGCCTGCATCGCCTCACCGGTCTCGAGCAGGACAAGATCCTCGCCGAGTACGCCGAGCTGCTGGAGACCATCCGCGACCTCAGCGATATCCTGGCTCGGCCCGAGCGCCTGCTGCAGGTCATCCGCGACGAACTGCTGGCGATCCGCGACCAGTACGGCGACGAACGCCGCACGCGCATCGAGCGCGACGAATCCGACCTCACGATCGAAGACCTCATCACGCCGCAGGACGTGGTCGTGACGCTGTCGCACGGCGGTTACGCCAAGTCGCAACCCGTGAGCGAATACCGTGCGCAGGGTCGCGGCGGCCGCGGCCGCTCCGCAACGGCGATGAAGGATGAAGACTTCATCGAGAAGCTGTTCGTCGCCAACACGCACGACACGCTGCTGTGCTTCTCGAGCCGCGGCCAGTTGTACTGGCTCAAGGTGTACCAGCTGCCGATGGCCGGCCGGGCCTCGCGTGGCAAGCCGATCGTCAACCTGCTGCCGCTGCAGGAAGGCGAGCGCATCACCGCCGTGCTCCCGATTCGCGAGTACGAAGAAGAAAAGTACATCTTCATGGCGACGGCGCTGGGCACGGTCAAGAAGACTTCGCTCGTGGCGTTCTCGCGTCCGCGCACGGCCGGCATCATCGCCGTCGGCCTGGAGGAGGGCGACCAGCTGGTGGGCGTCGACATCACGGACGGCAAGCGCGACGTGATGATGTTCACCACGGAAGGCAAGGCGATCCGCTTCGCCGAAGACGACGTGCGTCCGATGGGCCGCAACGCGGCGGGCGTGCGCGGCATCCGCCTGCCGGACGACGAACGCGTCATCTCGCTGATCATTCCGGACCCGCAGGGCCTGATCCTGATCGCCTCCGAGAATGGCTACGGCAAGCTGACGTCGGTCGAGGAGTTCCCGGTGCATGGCCGCGGCGGCCAGGGCGTCATCGCGATCCAGACGACCGAGCGCAACGGCAAGCTGGTCGCGGCCACGCAGGTGGCCACGACGAACGAACTGATGCTGATGAGCTCGGGCGGCACCCTCGTGCGCACCCGGGCCTCGGAAGTGTCCGTGCTCGGTCGCAACACCCAGGGCGTGAGACTCATTCGACTCGACGACGGTGAGCGCCTGATCGGCGTCGAATCGGTCGAGCCCGAACCGGAGTCGGATGCGGAAGTCGTCGAAGGCGAGCCCGCACCGGACGTTGCGGCCACCGACGAAGGCAGCGGGGCAACGCCCTGATCCCACGCCCTGATGCACGTCACGCGGCAGCATAAGCAAATGCCGCGTTGACGGATTCCGCGACGGTCGCGCCTGCTAAACTGCGGTGCGAAAAGCCCTTGCGGAGCGTTCCATCATGACCCGTGTGTTCAATTTCAGCGCCGGCCCCGCCGCGCTGCCCGTCGATGTGCTCGAACAACTCCGCGACGAGATGCTCGACTGGCACGGCCACGGCATGTCAGTCATGGAAATGAGCCACCGCGGCAAGGCCTACGTGGGCATTGCGCAGCAGGCGGAAGCGGACCTCCGCGAGTTGATGGCCATCCCGGCCAACTACAAAGTGCTGTTCCTGCAGGGCGGGGCCACGGCCCAGTTCGCTGCGATCCCGCTCAATCTCACCGCGCCCGGCGCCGTCGTCGACTACGTCAATACGGGTACCTGGTCGACGAAGGCCATCGCCGAAGCGAAGCGGTACTGCAAGGTCAACGTCGTGGCCGATGCATCCGCGACGAAGTTCACCACCGTCCCGGCCGAGGCGGGCTGGCAGCGGTCGCCCGAGGCGGCGTACCTGCACTACACGCCGAACGAGACGATCCACGGCGTCGAGTTCCCGTTCGTGCCCGCGGCCCGCGGCATCCCGCTCATCGCGGACCTGTCTTCCACGATCCTGTCGCGGCCCATCGACGTCAGCCAGTTCGGCGTGATCTATGCCGGCGCGCAGAAGAACATCGGCCCGGCCGGCCTCGTGGTCGTCATCGTGCGTGACGACTTGCTCGGCAAGGCCCGCCCCGACACACCCACCGTGTTCGACTGGAAGGCGATGGCCGCCGACGGCTCGATGCTCAACACGCCGGCGACTTACTCGTGGTACGTGGCGGGTGTCGTGTTCCAGTGGCTCAAGCGGCAGGGCGGCGTCGAAGCCATGGAGCGCCTGAACCAGGCGAAGGCGCGCAAGCTGTACGACGCGATCGATTCCTCGGGCTTCTACAAGAACCCGGTCACCGTCGACTGTCGATCGTGGATGAACGTGCCGTTCACGCTGCCCGATGCGGCGCTCGACAAGCCGTTCGTGGAGGGCGCGAAGCAGGCCGGCCTCGTCGCGCTCGAAGGCCACCGCTCCGTCGGCGGCATGCGCGCGAGCATCTACAACGCGATGCCGATGGCGGGTGTGGAAGCGCTGGTCGAGTACATGCGCGAGTTCCAGCGGACGAGGGGATAGCGTTGTTCAAGATCCAGACCCTGAACAACATCTCGCTGCGCGGCCTCGAGCGCCTGCCGCGCGACCGCTACGAAATCGCGTCGGAACTCGTGCGGCCGGATGCGCTGCTGGTTCGTTCGGCCGACGTGCACGCGATCGAGATTCCGGCGAGCGTACTGGCGGTGGCCAGGGCGGGCGCCGGCACCAACAACATCCCCGTCGCCAAGCTCAGCCTGCGTGGCATTCCCGTCTTCAACGCGCCGGGCGCCAACGCCAATGCCGTGAAGGAACTCGTGCTCGCCGGGCTGTTCCTGGCGGCACGCAACATCTGCCAGGCCTGGGGCTACGTGCGCTCGCTCGAAGGCGACGACCACGCGCTCGAAGTGGCGATGGAGCAGGGCAAGAAGAAATTCGTCGGCTATGAGTTGCCGGGGCGCACGCTCGGCGTGGTGGGACTCGGCGCCATCGGCGTCGAGGTCGCGAACGCGGCCCTCCACCTCGGCATGAAAGTCCTGGGCTACGACCCGCAGATCACCGTGCAGCGCGCGTGGCAGCTCTCGTCGGGCGTCGAACAGGCGCTCAGCCTGGACGACCTGTTCTCCCGCTGCGATGCCGTCACGGTCCACGTGCCGCTCAATGACCACACGCGCGGGTTGGTCAATGCGTCGCGCATCGCGCTCATGCGCAAGGGCAGCGCGGTGCTCAATTTCGCCCGCGGCCAGATCGTCGACGAGGCAGCCGTGCTGGCCGGTCTCGACAGTGGCCAGCTGAGCGCCTACGTCTGTGACTTTCCGACGAATGCCATCCGGGTTCACCCCAATGCCGTGGCACTGCCTCACCTTGGCGCATCGACGGGCGAGGCCGAGGAAAACTGCGCCATCATGGTGGCGGACACGCTCCGCGACTTCCTCGAGACGGGAAACGTCCGCCATTCGGTCAACTTTCCCGAAGCCGTGCTGCCCCGGGCCGGTGTCAGCCGCCTGGCGATTTCCAACGCCAACGTGCCCAACATGGTCGGCCAGATCTCGACCTGCCTGGCGGACGCCGGCCTCAACATCGCCGACCTGCTCAACAAGTCGCGGGGCGACATCGCTTACACGCTGATCGACACGGACGCCCCAATCGGGCCGGACGTTGTGGGTAAACTGCGCGCCATTCCCGGCGTATTGAGCGCCCGCCTGATCTGACCAAGCCGACACGACCTGACCCGAACCATGGCCAAGACGAAGCGACCCCGGACCTCAACTGCACTCCCTGCCCTGACGGTGCCGCTCGAACAGATCCGCGAGCGCATCGACAGCGTCGACGCACAGCTGCATGCGCTGATCAACGAGCGCGCAAAACTCGCGCAGCAAGTCGGCGTGTCGAAGCACGCGGCCGGCCACACCGTCGATTTCTACCGTCCTGAACGCGAGTCGCAGGTGCTGCGCCTGGCGCTGAAGCGCAACCAGGATGAGGGTGGCCCCCTGCGTGACGAAGAGGTCCTGCGGCTCTTCCGCGAGATCATGTCCGCGTGCCTCGCGCAGCAGAACGCGCTCAAGATCGGTTACCTCGGCCCGGAAGGCACGTTCACGCAGCAGGCGGTGCTGAAGTACTTCGGGCATTCGGTGCGGCCGCTGCCGCTGACGTCGGTCGAGGAAGTCTTCCACGAGGTGGAATCCGGCGCCGCAGACTTCGGCGTCGTGCCGATCGAGAACTCGACGGAAGGCACCGTCAACAACACGCTCGACATGTTCCTGACCTCGCCGCTCAAGATCATCGGCGAGGTGGAGCTGCGCATCCACCAGAACCTGATGGGACGCATGACGATGCTCGGCGACATTCGCCGCGTGTGCGGTCACCCGCAATCGCTGGCGCAGTGCCGCGGCTGGCTGCAGGAACACATGCCCGGCGTGGAGCGCGTGACCGTCAGCAGCAATGCCGAAGGTGCGCGTCGTGCGCGCGACGAGGAAGGCACCGCGGCGATTGCCGGCGCGGCGGCCGCAGAAGTCTATGGCCTGAACCTGCTCGTGCCGGAGGTCGAGGACCGCCCCGACAACACGACGCGCTTCCTCGTGATCGGCCGCAAGGCCGCAAGCCCGGGCGAGGCCGACAAGACGACGCTGCTCGTGTCGGCTGCGAAAACCGATGCGCCCGGCGCGTTGTATCGACTGCTCGAGCCGTTGGCGCAGAACGGTATCAGCCTGACGCGCATCGAATCGCGCCCGTCCCGCAAGAAGAAATGGGACTACGTGTTCTTCATCGACGTCGAGGGCCATGCCGAACGCGAGCCGCTGGCCACGGCGCTGGCCGAGCTCAAGCGTCGCGCATCGTTGTATCGCGTGGTCGGCGCGTATCCCAAAGCCATCCTCTGAGCACCTTCGAGCGATCCTCCGCGATGACCTCGTACCTCGTTGAACCGGCCGACAGCGTTGCCGGGGAAGTTACCGTCCCGGGTGACAAGTCGGTTTCGCATCGCGCCGTGATGTTCGGCGCGCTCGCGGACGGTCGCACGCACGTCACTGGGTTCCTTGAAGGCGAAGACTGCCTCTCCACGATGAAGGCCGTCGCGCATCTCGGCGTCCACGTCGAACGGCCGGGTCCCGGTGAAGTCATCGTCGACGGCGTCGGCCTGCGCGGCTTGCGCGCGCCCACGGCCGCGCTCGACATGGGCAATGCCGGAACCGCCATGCGACTCTTCATGGGCCTGCTCAGCGCGCAGCCGTTCGATTCCGAGCTCATCGGTGACGCATCGCTGATGCGACGACCGATGGAGCGAGCCGCCAAGCCGCTGCGGGCCATGGGTGCCCGCATCGAAACTCAGGATGGCAAACCGCCGGTGCGAATTTTCGGCGGACAGCAGCTGCAGGGCATCCGCTACGCAATGCCCGTCGCCAGCGCGCAGGTGAAATCAGCGGTGCTGCTCGCGGGGTTGTACGCGACAGGCGAGACCACGGTGGTCGAGCCGGCGGTCACGCGCGATCACACCGAACGCATGCTCCAGAGCTTCGGTTGCGACGTCCGCGCACGCGACGGCGTGGTGACACTCGCGGCGCCCAGGTCGCTGCAGGCGGCGAACATCCGCGTGCCGGGCGACATCTCGTCGGCCGCGTTCTTCCTGGTCGCCGCGTGCCTCGGCGCGCGCGAGCCGTTTACAATCCGCGACGTCGGCGTGAACCCGACGCGCACCGGCATCCTCGAGATGCTGGCGCTGATGGGCGCCGACCTGCGCCTGGTCAACCACCGCAGCTTCGGCATGGAGCCGGTGGCCGACATCGAAGTGCGCCCGTCGCAGCTCAAGGGCGCGCGCATTCCTGAACGGCTGGTGCCGCTCGCGATCGACGAGTTTCCGGCGCTGTTCGTCGCTGCCGCGTGTGCGGAAGGGGAGACCCTCGTCACGGGCGCCGAGGAATTGCGCGTCAAGGAAAGCGACCGCATCGCGGCCATGGCGCGCGGCTTCGACGTACTGGGCGTGCAGCACGAAGTGCTGCCGGACGGCATGCGCATCGTCGGCGGCCAGCCTTTCGGTGGCGGCACCATCGACAGTCGCGGCGATCACCGCATCGCGATGGCATTCGCTGTCGCGAGCCTTCGCGCAACCGCGCCGATCACGATACTCGACGTCGCTAACGTCTCCACCACGTTTCCTGGCTTCGACCTGCTCGCCAACAGCGTTGGCTTGCGAGGTAGGGGTTAGGGGATAGGGGTTAGGGGTTAGTCGGAGCGGAGGTTCTGTCTGTTCCGACACTTCGATTCCTACCGCAACCTCGCCTGCCGAATACTGAATAATGGCTCGGTTCTCAATGTTGTAACTGCACCTCCGACTACCCTAACCCCTAACCCCTAACCCCTAACCCCTAACCCCTAACCCCTAACCCCTAACCCCTAACCCCTAACCCCTAACCCCTAACCCTCCTTGATCCCCGTCATCACCATCGACGGCCCCAGCGGCTCCGGCAAGGGCACCATCGCCCGCCGGGTTGCCACCGCACTGGGCTTTCACCTGCTCGACAGCGGCGCCCTGTACCGGCTGGTGGCCCTCGCGGGCAGCCAGCAGGGTGTCGCCGCCGACGACCAGGAAGGCCATGCCGCAGTCGCCCTGGCGCTCGACGTGCAGTTCGGGATGGACGAGGCCGGGGAGGAGCGGATCCTGCTGGCCGGGACCGACGTCACCCGCGCCATTCGTACCGAAACGGCCGGGGCCGAGGCCTCCAGGGTCGCGGCAATGCCGCCTGTACGGTCCGCTTTGCTCGACCGGCAACACGCTTTTGCCCAGCCGCCGGGCCTGGTTGCCGACGGCCGTGACATGGGTACCGTGGTTTTCCCCGGGGCGCCGCTCAAGATCTACCTGACGGCAAGCCCGGAGGAAC
>CAVWGG010000014.1:0-220094 GCA_963754535.1 uncultured Gammaproteobacteria bacterium
ACGACGATCCTGCTGCTCGCGGCCTCGAACGTGTTCATGACGTTCGCCTGGTACGCGCACCTGAAGAACCTGAGCGGCCGTGCGTGGTACGTGGCGGCGCTCGTGAGCTGGGGCATCGCCCTGTTCGAATACCTGCTGCAGGTGCCGGCCAATCGCATCGGCCACACGGTGCTGACGCTGCCGCAGCTGAAGATCGTGCAGGAAGTCATCTCGCTGGCCGTGTTCGTGCCGTTCGTGCTGCTGTACATGCGGCAACCGCTCAAGCTCGATTACCTGTGGGCGTCGCTCTGCATGCTGGGCGCCGTCTATTTCATGTTCAGGAAGTGACCATGGCCGCATCGATCACCGATTCCGCAGTGACGAGACTGCCATCCATCGTCGCGTCGAGGCCTGTCGCGCGGGCGCCGATCCCACGATGATCGCGCGGCTGCGTTCTGGCTGGGCGGTGCTCGGCGATCCGCAGGTGCTGCCGGGCTATTGCCTGCTGCTGCCCGACCCGGTCGTGCCGCACCTGAACGCATTGGAGCCGGCGCTTGCAGCAGGCTTTCCTCGCCGACATGGCGCGGATCGGGCAGGCCGTGCAGGACATCACCGACGCCGTGCGCATCAACTACGCGATCTTCGGCAACGTCGAGCCGGCGCTGCACGCGCACGTGATCCCGCGCTACGAAGACGAACCCGCGCACCTGATCAAGGCCAACCCGTGGGGCTACGACTGGAACGCCGCCCCGCGGTTCGAGCCCGAAGCCGATGGCGACCTGCTCCTCGCGATCCGCGCACGGCTCGAGCGCACGCCCTGAGAGCGTGATTTCTGCCACTTTTCCGCAGTAGCGCCGCTGGCGATCGACCCAGGTTGCGCTACCCTTTTGCGATGAACTCGACCCGTCACCCCGCGAGCCTGCCAAGGACCCTCCGCACGCTCGGGGCATTGGCCTGCAGCTTGCTGGCGTGCGGGGCCGCAGCCGGCGCGGCCTATCGCTACAAGGACTCGAGCGGGCAGTGGGTCTACACCGACCGACCGCCACCGCCGGGACAGGCGTCGCAAAGCGTGGCGCTCGGAGGTGGCGGTGGAACGCCGTTAAAGATGGTCGTGGTACCGCGCTCCACTGACGCGGGCGTCGCGCTCGTGGCGATCAACCAGTGCCAGTGCATCGTGGAATTCGCGGTCAAGGCCAGGACGCCTGCCGGCGAGAAGCTGGGGAGGGGGACGGTGCAGCCGCAGTCGGAAATGGTCCTGCTCGACGTGGCGGCTGCCGATGGTCCATCGAACATTCGCTACGAATACGATTACGTCGTCGGTGAGCCCGGTGCGCAGCACCGGCCGGCGCAACCCTATCGCGCGCCTTTCGCGCTCGCCCAACGGTTCCAGGTGACGCAGGCAGCACCGGATTCCATCACGCACGTAGACCCGTCGAGCCGCAACGCCGTCGACATCGCGATGCCGGTCGGTACGGCCATTCACGCGGCGCGCGAGGGCGTGGTGATCAACGTGGCTGCACGGTATTTCCGCAGCGGCCTCAGTTCGCAGAACATGGACGAGGCCAACTTCGTGCAGATCATGCACGACGACGGCACGCACGCGATCTATGCGCACCTGCAGCTCGACACCGTGCGGGTGAAGATCGGCCAGCGTGTTGCGCGTGGGGAATACATCGCCAACTCGGGCAACACGGGGTTTTCGAGCGGACCGCACCTGCACTTCGTGGTGTTGCACAACGTCGGGCTGCGCAGCGAGTCGGTCCCGGTCACGTTCGCAGGGCCGGGCGGGGCGAGCGTGTCGCCGCGGAGCGGGCAGGCGCTGACGGCGTATTGAGGGCCGAGGCCGCACAGGTACGCTGTCGGGGTTGCCGTCTTCCTCTGCGCTCCGGGGTCTCACGCGCATCGTGAATCGCGCGGAGGAACCGCACGATTCACGGCGAACCTTGCTCGAACGGGTGCGAGGCGATGGTGTCAGCGAGGCAACAGAACCGGCAGTGCCGCCTCGCACCTGCGTTCGAGCTGCGGCGTTCGACACGGAGCGCAGAGGAAGACGGCAACCCCGGCAGCTGTCGTCGCCGCGCTCCTGAACTCACGTCTCCTTGTCGAACAACGTGCGCGAAGTCCAGCCAGCAATGATGGCGCCTGCGATCGGTGCCAACCAGAACAGCCAAAGCTGCGACAAGGCCCAGCCACCCACGAACAACGCTGGCCCAGTGCTGCGCGCTGGATTCACCGACGTGTTGGTGACAGGGATGCTGATGAGGTGGATCAGGGTGAGGCAGAGCCCGATGGCAAGCCCGCCAAATCCAGCCGGTGCGCGCTTGTGAGTTGCGCCCAGGATCACGATGAGAAACATGAACGTCAGTGCCACTTCGCAGACCAGGGCCGCACCGAGACTGTACTTGCCTGGTGAGTGCTCGCCATAGCCGTTCGAGGCGAAACCGGATTGCAGGTCGAAGCCGGCCTGGCCGCTGGCGATGACAAACAGCAACGCTGCGGCGGCCACGGCCCCAACCACTTGCGCGGTCACGTAGGGCAGTAGCTGCGACGCCGGGAAGCGACCGCCAGCCCACAGACCGAAAGAAACCGCCGGATTGAAATGTCCACCGGAAATTGGCCCCAGGGCATACGCGCCCGTCAACACCGTCAGGCCAAACGCGAGGGACACTCCGGTGAAGCCGATGCCCAGCTCCGGAAAGGCGGCTGCGAGCACGGCGCTGCCGCAACCGCCAAGTACCAGCCAGAACGTGCCAATGAATTCGGCGAGGTAACTGCGCATGATCGGCTCCTGAGAAAAAGCTTTCGTGGTGGGGAGTACGGAAAAGGCCAGCGGGTGCGAATCCACCGGCCTCGTTCCCATGACAGGATGCAGCGCTGCGATCAGTTCGCGTGGCCGCAATCCGTCCGGCGGATTGTAGCGCGACGAAACTGCAGTCTAAGCAGGAGCATCGAATTCGACTTGATTGCGAACGCCAAGAACTTGGCGCCTGCGACCAGTTGAAACGCAGCTGATAAGAGAACTTATCGCTCCGTCGAGAAACTTTTGGTTCCACGAGGCGTGATGGATGCTTAGCCTCCCATGCGGGCGTCACGGCGCGCCGCGTCGCGCGTTGCCAAGTAGTTGTCGTTCATTATCAAGCGTGTGCCCATGGCCGAATCCTAAGATCAGCGCGGCGCCCTGGAGCGGGACCTCGCCCGGTTGTCCGGCCTGGTGCATCACCAACCGCTTGAGGTGATGCGGCGTCAGATAATTTTCAGCGAACACATGTACCGGTCAGGCAGCTGACACGGCGCAAATGCACGACGAGGGGGGGAAGCTGTGATCGGCATACGTGTCGGAGTTGCGCTGAAAGCGCTGAGCACGATCACATTCGCGTTGCTGGATACCACGGGTGCCGCATGGGCGGCCGCCCCTGGCGGCAGTCAACCCAATATTCTCGTGATCTTCGGCGACGATGTCGGCTACGCCAACATCAGTCTCTACAACCCAGGCGTGATGGGCTACACGACACCCAACATCGACCGCATCGGTCGTGAAGGCGTGATGTTCAGCGATCATTACGCCCAGCCGTCGTGCACCGCCGGGCGAGCAGCGTTCATCACGGGCCAGTACCCGATTCGCAGTGGCTTGACGACGGTAGGTACGCCGGGTGCCAAGCTGGGCCTGCAGCCTGCAACGCCGACGTTGGCCGAAATACTCAAGGCCCAGGGCTATGCGACCGGCCAGTTCGGCAAGAATCACCTGGGCGACCGTAACGAGCACTTGCCGACGGTGCATGGCTTCGACGAGTTCTTCGGCAACCTCTACCACCTGAACACCGAGGAGCTTCCCGAGCAGGAGGACTACCCCAAGGATCCCGCATTCCGGGCGAAGTTCGGGCCACGCGGAGTTCTCAAGTGCGTTGCCGCCGACACGGACGATGCGACCGAGGATCCGCGGTTCGGCCGCATGGGCCGGCAGCGCTGCACGGACACCGGCCCCCTGACGCGCAAGCGCATGGAAACGGTGGACGACGAGTTCATCGGTGCCTCGCTCGATTTCGCCGGGCGGGCGAAAAAGCAGGGCAAGCCATTCTTCGTCTGGCTCAACACGACCCGGATGCACATGTTCACGCACCTGCGACCGGAGCATCGGCAGCTCGCGACGCCATACACCAGTGAAGAAGACATCTACGGCAGCGGCCTCATCGAGCACGACATGCAGGTCGGCCAGGTCCTCGATGCGCTGAAGAAGCTAGGCGTGCTCGACGACACGATCGTCATCTACACGACCGACAACGGTGCCGAGCACAGTGGCCGCTCGCATGGGGGCACGACCCCGTTCCGCGGTGAAAAGATGACGACCTACGAAGGCGGCGTTCGCGTGCCGACACTGGTGCGCTGGCCGGGCCACATTCCCGCCGGTCGCGTGCTGAGCGGAATCCAGGCGCACATGGATCTGTTCACGACATTGGCCGCGGCTGCAGGCGTCCCCGATGTTGCTGCCAAGCTCAGGCAGGAGCGCAAGCAGTACATCGACGGCGTCAACAACCTCGATTACTGGACGGGCAAGGCGACCGAGAGCGCACGGCAGGACTTCATCTACTACTACGAGTCCGAGTTGACAGCCGTGCGCTGGCGGCAGTGGAAAGCGCATTTCGCGACCAAGGAAGACTACTACGCGCCGATCGTGAAGCACTCGTTCCCGGTGATGTTCAACCTCCGCGCCGACCCCTACGAGAGCTTCGACACGACGGCGGACCGCTCGGCCATGGTGCAGTCGAAGCAGTGGCTCGAAGGGCCCATCACGCAGGTTCTTGGCCAGCACGTGCAGTCGTTGATGCAGTACCCGCCGGTGCAGAAAGCCGCGACCCTCGATTTCTCGAAGATGATCGAACAGATGCAAAAGGGAGCTCAGTGATGCCAGGCTTGACCATTCGATCCGCGACGTGCGCGGCAGCTGCACTGCTGGGCGCCACTTTTGCCTTCAGCGATGCCCATGCCGTCGAAGGCGGCGGCAGCAACTACCTGCTCGGCATGCGCGGTCCGCTCGCGGCCTTCGTGCCGAAGCCCGGCGTCTACCTCACGAACAACGTCTACTACTACGACGCCGGCCGCAGCGAACTGACGCCGATCAGCGACTTTCTGGTCGGCGAAATCTCGGCCGAGGCGCTGACGAACATCGCTCAGGTCACCTGGGTCACGGACGTGAACCTGGGCGGCGGTCGGCTGGCCTTCAGCGGCGTGCTTCCGTACGGCAATCTTGAGGTTGGCGGCAACGTGGTCGTTCCGGTTGCGCCGTTCAAGGTCGCGCAATCGGACGAGTTGACGGCGCTTGGCGACGCTGCGTTGAGCGCCGTGCTCGGCTGGAAGCATCGTGACGGCGACAAGTTCCGGGCCTGGAGCGGATACTCGACGATGTTCATCCCCGTCGGCGACTACGAGGTCGGGCGCCTCGCCAACATGGGTAAGAACCGCTGGGCCCTCGACGTCGGCGGTGCCTACACCATGGCCAACTTCAAAGGGGGGCGCGAGTTCTCGGCCGTGCTCGGCTTCACCTTCAACGGTGAAAACGACGATACGAACTACGACTCCGGCAACGAGATGCACCTCGAGATCGCAGGCAAGCAATACCTGCCGAATCACTTCTCGCTGGGTCTCGTCGGCTACTGGAACGAGCAATTGACCGCGGATAGTGGTGGACCGGCGCTGCTCGGCGACTTCAAGGGTCGCGTGTTCGGCGTTGGGCCGGAGTTGTCGTATCAGTTCACGCAGAGCAAGACGCACCCGGTGACGCTCGATTTGCGCTGGTACCACGAGTTCGACGCGAAGAACCGCGTCGAGGGCGACGCGGTGTTCTTCACGTTCTCGGTGCCGCTCAGCGTCCAGCAGAAGCCCGCACCGGCGCAGGACTGGTCGGCGGACGAGCAACAGTAGCGACAATCAATTCGGGGGGATGCCAGAAATGAAAGCCAGGTCACTGACGCTCATGGTCGCGCTGGCCCTGTTCGGTGCCGTCGGACCGGCGCAGGCGCAGGTCATCTCGGCAGACGATGACCACGAAGGTACTCCGGTGGCGGCATCGGCTGTCAGCAAGGGCTACTCGCCCTACGCAGGACGCAAGCATCCGGCCCGCGTGTATTTTGGCGACACGCACAACCACACGACCAACTCGGGCGACGGCTTCGCCGCCGGCGACCGCCTGACGCCGGCGGAGGCGTATCGCTTTGCCCGCGGCGAGGAGGTTGTCTCTTCGACGGGTGTGCCCGTGAAACTGTCACGTCCGCTCGACTTCCTCGTCGTCGCGGATCACGCCGAAGGCCTTGGTCTCATGCAGGAGGTCTACAGGGGGAACCCGAAATTTGTCTCCGACCCGACCCTGGCCCAATGGAGAAAAGGAATGCAGGCCGGTGGTAAGGAGGCGGCAGCCACCCAGAACGCGATCACCGAGGCACAGGCGATGGGCACGCTGCCCGGCCCAATCAAGGATCCGGGCACCGTCGGGCCGATCATGAGATCCGTGTGGCAGGAATACACGGCGACTGCGGAGAAGTACAACGAACCCGGACGCTTCACGGCGATGATTGGTTACGAGTGGACCTCCGTGCCCGGTGGCAACAACCTGCACCGCAACGTGCTGTTCCGCGACGGCAAGGACAAGGCCGACCAGGTCTTCCCATTCTCGTCCTGGCAGAGCGAGGATCCCGAGAAGCTCTGGGCATGGATGGCCGACTACGAGAAGAAGACGGGCGGCCGACTGCTCGCGATTGCGCACAACGCCAATCTCTCGAACGGGCGCATGTTTGAACAGATCGATTTCTCCGGCCAGCCACTCACGCGTGATTACGCGGAGCGTCGCGCCCGCTGGGACGTACTGCAGGAGATTGTCCAGACCAAGGGCAACAGCGAAACGCACCCGGCGTTCTCGCCCAACGACGAGTTCGCAGGCGATCTCGGCGTGGCCGGCTGGGAGTACGGTAACCTGACGCTTACCGACAAGCCGCTGTCGCGCGAGATGATGCCGACCAATTACCTGCGCGCCGGCTTGATGCGCGGCCTCGAGCATGAGGCGAAGCTCGGCGTGAATCCTTTTAAGTTCGGCATCGTGGGCAGCACCGACGTACACAACTCACTGACTGCGATCGAGGAAGACAATTTCTTCGGCAAGATGCCCATCCACGAGCCCAGCCCGACGCGCTGGGAGCACGCCTCGAAGGAAGGCTTCGGCAAGACCCGCTACACGTGGCACTACCTCGGTGCCGGCTATGCCGCGGTCTGGGCAACGGACAACACGCGCGAGGCGCTGTGGGACGCGATGCAACGCAAGGAGGTGTACGGCACTTCCGGCACACGCATGACGGTGCGGTTCTTTGGCGGCTGGAACTATCAAGCGGCCGACGCAAGCCGCCGGAACGTGGCCGACGTAGGGTATGCCAAAGGCGTGCCCATGGGCGGCGATCTCTCGCAGGCTCCCGCCGGCAAGGCGCCGACATTCCTGGTCGCTGCTGCGAAGGATCCGATGTTCGGCAATCTCGACCGCATCCAGATCGTCAAGGGCTGGCTCGGCAAGGACGGCAAGGCGCACGAACGCGTCTACGACGTCGTGTGGGGCGACGTGGAGCGACGCAAGCCCGGTAAGGACGGCAAACTGCCCGGGGTCGGCAATACGGTGGACGTCTCAACGGCCACGTGGACGAACACGATCGGCGACCCGGAACTTTCGACAGTGTGGAAGGACCCGGATTTCGATCGCACGGTTCACGCGTTCTATTACGCACGCGTGCTCGAGATCCCGACGCCACGCTGGACCGCCTACGACCAGGTGCGCTTCAACATCAAGATGTCGCCCGACGTGCCAATGACGCAGCAGGAGCGGGCCTGGACGTCACCGATCTGGTACACGCCGGGCTCGTGAGCCAGGTACCTGAAAAGTCAGTTCCAAACACCGTCACCAGGCCGCTCTGCTCGGTGGAACGCGATACGAAGTCTGCATGAGCATCTCTTGAACAGGAGTAATTGAAGATGAAGCGAATGAAACTGAACTGCGCCGCTGGCTTGCTGCTGGCGTTGGCGATGGTCTCGGCAAGCGCTGGGCCGCTCGATCCTGACTGCACAGCAGAAAAAGCCGCCAAGAGTGCCGCGATGAAAGCCACGGTTGGCGTAGGCGGACGCTGCGACCCGAAGGAAGCCGCGCACGACACAGCCAAGGACGCCACCGGCATTGGCGACAAGGACAAAGACAAGAATAAGGACAAGGATAAGGACAAGGACAAGGACAAGGACGACAACAAGGCGTGGTCGAGCGGCTGAGCGCTGCAGGCTGCGCATATGCGCGCGCCTTGCTGGTGGTCTGGAAAACTCAAGGGTGACGAACTTGTACGATTGCAAAACGAAGATCAATGTCCGGACGCGCGTCCGTACACCGATTGCATCGGCCGCGATCGCGGCAGTTGCAGGACTGCTGTTGCAACCTCCAGCCGCGACGGCGGCGGATCAGCCCGCGCACACGAAAGGCTACAGTGAGCTGCGCAATCCGTATTTCGGTCAGACGCACCAGCACACGGGCTGGTCGTTCGACGAGGCCATCTATAACGTCCGTCTCGGGCCTGACAACGCTTTCCGCCACGCGCGTGGCGACAAGGTGAAGCACCCGGGCGGGTATGACGTGCAGCTGAAGGTGCCGCTCGATTTCCTCGCTGTCTCAGATCACTCCGAGTACCTCGGCGTGCTGCTGCGCATGTACGACCCGAATGACCCGCTCTCCAAGCACCCGTTGGCCCAGGAGATCACGAGTTCGGGCAACGACGTGAAGAAAGCCACCAAGGTGTTCTACAAGCTCGTCTCAGAGACGATCCAGCCCGACGGCAGCGTCAGTGCGGATCCCGTCTTGGCCGATCCGGCGCTCAAGCGCACGATCTGGGACCAGTACATCCAGATCGCCGACAGCTTCAATGAGCCCGGCAAGTTCACGGCACTCGTGGCGTACGAGTGGTCGTCGCAGCCGAACATGTCGAACCTGCACCGCAACGTCATCTTCCGCTCCAGCAAGAACCTGCCGGTGCCGTTCTCGTATTTCGACTCGCAGCGTCCCGAGGACCTCTGGAAGTGGATGGATGCGCAGCGGGCGAAGGGCACGCAACTGCTCGCGATCCCGCACAACGGAAACCTGAGCAACGGCGCCATGTTTGCGCTCACCGATTCGGACGGCAAGCCGATCACGCGCGCCTACGCCGAGACCCGCGAACGCAACGAGCGGCTGACCGAGATCGTGCAGACGAAGGGCCAGTCCGAGACCAATCCCGGCGTGGCGCCGAACGATGAGTTCGCGGGCTTCGAACTGTGGACCAAGCCGGTCGCGGGCCCGGGCACGGTCAAGGTCGTGGAAACCAACTACGTCCGCAATGCCTTCGGCAACGGCCTCGCCATCGAGCAGCGCCTGGGCGCCAACCCGTTCAAGTACGGCGTGGTCGGTGGCGGCGACATCCATACCTCCATCGTGTCGTACGAAGAGTTCGCGTTCACCGGCGAGCACAACCTGAAATCGGACACGCCGCGGGCGCGGCTGCTCGAAGGCACGCCCGGCGAGCCTTCCAAGATCGAGCAGGGTTCGGCTGGCCTCTCCTGCGTCTGGGCCGAAGAAAACACCCGCGAGGCGATCTACGACGCCATGGCGCGCCGGGAAACCTGGGCCACCAGCGGCACGCGCATGGTCGTGCGTGTCTTCGGCGGCTTTGATTTCGCCAATGCCAGGCCGGGCGACAAGCACTGGGCGCGCGTCGGCTACAAGAAGGGCGTGCCGATGGGTGGCGACCTGAAGCGCGCTGCGAAGGGCGCTGCGCCGCAGTTGATGATCGCGGCGTCGAAAGACCCGAACAGCGGCAACCTCGACCGGATCCAGGTCATCAAGGGCTGGGTGGACGCCGATGGCAAATCGCACGACAGGATCTACGACGTAGTCTGGTCCGGTAACCGCAAGATCGGCGCGGACGGCAAGTTGCCAGCCGTTGGCAACAGCGTCGACATCAGGAACGCTTCGTACACCAACACGATCGGCAGCCCGGAGCTGTCCACCGTCTGGAAGGATCCGGACTTCGATCCGGCCGTGCCCGCGTTTTACTACGTACGTGTGCTCGAGATTCCGACGCCGCGCTGGTCCACCTACGACGCCAAGGCACTCGGCATCGACCCGCCGAAGGACTTCCCGGCGACGATCCAGGAACGCGCCTGGTCCAGCCCGATCTGGTACACGCCATGACATCCGCAATCGGTGCATCAATGAACATCCACTCGCACCCTTTTCGTCCCGCCGCCGTGACCGCAACACTGCTGTGTGCCGTTGTCGCGTGCCTCGCTGGCTGCAGCCGTGCGACCGGACCGTCCAAGGACGCCGCGACGGCTACCACACCCGTGATCGCAGCCACCTCCGCCCCGGCGCCGACGGTCGCGGATCTCGAGGCTGCTGTTACGGAGAATCCGCTGAAGGAGGCCTACTTCGGCGAGACGCACGTACACACGTCCTACTCGCTGGACGCGTACATCGGCGGCGCCCGGATCACGCCGGACGAGGCCTATAAGTTCGCGCAGGGAAGCGACGTCGTCGTCAACGGCCAGAAACACAACATCGGCCGGCCGCTCGACTGGGTGGCCGTCTCCGACCACGCCGAATTCATCGGCGAGATGTACTCGACACAGGTCCCGGGCGCCAAGGGCGGTGACAACCCGATGCTCGAGGAGTTGCGCAACCTCAAGAGCGTCGACGACCAGCGAGCGTGGTTCCTGAAGTATGTTGTCGAGAATAACCGCGGTGCCAACCCCGGTCACCCGCCGTTCTACGCGGGTCCCGAGACGACGCGCAGCGCCTGGAAGGATGTCCAGGTCAAGGCCGCGATCGACAACTACCGGCCCGGCAAGTTCACGACGCTGGCGGGCTACGAGTGGACCTCGGCGCCTAAGGGCGGGAACATGCATCGCAACGTAATCTTCCGTGACCTGAACGTGCCGGACATGCCGTTCTCGGCGCTCGACAGCGCCGACGAGGAGAAGCTCTGGGCGTGGATGGCCGAGCAGGAGAAGAAAGGCTCGCGGCTGCTGGCAATTCCGCACAACTCCAATGGCAGCAAGGGGCTGATGTTCGAGCCGCTCGACAATGCCGGCAAGCCGATTACGGCCGACTACGCGCGCCTGCGCAGCCACTTCGAGCGGCTGATCGAGATGATGCAGATCAAGGGCAACTCGGAGGTTCATCGCAAGTTCTGGCCAGCCGATGAGTTTGCGGGCTTCGAGAATGCCGACAGCGTTGGATCGTTCAGCGGGCGCGAGTTCAAGAAGGAGTACTTCGTGCGCTGGGCCGCGACCAAGGGCCTCGACTATCAGGCGAAGCTCGGCGCCAACCCGTACCAGTTCGGCTTCATCGGCGGCACCGACAACCACAACGGCTTGCCCTCGGACGTCGCCGAGGACGACTACATCGGCAGCCACGGCCCGGCGGACGGCACGCTGGAGGCGCGGCGCACAGGCGAGATCGACGGCTGGATCAAGGCGAAGGAGTCGAGCCCCGGTTCGATCTCCGCCGTCTGGGCGACGCGCAACACGCGCGACGCGATCTGGGATGCGATGGCTGCCCGCGAGACCTTCGTCACGTCGGGTACGCGCATCAAGGTGCGGTTCTTCGGTGGCGCAGACTTAGGCGCCGCTTCGACCAACCCGCGTGAACTCGTCGAGCAGGGTTATCGCAATGGCGTGCCGATGGGCGGCACGATCGATAAGGCTTCCAAGGCGCCGACGTTCACGGTCTGGGCGGCAAAGGACCCCAACGGCGCGAACCTCGACCGTATCCAGATCATCAAGGGCATGGTCGACGCCAAGGGCGAGCCGAACGACAAGGTGATCGACGTTGTCTGGAGCGGCGATCGCAAGCCGGCCGCGAACGGCAAGTTGCCGCCGGTCGGCAATACCGTTGACCTGAAGACGGCGACGTACGCCAACACGATCGGCAGCCCGGAGCTGATGGGTACGTGGACCGATCCCGATTTCGATCCAGCCAGGCCCGCGCTGTACTATGTCCGCGTGCTCGAGATACCGACGCCGCGCTGGACGACCTACGACGCCGTCAGGAACAAGCTGGAGCTGTTGTCCGACGTGCCTGCGGAGGTTCAGGAGCGTGCCTGGTCCTCGCCGATCTGGTACACCCCCAGCGGCACTTGAGCGACTGAGTCCGGCGTCCGCGAGGGCGCCGGCCTCTCGAACACGTTACGGAGTGATTGATGACAAATGCGCCCGATCGCGGCCGGTGGCTGCGAGAGCCTCTCTTGCACTTCCTGGTCATCGGGACCGGGCTGTTTCTCCTCTATCAAATGACCAGGGACGGCAACGAGACCGCTCCGCGCGAGATCGTCATCAGCGAGTCCCGGATCGAGGCACTGGCCGAGAATTTCGGGCGCACCTGGACGCGTCCGCCGACGCCGCAGGAACTGCGTGGCCTCGTGGACGACTACGTCAAGGAGGAGGTCTTCTACCGCGAGGCAATCGCGATGGGCCTCGACCGCGATGACACGGTGATTCGCCGACGGCTGCGGCAGAAGATGGAGTTCGTGTCCGAGGATGCGGCGGCGTCTGCCCAGCCCACGGAAGCACAGCTGCAGCAGTTCCTCGCCGCGCACCCCGAAAAGTTCGTCGAACCTTCGCGGGTAACGTTTGAGCAGGTATTCGTGAACGCCGAAAAGCGCGGTGACGAGGCGCGGCGTCATGCTGAACGGATCCTGGCTGAACTCCAGGCCGGCGGCGGCCCGGCGAATCCATCCGAGGCGGGCGACCCGACCCTGCTTCCGGCGGGCCTCGAGGATGCATCGCCGCAGGAAATCTCCGGCAGCTTCGGCGACGAGTTTGGCAAGCGGCTGGAGGATGCGCCGGTCAATCAATGGGCAGGGCCCATCTCTTCGTCATTCGGTCTGCATCTCGTGCGAGTCAGCGCAAGGAGCGCCAGCGTGCTGCCCCAGCTGGCCGACATCCGCCCCGTGGTCTTGCGTGAGTGGCAGGCGGACAAGCGCACTCAAGCGGGCGACGCCTTCTACTCGTCGCTGCGGTCCAAATATGATGTCCGCTACGAGGGTGAAATTGGTCGACTGCTGCAGCAGGCGCAGCCAACGGCAGAAGCGGCCAGCGAAAAATGATGAAGCAGGTCCTCGGCGCTCTCGTGTTGCTGGCAATCTGCGCCTGGTGGCCGATCGCGCACGCGCACGAGGTACGACCGGGCTTTCTGGAGATTCGCGCGCTCGGCGACGATACGTTCGATGTGCTCTGGAAGGTCCCCGCCAACGGCGAGTACCGCCTGGCGATGTACGTGAAGCTGCCCGCGAAGTGCAAGGGTGAACCGACGTCCGGCACGTTCGCGGGCGGGGCGTTCGTCGAGCGTTGGCGCGCCGCCTGTCCCGGTGGTCTAGTCGGGGAGCGCGTTGCCATCGACGGACTCAGTGCAACGCGCACGGACGTCCTGGCGCGGTTCATTCGCGAGGACGCGACCACGCAGACCGTGCGGCTCACACCGGAAGATACCTCGTTCGAGATTGCGGCGGAACCGAACGCCTGGCAGGTGGCCAGGACCTATCTTGTGCTCGGCATCCAGCACATCCTGTCCGGCGTCGACCATCTGCTGTTCGTGCTCGGCCTGCTGTTCCTGGTCGGCAGTTGGCGCCGACTGGTGGCAACGGTCACTGCTTTCACAGTGGCGCACAGCATCACGTTGGCCGCCGCGACGCTCGGGCTCGTGTACGTGCCGCAGACGCCGATCGAGGCAGCGATCGCGCTCAGCGTGATGTTCGTCGCGGCGGAGATCATTCACCAGGCAAACGGTCGCCCCGGTCTAACGGCGCGTGCGCCGTGGGTCGTCGCGTTCATCTTCGGGCTGCTGCACGGCTTCGGCTTCGCCGGTGCGCTGCGCGAGGTCGGCCTGCCGCAGTCGGACATTCCGGTTGCGCTGTTGTTCTTCAACGTCGGCGTGGAAGTCGGGCAGCTGATGTTCATCCTCGCGGTTGTGACCGTTCTCTGGCTCGCGTCGCGCCTCATGGGCAAGCAAGCCCAGGGCCAGCGCGGGCCTTGGCAGGCCGAGGCGTTGATCCGCACTCCGGTGGCCTATGTCGTCGGATCGACCGCGGCCTTCTGGGTCGTGCAGCGTGTGGTCGCGTTCTGGGCCTAGGAGCCGACAGTCAATTCAATTTCTATTGCCGGAGCAAGAGACCATGTCACTACCTGAAGCATTCACTCACCAGGACAAGCTCCTGACCGTCGACACGAACATCAGCAAGTTCCTCGAGGGCTTGTTGCACCCCGGGATCAAGGCGCATCCGCTGTTCCTCGATCCATACAACGGCGTCTGGGTGTTGCGCGTCAAGTTCGGTCCTGGCGTGACGTTGCCGCTGCATTTTCACACCGGCGCGGTTCACCTCTACACGATGTCGGGCTGCTGGTATTACTCGGAGTATCCGGACCAGAAGCAAACGGCCGGCTGTTACATCTTCGAGCCGGGTGGTTCGATCCACGAATTCAACACGCCGGCCAGCAACACCGAGGATACCGACACCTTCATGGTCGTTTTTGGCGCCAACGTGAATTTCCTCAAGGACGGCACCTACCTCAACATGATGGATGCCAGCCTGATCAAGGCCTGGGCTGACCAGGGCATCAAGGATCAGGGCCTGAGCAAGATGAACTACATCTCGGCGCAGGTTCCGACGTACACGCGCTGACCTGCGGTGAGGTGGCTTGCCCGGGCAAGCCGCCTCCCGATCGCCTCAACGGCGTCAACTATCAAGTTCCTGCCGCCGCATAACAAGAGCCTGCGGCTTGTCAGCGGTAACGTCCCCCTCAGTCAGGGCTGCGACGACGGGTCGCAGCGCGACGATTCATCAGGCAGCAGGGGGCAACATGACAGGCAGTAATTTCGCCCGGCGTTCGCGTCGACTGGCCGTGGCCGTCGGCGCGATTCTCACGGGCTACGCCGGCGTGGCCGGTGCAGCGCAATGGCGCTTCGACGAGGGCGCACAGCTCATCTGGAACACGTCGATTTCGGTCGGTGCCAGCTGGCGTGCGCAGAATCCATCCACCGAACTCTATTCCCGGGTCGACGGGCAACTGCTCGGATTGAAGAACGGCGTCGGTGGTTCGAATACGGACTCCGCCACGCTGAACTACGGACTGGGCGATCGCTTCTCGACGCCGCTCAAGCTGGTGACGGACCTGGAATACCGCAAAGGCAAGTTCGGTGCCCTGGTCCGGGCGAAGGCATGGTACGACTATGCGCTCGAGGACGAAGAAGTCCGTTACGGCCACCAGAACAACGACTACAACGGCGGACGGGGTGGCGCGAACAGCCGCAATCCGCTGCTGCCTTTCAACCCTTGTCCCGGAGCATCGCAGATCGTCGGCGGGCAGCCCCTTTGCAACTCCTGGCCGACGGCGAGCCTGAGCGATGACGGCTTTGAAGACCTGCAGAAATTCAGCGGCGCCTACCTGCTCGACGCCTATGCGTACGGGAGCTTCGGCATCGGCGATAGCGACCTGCAACTTCGGCTCGGCCGGCAGGTTGTCAACTGGGGTGAAAGCGTCTTCATCCAGGGCATCAACCAGATCAACCCGATCGACGTGACGGCGCTGCGCCGTCCGGGTACGGAGGTCAAGGAAGTCCTGCTGCCGGTGCTGATGGCCTATGCAAACTGGGGGTTCTCGTTCGGCTCGATCGAGGCTTTCTACGAGTTCGAGTGGGACAACAGCCCGGTGGACTCGTGCGGCACGTACTGGGGCCCGGCCGAAGGCCTCATCTCGGCCGACACGGCGGGATGTCTCTCGAGCACATCGTTTGGGGGCGCCTCAAATCCGGTGGCGCAAGCCAAGGGCCAATCTTTCGCGGCTCTCAAGGGCCGGGAGGCGTCCGATAACGGTCAGTTCGGCGTCGCGCTGCGCTTTCCCGTGGACGCGATCGACACGGAGTTCGGGCTCTACGGGATGAACGTGCACTCGAAGGTGCCCGTGATCTCCGCAAGGATGGGGACTCATCCTGCGGCTCCAATCCGAACCCCGGGGCTGCCTTTCCCGATTTACAACCCTGCAGCAAACGCGGGCTTGGGAGGCTGGTTCGCAGCTGTCGTCAACAATGTCCCGCAGTACAGCTTTCTCAATCCTGCCGACATGCACCGGACCCTGGCTGCGGCGGGCGGTACCGCGATCAACGTGGCGGGCGGCTTCTGGGAGTACCCGGAGGACATTCAGATCTACGGCCTGACGGCGGCGACGACGCTGGCGGGGTGGTCCGTGGCCGCGGAGGCCAGCTTCCAGAAGGACGTTCCCGTTCAGATCAACGGCAACGATCTGGTGGCGGCCGCACTGACGGGCACCGGCCCCTACGGTGCGGCTGGCCGGGCGGCTGTGTTGAAGGGCGAGGGAACGGAACTGCCAGGCTACGAGCGGTTCGACAAGACGCAGTTCCAGGCGAACGCGCTGAAGAGTTTCAGCGGCATCCTGGGTGCGTCGTCACTGTTACTGGTCGGCGAGATCGGCGTGCAATCGAACGACGTCCCCGACTACGAGAAGGCGGGCAACTTGCGCTTCGGCCGCGCCTTCATCTACGGCGCCGGCATCCTTCCCGGCGCCACCACTCCCAGCACCAACCCGCAGCCCGACGGGCGCAAGAACGACGGCTATGTGACGGACCTCGCCTGGGGTTACCGGATGCGGGCGCGGCTCGACTACGACGGCCTGATGGGTGGCGCGCTGCGCCTCTCGCCAAGCCTGGTGTGGAACCACGACGTGGACGGCGTCGCCATGGACGGCCAGTTCATAGAGGGCCGCCAGACGCTCGGAGGCGGGCTCGGTTTCACCTGGTCAAAAAAGTACACGGTGGACCTGAACTACACCTGGTTCGCCGACTCCGCCTACAACCCGCTGATGGACCGTGACTACTTCTCGGCCAGTTTTGGCGTGAATTTCTGATTCCGGGGGACTGCTGAAATGAGACAGAAAATGCGAATCACCATGGTGGCCATGGCCTTCGCCTTGCTCGGCGCCGCGGTGCCGGCACAGGCCAAACTCAGTGACGCCGAGCTCGCGCGACTCGGCGTGGATCTCACGCCGATTGGCGCCGAGAAAGCCGGCAACAAGGACGGCACCATTCCCGAATGGACCGGCGGTCTCTGCGCGCCGCCGGCCGGCTGGACGGCTGGCAAGGGCGGTTACAAGGATCCGTTCGCCAGCGACAAGCCGTCGTTCACGATCACGAAGGCGAATGCCGCCGAGTACAAGGACAAGCTGACGCCGGGCACGCTGGCGATGCTGAACAAGTACGCCACGTTCTCGATGCCCGTGTATCCGACGCGGCGCACTGCCTGTTACCCGAAGGAGGTGTACGACACCACGAAGGCGGAGGCGGGCAAAGATCGATCTTGCGGGCTGGGGACTGAGCGGCCGCGTACGCTCCACGGTGCCCTTCCCGATCCCCAAGAACGGCCTCGAGGCGATCTGGAACCACGAACTGCGTTACCTCGGCGGCGGTCTCTATCGCCTGTACAACCAGTTCCCGGTCCGTGCGAACGGCGAGTTCTACAAGATCGAAGCGGAGGAATACCGGGTGTTTAACCAGAACATCGATCCGCCGCAGGACAACCTGCTATTCGCGTACCTCGACCGGAACCTGGCACCGGCAACCCTCGAAGGCAACACGACGCTGGTGCACGAACCGGTCGACCAGGTGAAGCAGGAGCGCTCGGCCTGGCAATACAACTCCGGCAGCCGTCGCGTGCGCCGGGCACCGGAACTCGGTTACGACAACATCGGTAACGCGTCCGATGGCCTGCGCACGTTCGACCAGGTCGACATGTACAACGGGTCCCCGGACCGCTACGACTGGAAGCTGGTCGGGAAGAGGGAGATCTATATCCCATACAACGCGTACAAGCTCGACGACAAGTCGCTCAAGTACAAGGACATCATCCAGAAGAACGTGCTGAAGTCCGACCTGGTCCGCTACGAACTGCACCGCGTCTGGGTCGTGGAAGCGACGCTGCGCAAGGGCATGAAGCACACCTATGCCAGGCGCACGTTTTACCTCGACGAGGACACGTGGCAGATCGCCTACGAGGATGCGCGTGACACGCGCGGCGACCTGTGGCGGGTTGGCATTGCGCCGATGATGCAGTTCTACGACGCGAAGGTACCGTTCTACCGCGCCAACATCTGGCACGACCTGGTCAGCGGCGCGTACCTGGTGTCGCTGCTGACCAACGAGATCAGCGAACCCTGGACATTCGGCCGGAAGGCCAAGTGGAGCGAGTTCCAGCCCGACGCGCTGCGCCGCGCTGGCACGAAGTAGCGGCTCAGCGTCCGCGATTGCTCGAAGGAGGTACGGGGCATCATGGCAATGCACTGCAGGACGGCGTTCATTACCGGTGGCGGCAGCGGCATCGGCCTGGCGCTGGCGGAGGCGCTGGCAGGCCGCAAGGCACGCATCGCAGCGTTCGACCTGAAGTTTTCCGCTGTGGCACGCGCACGGCTGCGCAAGGCTTGTCCTGACGCATTGTTCTTCGAGGTCGACGTGCGCGATGCGGAGGGCGTCGACGCCGCGGTGCGCAAGGCGGTTGCAATGATCGGTGCGCCTGACGTCGCCATCAATTCTGCAGGCGTCCAGGTGGCCCTGCCGTTTCTCGAGATCTCGAGCGAACGCTACGATTTCGTGGTCGACATCAACCTCAAGGGCAGCCGCAATTTCGCCGCCGCTGTGCTGCCGCATATGGGTGGTGGCAGTCACCTGGCGCTCGTGGCCTCCATCGCCGGTGTCGTAAGCAACTACGGCTATGCCGCGTACAGTTCGTCCAAGTTCGGTGTGGTGGGGCTCGCCAATGCGTTGCGCATCGAGTGCAAGACGCGCGGAATCTGCGTGTCCGTCATCTGTCCGCCCGAGGTCGAAACGCCGATGGTGGAGGAAGAGCGACGGACGGCGCCTGCCGTCACGATGCAGACCAAGCAGTTCGCCGGCACCGTTACGCTCGATGACCTCTGCGCGCAGGTGCTGCGGGGCATGGAGCGGGACGAGTTCATGATCGTTCCAGGCAGTTGGCGCGCCCGTTTCACTGTGTTTCTCGGGCGCACCTTCCCGCGGCTGATGGCCCGCATTACGGACAACATGATCGCCAAAGGCTTGAAGAGTTGAGGACACCCATGAAACCGAGCACCGAACAGCAACTCTGGATGTACGAAACGATGTGCCTGATCCGGCACTACGAGGATTCGCTGGCGGTCGCCTACTTCGAAGGCAAGCTGCCGCCGAAGATCCAGAAGGGACTGGCCTTCGACCTTGGGGCGGGGCCGATTCCGGGCGAGATGCACCTCGCCGCCGGGCAGGAGTCGGCCGCGGTCGGTGCCTGTGCTCACCTCGAGGCGAAGGATTCGGTCTGGGGCACGCACCGTGCGCATCACTTTGCGATCGCCAAGGGCGTGGACCTCGATCGCATGACCGCCGAGATCTTCGGCAAGGTGACGGGACTCGGCCGCGGCAAGGGCGGCCACATGCACTTGTTCGACACGACGGTCAATTTCGCCTGCACGGGGATCGTCGGCGGTGGTATCCCGCACGCCGTGGGCGCGGCCCTGGCCTACAAGAAACTGGGCACCGGTGCAGTCGCAGTCGCCGAATTCGGCGAGGGCGCGTCCAACCAGGGTTCGTTCCACGAGGCACTCAACATGGCCGGGCTGTGGAAGCTGCCGTGCGTTTTCGTGTGCCAGGACAACAACTACGGCATTTCGGTCAACAAGGCGAATTCAACTTCGGTCGCGTCGATCGCCGATCGTGCGTCGAGCTACGGCATGCCCGGTGTGCGCGTCACCGAGAACGATCCGGACCTGATCTTCACGGCAGTGGGCGAGGCCGTCGCCCGCGCACGCGGTGGTGAAGGCCCTACGCTGCTGGAGGTCAAGGTCGATCGCCTGTACGGGCATTTCCAGGGCGACCCGGAGACGTACCGGCCGAAGGGCGAGGTGGAGTCCCTGCGCAGGAAGGATTCGCTCGCGGCTTACGAGTCGCGACTGAAGGCCGCAGGGTCGGTGACCGAGGCGACGGCAACGGAGATTCGCGGCCGGGCCAAGGCGCGCGTCGAGGCTGCCATCGCGTTCGCGAGGCAAAGCGATTACCCGCCCGCAGCGGAAGCGTTTCAGCACGTGTTTCAGGAGTCTGCGTCATGACCGACGTGAAGATACGCAACAAGCCGCTCTTCCAGGCGATGGTCGAAGGCATCCAGCAGGAGATGGAGCGCGACCCGCGCGTCATCTGCATGGGTGAGGACGTGGGCAAGATGGGCGGGGTCTTCCAGTCCACCGCCGGACTGCACAAGAAGTTCCCGGACCGTGTCATCGACACGCCGATTTCCGAAACAGCGATCATGGGCGCGGCGCTCGGCGCGGCCGCGTCGGGCCTGCGGCCGATCGCCGAACTGATGTTCGTCGACTTCATGGGCGTCTGCTTCGGGCAGATCATGAACGAGATCGGCAAGGCGACTTACATGTCGGGTGGCGCGGTACACCTGCCGCTGGTGATCACGGCGAGCACCGGCGGCGGATTCTCGGATGCCGCGCAGCATTCGCAGACGCTCCACGGCCTGTTTGCACACGTGCCGGGACTCAAGGTCGTCGCGCCGTCCAACCCGTACGATGCAAAGGGGTTGATGATCACTGCAATACGCGACGACAATCCCGTCGTCTACCTGTTTCACAAGGCCATGCTCGGGCTGCCGGTGCTCGGCTATGTGGATGTCAGCATCGACGACCACGTACCGGCGGAGTCGTACACAGTGCCGTTCGGCAAGGCCCGCATCGTGCGCGAGGGCACCGACCTCACGATCGTCGGCTTTTCACAGACCGTGCAGAAGGCCGCCATCGCCGCCGACCGACTCGCGGCCAAGGGCATCTCCGCCGAAGTGATCGATCCGCGCACACTGGTGCCGCTCGACGTCGAAGCCATCGTGGCTTCCGTGCAGAAGACCGGGCGCCTGCTCGTCGTCGACGAGGACTACCTCAACTTCGGCATGACCGGCGAAATCAGCGCGCTGATCGCCGAGCGCCTCGACGAGATCAGGCTCAGGGCGCCGATCCGTCGCCTTGGCGTGGCGGGCGTGTCGATTCCCTACAGCCCGGCGCTGGAAAAAGTCGTGATCCCACAGGTGGATCACGTGATCGAGGCGGCCGAACGCCTCGTGGCCAGCAGAGTCCTGTAGCCGTTTCCCTGGAGTGCGACACGTGATCGAAATCAAGATACCGGATGAAGCGTGGGCAGACGTCGAAGCGGGCACCGAGGCCCTGCTGGACGAGTGGCTGGTGGCCGTGGGTGATGCAGTGCGCGAGGGGCAGATCATCGGCACGGCCATGGTGGTGAAGGCAGCGATCGAACTGGTGGCCCCGGCGGCCGGCGTGATCGACTCGCTCGACGTCAAGGCTACGCAGAACTTCGGCAAGGGTGCTGTCCTGGCCCAGCTGCGGCCCCAGTAGCCGCGTGCAGCCATGAGCGACGCCACGACCGTTGTTCCGCTGAAGGGAATTCGCGGCGTCATTGCGCGTTCGCTGACCGCAGCGTGGCAGGCACCGCGAGTCGCACAGGGTCTCGATGTCGACATGTCCGCCGTTCTTGCGCGAGTCAAGACGGAGCGCGTGGCGACGGGCACCAAGATTTCAATCACGCATGCCGTGCTGCGCGCGGCCGCTTTGACGCTGCGCGAGCATCCTGCGGTCAATGGCATCGTGTCGGACCAGGCGGTCGAGCACTGGGCGGATGTGAATCTCGGCGTCGCCGTGAATACGCCGGTCGGCGTCGTCGTGCCCGTGCTGATGCAGGCCGATGCACTCAACCTCGGCGAGTTGGAGCAGCGCGTGGGCGAACTGGCGGGCAGTGCCCGTGCTGGCAAACTGCCGGCCTCCGCCTACCAGCGTGGCACGTTCACGGTGAGCACCCTCGGTGCGACCGGTATCGACTGGTTCACGCCCGTGCTGAATCCGCCGCAGATTGCCATTCTCGGCATCGGTCGGGTCGCGGAGCGGGCGATTGTGATCTCCGGCCTGGTCGTGGCGCGGCCGATGATGACGCTGACCCTCGTATTCGACCACCGAGCCCTCGACGGGCATCCGGCGGGGCTCTTCCTCAGCGCGCTGGCGCAGCGGCTCGCGGCCGGCGAATTCTGACCGGGGAACCCACGTGATCGCGTTAGGTTCAGCCATTGCCGAGCAGGAGATGATTCGCAAGTCGCTCGACGACGGCGTGCAAGCACCCAGCGCCGCAATGTGGACCTATTCTTCGGTCGCACTGGTTCTTGGCCGCAGCCAGCAAGCCAGTGCGTCGCTGCTGGAGCGTGCGGGCGAGGAGGGCATCGACGTCGTCGTACGCGCGGCCGGCGGCGGCGCGGTCATGGCTGGCCCCTGGATGTGCAGCCACACCGTGCTGGTGCCGCCCGACCACGCTTTCGTCAGGTTGAGCCTGCCGCGCAGCTACGAGGCGATCGGCGATGCGTGGCGTCGTGCACTCGGTCGGCTCGGTATCCCGACGGACATCGCGCCGCGTGTGAGGGCAGGCCTTGCAGGCGTCGACCACGCCAAGGTCTGGGCCTGCTTTGCCAGCCTGTCCTGCGGGGAACTGGCGGGACCGGACAACCGCAAGATCGTGGGCCTGGCACAGGTGCGGCGCCGCAACGGCGTGGCGATCTGCACCGGACTGCTTCTCAGGCAACCGGATTGGCGACGTCTGGTGCGTGTCTGGCTCGGACAGGAAGACGACGCGCTGGCGCAGTCACTGCGCGACGGCGCGGTGAGTTGCGAGGAGTGCGCGCCGATGCAGCGCGTCCCGGGCATTGCAGAAATCGATGCGGAAATCGGCGCGGAACTGCGTGAACTCGGGCTCGCCGCCTGAGCCTGCGGGACGCGACACAAGACAAGCAGACAAGAGGACAGAATCATGGAGCAATGGGCAAGATACGAAGGCGTTAAGTTCGACCTGGCCGGTCCGGCGCTGCGTGATCGCTGGGACGTGCTCCATGCCGGCAACAAGGAACCGTACCCCGCCGATGAGCGCGTGCTGGAAGCATGGCGCGCCTATCACGAAGGCCGCTTCCAGGAGGCGGTGGCGATCGGCCAGGCGCACGGCGGTGCCGCACTCGTGCCGGCGGCATTTGCTGCCACGATTTACGCCAACTACCTCGAAGCGGACGAGGACAAGAAGGTTGCGATCTTCGAGACGGCGATGGACATGGCCGAGAGGGCGACCGAGGCGTGCCCCGGGAACGCGAACGCGCATTACATGCTGGCCGTTTCCCGCGGCCGTTACAGCCAGTTCATCAACATGATCGAGGCGCTGAGCAAGGGCCTCGGACCCAGGATCCGCGATTCTGTGACCCGTTGCCTTGAACTGCAGCCCGATCATGCGGAAGGTCACGCGACCATGGCCGGCTGGAACGCGGAGATCGTCGACAAGGTCGGTGGCATGCTGGCCGGCCTGAGCTTCGGCGCGAAGAAGTCCAACGCCGAGGAGCATTACGAGCAGTCCGTCGCGCTGGCCCCTGCATCGCCCGTGCCCTACATCGAGAAGGCGCATGGCTTGCTGCTCATGTATGGCGAGAGCAGCAAGGACGAGGCCACTGAGTTGCTCCAGGCGGCGATTCGGCTTGCACCCGCCGACGCGATGCAGGCGCTGGATATCGCGCGCGCGCGTGCGACGCTCGCCGCCTTGCCGACCATGACGTTTTGAACGTCATGCCGCAGCAACTCGACCAGATCGCCTTCTCCGTCATCGACGTGCAGCGCACCGAGCGCTGGTTCCGCGATGCTTTCGGCTTCATTCCGGCCGGTGGCACGCGGGCCTTCCGCGGCTGGGGTGCACGGCACGTGCAGGGTCTGCCCGGCGCCGCTTCGACTTGCTGGTGGCTGGTCGATCGCAGCGAGCATTTCCAGATCGAACTGTTCCAGTTCGAGGCTCCGCTCGCGAGATTGTTGCCGCCGGACTATCGCCCGTGCGACGTCGGCTACTCGCGCGTCGGCTTCTGGGTGCAGGATTTCGAGCGGACGCTCGAACGACTTGCGGCGCTCGGTACGCCGCCGCTTACGGCTCCGGTCGGCAGGGCGGGCGAGCGTCGTGCGTGCGTGCGCAATCCCGAGGGCGTGTTCATCGAAGTGATGGAAGACGACCCGTTGCGCGGCCGTACGCGTGATGCGCGGCCGGACTGCAAGGTTGCGGCTCGCTCGGTGACGTTGTCCGTTGCCGATCTCGAGAAATCGAAGCGCTACTTCATGGGCGCGCTCGGTATGCCGGAGTCCGCGGCGGCGCTGCGACGCCCGGAGCACGAAGCACTCTGGGGACTGGACGGCGCGACCACTCGCAGCGTCGTGCTCGACGCGGGCAACGTGCTGGTCGAACTGGTGCAGTACCTCGATCCCGTCGGCAAACCATGGCCCGAGGGCCACCGCATCAGCGACCAGGGCATCCTCAATATCGCCTTCGGCTACCGCAAGATGCGCGACATGATGGATTCATACCGTCGCAGTCGCGGCGCCGGTGCGCATCCCAATGGATTTCCGCTGCACGCCGTCAACTGGGGCGTCGTGTATGTGAACGACGAGCAGGAATTCAGCGTGGAACTGCTGTGGGTGAACCCGCGCTGGGACGCGCGGATGGGATTCGTGCCGTTGCCGCTCGAGAAGAGGCCGCTTCCGGATACGCACCGCGTCGAACGCACCATTGGCATTGCAGCGTCAACGGATCGTGTCTGGAACCTCATCACGGATCACCGCGGGATGCCGCAGTGGTTCCCATTGGACACGGTGACGTTACAGCGCGAGGGATGGCCGGCACCGAACGGCGTCGGCGCCGAGCGCGCCATGCGCGGCCCGAAGATGAACGTCCGCGAGCAGGTGCTCGGCTGGGATGCGCAGCGCTCGCTCGATTATCGGCTGATGGAGGGTGCGCCGATTTCCTGCCATCAAGGTCGGGTGGAACTCAAGCCCGTTGCCGGCGGCACCGAACTCAAGTGGAGCATTCGATATCGAGCGAAGATTCCGGGCACTGCCGGGATCGTGCGTCGGGCCATGGACAAGATGCTCGGCGATGCTTTGCCGCGACTCAAGCAACTGGCGGAATCGGACTGACAGGGACCGATGGTTGCGCTGTGATGCGTGAGACCACCAAGCCGATGTACGGACAGGTCGTGATCGGGTCCGGATTCGGCGGTTCCGTGAGCGCGTTACGGCTGAGCGAAAAGGGCTACGACGTCCTGCTGGTGGAGCGCGGCAAGCGCTGGCGCAGTGATGAGTTTCCGAAGAAGAACACGAGTCTTCGCCGGTTCCTGTGGTTGCCGGTCCTCGGGTTCACCGGAACCTGGAAGATCACACCGACGCGCAGGCTGGTCGCGTTGGGCGGAACCGGGCTTGGCGGCGGCTCCCTGCTGTATGGCAACACGCTCTACGTACCCGCGCCCGGCATTTTTGCGGCGGAGTACTGGAGGCGCAGCCGCGGTGACTGGTTCGACGTGCTGGCGCCGTACTACAGCCTGGCCCAGCGCATGCTGGGCGTCAGTCGCAGCCGCTACGAAGGCGTGGCCGACAGGATCCTGGCGGATGTTGCCACGGAGATGGGGCGGAGCCACACGTTCGAGCACGTCAGCATCGCGGCCTTCCAGGACTACCAGGAGTCGGCGGCGGGCGGCAGTGAAGATCCCTACTTCTCCGGCCACGGCCCGATCCGCAAGCCCTGCAACCTGTGCGCGGGGTGCATGGTGGGCTGTCGCTTCGATGCCAAGAACACGCTGGACCGCAATTATCTTTATTTTGCGGAGCGCAACGGCGTCGAGGTCCGGACAGAGACAGAAGTGGAGGCCATCGAACCGCTGCCCGGTCCGGAAGGCGAGCGGGATGGCAGCGGCGGCTATGAACTCACCTTGCGCACGACGACAGGCTGGCGGCGAAAGTGCAGCAAGGTCCGTGCGAAGGGCGTCGTCGTTGCGGCGGGCACGATGGGGACGCTCAAGCTGCTATTCGACGCCAAGTATCGGGACGGTCACCTGAGCAATATCTCGGACGAGCTGGGTGCCCGGATACGTTGCAACTCCGAGACGTTCTATTCCGTCGGTCTCGACACCAGGCTGACGTATTCAGCCAGTGACGTCCCGGTCGGCATGGCGGTCAACGCGTCGTTCAAGCCCGACGACATCACGATGATCGAGCCCGTACGCTTCAGTAAAGGCTCGGACGCGATGTACTTCAGCGTCAATGTCGTGCCCCTGACAGACCGGGGCAGGATGCCCCGACCAGTCAAGCTATTGCTGAATTGCCTGCGCCATCCAATCCAGACGCTGCGACAGCTGAATCCGTTCGGCAAGACCAGCCACAGTGTCCTGCTCATGATCATGCAGAGTGCGGATTCGTTCGTGCATGCGAAGTGGCGCACGGCCTGGACGAAGCCGTTTCGTCGCGGCATGACCTTTGTGCCTGAGCGGGGTGCGGGCCGACTCACGACGTATTTCCCGATCGGTCAGGACGTGGCTCGACGCTACGCACGCAATGCGGGCGGGTCCGCCGGCAATGTTCTGCTCGATATCCTCGCCGACGTGCCGGTCACCGGTCACGTAATGGGCGGAGCCACCATTGGGGCCGGACCGGAGAGCGGCGTCGTGGACGACAAAGGCATCGTGTTCGGTTACCAGAATCTCCGGGTCCTCGATGGCTCGATCATTCCTGGCAACCTCGCCGTGAACCCGGCACTGACGATCCTGGCGCTGAGCGAGTACGCCATGTCCCACGTTCCTGTCGACGACGCAGCCCGGGCCGCGAGCATTCGGCCGGTTGAGTTTTCCGCCCCGCTGCCGGGGTCCGTCTCAGCGCTCGATGGGTCAGGGGACCTGCTGAGCCAGGCGACCAGGCAGTCACGAGCGACCATCCGGCGGTCGCGTAGCGAGTCGTTCAGGCCAGGTTGACCTGGCGCCAGTTGCGCGGCGAGACACCGAACTCGCGGTGGAACGAGCGCGAAAACGCCGCCAGGTCGGAGTACCCGAGGATCGTTGCAATCCGTGTCAGCGGGATGCCGGTATCGCGCAGGTATTGCTGTGCCACGCTGCGGCGGACGTCCGCCAGGATGTCCTTGTAGTTGAGGCCGGCCGCGTGCAGGCGTCGCTGCAGGGTACGTTCAGACAAGCCCAGCCTGGACGCGACCGTATCGATCGAGCTGTCGCCGTCCTGCAGCGACAGGGCCACCGTCTCCCGGACGAGCGAGCCGAAATCGCTGGGGGTCCTGGCTTCGAGCTGCGTGAGGTATTGATGCAGGATGCGGAATAGTTGCTGGTCCGCGTTCGCCACCGGCTTCGACAGCACCTTCTTGTGGAAGACCAGCCCGGTGAAATCCGCGTTGAACGTAATCGGGCAATGGAAGAGTTGTCGATACGGTCGCGTATCGACGGGCTCGGCGCGTTTCAGGTGCACGCTCAGCGGCGTCCAGTCGTGTCCCGCGAGGTGCTGCAGAAGGCTGATACCGACGCCGGCCACGAGGTCGAACTGCTGGTCCAGCGCCGGAGCTTCCCGGAGCATGACGTCGAACGACCAGCGCGCGAAATCTCCTTCGACGACCAGTGAGGTGCGCGCCGCCTGGTTGTGAACCGGGAGAAACCGGTTCAGGTTCTCGATGGCCGCATGAACGTTGGGCGCTTCACGCACGGCGAAGCCGACGGCTCCCAGCATCGCGAAGCGCTGCTTGCGCGACAGCAGCAGGCCGAAATGGGGCGTGGCCGTGGCCTGCGAGCCAAACCGCAGGGCCGACAGGAACGCGAGGTAAGGAATCGGGTGATCCGGGTTTTCGAGCCAGGCCGGCTTTATGCCCGCCTGCCGCAGCAACGGGTCAGGGTCGCCGCCCAGTTCCCGCACCAGCGTGGAGTAGCCCTCGAAACCTGCTGCCCGCACCTGGTAGTCGCTCAAGCTCACCCCCCCCGTTCCGCGCCTAGTCCGTGGCGTCGAATGACAAATTTATGCCGCTTGAGGACAAAACGCCAGACGACGGATCGATATACGGTCAACGGTTCGACACTTCGCTGCCGGGAGAGAGATTACCAATGGGCACAACAACACAGTCGGTGCTGCCGCAGCGGGTATTCATCACGGGTGCCAACGGTTTCATCGGCCGCGCAATGGCCCAGCGCTATCGCAGTTTCGGCGCCGAGGTCTGCGGCATTGATTTCACGGCCGAGCCGGCCTGGAACGTCGTTGCCGGCGACGTGCGACAACCGGAGGCGTGGCGCAACCAACTGGCCGGCGCCGATCTCGTCATTCACGCGGCCGCGTTGGTCTCGATGGTCGCCCCGATGCGGGCGGCCTGGGAGGTCAATTGCAACGGGACCCGGCGACTGTTGACGGCATGCAGGGAGCAGGGCGTTGCGCGGTTCGTGCAGCTCTCTTCCGTTGCCGCGTTCGGCTTCGATTTCCCGGATAACGTCGACGAGACGCACCCTCTGATCACCAATGGCAACGCCTACGTTGATACCAAGATCACGAGCGAGCACACGGTGCTCGCGGCCCATGCCAGCGGCGAGATCGACTGCACCATCATCCGGCCGGGTGATGTCTACGGCCCCGCATCCCGCCCGTGGGTGATCGTGCCGCTGGAAATGATGCGCGCGGGCCAGTTCCTGCTGCCTGACGCCGGGCGGGGCGTGTTCAGTCCCGTCTACATCGACGACCTCGTGGACGGCATCGTGCTGGCTGCCGGGAAGCCCGAGGGCGCGGGACAGATCTTTACGCTCACGTCGGGTGCCGGCGTGAGCTGCGCCGAATTCTTCGGGCACCACTGGCGGTGGCTGGGCAAGCAGGGCCCGCCGCGGACCCTGCCGACGGGACTCGCCATTGCGCTGGCGGAAGCGGGTGGAGGCATCGCGCGTCTGTTGGGGCGATCAACCGAACTTGGCCGTGGCTCGGTCGGGCTTCTGGCGCGGCCTGCCACCTACAGCATCGAGAAGGCCCGGCGACTTCTGGGTTACTCGCCGAAGGTGGACCTCGCTGAGGGCATGCGCCATTCCGAGGCCTGGGCGCGCGACACGGGTCTGTGCGGTTCGACCAGATAGATATCAACAAAGTTCGATGACGGGGAGACGAGAAATGAACAAGACACGACGGATCCTGGCGGCCTGCGTGGGGCTGGTCCTGTTCAGCGGCGGCGTCCTGGCGGGCAACTCGAATGGCGATTGGGTGAAACTGGGTTCGGTCAATGCCGGGCATGACGCTGACCATGATCGGATCACCGTGACGGGCCAGCACGACAATTACCGCAAGCTGAAATTCAAGGTCAAGAACGCCTCCCTCAACATGCGTCAGGTCGTCGTGACGTACGACGACGGCGCGCCGGAAAGGCTTGAGGTCAAGCAAAACCTGGCCGCAGGCAACGAGACGCGAGTGATCGACCTCCACGGCGGAAAGCGCAGCATTCGCACCATCGAATTCTGGTATGAAACGAAGGGCAACAAAGGTGACAAGGCGGAGGTCGTGGCCTTCGGCCAGCACTGACGCGCCCGACGCGACATTGCCCCGGGCGGGTAGCGGCTTCAGCTCCGGGCCGCGCGCACGAGGACGGCCTCGAAGACTTCACGGATGATGCCCAGCACTTTGCCGACGGCTGGGATCGGAAACGCGTCGGTATTGGTGTGCAACGCGACCTGATGGTTGAACGGCACGTGCGTGTCGAGCACCCTCAGTCGACCCGTCTCGATTTCCGGCGCAAAGGCGAAGACCGGACCGGCCGTGAAGTAGCGCGGGCTGCCCGTCACCAGACGCACCAGGAATTCGAAATCGGAGCACATCACGCGACCCGGCAGTTGTGCGATGTCCAGTTCGTAGAACTGCCTGGTCATGTCGACATAGCGCTGTTCGAGAAACGGGACAGCCATCGGGTGGTTGCGCAGAATTTCACCAATTCCGGTTCGCGTGTCACGGAAGATCGCGTGCTCCGGGTGAGCAACGATGACGTTATCGGTCTCGAGCTGCAGATCGCAGGTCAGGTTGTCGGCTGTGCTGTCGATTGGATGGCAGATCGCGATGTCCAGGTCACGCGCCTGCAATTGATCCGTCAGGGCGCGGGTGCTGCCGAACACGATTTCCATCGCTACCTGCGGCAGTTGTGCAGCCACCCGCTCGATGATGGATGCAAGAAGCGCGCGCCCCGGGGCAGGCCCCATTCCGATCCGGACGACTCCCGCCTGACCGGACGCCAGCCGGACAATGTCCTTCGACAGCAATGCCGCGTCGCGGCCGATGATTTCGGCGCGATCCGCAATCAGTACGGCGAGTTCGGTGGGGCGCGATCGCCCGTGCTCGCGATCGAAGAGTTGGGCGCCGAGCTTGCCTTCCAGGTACGCGATTCGATTGCTCAGGGTCGGTTGCGTCACGCCCAGCGATTCGGCCGCCTTGCGGTAGCTGCCCGCGTCGCAGATCGCCTTGATGTCGAGCAAGTCGCGGACGTCCATGTCGGGCACCCCTTCCGATAAGCAAACGTATCACACCGAGTCGAATATCGGGATTCCCCAATGCCTGCCAAGTTCTTATACATGCAGTCCTGTTGCGGAGACCGGTTCGACGTCGGTGCGCAACGCCGAATGTCGCCGAGTGCCAAGTGACTGTCGCCACGTATCAAGCGTCTGCGATACGTGAGCCATAGCATCCAGCGACCAAAGACTCACGCCCGGTCGCCAGCCAGGTGCGCAACGGCCTGTCTGATCGGCGCACGTGGGGCGTGGCGATCGAGTGCCGATTCTGGGGCAGGACTGCGGAGCAACGGGGGAGTGGACAAATACATGAGCAATACAATGATCGGCACCAAGGCACGGCGCAGTGCAACGCTGGCCGCCATGGTCGCAATGCTGGTGGCCATGGCTGGTTGTGGCAGCAAAGAGCCTGCGACCCCCGCCGCAGCACCGCCTGACGTCGCAGACGCAACCCAACCTGCGGCACCTGCCGATGCAGCGGCGGCAGCCCAGGCGTTAGTTCCTACGGCAACGACATGGTCTCCGGAGGCGATGGAAGAACTCCTCGCCCCGGTGGCGCTGTACCCGGACGTCGTGCTCGGCCAGGTGCTGGTGTCGTCCACGAATCCGCAGGAAGTGCTGGATGCCGGCAACTGGCTGTTGCAGAACCAGGCACTGCAGGGCAACGCGCTCGACGAAGCGGCGAAACAGGTGGGATTTACGCCGCCGATCCGCGGCCTGCTGCAATCCCCGGAAGTCGTGGACATGCTGTGCTCGCAGATGGGTTGGACGGCCGAAGTCGGGCAGGCGTTCGTCAACGACCAGCAGGGTGTGTTGGATGCGGTGCAGCGGCTGCGCGCGCAGGCCAAGGACGTCGGTAATTTGCAGAGTTCCGAGCAGCTGCAGGTTGCGACCGAGACGCAGGACGGCCATGAGGTCATCACGGTCTCGCCGCCGAGCCCGCAGGTTGTCTATGTCCCGCAATACGATCCGGTAGCTGTCTACGCTCCACCGCCGGCAACGCTGCCCGCGCCGGCACCGGTCGCGCAGGACGACAAGGGACACAGCACGGGCGCATTGGTGACGACGGGACTGCTTTCGTTCGGTGCGGGCATCGTCGTCGCGAACATCTTCGACGACGATGATGACGACTATTACAAGAACGGCTACTACAACCCGCGATACTACGGGCCGCCGATGCCGTACTACCCGCCGTATCCGTATCGACCGCACTACGGCAACGGCTACTACCCGAATTCCGGCTACAACCGCCCGCCGAACTACCAGCATTCGTTCAACAACAACACGATCGTCATCAACCAGAACAGCAACAACGATTACTGGGATCGTCATGACACCAGGTCGGGCATCAGTCGGGATAGTCGCTCGGCGAAGAGCCCGATCACTGCCGCGAAGCCGAATCGTCCGGAACTGAACTCGCTGAACGAAAAGGCCAAGCAGGGTCCGCAGCGGCCGGCGCCGGCGCAGGCTGACTGGAAGGGTCAGAGTGGTTACGCAGGCGCCTCGAAGGATGCGCCGGGCAAAGTCGCCGGCGCGAAGCCCGCAGCGGCGGCCGCGGCAAGCCGCGAACAGCCGAAGGTGCAGGGCTCGTATGCCGGTGGCACGCCGAGCGCGGGGGCTGCGTCGAGCCGAGTGTCGAGTGCGGCACAGGACAAGAAGCCGGCTGCGAAGTCAGCCGCTGCCAGCGCTCCGCGTCCTGCAGCAGCTCCGCCCGCCAAGACGAAACCGACCGGGGCAACCGATCGCGGCTACTCCAAGCCCGCGACGGCTGCGTCGAGCAAACCTGCGGCTGTGCCGAGCAAACCTGTGTCCGCGCCTGAGCGTGCACGGCCCACGGCCGTGTCCGGCGCCGATCGCGGTTCTGCCGACAAAGCAGCAAGCCAGCGCGGTAAGCAGAGCATGCCGAGTGGGGTGCCTGCGAAGGCCAAGACGCCCAGCAAGCCGGCGAAGCGCTAGGGAGCACGACAATGAACCGCACAAACAAGCCATTCGTATCCCGAGCCGGCGTGGCGCTGCTCGCATTCGTCGCACTGCTTGTCTCGGGTTGTGCCCCCAAGACGAGCGACCATGCGTCGTTCGACTCTGCCGAGGCCGCCGTGTCGGCGCTCGCGCAGGCGCTCGCGAAGGACGACACCGCCGCGTTGAGACAATTGTTCGGACCTGGCAGCGACGAGTTGCTGTCGTCCGGCGATGCGGTGCAGGACACGAGCGACAGGGCGGCATTCATGGTTGCACTCAACGAGAAGCACAGTCTCGTCGCAGATGGTGCCGACGCCTTCACGCTGGTCACCGGCCCCCAGGACTGGCCGTTTCCGATCCCTCTCGTGAAGAAGGACGGACGCTGGTACCTCGACGGCAGCCAGGGTGCCGACGAACTGGTCTATCGCCGCGTCGGTGCCAATGAACTTGGGGCAATCGCTGTCAGTCGCGGATTTGTCGCGGCGCAGATCGACTACGCCGCGGAAGGACGCGACGGCGATCCGGCGGGCATCTACGCGCTGAAGCTTATCAGCGACCAGGGTCAGCACAACGGCCTGTACTGGCCGACCGCGCAGGATGAACCCGCAAGTCCGGCCGGACCGTTCGTCGCGGCGGCGGCGGCGGAAGGCTATCGCCGCGGCGGCACCCGCGTGCCCTATCACGGGTATTACTACCGCATGCTGTATCGCCAGGGCGAGAACGCCAACGGCGGCGAGCGAGAGTATTTCAGCAATGGCCTGCTTACCGAAGGTTTTGCACTCGTGGCATGGCCGGCCGATTACCAGGTCAGTGGCGTCATGACGTTCATCGTCAACCAGGACGGCGTCGTCTTCCAGAAGGACCTCGGTGAAAGCACTGCGGTTACGGCGGCGGCAATGGTGTCGTTTGATCCCGATGCTTCATGGGTCGCAGTGACTGAGTCGACCACCAACTGATGAACCACCCACCGCAGGGCCAGGCCAGGCTCACTCAGTCTCGGCTGAATCCTGGCTTGGTCCCGCGGTTTTCAACTGCACCCGCGTCTCTGTCCAGAAATACCCGGCGCCCATGATCTGTTCGTTCTGCAATCCCACCCCCCGCAGGACGTTCAGGTCATGGTGCGCCGTGGTTCTATCGGCTGGCGCGTCCCTTGCGCTCTCACTTCCCGCACAGGCGGGTGGTCTTGAGGAATGGATTCAGTCGTTCGCGCAGAGTGAGTTCCAGTTCAATCGCACGGAGTCCAACGCGCCGTTCCCGCCGATGGCATGGGCAAACCTTGCGCGTTACGGCGAGACAGAATTCACGGCACTGAACGAAGCTGTGCCGACGATCAAGTTCGAACAGACAATGCTGTCGCAAGCTGCGCTGGTGCCGATCATGGCCGGCCACCGCGATGCATTTGCCGTCGGTGAATGGATCAGCGTGACTGAGTTCACGACCGAGGCGCCGGTCATCGGTGACTTCAACGCAATTTCGATCGGCGTGCCGCTCGGCTGGGTGCGGCAGGCATCGCCCAAGTGGCAGGTCGCGGCATTCGTTGCGCCACTCGGTCACAAAGCGTCGATGCAGGGTTCGTCCTGGTACTGGGAGGGCATGGCCGGCACGTTCGGGCGCTATTCTCCTGGCGAACGTCTGTCCTGGGTGTTTGGCTTCTACGCCGACGTCTCGCCGGACGATGACTTCTACATCCCGTACGTCGGCGCCAACTGGATCGCGAATGAACGCTGGACAGTGAGTGCGATCCTGCCGTGGCCGGGCGTGACCTACGCGCCGACGAAAGACACCTCGATGCGTCTCGGCATCTCGCCATCCGGCGCGTCCTGGGCGCTGAGTCCGGGAACGAGTGAGGTGGCAATGAATCTCGACTCGTGGAATTTCGGGTTGAGTCTCGAACATCGCGTGTGGCGCGGATTCTGGCTGCACGTCGAGGGTGGCATGAGCGGACTCAATGGCATGAGCTTTTCCGGCGGTCACTGGAACGACGTCGGTACCGATCTCGGCAGCAGTCCGTATGCGCGGATCGGCGTCAATTTCAGGCCGGCGAAGCGGACTGAAGAGGCGGGCCAGAGTCCGGAACGCGCTCTCTAGGTCACACGCCATGCGCACTGGGAGATGCATGAAGACGCCATTTGCCTGCCGACGGGCTGTCGCAATCCGTATGGCAATGCTGCTAGTTGTCGGCACTCTCGCCGTCGCGGGACCTGCCGCCGGGGCGCCTGATCGTCCGCCGGCAAACCCCGAACGCAATGCCTACTTCGGCAATGTCCATGTGCACACGGGCTATTCGTTCGACAGCTTCACCAACGGCAGCAAGACGGCTCCGCAGGATGCCTATGACTGGGCGAAGGGCAAGGCGATCAGCGGCAGCGGCATCGGCGCCGACATCAAGATCGTCACGCCGCTCGATTTCTATGCGGTCGCCGATCACGCCGAATACATGGGCGTCTTCAACCAGATGTCCGACCCCAACAGCCGGTTCGGCAAGCTGCCGATCGCCAGGCGAGTGACCTCGCCGGACACTGTCACCCGGATGGAGGCGTTTGCCGAAGTGCTGCGTGAGATGAGCGCCGGACGCAGCGACCCGCAACTCGCCGACCCAATTGCGGCACGGTCGGTCTGGACCGAGATCGTCAAGACCGCCGACGCCAACTATGTTCCCGGCAGGTTCACCACATTCGCCGCGTTCGAATGGACGTCGAACCCCGACAAGCGAAATCTGCACCGCGTCGTCATGTTCCGTGACACTGCAAAGCTGCCCGAACTGGTCATTTCAGCGCTCGACTCGGACCAACCAGAGGCGCTGTGGACATGGATGGAGGGGCTGCGCGCCAGGGGCTCGACGCTGTTTGCCATCCCGCACAATGCCAATGCGAGCGACGGGCGGATGTTCGAGCTGACCCGGTCGGACGGCAAGCCGATCGACGCCGCCTACAACGCCACTCGCAGCGTAAACGAGCCGCTTTACGAGATCACCCAGATCAAGGGCACTTCGGAGGCGCATCCCAGCCTGTCGCCCAACGATGAGTTCGCCGGGTTCGAGCAATGGGATTACACGTTGTCGGCCGACAGCGAACGGCCGACGCACCGCAAGGGCAGCTTCGCCCGCCAGGCGCTGCTCGATGGCCTGACGCAGGACGCCAAAGGCAATGGCAACCCCTTCAGGTATGGCTTCATCGGCGATTCCGACACGCACAACGCTGCCGGCAGCAACGAGGAGTTCAACTACAGCGGCAAGTTCGCGATCGAGAACGATCCCAGGCACCGGCTCAATGGCATACCCGGGGCACGGGCGGGGCAGATCCAGCAGATCCGCGAATTCAGCTCGGGCGGGCTCGCTGGTGTCTGGGCGGAAGAGAACACGCGCGAAGCGATTTTCGACGCGATGCAGCGCAAGGAGACCTTCGGCACGTCGGGTACGATGATCAAGGTGCGGTTCTTTGGCGGGTGGAACTTTGGTGCCGCGGACCTGGCGAACCCCGCGTTCGTCAAGGCGGGCTACGCGCGTGGCGTGCCGATGGGCGGCGACCTAAAGTCCGCAACTGCCAGGGCCCCGACGTTCATGGTCATGGCGAGCAAGGACCCGAAGAGCGGCAACCTCGATCGCATCCAGATTATCAAGGGCTGGCTCGACGTGAACGGCGGCCAGCACGAGAAGGTCTACGATGTTGCCTGGAGCGGCAAGCGCAAGCCGGATCCGAAAACCGGCAAGCTGCCGCCGGTTGGCGACACTGTCGACGCCACCAAGGGCGATTACACCAACAGCATCGGCGCCGCGGAACTGGCAACCGCCTGGGTCGATCCGGATTTCGATCCATCGTTGCGCGCCTTCTATTACGCAAGGGTCATCGAGATCCCGACGCCGCGCTGGAGTACACGCGATGCAGCCAAGCTCGGGATGCCCATCCCGCAAGGCCTGCCAGTTTCCATCCAGGAGCGTGCCTGGACTTCGCCGATCTGGTACTCGCCGGCGAACGGAGCGGGCAAACGCTGAAGGCGTATCAGGCGCTGAAGGTCACAGGTCCGCTGCAGGGGTTCCGGTCTTCCTCAGCGCTCCGGGGTCTCACGCGCACGTGAATCGCGCGGAGGAACCGCACGATTCACGGCGAACCTTGCTCGAACGGGTGCGAGGCGATGGTATCAGCGAAGCAACAGAACCCGCCGTGCCGCCTCGCACCTGCGCTCGAGCTGCGGCGTTCGACACGGAGCGCTGAGGAAGACCGGAACCCCTGCAGCGGACCTTGGCAGTTGCAGCCCTCGTGCATGCCAATAGCTCACTGACCCCGCAATGCGCGCACGAGCTGCGCCAGCGTCGGCACCGGCGGCGAACACGTCATGCCACGGCAGACGTACGCAACCGCGCCGCCCAGTGCTTTCTTGCTGGCCAGTGCAGCGGGCAGATTGCGGGCATCGGTCGGCACCGCGACGATGCAGCGATGCGGATCGTAGAGCTTGTCGACTTCGCTGCGCCACACGTCGAGTTCGTCGCTTTCACCGCGCAGCACCAGGATCCAGGGCGGCGAAGTGAATTCCTCGAGCGCCATCAGCAGCGTGCCGTGCCCGTGCGGGTAGCGCTCGATCGCGGCGCGTGCCGAGCGCAGCGTCGCTTCCGCCGCGTCGATGTAGCCCGTCTCGCCGAGCAGGTAACCGAGCCGGATCAGGACGCGCGCAGCCACGCCATTGCCGGCGGGCGTGGCATCGTCCGAGAAGGTCTTTGGTCGCAGGATCAGCGACTCGTGGTCGTCGGCCGTGAAAAAGAATCCACCGGCTGCGTGATCGGTGAAATGCTCGAGCATCACGTCGACGAGTTCGACGGCCCAGGCGAGGGCGTCGGCATTCCAGCGCGCCTCGACGAGTTCGAGCAGTCCCCACGCGAGCATGGCGTAATCGTCGAGGTAGGCGGGGAAGCGGGACTCGCCGTCCGTGTGTACGGCCAGCAGCCGTCCATCCTTCCAGCAGCGTTCGCGCAGGAAGCGCATGGCCTGCACGGCGGCATCGGCCAGGTCGTCGCGTTCGAGCGCGCGGCTGGCGCGCGCCAGCCCGCCGATCAGCATGCCGTTCCAGGACGTGAGGATCTTCTGGTCGCGGCCCGGCCAGACGCGCGCATTGCGCACCTCGAGCAGACGCGCTCGCGCTTCGTCGATGCGTGCTTCGACCGTGGCCTCGTCGAGCCGCAGTTCGGTCGCGATGTCGGCGATCGACTTGAACGTGTGCAGGTGCCACTGGCCTTCGAAGTTGGCGTCGCGGTCGAGGCCGAAGCGCAGCGCGAAAGGCTCGTACTGCTCGACGTCGAGCACGTCTCGCACCTCATCAGGCGTCCAGACGTAGAACTTGCCTTCGTGGCCTTCGGAATCCGCGTCCAGCGTCGAATAGAAACCGCCCTCGGGCGAGCGCAGGTCGCGCAGCAGCCAGTCGGCCGTTTCTGCGGTCACGCGGCGGAACAGTGGTTCGCCGGTGGCGACGGCGGCCTGCGCGTACACGCCGAGCAGCTGCGCGTTGTCGTACAGCATCTTCTCGAAGTGCGGAATCATCCAGTACGGATCGACGGAATAGCGGCAGAAGCCGCCACCGAGCTGGTCGTACAGGCCGCCCTCGGCCATGCGCGTGAGCGTCAGCGTCGCCATGTAGAGCGCCTGCAGGTCGGGCTCTTCGTCCTCGGCCGAGGCGCGCCAGGTGCGCAGCAGCAGCTCCAGGTTGGCAGGGTGCGGGAACTTGGGGGCTTCGCCGAAGCCGCCGAAACTGCCATCGAATTCGCGCTGCAACGTCGCGCGGGCTGTCAGCAGCGGTTCGCGTGACAGCGCGTCACCCGATGCGTCCATGGGTGGCTGCAATTGCCCGAGAACGTCGACCAGCTTGTCGCCGTAGTCCTTGAGGTCGCCGCGGCGGGACGCGTAGAAATCGGCCACCTTCTCGAGCACTGCGCGGAAGCCCGGCATTCCGTAACGCTGCTCGGGCGGGAAATACGTGCCCGAGAAGAACGGCCGGTGCGAATCGGGCGCCAGGAACATCGTCAGCGGCCAGCCGCCGCCCGCCTGGTTCATTACCTGGTGCGCGGTCTGGTAGATGCGGTCGATGTCGGGGCGTTCCTCGCGGTCCACCTTGATGTTCACGAACAGCTCGTTCATGAGCGCAGCGGTGGCGGGGTCTTCGAACGATTCGTGGGCCATCACGTGGCACCAGTGGCAGGCCGAATAGCCGATCGACAGCAGGATCGGCTTGTCCAGCTTGCGCGCAAGCTCGAGCGCTTCCGGTCCCCAGGGGTGCCAGTCGACGGGGTTCGAGGCGTGCTGGCGCAGGTAAGGGCTGGTCTCGGCGGCCAGGGAATTCTGGTGGCCGGAGGGGCTGGGCGAAGTCATGGCGGAACCTGACGGGGTTCGATCGACTAGAATGCGTGAACTATAACGGAAGGCTGCCGCTCACCGGCGGAAACGCGCATGTCAACGCCACTCCCGGCACTCTTGAATTCGTCCCACGACCTCCCCGAACTGCGGCTCAAGCCACGCGAAGATCGCCGGATCGCGGGCGGCCACCTCTGGATCTTCAGCAACGAAGTAGACACGGTGCGCACGCCCCTCACGGCGTTCGCAACCGGCGCCCACTGCCGCGTCATGGCGAGCAATGACCGCTTCCTCGGCTACGCCTACGTCAATCCGCACGCACTGATCTGCGCGCGCATCCTCGGCCGCGATCCGGAGTTCGCTCCCGGCAAGTCGCTGCTCGTCCACCGTTTGCAGGTGGCGCTGGCGTTGCGCGAAAAGCTGTATTCGCAGCCTTTTTATCGCCTCGTGTATGGCGAATCGGACGGGCTGCCCGGGCTGGTGCTCGATCGCTTCGGCGACATCGTCGTCGGCCAGATCGGCACGGCGGGCATGGAGGCGATGAAACCCGCGATCGTCGAAGCGGTCGTCAAGGTGCTCGGACCGCAGGCGCTGATCTGGAAGAACGACTCGGGCGCGCGCGAACTCGAAGGCCTGCCGAGCTACGTCGAGACGGCGATCGGGCCCGACATCGAGGAAACGGTCGTCGAGGAGAACGGCGTCCGCTTCTTCGTGCCGATGGGTCACGGCCAGAAGACCGGCTGGTTCTACGACCAGGCGTACAACCGGCGCTCCCTGCTGAAGTACGTCAAGGGCGCGCGCGTCCTCGACGTTTTCAGCTACCTGGGTGCCTGGGGCCTTGCGGCCGCCGCCGCGGGCGCCAGCGAAGTGTTGAGCGTGGACTCGTCGGCGCCTGCGCTCGAGCTGCTGCAGCGTTCCGCCGCGGCCAACGGCCTGCACAACGTCCGTACCGAGCGCGCGGATGCGTTCGACGCGCTGGCGGCCTTGCGCGCCGCCGGTGAGAAGTTCGACGTGGTCATCATCGACCCGCCGGCGTTCATCAAGCGGCGCAAGGACATCCCGAAAGGGCAGGCGGCCTACCGCAAGCTCAACCAGCAGGCGATGCAGGTGCTGGGGCGCGACGGCTTCCTCGTGTCGTGCTCGTGTTCGCACCACCTCGGACTGGACGACCTCATGGTCACGATCCAGCAGGCGGCGCGCCACGTGGACCGCTTCGCGCAGGTCGTGGAAGTGGGTGGCCATGCGCCGGATCACCCCCTCCATCCGGCGATTGCCGAGACGCGTTACCTGAAGTCGCTGTTCTGCCGGGTCGTGCAGGACTGAGACGGACGGGCGATCAGGCAGACCCACAGGTAAGATACGCGGCCGATGTTCGTCTATCCGCACCCCGATCCCATCGCGCTGTCGTTAGGACCGCTGCACGTCCGCTGGTACGGCCTCATGTACCTGGTGGGCTTCCTGTCGGCCTGGTGGCTGGCCCGTCGCCGTGCCGGGCGACCCGAGTCCAGCTGGCAGCCGCTCGAAGTCGACGACCTCATCTTCTTTGCCGCCGTCGGCATCATCCTGGGCGGGCGCCTGGGCTGGATGCTGTTCTACGGCACCGAGCGGATCCTGAGCGAGCCGCTCAGCGTGTTCCGCATCTGGGAAGGCGGGATGTCGTTCCACGGTGGCCTGGTCGGCACGCTCGTCGCGCTGGCGCTCTTCGCGCGCAGCCGCAAGAAGCGACTCGTCGACGTGTTCGATTTCGCCGCACCGCTGCCGGCCATCGGTTTCGGCGCGGGTCGCATCGGCAACTTCATCAACGGCGAACTCTGGGGCAAGCCGACGGACGTGCCGTGGGCCGTCATCGTCGACGGTGTCCCGCTGCACGCTTCGCAGTTGTATGAAGCCGCGCTCGAGGGCCTCGCCCTGTTCGTGATCCTGTGGTGGTTCACGTCCAAGCCCCGGTTCCGTTGGGCCCCGTCCGGGCTGTTCCTGGTCTGCTACGGCGTGTTCCGTTTCATGATCGAGTTCGTGCGCGTGCCCGATGCCAACCGCGGCTACCTGCTGTTCGACTGGGTGACGATGGGGCAGGTCCTCTCGTTGCCCATGATCGTGGCCGGGCTCGCGATGCTGGCTTACGCCTACGGCCAGCGCCAGCCTTCCGGCAATTACCGCGCAACCTGACGACGATGCGGCAATACCACGACCTGCTGCAGCACATCCTCGATCATGGCGCCGAAAAGGGCGACCGCACCGGCACCGGCACGCGCTCGGTGTTCGGCTGGCAGATGCGGTTCGACCTGAACGACGGCTTCCCGTTGATGACGACGAAGAAGCTGCACCTGAAGTCGGTCGTGCACGAGCTGCTCTGGTTCCTGAGCGGCGACACCAACGTGCGCTACCTGCGCAGCCACGGCGTCACGATCTGGGACGAATGGGCCGATGCCAACGGCGAACTGGGCCCGGTCTACGGCGCGCAGTGGCGCAAATGGAAAGCCGCGGACGGTCGCGAGATCGACCAGATCGCGCGTGCGGTCGAGCTGATCAAGCGCGACCCGAACTCGCGCCGCATCATCGTCAATGCGTGGAACGTGGGCGAGCTCGAGCGCATGGCGCTAACGCCGTGCCACGCGCTGTTCCAGTTCTACGTGGCCGGCGGCAGGCTGTCGTGCCAGCTGTACCAGCGCAGCGCCGACGTCTTTCTCGGCGTGCCGTTCAACATCGCGTCCTACGCGCTGCTCACGCACATGGTCGCGCAGCAGTGCGACCTGGGCGTCGGTGATTTCGTCTGGACAGGCGGCGACACGCACCTCTACGTCAATCATTTCGACCAGGCGCGGTTGCAGCTCTCGCGCGAGCTGCTGCCGCTGCCGCAACTCGTCATCAAGCGCCGGCCGGACTCGATCTTCGATTATCGGTTCGAGGACTTCGAGTTCGCCGGATACCAGTCACACCCCGCGATCAAGGCACCCATCGCCGTATGAAGAAGTCTCCCTCGAAGAAGCCCCCCTCGAAGAAACCCACGACCAGGTCGTCAAAGGCTGCCGTCGTGCATCACGCGCACATGCGTCACGCCCAGAAGACGACAGGTTCCCCTGCCGCCGAAGCCAATCCGCTGTACGTGGTGAAGCGTTCGAAGATCCACGGCCGTGGCGTGTATGCGGCCCGCCGCATCCGCAGCGGCACGCGCATCATCGAATACGTGGGCGACCGCATCTCGCACGACGAGGCGGACTCGCGGTACGAGATGAAGGCTGATGACGACGGCCACACCTTCCTGTTCGTGGTCGACGACGACCTCTGCATCGACGCCGGCGTCGGCGGCAATGCGGCGCGCTTCATCAACCACAAGTGCGACGCGAACTGCGAGACCATCATCGAAGGCCGCCGGGTCTTCATCGAAGCGATCCGCACGATCCAGCCGGGCGAAGAACTCGGGTACGACTACCAGCTCACCTGGGAAAGCACCGACGATCCCGAAGAGCTGAAGCTCTACACGTGCCGTTGTGGCGCGGCGAATTGCCGCGGCACGATGCTCGACCGCGAGTCGGTCGACGCCAAGAAAAGGAAAAAGAAGAAGGCGGCTGCGAAGCGCAAGGCTGTCGCCAAGGGCACGAAGCCCGCCGCGAAAGGCAAGAAGGCCTGAGCATCGCGATGCCGCTCGTCTCGATCATCGTGGCGACGGACGAGCGGGGTGCGATCGGGCGCGGCGGCGGGCTGCCGTGGCGCCTGCCCGACGACCTCAAGCGCTTCAAGGCCCTGACGATGGGGAAACCCATCGTCATGGGTCGCAAGACCTGGGACTCGATCGGCAAGCCGCTGCCCGGGCGGCAGAACATCGTGATCACGCGCCAGGCCGGGTTTGCGGTGCCCGGCGTGACCGTCGTCGCGTCACTCGAAGACGCGTTGCTGGCCGCGGGCGACGTGCCCGAGGTCTGCATCATCGGCGGCGCGGAGATTTACCGCCTCGCCTTGCCGCGCACGGACCTCATCCACCTCACGCGCGTGCAGGCAGTGGTCGACGCCGACACCTGGTTCCCGGACCTGGCTGCCGGGGAGTGGGATGAGGTGCTGGTCGAGCGGCACGTGGCGGATGAAAAGCACGCCTACGCTTACAGCTGCGTGGAATTGCGCAGACGGCTCACTGCCAACGATCCGCTTCAGGCGAAGTGAACTTCGCACCCAGCGCGGGAAAAATTCACCTGGTGCGCTCAGCCCGCAATCTCGGGCTCGACTAGCGTTGCCAACTGCGCCAGCGACTCCTGCCAGCCGAGGTAGCACATCTCCAGGGGAATCGCTGCCGGGATGCCGCTCTGTGTAACGTGCAGTTCAGTTCCACATGGCACGGGCTGCAGGGATACCGTGACCTCCATGACGCCCGGCAGAGCGGGATCGTCGAACTTGTCCGTGTACCGGATGCGTTCATGCGGAACCAGTTCGAGGTATTCCCCACCGAACGAATGATCATTGCCGGTGGAGAAATTGTGGAATGACATCCTGAAGGTGCCACCTACCCGCGCATCCATGTGATGCACCGTGCACGTGAATCCATAAGGCGGGATCCACTTGGACATGGCGCCGGCTTCGATGAAGGCGCGGTAGACCTTCTCCGGTCGAGTGCGGAGCACCCGGTGCAGGGTGACGGTACGTTCCGGCATGGCTTTATCTCCGTTGCGTCTAGGTATCAGTCGGTCACCGGGGCGGGCATGGACAGCCTCACGCCCGCTCGAAGCAGGCCACCGTCTCGACGTGTTCCGTATACGGCATCAGGTTGAACACGCGGAGGCTCGTCAGGCGCAGCGCGCCGCGGGCTGTCAGTTGCTCCGTGTCGGCGAGAAACGATTCCAGCCCGCAGCTCACGTACACGAATCGCTCGGGCGGATCGGCGACCAGCTGCGCCACGAGTTCGCGATCCAGTCCCTTGCGCGGTGGATCCGCGATGACGACGTCGGCGTCGAGTGCTGCGGTCGCCTTCGTTCCCGCGGGACCGGCGATCACCTCGATTCTTTCCTGCTCGGCCGGCGCCAGCGCATCGAGTCCGAGCGCGAGGCCCTGCAGTGACGGCGGGCTCACTTCATTCATGCGCAGGTGGCTGACGCGCGGCAGCACCGAAAGGCCGATCGCGCCGACGCCCGCATAGAACTCGGCCACGCGCGACCCGGTCGGCACCTGCTCGCGCACGTGCTCGACGATGCGCTGCGCGATGTCGAGATTGTTCTGGCCGAACGCGCCGGGCGGGTAATGCACGGCTGTCCCTCCGAAGCGTTCGACGACGCTCGGCGGCCCGCACCAGTGCGTGAACTCGCGGCCCAGGATCGTGTTGGAGCGCTCGCATTGCGCGTTGAACCACAGGCTGTGCAGTTCGTCGCCGAGCCGATCGCGAATCAACTCGAAGCACTCGGTGAACGGCTCGGCCGTCGGGCTGTTGCCGACGATCACGACCTGCGCGGTCTCCGAGCTGCGCTCCACCACGACCTGCAGGTAACGGGCGAGGCCGCGATGGACGGTCTCGGCGTACGGCGTGATCTCCGCATCGACGAGGGCGCGCCGCACCACGGCAGCAACGCGGTTGACCAGTGGGTGCTGGATGACGCAGTTCGGGATGTGCACCACCCGATGCGTGCCGAGTTCGAACATGCCGAGCTTGGGTGCGCCCAGCCGGCCACGAATGGCCAGGCGCGCGCGCATACGGAATCCCGTCATCGCGCCCGACACCACCGGAACATCCTGCAGGCCATGGGCGCGGGCCAGCGATTCCAGGGCTGAGCTTGCATCGGCAGCGATGCCCGGTTCACCGAAGCGCGGACAGCCAGGGCAGGGCGGACGGTGGGAACAGTTCAGCATCGTCGCGGGCGTCAGGTGGTCCACGCCGCGCCGAACACGCGCAGCAGGTTGGTGCCCAGGATCTTCTCGACCCGGTCGTCCGAATGGCCGCGCAGGCTGAGCCGCTCCGCCAGTTGTTCGAAGCGCCGGGGCGTATTGAGGTCATGCGCGAACAGGTAGCCTTCCTCGGACTCCTGCGGTGCGGCGATGCCTGCTGCCTTGCGACGAGCGACGTTCGCCCTGAATGACCTGACGAAATCAGGCGTCAGCGCGATGGCTGAGAGCGTGCCATCCGTGCCGATCGAGACGTGTTCCTCGCCCGCGACGTTCACCGCGTGCTCGATGTGACGCACGACGTCGTCGGCGGTGGGCTGCCTGCCGCCCGCGAGGTACGGCATGACGTAGATGCCTGATACACCTCCCTTGTTCGCCACCGCACGCAGCTCGGCGTCGGTGCGATTGCGCGGGTGATCGGCAAGAGCGGCGCATCCTGTATGCGTAAAGGCGACGGGCCGGGCCGACCGACGTATGGCGTCGGCAGCGGTGACGCGTCCGCAGTGGCTCAGGTCCACGAGGATGCCCAGCACGTTCATGCGCTCGACCGCTTCGTGCCCGACGTTGCTGAGTCCCGCATCGGACGGTTCCAGGCAACCGTCGCCGAGCCGGTTGCTCCGGTTGTAGGTCGGCTGGATCACGCGAATGCCGAGACGATGAAACGCCTCGAGCCGGTCGAGGTCGGTCTCGAAGCAAACGCCGTCCTGGAAGCCATACATCAGCCCGGTGCGCCCATTCGCCTTGGCCGCACGGATATCGCTCACTGACCGCACGCGGTGCAAGGCTGCCGGGTAGCGGTCGACTTCGGCTTCCCAGCGCATGATCGACGCGACCGACTTCTGGTACGCCTCGTCGGGTGGCATGGCGCCCACTTCGCCGACCGTGAGGTGCAGGCACGTCATGCCCGACACCTTGATATCGTCGACCTCGCTGGGCGACAGCTCTGCGCCGTCCTCGGTGGCGTGGCCGCCCGGGCCGCCGAGACCGTCGATGACGATCGCGCGCGAATACATGCTCATCGACCCGCCGCAGCCAGTGGCTGGATGCCGAGCGCGCGGCACAAGGCGTCGGGATCGAAGAGCGCCCCGTCCTTGATGACGAGGCGCAGGCGCCGCACGTCGCCGATGGCCCGGCTCGGGTCGCCGTCGACGAGGATCATGTCGGCCAGCTTGCCTGGCGCAATCGAGCCGAGCTCGCCGGCGCGCCCAGCGAGCCGGGCGGCGTCGAGCGTGGCGATCCGCAGCACCTCGGGTGCTGGTACGCCGGCCTCGACGTAGAGCTCGAGTTCGCGGGGGAGCATGAAACCCGGCAGCGCATCGGTGCCCGCAACGAAGGGCACACCCGCAGCGCGCACGGCCAGCAGCATGCGCTGCATCTGCGGCAGCGCCTCGCGATAGCGCGCGTCCTCACCTGCAGGAACCGGCAGGCCGCCTTCGAGCAGGCTGCGCCTGACGAGCGGAGGCATGCGATCGGCCACGGCCGCAAGTCCTGCGCCGACCACGCCCGGGCGATCGGTGAAAAGGCTCTCGAACGCAGCCAGAGTCGGGTCCAGCGTCACGTGGCGCTGCTTCAGCAACTGCAGGAAGCTCTGCACGCGCGCCGACTGCGGATCGATGGTCGTCGCGTATTCGGCGACGGCCGTGAATCGTGCCGGCGTGCGGGTGTCCTGCACCTTGTCGAACAGGAAGTTCAGAAACAGCATGTTCATGTGCTGGATTTCGTCGTATCCAGCGAGCACGGCCTGTTCGGCCGTCATGAACGCCGGAATGTGACCGCCGACCCGCATGCCTGCCTTGTGCGCCTCGTCCGTGATGGCCGGCACCAGCTTCGGGTCAATCGAGCTGTAGATCTTCACCAGCCCGAAGCCGGCAGCGCCCATGCCCCGCACGGCCTTGCGGGCTTCAGCCTCCGTGCTGACGAGTGTCTTGGTCGGCCCCTGGAAGGGGCCGCGTCCGTCGATGATGCCGGCAAAGACCACGCGCGGACCGAGTGCTTCGTTGGTGTCGAAGACGCGCAGTCGCGCGGGCTTGTCGGTTTCGGCGGCCATGTCACGAATGCTGGTGATGCCGGCAGCGAGGAACAGCGGCCCACCGTCGAGGTCCGGGTGCGTGTGCATGTCCCAGAGGCCGGGCAGTAGTGCGCGGCCTGCAGCGTCGATCCGCTCGGCACCGGCAGGAATCGGCAGCGAACCGTCGGGACCGACGGCGACGATGCGCTGCTGCGCGAAGATGACGGTGGTGCCGGGACGCATCGTCATGCGCTCGGAATCGAACAGGTTGGCGTGCTCGATCACGACGGGCCCGGCCGGCGCGCGCCGCAGCGTTCGCGCCTGCTCCGTGCGACGCCGTGCATCCTGCGCGTCCTGTTCGACGCGCATCGCCGCGAGCGCGTCCTGCCAGCCTTCGCGCACGATGGTCGAAAAGTCGTCGAAGGTCGCGAACAACTCGCCTTCCTCGTCGAGCCAGAGGCTTGCGGGTTGGAATCCCATGCCACTGATCGAATACAGGCCCACCAGGCGGGAAGCCGTGCCGTTGCCGACCTTCAGCTGCGACAGTTGCTGCAGTCTTGCTTCGCCCTGCGGCAGCAATGCCAGCTTGCCGCCCGGTGCGCCCCGCAGTGCGCTGGCGAGCACGCCGATTTCCTCCGGCGATCCGGACTGGCTGATATAGAACGCCGCGCCTGCGACGGGCTGGGAGCCGCTCTCGATCTTGTTCTTCCAGCTGGCGGCGCCGGCCTCGCGCGTGAAGCGTTCGGCCACTGGCCCTTTGAAATAGTCGTTACCGTCGGTCGCGATGGCCACGGGAATGCCCCGCGCATCGAGCCGGATCGTCGACGTGAGCGCAGGGCCGCGTCCGCGGTCGTTGAACGCGAAGCGGACGAGACGAGTGCCGTCCGCCTGCAGGCAGACCGTCTGGTAGCCCGCGCGATTGCCCATCATGTTCAGCGCGTAGTCGCGGCTCGATTTCGTCCCGGACGGGCAGGCGATGGGTTGTGGCGCCGCAATGGACGTCTGATCCACGATGGGGGAATCAGCCGCAAAGACAGGGCTCGCCGCAGACAGCGCCGTTGCGATGACTGCGATACTCAGCCCGTGAATTGCACGCGACATCTAGTAAGCGCTGCCCCGCCAACCCGCCACGTTGAAGCTTTCGCCTGCGCCCACCCGGCGCACTCCCACGTTGCGATAGGTCAGCGGCAGTCCCGGTGAGCAGACTTGCGGCGCGCCCGGTGCCTCGATGAAGTAGGCGTTGCTGGCGCCGACGACCGTGCTGCCATCCATCAGGACCGTGCCGGCCGTGGCTTCGGCGGCGGCATCGGCCGCGTTGCCCACCCGGAAATACGTCTTCTTGGCCGCCAGGGCGGGGCCCGGCAATGCACAGGCGCAGGCCAGGAGGGCGGTGGTCAGGACGGCAAGCAGGCGGGGCATGGCGGGATTCCAATTTGTTGTTTCACGGGAGCATAGTTACCGGGAGCCGGTCGCACAACGTTGATGGAGGGCAGGGGCAAGCCATGCCGCAACGGCAAAACGTCGATGGATCGCAGCGAAGCGCGCCAATGGACTGGGTGATGCGGCTGAAGCCGCTCGCCATCGTCCTGCTGTCGGTCGGCATCGCGACGCTGCTGCGCTGGCCGCTCGACAGCTATTGGTCGGGCCTGTTCCCGTTCATGACGTTCTTCCCGGCCGTGCTCGTCGTCGCCATGTTTTGCGGCTGGCGCTACGGAATGCTCGCCGCGGTGCTGTCTTCGGTCGTGATCTTCCTGAGTCACGAGCCGCGGTCCGACCTGCTGTTCCTGTCGAGCATCGGCATCTTCCTGCTCGCGAACGCCGTGACTGTCGGCCTGGCTGAAACTGCGCGCCGCGCACGGGCGCAGGCTGAAGCCGAGGCCGCTGCCGCGCACGAAAGCGAGCACCGCTTCAACGTCATGGCGGACAGCGTGCCGTTGATGATCTGGGTGCACGATGCGGCCGGCAATATCCTGTTCGTCAACCGGCGCTGGGAGCAGTTCTTCGGCATCACGCAGGAAGTCGCCCGCCGCGACGGATGGCAGGTCGTGCTGCATGAAGAAGACCGGGTTGCCTACAACGATTCGTTCCTCGAGGCGATGCAGGGCAAGCACGCATTCAACGCCACCGCGCGCGTGCGCAGGGCCGACGGCGAGTGGCGCTGGATTGAATCGCACGGTGTGCCTCGATTTGGCGCTAACGGTGACTTGCTGACGTTCGCGGGCACCAGCGACGACGTCACAGCACGCCGTGCGTTCGAGGCCGAGCGCGAGATGCTGCTCGAAAGTGAGCGCGTCGCGCGCACCGAAGCCGAAAACGCCACGCACGCGAAGGACGAATTCCTGGCCACGCTCTCGCACGAACTGCGCACCCCGTTGTCCGTGATCGTGCTCTGGAGCCGGATCCTCGCGCGCAAGTACGGCGGAGCGGAGGATGACCTGCGCAAGGGGCTCGCGCTGATCATCGACAACGGCATGGCGCTGTCGAAGCTGATCGGCGACCTGCTCGACATGAGCCGCATCGTGTCGGGTCGCGTCGCGCTCGATTCGCGTCCGCTCGACCTCGTCGAGCTCATCGGGCAGGCCGTGGCATCGCATCGTCCCGCGGCAGAGGCAAGGCGCATCGAGATCGGCCTCGGCATCGGGCAGGAGCCGTTGATCGTGAACGGCGATCCCACGCGCTTGCAGCAGGTGCTGTGGAACCTGCTCGCGAACGCAGTCAAGTTCGCGGGGGAAGGCGGCCACATCCGCGTGGCCGCGCACAGTGCTGGCCGCCGCGTCGAAATCAGCGTCACCGACGACGGCGAGGGCATCGCGCCTGACTTCCTGCCGCAGGTATTCAGCCGCTTCCGCCAGGCCGACAGTTCGAGCGCCCGGCGCCACGGCGGACTCGGTCTCGGCCTCGCGATCGTCAAGCAGCTGGTCGAGTTGCACGGCGGGCAGGTGCGTGCGGCGAGTGGCGGGCTCGGCCAGGGCGCCACGTTCACCGTCACGCTGCCGCTGCACGCCCACGAGCCGGCGCAGGATATCGACACGACCGGCGCGTGGCGGCGCCTCGACCCAGACGGCCAGCTGTCACAGCGTCTCGACGGCAAGCGGGTGCTGGTGGTGGAAGACCAGCGGGACATGCTCGAATCGCTGCGGCAAATGCTCGAAGACCAGGGTGCTCACGTCGCCGCCGTGGCATCCGGGGCCGCAGCACTGGACCTGTTGCGTGCGGCCCCGCACGATTTCGACGTCCTCGTCAGCGACATCGGCATGCCGCACATGGACGGTTACGAATTCATTCGTCGCGTGCGCGGCGAGCTGAATCTCGGTCCGCAGCGCCTCGCCGCCGTTGCGATCACGGCCTATGCGCGAGACGAAGACCGCGCCCGCGCCTTGCTCGCGGGGTACCAGGCCCACATCGTCAAGCCCTACCAGGTGGGCCAGCTCCTGACGATGATCAATGAACTGCTCAACGCGCCGAGGGAAGCGGATCGAGCAGTTCGGTCACCAGCGCGTCCATCTGCGCAGCCGGGACATCCGCCACTGAATCGGCGGTTGCCGTGAGGCGTGCCAGCAGGCCTGCCTGCACGCGCCCGCGTTCGAAGGCGACGCGATACGGAATCTCGTGGTGGAACATCACCATCGAATAGCGCGGAATGAAGCGCTCCGGGTGGCGGCGCTCGAGCTCGAAGCTCAGTTCCTTGCGCAGCATGAACTTGGGATCGCGCACCGTGTCCCGCATCTCCAGGAAATTCTCGAGGGCCATGGCGGCGATCGCATCGGTGTCGGGCTTGCGCAGCTGGAAGAACCGCTCGAACGCGGACTGCCAGTCGCCGGCTGAGCGCAGCAGCCGGTCGAGTTCGAAGCAGTCCTCGAAGCACGCGTTCATGCCCTGGCCGTGGAACGGCACGATGGCGTGCGCCGCATCGCCGAGCAGCACGGCCGCCTCGCCGGCGGACCACGCATCCGCGTGTACCGTGCCCATGCGTCCGACGGGATGCTCGAGGAATTCGCGGGCGAGGCCCGGCATCAGCGGCACGACGTCGGGGAAGTGCTGCGCGAAGAACGCATCGACGGACTGGCGGCTGTCGAGCGCGGCGAAGCTTTCTGCGCCACCTTTCAGGGCGAGGAACAGCGTGACGGTGAAACTGCCGTCGATGTTCGGCAGCGCGATCAGCATGAAGCCGCCGCGCGGCCAGATGTGCAGCGAGTTGCGCTCGATGCGGTGCGAGCCGTCGGTCCCGGCCGGCAGCGTGAGTTCCTTGTAGCCGTGCTCGAGCATGTCTTCGACGACGCGCACGCCGAGCTGGCCGGTCATCGCCCGGCGCACGACCGAGCCCGCGCCGTCCGCGGCGATCAGCGGCGCGAGCGCCTGCGTGTACGTGTCGCCCGAGACTTCGTCGAGCAGGACGAGTTCGTCGCGCTCGAAATCGAGCGTGCGGGCCGCGTGCAGGAAGCGCGGTTCGATCCCGTACCGGCGCTGTGCATGATCGAGCAGGACGCGGTTCAGACCCGGTCGTGACACGGAGTAAATGACTTCGTGCGGTCGCTGGCCGTAGGGTGCAAACGTGAGCGTGCCGTCGGGGGCGTGCAGCGTGCGACCCCGCATCGGGATCAGCAGCGGTTCGACGTCCTCGAACACGCCGGCTTCACGCAACGCATGGATGCCGCGGTCCGCCAGGCGCCAGGTTGATCGAGCGGCCCGCATCCATGTCGACCTTGCGCAGGTCCGGGCGGCGTTCGAACACCTGCACCTGCCGGCCTTGCCGCGCCAGGTAGATCGCCATCAGCGCGCCGGACAGTCCGGCGCCCAGGATCGTGACGGGTCGCTTCACCCGGCAAGTTCCGCGTGCAGCGCGTCCACGCAGCGCCAGACGTCGTCGAAGCTGTTGTAGAACGGCGCCGGTGCGGCACGAATCACGTCCGGCTCGCGCCAGTCGGGCAGGATCGAGCGCCGTCGCAGGCCATCGAAAACGGCGCGTGCACGGTCACGCGTGAGGCCGACCAGGCGCAGCGACAACGCGGCGCCACGCGCTGCCGGTGCGGCTGGCGTGATGATCCCGACGCGGCCGGCGAGCCGCGCCTGGACGAGGCGCTCGAAGTATCCGGTCAGTGCCAGCGACTTCCGCCGCAATGCGGGCAGGCCGACCGCTGCAAAGTGCTCGAGCGACGCCGCGAGTGGCGCCATGGCGAGAATCGGCGGGTTGCTGAGCTGCCAGCCTTCCGCACCCGCCGTGGGCTTGAACTCGGGCGCCATCAGGAAGCGCGTCGACTTCTCGTGACCCCACCAGCCGGCGAAGCGCGGCAGCGATGCGTCCGTTGCGTGGCGCGCGTGGACGAACGCGCCTCCCACGGCGCCCGGGCCGCCATTCAGGTATTTGTAGTTGCACCACACGGCGAAGTCGGCACCTGCGTCGTGCAGCGAGACCGGCACGTTGCCGATGGCATGCGCGAGGTCCCAGCCGACGACGCAGCCCGCTTTGCGGCCCGCAGCCGTGATCGCCTCGATGTCGAGCACCTGGCCCGTCAGGTACTGGATGCCCGGCAGCAGGATCGTCGCGATCCGTGCGCCTTCGCGCTCGATCGTCGCGACGATGTCTTCGGTTCGCAACAGGTCTTCACCGTCACGCGGCGCGATCTCCATCAGGTCCTGCGCCGGGTCGAGTCCGTGAAAGCGCACCTGCGATTCGACAGCGTGGCGATCCGACGGAAACGCCGAGCGCTCCATCAGGATTGCGCGGCGCGTGCCGGACGGCCGGTAGAAGCTCACGAGCAGCAGGTGCAGGTTGGCCGTGAGCGTATTCATCGCGATGACTTCGGTCGTGTCCGCACCGACCAGCGCGGCGAGCGCAGGCGCCAGTCGCTCGTGGTACGACATCCAGGGATGTCGGCCGGTGAAGTGGCCTTCGACGCCGAGTGAGCGCCAGTCGCGCATCACGTCCTCGACGTACTCCGCGGCGAGCACCGGTTGCGCGCCAAGCGAGTGACCGCACAGGTAGACGAGTTCGCGGCCGCTGCCGGCCTCGCGCGGCAGGATGAAGCGGTCGTGCCAGGCCGCAAGTGCGTCCCCGGCGTCGAGCGCATGCGCATGCTCCCGGTCGAGCCTCATGTCGCGTCTCCAGGAATCGGCAGCAATGGATACAGCACGGGACGGCTCGGCGCCGCATCGGAGCCGAATGCCGGTACTTGCAGGTCGAGCAGGTAAAGGCCGTCCGGCACCGAGTCCGGCACGTAGGCGAGTTCGGTGACGAGCGCGTGGCCGCGTGTTGCCTGCGCTGGATCCGCGGAGCCCAGGGGCAGGCCCCAGTATTCGCGATGAGCGGCCAGGCGACCGCCGTCGTCGGCGCGATCGAGGCTCGGCAAGTCGACGACGAGCGAGGTCACTCCGCGTTCGACCAGCCAGCGCATGGCTTCCGGCAGGAAGTACGGGACCGGGCTCGGCGATCCGGAATAGGCGCGGTGCCGCTTGTCCGCTGCATTAGGCAACGTGCGGATCACCACCGCCGTGCAGGGGGCATCGAGCCACGCCGAGGCGGCGGCTTCCAGGGCATGTCGACGGATCACGAGGTCATCGACAGCGGCATGTCCGCCCGGTATGGCAGCCGCGTCCGCGCCGAACGACTCCGGCCGCACGGAGACGACCAGCGCAAAACAGGGCGCCACGGGCGTCAGGCTGGCAACCGTGACCGGACTGCGCGTGATGTGCCCGACGCATTCGGTGTGGGTGCCGTGGCAATGCGGGGCGAGCGAATGCACGGCGCAATTGCAGCTGGCGCCGTTCGCGACGCTGCCGGTGAAGCCGCCGATCCGCAGGGGCTCGCTCGAGGCCGGCGTCGCGACGAAGAAGCTCGGCTGCGCGCCATTGAACTCGAGCACGATGGCGAGATCCGCCGGCGCAGTGAGGTCGGCGCGCCAACGCCGGCCGCCGGCAGTGAACTCCAGGCCGTTCAAGCGGTCACTTCTTCAGTACGCTGCCGCAGTTGCGGCAGGCCGTGTGCTCGGGATTCGACCAGAACCGTTCGAAGACGGGCGGCAGCTGGGTTTCGATGTTGGTGATCTGCAGGTACTCGCTGTACAGGCGTGAGTCGCAGCGATCGCAGTACCAGAGGAAGCCGTCGGCTTCGCCGGTGAGGCGCTTGCGCTCCACGACCAGCCCCACGGTGTCGGCGAAACGCTGCGGCGAGTGCGGCACATGGGCAGGCAGGAGCAGGACGTCGCCTTCGCGGATGGGGATGTCCACGCGCTGGCCGCCCTGGACCGTCCGTAGCAGCATGTCGCCCTCGAGCTGGTAGAAGAATTCCTCGCCCGGGTCGTCGTGGTAGTCCTTGCGGGCATTCGGGCCCCCGACCACCATGATGATGAACTCGCCGTGTTCGAAGACCTGCTTGTTGCAGACGGGTGGGCGCAGTTCGGAGCGGTGTTCGTCGATCCACTGCCGGAGGTTGAACGGTGTCAAAGAGTGCATGGTCCGAGTATAAATTAGGCTCCATGACCAGACGCAGACTCCGCATCGGTCCAGCTTGCCTGGCCCTGGCGTTCGCCACGGTGGCCGTGCCGGCGCCCGTCGGTGCGCAGACAGGGGCGGACGCCAAGGCAGCCGGTGCCGGCCCGACCGTCAATGCGGTCTGGGTCGAGCACGAGTTCATGTTCACCTATTTCGGCCATGGCACGTACTACTCGTGCGACGGCCTGGCCAACAAGATCGAGTACATCCTGGAGGCGTTGGGCGCCCGACCCGAGCCGAAGGTGTGGGTCGGCTGCACCGAAGGCCCGGGCATCCAGCAGGTCCCGACCGCGCGCATCAAGGTCGCCGTCCCGACCGAGGCCACGCCGGAGTTGCTGGCGGCGATCGAGGCGGGCAAGTCGAAGCGCGAACTGGTGTCCAGGGTGCAGGGCAACGGCGCGGCGGTCGACGTTGCGACGGCGCAGTTCCCCGCTCAACGCCAGGTCGTCGAATTCGTAGGCCGGCGCAAAGATCGCATCGAGGACGGCGACTGCGAACTGCTCGAGCAACTGCTGCCGCAGGTGCTGGAGCCGCTCGGAGTGCGCGAGGCGCGCGGGTCATCGCGGCTCATGTGCGTCCCGCGCCAGGCACAGGTCGGCTCGGTGCAACTGAGGCTCGAATCGCTGCACGCCTTGCCCGCGCCGGGTGACAGGCCCACGACGCCCTGAATCGCTGGCGCCGGTCAGCCTTCGATCGGCAGGCCTGCCGAGTGGCTCGCCACCTGCACGGGCTTTGCCGCATTCGTGTCGATCCGCTGCCCTGTCAGCGTGCCGCCCCAGACGCAGCCCGTGTCGAGACCCAGCACGTGGCCCTCGTTCACGTAACCCATCGCGGACCAGTGCCCGAAGACCAGGCGTTCACCCGCGGATTTCCGCCAGGCGAATGCGAAACCACGGCTGCGTGCCCCTGGGCGCGTCCACTGGCGCGCCCTTGAACTTGAGCACCATGCGACCTGTCCCGGCATCGCAGACACGCAGGCGCGTGAAGGCGTTGATCGTGAAGCGGATGCGGTCCCAGCCGTCGAGGTCGTCGCGCCAGGTGTCCGGTTCGTTGCCGTACATGCGTTCGTAGAGCTGTCCGGCTTTTTCGCCGAGCAGCCGGCGCTGCACCTCGAGCGCACAGGATGCGGCTGTCTGCAGGCTCCACTGCGGCGGCAGGCCCGCGTGGAGCAGTGAGACCCCGAGTTGCGGGTCATGATGCAGCAACGGTCGCGCCTGCAGCCAGTCGAGCAGTTCATCGGCATCGGGCGCCTCGACGATCGGCCGCAATCCTTCGTCGCCTTCACGCCAGTCCGCGCCGCCTCGCGCGATGGCGAGCAGGTGCAGGTCATGATTGCCCAGCACGGCGATGGCGGCATCACCGAGTGACTTGACCAGGCGCAGCGTGTCGAGTGAACGCGGGCCTCGATTGACGAGGTCGCCGACGAACCAGAGCCGGTCGCGCGATGCGTCGAACGTCAGTCGGGCGAGGAGGGTGTCGAGTTCGTCCCTGCAGCCCTGTACGTCGCCGATCGCGTAGACGGCCATTGAGCCGTCGTCAGTGCAGCACGCCCGGCATGGCGAGCCGGAACGGCGCGATCGGTGCGTCGAACTGCTCGCCGTCGTCCGCGACCATGTGGTACTTGCCCTGCATCGCGCCGACCGGTGTCTCGAGGATGGCGCCGCTGGAATACCGGAAGCCCTGTCCCGGATGCAGATGCGGCTGCTCGCCGACGACGCCTTCGCCCACGACCTCCTGGACCTTGCCGTTGGCGTCGGTGATGAGCCAGTGGCGCGTCACGAGGCGGGCGGGCTTCGTCCCTTCGTTGCGGATCGTGATCGTGTACGAGAACACGAACCGGCCCTCGCCGGGGTTCGACTGGCCCTCGACGTAGTTCGTGCTGACGTCGACGCGGATGCGGTTGGCATCGGCCGTCGTCATGTCTTCTTCCAGCGCACGGCGAGCACGTCGCACGGCGCCGCATGCAGGATCGTGTCCTCGGTCTGGTTGAACATGATCGACAGGCCATGCCGCTCGCGGCTGCCAAGCACGATCAGGTCTACGCCGCGATCCGTTGCTATACGCACGAGCTCGGTCTTGATGTTGCCGGCCTGCACGATGCGCTCGGCCTTTTCGAGGCCCGTCTTCTGCGCGAGTTCGGCGATGCGGCGCGTGGCGCGCTCGATCAGCTCGCCTTCGATCTGCACGGCGGGCAGCAGCGCCTCGCCCATCGGTTCGACGGGGACGTACTCCACTACGTGCAGCAGGATCACCTCTGCGCCGTAACGCGCGGCGACGTCACGCGCCCGCTCCGCGATCTGTTCGCTGCCTTCGGTGACGTCCACAGCCAGCAGGATCTTCTTGTATTCGCGCATGGTGTGCTCCGTGGAACGCTGGGTTCCGTGCGAAAAGCGGTCCAGTGGAGATTATAGGCGGCGCAGGAGAGGCCACCAATCGGGGATCATTCTGCCGTAATAACGGGGAGCGCGTCCCCCCGTCGGGCAAGCCATTGGCCCGCCAGGGCGGCAAACTGGGCTGGGGCGAGCGTTTCGGCCCGTGCCCCGGGGTCCACGCCGGCAGCCAGGATCCCCTCGACGTCGAGCAGGCCCATCAGCGAGTTGCGCAAGGTCTTGCGGCGCTTCGAAAAAGCGGCAGCGACCACCGCGGCGAACGCGGCCTGGTCGGCGATCCTGAACGGCGGCGCGGCGTGCGGCGTCAGCGCGAAAAACGTCGAGGTGACCTGCGGCGCGGGCTTGAACGCGCCGGCGCCGATGTCGAACAGCCGTTCCACCTTGACGTGCGGCGCGAGCATCACCGTCAGCCGGCCGTAGTCGCCCGAGCCGGGCGCGGCGGCCATGCGCACGACCACTTCCTTCTGCAGCATGAAGTGCATGTCGACGAACGCGTCGAGCTGCGAGATGAAGTGGAAGAGCAGCGGCGTCGAGACGTTGTAGGGCAGGTTGCCGATCAGCCGCAGCTTCGGCCCGTCGCCGCGCAGCGCGCGAAAATCGAACTCGAGCGCGTCCGCCAGGTGCACGTGCAACTCGCCGCGACCCTGGCAGTGCGCCTGCAGCGGTGGCACGACGTCCTGGTCGATCTCGACGACGTCGAGCCTGCCCGCCAGTGCGAGGACGGGCGCCGTAATCGCCCCGCGGCCGGGACCGACTTCCACGAGCCGATCGCCGGGGCGCGGATCGATGGCGCGCACGATCCGGTCGATCGTGCCGGGATCGTGCAGGAAGTGCTGCCCGTAGCGTTTCTTGGCGTGACCGTGCTTCACCAGTGCGACGCCTGCTGACGTGCGCGCTGGCTCAGTTCGAGCGCGAGCGCAAACGCGGCCCGCAGGCTGCCTGGATCGGCCTTGCGCGTGCCGGCAAGGTCGAGCGCGGTGCCGTGATCGACGGACGTACGCACGAGCGGCAACCCGAGCGTGACGTTGACCGCGTTCCCGAAGCTTGCGTGCTTCAGCACCGGCAGGCCCTGGTCGTGGAACATGGCGACGACGGCGTCGATGCCCTGCAGCCGATGAGGCACGAACGCGGTGTCGGCCGGCACGGGGCCGACGAGATCGAGCCCGTCGCTGCGCAGGGCCGCCAGCGTCGGCTCGATCACTTCGATTTCTTCGCGACCGAGGTGACCGCCTTCGCCAGCGTGCGGATTCAGGCCGAGCACGAGCAGGCGTGGGCGGCGTATTCCGAACATGGTCTGCAGGTCGCCCGCAACGATACGCAGCACCGCTTCGAGGCGCGACGGCGTGATGGCGGCACTGACTTTCCGCAGCGGCAGGTGCGTGGTGGCGAGCGCGACGCGCAGCCCGCCGCCGACGAGCAGCATCACGGGCAGTCGCACGCCGGTGCGCCTGGCGAGGTACTCGGTGTGTCCGGTGAACGGCACGCCGGCTTCGTTGATGATCGATTTCTGCACGGGCGCCGTCACGATCGACTGGAACGCACCCGCCGCGCAGCCACCGATCGCCGCGTCGAGCGTGTCCAGCACGTAACGGGCATTGGCCTTGTCGAGAACGCCGGGTCGAGCCGGTACTGCCAGCGGCACGTGCAGGAGTTCGACGCCGGCGCGCGGCCGGCTCGTGGCGTCAAAGTCCGGCAGGTCGAGTTTGCGGGCGCTGCGCGGTCGCGCGCGGCCGAACAGGGAGCGGTCCCCGATCAGGACGACGCGGCAACCCTTCGGCGCCGTGTCGAGCAGTTCGGTGCAGAGATCCGGGCCGATGCCTGCCGGTTCGCCGGTCGTGACGGCGACGGTGCGTGGCACCCTGGCATGGCGCGACCGGCCCGCGGTAGTCACATGCGGTATTCGACGAACGCTTCGTCGCGCAGCCGGCGCAGCCAGATTTCGGTCTCCTCGTCCGCGCGCGCCTCGCGCAACTGGCTGACACAGCGGTTGCGCGTCATGTCCTCGCTCGCGTCGTACGTGCGACGGCCGAGCAGCTGCACGATGTGCCAGCCGAACTGCGTGCGGAACGGGGGGCTGATCTCGTTGTCGGCGAGCACGTCGATCTGCTTCTCGAACTCGGGCACGAAGCTGCCGGGGCCGGCCCAGCCGAGATCGCCGCCCGTTGCGGCCGAACCCGGGTCTTCGGACGTGACCGAGGCAATTGCCTCGAAGCTCTCGCCCTTCAGGATGCGGTCACGGATCTGCGCGAGCTTCTGGCGCACGGTCTCGTCATCCATCACTTCCGTGGGCTTCATCAGGATGTGCCTGGCGTGCACCTGGGAGACGAGTGCCGGTGCCTGGCCGCCGCGGATCTCGAGCACCTTGAAGATGTGCAGGCCGCTGGGCGTGCGGATCGGCTCCGTCACTTCACCCGCCTTCAGGGTGGGGATGATGTCGGCGACGAACGACGGCAGTTGCCCCGACTTGCGCCAGCCGAGCGCGCCGCCTTCGAGCGCCGTGCCGGAATCGGAATAGGTGATGGCGAGCTGGGCGAAGTCTTCGTTCTTCGTCGCGCGTTCGTAGACGGCTTGCGCCCGCGACGTGCGCTCGGCGATCTGCTTTTCGTCCGCCGTGCCCGGGATGGCAACCAGGATGTGCGCGAGGTTGAACTCGTTGTCGGCGCCCGGTGATGCCTTGCGCTTCGCGACGCATTGCTCGACTTCACGCGGCGATACGTACACCCGCGCGATCACGTCGCGCTGGCGCAGGCCCTGCAGCGTCATCTCGCGGCGGACTTCGTCGCGGTAGTCGCGGTAGTCGATGCCCTGGGCCTCGAGCGTGGCCGGCAACTCGCTGAACTTGATGTTGTTGCGCTGGGCGACATCCGTCAGCGCGTTGTTGACCATCTCGTCCGAGATCTTGAGGCCGAGGCGCTGGGCCCGCTGCATCTGCAGTTCCTGCAGCACCAGGCGTTCGAGCACCTGCTGGCGCAGGACATTGCGTGGCGGCAGCTGCTGGCCCGACTGCTGGATGCGCGCGCCGATCACGGACATCTGCTTTTCGACGTCGCTGCGCAGCACCAGGCCGTCGTTGACGACGGCGGCGACCCGGTCCAGCAGCACGCCGGACGAGCTCAGGTCCTTGGACTGGGCGTGGGCGGTGCCCACGGCGGCGAGCAACAGGACGGCTGCGCCGAAAAACTGCTTATATTTCAAGGGTATCTCAGGGTCGGGGCGCGGACGGAAGCGAGGAGTATCCCCGAATCGCTTCGCGCAGGAAAGCTTCGTTGTCCACTCCGACACTGGACAAACCCTTCAGTTCCAGCTGCAGGCCGATCGACGTTTCGGCATCGCCGGTGCGGCTGGAAACGAAGCGCCGCGTGACCACACGAACGGCCCAGCAGCAGGACGCATATTCGACGCCCAGGAACTGGTCCAGCGTCTTGTTCTCCTGCAGCGAGTACACGAAGCGCGCAAAACCGCGCCACTGGTTGTTGATCGGCCAGGCGCCCGACACGTCGACCTGCTCGAGCAGGTCGCGCCGGAACCGGTAGCCCGCGTTGATCACCCGGCCCGGCGACGGGTTGTACTGCACGAAGGTCTCCGAACGCTCGCTCTGGGTCTCGTCCGGGTTCCACTGGTAGGCAAAGCGCGCGTTCCAGTTCTTGAACGCGTTGAGTTCGACCTCGGCCACGACGTCGGACGCCGAGCGGTCGCGCACCGGCTCGCCTGGCAGCGTGACGCGCGGATCCTGGAAGTAGTACGCCTGCCCGAGCGTGGCGCTGAGGAACTGGCGGCCGCGGCTCGAATCGAGCAGGCGGGTGGTGACGCCAACGCTCACCTGGTTCGCGTCGCCGATCCGGTCCGGGCCGACGTAGCGGTTGGTGCGGAACAGCTGCACCAGGTTCAGGTCGGGGATGCCGGTATCAAAGACGGGCAGGTCGTCCTGGTTCTTGTACGGCACGTACAGGTAGAGCATCCGCGGTTCGAGCGTCTGGATGCGGCTGCCCTTCGAGCCTGACTCACGCTCCAGCGTAAAGCCTGCGTCGAGGCTGGCCGACGGCAGCGAGCGATCTGGAGACTCGTCGGCGCCCGGGGCGACGTCGTTGAGCAGGTACTGCGTGTAGCGGTATCCCGCCCCCGCGGCAAAGAACGCGCCGTTGCGGTCGATGCGCCATTCGAGCGCAGGCTCGGCGTCGACGCGGACGCCCTGCGGACCCAGGTCGCGCTGGAAGTTGGTGGCCTCGGCGAACACGGAGCCCGACAGGCCGCCGGCAAAATCGTGCCAGCGACCGAGTGCGGTCAGCTGCGGCACGATGCGGTAGGGCTCGTCTTCGTAGGCCAGCGAGTCGTCGATGACCTGGTAGCCCTGCGCGCGGGCGTTGAAGGACCAGGCAGCCATGTCGTGTCGCAGTTCGACGTAGCGATTCACGAACTGGACGCTGGTGCCCTCGAAACCGACGCCGAAATCCTCGTAGTAGTCGTTGTCACTCACGTTGGTGGCGTCGATCAGCAGCCGCGTGCGCGGCGCGAATCGCGTGACGTGTCGCCAGTCGATGACGCCGCGGGCTTCGCCCGTTTCCTGGTCGTTGACCAGGTATTCGACGTTGAGCTGGCTGCGGCTGCGGTCGCTGAGGTAGCGCAGTTCGGGATCGAGCCGTATGCCGCGCGACGAATACCAGCGCGTGGTGAGCGTGGCGTCGTAGTTTTCGGCGAGATTCCAGTAGTACGGCACTGCGATCTGCGTGCCGGTGCGGCTGCCGCTGCCGATGACCGGGAACAGCAGGCCGGACTTGCGTTGGTCGCCGACCGGAAACGAGATCCACGGCGTGTAGAACACCGGCACGCCGAGGAATTCGACGCGCACGTCACGACCGGTGCCGATGAGGTTCTTCTGGTCGATGTCGATCGCGCCGGCGTTGAGGCTCCAGTCCTCGTTGCCCGGCGGGCAGGCCGTGTAGTGCACGCCCTCGAGTTCGATGTGACCGGCCTGCGTGACTTTGGCGTTCGTCGCGGCGCCGCGCACCGACTGGTCGGTCAGTTCGAATTCGGCGCCTGCGAAAGCGCCCGCACCGCCTTGCTGGAACGAGCCGCCCTTGCCGCGCACGTGCATCTGCGGGTCGAGGTATTCGACGTCGCCATTGAGTTCGACGCTGCGCTGTTCCGAGTTGATCGTGGCCTGGTCGGCGGTGAGCAGGCGCTGGCCCATGCGGATCCGCACGTTGCCGCTCAACTCGGCATCGCCGGCACGACCGAGTTCACCCGTGTCGCTCGTGACGTTGATCTGCGGGTCGTCCGGATCCGACTTGAGCAGTTCCTCGATGCGCGGGTCGACGACGGCCTCGACGGCGCAGCGGTCGCCGCGTGCCGGCACGGTGGCGGTGGGGGCCGGCAACTGCCGGCGATCCTGCGGCTGATCCTGCGCTTGGGCCGACGCGGCTCCGAGCCATGCGCAGGCCGCTGCCCGCCGCAGGGTGGCCTGCAGCGCCTGCTGCAGGCGCGGGGAACCGGAGCACGTCGTCGTCATCCGGGTGATTATAATTGCGCGCGATTCGTCGCATCCGACTATTGCCTGCACGCATTCCTGCCCAACCGGGGTTCCCGCTTGAACGACACACGCCCGCATACGCCTGCCACGGGCCAGGACGATCCGCGACTTGCACTGCTGCGCCAGTGGCTCGAACGGGACCTCGGCTTCCACCAGTACGGCATCGCTCCGGCATCCGCTGACGCCAGTTTCCGCCGCTATTTCCGCGTGACGCGTGCGGGGCAGGCTTCGCTGATCGTGATGGATGCGCCGCCCGGCAAGGAAGACGTCGGGCCGTACGTGCGCGTCGCGGGCATGCTGCAGGATATCGGCGTCCATGGGCCGCGCATCCTGGAACGCTCGGAACGGGACGGGTTCCTGCTGCTGACCGACCTTGGCACGACGATGTACCTGCCGGAGCTCACCAAGCCGGGACAGGCCGATCCGCTGTATGCGGACGCGCTGGCCGCACTGGTGCAGATCCAGTCGCGCGGCGCGAACGCCGCCGCGCAGCTGCCGCCGTACGACGAGAAGCTGCTGCGTTTCGAGATGAGCCTGTTTCCCGACTGGCTGCTGCAACGGCACCTGGCGCTGGAACTGAGTCCACGCGAGGTGCAGGTGCTGCAGGCGGCAATGGATGCGCTGGTCGCCAACGCCCTCGAGCAGCCGCAGGTGTTCGTGCATCGCGACTATCACTCGCGCAACCTGATGGTCTGCCCGGACGCCAACCCCGGCATCATCGATTTCCAGGATGCCGTTCGCGGCGGCCTGACCTACGACCTGGTTTCGCTGCTGCGTGACAGCTACATCGCCTGGCCGCAGGAGCGCGTCGTCGGGTGGGCATTGGAGTTCCGCCGCCTGGCGCTGGCAGCGGGTCTCGAGGCAGGTCGTGACGAGGCGCAGTTCCTGCGTTGGTTCGACCTGATGGGCGTGCAGCGTCACCTCAAGGTCGGTGGCATTTTCGCGCGTCTCTGCCACCGGGACGGCAAGCCCGGGTACCTCGCCGACATTCCGCGCACGCTGCAATACGCGGTGCATTCGTGCGCCCGCCACGCGGAATTCGTCGAATTGGGCGAACTGATCGGTCAGCGTGTATTGCCCGCGGTCATTGCCAGGCTCGAGGGCAACGCACCTTGAGGGCCATGATCCTGGCGGCGGGGAAGGGCGAGCGCATGCGCCCGCTCACGCTCAGCCGTCCCAAGCCGCTGCTCGACGTGGGCGGCATGGCATTGATCGAGCATCACCTCTACGCCCTGGCGTCTGCCGGATTCAGCGAAGTGGTCGTGAACCTGTCCTGGCTCGGCGAGCAGCTGCCCACCGTGCTGGGCAATGGCTCCCGCTACGGGCTGAGCATCGCGTACAGCGACGAAGGGCCGGAGCCGCTCGAGACGGGTGGTGGCATCTTCCGCGCGTTGCCGTTGCTGTGCCCGATCGGCGTCGAGCCGTTCCTGGTACTGAACGGCGACGTCTGGATGCAGTACCCCTTCGCCGACCTGCGCGAAAAATTTGCGCAGGGATTGCCGGGCAAGGACCAGGCGCATCTCGTGCTGGTGCCGAACCCGGATCACAACCGCCGGGGCGACTTCACTTTCGATGCGGGGCGCATGGTCGAGCCCGTGCCGGGAATGGCGGCAGACACGTCCGTCGCGATGCGGGTCGCGGCGTTACCGAAATACACGTTCTCGGGGCTCGGCGTGTATCACCCGTCGCTGTTCAACGCCTGCGAGGACGGCAGCTTCAAGCTCGCGCCCTTGCTGCGGACCGCAGCGGTCAACGCACGCGTCAGCGTAGAGCTGTTCGAGGGCGACTGGCTCGACATCGGCACGCCGGAGCGGCTGGTCGAACTCAACGCACGACTGGCCCGGCGCTGAATCGACCGCGCGGGCTGGCGCCGGTCAGAGGGCGCCGACGGCGCGCGCGAGCCTGAGTTGCGCCAGGCTGGCGTCGAGCGTCGCGTCGTCCCGGTTCATCAGCGCCCGCACCCGCAGCGTTTCGGCTTCGAGCAACTGCGTCTGCGTTCCAAGTCCCGCGCGATAACGTTCCTGGGCGATGCGCAGGCTTTCGTCCGCCTGGGCCGCCGCGTCTGCCGTGACACCGACGCGTTGGCGGGCCTCGCTCAGCCCGAGCCACGCCTGCCGCACCTGCAACGCGATCAGGCTCGAGACATCCGCACGCTGTTCTTCCGTCGCGCGCCGGGTGCGCTCGAGTGCGGCCGCGCGCTTGCGTGACTGGCCGCCGTCGAAAAGTGCCCACTGCACGCCGATGCCGGCCATGCCAACGTCGTTATCGTCGAGAAACTGGTTTTCGAGGTACTGGTAGCCACCGCTCAGCGCCACCTGTGGCAGCACGCGGGCACGTTCGGTGCGCGCCATCTGTCCGAATGCATCGGCCTGGGCGTCCAGCGTCGCCAGTTCCGACCGTCGCGCAAGGGCCTGCGTCGTCAGGTCTTCGAGATTGCCAGGCACGTCGACGGTCGCCGCGATCGTTTCGGTGAGGTCCGCTGGGCGATCCATGGGTGCGCCGAGCCTGCGGTTGTAGGTCGCCAGGGCGACTTCGGCCGCGTTCGCGGCCCGCAATTCGTTCTGCTTCGCATCGGCGAGCGCCACCTGCGCGGCCAGCAATTCGTTGCGTGGCACGAGTTCGCGCTCGAACATGCTGCCCGTGTCGCGGGCCAGTGACTCGAGCGTCTGCACGTTGCTGCGTGCAACGTCGAGTGCCTTGCGCGTCCGCAGCACGTTCACGTAGTCGCCGGCCACGGCCAGCTTCAGGTCGCCCGTCGCCGACTGCACCTGTGCGCCGGCCCCGCGCTGGCGCGCTTCGGCTGCTGCGATGCTCGACGAAATGCGGCCGCTCGTGAACAGCGGAATGCTGATGGCGGCGGTACCCATGATGAGCTTGTCGTCATCGAACATTTCGGGTGGCGTGATCGGCAGGCCCGTGAAGGCGAAGTCGAACGCCGGCGAGTCGTCCAGCTGGCTGTACGACCCCCCGACTGCGATGGTGGGCCACCGCTGCGCCCGCGCTGCCTCAGCGTCGAGCCCCGTCGCCTCGGCCTGGCTGCGGACCGCCGCCAGCGACTGGTCGTGTTGCAGTGCCATTCCCCATGCGTCGTCCAGGGATTCACTGCGCGTGCCCTGCGACGCAACCAGCAGCAGGACGAGGAGCGCTACGCGCGGGTTGCGGTGCGAATACCGGCGCCACGAAGAATCAGGCTGGCTCATGGTCGAATTTCCTGCGGCCTCAGGCGGCGCGCATCGTCCGGTTGCGATAACTGAAATACAGGAGCGGGATCAGCACGAGCGTAAGCACGGTCGAGACCAGGATGCCGAAGATCAACGACACGGCGAGGCCATTGAAAATCGGGTCATCGAGGATGAAAAAGGCGCCGGTCATCGCGGCCGCCGCCGTGAGGGCGATCGGGCGCGCTCGCACGGAGGCAGCGCGGATCACTGCATCGGCGAGAGGCTGTCCCCGCGCGATTTCGAGGTTGATGAAATCGACCAGCAGGATCGAGTTGCGGACGATGATGCCCGCGAGCGCGATCATGCCGATCATCGACGTGGCGGTGAATTGCGCGCCAAGCAGCGCATGGCCAGGCATCACGCCGATGATCGTCAGCGGAATCGGCGCCATGATGACGAGCGGCACGGCATAGGAGCCGAACTGCGCGACGACCAGCAGGTAGATCAGCACCAGGCCGACGGAGTACGCGAGCCCCATGTCGCGGAAGGTCTCGTACGTGATCTGCCACTCACCGTCCCACTTCACGCTGGGACGGTCGGGATCGTCGGGCTGGCCAATGAAGAACTGCTCGACCTTCTGGCCGGCATGCTTCATGTCACCCAGTGTGCCGACCATGGCGAACATGCCGTACAGCGGGCTGTCGGTGCGGCCGACCGAATCGGCGGTCACCCAGGCGTAGGGCAACAGGTCCTTGTGATAGATCGCGTTGTCCCAGTCTTGCTGCGTGACCGTCGCGATTTCAGAGAGCGGCACCATCGCGCCCGAGCGGGACCGGATGCGCAGCGCCAGCACGCTGGCCAGGTCGGCCTTGGCGGGCACGTCGAGTTCGAGCCGCACCGGGATCGGATAGGTTTCGCGCCCCACCTGCACGTACGTCGCGTCGAGTCCGCCGAGGCCCGCCGCGAGGGTTTGCGCCGCCTCTGCCTGGCTCACGCCCAGCAAGGCCGCCTTCTGGCGATCGATGGCAACGACGAGTCGCGGCTTGCGCGCTTCGAGGCTGTCGTCCACGTCGACGATGCCGTCCGTGGTGTCGAAGACCTTGCGGACTTCGGCAGCCAGCGCGTGCTGCGAATCCTGGAACGGCCCATAGATTTCGGCCACGAGCGGTGCCTGCACCGGCGGACCCGGCGGCACCTCGACGACCTTGACCGAGCCACCGTACTGGCGACCGATCTGCGCCAGGGCCGGGCGAACCTCGAGCGCGATCTCGTGGCTCTTCATGTCGCGGTGGTGCTTGTCGACCAGGTTCACCTGGATGTCACCGACCTCCGGGCCGCTGCGCAGGTAGTACTGCCGCACCAGGCCGTTGAAGTTGATCGGCGCCGACGTGCCGGCATACACCTGGTAGTCGGTGACTTCGGGTCGCTTCGCGACCTCGCGCGCGAGTTCATCCAGCACGCGGGCCGTTTCCTCGAGCGGCGTGCCTTCGGGCATGTCGAGGACGACCTGGAACTCCGACTTGTTGTCGAAGGGCAGCATCTTCATGACGACCCATTGCACGACGGCCAGCGACACGGCCACGCCAATGGCAGCGAGCGTGCCCAGGTAGAGCTTGTGACGGTGCGACCTGGCGTCGTCGCCGCGCAGGAACGGTGACATCACGCGTTCGAAGAGCCGGTGCAGCCGGGACTCGGTTTGTTCTTCGTCGGTGTGCGAGACCGGGGCATGGGCGAGCAGCTTCTGCGACAGCCAGGGCGTGAACGCCAGCGCGATCGCCAGCGAGATGAGCATGCCCATGCTCGCATTGATCGGTATCGGGCTCATGTACGGGCCCATGAGCCCGCTGACGAAGGCCATGGGCAGCAGCGCCGCGATCACGGTGAAGGTCGCGAGGATCGTCGGTCCGCCCACCTCGTCGACGGCGCGGGGAATCAGCTGCGTGAGCGATTCGCCCGGGTGCAGTCCCATGTGGCGGTGGATGTTCTCGACGACGACGATCGCGTCGTCGACCAGGATGCCGATCGAGAAGATCAGCGCGAACAGTGAGACGCGATTGATCGTGAAGCCCCAGGCCCACGAAGCGAACAGCGTAGCGGCCAGGGTGATGACGACGGCGGCGCCCACGACGATGGCCTCGCGCCAGCTCATCGTGAGCCAGATCAGCAGCACGACCGAGAGCGTCGCGAAGCCAAGCTTCTGGATCAGCTTGACTGCCTTGTCGTTGGCCGTCTCGCCGTAGTTGCGCGTGACCGTGGTTTCCACGCCATCGGGGATGTACGTGCCGCGCATGTGCTCGACGCGTTGCAGCACCGCGTTGGTGACGTCGATGGCGTTCTCGCCGGGCTTCTTCGAGACCGCGATGGTGACGGCAGGGGAGGTGCCGTCGAATGTGATGCCCTTCGACGCCGCGGCAGCGCCGGTGCCGAACGTCACGTATTGTTCCGGCTGGTCCGGGCCGAGCTGCACGGTGGCAACGTCGGTGAGGTACACGGGCCGGCCGTCGTGCATGGCGACGATGAGCTGCGCGACGTCGTCGCGCGACGCCAGGAACTGGCCTGCCTGCAAGGGCAGCACGCCTTGCGGCGTGACCAGCGAGCCTGCGTGCTGCGCGACGTTGGCCGCCTGCAGCGCCCCGGCGAGCTCGCTCACGGTCAGGCCGTGGCTGGCCAGCTTCTGCGCGTCCAGCGTCACGTGCACCGTCTCGTCGGGGCCGCCGATCGTGTAGACGTTGCGTGTGCCCGCGACGCGCTTGATTTCCGATTCCATCGCATGCGCGACCTGCCGCAGGTCGTAGCCACCGCGCTGCGGGTCCTTGGTCCATAGCGTGAGGCTCAGGATGGGCACGTCGTCGATGCCCTTTGGCTTCACCAGCGGCTGGCCGATGCCGACGCCGGGCGGGCGCCAGTCCTGGTTCGAGTAGATCGCGTTCCAGAGCCGGACGATCGCCGCCGTGCGCTCCTCGCCGACCTGGAATTGCACCGTCAGTACGGCGACGCCCGGACGCGAGACCGAGTAGATGTGCTTGACGCCCGAGATTTCCGCGAGCACCTTTTCCATCGGCGTCGCGACCAGGCTTTCGACCTGCTGCGCGCTCGCGCCGGGAAAGGGCACGATCACGTTGGCCATCGTCACGTTGATCTGCGGCTCTTCTTCGCGTGGGGTCACCAGCACGGCGAACAGGCCCAGCAGCAAGGCCGACAGGCCCAGCAGCGGCGTGAGCGAACTGCCGAGAAAGAGCCGCGAGACCCGGCCGCTGAACCCGAGCCTGTCACTCATGGGTGCTGGCCGCGGTCGGTCGTGCCTCGACGCCGGCGGCAGCCGGATCCACTGCGACGCGCTCGCCCCGCGCGAGTCCGGCGATTACCTCGATGTCGTCGCCGAGCGGACGACCGAGACGCACCTGTCGCAGCACCACGCGACCGTCGGGCATCACGACGTACACGGCCCGCAGTTCGCTGCGCTCGACTACGGCGGTGCGCGGGACGAGCGTGCGGCTGGCTTCGCCCGTGAGGAACCCGACCTTGGCATGCATGCCAGGCGCCAACGGCGTGCCCGTCGCCGGCAGGTCGACGCGCACGCGGAACGTGCCCGACTGCGGATCGGCGGAAGGGAACATCGTCACCGCGGCAGAGGCGATGGTCTCGCCGCCGACGTACACGTGCGCCTGCTGCAGTGACCGGACCTGGTCCGCCATGCTCTGCGGAATTTCCGCGACCACACGCAATGCTCCGAGTGCAGAGACCGTCAGCAGCGGCATTCCCGGTGCGACGGCCTCGCCGGCCTGCACGCGGCGCGCCGTGATGACGCCGTCGTACGGCGCGCGGACCTCGGTGTAAGCCACGCCTTCGCGCGCCGATTCCAGCGCAGCCCTGGCCGCAGCCCGGTTCGCGGCAGCGGCGTCGCGCGCGCTGACGGCTTCGTCGTAGGTGGAGCGCGCGACGACCTTGCGTTCGTACATGTCGCGAATGCGGTCGAACTGGGCGCTGGCCTGTGCATCCCGTGCGGTCGCCGCCTGCAGGGCAGCCTGGGCCTGGCCAAGGCCCGCCACCTGCTCGGTCGCGCGCAGGCGGCAGAGCAGTTCGTCTTTCTTGACCGTGTCGTTGACGTCGACCAGGACCTCCGCAACGCGTCCCGCCGTCTGCGCGGACAGGGTTGCCTGGTTCACGGCCTCCACGACACCGTCGAGCAGCGTTTCCGCCGGAGCGGTCTCTGCTCCCACCTCGATGGTGGCCAGGCCCGACGCGCGAGTGGCAACGTCCCCTGCCGTCTTGTCGCCGTTGCCGCAGCCGGCGAGTGCCAGCGCACCGGCGGCCACGACCGCGATCACTGCGTTCCGATATTCGATCGCGAGGGGCATGGGCAGGTTTCCTTGGATGGCCGGTTTCAGAATGCCTTGCCCGGCTCGATGCCGAGCTTGCGCAGTACGAGCGCGAGCGGGCAGAAGCCCGTGAAGGACGCCTGCAACAGGTTCAGGCCGACGAAACCCGTGAGGAAGAACCAGTACGGGCTCACCCAGATGCCCAGCGACAGGCTGACCAGGACGACGGTGCCTGCAAATGCCATGACGGCGCGGTCGATGTTCATGTGATATCTCCTTCTGCGGACGCGGGAGCCAGTCTTGCTTGTCGTCCGGCACCGACATCATATTAGAAGTTGCTAAAGTAGGCAACGCTGCTAAAATCAGCCCATGGATACCCCTTCGATTCGCGCCCGACGCCCCGTCAAGCAGGGGCTGAAACCCGACGTGAAACGGATCGGCGACATGCACGCGCATGCCGGCGAGGCCGCCGGTCTGCTGAAGGCCCTGGGCAACGAGCAGCGGCTGCTGATCCTTTGCAGCCTGCTCGCGGGGCCGTTGTCGGTCGGGGAACTGAACGAGCGCGTCCACCTCAGCCAGTCCGCCTTGTCGCAGCACCTCGCGCTCCTGCGCGAAGCCGGCTTCGTCGAGACCCGGCGTGAGGCGCAGTCGATCTTCTATTCGTTGCCTGCCGGCCCCGTCACGCAGGTAATGGCCGTGCTGCAGGACATTTACTGCCCGGTGCCTAAACCCAGGCGCTGAAAGCCGCCAGGCGACTCGACCGCGGCCCGGCCGCGGCAAGTACAATGCGCGCCCATGAGCGAGTTCAAAGGCATCCCCGTCGTGACCGGCGCCAAGACGGCAGCCTCCAGCGGCGAGAAATATCAGACAGCTCAGGGGTTTACCGCGATCCGTGACGGCATCAAGGCCGCCGCGTCGAACGCCCCGGTCATCCCCGCAGGTCGCAAGCCCAGCTGGCTGCGGGCTCCGATGCCGGCGGGCCGCGGCTTCGAAGCCGTCAAGCAGACGGTGCGCGAACATCGTCTCGCCACGGTCTGCGAAGAGGCCAAGTGCCCGAACATCGGTGAGTGCTGGAACGCGGGCACCGCCACGATCATGTTGATGGGTGAAGTCTGCACGCGCGCGTGCCGCTTCTGCGCCGTGGACACCGGCAACCCGCGTGGCTGGCTCGACGCGGACGAGCCTGCCAATGCCGCGCGCACCGTGCAGCTCATGCAGCTCAAGTACGTCGTGCTGACGTCGGTCAACCGTGACGACCTGCCTGACGGTGGCGCGGCGCACTTCGCCGCCTGCGTCCGCGAGATCAAGCAACTGAATCCCGGCACTGCCGTCGAGGCGCTCACGCCCGACTTCCAGGGCGTGCTGACCGACGTCGCAACGGTGGTCGACAGCGGCCTCGACGTCTTCGCGCAGAACGTGGAGACGGTGCGCCGGCTCACGCACCCGGTGCGCGATCCGCGCGCATCCTACGAGCAGACCCTGGCGGTGCTTGCGCATGCGAAGCGGCATCGCCGTGAGCAGGGCGACGTGCTCGTGAAGACCAGCCTGATGCTCGGCCTCGGCGAGACCGAGGAGGAAATCTTCGCGACGATGGGCGACCTGCGCGACGCCGGCGTCGACCTCCTCACGCTGGGCCAGTACCTGCGGCCCACGGTCAACCACCTGACCGTCGAGCGCTTCGTCACCCCCGAAGAATTCGAGCGGTATCGCCAGCACGCGCTGACCCTCGGTTTCGTCGAATGCGTATCGGGCCCGCTCGTGCGCTCGAGTTACCGTGCCGAACAGGCGCTCGCCCGGAATAACGCGGGCCTCGCAGAAGGCGGGCTCGCCAGGCGTGGCTGAGCGCAACGAACCGACGGCCATGCCGCGGGTGCTGCCGGTCGGGCAGGCGCCGGTGCTGAAGTGGCTCGGTTGCGTCGACTACGAGCCGACCTGGCGCGCGATGCAGAGCCGCACGGACGCAGCCACGCGCGACACGGCCGACGAGATCTGGTTCCTCGAGCATCCGCCCGTCTTCACGATGGGCATGAACGCGAAAGTCGAGCACCTGCTCGCGCCCGGCAATATTCCCGTGGTCAACATCGATCGCGGCGGGCAGGTCACGTACCACGGGCCCGGCCAGCTGGTCGTCTATCCGCTGCTGGACCTGTCGCGGCAACAGCTGGGAGTGCGTGCGCTCGTCGAAGGCATCGAGGGCGCCGTGATCGCGACGTTGGCCACGTGGGAGATCGAGGCCTACGGCAAGCGCGATGCGCCGGGCGTTTACGTCAGCGGCCGCAAGATCGCGAGCGTCGGGTTGCGCATCCGGCGCGGCCGCTCGTACCACGGTCTCGCGCTCAACGTCGCGATGGACCTGGAGCCGTTCGCGCGGATCAATCCCTGCGGCTACGCGGGACTGGAAATGACGCAGGTCAGCGGACTCGGTGGCCCGTCATCGGTGCGCGACGTCGGCGAGGCCATGGCCCCGCACCTGCTGCGCTCGCTCGGGTTCGAGCGGGCGCTGCCCGGTCACAACGCGACCAGCACCTGGCTGCAGGACGTGAGCTCCATATAGAGCGCGTCGAGCTGCGCCTTGCTGGTGGCCACCACCGTCACCGTGATCGACAGGTACTTGCCGTTGCTGCTGGGCCGCTCTTCGATGCGCTCCGGTTCAAGCGTGCCGAAATGCCGCGTCACGATCCCCATGACGAGGCTGCGGAAATCGTCCGACGCCTGGCCCATGATCTTCACCGGGAAATCGGTGGGGAACTTGAGCAGCGTTTCCTCGGGCTGCGCGGGAGGCAAGTCGCTCATGTGTCCACCAGTGCCGGCCGCGCGGCGATCGCGTCGAGGTGTTGCTGCAGCCGCGCATACATCGAGAGCCACGTTGCGCCCGGCGTGCCGGTGCCGACTGGCCTTGCCGTCCACCGAGGTGACCGGCAGCACGCCCCGGCCCGCGGAAGCGATCCAGACCTCGCTGGCCGAGCGCAGTTCGTCGACGCTGAACGTGCGAATTTCGACCGGCAGCCAGCCGGCCGCGAGTTCGATCACCGCGTCGCGCGAGGTGCCCGGCAGGATGCTGTGGTCGTTCGGCGGCGTGACGAGCTTGCCGTCGCGCACGATGAAGACAGTGCTCGAGGAGCCCTCGGTCACGCGCCCGTCACGCGTGAGAATGGCTTCGGAGCCGCCCTTGTCCTGCGCTTCCTGGCGCAGCAGCACGTTCGCGAGCAGCGCGACCGACTTGATGTCGCAGCGCGCCCAGCGCGTGTCCTCGAGCGTGACGCCGGCGAGGCCGCGTTCGAGCAGCGCCTGCGCCGGTTGCGGGTACGGGCTGGCGAAAGCGAATCCCGTCGGCTCGACCGACGCGGGCGGAAACAGGTGGTTGCGGCCGTATTCCATGCCGCGCGTCACCTGCATGTAAACGAGCAACTCGGGCTCGTTCGCCGCGGTGACGAGCGTGTTCGTCACTTCGACCCAGCCCGCCAGCGTCAGCGGATTGCGGATGCGCAGTTCCGCGAGGCTGCGGTCGAAGCGTTCGAGGTGCTGGCGCATCCGGAACGGCCGTCCGCGATGCACCGGCACCACTTCATAGGCGCCGTCCGCGAACAGGAAGCCGCGGTCGAGCGGCGAGATTCGTGCCTCCGTCAGCGGGAGGTACTCGCCGTTCAACCAGCAGGTCGGATACGGATCGGCCATCGTTGCCCCGTCAGTGGAACAGCAGCCGCAGGCTGTCCCAGGCGCGGCCGAAGAAGCCCGCAGCGGGGACGTCGGCGGTCGGGAAGAGGTCGTACGTCGAAATCGTCTGGCCGTCGATGACGACCTTCGCCTTGCCGACCGACTTGTTCTTGGCGAGCGGCGCGACCAGCGTCTCCGGCAGTTCGAACTCGGCCTTGACCGAGCTCACGTGACCGCGCTGGTTCGTGACGTAGAGGTCGCGGCCCACGGTGAGCCCGACTTCGTCCAGCTTGCCCTTCCACACGCGCATCGTCGTGAGCGGCTGGCCGGCCGCATAAATGCGCTTGGTCTCGAAGAAATTGAAGCCGTAATTGAGCAACGCGGAGCTCGCGTCCTCGCGGGCGCGCATGGAATCCGTACCCATCACTGCGGAGACCAGCCGCATGTCGCCGCGCTTCGCGGAGGTAACCAGGCAGTAGCCCGCGGACTTCGTGTGGCCGGTCTTGACTCCGTCCACCGATGGGTCGCGCCACAGGAGTCCGTTGCGGTTTTGCTGGGTGATATCGTTCCAGGTGAATTCCTTCTGCGAGTACCACTTGTAGTACTCGGGGAATTCGCGGATCAGCGCGTTCGCGAGCAGCGCCGCGTCCCGCGCGGTGATGTACTGCTCCGGGTTGGGCATGCCCGCCGCATCGGTGAAGTGCGTGCCCGTAAGGCCGAGCCGCTTCGCGGAGTTGTTCATCATCTGCACGAAGGTGGCCTCGGTGCCGGCCACGTGCTCGGCGAGCGCTACCGTCGCGTCGTTACCCGACTGCACGATCATTCCCTGCAGCAGGTTCTCGATCGAGACCTGCGTGCCGACCTCGATGTACATGGCGGAGCCGCCGAGCTTCGGCGCCGCCTGCCGCCAGGCGTTCTCACTGACCGTGACCATGTCCCCGAGCTTGATGCGGCCCTCCTTGAGCGCGTGGAACACGACGTAGGCGGTCATCAGTTTGGTCAGGCTGGCCGGTTCCTGGCGCGAATCGGGTTCGAGCGCCGCCAGCACGCGACCGCTCTCATGATCGATGACGATGAAGCTGCGGGCGTTGAGCTGCGGCGGGGGTGGCAAGGCCGTGCCCGGCGCTGCGGCGGTTGCAGCTGGAGCCACTGCCGTTGCAGCGTCACCGGCGGCGGCTGGGACAGCGGCGTCCTTCTCGTCGGAACCGCAACCGGAGAGGGCGAGGCCGGCGACGAGCGCCAGCGCAAACAGGGTCGGCTTGAGCTTCATTTCTGCGTGGGAACCATGCGTCGTAGGTGGAAGGGCGGGAGGATCACTTGGCGCCAGCAGTCGTCGACCAGCCGTTCGACGGCGTGACGGGCTGCGGCGCAGAAGGGACGATGAAGCCGGCGGCGGGCGGCAGCGGCTGGCCCGCGCGCGTGGCAGCGATTGCGTCCGCCAGGTCGCTGACGGCGCTCGCATACATGTGGCTGCGGTTGTAGCGCGTGATCGCGTAGAAATTGGTGAAGCCGACGCGGTACTCGGTTCCGGAAGCCACCTTGAGCTCGATCAGCATCGCGGGGGCGTTTGCCGGCAGGCTCGTTTCGAACCTGACGCCGCGCGCCCGCAGCGAGCCCACGGTCTCCGTGAGGGCCAGCTTGTTGTCCAGGCCCGCCAGATTGGCGTTGGACGCGTCGGCGGCGGCCAGGACCGGTTCGTCCGCGCGCCAGCCGTGCACCTTGAGGTAGTTGCCAACGCTCGAGAAGACGTCGGCCCAGTCGTTCCAGAGATCGCGCTTGCCGTCCGCGTCGCCGTCGACCGCAAAGTTGCGGAAGCTGCTGGGCATGAACTGCGGCAGTCCCATCGCGCCCGCGTACGAGCCGACCGGCGCGAGCGGGTCGAGCCCTTCTTCACGGGCCATGACCAGGTATTGCTCGAGTTCGCTGCGGAAGAACGCCTGGCGGGGCGGGTAATCGAACGCGAGTGTCGCGAGCGCGTCGATCACTCGGTACTTGCCGACGTTTTCGCCGTAGAACGTCTCGACGCCGACGATGCCGAGCAGGATGTTCACGGGGACGCCGCTCGCAGCCCGGGCCTGCTCGAGTTCGGCCTGCTTCAGGCCGTACACCTCGGCACCACGCGCGATGCGGCGTTCGACCAGGAACTTGGGTCGGTACTCGTCCCATGCCAGCGTGCGCTCGGCGGGCCTGGCGATCGCTTGCAGGATTGCGGGCTTCGATTCGACCTGCGCAAACAGCGTGACGAGTGGCTCCGACTCGAATCCGTGCTTCCTGCTCACGTCGGTGATGAAAGTGCCGATGTCCGCGCGCGCCGGATCGAACGCCTGGGCGTGCGCGGGCGGCGCGTGACAGAGCGCGAGCGCAAGCGGGACAGCGAAGCGGGCAATGCAGCGGGACGGGCCGGTGGCCCGCCGGGCGAGACGATTCCGTGTCACGTTGAGACCAGTTTGCGGCGGGAGTGGATCGACATGAGGATACCGAACCCTGCCATGAGGGTCACCAACGATGTGCCGCCATAGCTCACGAGCGGCAGCGGCACGCCGACGACGGGCAGCAGCCCGGCGACCATGCCGCTGTTGACGAAGACGTACACCGAGAACAGCAGGGAGAGGCCGCCCGCCATCAGTCGCGTGAACGTGTCCTGTGCCTGCGCCGCGATATAGAGCCCGCGGCCGATGACCAGCAGGTAGAGCGCCATGAGCACGATGCAGCCGACGAGGCCCCATTCCTCGCCGATCACGGCGAAGATGAAGTCGGTCGAACGCTCGGGCAGGAACTCGAGCTGCGCCTGGCTGCCGTTCATGTAGCCCTTGCCGAAGATGCCGCCCGAGCCGATCGCGATCTGCGACTGGATCGTGTGATAACCGGCGCCGAGCGGATCGTTCTGCGGATTCAGGAACGTCAGCACGCGCTGCTTCTGGTATCCGTGCAACAGGTACATCCACACGACCGGCACGGCGGCACCCACCACCGCCGCGAGTCCGAGGATGTAGCGCAACTGCAGTCCAGCCAGCAGGATCACCAGTCCGCCGCCGGCCGCCACCAGCAGCGCCGTGCCGAGGTCCGGCTGCTCCGCGATCAGCAGCGTCGGCACGAGCACGATCAGCACGACGGTGACCAGCGTCGTGAAGTCGGGCGGCAGCGGCCGTTCGTGCAGGTACCAGGCGCAGCAGAGCGGCACGGCGATCTTCATGATCTCGGACGGCTGAAACCGGATGAGGCCGAGGTCGAGCCAGCGTTGCGCGCCCATCGCGGTGTCGCCCACGACTGCGACGGCGATCAGCAGCAGCAAGCCACAGCCGTAGAGAAATGGCGCGCCGATCCGCATCACGCGCGGGGGAATCTGGGCGACGAACGTGAGCACGACGAGGCCGAGCCCGACACGTGCGGCCTGGCCGAGGAAAATGTGCGCGTCTTCGCCGGCCGCGCTGTAGAGCACGATCAGGCCGACCGCACAGACGGCCAGCACGCTCAGCAGCAGCGGCCCGTCGATGTGCAGTGCGTCGAGCAGGCGGCCCGTCAGCGTGAACGTGCGCTGGGCGCGGCTCGAGTATCCCGGTCCGGCGATTTCCGTCCTCATTCGTCGATGTCTCCTGCGGGCGGCACGGCAGGCGTGGTGGTGGGGGCCGCGGCCGGAACAGCCTCGTGCGGCAGCAGGTAGGCGTCGAACACCGCGCGCGCAATCGGTCCCGCGGTGCTGCCACCGTGCCGGCCGTTCTCGACCAGCACGGCAACCGCGATCCTCGGATCGTCGACCGGCGCGAACGCGATAAACAGCGCGTGGTCACGCAGGCGTTCGGACACCTGCGATTCGTTGTACTTCTCGTTCTGGCCGATGGAGAAGACCTGCGCGGTGCCGGTCTTGCCAGCGACCTGGTAGGGCGCGCCGGCCTGCACGCGGACCGCGGTGCCGCCCGGGCTCACCACGCCGACCATGCCGCTGATGATGGTGTCCCAGTACCCGGGATCGTCGACTTTGACGTCGGGCAGCGGGCGGGGCGGCAGCGTCGCGACCGCGCCCGTGCGGGAGTCGCGCACCGCGCGCACGAGACGGGGCTGGAATCCCTTGCCGCGCATCGCGAGCGTCGCAGTGGCATGCGCGAGCTGCAGCGGCGTCGTCAGCATGTACCCCTGGCCGATGCCGGCGATCACCGTTTCGCCCGGGAACCACACCTGCAGTTCCTTTTTCTTGAAGGCCTGCTTTTTCCATGCCTGCGAGGGGACCAGGCCCGTCCGCTCACCGAGCAGGTCGATGCCCGTCTCTTCACTGAACCCGAACTGGATCAGGAAATCGTGCAGGCGGTCGATGCCGATCTGGTCGGACACGCCGTAGAAATAGGTGTCGCACGACTGCGCGATGGCCTTGTGCATGTCGACGTTGCCATGGCCCTGCTTCTTCCAGTCGCGGAACTTGCGGCTCGAGCCCGGGAACTGCCAGACGCCGCGGCAATAGCGTGTCGCCTCCGCGTCGGTGACGCCGTACTGCAGCGCGGCCAGCGCGACGAACGGCTTGATCGTGGAACCCGGCGGGTAGACGCCACGCAGCGCGCGGTCGATCAGCGGCTTGTCGATGTTGTCGGCGAGCGCGCGGTATTCCGGCACGGTCAGCCCGCGCGCGAAACCGTTGGGATCGAAGGTCGGCGTGCTGACGAAAGCGAGGACGTCGCCGTTGCGGGGATCGATCGCGACGACCGCGGCCCGCTGCGTGCCGAGCGCAGTCTCCGCCACTTGCTGCAGCTTGTGGTCGATCGTGAGGTAGAGGTCGTCGCCCGCAATCGGCTCCTTGCGTTGCAGGTCCGGCGCCTTGACGCCGACGCGGTCGACGCGCCGACCCTGCGCATTGACCAGGAGCTGCTGGTAGCCGGTCTCGCCATGCAGCAGGTCCTCGTAATTGCGTTCGATGCCGAGCTTGCCGATCAGCGTCGTGCCCGAATACTTGGAGACGTCGATGCGTTTCTGGTCGTCCTCGCTGATCGCGCCGACGTAGCCGAGCGCGTGCACGCCCACGCCCGGCGTGCGGATAGAGCCGCGTGAGCCGCGGACGGATCTCGACGCCGGGGAAGTCGGGTCGGTGCACCGCGAAGCGCGCGAGCTCCTCCTCGGACAGCTGCAGGCGGATCGGCACGGCGTCGAACGCGCGCCGCGCCATGATCGAACGCTTGGTGCGCACGACGTCTTCCGGCGGCAGCAGCCCGAGCGCCACGAGTCGCGCCAGCGTGTCGTCGACGTCGGGGGTCTGCTCGCGCGTGACCTCCAGCTGGTACGCCGGCCGGTTCAGCGCGAGGGGCTCGCCTGCGCGATCGAGGAGGAGTCCGCGTGGGGGCGGGATCGGCTCGATGCGGATGCGGTTGCCCTGCGACAGTTCGCTGAAGTAGTCGTGCCGGACCACCTGCAGGTAAAAGAGCCGGGCGAACAGCGCGCCAAGCAGCACCATGATGACGAACGAGGCGGCGACGACGCGCCGGCCGAACATGCGCTGTTCGGCGTGGTGATCCTTGAGGCGGGAGTTACGGGCCATCGCGCTCCTGCGGTCAGGAAGAGCGGCGCGTGAGCGAATCGCCCAGCGCAACCACCAGCGGCCAGAGCAATGCGCCCGACAGCACCGGCAGCCAGCGTACCCACCCGGTGAACCCGTGGCCGGTGAGGCCGTCGATCCAGAACATCAGGAAGTGGTACAGGCCGAGCAGCAGCATGACGATCGCTGCCTGCTGCACGATCGGGAACATGCGCATGCGCAGCTGCAGCTTGTGCGTGAGGTAACCCACGACGAGAAAGCCCAGCGCGTGCTGCCCGAGCACCATGCCACGCAGCACGTCGAGGAAAAGCCCCGACAGCCAGGCGTAGCCGAGCCCGGCGATGCGCGGACTGGTGAGCACGAAATAGATCATCGCGAGCAGCGCGAGGTCGGGCCTGGCCGGGTCGAGCCAGCTCGGCAGCGGGACGATCGCGAGGACGAGACCGGCGGCCATGCTGATCCAGTACAGCAACCGGCGGGCGAACATGCTCATCGGCCTCATTCGCCACCTGCCTGCGCCTGGGGCGCCGGTGTTGCGGGCGGAGGGGTCGCGGCAGGAACGGGCTCGACCCGCTCCTTGAACCAGACCAGCAGCACTTCGCGCGCCTGGTCCAGCTTCGCCGTGGGCTTGGCTTCGACGAGCGCGAACGTGCTGCCGGCGCGCTTGACCTTCGAGACCTGCGCGACGGGGTAGCCCGGCGGGAACACGCCGCCCAGGCCGGTGGACAGCAGCAGGTCGCCCGGCTGCAGGTCGGATTCCACGGTGACGAACGGCAACGACAGCTTGTTCTGGTCGCCGGTGCCGACGGCAATCGTGCGCACGCCGCTGCGGTTGGACTGCACGGGGATCGCGTGTTCGGCGTCGCTGATCAGGATGACTTCGGCCGTCGCTGCGTTGACCTTGGAGACCTGGCCGAAGATGCCGTCGCCATCGAGCACGGCCTGGCCCTTGAACACGCCATCGACCGCGCCCTTGTCGAGCAGCACGCGGTGGCGGAAAGGATCGAGGTCGACGTTCAGGATCGAGGACACCAGCACCTTATCGGCGATACCCGTCGTGTTTGCGCGCATGTCGCGCAGGCGTCGGTTTTCTTCCTCGAGCACCGCGAACCGCTGCAGCTGCAGGTTGGCCAGGCGCAGGCGGGCGGTGAGCTGGAGGTTTTCCTGGCGCAGGCGGCTGCGGTCGGCGAACGAGCCGGTGACCCAGTCCGTGGCGCGGAATGGGAAATCGACCGCGCGTTGCACCGGATAAATGACCGTGCTCAGGGTTTCGCGGATGCGGTCGATCTGGTGATAGCGCTGGTCAGCCACCATCAACCCGACCGAGATCGCCGCCAGCGTAAAGAAATACGCGGTCAGCGGCGGTCCGCGGCCGATGATCGGACGGGAGTCGTGGGACAGCTCGACCACGGGGGCCGGGAGGTGTGGCGATCAGTCCAGGCCGAACAGGCCCGGACCGTGTTCGTCGATCAACTCCAGCATCTTGCCGCCGCCGCGCGCCACGCAGGTGAGCGGGTCCTCGGCGACCACCACCGGCAGGCCCGTTTCTTCCATGAGCAGCTTGTCGATGTCGCGCAGCAGGGCGCCACCACCCGTCAGGACGATGCCGCGTTCGGCGACGTCCGAACCGAGTTCCGGCGGGGTCTGCTCGAGCGCGGCCTTGACCGCCCCGACAATGCCCTGCAGCGGTTCCTGCAGCGCCTCGAGGATTTCGTTGGAATTGAGCGTGAAGCTGCGCGGGACGCCCTCGGAGAGGTTGCGGCCCTTGACCGAGATTTCCTTGACGTGCTGGCCGGGGTAGGCCGAGCCGATCTCGATCTTGATGCGTTCGGACGTGGCTTCGCCGATCAGGATGCCGTAGTTGCGGCGCACGTAGTTGATGATGGCTTCGTCGAAACGGTCGCCGCCGATGCGGACCGAGGCCGCATAGACGATGCCGTTCAGCGAAATGACCGCCACCTCGGACGTGCCGCCGCCGACGTCGAGCACCATCGAGCCGCGGGCCTCGTGCACTGGCATGCCGGCGCCGACGGCCGCCGCCATGGGTTCCTCGATCAGGCGCACCCAGCGGGCACCCGCGCCTTCCGCGGATTCCTGGATGGCGCGGCGTTCGACCTGCGTCGAGCCGTAGGGCACGCAGACCAGCACCCGCGGGCTCGGGCGAATCATGCGATTGCCGTGCACCTTCTCGATGAAGTACTGCAGCATCTTCTCGGTGACGGTGAAGTCGGCGATGACGCCGTCCTTCATGGGGCGGATAGCGGTGATGTTGCCCGGCGTGCGGCCGAGCATGTTCTTGGCTTCCGTCCCGACCGCCTCGATCTTCTTGCCGCCGCGGGAAGGTTCCTCGCGGATGGCGACGACGGACGGCTCGTTCAGGACGATGCCCTTGCCGCGGACGTAGATCAGCGTATTGGCGGTGCCAAGGTCGATCGAGAGGTCGTTGGAGAAATAACCCCGGAGTTTCTTGAACATTTAGGATTCGCGAAAAAAGGAGGAAAGCGCTGCCTTGCGCTGAATCGCGGCAATTTAACCATAGTCACGACATTCCACAAGGTCGCGTGTATGATTTGTGACTGTTTTTTCCAGTCCTTTCGAGCATTTCCAGATGAGCCTGACACGCACCCAGGTCGAGGGCATCGCCCACCTCGCACGCCTCGAAATCACCGAGGCGCAGATGCCCGTGTACGTCGACAGCCTCTCGCGCATCATCGATTTCGTCGAGCAGCTCGCGGCGGCCGACACGGCCGGCGTCGAACCCATGGCGCATCCGCTCGCCGACCAGGTCCAGCGATTGCGCCCTGACGCAGTCTCAGAGACCGATCAGCGCGAGAAGTTCCAGCGCAATGCACCGAGCGTTGCCGCCGGGCTTTACCTCGTACCCAAGGTCATCGAGTGACGAGGCGACCGTGATGGTGCCATTCCCCGGCGCCATCGCACGGTTTTGCGCCGGGACCGTGAACCCGGGCACTCTTTCCAGCCCTTTCGCCGTAAACGACCCATGCACACACTGACCGTTTCGGAACTCGCCGCCGGCCTCCGTGCCCGCAAGTTCTCGAGCCTCGACCTCACGCTGCATTTCCTCGGCCGCATCGAGCGCCTCGGGCCCGAGCTGAACGCGTTCGTGACGGTGACGGCCGATCGCGCGCTCGAGGACGCCCGCGCCGCGGACGCCAAGCTCGCGCAAGGCGAGGGTGGCCCGCTCACGGGCGTGCCCGTCGCGCACAAGGACATTTTCTGCACGGACGGCATCCTCACGACATGCTCGTCGAAGATGCTGTCCAATTTCGTCGCGCCTTACGACGCGACGGTCGTCCAGCGCTGGCGTGCCGCGGGCACCGTGCTGCTCGGCAAGACCAACATGGACGAATTCGCGATGGGTTCGTCGAACGAGACGAGCTTCTTCGGGCCCGTGAAGAATCCGTGGGACCTCAAGCGCGTGCCGGGAGGTTCGTCGGGTGGCTCTGCCGCGGCGGTCGCGGCCTGCCTCGCGCCTGCCGCTACCGGCACCGATACCGGCGGCTCGATCCGCCAGCCGGCGGCGCTCACCAACCTCACGGGCATCAAGCCCACGTACGGCCGCGTTTCGCGCTACGGCATGATCGCGTTCGCCTCGAGCCTCGACCAGGCCGGTGTGCTCGCGCGCTCGGCTGAAGACGCCGCGCTGCTGCTCGAAGCGATGTCGGGCTTCGACCCGCACGACTCCACCAGCGTCGACTGCCCGGTGCCGCACTACGCGGCCGAGTTGAACCAGCCGCTCAAGGGGCTGCGCGTCGGCATCATCCGCGAATTCTTCGGCGAAGGCCTCGACCCGGCGGTCGAAAAGTGCGTGCGTGCGGCGATCGAGCTGCTGCAGCAAGAAGGCGCCGTCATCAAGGACGTGAGCCTGCCGAGCCTGCCGCTCTCCGTGCCGACGTACTACGTCGTCGCGCCGGCCGAGTGTTCGTCCAACCTGTCGCGCTTCGACGGCGTGCGCTTCGGCCATCGCTGCGAGCAGCCGCAAGACCTGCTCGACCTCTACAAGCGCTCGCGCGGCGAAGGCTTTGGCGCCGAGGTGAAGCGCCGCATCATGACGGGCACGTACGTGCTGTCCGCCGGTTACTACGACGCGTACTACCTGCAGGCGCAGAAATGCCGCGCGTTGATCGCCAGCGACTTCGCGCGCGCCTTCGAGGACGTGGACGTGGTGCTGAGCCCGACGTCGCCGACCGCCGCGTTCGAGCTCGGCGCCAAGACCAGCGACCCGATCGCGATGTACCTGAACGACATCTACTCGATCGCGGCCAACCTCGCGGGCCTGCCGGGCATCTCGATTCCCTGTGGCTTCGTCAGCGAGGGCGGCAACGACCTGCCCGTGGGCCTGCAGCTCGTCGGTCCGCACTTCGGCGAATCGCGGCTGCTCTCGGTGTCGCACCAGTACCAGCAGCACACCGACTGGCACAAACGCGTTGCGCCGGGCTACGCCTAGGCGCGCTGCGCAGGGGTTAGGGGATAGGGGTTAGGGGTTAGTGAGGAGGCGACTACGATGACCATCATGCGAGCATGCAAAGTGCAGTCATTCGACCCCGCTTTCCTTTCCTGATAACTGATCACCAGTCACCAGCCACCGGTCGCCACTTCCGACTAACCCCTAACCCCTAACCCCTAACCCCTATGAACTGGGAAACCGTCATCGGCCTCGAGATCCACGCGCAGCTCGCCACGCGCAGCAAGATCTTTTCGGGATCCGCCACCGCTTACGGTGCGGAGCCGAACACGCAGGCCAACCTCGTCGACCTGGGTTACCCGGGCGTGCTGCCCGTGCTGAACGGCGACGCCGTGCGCATGGCGATCCGCTTCGGTATCGCGACCGGTTCGAAGATCTCGCGCCGCTCGGTCTTCGCGCGCAAGAACTACTTTTACCCCGACCTGCCGAAGGGCTACCAGATCAGCCAGTACGAGCGCCCGGTGGTCGAGGACGGCTCGCTCGAGATCGTGCTCGAGGACGGCACGCGCAAGACCATCGGCATCACGCGCGCCCACCTCGAAGAGGACGCCGGCAAGTCGCTGCACGAGGATTTCCACGGGCTGTCGGGCATCGACCTGAACCGCGCCGGCACGCCGCTGCTCGAGATCGTGTCCGAGCCGGACATGCGCTCGGCCAAGGAAGCGATCGCGTACCTCAAGAAGATCCACACGCTCGTGCGCTACCTCGAGATCTGCGACGGCAACATGCAGGAAGGCTCGTTCCGCTGCGACGCGAACGTGTCCGTGCGTCCGGTCGGCGAGGCCAAGTTCGGCACCCGAGCCGAGATCAAGAACGTCAACTCGTTCCGTTTCGTCGAGCGCGCCATCAACTACGAGGTCGACCGCCAGATCGAGCTGCTCGAGGGCGGTGGCAAGGTCAAGCAGGAAACGCGCCTGTACGATGCCGACAAGGGCGAGACGCGCTCGATGCGCTCGAAGGAAGAAGCGAACGACTACCGCTACTTCCCGGATCCCGACCTGCTGCCGCTCGTGATCGACGAGGCGACGATCGAGCAGGTGCGGACCACGATGCCCGAGCTGCCGGACGAAAAGGCCGCGCGGTTCGTGCGCGATCACGGCCTCTCCGAGTACGACGCCGGTGTCCTGACGTCGAGCCGCGAACTCGCGGGCTACTACGAGACCGTCGTGCGCAAGCTCGGCGGCCAGCCCAAGCTCGCGGCCAACTGGGTGATGGGCGACCTGTCGGGCGCGCTCAACAAGGACAACCTCGACATCGTGCAGAGCCGCGTCAGCGCCGACGCGTTCGCGGGCCTGCTCGCGCGCATCCAGGACAACACCATCTCGGGCAAGATCGCGAAGGAAGTCTTCGAGGCGATGTGGTCGGAAGGCAAGGGCGCCGACGAGATCATCGAGGCGAAGGGCCTGAAGCAGATCACCGACACGTCGGCGATCGAGCTGGCCATCGATGACGTCATGGCCAAGAACCCCGGCCAGCTGGCGGAGTACCGCTCGGGCAAGGACAAGCTTTTCGGCTTCTTCGTCGGCCAGGTCATGAAGGCGACCGGCGGCAAGGCGAACCCTGCACAGCTCAACGACCTGCTCAAGAAGAAACTTGCCGGCTGAGCGGTGGCGCGAAGCGCTTCCGCCTAACCCCTAACCCCTAACCCCTGGTCTCACCGCCATGACCGTGATCCGCGAAGACGACTTCATCCAGAGCGTCGCCGACGCGCTGCAATTCATTTCCTATTATCACCCACTCGACTACATCGAGCATCTCGGGCGCGCCTATGAGCGCGAGCAGTCGCCGGCCGCGAAAGACGCGATCGCGCAGATCCTGACGAACTCGCGCATGTGCGCCGAGGGCAAGCGCCCGATCTGCCAGGACACCGGCATCGTCAACATGTTCCTGAAGGTGGGCATGGACGTGCGCTGGGGCACCAGGCGCAGCCTGGCCGACATGATCAACGAAGGCGTGCGCCTCGCGTACACCAATCCTGACAACATGCTGCGTGCCTCGGTCGTCGACGACCCGCTGTTCGCGCGCAAGAACACGAAGGACAACTCGCCCGCCGTGTTCCACGTCGAGCTCGTGCCCGGCGCCGAGGTCGAAGTGACGGTCGCTGCGAAGGGCGGCGGCTCCGAGAACAAGTCGAAGTTCGTGATGCTCAACCCGAGCGACTCAATCGTCGACTGGGTGCTGAAGACCGTGCCGACGATGGGCGCGGGCTGGTGCCCGCCCGGCATGCTCGGGATCGGCGTCGGCGGTACGGCCGAAAAGGCCATGCTGCTGGCGAAGGAATCGCTGATGGAGCCGCTCGACATGCACGAGCTGCTCGCGCGCGGTCCGCAGAGCAAGGCCGACGAGCTGCGCATCGAGCTGTACGAGAAGGTCAACGCGCTCGGCATCGGCGCGCAGGGTCTCGGGGGCCTCACGACCGTACTTGACGTGAAGCTCAAGCTGTTCCCGACGCATGCGGCGTCGAAGCCGGTCGCGATGATCCCGAACTGCGCCGCCACGCGCCACGCGCACTTCGTGCTCGACGGCGGCGGACCCGCGGTGCTCGAACCGCCGTCGCTCGATAAGTGGCCGCAGGTCACCTGGACCGCGGGCGGCAGCTCGAAGCGTGTCGATCTGGACAAGCTCACGCGCGCCGAAGTCGAGAGCTGGAAGCCGGGCGAGACGCTGCTGCTGAACGGCAAGATGCTCACTGGGCGCGACGCCGCGCACAAGCGCATCGCCGACCTGTTCGCAAGCGGGCAGGGCCTGCCGCCCGGCGTCGATTTCACGAACCGCGCGATCTATTACGTCGGTCCGGTCGATCCGGTACGCGACGAAGTCGTCGGTCCTGCGGGCCCGACGACGGCAACGCGCATGGACAAGTTCACCGACATGATGCTGGAGAAAACGGGCCTCATCGTCATGATCGGCAAGTCCGAGCGCGGTCCCGTCGCGATCGAATCGATCAGGAAGCACAAGGCGGCCTACCTGATGGCGGTGGGCGGCGCCGCGTACCTGGTGTCGAAGGCGATCCGCACGTCGCGCGTGGTCGCGTTCGAAGAACTGGGCATGGAAGCGATCTACGAGTTCGACGTGAAGGACATGCCGGTCACGGTCGCAGTCGACGCGCAGGGCACCTCGGTGCACAACACCGCGCCGGCAGAATGGTCGGAGAAGATCCGCACGCTGAAGATTCCGGTCCGCGTGGCCTGAGCGCTCGATGGCTGAAGTCGACACGCTGCGTCGGTTCGTTTTCGAGCGGTATCCCTTCCGTGGCCAGCTCGTGCATCTCGGGCCGGCGTGGAAGGCCATGATGGAGCACCACGACTACCCCGGGCACGTCCGCGACACGCTCGGTGAAGCCGTCGCGGCCGCGGCGCTGCTCGCGTCGACGCTCAAGTTCCACGGGCTGCTCACGCTGCAGCTGCGCGGCGCTGGCCCCATGCACCTCATGGTCGTCGAATGCACGGACGGGCTCGCCCTGCGCGCCGTCGCACGGTTCCGCGAGCCGCCCGCCACCGCGGACCTGCGCGAACTGTCGGGTGACGGCACCCTCACGGTGACGGTCGAGAACGAAGGCGCGGCGAATCGCTACCAGGGTGTCGTTCCGCTCGCCGGCGCCTCGATGAGCGAATGCCTGCGTGAGTACTTCGAAAGTTCCGAGCAGTTGCCCACCCGGCTCTGGCTGCATGCGGACGGCGAGAACGTCAGCGGGCTGCTGCTGCAGCGTTTGCCAGCGACGTCCAAGCCGGCTGCGGTGCTGGAGTCGGGTGCCGGCATCGTGTCGGAGGACGAGCTCGAGGACGCGTGGCGTCGCGTGCAGCTGGTGGCGGATACGGTCACGGGCGCCGAGCTCGCCGAGCTCGACGACAAGAAGCTGCTGTACCGGCTGTTCAGTGAAGACGACGTGCGGATGTTCGAGTCGACACCGGTGTTCTTCCGCTGCCGCTGCTCGCGCGAACGCGTCGAGAACATGCTGCGCGCGCTCGGCCGGGACGAGGTCGACTCGATGGTCGAGGAGTTCGGCCAGGTCGAGGTCCGTTGCGAATTCTGCAGCCGCGCATACCGTCTGGACGCGGTCGATTGCGCTGCGCTTTTCGTCGGGCCGGGTCCATCCCCGGCGGGCATGCACTAGCGGACTCGCCATTTCTCCCGCGTGGGCGGGAGCAGTGAGCGCGCCCAGCCATCCCGGCGCGTTCTCAATAAATCATATTTAATCAATAGCTTGAGTGCGTCTTTGTGCCGCCGTGGGCGGATATTGCCCAGGCGTCCATGAGTCGCCTCAAGTGGGATTCCGTAACTCACTGGTCAAAGAATAAAAATATCCTTATATTCAAGCCATGCCTTTATTCGATACGGTCATGACTCAACTTCGGGCCGCGGCTGAACCCACCCGCCTGCGAGTGCTGGCAACGCTGCGCCGAGGCGAGTTCTCTGTCATCGAACTGACCGAGGTCCTGGGCCAAAGCCAGCCGCGCGTCTCGCGGCACCTGAAGCTTCTGTGCGACGCCGGTTTGCTCGAGCGGTTCCGGGAGCAGCACTGGGTCTATTACCGGGTTCCGGCCGCGGGCGCGGGGCGGGAATTCGTCGACGAGTTGTTGTCCCGTATCGAACCTGCCGACCCGACGCTCGCAGCGGATCGCGCGCGGGTCGAGGCCGTGCTGCAGCAACGCAGCCTGCCGCAGGAGCGGGCTGCCACCGATGGCCCGCAGCCGGGAGCTGCGACGGCCGACGAACTCGCCGCCGTGCTCGCTGAAGCGCTGGGCGAGCAGATCGAATCGTCGCTGTTCTACTTCGGGCTCTCGCCCGCCGAGGTGCTGCCCGGCATCGCGTCCCGGGCGCGCCGCGTCGTCGGCATGCATCCGTCGCGGCTCGAAGTGCAGCGGGCACGAGCGGTCCTGCATTCGCGGGGCTTGAGCCACTGCGTGCTGCAGCAGGGCGACCTGGCGGCGTTGCCGCAGCCATCGCTGAGCTTCGACGCAGCGATCGTGGACCGCATGCTCGATGCGAATGCCCGTCCCGTCGAGGCGCTGCGCGAGGTCACTCGTCTGCTGGCCGCGGGCGGGCAATTGCTGCTGGTCGAAGGCTATGACGCGCTCGAGGCGCTTGCCGGCGCGGGCAACCCGTTCGCAGTGCTGCGCGCGTGGATCACAGACGCCGGTTTGACCTGCCGTCGGCTGCAGCCGCTCGACCTCGACGGTCGTCACCTCGTACTTGCCGTCGCAACAGCTGCAAGCGTTGCGGTCGCTGCCTGAATACGGTTTTCCAGGAGTCTCCCGCCATGACGGCCATGCCTGTCGATCCCGCTGCCACCCGTGCGCGGCCTTCCGTCTCGTTCGAGTTCTTCCCGCCCAACGACGACGGCATGGAGCAGTTGCTCTGGGAGTCGATCCAGCGTCTCGCGCCGTTGCAGCCGCAGTTCGTTTCGGTGACCTATGGCGCCGACGGGTCCACGCGCGAGCGCACCCACAACGTCGTGGCGCGCATCCTGCGTGAGACCGCGCTTACTCCTGCGCCGCACCTCACCTGTGTCGGTGCTCCCGCCGGCGAGATCCTCGACATTGCACGCGGCTACTGGGACATGGGGGTGCGCCACATCGTGGCGCTGCGTGGCGACATGCCCCCCGGCCAGTCGACGTACCGCCCGCACCCGGATGGCTTCCCTTACGCAGTCGACCTGGTGCGCGGGTTGCGCAGCATCGGCGATTTCGACATCTCCGTGGCGGCCTACCCGGAGGTGCACCCGGAAGCGCCGAGTGCGAAGTTCGATCTCGACAACCTGCGCGCGAAGATCGACGCGGGCGCCAACCGCGCGATCACGCAATTTTTCTTCGACACCGACATTTTCCTGCGCTTCCGCGACCAGTGCGCGGCGGAGGGCATCGCTGCGGAAGTCGTCCCGGGCATCCTGCCGATCACGCGTTTCCCGCACATGCTGAAGTTCGCCAAGCGCTGCGGCACCAGCGTGCCGGACTGGCTCGTGCACCGCTTCGACGGGCTCGAGGACGACTCGGAAACACGTCGCCTGATTGCCGCCAGTTTCGCGATCGAGCAGGTCAAGCGCCTGCAGAGCCAGGGGGTGCGGGAGTTCCATTTCTACACGCTGAACCGGGCCGAACTGACGGTGGCCATCTGCCACGCCCTCGGCGTCCGTGCGCCGGCCGGCCGCGCCGCCGCGATCGGAGTCTGAGTGCATGTTGCGGCTCGAACGCATCCGTGAGTTCCGCCGCCTGCTCGGCGAACGCATCCTCGTCCTCGATGGAGCGATGGGCACCGTCATCCAGTCGTACCGGCTGGAGGAGGCCGATTACCGCGGCGACCGCTTCAGCGGGCATCCGCGCGACCTCAAGGGCAACAACGACCTGCTCGTGCTGACGCGGCCCGACGTGATCGCCGACATCCACCGTCGCTACCTGGACTGTGGCGCGGACATCATCGAGACCAACACGTTCAACTCCAACGCCACGTCGCAGGCCGATTACGGCCTCGAATCGCTGGTGCGGGAACTGAACCTGACCGCGGCGCAGATCGCGCGCCGGGCAGCCGACGAGGTGGCGAAGCGCACGGGCAAGCCTCGCTTCGTGGCCGGTGCGCTTGGACCCACGAACCGTACGGCGTCGCTGTCGCCGAAGGTCAGTGACCCCGGCTACCGCAACGTCACGTTCGACGAGCTCGTGGCAACCTACACGGATGCCACGCGCGCGCTGGTCGAGGGTGGCGTCGACCTCATCCTCGTAGAGACCATATTCGACACGCTCAACGCCAAGGCTGCGCTGTACGCGGTGCGCGAGGTGCTGGACGAGCAGGGCCTCGACTTGCCCGTCATGATTTCCGGCACGATCACGGACGCATCGGGTCGCACGCTCTCCGGCCAGACGGTCGAGGCGTTCTGGAACTCGATGCGTCATGCGCGGCCCACGGTCATCGGGTTGAACTGCGCGCTCGGCGCCCGGCAGTTGCGCCCGTACGTCGAGGAACTCTCGCGGATCGCCGACGCCTGCGTCTGTGCGTATCCCAACGCGGGTTTGCCCAATGCGTTCGGCGAGTACGACGAAACGGCGTGCGAGACGGCCGCTCTCGTGCGCGAATTCGCGGCGAGCGGGTTCGTCAATATCGTGGGTGGCTGCTGCGGCACGACGCCGGAGCACATCCAGCACATCGCGGAGTCGGTCTCGGGCCTTGCACCGCGCGTGCCGCCCGTCATCGAAAGGCGCTGCCGCCTGAGCGGGCTCGAGCCGCTCAATATCGGTGCGGACAGCCTCTTCGTGAACGTAGGCGAGCGGACCAACGTCACGGGCTCGGCGAAATTCCGCCGCCTGATCGAAGCCGAGGATTACAACGGCGCGCTCGACGTCGCCCGCCAGCAGGTGGCGAGCGGCGCGCAGGTCATCGACATCAACATGGACGAAGGGATGCTCGATTCGGAAGCGGCCATGGCGCGCTTCCTGAACCTCCTCGCGGCCGAGCCTGACGTCGCGCGCGTACCCGTCATGATCGATTCGTCGAAGTGGACGGTGATCGAGGCGGGCCTCAAGTGCCTGCAGGGCAAGGGCATCGTCAATTCCATCAGCCTGAAGGAAGGCGAGCGGCCGTTCCTGGCGCAGGCGCGCAAGGTCCGGGCGTACGGCGCGGCCGTCGTCGTCATGGCGTTCGACGAGCAGGGGCAGGCGGACACGGTCGAGCGCAAGGTCGAGATCTGCAAGCGCTCTTACCGGCTGCTGACGGAGGCGGTCGGCTTCCCGCCGGAAGACATCATCTTCGACCCGAACATCTTCGCGGTCGCGACCGGCATCGAGAGCCATGACCGCTACTCCCTCGACTTCATCGAAGCCACGAAGCTGATCCGCGAGGCGTGTCCGCACGCGCTGGTGAGCGGCGGTGTGAGCAACGTGTCGTTCTCGTTCCGCGGCAATGACGTGGTGCGCGAGGCCATGCACTCGGCGTTCCTGTACCACGCGATCCGCAACGGCATGGCGATGGGAATCGTGAACGCGGGACAACTCGCCATCTACGAGGACATCGATCCCGAGCTGCGCGAGCGCGTGGAGGACGTCGTCCTGGCGCGGCGACCCGACGCGACCGAGCGGTTGCTGGAAATCGCCGGTCGCTTCAAGGGCGAGGCGGGGCAGAAGCGCGCCGAGGACCTGGCCTGGCGCGAATGGCCCGTGCGCAAGCGCCTCGAACACGCGCTGGTCAAAGGCATCGATGAATACATTCTCGAGGACACGGACGCCGCGCGCCTGGAGTTCGGCCGGCCGCTGCTCGTCATCGAGGGCCCGCTCATGGACGGCATGAACGTGGTCGGCGACCTGTTCGGTGCGGGCAAGATGTTCCTGCCGCAGGTCGTGAAGTCCGCGCGCGTCATGAAGAAGGCCGTGGCGCACCTGGTGCCGTACCTGGAAAAGGAGCAGGACGGGTCCAGCCGCTCGAACGGCAAGGTCGTGATGGCTACCGTCAAGGGCGACGTGCACGACATCGGCAAGAACATCGTCGGCGTCGTGCTCCAGTGCAACAACTTCGAGGTCATCGACCTCGGCGTGATGGTGCCGGCCGACCGCATCCTCGAGACGGCGCAGCGCGAGCAGGCCGACATGATCGGACTTTCCGGCCTGATCACTCCGTCGCTCGACGAGATGGTCCACGTCGCACGCGAGATGAAGCGACGCGGCTTCGGGGTGCCGCTGCTGATTGGAGGCGCCACGACATCGCCGGCGCACACGGCGGTGAAGATCGATCCCGAGTACGACGGGCCCGTGATCTACGTGAAGGATGCGTCGCGCGCCGTGGGCGTGTGCCAGTCCCTGGTGACGCCCGACTCGCGCGCGGAATACGTGAACCGGATCAAGCAGGATCACGCGACCCGTCGCGAACAGCACAAGGGCCGCAAGGCCAAGGGCCCGGCTTTCACGCTCGCCGAGGCGCGTGCGAATCGCTTCCGCTGCGACTGGCCGGCCTACCGGCCGCCCGTGCCGAAGGTCACGGGCATCCGCTCGTTCGACGACATCCGGCTCGATGAACTGGTGCGCTACATCGACTGGATGCCGTTCTTCAACGCCTGGGAATTCGCGGGCAGGTTCCCCGACGTGCTCAGCGATCCCGTGGTGGGCGAGGCGGCGAGCAGCCTCTATGCCGACGCGCGTCGCGTGCTGAAGCAGATGATAGCGGAGCGCTGGGTGAGGGCGAGTGCCGTCATCGGCCTGTTCCCGGCGAATGCCGTGGGCGACGACATCGAGCTCTATACCGACGACAGCCGGACGCAGGTTCTGCACCGCCTGCACAGCCTGCGACAGCAGAAGCCGAAGCCTGCGGGGCAGCCGCACTACGCGCTGGCCGATTTCGTGGCGCCGAAAGCGGCGGGCGTTGCGGACTGGATCGGCTCGTTCGCCGTGACGACGGGCATCGGTCTCGACGAGAAGGTGGCCGAGTACGAGGCGCGTCACGACGACTACGGCGCCATCATGCTCAAGGCGCTGGCCGATCGTCTCGCGGAGGCGCTCGCCGAGCGCATGCACGAGCGGGTGCGGCGCGAGTTGTGGGGCTACGCGCCGGAAGAGCGGTTCACCAACGACCAGCTGATCCGCGAGAGCTATCGCGGCATCCGCCCGGCACCCGGTTACCCGGCGTGCCCCGACCATACCGAGAAGGGCACGCTGTTCCGCTTGCTGGAGGTGGAGGCGCGGACAGGAATCCACCTCACCGAGAACTACGCGATGCACCCGACGGCGGCGGTCAGCGGCTGGTACTTCTCGCACCCCGCAGCGCTGTACTTCCAGGTCGGCAAGATCGACCTCGACCAGGTCCAGGACTATGCGCAGCGCAAGGGCATGTCGATGGCCGAAGTCGAGCGTTGGCTCGCGCCGATCCTCGGTTACGATGTGAGCGCCAACGCCGCCTGACCCTGTCCGTCTCCCGGGAAATCTCCGTGAACACCATGCGTCGCTCTTCGATCGCGTCCGTCCTCCTCTGCGCGGCAGTGCTCGCAGGTTGCGCAGGCTCACCTCGAGCGACTCCGGCCGCGGCAACGCCAGCGCGGACGGTCGACGCCTACGACCTCATCGTCCGCAATGGCACGCTCTACGATGGCTCCGGCACGCCAGGCCGGCGGGCGGATGTCGGCATTCGTGGTGACCGCGTTGCGTCGGTCGGGGACCTCTCCGCCGCGAGGGCCGCGACCGAGATCGACGCGACCGGCAAGGCCGTCGCGCCCGGCTTCATAAATGTGCTGTCGTGGGCCAACCAGTCCCTGATCGCGGACGGCCGCGGCATGAGCGACCTCAAGCAAGGGGTCACGCTCGAGATCATGGGCGAGGGCGAGTCCGGCGGCCCGCTCAACGACGCGATGAAGGCTGACATCCTGCAGCACCAGGGCGACATCAAGTACCCGATCGACTGGACGACGCTCGGCGGGTTCCTCGATGCACTCGTGCGACGGGGCATTTCGCCCAACGTCGCGTCCTTCGTCGGCGCCACGAGCGTGCGCGTGCACGTGCTCGGCGAGGCTGACCGCGACCCGACCCCGGCGGAACTCCTGCAGATGCAGGACCTCGTGCGGCAGGCGATGCGCGAAGGCGCGCTCGGCGTCGGCAGTTCGCTCATCTATGCGCCGGCGTTTTTCGCCGAGACGTCGGAGCTCATCGCGCTGGCCACGGCGGCCGCGGAATCGGGTGGCGGCTACATCTCGCACGTGCGCAACGAAAGCTACCGGCTCGAGGCGGCGATCGACGAACTGATCGAGATCACACGCGCTGCGGGCGGGCATGGCGAGGCCTATCACCTGAAGGCTGCGGGCGAGGCCAATTGGGGCAACATGGCGCGCGCGATCGCGAAGATCGAGGAGGCTCGCCGGCAGGGTGTGGCGGTCAGCGCGAACATGTACACGTACACTGCGGGATCGACTGGCTTCGATGCCGCAATGCCGCTGTGGGTGCAGGCGGGCGGACTCGACGCATGGGTCTCGCGGTTGCAGGACCCGCAGCAGCGCGCGCGCGTGATCGAGGAAATTCGCAATCCACCTGCCGGAGAGGAGAACCTTTTCCGCACGGCGGGTTCGCCGGATCGCGTGCTGCTCGTCGGCTTCAAGAACCCCGCGCTCAAGCCGCTCACCGGCAAGACGCTTGCGGACGTGATGAAAATGCGCGGCACGAGCGCCGAAGACACGATCGTGGACCTCGTCATCGAGGACAACTCACGCGTGCAGGTGATCTATTTCCTGATGAGCGAGGACAACGTCAAGCTCGGGCTGTCGCAGCCGTGGGTCAGCCTTGGTTCCGACGCTGAAGCGCTGGCACCCGAGGGTGTGTTCATGAAGTCGAGCACGCACCCGCGCGCCTACGGCAACTTCGCGCGCCTGCTCGGCAAGTATTCGCGTGATGAAAAGCTGATGCCGCTCGAAGAGGCGATCCGTCGCCTCACGCGGCTGCCGGCGACGAACTGGAAGTTGCAGGATCGCGGCTGCCTCGACGCGAATTGCTACGCGGACGTCGTCGTGTTCGATCCCGCCACGATCGCGGACAAGGCGACCTACGATGCGCCGAAGCAGTATGCGGTGGGCGTGGAACACGTGCTGGTGAACGGCGTGCCGGTGATCCGCAACGGCGAGCACACCGGCGCGAAGCCGGGGCGCGTCGTGCGCGGACCGGGTTATCGGCCGTAAAACCTGAGTGCAGTTGGCCAACGGGTTTTGAATTGATCACCGCAGCTCGACGTTTCAGCTGAAACGTCAAGGTGAACTAAACACTACTTTCCTCACCGCGAGCCGACGCTGTAGCGCTACTTGCGCTCACCGACGGTCGAGTCACGCACCGCCTTGAACTCGCTCCCCGGGTTCCATTGCGGCCACGCGCGCGAATTCGCGAGCTGGCTGGCCATCTGGTAGACGAGCGCGACGTCCTGGGCTGCGCCGCGCAGGTCCCAGGATGCGTTCCAGCGGTCGCAGGCCTGGTGGTAGCACTTGGCCGTGAATTCGGAGACCCAGCGGTCGCCGGCTTCGCGGCCGCCGTTGACCAGGTCATGACCGCCGCCGATGCCCATCAGCAGCATCGTGGGCACGCCGCGCTTGGCGAACGGGAAGTGATCGGCGCGGAACGCCAGGCCGCGCTCGGGTCTTGCGTCCGGCGTAACGACTCGGCCCTGGCCGGCGGCTTCCTTCACCAGCATGGACTCGAGCTCATTCTGTCCGGCGCCGACCAGCACGATGTCGCGCGCGAGGCCGTTCGGTTGCAGCACGTCCATCGTGAAATTCGCGACCGTCGTCGCGAGCGGCAGCCACGGGTGGTCCGCGTAGTACTCGGATCCCAGCAGCCCGCGTTCTTCGGCGGTCCACGCCGAGAACACGAGGGTGCGGTCGGGCCGCGGGACCTGCTTGAAGGCGCGAGCGATCTCGATGGCGCCCGCGAGCCCGATGGCGTCGTCCAGCGCGCCCGCCCGGAATCGCAGGCCCTGTGCGTCGGGCTCGCCACTGCCGTATGCGTCCCAGTGCCCGCCGACCATGATGCTTTCGTGCGGATGGCGACGACCGGTGATCTTGCCGAGCACGTTGTGGCTGTCGATGCGTGCGTGGGCGAGGGGGAAATCCGCTGCAAATGTAACGCCCTTCAGCTCGACCGGGTGGAAAGCCTTGCTGCGCGCGCTCTTCTTCAGCGCGTCGAAGTCGAGGCCCGCGCCACGTAGCATCTCGACGGCCGCGTCGTGGTGAAGCCACGACTGCAGCAGCAGCTTCTCCTGCGCAGGATCGGCACGCACGATGTCGTAGCCTTCACCGTTCGGTGCGATAGCCGTGTTCCAGCCATACGCCGCGGGCTCCGTCTCGTGCACGATCAGCGCAGCGATGGCGCCGCGGCGCGCGGCTTCCTCGTACTTGTACGTCCACCGCGCGTAGTAGGTGGCTGCCTTGCCCCCGAACTTGCCGTAGGCGTCTTCCCCCGGCACGGCTGCAAAATCTGGATCGTTGACCAGGTACACGGCAACCTTGCCGCGCAGGTCGATGCCTTTGTAGTCGTCCCAGCCACGCTCAGGTGCGCTGACGCCGTAGCCGACGAACACCAGCGGCGCATCCGCGACCTGCACCCTGTCGACGGGGCGCAAGGCGAGGGCCGCCATGTCCTGCTGCTGCACCAGTGGCCGTCGCTTGCCGTTCAGCGTGACGCTCATGGACGCATCTGCCGGCACCTGCGTGCGCACCAGCGGTACCACCTGCACGTACGAGCCCCCCGGTCCGGCTGGCTCGAGTCCCACGGCCTTGAATTGCTCGACGAGGTACGCGATGGCTTTCGTCTCGCCAGGCGTGCCCGGCGCGCGCCCTTCGAACTCGTCGGACGACAAGGTGCGGGTGATGTCCGCCAGGCGTTGCGGATCAATGACGCTCTTCGCTGGCGCCGCGGCTTGCGTGAATGCCGGGGCCAGCAGCGGCAGGGTCAGCAGCGCGAGCCCCACGCGGAATGCAATCTTCGTCATGAGTCGTAATCCTCGAGGTTCGCTTCACGCAGCAGGCGCTGGTAGCGGATGGTGCTGTGCGGCCAGTTGTTGGTGATGGTGCCGTCAGCGAGTTTGTACCAGCTGGCGCCGGTGGCAGCCCACACGGACTTCGCCAGGTCCTGCTGCAGGCTGCGATTGTAGGCTTCCAGCACGTCGCGCTTGACGTCGATGCGCCGCAGTCCCCGCGCTTTCATCTTGTCGAGGGCGTCGAGGATGTAACCGACCTGCGCTTCGATCATCACCAGGATGCTGTTGTGGCCCAGGTTGGTATTGGGGCCGTACAGCATGAAGAAGTTCGGGAAGCCGGTGACCGTGACGCCCAGGTACGCGCGCGCGCCCTTGGCCCACTCCTGCTTGAGGTCGAGCCCGCCGCGACCGGTGACCTGCATCGGCGCGAGGAAATCGGTGCTCTTGAAGCCCGTCGCGTAAATGATGACGTCGGCGGCGTACAACTGCCCCGTCGTTGATCGGACGCCCTCCGGCTCGATGCGTTCAATGGAGTCCGTCACCAGTTCGACATTCGGCCGCGACAGCGCCGGGTAGTAGTCGTCGTTGAACAGCACCCGCTTGGCGCCGATCGGATAGTCCGGCACCAGCTTCGCGCGCAGCGCGGGATCCTTTACCTGGCGACGCAGGTGCGCAAGCGATTTCAGGCGCGCGAGCGCCTGCACCGGCTTGACCTGCTTCATCAGCGGCGTCAGCTGCATTTCGCCGAAGAAAAACCACTGCGCGTCGTGGTACAGCCTGGCGAGCACGGGGAACCGCGTGAGCAACCGCTGCGTGCGCGGTGCATAGAGGCGGTCCTTGCGCGGCATCAGCCAGTTGGCCGAGCGCTGGAAGATCGTGAGCCGTGCCGCGAGCGGCGCGATCTGCGGGACGAACTGGACAGCGCTCGCGGCGTTGCCGATTACGGCTATGCGTTTGCCCGCGAGATCCGCGGCATGGTTCCACTGCGCGGAATGAAATTGCGTGCCGGCAAAGGTCTGCTGGCCGGCAATCGCCGGAGTGGACGGCCGATTGAGTTGCCCGACGCCCGCGACCACGAAGTCTGCGACGATCTCGGTGCCGTCCCCGCAGGCCAGCGTCCACGTGTTGGCGGCATCGTCGTAGGTGATCGTGGCCACTTCCGCATTGAAGCGGCAGTGCGGCAGCAAGCCGTGCCTGATCGCGAGTTCGGTCGAGTAGCCGAGCAACTCGGACTGCCAGGCGAAACGCCGGCTCCAGTCGGTCTTCTGCGCGAATGAGAAGCTGTACAGGTACGAGGGTGCGTCACACGACGCGCCGGGGTACGTGTTGTCGCGCCAGGTGCCGCCGAGCGTCGCGGCCTTCTCCAGGATCACGAAATCATGCATGCCCGCCTGCTTCAGGCGCATTCCCATGCACAGGCCCGAATGCCCCGCGCCGATGATCGCGATGCGGGTACGGCGTGTTTCCTGACCTTCGCTCATGCGGCGTCCCCGGCTGGCATCGTCTCGTGCTGACAGCCCAAGCTTGCCGCGGTCAGCGCAACTGCGCCAGATAGGAGGTTCCGCCGAGCGCGTTCATCTGCCGCTGGATCCAGGCCTGTCGCTTCTGGACGTAGCGCGACGGTGCGTTGACCTTGAAGCGCGTGGGGGCAGGCAGCACGGCCGCGAGCAACGCGGCTTCGGAGCGATTCAATTTCGCCGCGTCCTTGCGGAAGAAGCGCTGGCTGGCCGCCTGCACGCCGTACGTGCCGCGCCCGAACTCGGCGATGTTGAGGTAGACCTCGAGGATGCGCTGCTTGCTCCAGCAGGCCTCGATCAGCACGGTGATGCCGGCCTCGAGACCCTTGCGGAACCAGCTCTGTCCGCGCCACAGGAAGATGTTCTTGGCGACCTGTTGCGAGATCGTGCTGGCACCGCGCACGCGGCGTCCGCGCTCACGGTCCGCGAGCGCCTTGTCGATCTGCTTGAAGTCGAATCCGCGGTGGTGCGGGAACTGCTGGTCCTCGGACGCGATTACGGCGACCGCGGCGTGCTTCGAGATGTGGTCCCAGTCGACCCAGTCGTGGCTGAAGTCGTAGCCCTTCTCGCCCGAGAACAGCGCGCCCACGCGGTCCGTGAGCATGAACGTCGTGAAGGGCGGATCGATCCAGCGGAAGGCGAGCACGGTGACCAGCGTCAGCGCCGCCCAGGCCAGGCCCGCGAGCACGATGCCGCGCAGGATCCGGCCCGCCAGCCCGCGCCGACGCTTCGCCATGCGGTGTCGCCCCGGAACGGGTTCGGGTTACTTCGCGGCTTCGACGCGTTTCGCGCTGATGACCTTGATCGGCTCGACCGGCACGTCGTCGTGCATGCCGCGACGGCCCGTCTTGACCTTGGCCATGGCGTCGATCACCGACATGCCATCGGCGACGCAGCCGAAAACGGCATAGCCGGCGCTGCCGCGACCCGGGTCGAGGTTGGAGTTGTCGACCAGGTTGATGAAGAACTGCGAGGTGGCGCTGTGCGGATCGTTCGTGCGCGCCATCGAGAGCGTGCCGCGCCGATTCTTGACGCCGTTGTCGGCCTCATTCTTGATCGGGGCGCGCGTCGACTTCTGCTTCATGTCCTCGGTCATGCCGCCGCCCTGCACGACGAAGCCGGGGATCACGCGGTGGAAGACCGTGCCGTCGAAATGGCCGGCGTCGACGTAGTCGAGGAAGTTCTGCACCGTGACGGGCGCTTCCTTGTCGAAGAGTTCGATCGTGAACGCGCCGAGCGAAGTTTCGAATCGGATCATGGCTGCGTGACCTGCCTGCAGGAAGTGGAACGGGAGGGGGTGCGCATAGTGAACGGGCGGCGGCTTGATGTCACGCCCCGGGGCTTCCCGGCCAGCGGCCCACGGTGCACGTTCGAGCCCGGCCAGGTCGCGGTGCGTGGTCACGTCGCCGAAGCCGGCGGTGGCAAGCAATGCGCGGACGGCGGAACCCTGCCGGTCCCCGTGCTCCATGATCAGCCAGCCCCCGGCTGCAAGGTGACTTCCAGCCGACTCGGCGATCACGCGCAGGGCGGCCAGCCCGTCCGGCCCGGAGAACAGCGCGCCCTTGGGTTCGAAGCGGCGCACGCCCGGTTCGACGCGATCGTCGCCCTCGGCAATGTACGGCGGGTTGCCGGCGATCAAGTCGAACCGCTGTCCGGCCACCGGATCGAACCAGCTGCCAACGGCGAAAGCGACGTTCCCGAGCCGCAGGTGCGACGCATTGCGGCGGGCGACGCTGATCGCCGCCGCTGAGATGTCGGTGCCGACCACGGTGGCGCGGGGTCGTTCGTGTGCAATGGCGAGCGCGATGGCGCCGCTGCCGGTGGCGAGATCCAGCACCCGCACCTGTGCGTCGCGCGGCAGGTGAGTCAACGCGAGCTCGACGACGAGCTCGGTCTCGGGCCGTGGAATGAGCACGTCCGGCGTGACTGCGAGCGGGAGCGACCAGAATTCCTTTTCGCCGAGCACGTACGCGACGGGCTCGCCGTGGGAGCGACGCGTGACGTAAGCCTCGTAACGGTCGGTGGCATCGCAGTCGAGGATGCGTTCTTCGGGGTGGGCCATGATCCAGGCGCGCGTCCTGCCGAGCGCAGCGGCGAGCAGGATCTCGGCTTCATGACGCGGCTGGTCCGTCACGCGCTGCAGCCGCGCAATGCCTTCGTCGATCAGTCGTGAAACTTCGGTCGCCACGCCCGGATCACTCGAGGCTGGCCAGCTGTTCCGCCTGCCATTCCTGCTGCAGCGGGCCGATCACGTCGGCGAGCGCGCCTTCCATGACCGAGGGCAGCTGGTATAGCGTCAGGTTGATGCGGTGATCCGTCACGCGGCCCTGCGGATAGTTGTAGGTGCGGATCCGCTCTGAGCGGTCGCCCGTTCCCACCTGCAGCTTGCGCTCCTGCGCCTGCTGCGCCGTCTGCTTCGACCGTTGCGCCTCGAGCAGCCGCGCCCGCAGCAGCGACATCGCGCGCGAGCGGTTCTTGTGCTGCGAGCGTTCGTCCTGGCACTCCACCACGACGCCCGTCGGGATGTGCGTGATGCGAATGGCTGAATCGGTCTTGTTGACGTGCTGGCCGCCGGCACCCGAGGCGCGGAACGTGTCGACCCGCAGTTCGGCGGGGTTGATCGGCAGGTCCTCGATCTCGTCGAGTTCCGGCAGGATCGCGACCGTGCACGCGGAGGTGTGGATGCGGCCCTGCGCTTCCGTCGCGGGCACGCGTTGCACGCGGTGCGCGCCCGACTCGAACTTGAGCTTCGAGTACGCGCCCTTGCCCACGACGCGGCTGATGATTTCCTTGTAGCCGCCGTGCTCGCCCGTGCTTTCGCTCAGCACTTCGACTTTCCAGCCCTGCCGTTCCGCATAGCGCGAATACATGCGGAACAGGTCGCCCGCGAAGATCGCGGCTTCGTCACCGCCGGTGCCTGCGCGGATTTCCAGGAAGATGTTGGAGTCGTCGCGCGGGTCCTTCGGGATGAGCAGGCGCGTGAGTTCGAGTCCTTCAGCGTCGATGCGGCTGCGCAGTTCGCGCGCTTCGTCAGCGGCGAGTTCGCGCATCTCGGGGTCGGCGCCCGCGGCCATTTCCTCGGCGGCGCGCAGCTCGCCTTCGAGGCGGGAGAACTCTGTGAACCGCTGGGCCACGGACTCGAGCCGCGAATACTCCATCGAGAGGTCGCGGAACTGGCCCTGCTTCGCGATGACGTCGGGGTCGGCGAGCAGCGCGCCCACTTCCTCGAAGCGCTCGACCGTCCGCTCGAGACGGCGTCGGATCGACTCTTTCATCAGTCGTGCGGCTGGTCGAGCCGGTAGATGTCGGCGATCGTCTCGATGATCTCGCCGTCGCCGGTCTCCGCCGCGTCGCGCAGCCGCTGGCTGGGTGCGTGGATGAGCCGGTTCGTGAGCGTGTTGGCGAGGAAGCTCAGGACCTCTTCCTGGCTCTTGCCGTGCGCCAGCATCACCCGCGCCTGCTCGAGCGTGCGCTGGCGCGTGCGGTCCGCCTCTTCGCGCAGGCGGCGGATGAGCGGGGCCGCGTCGCGCGTGCGCAGCGAATGCGCGAAGCGTTCGACCTCGGCATGGATCAGTTCGCCTGCTTCCTGCGCGGCCTGGCGGCGGCCTTCGAGGTTCTCGTTCACGACCGACTGCAGGTCGTCCACCGTGAAGAGGTAGACGTCCTCGAGTTCCGCCACGTCGGCGTCGATGTCGCGCGGCACCGCGATGTCCACCATGAACATCGGGCGACGCTTGCGGGCGCGCAGCGCCTGCTCGGTCATGTGCCGCGTGATGATCGAGTGCGGGGCGGCCGTGGAAGCGATGACGATGTCGGCTTCCTTCAGGTGATTGGGAATCTCGTCGAGGCCGATGGCGAAGCCGTGGAACTCGGCGGCCAGTTCGCGCGCGCGGTCGACGCTGCGGTTCGCGATGATCATCCGGCGCAGGCCGTCGGCGTAGAGGTGCCGCGCCGCGAGCGCGACGGTCTCGCCGGCGCCTACCAGCAGGGCGGTGCGGTTATCGAAGCTCGCGAAGACGGTGCGGGCCATCGCCACCGCGGCCGAGGCGACGGAAACCGCATTCGCGCCGATCTTGGTTTCGGTGCGCACGCGCTTCGCGACCGAGAATGCAGACTGGAACAGGCGATTCAGTACCGGCCCGGTGGTGCCCGCTTCCTGCGCGACGCGGTAGGCATCCTTGAGCTGGCCCAGGATCTGCGGCTCGCCGAGCACCATCGAGTCGAGACCCGACGCGACCGAGAACGCGTGGGTGACGGCCTTGTCCTCGCCGTGGTGATAGAGGCTACCGTGCAGCGGGACGGTGATTCCGTGGTACCGCTGCAGCCAGTCCCCGAGCTCGGCCTGGCCGAGGTTTCCGGTGACGCAATAGAGCTCGGTCCGGTTGCACGTCGAAACGATGACGGTCTCGTGGACGTCCGGCAGGTTTCGCAGTTGTTGCAACGCGTCCGGAATGCGAGCCGGCTCGAAGACCACGCGCTCGCGAACTTCGACGGGAGCGGTGCGGTGGTTGATGCCGACGACGACGAGAGACATCCGGGACCTGGTCTTGAAAGACGCGAAATTCTGGGTGAATGGACCCCGCAACACAAGCTGCGGTGAGCTTCGGCTATAGTGGTGACGCCATGCCAATCCGCATTATCCGTGCCGCCCGTAGCGCCCTGGGCGCGATCTTCCTGGGTTTACTGGTGGCTTGCGCCACGACGGAGCCCGCCGGGCCCGGTGCTGCGGTCGACGCGCTGCCGCCTGAGGCCCGGCTGGCCGAAGCTGAAGCCGCATTCGGCCGGGGCGAGTATCCCGCCGGCGCCCGGCTGTACCGCGAAGCGGCCCAGCGCTCCGACGACGAGACCATCGCCGAGCAGGCTACGCGTGCGGCGTTCGATCACACCCAGCTGCAGGAGGCCGCGCTCGCTGCCGGCCGCTGGCTGGAGATCAACCCGACCAGCGAGAACGCGCATCGCTACGCGGGCATCACCGCGCTCAAGCTGCACCGGCTCGATGACGCCGAGGCCCAGTTCGGCTACCTGCTCGACACCATCTACATCAGCCCGGCGGCGGGTTTCCTGGCGTTGCTGCCCGTGATCGGCGGCGAGGGCGTCTCGACGGACGTCGCGGAACTGTTCCGGCGGCTCTCGGCCCGCCATCCCGACGTCGCCGAAGGGTATTACGCGTACGGCAGCGCGGCCCTGCGGGCCGACAGTTTTGCGGCGGCCGACAAAGCGGCGGCGACGGCCGTGGCCAAGGCTCCGTACTGGAAACCGGCGAAGATGCTGCTCGCGCGAACGCGGATCGCGAACGGCAAGGACGAGGAGGGTCTCGCCATCGCGCGCGACCTCGTCACCGAGCCCGATTCCGACATCGGCACCCACCTGGAGTACGCGCTGCTCCTGTCGGCGACGGGCCGCGACCAGGAGGCGAGGGCCATGATCACGCCGTACACCACGGGCAAGACCGTGGTGCCGGGCGCGATCCGCACCCTGGGTGCGATGGAACTCGATGCCGACAACCTCGACGCAGCGACGGCGCAGTTCGAAAACCTGCTCGCCACGGGCGCGCAGTCGTACGAAGCCCTGTATTTCCTCGGCGTGATCGCCGAGCGGCGCAAGGATACCGACCGTGCGTTGCGCTATTACGCGCGCGTTGCCGGCGGTGACTACAACCTCGCGGCGCAGCAGCGCATGGCGCGCATCAAGGCTGAACAGTCGGGCACCGACGCGGGCATCGCGCACCTCGACGAGGTCGCGCGCACGCAGCCGCAACTGGCGCCCGACGTCTATTCGGCGAAGGCCGGCCTGCTGGAATACCGCGGTGATGCGCGCCGTGCCGCGCAAGTCTATGAGGAAGGCCTGTCGCGCTACCCGGATGCGCTCGAGCTGCGCTTGAACCGCGCGTTCTTTCTCGAGCGTACCGGCAAGGAAGAGGCCGCCATCCGCGACCTGCGCGCGCTGCTCGCCGAGCGTCCCGGCGATGCGCACGTGCAGAACGCGCTCGGCTACACGCTGGTCGACCATGGCAGGAACCTGCCTGAGGCGCGCGGCCTGCTCACAGCGGCCCTCGCCCAGTCTCCCGACAACGCAGCCACGCTCGATAGCATGGGTTGGCTCCTGTACAAGGAAGGCAAGTACACGGAAGCGCTCGACTACCTGAAGCGCGCCAACGAGTCGGGTGCCGATCCCGAGATCGACCTGCACATGGGTGAGGTGCAGTGGGCAATGGGCGACCAGAAGGCGGCGCGCGAAACGTGGAAGGCGGCGCTCCTGAAGGCACCCGACGACAAGCGACTGCGCGAGCGCCTCGAGCGCGCCGGCCCCTGAGCCACGGACGGGCCCATGTTCCACATGCGTCCGCTGCTGGCTGTCCTGGCTTGTGCGCTGCTCGTGACGGGTTGCGCGACGACTCCGGTCGGCGGTGTGTCCGGGTCGCGAACGGCCGACCCCGAGCAGCTCACGCAATGGATGGCCAAAGGACGCATTGCGCTCTCCGCACAAGGCGAGGGCGGCAGCGGCAGCTTCGTCTGGCAGCAGCGCTCCGAGCGGACCGAACTCACCGTTCGCGGGCCGTTGGGTGCAGGCGGACTGGCCCTGGTGACGGACGGCGAAACGATCGAACTCGCCGACGGCACGGGCAAGCCCCTCGACGGCGAGGCCGCGCGGGCCGAACTCGAGCGCCGGCTGGGCGTGAAGCTGCCGCTGGCAGAACTGCGTTACTGGATGCTGGGCGTGCCGGCGCCTGGTCGGCCGGGCAGCGGCCCCGTCCAGGTCAGCACGGGTTCCGTGCCCGGCTTCGTCCAGGGCGGCTGGGTCGTGAGTTACGAGGAGCTGAAGCCCCAGGCGGGCTGGAGCCTGCCTGCACGCCTGACGGCTACGACGAGCGAGGCGCGGGTGCGGATCGTCGTCGACGACTGGACCTTGCCGGCGCCATGAACCGCTCGCTCGGATACCCTGCGCCGTGGCCTGCGCCTGGCAAGCTGAACCTGTTCCTCCATGTCGTGGGGCGCCGTCCCGACGGCTACCACGAGCTGCAGACGGCGTTCCAGTTCATCGATCTCTGGGATTCGATCCGCTTCTACCAGCGTCCGCCCGGGGTCATTGAACGGCTCGGCGCAATCCCTGGTGTCGCGGCCGAGGATGACCTCGTCGTGCGCGCCGCCCGTCGGTTGGCGGCCGCCGCAGCGGAAACCGGGGTGCCCCTGATGCAGGGAGTGGCGATCGAGGTCGAAAAGCGGCTGCCGATGGGTGCCGGTGTGGGCGGCGGGAGTTCCGATGCCGCCACGGTGCTGGTTGCTCTGAATCAACTGTGGGGAACGGATTTCGATACCGACCGCCTGGCCGCGATTGGACTGAGTCTCGGCGCTGACGTGCCCGTCTTCATCCACGGTCACGCGGCCTGGGCTGAGGGCGTGGGCGAACGACTGGCGCCAGTGGACTTTCCGGAGCCGGTCTACCTGCTGCTGCAGCCCGACGTCGCCATCAGTACGGCTGAAGTGTTCAAAGCCCCTGAATTGACAAGGGATTCTCCGGTCATCACAATTGCCGGCTTCCTGCGGACCGGCGGTCGGAACGACTGCGAACCCGTGGTCCGTCTTCGATACCCGGCCGTCGCAGGCGCGCTCGACTGGCTCGGTCGCCATGGGCCCGCGCGGCTGACGGGCACTGGCTCCTGTGTTTTCGCACCGATGGTAGATGCGACGCATGCGGCCGCGGTGCTCGCGGGCAAGCCACGGGAGTGGCAGGGATGGATCACGCGCGGCCTCAACCGGTCGCCGCTCACTGCACGCCTGCAGTTCGAGCGGCAGGTCGGCCGGACGTGATTGCCGTGCGAGTGCGCGTGCGGGTGCTCGCGTGAGAGTTCGCATCAGTGTTCCGGGGGCGGTACGACGACGGGGTTGAGCAACGAACGCGTTGGGGTGTCGCCAAGTGGTAAGGCAGCGGGTTTTGATCCCGCCATTCGGAGGTTCGAATCCTTCCACCCCAGCCAACCGAGACAACGGGAGAGGCACGTAGATGGACGGCCCCATGATGGCGGTGTTCACGGGCAACGCGAACCCACAGCTCGCGCAGGACATTGCGCGATACCTGCAGGTGCCGCTGGGCCGTGCCCACGTTGGTCGCTTCAGTGACGGCGAAGTCACCGTCGAACTGATGGAGAACGTGCGCGGGCGCGACGTCTTCATCCTGCAGTCGACGTGTCCGCCGGCGAACGACCACTTGATGGAACTGCTGGTCATGGTCGATGCGTGCCGGCGCGCCTCGGCGGCCCGCATCACCGCGGTGGTGCCGTATTTCGGCTACGCGCGCCAGGATCGCCGCCCGCGCGCCACGCGCGTCGCGATCACGGCGAAGGTCATAGCCAACATGATCGCCGGCGTGGGCGTGCATCGGGTGCTGACGGTCGACCTGCACGCGGACCAGATCCAGGGGTTCTTCGACATCCCCGTGGACAACGTGTACTCGTCGCCGGTGCTGCTCGGCGAGGTGTGGCGGCAGAAGTACGACGACCTCGTCGTGGTGTCGCCGGACGTCGGTGGCGTGGTGCGCGCGCGCGCGATCGCGAAGCGCCTCGATGACGCCGACCTCGCGATCATCGACAAGCGCCGCCCGCGGGCGAACGTGTCGGAAGTGATGAACATCATCGGCGAGGTCGAGGGCAAGAGCTGCGTCCTCGTCGACGACATGGTGGATACCGCGGGCACGCTGTGCCACGCGGCGAAGGCGTTGAAGGACCACGGCGCGAAGCGCGTCGCGGCCTACATCACCCATCCGGTGCTCTCGGGCCCCGCGGTGGACCGGATCGAGGCCTCGGCGCTCGACGAACTGGTGGTGACGGACACGATCCCGCTGCGTGAGAACGCGCTGGCGTGCCGCAAGATCCGCCAGCTGTCGGTTGCGGGCCTGCTCGCCGAAACGATGCGTCGCATCCGGGACGAGGAGTCGGTGAGTTCGCTCTACCTGGACTGAGTGGAAGGGGTTAGGGGATAGGGGTTAGGGGTTAGTCGGAACGCGCAGTGCGCGCAGAAGATCGCACGCGGTGGCACAGCCACTCTTGCTTCCGACTAACCCCTATCCCCTGACCCCTATCCCCTTTTTGGAGCTGCTGCATTCTGGTCGCGGATGCAGCGGCATTGTTTGTGTAATTGGAGAATTCTATGAAAACCGCATTCGAACTCGTCGCCGAGTTCCGTGACGCACAGGGCAAAGGTGCGAGCCGCCGCCTGCGTCACGCGAACAAGGTCCCGGCCATCCTTTACGGTGGCCACCGTGATCCGCGCGCGCTGTCGCTCGATCACACCAAGCTCCTGCTGCTGCTCGACAACGAGCGCTTCTACTCGACGATCATCAACCTGAAGGTCGGCGAGTTGAACCAGGCGGCGATCCTCAAGGACGTGCAGCGTCACCCGGCGAAGAACGCCATCGTTCACATCGACCTGCAGCGCGTCCTCGACGACGAGAAGATCCGCATCACGATCCCGCTGCACTTCAAGGGCGAGGCCGGTTCGCCGGGCGTCAAGAAGGGCGGCATCGTTTCGCACCTGCGCAACGAGGTCGAGATCACCTGCTTGCCGAAGGACCTGCCGGAATTCATCGAGGTCGACCTGTCGGGCGTCGAGCTGAACCAGATGCTGTACCTCGCCGACCTCAAGGTGCCGGAAGGCGTCGAGGTCCCCGAGCTGACGCACGGCCGCAATTCGCCGATCGTTTCGATCCACCACGCGCGCGCTGCGGAAGAACCGGAAGCGGCGGCGGGCGGCGAAGCGGCAGCGGGCGCGGCAGCCGCAGCTCCGGCAGCGGGCGCGGCGGCGGCCAAGCCGGCAGCGGGCGCGGCAGCCAAGCCGGCCGAAGCCAAGAAGGAAGCCAAGAAGTAACGCGAACGCTCCAGCCGCGGTTCATGCGGTCGGAGAGAGCGGGCCGCCCTTCACGGGGCGGCCCGATTTTCGTTTTTTCCAGGCAGAACGACCAACATGGCCGGCACACCGTTGCAGATCGTGGTCGGGCTCGGCAATCCGGGGCCCGAACACCGGCTCACGCGTCACAACGCGGGATTCTGGTTCGTCGATGCGCTTGCCTACCGGCACGGCGCGCAGTTCCGTGCGCACGCGCGCTACCAGGGCGAGATCGCCAAGGTGGTCGTCGAAGGCACGGAACTGGTGCTGCTGAAGCCGCAGACCTACATGAACCGCAGCGGGCTCTCGATCCGCGCGCTGATGGACTACATCAAGGCGCCCGTGTCGGAGGTGCTCGTCGTGCACGACGAACTCGACCTGCCGTGCGGCGTTGCGCGGCTCAAGCTCGGCGGCGGTCACGGCGGCCACAACGGCCTGCGCGACACCATCACCCACTGCGGTGCTGAATTCTGGCGCCTGCGGCTCGGCGTCGGCCATCCGGGCGACAAGTCACAGGTCATCGATTACGTGCTGCAGCGCGCGCGGCCGGCCGAGGAGAACGCCATCGTCGATGCAATCGACGCCGGCCTCGACTCGCTCTCCGTGCTGCTGCGCGAAGGCGCCGAGAAGGCGATGAACCGCCTCCATACGAAAGCGATCAGCGAGTAGCAACCAAACCATGGGCATCAAGTGCGGCATCGTCGGCCTTCCCAACGTGGGCAAGTCGACGCTCTTCAACGCGGTGACGCAGGCGCAGAACGCCGCGGCTGCGAACTATCCGTTCTGCACGATCGACCCGAACGTGGGTGTCGTGCCGGTGCCGGACCTGCGCCTGAAGGCGCTCGCCGAGATCGTCAAGCCCGAAAGGATCCTGCCCACGACGGTCGAGTTCGTCGACATCGCAGGCCTCGTGGCCGGTGCTTCGAAAGGTGAAGGACTCGGCAACAAGTTCCTCGCGCACATCCGCGAGACCGATGCGATCGCGCACGTGGTGCGCTGCTTCGTCAACGACGACATCGTGCACGTCGCGGGCAAGATCGACCCGTTGAGCGACATCGACGTCATCAACACCGAGCTTGCGCTTGCCGACCTCGACACCGTCGAGCGTGCGCACCGCCGCGCCGAGAAGGACGCCAAGACGGGCGACAAGGATGCCGTGCGCCTGCGCGACGTGCTGAAGCGCATGCAGGACCACCTAGATGCGGGCAAGCCGGCGCGCACGCTGCCGCTGGACCCGATCTCGGAGCGTCCGCTGCTGCGCGAGTACCACCTGATCACGATCAAGCCGCTGATGTACGTGGCGAACGTGGCCGAGGGTGGCTTCGAGAACAACCCGTTCCTCGACGCCGTGCGCGAGCGCGCGGCGACCGAGGGTGCGGACGTGGTTCCGGTGTGCGCGGCGATCGAAGCTGAAATCGCGCAGCTCGACGAAGGCGATCGTCTCGCCTTCCTCGAGGAACTGGGCCTGCACGAGCCTGGCCTCGATCGCGTGATTCGCGCGGCGTATCACCTGCTCGGCCTGCTCACGTTCTTCACGGCGGGCGTCAAGGAAGTCCGCGCCTGGACCACTCATGTCGGCGCGCTGGCGCCGCAGGCGGCCGGCGAGATCCACACGGATTTCGAGAAGGGATTCATCCGCGCCGAGGTGATCGCCTACAACGACTTCATCGCCTGCAAGGGCGAGCAGGGGGCGAAAGAGGCCGGCAAGATGCGGCTCGAGGGCAAGGAATACGTCGTGCGCGAAGGCGACGTGATGCACTTCCGCTTCAACGTCTGACTCTGGCCGCGTCCCTCTCCCACTGACATGGGAGAGGGAGCCACTGGCCCTAGTGCGGCACGCTGTCCTTCACTGCATCCAGCGCATCCATCAAGCCGAACTTCTTTTTCTTCTTCGGCTGTTCGGCGGGCGTGCCTTCGGCTGGCGCGCCTTCACCGCCCGTGGCGGAGCCATCTTCCATTGCGCCGCCGCCGTCCATTGCAGGCATGCCCAGCATCGTGAACGCCACCGACTTGACGCGCACCTTCAGCGCCCATTCGGGCTCATAGGCAATCTTCGGGTCCGTGGGGCGCGGCGGATGGGCCAGGTTGAGTTCCGTGCCATACGCAATCATGCGCAACATCGCGCCCGCGGCTTCCTCGCCATCGCCGAAGATCCCCTTCGGCACGTCGCAGCGGGTCGTCGCCGGCGCCAGCAGCACCTTTTCTTTCAGCCACTGATCGACCGACTTGTTGGTCTGGTAGTCGACGAGGCCAAAGCCGGAGTCCGGCAGCTCGCTCGACGTCCACAGCGTCATTTCGGCTCCGTCGCCCGATTCGTCGCCCTTGCCGCCCATTGCCGCGATGAAGTAGCCGCGGGCCGTGGGCAGCGCCTGCCAGCTCAGCTGCGTCACTCCTGCAACCTGCGCCTGCTGCAGGGCGATCGCGGGCATGATGTCCTGCGCGGGCGGCAACGTGAACTTGAAGCTCTCAGGCACGCCCTGGCCGCTGAACGCATGCGCGCCTGCAAACGACGAGCCTGCCGGCACGAGGCGGTTGTCGGTGGGGTTCGGCCAGACGGGACGGCCCGGGGCGGAGTGCGTGCCACGCTGCGTGGCGCGCCGTCCCTTGAAGATATCGCCGAACTCCTTGATCGTGCTCGTCTCGAAGTCCACGACCTTCGGTTGCCCCGGCCGGATGGCCGCGCCGCAACCCCAGTACAGCTTGATCTTGCCCTTGGGCTGCTCGGGCGGTTCCTCGATCGAATCGTCCCCGCGGTCGGTGGGCACCGGCTTGGCCTGCGGCAGCACCTTGAGCTGCAGCGTCGGCTCGAGCTTGCTGCCCGGAGGCACGGCCTGCAGAGCCTCTGCGAGGCTCGGGTTGCGACTGGTGCGCAGCGTGACGTCGACGTAGCTGCCGCTGCCGCCCGCGCGCGTCAGCCCGAACTGGTTCCCCTTCTTCTTTCCGCCGAACAGTGCCGACATCGGCGTGTCGCCGCCGCCGCCTCCCATCATCATGCCGGCCATGGCACCCATGCCGCCGGGCGACTGCGAACGTGGCGATGTCGATCCAGCCCTGGGCAATCGGGGGCTTGTCGGGAGGGCGGACCGGCGCTGGCTGTTGCGCCCAGGCGGCCGGTGAGGCCGTGGCAGCGAGGCAGGCGCCGGCGATCAGCAGGCGCTGCACTTGGTCGAGGGATTGGCTCATGGCGACTCCTCCCTTGGGCAAGACATGGGTTTCGACGCCTAGTTTGGCATGGCCGCGGTTCTGCCGACACATGCCGAAAGTCATCCCCCACCTTGACGCGGAGGCCGCCCCTCCGGACAATTCGCGGTCCCCAACGGCCCGCATCTCGCCGGCCACGACCCGAACCTCGTGGTGAGGTAGCTCAGACGGTTAGAGCGAGGGATTCATAACCCCTAGGTCGGGAGTTCGATTCTCCCCCTCACCACCATTTCCTCGCGGCACTGCTCGACGCAGATGCGACGATTCCGGACGGCTGGCAGCGCCGTCATTTTGCGTGCAACATTTGCCTGGCGCGCTAGTCATAAGCACGGATGCGGGGACGGCACGCAGGGAGCCAACTCTTGAATCAGGCTTGACCCAGGGAGGGGAAGTCAAATGAGCGCATACCAACCGTTGCGTCGTCTGTCCCTGTTACGTGGCGGACACTTCGGCAACGAAGCCGCCGCGGGCAGGCCCGTACGAGTCCATTGGTTTTACCCAGTCTGGGCCTTGCTCGCCGAACACGTGCGCCGCTCCGGCGCGCAATCGGTCATCGAGGTCGGCTGCGGCACTGGGGAGTTCGCGCGCCTGCTGCGCGATCTCGGCATCCCGGAATATCTCGGACTCGACACCAACGCCGCGCGGCTGGCGCAAGCCCGGGTCAATTGTCCGGAGTACCGGTTCGAGGTCGCCGACGTCTTCCTGACCAATCACCTGCGCGGCGAAAACTACGACGTCGCGGTGATGACAGGCTTCCTCGAGTTCGTGCGGTGGGATCTCGTCGCGCTCGAACTGGTGCGTCCGCATCGCCGCGTGCTCGGCACGGTCACTGCGGGTGACGAGCCGGGCCGGGTGCGGCAGTTCACTTCGGCCAACCAGGTGCTGGACCATTATTCGCCGGTGCTGCGGGAACTGCGCGTCGAACCGATCCATCTGCCGCACGGCCGCACTGCGTTCCTGTTCGACGGGATCAAGTAGCGTCCGGCGACCGTTCGCGCGACCGGGGCTGCCGATCCCAGGCCTTCGACCGGCGCGAGAGGTACGAGTGCCACAGCAGTCGCGCGGCAACGGCGCGCCAGGGGGACCAGCGTGCGGCGAAAGCGGCAGCCTGGTCACTCGTCGGCACGGCGCTCAATCCGCGCACCTCCGCCATCGATTTGTGCAGGCCGAGGTCGCCCGGCGGCCATACGTCCGGGCGTCGCAACGCCATCAACAGGTAGACGCCCGCGGTCCACGGACCGATGCCGGGAATCTGCACGAGCGACTGGCAGGCCTCCCGGTCGGGCAGGCGTGCGATGCGCTCGAGCGACACGGCGCCGTTTTCCAGTTGGCCCGCGAGCCCGGCAACGTAGCGGGCCTTCTGGCGGGTGAACCCAAGGGAGAGCAGTGCCGGTTCGCCGTGTGCAGCGACGCGTGCAGGCGTAACGGAACCTGCGAAATGCCGCTCGAGCTTCGCGAAAAGCGCAGCCGCAGAGGCCAGTGAAACCTGCTGCTCGAGAATGATCCGCACCAGCGTGGGAAAGCCACGCGGTCGCGCCCAGAGCGGAGGCGGCCCGTACTCATCGACGATCCGTGCGAGGTGACGGTCGCGCGCGGCCAGTTCATGCACGCCCTTCAGCAGCGCTGCGTGTGTCAGGGTCGGATGGGCCACGGTTCTTCCTGGGCGGGTGCGCCTGGCGAGGATACCCGCCAGCGCAGCTCGCCGAAACGCTGACGACAGGACCCTGCGCGCCTACTCCTGCATCCCGTGGTACAGCAATCGCACCAGCAGGCGGACGCCGTCGTGGTCCTTCAGTTCGTGATAGCGCGGCCCCACGCGGCCACCGATGTCGCGGATGTCGTCCATCAGTTCGGGGTGGAACTGGCACGTGAACGAGCGCCGCACGCGATGCGTTTCCCAGTCCTTGTAGTAGATCGCCGTCGTGCCGACTTCCGTCCAGCTGTGGGCATCCACGCGCGTCTGGCCGAGGATCTCCACGGCATACGGCAGGCTGAGCAGCCAGGCGACAGGGCTCACGGCGAGCACGTGACGCAGTGGCACGATGGTGTCGTGCAGCGTCTTGTATGCCCAGTTGGAGAAGAGCGTCGCTTCCTCGTTCACCTCGTCGGCGTGGAACATTTCGACGGCGATCTCGCGCTCGAACGACAGCACCTGGTCGATGACGCCTTCGAGTTCGTCCGCGACCAGCGCGTGCGTTTCGTGCAACTCGCGCGGGATGTGGGCTTCGTCGTCACGGCGTGCATAGGGCAGCAGCGCGCGCGTGCCGACCTCGACGTTCTCGTTGCTCGCGACTGCGAAATCCGGATCGTTCCAGCCGATGGCGCGCGGCTGGCCCTGCTTCACGACCTGCAGCTGGTCGCCCATGCGCGTGATGCGTTCGGCTGCACGCTGCAATGAGTTGAGCACGCGGCCGGAAGGGTCGAGCGGCAGCCGCGTCAGCTTGCCGATTTCGCGCACGGCGCGTTGCAGCAGGCGGATGTGCGACGCGGCGGCCATCTGGTGGCCGAGGCAGATGAAGATGCTCGGGCCGCTCGCGGTCGAGCGGCGCAGCAGCAGCTGGTCGACCAGCGCGAGCATGTCGTCGAGGCCTGCGCTGGCGCCCTCGAAGCTGCTCGCATCGTGCACCGAAGGGCAGCCGCCCTGGACGATCGTGGCGATGCCCGCGCTCAGGATGTTGGCCAGCCGTTCGGGATTGCGGATGCCGCTCTGCCACACCGGGAACAGGATCGTGTCGGCGTCCGCGACCTGCTGGAAGATGTAGGCGATGTTCTTCGAGGCGCGGACCGGCTCGCCGCGCGGGTTGGTGCCGACACTGGCCCACGGTTCGACGACCGCGACGCTCTGCCGATAGATCTCCGGCATGTCGAGCAGCACGCGCAGGTGATCTTCGCTTTCGATCACTTTCTCGAGCGGCCGCGCGAGGCCCCAGTCGAAGACGCCTTCGTTGGCGAGCACGTCGCGACCCGGAAACGGCGTTGGCGACTTGCGGTCCTTGAGGAAGTAGCCGAGCAGGGCGTGCACCGACTGCGGGCTCGATGCATGACGGCCGAGAAGGCCGGGCAACGTGCGCCAGCCGAGGTACTCCGGGCTCAGGGTCTTCATCGCGGCAGCGTATTTTCTTGAGTGGCGCTCGGGAGCATCGTCGGACTTAAAGCAATCGTCGTGCCATCCCGTGCCTGCGGGGCATGTGCCGCACAACGTTCGATGAACCGGGCTGCTTTCGCGGGTGGCATCCCAGGCTCGCCTGCACCAGACCCGACACCGTCGGCACACTCGTTGCGCGATCGTGGTGCGTCCCGCGCTTGCCAGTGCGCGGCGCGTCGGACAAAGTGCGCCATCGTTTTGCGCCGTGGGAAGGGATTCGATGTCTGCAGCTACCGACGCCAAGCTCGCCAACCGCATCCTGAGGGGGCTGGTATACGGCGCCGTCGCCGGTGTGCTCGTGCTGATCCTCGCGCCCCACGTCCCCGGCCTGCAGGACGGCGCCAGGTGGGTGGCGACCAACGTCTTCGATCCGCTCGGGCAGGTCTTCCTGCGGATGCTCTTCTTCGTCGTGATCCCGCTCGTCTTCGCCTCGCTCGCCGGCGGCGTGGTCCAGCTCGGCGGGCTTGTCCGACCTCGGGCCGCTCGCTGGCCGCACGTTCGCGCTGTTCTTCGCCAACATGGCGATCGCGGCGACGCTCGGCCTGCTGATGATGAACATCCTGAATCCGGGCGGCCGCATGGACCCGGAGACGTCGCAGCGACTGGTGCAGGAGTACAGCTCGCAGGCGGGCCAGCATGTCGTGAACAGCGAGGCCCGGCCCGCCGTGACGCCGTCGACGGTCGTCGACATGTTCATGCCGAAGAACCTGTTCGGCGCCTTCGTCGGCAACCAGCGCAACATGCTGGGCGAGGTGCTGCCGCTCATCGTCTTCGCGATCCTGGTGGGAGCGGCTGGACTTGGCTTGCCGGAGGCACGACGCAGGAAGCTGCTCGACGGACTCGAGACCGTCAGCGACCTGATGACCGGCATCGTGCACTTCGCGCTGAAGCTCGCGCCGTACGCGGTGCCGGCGATGATCTTCAGCGTCGTGGTGAAAGTCGGCTTCGACATCCTGGTCGCGCTCGGCCTGTTCGTGCTGGGTTGCGGCGCAATGCTGCTGCTGCACCTGTTCGGCACGATGTCGATCTGGCTCAAGTTCCTCGCCAAGCGCAATCCGCGCGAGTTCTTCGCCCAGATCAAGGACGTGCTGGTCACCGCTTTCTCGACGAGCTCGAGCAGCGCCACGCTGCCCGCCGCACTGGCTGCCTGCCGCGAGCGTCTGGGCATCGCACCCTCGACCGCCGGTTTCGTCATGCCGCTGGGCACGACGATGAACATGAGCGGCACGGCGCTCTACGAAGGGTGCGTCGTGTTGTTCGTGGCGCAGGTGTTCGGCGTACACCTCGGCCTGGCCGAGCAGGTCACGCTGGTGTTCCTCTCGGTCCTGAGTGCGGTGGCGGTCGCTGCGATTCCGGGGGGGTCGTTGCCACTGATCGCCGGGTTGCTGGTCGCTTTCGGCATTCCGCCCGAGGGTATCGGCATCATCCTCGGCGTCGACCGCCTGCTCGACATGACGCGCACGATGACCAACGTCGGCGCCGACCTGGTGACGACCGCGGTGGTGGATCGCGGGCAGCGCGCCAGCGGCCACGCGGGTCGCGTCTAGCCCGCGCCGTTTCCCGTGTTCATCGGCACGGCGAGACCGTGCAGTGCACGCGCGATCGAATCGGGTGAGTTCGTGTCGACCGCGACGACGTGACTCTTTTCGTAGGCGCTGAACGGCTCCCAGTACGACGGCTGCCGATCCAGTAACGCGACCGTGGCCTCCGAGGCGTCCGTGCCGGCGTCGGCCCGTTCGGCCACTCGTCGCCTGAGCACTTCGAGCGGCGCGGCACAGTGGACGATCACGACCTCGGCCGCGTGCTCGCGTCCTGCCGCCAGGAATAGTTCACGTTCGGCACGCCGCAGATTGGCGGCGTCCACGATGACGCTCTCGTGGCCCCGCAGGCAGTTCCCGACGCAATCGCGCAACCGCTCGTAGGTGCGCGTATTGAACTCGCGGGAATAGATGCCGGCGTCGGGCGCAGAGGCTGACGTGTCAAGGGGCCGCAATCCCGCGAGCCGCTTGCGCTCGATGTCCGAGCGCACGATCAACGCCACGCCGCTTTCGGCGATGCGCCGGGCAAGCCAGGTCTTGCCGGAGCCGGACAATCCCACCATCACGACGAGCCGGGCGCGCGGCCGCCCGATCTGCGACACGGCCCAGTCGAGGTACTGGTGCGCCAGGGTCACAGCTCCTGTCCCCCCTGCCGTTCCATTGCGTGCCTGCTGGCCGCGCAGCGCGGCAACCTTGGCCCGCACCAGCGCGCGATAGAGTTCGAAGTAGGGCAGCAACGCAACCGCCTCGAAATCGCCGGACGTCTCGAGCCACGCCTGCAGCGCCTCGCGCCGCAGATCAGTGCGGCCATGCACCGCGAGATCCATCGTCAGGAAGGCGAGATCGTTGGCGACGTCGATGAAGCGCAATCCGGGATCGAATTCGAGACCGTCGAAGGCCGCGAGCGCCCCTTGCCAGCGGACCACGTTGCCGCAGTGGAGATCGCCGTGGCCCTCACGGATCCGGCCGTCCTGCCGGCGTTGCTCCATCAGCGGCCGGCCGGCTTCGAACAGTCGTTGCGCCTGGCCGCGCAACTGCGTCAACTGTTGCGCCTCGTCGCGGCCGGGCAAGACTCGCGCGATCTCATCGAAGTTGTCGAGCGTGATGCGGTTTGCGTTGTCCGGTGTGCCGAAAGTGTCAGCGCCGGCGGCGATCGCAGCCGTCACATGCATCTGCGCGATGCGCTTGCCGAATTGCTGCAGCTCGCCGGCAGCGACCGCACCTGACTGCAGCAGCTGGGTGAGTTCGAGCTGCGGATCGAACTGCACCATCCGCAGCGCATGCTCGAAAGGCGGGCTGTCGGTCGCGCCGACCCTGGGTGCAGCAGGCGTTCCCGCGATCGGCACCACGTCGACATACAGCCCGGGCGCGTGGCGGCGGTTCAGTCGCAGCTCTTCGCGGCACAGCGCAGCGCGGCGCTCGGCGGTCGAATAGTCGATGAAGCTGAGCCGCAATGGTTTCTTCACCTTGTAGGCGAAGGGGCCCGTCAGGAACACCCGGGAGACGTGGGTCTCGATGCAGGTCACGGGACCGGTCACGGGATGCAACGCCGAATACGCAGCCGGATTCTGCATCGCGACGGCGAAGACAGCCTGTGCGGCGGGAGCATCGAGCAGGCAGTTGTATTGACTGGCGTTCACGCGAGATTCGGCTCTCGACGGCCGCTCCGGGCAGTGTACTCTTGCCGCATGTGCGCCGGGTCCCTGCGATCAATACTGATGGTCCGCAGGCCCCGCGGCTCGACAATGAAAACGTCAACCAGGACCGTCCACCAGAGGGACTCAGCATCGTGACAATCCCTGTCCAGATCACTTTCAGGCACATGGAAAGCTCCCCGGCCGTCGAGACCCGCGTGCGCGAGCTCACGGATCACCTGGGCACTTTCAGCGACCGTATCCAATCCTGCCGGGTCGTCGTGGATTCGCCGCATCGGCACCACCACCAGGGCAAGGTCTTCAACGTCAAGGTCCAGCTCACGCTCCCGGGCGACGACGTCGTCGTCGACATGGAACGTCCGGACCGCGACGGGCACGAGGACGTGTACGTCGTCCTGCGTGATGCGTTCGATGCCGCGCGGCGCCAGCTGCAACAGCGCATGTCCGCGCTGCGCGGCGAGCCGTCGCTGCGTGAAAAGCCGGTCGCCTGACCGGCCCGTCCCGAGCGGCGCAGTGCCCCTGCTATCGTAATGGACCCTGCGCCGCTGCTGTTCGCGCCGCTTGCGTCGCGCGCCTTCGGTGAGCGCGTCGCGGCGTGCCTCGGTGCACCGCTGGCGCCGCTCGAGGAGCGCGAGTACGAAGGCGGAGAGCACAAGTCCCGGCCGCTGGTCAGCGTTCGCGGGCGCGACGTCTACGTCATCCAATCGCTCAGTGGCGACGCGGCGGGCAGCGCCAACGATCGTCTCTGCCGCGTCCTGTTCCTGATCGCGGCGCTCAAGGATGCTGGCGCTGCGCGCGTGACGGCCTGCCTTCCTTACATTGCCTATTCGCGCAAGGACCGTCGCACCAAGGAGCGCGACCCGGTCAATTCCCGTTACGTCGCGCAGTTGCTCGAAGCCATGGGCGTCGATCACGTGATGGTGATGGACGTGCACAACGTCGCCGCCTTCGAGAACGCGTTCCGTTGCAGCGTCGACCTGCTCGAGGCCGCGCCCTTGCTTGCGGACACGATCGTCGAGCAGGCGGGCGGCGGCCCAGTGACCATCGTGTCGCCGGATTTCGGCGGCGCGAAGCGCGCACAACGGGTTCAGGCACTCGTCGCTGTGCGCTCGGGCGCCCAGGCCGGATTCGCCGTCTTCGAAAAGCGCCGTGACGGCGGCGAGGTTAGTGGCGACCTCATCATCGGCCCGGTCGCTGGGCGGCATGCGGTTGTGGTCGACGACCTGATCAGCGCCGGCACGACGATCCTGCGCGCGGTGCAGGCCTGCCGGGCGGCAGGCGCGCTGTCGGTGACGGCTTTTGCGACGCACGGAGTCTTCGCTCCTGGCGCCGAGCGGCTGCTCGGTCCCGACGGGCCCGATCGGCTGTACGTCACGGACACGCTGCTGCCTACGCGGCTGGCGCCCCCCCAGGGGGCTGAGGACAAGCTGGTCGTCCTGCCTGCGTCGAGATTGTTTGCAGAGGCTCTACGGCGCATCGGTGCAGGCGAATCCGTCGTCGCACTGCGCGAGATGGAACGCAAACCACGGAGCGTACCCCCATGAACTCAGCCCCAGGCCCAGGCGTCGTGACGATCGACGCCACGTCGGGCACCGACGAAAGGCTCGAACTCGATCCGGCACGCCTGGCGGCCGGCAGTCCGATGCCGGAGCAGTTCGTGCGCAATGCGTACACGGACGCCAGCGGCCGGTTCTTCGCGGGCACCTGGCGCAGCAGCGTCGGGGCCTGGCGGGTCCGCTACACCGAGAACGAGCTGTGCGTCCTGACCGCCGGCCGCGTCCGCATCACCGATGACCACGGTCGGCAATTGACGTACGGGCCTGGCGACAGCTTCGTGATGCCAGCGGGATTCTCCGGACTCTGGGAAGTCCTGGAGCCCGCCAGGAAGTTCTACGCGATCTACGAACCCCCCGGGGCCTGAACCATCCGGGTGCGTCGCAGTGTCCGTGTGCGCCTCGCCGGTGCACCCGTCCGCTGCAACCCCGCGCCAATCCACGCGTTTTGGATGGCACGTTTCCTGCAATGCAGGAAGCCGAGCCGCGTCGCCGTGGGCATTCGTTCTGAAAACGTGTCGCCTCTGCTACTATTGCGGTAATGGTCGTTTAATTTGTGTTGTTACTGAGCAACAAAGAGGTATCAAAATGAAATTGACCCATGGCTTGACGGCGTTGGCGCTCTCGCTCACCGCGATGGCTGCGCAGGCTGAAGTGACCGGTAACGCGGCAGTGGTCAGCGACTACAACTGGCGCGGTATTACCCAGACCTCGCAGGACCCTGCGCTGCAGGGCGGCATCGACTACGCGCATGAAAGCGGCTTCTACGTCGGTGCCTGGGGCAGCAACGTCGATTTTGGTGATTGCTGCGACGAGAACGTCGAAATCGACGTGTACGCTGGCTTCCGCGGTGGCGAAACCGTCACCTACGACGTCGGCCTCATCTATTACACCTATCCCGGTGCGGACGACATCGACTACCCCGAGATCTACGCGGGCCTCGGCTGGAACTGGTTGAGCGGCAAGGTCTCCTACGCGGATGACTTCGGCAATTCGGGCGAGTCGGCCTTCTACTACGAAGCCAACGCAACGTATGAGCTGCCGGCCAACTTCGGCCTGACCGGGCACCTCGGCTACAGCGATGGCGATGCGATCGATCTGTTCTACGGCGACAGCTACATGGACTGGTCGGTCGGCGTGACGTACGCAATCAGCCACTTCACGCTCGGCCTGAAGTGGGCCGACGGCAGCGACCTGAGCCTGCTGGACGGAACGCCGGGCGACGTGAACAGCAGCGAAGGCGTGGCGATCTTCTCCGTCTCGACCTCGTTCCCGTGGTCGAACGAATAAGCGCCTCGAACCTCGCCTGACTCGTCAGACGAATCAAGGCCCGGTCCCCGCAAGGAGACCGGGCCTTTGCTATGGGCGTCGGCGTTTATCGCCGCGGAGCGCGCGCACCGGCAGGGCGCACGCCAGTTGGATGGCCTCGAACCGTTGGCCCTCAGCCAAGCTCCTTCAGCACGCCCCCGAGGATGCCGAAGACCTGGTCGATGTGGCTCTTCTCGATGATCAGCGGCGGCGACATCGCGACGATGTCGCCCGTCACGCGCACCAGCAGACCCTGCTCGAACGCCCGCACGAACGTGTTGTAGCCGCGCAGGCCAGGCTTGCCCGGGATCGGGTCGAGTTCCACGGCGCCGATCAACCCGAGGTTGCGCAGGTCGATCACGTGCGGCAAGCCCTTCAGCGAGTGCACGCCGTCGGCCCAGTATGGCGCCATGTCGTTGGCGCGCGTGAGCAGGCCTTCCTTGCGGTAGATCTCCTGCGTCGCGATGCCCGCCGCACAGGCCACCGGGTGCGCTGAATACGTGTAGCCGTGGAAGAGTTCGATGGCGCCTTCCGGGCCCTGCATGAAGGCGTTGTAGATCTGGTCGCTTGCCGCGACGGCCCCCATCGGCACGGCGCCGTTCGTGAGGCCCTTGGCCATCGTGATCATGTCGGGCTGCACACCGAAGAACCCCGTGCCGAACGGCGCGCCGAGCCGGCCGAAACCCGTGATGACCTCGTCGAAGATCAGCAGGATGCCGTGCCTGGTGCAGATGCTGCGCAGGCGTTCGAGGTAACCCTGGGGCGGGATCAGCACACCCGTCGAACCTGCGACGGGTTCGACGATCACGGCCGCGATGTTGCTCGCGTCGTGCAACGCGACGATGCGCTCGAGTTCGTCGGCGAGGTTCGCGCCGTGCTCGGGCATGCCGCGCGTGTACGCGTTCTTCGCGAGATCGTGCGTGTGCGGCAGGTGGTCGACGCCGGGCAGCATCGACCCGAACCACTTGCGGTTGTTGACCATGCCGCCGACGGAGATGCCGCCAAAGCCGACGCCGTGGTAGCCGCGCTCGCGGCCGATGAAGCGGGTGCGTGACGCCTCACCGCGTGCGCGGTGATAGGCCAGGGCGATCTTGAGCGCGGTGTCGACCGATTCCGAGCCGGAGTTGGTGAAGAAGACGTGCCCCATGTCCCTGGGCAGCCAGCTCGCCACGTCGTTCGCCAGCTGGAACGCCGCCGGGTGACCCATCTGGAACGGCGGCGCGTATTCCATCGTCGCGATCTGCTTGCTGACCGCCTCGCTGATTTCCTTGCGGCCGTGGCCCGCATTCACGCACCAGAGGCCGGCAACCGCATCGAGGATCTGGCGCCCTTCCGGCGTCCAGTAATGCATGCCCTCGGCCTGCGCCAGCATCCGCGGGTTGGCCTTGAACTGCCGGTTGGCCGTGAACGGCATCCAGAAGGCTTCCATCTCGTCGCGGTGCAGCGGTGCGGGGGCGTTCATGGCGGGGTTCCCGATTTGTGGTTTGACCCGCCGATGATAAGAAAAATTGACACTTGGCTCAAATGGACGTGAAATTCGGCCTGTTTTGAACCCTTGTGTGCAGGATATTGAACACCCCGTGAGCGAGCTCAGCATCGACGTCGGTGCCCACCTGCGGGCGGTGCGCACCATGTACGGCCTCTCGCAGCGTGAGTTGGCGAAGCGTGCCGGCGTGACCAACGGCCTAATTTCGCTCATCGAGCAGAACCGGGTGAGCCCGTCCGTCAGCTCGCTGAAGAAGGTGCTCGACGGCATCCCGATGTCGCTGGCGGAGTTCTTCACCCTCGATTTCTCGGCCAGCCCGCAGGTGTTCTACCGCGGCGATGAATTGCCGGTGATGGGCGACCGGTCCGTGACCTACAAGCTGGTGGCGGCGCGCCGGCCGAACCGGGCCATGGCCGTCCTGCACGAGCACTATGCACCGGGCGCGGATACGGGCGCCGACATGTTGCGGCACGAAGGCGAGGAGGGCGGCGTGGTCGTCCGTGGCCGCATCGAGCTGACGGTCGGCGCCGAGACCCGCCAGCTCGGTCCCGGCGACGCCTATTACTTCACCAGCGCGATCCCGCACCGATTCCGCAACACTGGCAGCGAGCCCTGCGAGATCATCTCCGCCAATGCGCCACCGACCTTCTGAAACGGCGACAATGCACGCTTGCGTGACGTTGCCGCCGGCAACCGAGAACAGCGAAGCCCCATGAACCCGTCAGCCACCCCCACCGTGCAGGACTGGCGCGCCCGCGCCGCCGCGCTCGCGATCAATGGCCAGGCCTTCATCGATGGCCGCTACGTTGCCGCCGCCAGCGGCGAGACGTTCGACGACGTCACGCCGATCGATGGCCGCGTGATCGCGCGCGTCGCCGCGACCGACAAGGCGGACGTCGAGCACGCCGTCGCCGCGGCACGCCGGGCATTCGACAGCGGTGCCTGGTCGAGGCAGCCCCCGCGCGAACGCAAGCGCGTCCTGCAGCGATTCGCCGAACTGATCCTCGCGCACCGCGACGAGCTGGCGCTGCTCGAGACGCTGGACATGGGCAAGCCCATCGGCGACAGCCTGGCCGTGGACATTCCGGCCACGGCGCGTTGCATCGCCTGGTACGCCGAAGCCGTCGACAAGGTGTACGACGAGGTCGCGCCGACGGCGCACGACCAGCTCGCCCTGGTCACGCGCGAGCCGATCGGCGTCGTCGCTGCGATCGTGCCGTGGAATTTTCCGTTGATCATGGCGGCGTGGAAGATCGGTCCAGCGCTCGCCGCCGGCAATTCGTTCATCCTCAAGCCGTCCGAAAAGTCGCCGCTGTCGGCGATTCGGCTCGCAGCGCTCGCCACCGAGGCCGGCATTCCCGACGGCGTGTTCAACGTGCTGCCGGGGTACGGCCACACGGCCGGGCAGGCGCTGGCGCTGCACATGGACGTCGATTGCATCGGCTTCACCGGCTCGACGCGCACCGGCAAGCTCATGCTGCAGTACTCGGGCCAGTCGAACATGAAGCGCGTGTGGCTGGAATGCGGCGGCAAGTCCCCGAACATCATCCTGGCCGACTGCCCGGACCTCGATCGTGCGGCAGCGACCGCGGCCGGCGCGATCTTCTTCAACCAGGGCGAGATGTGCACGGCGGCGTCGCGCCTCGTCATCGAAGAAAGCGTGCGTGACCGCGTGCTCGAGAAAGTGGTCGAGGCGAGCCGTGCCATGCAGCCGGGCGACCCGCTCGATCCCGCGACGCGAATGGGTGCGATCGTCGACGAGATCCAGACGAAGTCCGTGCTCGGCTACATCGACTCGGGCAAATCCGAAGGCGCGGCCGTGCTCGCGGGTGGGCAGCGCGTGCGCGAGCAGACGGGCGGCTGTTACATCGAGCCAACGGTCTTTGCGAACGTGACGACCGACATGCGCATCGCGCGCGAGGAAATCTTCGGGCCCGTGCTCGCCGCCATCACCGTGAAGGATGCCGAGGAGGCCGTGCGCGTCGGCAATGGCGTCGAGTACGGTCTCGCGGCGGCCGTGTGGACCCGTGACATCGGCAAGGCGCATCGCATCGCCAAGTCGCTGCGCGCCGGCATGGTTTACGTGAACTGTTACGACGCCGACGACATCACCGTGCCGTTCGGCGGTTTCAAGCAGTCGGGCACCGGTCGCGACAAGTCGCTGCATGCGTTCGACAAGTACACCGAACTCAAGACCACGTGGATCGATATCTCGCAATGAGCGGCTACAGCAACGTTACGTTCGACGAGATCGAAATCGGCGCGACCGCAAGCGCCGAACGCGTGGTGGGCCAGACCGAGATCGAGGCCCTGCTGCTGGTGTCGGGCGACGTCGTCCCGTTCCACGTCGTGGAAGGCGCCACCGTCGAGCCGAGCGACCTGTGCGTCGAGGCGGTCGCAGCGGAAGCCATCATCTCGGGCATGCTCGAGCGCAGGCTGCCGGGACCCGGCACGCGCATCGTCTCGCAGCAACTGCAGTTCAACGGCGTCATCCGCGTGGGCGACCTCGTCCGCGCGACCGTGACGGTCCGCGAGAAGACGACCGAGAATCGACGCGTGCTGTTCGACTGCACGGTCGACTCGGCGGGTGAGATGGTGCTCCACGGCACCGTGATCGTCGAAGCGCCCCACCGCAAGGCATCGTTTCCCGAACTGGCCCGCCCGGAGTTCATGATCCGGCGCAACGACGTGTTTGCACGGTTGCTGAGGCAGTGCGAACCGCTGGCGGCGGTGACGTGCGCCGTCGCTCACCCGTGCGATCCCGATTCGCTGATGGGCGCGCTCGAGGCGGCAAGGCTGAACCTGATCGTGCCCGTGCTCGTGGGACCCGCGGCACGCATCCGCGCGCTCGCCAACGGGCTGGGCCAGGACATCGCGAACTATCGGCTCGTCAACACCGAGCACAGCCATGCGTCGGCCGAGGCGGCCGTGTCGCTCGCCCGCAGCGGTGAGGTCGAGACGCTGATGAAGGGCAGCCTGCACACCGACGAGATCATGGCGGCGGTGGTGTCGTCGCAGGGCGGCCTGCGCACGGAGCGTCGTGTCAGCCACGTGTTCGTCATGGACGTGCCGGCCTACGACCGCATCCTGTTCGTCACCGACGCCGCGATCAACATCGAACCCTCGCTCAAGGAAAAAGCAGACATCGCGCAGAACGCGATCGACCTCGCGCGCAGCCTGGGCATCGAGACGCCAAAGGTTGCCATCCTCTCGGCCGTGGAGATGGTCAATCCCGACATCAACTCGACCATCGACGCCGCGGCGCTGTGCAAGATGGCGGACCGCGGCCAGATCCGCGGCGCCATCCTCGACGGGCCGCTCGCGTTCGACAACGCGATCAGCGAGATCGCGGCCCGCACCAAGAGTATCCACTCGCCGGTCGCCGGCCGCGCGGACATCCTGCTCGTGCCCAACATCGAGGCCGGCAACATGCTGGCCAAGCAGTTGCAGTACTTCGCCGGCGCCGACAGTGCGGGCATCGTGCTCGGTGCGCGCGTGCCGGTGATCCTGACGAGCCGTGCCGACAACGTGCGCATGCGCATCGGCTCGGCGGCGGTGGCCAAGCTCGTCGTCCACGCGCGTCGCGCGGCGGCACCCCCGCACAAGTGACGGTCATGCCGGCCAGTGGCGAACGCGCGATCCTGGTGCTGAACGCGGGATCGTCGAGCATCAAGTTCTGCATCTTCCGCCTCGCCGGCGGACAGGCCGTGCGCGATTTGCGCGGGCAGGTGTCCGGGCTCGGCACCGTGCCACGATTCACGTCGCGCCGGGATGACGGGCCAGTCATCGACGCGCAGCTCGCGCCTGGCCCGATGAGTCACGCCGACGCGCTCGATCGCCTGCTCGAGGCGGTCCAGGCGGAACTGGGCGCTGCACGCATCGTCGGCGTCGGTCATCGCGTCGTGCACGGCGGTCTCGAGTTCATGGCGCCGACGGCGGTCGACGCTGCCGTGCTGCAGCGCCTCGACCAATACGTGCCGCTCGCGCCGTTGCACCAGCCGCACAACCTCGCGGCGATCCGCGCGATGCTGGCGCGATTGCCCGGCGTGCCTGAGATCGCGTGCTTCGATACGGCATTCCACCGCACTGTCCCGGACGTCGCGCAGCGTTTCGCCTTGCCGCCACGGTTCGCCGAGGCAGGCGTGCGGCGCTACGGATTTCACGGGCTGTCGTACGAGTACATCGCTTCGCAATTGCCTGCCGTCGATGCGCGCGCCGCAGCCGGACGCACGGTGGTGTTCCACCTGGGCAACGGGTCGAGCATGTGCGCCATGCGCTCGTGCAAGAGCATCGCGACCACGATGGGCTTCACCGCGGTCGACGGACTGCCGATGGGCACGCGCTGCGGAGCGATGGATCCGGGTGTCGTGCTGTTCCTGATGGACGAGATGAAGCTCGGGCCGCGTGAGATCGAGCGGTTGATCTACAACGAGTCGGGCCTGCTGGGCATGTCCGGCGTGTCGAGCGACGTGCGCGACCTTCTTGCCAGCAGCGATCCGGCGGCGGCGCTCGCACTCGATGTGTTCGTGTATCGCGCCGGACGCGAGCTCGGCTCGCTCGCCGCCGCGCTCGGCGGCCTCGACGCAATCGTGTTCACGGCGGGCATCGGCGAGAACCAGGCCGAGATCCGTGCGCGCATCTGCCGGCGGGCGGCCTGGCTGGGCGTGCAGATGGATCCCGCCGCCAACGAGCGTCATGGGCCGCGAATCTCGACGCGGGCAGCGCCACTGCTGCGTACGTGATCCCGACCGACGAAGAAAGCATGATCGCGCGGCACGTCATGCGCGTGCTGCAGGCCTGACGCGGCGAAAGCCTCGCACGCCCGTGGCGCTCCCGCGCGGTCCGCTGTGCCCTGCGCTGGAGCGTTGCCGCCAGGCGCCGATTGGTCCGCAGGGACCGGCTTCGCTAGACTGACCGGTCTTCACGCCCCGGAGCCCGCGATGAAAGTCACCGTTGCCGCGACCCAGTTCGCCTGCACGCCGAATGCCGCCGAGAACATCGCCAGGGCCGAGTCGATGGTGCGGCAGGCGGCCGCCAGGGGCGCACAAGTCATTCTTCTGCAAGAACTTTTCGAGACCCCATACTTCTGCAAGGACCACCTTGCAGCGCATTTCGCGCTGGCCCACCCGCTGCCGGACAACCCGGTCGTGCGCCGCTTCCAGGGCCTCGCGAGGGAACTCGGGGTCGTGCTGCCGATCAGCGTGTTCGAGCGCGCCAACAACGCGTACTACAACTCGCTGGCGATGATCGACGCCGACGGCGAGGTGCTCGGTATCTATCGCAAGTCGCACATTCCGGAAGGTCCAGGCTACCACGAGAAGTTCTACTTCTCGCCGGGCGACACGGGATTCAGGGTGTGGAAGACGCGCTTCGGCACGATTGGCGTCGGCATCTGCTGGGACCAGTGGTTCCCGGAAGCCGCGCGCTGCATGGCGCTGATGGGGGCGGACATCCTCATGTATCCGACGGCGATCGGTTCCGAACCGCAGGACCCGGCCCTCGATTCGCGCGACCACTGGCAGCGCTGCATGCAGGGCCACGCGGCGGCCAACGTGATGCCGCTCGTCGCGTCCAACCGTATCGGCCTGGAGCAGGGCCAGAAGTACGAGATGACGTTCTACGGCTCGTCGTTCATCGCCGACAGCACGGGTGGCAAGGTCGTGGAGGCCGACCGCGAGTCGGAGGCCGTGCTCACCGCCACGTTCGACCTCGACCAGCTGCGCATGCAACGTCACTCGTGGGGCGTCTTCCGCGACCGGCGCCCCGAACTCTACTACCCGATCCTCTCGCTGGACGGCCGTGCCCCGGGCTGAACGCAAGCCGGACACCGCAGCGGCCATTGCGCTGCAGTCGCAATCGTTGCGCGGTCCCGTCGCCTGCGTCGATCTCGAGACGACGGGCGGGATGGCGGCACAGCACCGCGTCATCGAAGTCGGCATCGTCCTGCTCGAGCACGGCGAGGTCGTCGAGGAATGGAGCACGCTGGTGCATCCCGGCATCCGGATTCCGTCATTGATCGCGTCGTTCACCGGCATCGACGACTCGATGGTGGCAGACGCGCCGCCTTTTGCCGACGTGGCGCAGGAAGTGCGGCGCCGGCTCGAGGGCAGGCTGTTCGTCGCTCACAACGCGCGTTTCGATTACGGCTTCCTGCGCGCAGAATTCCGCCGGCTGGGCGTGCGGTTTGCCGCGCCGGTGCTGTGCACCGTGAAGTTGTCGCGTGCGCTCTATGCGGAGCACCCGCGCCACAACCTCGACACCCTGATGGACCGCTTCGGTCTCTCGTGCATGGCCCGGCATCGGGCACTCGGCGATGCGCAGGTGCTGCCCGCGTTGATTGCGGCGATGGAGAACCAGCGCGGAGTCGACTTGATGCACGCTGCGGTGACTCATGCGCTGCGCGAGCCGCGATTGCCGCCGCACCTGCCGCCGGAACTCGCCGACGACCTGCCGGAAGGTCCGGGCGTGTACCTGTTCCGTGGCGAAGGCGGGACGCTGCTGTACGTCGGCAAAGGCCGCAACATCCGCAGTCGCGTGTTCGATCACTTCGCCGCCGAGCACCGCTCCGGCAAGGAATCGAAACTCACGCAGCAGGTCCGCCAGGTGGAATGGATCGAGACGGGAGGCGAACTCGGGGCGCTGCTGCTCGAGTCGCGCCTGGTGAAGGAACTCTCACCAACGGGAAATCGCCGCCTGCGCCGTAATGCCGGCGACTGCGTCGTGCGCCTGCGCCATGACGGGCAGGGCCTGCGGCCGGAAGTCGTGCCGATCGAAGACGCGGCCCCGGGCCTCGACGCCGATCCCGTCTTCGGCCCGTTTCGGGCCGAGAAGGACGCGTGGCGTGCCATCGTAGGCAAGGCACGGGAAGCCGGGCTGTGCCTGAAGACGCTGGGCCTGGAAGCGGGCGAGGGCAGTTGCTTCGCCTATCAGGTCAGGAAGTGCCGCGGCGCCTGCATCGGCAAGGAGCCGCGCGCACTGCACGATGCAAGGCTGCAGATGACGCTTGTGCCGCTGAAGTTCAAGCCGTGGCCGTTTGCGGGTGCCATCGGCATCCGCGAGCCCGCGCCCGCGGCGACCGGAGTCCAGATTCACGTGATCGACCGCTGGCGCCACCTCGGCACGGCGCGCGACGAAGATGAAGTGCAGGCACTGTTGCGCTCCGCCGGCGACGCTGTGTTCGACGCGGATAGCTATCGCATCATCGGGCGCGCGTTGCAGGACGTGCGGCCCCGCGACCTGATGCAGTTTCCTGCGCGGCGGGAGCCCGTTTGACCGACACGACCACGCCAGAACCACGCTACCGCTTCTTTGCGGCCTGCCCACTCAACGTCGCGGACATGCTGTCGGCCGAGCTGCGCCAGTTCGGCGTGGACGTCGTGCGTGAGCATCCGGCGGGCGTGAGCTTCGAAGGACCGCTGGCGAGCGCCTACACCGCTTGCCTGCAGGCACGCACCGCGAGTCGCGTGCTGCTGACGCTCGCCGATCTCAACGCGAGCGATCCCGACGTGATGTACCGCGGCCTGCTCGAACTGCCGTGGGAAAGCCACGTCGGTTCGGACGGCACGTTCGCCGTCGATGTCGTGGGCGAATCGCCCATGTGGCTGCGCCACACGCAGTTCGCGGCGCTGCGCGCCAAGGACGCGATCGTGGACCGGATGCGCGAGCACACGGGCGAGCGGCCCAACGTCGACCTGGCCTCGCCCGACCTGCGCGTCAGCCTGCGTTTCGCCAAGGACCGCGTCACCGTCGGCATCGACCTCAGTGGCGAGCCGCTGCATCGGCGCGGTTACCGGCAGACGGGCGTCGAAGCGCCGCTCAAGGAGAACCTCGCTGCCGCGTTGCTGCTGCGATCAGGCTGGGCGACGATGGCAGCGGAAGGCGCTGCGTTCTACGACCCGATGTGCGGCTCGGGCACGCTCGTGATCGAAGCGGCGATGATCGCCGCGGGCATTGCGCCGGGATTGCTCCGGCGCCGGTTCGGCTTCGAGCGCTGGCTGCAGCACGATGAGGAACTGTGGCACGCACTGCGAACCGCCGCCGAGAACGCACGCAGGCTCGAGGTGCTCGAAGGAGGGCGCTGTGCGGGCAGCGATCGCGACCAGACCGCGATCCGCGCCGCGATCGCCAACGCGAATCGAGCCGGGCTCGGCAATCACCTGCTGTTCGATCGCCGCGATCTATCGAACCTGCCGGCGACGACTCACCCCACCGGTCTCGTCGTGGTGAATCCGCCGTACGGCGTGCGCATCGGCGATCCGGAAAAGATCGAGGCGCTCTACGCCAGCCTCGGCGACAAGCTGCTGCGCTGCTTCCCGGGCTGGGAGGCAGGTGTCTTCACCGGCGATCCACCGCTCGGGCGCGCGCTCGGCCTGCGCGCGTATCGCACGCCACACGTTCTACAACGGCGCGATCGAATGCCGGCTGCTGCGCTTCCACCTCGACGAGTCGGCGAAAGAGCCCGACCCGGTGCAGGTGCGTGCTGCGCGGCTCGAGGCCGCCCGCGAACGCCCGGGTTCGTCGATGTTCGCGAACCGGCTGCGCAAGAATTACTCGAAGCTCGCCGACTGGGCGCGTCGCAGCGACGTCGCCTGCTTCCGCGTCTACGACGCCGACATGCCTGAGTACGCGTTCGCCATCGACGTCTACGGCAACGACGAACGCTGGGCCTGCGTGCAGGAGTACGCGGCGCCGTCGAGCATCGCGCAGGAGTCCGTGCGCGCCCGTCGCGACGAAGCGCTCGCTGCCATTCCGTCGGTGCTGGAGATTGCGCCGGAGCGCATGTTCCTGCGTGTCCGCAAGCGGCAGAAGGCCGGCGAGCAGTATGAAAAGCTCGACGGGGAGGCGCAGTACCACGTCGGTCCGTGAAGGCCGCTATCGCTTCCTGGTCAATTTCACCGACTACCTCGACACCGGGCTGTTCCTGGACCACCGCATCACACGCATGCGACTCGGTGAATGGGCGAAAGGAAAACGCTTCCTGAACCTCTTCGCGTACACGGGTGCGGCGACCGTCCACGCGGTGGGCGGTGGTGCGATCGCCTCGACCACCGTCGACATGTCGAAGACCTACCTCGACTGGGCCTGGCGCAATCTCGATCTCAACGACCTGCGTGGCCCGGCGCACGAGTTCATCCAGGCGGATTGCCTGGCGTGGCTCGAGGCGCAATCGCAGCAGATCCGCCCGCCGGCCTACGACCTCATCTTCATCGACCCACCGACGCACTCACGTTCCAAGCGCATGCAGCGTGAGTTCGATGTGCAGATGGATCACGGCTGGTTGCTGCTGACGGCAGCGAAGCTGCTGGCGCCGGGCGGCACCATCGTGTTTTCGAACAATTTCCAGAAGTTCAAGCTCGATGGAGCGACGCTGGAGCACTTCGAGGTGGATGACATCACCCGCTCGACGATTCCAGAGGATTTCGCCCGCAACCCGAAGATCCACGTGTGTTATGTCCTGCGGCCAAAGGTGCCTGTGCTTGCGCGCCGGTGAGGCGGTGCGATACTGCTCGCTGCCCGCGCGCGCTGCGGCGCGCAGTCACCGGAGATTCAGGATGAACAGGATTACGCAGGCCTGCGCGGCCATCGCGCTTGCGCTGGCATTGTCACCGGCGGTGTTCGCCGACCCGCCCGCGGACAAGGGCAAGGAGAACCAGGGCCAGGTCGTCTCCGAGTGCAATCACCGCGCCAACGAACGCAACCTGAAGGGCCAGGAGCGCAAGCAGTGGACCGAGTGGTGCGAGGAGCGTGGCAGCAGCCACAATTACGACTACAAGCGGTACAGCTCCGACCGCAACTGCTACCAGAAGGCCGACAACAAGGGCCTGAGCGGCGACAAGCGCCGCAAGTTCATCAACGATTGCCTCGACAAGCCCAACAGGTACTGAGGTCCGGACGGTCCGTGGAGATCTTCAAGACATTCACGCTCGAGAGCGCGCATCGCCTGCCGAACGTGCCGGCAGGGCACAAGTGCGCGCGGGTTCACGGGCATTCGTTTCGCGTCGAGCTGCACGTCAGTGGGCCGGTGGACCCGCACCTCGGCTGGGTGATGGACTTCGCCGGGATCAAGCAGGCGTTCGAGCCGCTGTTCCAGCGGCTCGACCATCGGTACCTCAACGACGTGCCCGGGCTCGACAATCCCACCAGCGAAAACCTGGCGCGCTACATCTGGCGGGAACTCAAGCCGGGCCTGCCGCTGCTGTCCCGTGTCGTCGTGCACGAGACGTGCACGAGCGGAGCCAGCTGTACGGGCGAGCCAGGCTGAAGTCCTGGGCAGGCGCCGGCTGCGAGCGCGCCTGCGCGCTTGACTTCTTTTCGGGTAATGTAGGCACATCCCCCGTTTACGGACACAACCATGCACCACGTTTCCCTTCGCATCCTGCTTCTTGCTGCATTCGCACTGGCAGTGACTGGTTGCGGCCAGTCGAAAGCCCCCGCGCCCGAAGCGCCTGCCCCCGTGGCGCAGACCGCTCCCGCGGACGACGCAGCGGCCCAGGCGGCGGCAACGGAAGCGGCGGCAGCGCAGGCCGCCGAACTCGCGGCGAAGGAAAGGGAACTCGCCGAGCGCGAGACCGCGCTGAAGCAGAAGGAACTCGAAGCCGAGCTGGCGAAGCGTGATGCGGAGACGGCGGCCGCTGCGGCCGACGCGGCCAGGAAGGATGCCGCTGCCAAGCAGGCTGCCGCGAAGAAGGCGAGCACGGCCAAGCCAGCGACGGCCGGCGCGGCAGCTGCAACTCCGAAAACGGCCCCGCCGATTCTCGTCCCGGCCGGCACCCAGCTCGCGATCGAAGTGATCACGCCGTTGAGCACGAAGACGAACAAGGTGGGCGACAGCGTCGATGCGCGACTCGCGTCTGATCTCATGATCGGCGACCGGCGCGCCGCGAAGGCAGGGGCATCCGTGCACGGCACGGTCACCCAGGTGATCTCGGGCAGCAACAAGATCGGCGGCATCCCGACGCTCGGCGTGACGTTCGATTCACTCGTCGCCAATGGCGCGAGCGTGTCCATCAACGCGCCCTTCACGAAGACCACCAAGAGCGAGACAGGCAAGGATACGGCCAAGATCATTGGCGGGGCGGCGGCCGGCGCAATCATCGGTCACCAGGTCTCGTCCAAGAACGGTGCCGTCGTCGGTGGCCTCCTCGGCGGTGGAGCCGGTACGGCCGTGGCACACGAGACAGGCGGCGACGCGAAGCTGGCCGCGGGCAAGGTCATCACGGTGGCGACGCAGTCGTCGTTCGAGGTCAGGCCCTGAGGCTGGCGTTTCCTGCACGGCGTCACCGCATCGCTGCGGTGACGGCTGGCATCAATGCCGGGCCGAGGGTCCACGCTTGAGTCTGCATCGTGTCATCGCGCATGCCAGGAAGCAGGAATGGACCGTGATCGGCATCGACCTGGTCATCGTCATCCTGGGCGTCTTCATCGGTATCCAGGTCTCGAACTGGAACGTCGAGCGGGAGACGAACGCGCGCGGCGCGCTCTTCGCCGAGCGACTCAAGGCGGACCTGCAGGAGGAGGCCTGGTATTACCAGCTGCAGATCGAATACAGCCGCGATGTGCTCGCCAACGCGGAAAGGGCCGTTGCAGGACTCGCCGGCAAGGCGGCCGATGCAGACGAGGCGCTGCTGATCACCGCGTACCGCGCGACCCAGTACAAGCAGAAAGCGCGACGACCGGTACGTCAGTACCGGCGACTACAAAGGCCTCGACGACCTGATCGATTATCCGTGCAGCACCGGGCTGCCGGCGCAGGAGATCGACGGAGCAGTGACGGCGCTGCGAGCCAACGCGACGCTGGTTCCGCTGCTGCGCCTGCGCATTGCCGACATTGAAACGCGATTGGTCGACCTGACCGGTAACAACAGGGAGATCATGCAAGGCCTGCAGGCCATCGCGGCCGAAAGGCGCTGAACGGCCGGTGAACCCGAAGGATCAGAGCAGGTCCTTGAGCCGGAACCAGAGCATCGCCAGCACGAGTCCCGGCATGCGCAGGGCGGGGCCGCCCGGGAAATCGTGGTGCTTGAGCTTGGTGAACAGGTCGAAGCGCTCGGCCTGTCCCGCGATCGTCTCGGCCACCATCTGCCCGGCGATGCCGGTGAGTGCGATGCCGTGGCCCGAGAATCCCTGCAGGTAATACACATTCGGCGCGATGCGCCCGAAGTCCGGCGCGCGGCTCATCGTGATGTCGACGTGCCCGCCCCAGGCGAAATCGATTTTCGCGTCGGCGAGCGACGGGAAAACCTTGAGCATCCGCACGCGTGTGGCTTTCGCCGTGTTCAGCGCATCACGCCCGGAGTAACTCACCCTTCCGCCGAACAGCAGGCGGTGGTCGTCCGACCGGCGGAAATAATCGAGCACGAAGTTTACGTCCGACACGGCGACGTTCTCGCGCATCAGCGACTCGATGCGCGCCTGCCCCAGCCGTTCGGTGGCAATGATGTACGTGCCGACCGGCATGATGCGGTCGCGCAGCTTCTTCGAGATCTTCTCGTCGATGAAGGCGTTGCAGCACAGCGCGACGTGTTGCGCGCGGACGGAAGCGCCGCTGGCCGTGCTCAGCCTCACGGTCGCGCCGTGCTCGATACCGACGACCATCGAGTCCTCGAAGATCTTCACACCAGCCGCCTGGGCGGCGGCCGCGAGCCCCAGCGTGTAATTCAACGGATGCAGGTGCCCGCTGCGGTCGTCGCGCAGCCCGCCGATGTAGCGATCGGTCTCGAGCACCTGGCCGAGTTCCGCACGGTCGAGCCAGCGCGTCGACATGTAGCCGTAGTCGTTGACCAGTTCGTCCTGGTATGCCCGGAGGTCTGCTTCCTGCCGCGGCTTGAGCGCGGTGTGCAGGTGGCCCCAGTGCAGGTCGCAGTCGATGCGGTGTTTCGCGACCAGGTCCTTCATCAGGTCGAGCGCGTCGACCGAGATGTCGAACATCTTCTTCGCGTCGGCCTTGCCCACCTGTGCGACCAGCTTGTCCTGGCTGCAGGCGTAACCGACGATCGCCTGGCCGCCGCTGCGACCAGAGGCGCCGAACGCGATGCGGTTGCCTTCGAGCAGCACGACTTTGTAGCCGCGCTCGGCCAGGAACAGCGCAGTCGCGCAGCCCGCGATCCCGCCGCCCACGATGCAGACGTCGGCTTCCAGGTCACCCGTCAGCGGCGCGCTGTTGGGCGCGGGATTCGCCGAGGCGGCGTAGTACGAATCGATGTGCGCGACCGGCATGGCTTCAGCTCGTGGTCAGGTACCAGTCGTAATCGATGGCCGGCACGTAGGAGAAGAAATCCTGCATCTCGCCGCGGCGCGTCGCCGCGTACAGGCGCGCAAAGCGCTCACCCAGGTATTCGCGCGCGAAATCGCTGCGCTCGAACACGCCGAGCGCTTCGGGCCACGACTGCGGGATCGTCGGCGTGGTGTCGCGGTACGCGTTGCCAGCCAGCACGGGACCCGGATCGAGCTGGCGCGTGAGCCCCAGGTGCATGCCGGCGAGCACGATGGCGGAGAGCAGGTACGGGTTGGCGTCGGCGCCGGCGATGCGGTGCTCGACCCGCCGGCTCGCGGGCGGGCCGTGTGGGACGCGGAACGCGACGCCGCGGTTGTTCACGGACCAGCTCGGGTTGAGCGGCACGTAGGCCTCGGGCTGGAAGCGCCGGTAGGAATTGGCCGTCGGGGCGCAGATCGCGATCGCGTCGTTCATCGTCGCAGCCAGGCCGCCGATCGCGTGCCGCAGCTGTTCGCTGCCCACGGGCTCCTCTGCCTGGAAGATGTTGCGGCCCTGCGCGTCGAGCACGCTGACGTGCAGGTGCGCGCCGCTGCCGGCGTGGTCGCGATAGGGCTTCGGCATGAACGTCGCTTCCATGCCGTGGGCGAGCGCCACGCCCTTCACCAGTCGCTTGAGGCGGATGGCGTGGTCGCAGGCCAGCAGGGGATCATCGACGTGGTGCAGGTTCACTTCGAACTGGCCGGGGCCGTATTCGGCGAGCACGGTGCCCACGGGCAGTTCCTGCTCGCGCGCGGCGGCATCGATCGCGCTCAGCACGGTCGAGTACTCGTCCAGCTCCTGCATCGAGTTGATCTGCGTCTTCACCTCGCGGCGGCCGGTCAGCGGCTGGCGCGGCGGCTGCACGTGGCCTTCGGGCGTGCGCTCACGATCGACGAGATAGAATTCGAGTTCGACGGCCATCACGGGCTTGAGACCGAGCGCGGTGAAGCGCGCGACGACGTTCTCGAGCACGTGCCGCGGATCGCCATGGAAGGGCGTGCGGTCGTGCTCGTACATGCAGACCTGCATCTGCGCGACGTGTTCACCGAGCCAGGGTACCGGCACCAGGGTGCCAGCGATCGGCAGGCACACGCGGTCGGCATCGCCTTCGTCGAAGCCGAGGCCGGTGGACTGCACCGTGCCGCCAAGTACGTCGAGCGCGAACATCGAGCCGGGCAACAGCAGACCCAAGCCGTGCACGCCCTCGAGTTCCGCAGCCGTGACCCGCTTGCCCCGGGGGATGCCCATGAGGTCGGCGAGCAGCAGATCGACGAAGCGCACCTGCGGATGACGCTTGAGCCAGGCGGCGGCCGGCCCGAATTCCGCAAACTGCGGCATGAGACACCCGTTGTTTAGGATTTAGCGACGGTCGTGCCGTCCGGGAGCGAAGAGAATAGCCGTTAGTCGCGCTGGCCGGCAAGCCGTGCAGGCCTTGTCAAGATTCGATCCAAGTCCATGTTTGGCCTGATTTTTGGCCGTTTTTTTGCAGTGCGCGGCGACGGCAGGGGGGTGGCTGTGGTTTAATCCGGACCGTCCCCGAATGATGGCCTCCCAAGAGCCGTCTAGGATTTTAAACGTGGCTCGCCACAAACCATTGATCGGCATACCCGCGGATCGCCGGATCCTGGGCCCGCACCCCTTCCACTGCGTCGGGGAAAAGTACATCGCCGCCGTCGCCGAAGCGGCCGACGCGATCCCGGTCCTCATTCCCGCGCTGGGTGAGCGCGACCTCGACGACGTGCTGTCGCAAGTCGACGGCATCCTGTTGACCGGCAGCCCGTCCAATGTCGAGCCGCTTCGCTACCAGGGGCCGGCCAGCGACCCTGACACGCTGCACGATCCCCACCGCGACGACACGACGCTGCCGCTGATCCCGCGCGCCATTGCGGCTGGCCTGCCCCTGTTCGCCGTGTGCCGCGGCTTCCAGGAAATGAACGTCGCGTTCGGCGGCACGCTCTGGCAGAAAGTGCAGGACGTGCCGGGCATGCAGGATCACCGCGAAGACAAGGACGCAGCCGCTCGAGGTCCAGTACGCCCCGGCACACGAGGTGGAACTCGTGCGGGGCGGCTACCTGCACGGACTCGCCGGCACGGAGCGGGTGATGGTCAACTCGCTGCACGCGCAGGGCGTGCAGACGCTTGGCCGCGATCTCGAGATCGAAGCCCGCGCCCACGATGGGCTGATCGAAGCGTTCCGTGTCCGCAATGCACCGGGCTTCGCGCTCGCGGTGCAGTGGCACCCGGAATGGCAGGTCCTGAAGAATCCCTTTTCGCACGCCTTGTTCGCCGCCTTCGGCGCTGCGGCGCGCGCTCGAACCAACGCACGGAAGTAGTTTTCATGAGCACCCCGATCCAGCAGTTTTTCAAGGAACACGGCATCTCGGAAGTCGAGGCCGTGGTCCCCGACATGGCCGGCATCGCGCGCGGCAAGGTGATGCCCGCGATGAAGTTTGCGGAAGACGAGGGCATGCGCATGCCCGAGAGCATCTTCCTGCAGACCGTCACCGGCGATTACCCGGACGATGACCGTGCCATCAATCCGTCGGAAATCGACATCGTGCTGAAGGCCGACCCGAACACGACGCGCGTCGTGCCGTGGGCAGCCGAGCCGACCGCGCAGGTCATCCACGACAGCTATTACTCGGACGGCCGTCCGGTGACGATGGCGCCGCGCTATGTGCTGCGCCGCATCCTCGACCTCTATGCGCAGAAGGGCTGGAAGCCGATCGTCGCGCCGGAACTCGAGTTCTACCTCGTCGAGCCGAACATCGACGCCGACTACCCGCTCAAGCCGCCGGTGGGCCGCTCGGGCCGGCCGGAGATCGGCCGCCAGTCGTACAGCATCGCCGCGGTCAACGAATTCGATCCGCTGTTCGACGACATCTATGCGTTCTGCGAAGCGCAGGAAATCGAGATCGACACGCTGATCCACGAAGACGGCGCCGCGCAGATGGAGATCAACCTGATCCACGGCGACGCGATGTCGCTCGCCGACCAGGTCTTCATGTTCAAGCGCACGGCGCGTGAGGCCGCGTTCCGGCACAAGATGTACGCGACGTTCATGGCGAAGCCGATGGCGCGCGAGCCGGGCAGCGCGATGCACATCCACCAGAGCATCGTGGATGCGAAGACCGGCAAGAACGTGTTCAGCGACAAGGACGGCAACCCTACCCAGCTGTTCTTCTCGCATATCGCCGGCCTGCAGAAGTACCTGCCGACAGCGATGGCGCTGTTCGCGCCGAACGTGAATTCGTTCCGCCGGATCATCCTGCGGCACCTCGCGCCCATCAACACGCAGTGGGGTTACGACAACCGCACCGCCGGCCTGCGCGTGCCGATCTCGAACCCGGACAACCGTCGCGTCGAAAACCGCCTCGCCGGCGCGGACGCCAATCCTTACCTGGCGCTCGCAGCCTCGCTGGCCTGCGGGTACCTCGGCATGCTGGAAGGCCTGAAGCCGTCGGAGCCCGTCTCCGGCAGCGCGTACGACCTGCCGTTCAACCTGCCGCGCAGCCTCGAGGAATCCGTGCGACTGCTGCGCGACTGCCGCACGCTGATCGACACGCTCGGCGACCGCTTCGTGCTGGCGTACACCGCAGTGAAGGAAAGCGAGCAAGATACGTTCCTGCAGGTCATCAGCAGCTGGGAGCGGGAGCACCTGCTCCTGAACGTCTGACGACGTTCAGGAAGGGGTTAGGGGTTAGGGGATAGGGGTTAGTCGGAGGGGCAGCTGGCGCATCGGGATTTACTTCTCGCGATGTAGGCTCAGCCCCGGACGACCCACCGCACCTCTTATCCGACTAACCCCTATCCCCTAACCCCTAACCCCTTTTCCTGGACACCGTCATCCATGAAACCGACGCCCTACATCGCGGACCGCACCACCGCCCAATGGCAGGAGCTGGACCGCCAGCACTACCTCCACCCGTTCACGGACTACAAGAACCTGCACGCGAAGGGCTCGCGGGTCATCGTCAAGGCCGAGGGCGTGTACCTGTACGATTCGGAAGGCAACCGCATGCTCGATGGCATGGCGGGCCTCTGGTGCGTCAACGTGGGCTACGGACGCAAGGAACTCGCGGAGGCCGCCTACCGGCAGCTGCTTGAGCTGCCGTACTACAACAGCTTCTTCCAGACGGCCCACCCGCCAGCCATCGAACTCGCGAAGCAGCTCGTCGACCTGACGCCGCCGCAGTTCAACCGCGTGTTCTTCACCGGCTCGGGCTCGGAAGGCAACGACACGGTCGTGCGCCTCGTGCGCCGTTACTGGGACCTGCTCGGGCAGCCCGAACGCAAGGTCATCATCAGCCGCGTGAATGCCTATCACGGCAGCACCATGGCCGGCGCGAGCCTCGGCGGCATGGGGTTCATGCACGAGCAGGGCGGCCTCCCGATTCCGGACATCGTCCACATCCCGCAGCCGTACTGGTACGGCGAGGGCGGCAGACTCAGTCCGGCCGAATTCGGCGTGAAGGTCGCGCACACGCTCGAGCAGAAGATCCTCGAGATGGGGCCGCAGAAGATCGCGGCCTTCATCGGTGAACCGATCCAGGGCGCCGGCGGCGTGATCATCCCGCCGGACACCTACTGGCCGGAAATCCAGAAGATCTGCGACCGTTACGGCATCCTGCTGGTCGCGGACGAGGTCATCTGCGGCTTTGGCCGCACGGGGCACTGGTTCGGCTCGAACCACTTCGGGATCAAGCCCGACCTAATGACGATCGCCAAGGGCCTGTCCTCCGGCTACCTGCCGATCGGTGGCGTGATGGTCGCGGACCGCGTGGCCGAGGTGATCATCGACAAAGGCGGCGAGTTCGCCCACGGGTTCACTTATTCGGGTCACCCGGCGGCCTGCGCCGTCGCCAGCGTCAACCTGCACCTGATCCAGCAGGAAAACCTCGTGTCGCGCACGCACGACGAGACCGGCCCCTACCTGGCCAGGAAGTGGCGCGACATTTCGGAGCATCCACTGGTGGGCGAGGCGCGGTCGGTCGGCCTGATCGGCGCTTTAGAACTGGTCAAGGACAAGGGCTCGCGCACGTTCTTCGACAACCGCGGCGAAGTCGGCACGATCTGCCGCGATTTCTGCTTCGAGAATGGCCTGATCATGCGCGCCGTCCGGGACACGCTGATCATTTCGCCGCCGCTGGTGATCAGCCGCGAGCAGATCGACGAGCTCGCCGAGAAAGCCTGGCGCTGCCTCGACCTGACGTACGCCCGCTGCCGCGAGGAAGGACGGCTGCAGGCGTAAACGCCGCGCCCGAATCCGGGGCAGGGCGTTGTCGTCGTGCACCGAAGCGCGGCGCGGCGCGTTGCCTCTAGCCACGGAAAAAAATCTTCGCTATACAGCATCACTCGCGCCAGTCGGTGCGCCTCATAGCAAGCACAGGGGTATCTCCAAGATGAGCATCAGCATCCGTGCCGGGTTATTGAGCCTGGTGGTCGCCACCGCCCTCGCGGGCTGCGGCAAGAAGGAGGAGGCTCCGCCGGCCGCCGAGACCGCCGCTGCTCCCACCGCTGCGGCGCCAGCTGCGCCGGCGTCGACCGAGGAAAAGGTCGTCAACGTCTTCAACTGGTCGGACTACATCGACCCGACGACGCTCGAGGCGTTCACCGCCGAGACCGGCATCAAGGTCAACTACGACGTCTTCGACTCGAATGAGGTGCTGGAGACCAAGCTGCTCGCGGGCAACACCGGGTATGACGTCGTCGTCCCGTCGGCCTCCTTCATGGAGCGCCAGATCAAGGCGGGCGTGTTCCGCAAGCTCGACCGCAGCAAGCTCACCAACTGGGGCAACCTGGACCCTGAAGTACTGCAGCGCGTCGCCCTGCACGATCCGGGCAACGAGCACGCGGTGAACCACATGTGGGGCACCGACGGCATCGGCTACAACGAGGGCAAGATCAAGAAGATCGACCCGAACGCGCCGGTGGACAGCTGGCAGATAGTGTTCGATCCGAAGTGGGCCGCCAAGTTCAAGGATTGCGGTATCTCGGTGCTCGACGCGCCGAGCGAGATGGTCGGCGTCGCGCTGGCCTATCTCGGCAAGGACCCCAACAGCCAGAACGAGGCCGACCTCAAGTTGGCCGAGGACCTGCTGCTCAAGATCCGTCCGTACATCCGCATGATCCACAGCTCCAACTACATCGACGCGCTCGCCAACGGCGAGTTGTGCCTCGCGGTGGGCTGGAGCGGCGACGTTCTGCAGGCTCGTGACCGTGCCGCCGAAGTCGGCCAGGGCAACGTGATCAAGTACAGCGTGCCGAAGGAAGGCACGATCATCTGGTTCGACATGTACGCGATCCCGGCCGATGCCAAGCACCCCGACAACGCCCATGCGTTCATCAACTTCATGATGCGTCCGGACGTCGCAGCCAAGAACTCCAACTTCATCAACTATGCCAACGGCAATGCCGCATCGCTCGCGCTGATCGACGACAAGGTCAAGAACGACCCGGGCATCTACCCGTCGGCCGAAGTGAAGGCCAAGCTGTTCCCGGACCTTGCCGAGTCGCCTGAATTCACCCGCCTGCTGAACCGCTCCTGGACGCGGTTCACCACGGGCAAGTAACAGCGCCCGGCACATGCCACCCACGGGGCGGTCGGATACCAGTCCGGCCGCCCCGTTTGGTTTCAGGGCGAAGCTGACTTTGCCCGGTGCCTGAGCTATAAGCGGGAGTACGCCGACCGCGCGGGGAGTGTGGCGGTGGTGGCGACCGAGGGAGAACCATGATTAGCCTGCTGAAGCATGCGGCTGCCATAGCCGCGCTGTCCTTGCTCCTGTCCGCCTGCGGCAAATCCAAGCAGGCCGCCACCGATGAGGCGGCTGCACCTGCCGCGGCGCCTGCCGGCAAAGAGCAGGTGCTGAACGTCTACAACTGGTCGGACTACATCGATCCCGAAGTCATCAAGGGCTTCGAGCAGGCCACCGGCATCAAGGTCCGCTACGACGTCTTCGATTCGAACGAGGTCCTCGAGACCAAGCTGCTGACCGGCAACTCCGGGTATGACGTCGTCGTGCCGAGCGCGTACTTCCTGCAGCGCCAGGTGACGGCGGGCGTGTTCGCGCCGCTCGACAAGTCCAAGCTGCCGGGACTCGCCAACCTCGACCCCGACCTGGTCGCGCGTGCAGCGCGCCACGATCCCGGCAGCGAACATTCGGTCGTCTACATGTGGGGCACCACCGGCATCGGCTACGACCGCGCCAAGGTCAAGGCGATCATGCCGGATGCGCCCCTCGACAGCTGGAAGCTGATCTTCGATCCGGCCGTGCTCGCGAAATTCAAGGACTGCGGCGTGTCGATGCTCGACGACCCGACCGACATGGTCGGCACGGCCCTGCTGTACCTCGGCAAGGATCCCAACAGCGAATCCGAAGCGGACCTCAAGGCGGCCGAAGAGGCGCTGATGAAGATCCGGCCCTACCTCCAGACGATCCACAGTTCGCAGTACATCGACCAGCTCGCGAACGGCGAACTCTGCATCGTCGTGGGCTACAGCGGCGACGTGCTGCAGGCCCGGGACCGGGCCGAGGAAGCCGGCAAGCCGCTCGACATCGGCTACTCGATCCCGCGGGAAGGCGCGCTGATGTGGTTCGACACGCTGGCGATTCCCGCCGATGCGGCGCACAAGGATGCGGCGCACAAGTTCATCGAATACCTGTTGCAGCCCGAAGTCGCGGCGAAGAACTCCGATTTCGTCAACTTCGCGAACGCCAACAAGGCCGCGACATCGCTCGTCAACGCAGACCTGCGCAACGACACCAGTATCTACCCGACGCCTGAAGTCGCGGCGCGATTGCAGCCGAGCCTGGCGAAGTCCGCCGAGTACACCCGCGCGCTCAACCGCGCCTGGACGCGCTTCGTGACGGGACGCTGATCTACATAAAGGGACACCATGGCCACTTCACCGCGCGCAGCCCAGCAGAAATTTGAGCCCTGGACGGACCCGGACGCGAAGCCGTACGTGCGGATCGAGAAAGTCACGAAGAAATTCGGCGACTTCATCGCGGTGGACGACGTCTCGCTCAGCATCTACAAGAAGGAGATCTTCTGCCTGCTCGGAGCCTCGGGCTGCGGCAAGACGACGCTGCTGCGCATGCTCGCGGGCTTCGAGCGGCCCACCTCCGGCAAGATCTTCATCGACGGCGTGGACATGACTTCGATCCCGCCATACGAGCGGCCGGTGAACATGATGTTCCAGTCGTACGCGATCTTCCCGCACATGACGGTCGAGCAGAACGTCGCGTTCGGCCTGAAGCAGGAGCGGCTGAAGAAGGACGAGATCGCGAGCCGCGTCAACGACATGCTGAATCTCGTGAGGCTCGGCCAGTTCGCCAGGCGCAAGCCGCACCAGCTGTCGGGCGGCCAGCGCCAGCGCGTCGCGCTCGCCCGCGCGCTCGTCAAGAAGCCGAAGCTGCTGCTGCTCGACGAGCCTCTCGCCGCGCTCGACAAGAAGCTGCGTGAACACACGCAGTTCGAGCTGATCAACATCCAGGAGACGCTCGGCGTCACCTTCGTGGTCGTCACGCACGACCAGGAAGAGGCGATGACGCTGTCGACGCGCATCGGCCTGATGAACCATGGCGAGATCGTGCAGGTCGGCACGCCGAGCGAAATCTACGAATACCCGAACTCGCGGTTCGTGTCGGAGTTCATCGGCTCGGTCAACATGTTCGAGGGCCGGCTGGTCGAGGACGAGCCGTCGTACGTGCGCATCGGCTGCGACGACCTCGAGGCCCCGATCTACGTAGACCACGGCGTGAGTTCCGCGCCGGGCGCGACCGTCTGGGCGGCGATCCGGCCGGAAAAGATCACGATCAGCCGCGAGAAGCCCGACGCCACCGACAACTGGGCCTCGGCCGTCGTGCGGGACATCGCGTACATGGGCGACATGTCCATTTACCTGCTGCGGCTCGATTCCGGCAAGGTCGTGCGGGTCACGCAGCCGAACATCTACCGCCACGCCGATGACCGCATCACCTGGGAAGAGCGCGTGTACCTGCAGTGGTACCCGGAAAGCCCCGTGGTGGTGACCAAGTGAAATCGCTGCTCAAGCGACTGGGACTGGAGGGGCGCACGGCCGTCACCGCCGTTCCTTACCTGTGGCTGCTGCTGTTCTTCCTGATCCCGTTCGTGATCGTGCTGAAGATCAGCTTCTCGACCAGCCAGATCGCGATGCCGCCGTACGAGCCGCTGCTGCACTGGACCGGCGACAAGGTCATGCAGATCAAGCTCAACCTCGGGAACTTTGCGTTCCTGGTCGAGGATGACCTGTACTGGCGGGCGTACCTCAATTCGATCAAGGTCGCCGCGGTGTCGACCATCCTCTGCCTGCTGATCGGCTACCCGATGGCGTACGCGATGGCGCGCAGCAACCCGTCGACGCGCAACATCCTGCTGCTGCTGGTCGCGCTGCCGTTCTTCACGTCTTTCCTGCTGCGCGTGTACGCGTGGATCGGCATCCTCAAGAATAACGGCTTCATCAACAATGCGCTGCTGTCGCTCGGGCTGATCGACCAGCCGATCCAGATGCTGCAGACCGATTTCGCGGTCTACATCGGCATCGTCTATTCGTACCTGCCGTTCATGATCATGCCGCTGTATGCCAACCTCGAGAAAATGGACGTGACGCTGCTCGAGGCCGCGGCCGACCTCGGCTGCAAGCCATGGCAGGGCTTTCTCAAGATCACGTTGCCGCTGTCCAAGCACGGCATCATCGCCGGCTGCCTGCTGGTGTTCATCCCGGCGGTCGGCGAGTTCGTGATCCCGTCGCTGCTCGGCGACCCGGGCATGCTGATGATCGGCAAGGTGTTGTGGACGGAATTCTTCAACAACCGTGACTGGCCGGTGGCCAGCGCCGTGGCGATCGCGCTGCTGCTGTTCCTCGTCATCCCCATCATGTTCCTCGACCGGGCACAGAATGCCGAGCCCGAGGAAGGGGGGCGGAAGTGAACCACGGCCGTCCCTGGTTCCGCATGTTGTCCCTGTTCCTGGGATTCGCGTTCCTGTACATCCCGGTCGCGCTGCTCGTCATCTACTCGTTCAACAACTCGCGCCTCGTGACGGTATGGGGCGGCTTCTCGACCCGCTGGTACGGCGAGTTGCTGCGCAACGAACAGATCCTGAACGCGGCCAAGCTCAGCCTCGAGGTGGCGGCGGTCTCGGCGACGCTCGCCGTCGCGCTCGGTACGCTCGCGGGGCTCGTGCTCGCGCGGTTCGGTCCCTTCAAGGGCCGCACTCTGCTGTCGGGCCTCACCACGGCGCCGCTGGTCATGCCCGAAGTCATCACGGGCCTTTCGCTGCTGCTGTTGTTCGTGACCATGGAGCAGTTGATCGGCTGGCCAGCGGGCCGCGGCATGACGACCATCGTGATTTCGCACATCACGCTGACGATGGCTTACGTCACGATAATCGTGCAGTCGCGGTTGGCGCAGATGGACGATTCGCTCGAGGAGGCCGCGATGGACCTGGGCGCGCGCCCGTTCAAGGTCTTCTTCCTGATCACGCTGCCGATCATCGCGCCGGCACTGATGTCGGGCTGGCTGCTCGCCTTCACGCTTTCGCTCGATGACCTGGTGATCACGAGTTTCGTTGCCGGCCCCGGTTCGAGCACGTTGCCGATGGTCATCTTCTCGAAGGTACGCCTTGGCGTGAGCCCGGACATCAACGCGCTTGCCACCATCCTGGTCGCGATCGTCGCGGTGGGCGTGGTCGTCGCGGGTTACACGATGACGCGGCAGCAGAAGCAGAAGGAGCGCGATGCGCAGATGGCGCTCGCGGCGAACCAGCAGATGATCGAGAGCGTGAAAAAGGGCTGATGTCGCCGGGACGGAGTTCGATTTCGGCTTCGACGCCGGTGAACTGCAAGAGGAGATCGATGTGACAGAGGGCGACCCCTCATTGCGGTTGGCGTTCGACGTCGGCGGCTCGTTCGTCAAGGCTGGGCTGGTGCACATCGAATCGGGACTCGTCATGGGCGAGACCTTGCGACGCGCGACACCTGCGGGCGCAGCCCCGGAAGCCGTCCTCGAATTGCTGGTCTCGATGGCACGTGAACTGCCGTCGTCCGGTCCGGTGGGTCTCGCGTTCCCTGCCGTCGCCAAGCAAGGCGTGGCCTGGACGGCGGCGAACATCGACAAGCGCTGGATCGGCATGAACGTGCAGGGGCACTTGCAGGCCCGGTTGCAGCGGCCCGTTGCGTTCCTCAACGATGCGGATGCCGCGGGCATCGCCGAAATGACGCTCGGCGCGGGTCGCAACCGCCAGGGCACGGTCATGGTGATCACGCTCGGCACGGGCATCGGCACCGCGCTGTTCGTGGACGGGCGCCTGTTGCCTAACACCGAACTCGGTCACCTCGAAGTGCGGGGCAAGGAGGCGGAGCATCGCGCGTCGGCAAAAGTTCGCGCCGACCTCGACCTCGATTGGGTGGAGTGGGCGGCCGCGGTGAACGAGGTGCTCGAGGCGTACCACTCGCTGCTGTGGCCCGACGTGTTCGTGATCGGGGGCGGCGTGACGGAGAACTGGCAGCATTTCGGGCCGCTGCTCAACAGCCGGGCCGAGATCGTGCCGGCTGCGTTCGGCAACGACGCTGGCATCGTCGGTGCGGCGATGGCGGCGGTGCAGCTGGGGCGCTGACAGGCTCCTTTCGGCGTACCCGCGCCGGCCCGGTTGAGCCTTCAGTGCGACGGCCGGTGTAGCCAGGACTCCAGCGCGGGCACCTGTCGATCCTTCATGGCGGCCTGCAGCCGGATATAGGCGATCGTGCGCCTCGACGCGTCCCGGGCATCGGCCGGGACAGAGCGTTCAGTGTAGGCCTGGACCTTGTCGGCCATCGCCCGGTCGGTGGCCGTCGTGGCGAGACGCGGGATGTACGCCCACCTGGAAGCCGCATCCACATGCTCGAGTACGGCTTGCGCGTGTTGCACGGCAAAGTCGAAGGCCTGTTCCGGATGATTCACGGCGACGTTGCCGATGATCCGGGCTGCAGCGACATTCGGCGTCTCCGGAGCCAGTGCCAGGTCCAGCGCGCGACTGGCGAGCGCCCAATCCAGTGGCTGCCCGAGCGCTGCGAACAGCTGCTGCTTCTCCGCTGGATCCTGCGCCGACTTGGCGTGAGCGCGGATTTCTTCCCATGTGGCTGAATCGGCGTGCTTGGCGACGACCTCGAGCACGGCATCGTGAATCGACGCCGGCATCGCGGCCGGATCCGACGGCGCGCGCGCGAATCGCTCGCGTGCGCCTGCGATGATGGCGGGATCCTCGAGGCGCCCGAGCGTCTTGATGAGGGACTCGCGCAGCAAAGAGACGGCCTGGATCTCGCCCTCGGCCGGCAACCATCCCACCCGGTCGAATGCCGGGCGCAGCCGGTCACGTGCATACGAGCGCCAGTCGGCCTGCTGTGCGGACCCCTTCACAAGCCTGTCGATCGCGGCGAATTCTTCCGTGAGCTGCAACAGGATCACGGGATGGCTGTCGGCGGGGACCACCGCGGCCAGGTCGAGGTAGCTCGTAGGTGGGATATAGCCGGCTTTGGAAAGCGCGGCGACGTCGTTCAGCAGGCCGAGTCGATCCACTTCGGCGATCTGGCCTAAGTCCTCGCGGATCCGCGCGAGGTCGGCGTCCGTGTACTGAGTGCGAAAATATCCTGCCTGCCCCGCATTCACGATGACCGGCCCGCAGCCGCCGACCTCGACAGAGACCGGCGCGCCGTCCTTGCCGAGCAGTGCCGACGCCGTCGCCTTCGAATCGACGGCCTGCAGCGTCACCGGGATCCGCCACGTCAGTCGGGCGGGCGAGGGCGCGCCTGCTTCGAATCGGCCCTGCGTCAACGTCACGCGGGTGCGACCGGACTCGCAGCGTCCCGCCTCGGCCTTCACCAGCGGGACGCCAGGCTGCAGGGTAAAGTCGTGGGCGATGTCGATCACCGGCCGGTTCGTGGCCGTAGCCAGTTCCGACCAGAGCTGGCTGGTGACTGCGTTGCCGTAGGCGTACCGGCGCATGTAGCGACGGATGCCGTCGCGAAAACCCGTCTCGCCCAGGCTCGCTTCGAGCATGCGGATGACGGCGCCGCCCTTGTTGTAGGCGATCGAATCGAAGGCCTGGGTAGCGGCATCAACGGAAACCACGGGTTGAACGACCGGGTGCGTCGCGTCGCTCGCGTCCGACTGCAGCGCGTATTCGCGCTGCCATTTCACCGTGAGCAGCGGCACGTTCCATTGCGGTCGCAACGTCGTTGCGGCCTTCTCTGCCATCCAGGTGGCGTAGCCCTCGTTCAGCCAGAGGTCGTCCCACCATTCCATCGTGACCAGGTTGCCGAACCACTGGTGGGCCATCTCGTGGGCCACGGCGTCATGGACGTTGAGCCGGTCGGATTCCGACGAGAGCCGCGGGTCCAGCAGCAGCGCCCGTTCGAAGTACATGATGGCGCCCCAGTTCTCCATCGCGCCGAAGAACTGGCTGGTGCCGGGCACGGCGATCATGTCGAGCTTGGGGAGCGGGTAGGGAGTGCCGAAGTAGTCGTTGTACCAGGGCAGAATCTCGGCGGCGGCATCGAGGGCAATGCGTCCTTTCTCCGCCGCGCCTTGGCGCGTCACGATGCCGATCTCGACGCCCGCCGCATTACGTGAGATGCGCTCGAGATCGCCGACTGTGAGGTGCAGCAGGTACGACGACATCCTGGGCGACGTCGCGAACCGAACGACCTGCCTGCCGTTCGCTTCCGCGGAGGATGCGACCGGCATGTTCGAGTACGCGGATTGTCCTTGCGGGATCACGACTTCGAGCGTGAACGTGGCCTTGGCCGATGGCTCGTCCCACATCGGCGCGAAGCGTCGCGCGTCCGCGACTTCGAACTGTGTCGTCAGCATCCGTTGCTCGCCGCCCTCCGCCGGGTAGTCGACCGCAAACAGGCCCGACGCGGTCTGCCCGATCTTGCCGGAGTACTCAAGGCGCAGGCGATGCGGGCCCGCCGACAACGGCTGCGCGAACTTCAACGTGGCTCTCTGTGCGGACGCATCGAGGCGCACGCTCGCCGGGTTGCCAACGTCTGCCAGTGCGCTGTGGATCTCGAGGTCCAGGGCATTGAGGACGATGGTCTCCGAGGGTCGTTCGACGGCGATGTCGATCGAAACGGTTCCGCGCGTCGTCAGGGCCGCGGCGTCCGGCTCGACGTGGATGTCATAGTGCAGGGGGACGACGCCCGTGGGCAGCCGTCCCGGTCGGGCCGTGGACTCGGCGGCGGAGGCGAGGCTCGTGCCGGTCCAAAGCAAGGCCAGGGCGATGATGGTCAGGGTACGAATGACACGATTCCCGGATGGTTTCCGGGATTCTGCCGCTCCCTCGCGGAAACACAAGGTCGCGGTAGCCGGGGCTCCGAGTGAGCGCAAACAAGGCGTCTGAGTAAGCACCTGCCGCAAGCGAGGAGGGTTGCGCCGAGCCGCTGCTAGAATGCGATCCATGCATCCGCCGATCGACAGCAAGTTGCCGCGAGTCGGTACGACGATATTCACGGTCATGTCCCGCCTCGCCGCGGAACACGGTGCGATCAACCTCTCGCAGGGCTTCCCCGACTTCGACCCGCCCGGCCGCCTGCTCGAACTCGCCAGCCACCACATGCGGGCCAAGGGTGGAACTGGCAACCAGTACGCACCGATGGCCGGCCTGGCCAGCCTGCGGCAGGCGATCGCCGAGAAGGTCGCCGGGTATTACGGTCGCACGGTCAATCCCGACAACGAGGTCACGGTCACCTCGGGCGGAACCGAGGCATTGTTCTGCGCCATCCAGGCCATCGTCCGCGCCGGCGACGAGGTGATCCTGCTCGATCCGGCCTACGACTCGTACGAACCTGCAGTCGACCTCGCCGGCGGACGCGCGGTGCACGTGCCCCTGCAGCGCCCCGGCTTCGGCATCGACTGGCAACGGCTGCGCGATGCGATCACGCCGCGCACGCGCCTGCTCATCCTCAACTTTCCGCACAATCCGAGCGGGGCCACGCTCGACGCCGCGGATCTCGCGCTGCTCGCAGAACTCCTGGGCGGCACGGGTGCTTTCGTGCTTGCCGACGAGGTCTACGAGCACATGCTGTTCGACGGGCGCAAGCATCACAGCCTGCTGACGCACGCGGAGCTGGCCGCACGCAGTTTCGTCGTCTCGTCGTTCGGCAAGACGTACCACGCGACGGGCTGGAAGGTCGGCTACTGCATCGCGCCACCGCCGCTGCTGCAGGAATTCCAGAAAGTGCACCAGTTCGTGCAGTTCGTCGTCGCCACGCCCCTGCAGGCGGCGATCGCGGACTTCATGCGCGAATGCCCGGAACACACGCGGCAATTGCCGGCCTTCTATCAGGACAAGCGCGACTACTTCGCCGGCCTGCTCGCCCGGACACGATTCAAGTTCGAGCCGGCGCACAGCACGTACTTTCAGCTCGTCGATTACTCAGCCGTGAGCAGCCTGCCCGACACCGAGTTCGCGCGCCTGCTCACGACCCGGCACGGCGTCGCTGCCATCCCGATTTCGGTCTTTTCCGCGGACAGTGCCGCGAGGAACGAACGCATCGTCCGGTTCTGCTTTGCCAAACACGCGACCACGCTGGATGCGGCGGCCGCAAAACTGAGGTCGCTATGACTGCAAACCTGCGCGTCACGATGATCCAGGCCGATCTTGCCTGGCAGGATCCCGCCACCAACCGCCGCAACCTGGCGGCGCATTTTCGCGGACTGGCAGGTCACACCGACTTGATCGTGCTGCCCGAAATGTTCACGACGGGATTCTCGATGGAGGCCGGCTCGCTGGCGGAGACGATGGCAGGCGCCACGGTCGCATGGCTGCGTGAGGAATCGGCCGCGGTCGGCTGTGCCATCACGGGCAGCCTGATCGTCGAGGAGGACGGCAAGCACTACAACCGCCTGGTCTGGGCGACGCCCGATGGCGGCGTCGCGCACTACGACAAGCGACACTTGTTCCGGATGGCGCGCGAGGAACGGCACTACGCCGCGGGCGACCAGCGCCTGGTCGTGAGTCTCAAGGGCTGGCGGGTCTGTCCGCTGGTCTGTTACGACCTGCGTTTCCCGGTGTGGAGCCGAAATCGCGGCGACTACGACGTGCTGCTGTACGTGGCGAACTGGCCATCACGCCGGCGCACCGCGTGGAGCGCGCTGCTGCGCGCGCGGGCCATCGAGAATGTCTGCTACGTCGTCGGCGTCAATCGGGTGGGGAAGGACGGCAACGGCGCGAGTTACACCGGTGACAGCGTCGCGCTGGATTTCCTCGGCCAGGTGCTCGGCGGCGAGCGCGGCGGCGATTTCGTCGAGACCGTCGTGCTCGACCGTGAATCGCTCGCCACGTTCCAGCGCGATTTCCCGGTGCACCTCGATGCCGACGAATTCGAGTTGCGGGCCGCTGCGACATGAAAAAGCGCACGCGGGTCACGCACCCGCCGGAGGTGAGCGTTCCCGCGGACAACCGCCCGCTGGTCGCGCCGATCTACCAGTCGGTGAAGTTCACGTTCGACGACGTCGACGCGACGCTCGAGCTGTTCAAGGGCAGGCGCGAAGGCTTCTACTATTCCCGCATCGCCAACCCTACGCTGCGACAGCTCGAGCTGCTGCTCGCCGAACTGCAGGGCCGCGACGGGTGCCTGCTGACGGGTTCCGGCATCGCCGCGATTTCAATGCCGCTGATCGCGCTGCTCAAGGCGGGCGATCACGTCGTCTATTTCGCCGAGCAATACCAGCCGACACGCGCTCTCATCGGACGCGTGCTGCGCCGGTTCGGGGTCACCAGCACGATGCTGTCGATCGACGACCTCGACGGACTCGAGCGCGTGCTGGCGGCGACGCCTGCGCGGATGGTTGTTTTCGAGTCGCCGACCAATCCTGTGCTCAAGGTCGCGGATATCGAGCGGCTGACCGCCACCGCACGACGTCATGGCGCGCTGACGCTACTCGACAACACGCTTGCAGGATTTCACAACCACGGCCAGTACGACATCGACCTGTACGCGCACAGCCTGACCAAGTACGCGTCGGGGCATGGTGACGTGATGGGAGGCGCGATCATCGGCCGCGCCGAGCTCATCGATTCGATGCGTGAAGACATTGGAATTCTCGGGCCGACCCTGGACCCGCACGCGGCATTCCTGCTGCAGCGCGGCATGAAGACCTACTTCGTCCGCTGGGATGCCCAATGCAGGAATGCGCAGCGCATCGCCGAGCACCTGTCGGGACACCCGCGGATCGAGCGCGTTCGCTACCCGGGCTTGCCGGGCGATCCTGGCCATGAGCTGGCACGCAAGCAAATGCATGACTTCGGCACGATCGTCACGGTCGACGTGGCGGGCGATGCGGAAGCGGGTTCGCGCTTCGCCGAACGGTTGGAACTTTTCTCGATTACGGCGAGCCTCGGTTCGACCGAATCGCTGGTGGTGCCGCCAGCGCTGCAGAAGGTTCGCGGCTTCACCGAAACCCAGCAGCGATGGACCGACATCGGACCGGGCACAGTGCGCCTGTCCATCGGCCTCGAAGACGTCGACGACCTCATTGCGGACCTCGACCAGGCGCTTGCAGCCACGAAGTAGGACAAGGCTGACGGGCCTGTCTGCTATGCTCAGCCGAAAGTGGGGCAGGGCAATTGGCAATGGACGCCGGGGGCCTTCAGGACGGTTTTCGCCTAGGGGATTGGCTGATCGAGCCCAGGGAATTCCGCGCGACTTCCGTGGACTGCACCTCCAGCTTGAACGAAGACCAGGTCAAGCTGCTGCTCGCACTCGCAGCACGTCACGGCGAAGCCGTAGGTCGCCGCACGCTCCGCCACGAACTCTGGCCCGATCACCACCACCACGCTGCCGAAGAGAAGCTGCGCGCGGCCGTTGCCGCGCTGCGCGCGCTGTTCGGTGATAAGCCACGGCATCCGCGTTACATCGCATCCGTCGGCCAGGACGCCTACGCGCTGATTGCGCACTTCGAGCGCGTCGCGCCGCGCACGCAAGCGGCAGCACCTGCTGAAAATGAAATCGTGGCGAACGAAACCTTCGGGGGCCGTCTGCAGCGACTGCTCGTCGAGCTGCAGCGGCGTCACGTCTTCAAGGTCACGGCGTCCTACCTGGTCGGCATGTGGATCATGCTGCAGGTGGCAGAAGTGACGTTCCAGCCGCTGCGATTTCCGGATTGGTGGATGACGGCATTGACGATCCTGGCGGTCACCGGCCTGCCGATCGTCCTCGTCCTGGCGTGGACCTACGAGATCACGCCGGAAGGCGTCATGGTCGATCCGGGTGTCGAGGGCACCGGCGTCATGCGCAGGTTGGCACGTCCGCGCCAGTCCATCGCGCCCGCCATCGTGCTGGGCGTTGCCCTGATGGCGCTGGTCACGGGTTTCGCGTGGTGGCGCTCGATCGACGTGCGGGCGACTGCTGCGGCGGAGCCGGTTCCGCCGATGGAACCCGGGCCCCGCTCGATCGCCGTGCTGCCCCTGGTCGACATGAGCGCGGCCGGCGGCAAGGCCTTCCTTGGCGACGGACTGAGCGAGGAGCTTTCGACGAAGCTCGCGCAGATACCGGGATTGCGCGTGGCGGCTCGCACCTCCGCCTTCGAGTTCAAGGGCAGGAACCTCGATGTGCGCAAGATCGGCCAGTCTTTGGGTGTGCGGCACGTGCTGGAGGGCAGCGTGCGTCGCAACGGCGACAACGTACGGGTGACGGTGCAGTTGATCGACACCGCGACCGGGTATCACGTGTGGGCCGGCAATTTCGATACGGCCTGGCGCGACGTCCTGGAGCTGCAGGACGACATCGCCATCTCCGTCACGGATGCGCTGCAGGTCGTCCTCAAGGATCCGAATCTGCAACGCAGCGAGGAAAAGGAGCACCAGCTCGATACACGAGCCATTGACCCGTACCTGGCCGGTCTTGCCGCCCTGCGCCAACCGGGCGATCTCAGCAGGCTGAAGCGGGCCGAGCAGTCTTTCAGGACGGCGATCGACATCGACCCCGAGTTCGCCGGAGCCTATGCGGGGCTCTGCCGGACTTACGCGCGGCAGTTCGAGCGCACGCGCGACCCTGCTCCGCTGGCGGCCGCGGACAGTGTCTGCAGGAAATCCCTCGAACTTGATTCCTCGCTGGTCGAAACCGAGAAGGCGCTGGCAAGCATGGCCGTCGTTGCCGGGAAGTTCGATTCGGCTGCAGAGGCCTATCGCGGGCTGCTCGCGCGCAACCCGCAGGATGCGGATGCTCACATCGGTCTCGGCGAAGCGCTGGAGGGCCTGGGCAGGAGCACGGAGGCCGAGGCGTCCTACCGCAGGGCGATCGCGGTCGAGCCGGCCTACTGGGGCGCCCATGCCGCGCTCGCGTCATACCTGTTCCAGCGCGGCAAGATTGACGAGGCAACCAACGCCCTGCGCAAGGTCACCGAGCTGGTGCCTTCGAGCGCGCATGCCTGGAGCAATCTCGGCGGTGCGCTGCAGATGGCGGGGAACCTCAACGGGGCACTGCAGGCCTACGATCATTCGCTGCGGCTTGAACCGTCGAAGGATGCCTACTCGAACCTGGCGACGTCCTATTTTTACCTCGGCCAGTTTCCTGAGGCCGTCGCCAACTACGAGCGTGCCGCCGAACTAGGGGAGCACGACCATGTGATCCAGGGCAACCTGGGCGATGCGCTCTGGCAGATCGACGGTCGCAGGAACGAGGCGATCGCGCGCTATCGGCGTGCGATCCTGTTGGCCGAGACTGAACTCGAGGCCAACCCGGCCGATGCCACGTTGCTGGCTCAGTTGGGGTACTACTACGGTCGCGTAGGTGATCGCGACCAGTCGCAGCACTACCTGTCCCAAGCGCTTGCGGCTGGCCCCGACATGCTCTATGTGCAGTATTTCGTCGGCGTCGCGGCCGCCGACAAGGGCGATCGCGAGACTGCGCTGCAGGCTGTCGCCACACTGGTCCGGTTGGGATATCCGTTGTCGCTGTTGCGTTCCGCGCCGGAGTTCCGCAGTCTGTTGCAGGACGCCGAGTACAAGAAAATCATCGGCGCCAGTTGACCGGCAGCCGCTGTTGTTCTCGCGTTGGCCTGCGATCAGGCGACGCTTTCGTCGGTACGACAGTCTGACCAACAGGGGGGATGTGCAATGGATGTCGCAGCGATTAATCGTTCTCTGGGACTCTCCGGTGCATTACTGGCTATGGTGCTGTTCGCCGGGTGTGCTAACACGCGCGACGGAACCGGAGGCAACTCCGAAGGGCCGACGGACCACTATTTCACGTTCAGCGTCACGCCGGTCCCTGCCACCGGCACCCCAGCCTACATTGACGTCCAGCCGCTCGCGCCGACGGACGGCCTGTATGGCGGTGGCAATGCCCGTATCGAATCGAAGTCGTCCGGTGACAGGAACATCGTCGTCTGGAAATCGCGCACGCCGTTCTGGATCCGGTTCGAGAGCATGAAGTCGAACAGGGGCAACGGCGGCAACAGGTTTGGCCCGGCGGATTTCACGAAGTCGAAGGATGACGGCGCCGACCCATACAGGTATTACTTCGAGCAGGCGCTGCCGTCTGGCGGCGGCAAGACTGAAACTGCCAAGTACTTCCTGACGGTCTCGGGCGTGGATCCGGCCGCTCCCAGGAAGGCACTCGGCTTCGAGCTCGACCCCGTCATCATCGTCGACCGCTGAGGCTGACTCCGCTTGATCACCGACCACACAGGCCTCAGCCCCTTCGAGCGGTTGCTTTCGTTCGTCACGCGCGTGCGGCCCGGGGAGGGCCGCGCCGCGTTCCTGTTCTTCATGCACGCGTTCCTGCTGCTCTCCTCGTACCAGGTGGTGAAGGCGCTGCGTGAAGCGTTCATGCTCACGAAGTTTTCGGCCGAGACGCGCTCCTATGCCATCGCGCTGATTGCGCTGGTGCTGATGATCGTCGTGCCGTTCTACGGCTGGGTGCGGCGCCACCTCGACGGCGCGCGCCTGCTGCGCGCCGTCACGGTATTCTTCGTCGTCACGATGCCGATTTTCGCGCTGCTCGCGCAGTCGGGCGTGTCGATCGCATTTGCGTTCTACATCTGGGTCAGCATCTACGGCGTGATGGTCGTCTCGCAGATGTGGGCGTTCGCCGCCGATTCGTTCAACGTCAAGAGCGGCCAGCGTCTGTTCGTGGTGATCATGCTGGGCGCGAACCTGGGGGCGCTGGCCGGCGCCAAGACCACCCAGTTGCTGGCGGGCTCGCTGTCGTCGATCGGCCTGATGGTGCTGGCGGCGGTCATACTCGGCACAACGCTGCTGCTCGCGGGGCCCGAGCGCGCGGCCGTGCCGGAAGGTTCGCGCGCCATTTCAGTGGAGCACGGCCGGCCCGTGCCGCGTCTGCTCGGCGGCATCGGTCTCGTCCTGCGCGACCGCTACCTGTTGCTGATCGCGCTGCTCATCGTGCTGCTCAACTGGATCAACACGACGGGAGAATTCATCCTCGCCGATTTTGTGAAGGCCGATGCCACGGCACGCGTCGCCGCGAGTGGAGGGGCGCTCGACCTCGGCACGCTGCTCACGGCGTTCTACGGCGACTTCCAGTTCTGGGTGACGCTGGTCAGTTTCGGCATCCAGTTGTTCCTGGTCTCGCGCATCTTCCGGACGGTCGGCGTGCGCGGGGCGTTGCTCATCCAGCCGCTGATCGTGGCGGCTGGTTATGGCGTACTGGCGCTGTCGCCCATGCTCGGCGGCTTCGTGCCGATCTTCACGCTTGTCCGCCTGATCAAGATCGCGGAGAACGGCATCGACTATTCGTTGATGAACACCACGCGCCAGGCGTTGTTCCTGCCCGTCGACCGCGACTCCAAGTACGACGGCAAGACCGCCATCGACACGTTTTTCGTGCGTTTCGGCGACCTCATCCAGGCGCTGGCAGTGTACATCGGGCTCAACCACCTGCACTGGGATGCGCCTAAGTTCGCGCTGCTGAACCTGGTGCTTGCGTTCGCATGGATTGTGCTCGCGGTGGCCATCGGCCGCGGTTTCAGCCGCAAGGCGCTCGAAAACGTCATGAACGTGGCGCCCGAGGCGGTCGAGGAAATCCCCGACCTGGTCTTTGCGCCGGGCCAGCCGTTCCTGCACCCCGTTTCGCCGACCGCATTCCGGGACGCGGATCCTGGCGACGTGCTGCATCTTCGCGCCTGCTGCGACGACGGCAAGCCGCTGCCGCACTGGGTGCGGTTCGACGTGCGTCAGCGCGCGTTCGTCGGCACGGCGCCGGCCGACGTCAAAATCGACGAGCTGCACATCGCAGTGATCGCGAGTGACGTCGACGGTCTCGAAGCGCGCGCCACGTTCGTCGTCAGGCGGTTCGTCACCACCTGACGCACCGTGTCAGCGACCCGTGGCGGGGGTGCTCACAGCCGCAGGCAGTGCCAGCAGTGCATCGCGACGATCCAGGATCGCCTTGCGTCCCTTCGCGTCCAGCAGCTCTCCGAGCGACGTCTCGAGGCTGGACTCGTCCAGTGCCGCGACCCTGCGCCGAAGCTCTGCGCCTGCCGCAGGCGGTCGCGCCTTGAGGTAGGCGGGGAGCGACTTCGACGAGCCGAACGCGCGATCGTGCGCCGTGATGTAGACGAACCAGTCCTCGGAGTCGAACAACAGCGAGTCCGGCGTGCGGCCTTCGTTGCCAATCAGAGTATCGAACGCGTAGACGAGCTGGAACTGCGGCTCTGCGCCGCACCAGCCGCCGCCACGCAACTGTTGCTGCTGCACCTCGGCCTGCGTCACCCACTTGAGCGGACGCCCCTGCAGCACGCCCCGCTGGCCCTGGACTTCGCGTTCGACCGTGACTGGCACGATGCCGAGCCCGAGCTGGCGGTCGAGCCGGTACGCCGCGACTTCCTTGCGGGCAGCGCCAGCCGTGCGCACCTGGAAAATCGCGGGAATCCGCTTGCCACCATGGTTCACGGAGACGTTCGTCTCGTTGGGGCCGCGCGGGCCGTCCACCGTCGCTTCGCCATCGCGCAACGCGGCCAGCACGCTCGCGTCGTCGAGTTCGTTCGGTGCGACGAACAGGCCCTCGGGCTTGAGTGGCACCGCCGCCGGTTCGCCGGCATACCGGACGCTGAGACCGGACGGCTCGATGAACAGCGCCGCTGCGCGTCCCTTGTAGGCCGCCCGGTTCATGCCCGCATCCAGTTTCACCACGCGCCCGTCGAAGCGCGACGCTGCGCGCTGATCGCGGGTGGGGGTGTGGCCAACCACCAGCCGGGCGACGCCGAACTGTTGCAGCAGCGGCAGCATCACGTCCGCCTCGGCCACTTCGTTGCACAGCGCGGCGCCGCGATACCAGTTGGGCCCGTCCGCCGACAGCAGGTCGCTGTTGGCAGCGGTGGCGAACCGCTGCACGGCATCGGTGAGTGCGCCATCCGTCGTGCCGCCACCCGCCGACGCGGCTGCCGTCATCACCGCGAGGCGTTCCCGGGCCAGCTTCGAGCGGGCGCGGTATTCGTCGCCGGGCTGCAGCAACCCGGCCTGCTCGAGGCGACCCTCGAGGCCGAGGTAATCGGTCAGCGCCGTGCGATAGCGCAGGTTCACTTCCGGCAGGCTCATGCCGCGCAGCACGTTCGACGGCCCCGCGTGCATAAAGAGGGTGTCGTTGACTGCAATTGCCACCGGCAGCGAGAGCAGCCATTTTCCGTACTTGCCCCCGGGGCCGAGCGCCGCGCGGTGGCCGAAGTAGCCCGGTGGAAATTTCTGGTCGAATGCAGCACCGGAGCCGGGGCCTTGCGCCGCTTCCCATGCCTTGCGCCGGTCCGCGCGTTCGGCGGCGGATTCGACGTCCACGTAACTGGCGTACTCGCCCGGGTCGACGTAGCGCAGGTCACCGAGCACGTTCATCGCCTCGTGGTTACCGAGGACGACGTGCAGCTGGCCACCGGCTGTCGTGGCCTCGCCCTGCAGTCGCATCAGCAGGTCCAGGACCTTGCGCGAATCGGCGCCGCGGTCGAGCAGGTCGCCGAGGCTCACGACGTGCGTGCGTCCGGCAGCCCAGTGGTCCTGCGCGTCGACGATGCCCGTCTCGCGCAGCAGCGTGAGCAGTTCCGTGTACGCGCCGTGCACGTCGGCGAAGGCCACGACGCGGTCGACACCCTTGAACTGAACCTGGGCTGATGGTGCGGTGGCCGGTGGCGCCGATGGGCTCGAGGCAGCGGCCAGCGTGCTTGCAGCAGGCATGCTGATAAGGCACGCGAGGACGAGCTTCGACAGACGGAGATTCAGCATCCTTGCGTCCTCAGTTTGGAGTCGCCACCACGGCGATCTCACCGGCATCGATGCGCTGGAGCAGGCGGACCAGCAGGCGATTCACGGCGGAGATCTCGCTCTTCGTGAGGCCCATCTGCAGGTCGTTGCCTTTGCGCCGCACGCCGCGCAACGGGGCAAGGTTCGGCCCAAGGGCGACGGGGACGTAGCGATCGCCTTCGAGCTTCCATTGGGCCAGCACGCCGAGTCGCTGCTCGAGCACCGGCACGGTGATCGCGCGCAGCTTCGCGACCGTATCGGCCGGCAAACGGCTCACGCGGATATCCTTCCACGCCTCGCCCCGATCGCTGTCCTTGGACGCGAAGGCAACGCCGTGATCGATGGAGAACACACGGGCGCCGGTCGGCGACTTGCCGATGAGGAAATTGCCGACGTTCGAATCACGGTGCTCGATCAGGTAGGTCAGAACGTTGAGCTGCCCGATGTGACGCGCGTACACGGCATCGGCGTCGAAGCGGGCGGGATCGTAGACGTCGGCGACCACGGCGATGTCGCTCAGCCAGTACTGCAGCACGGCCAGCACCTGGTCGGCGGACGAGAACGTCCGCGCGACGCCGGCCTGGTACTGCACGAAATCCTGGCGCGGAATCATGCGCAGCGCCGTGGGCGGCACCACGTACTCGGCGGGGTCGATGAAGAGCTTCTGCAGTTCGTAGGCCGCGAGGTCGTAACGCGGCACGTTGTTGAACGTTTCGGCGCCGGGCTCGGCCTTGCGCAGCTTGACGCGCAGCGGCGGCGCGCCACCGAGGGAAACGTCCGCCCGCAGCGTGATGTCGCCCTTCGCCTTGGGGCGGCTGATCTCGGCCTGGGTGATGACCAGCGGTTCGGCGGCGAGCAGGCGCTCGAGGTCGGCGATCGGCTGGGTGATGTTGGCGTCCTGCGCCACGGCCGTGGCTGCCAGCCCGAGCAGCAAAGGCAGTGCGAACAGGCGCGCAGGTACCCTCTTCGTGTTCATCGGTCTCCCTCCCTCGTCGGAGATAATTATCGCGTCGAAGGTTCCACGGTGAAGAACCGGATGTCGTTGCCGTCCGCGAAGACCGTGCCGATTTCCGCCGGCAGCGCGCCACAGGCCGCCAGCGCGGCGTCGAACTTTTCCGTGCGCCGCGCCTTGATTGCGAAGACGTCCCGATCTGCGTCACCGACCTCGTCGCACAGGGTTTCTTCGGACAGGTACTTCGAATACTCGAACCGGTGCTCGCCGAGCTGGATGCCTTCGACGGGCACGTCCAGGTACACATTCAGGCCGTAGTACGGGCGCATGCCGACGAACACGATGCGGTCCACCTTGCGACCCTGCAGCAGCGTCGAGACCTGCGCTGCGATGTGGCGCGCGTCCCGGTCCGTGTGCCAGTACGCGAGGACACCCTTCAGCGTGAGCAGGGCGGCGAGGGTGATGCCCGCGATCCAGGCAATTCGCCGGCCTGTGCACACGCTCGATCCCGACAACGCGCGCGCCATCATGAGCGCGAGCGGCACGAACAATGGCAGCACGTAGAGCTGCAGCCGGGATCGCGCGAGGAAAAACACCGCGAGCGGCAGCAGCAGCCAGTACGCCAGCAGCAGCCAGTCGCGGTTGCGTTCGCGCAGGCGGGTCCTGAACGCTCGCCAGGCGGCGGCCGGGCCGCCAGCCGCAACGACCGCCAGCGGCGACCACGGCAGGGTGCCGATGATGAGCATCGGCAGGTAGACCTCGAATGCCCCGTACCATTGCGCATTGCGGTCATGTACCGCCGTAAAGACGCGGTCGTAGACCTCGTAGCCGAGGAAGTAGCCGAGCCGGTCTGGTTGTTGGGCTACCACGACGCCGAACCACGTGAACGCGACGACTGCGAACAGCAGCAGGCCCAGGGGCAGGAGCATCGGCTTCAGGCGTGGTCGCTCATGGATCCCGAGGTACAGCAGCATCGCGAACAGCGGCAGCAGCCCCGGCGGCCCCTTGGTCATGAACGCGAGGCCCCAGCCCAGCCACATGAGCACGAACCAGCGCCGGGCGTCGGGCCCTTCACGCGACCACGCCTCGACGAAGGCATACATCGCCGCCGTCTCGAACAGGACGAGCAGGGGATCCGTCGAGACGATGTTCGAGGCAATGGCGGGTGCGAACGACAACCCCCAGACGATCGCGGGCAGCCAGGGGCGTTGCGGGCACAACCGGCGACCGAGTCCGAACACGAACAGCCCGGTGCCGATGTACGCAAGCGCGCTCGGCAGGCGCGCAGCCCATTCGTTGTGGCCGAGTGCGGCAAAGCTCGCGGCGAGCGCCCAGTACGTCATCGCCGGCTTGGTCAGGTGCGGATGCTCGCCGTCGATGCTGGGAATGAGCCAGTCGCCGCTTTCGTGCATGTTGATGCCGGCGGAACTGTACCTGCCCTCGTCGGGCTCCCAGATGCCGCGCGTGCCCTGGAATGCGAAAGCCATCAGGCACAGCACCGCGACCAGCCAGAGCGGGCTCCGCGGCGACCGGACATTGGGCGCAGCTGACATCAGGAGTCGCTACAGGCTGCTGAAGACCCGGACACGGTGCCGGTGGTACGGCAGGACCTCGAGCAGCTCGCCCTCGCGCAGGCGCTCCTGGATGCCGCGCCACCATTCGGCGGTGAGCACCTCGCCGTGGGCGTCGAGGAAGACCTGCTTGAGGTGCGGGTCGAAGCCGAGGAAGTTGATGAACGTCTCGGGAAACACGTCGCTCTCGCCGACGTAGAACCAGGCGTCGGCGCGCATGTCGTCTTCGTCGTGCTGCGACTGCGGGATCTCGCGGAAGCGGCAATCCGTGACGAGGCACAGTTCGTCGTAGTCGTAGAAGATCACGCGGCCGTGCCGCGTCACGCCGAAATTCTTGAGCAGCAGGTCGCCCGGGAAGATGTTGGTGACCGCGAGGTCGCGGATGGCCTGGCCGTATTCGATCACGGCCTTCTCGGCCTCCTCGCGGCTGGCCGAGCGCAGGTAGAGGTTGAGGGGCGTCATCCGCCGCTCGATGTAGACGTGGTCGATGATGACGTCGTCGCCCTCGAAGTGCACCGTGCGCGCGGCTTCCTTCTGCAGTTCCTCGAGCAGCTCCGCGGAGAAACGCGAGCGCGGGAACTTGATGCGCTTGAATTCCTGCGCGTCCACCAGGCGCCCGGCGCGGTCGTGCTTGAAGACGAGCTCGTACTTGGTCAGCACGTCCTCGCGCAGGATGTTCTTCTGGTACGGGAACTTGTCGCGGATCAGCTTGAACACGACGTCGAACGACGGCAGCGTGAAGCAGATCATCACCAGGCCGCGCTCGCCCGGCGCGAGGATGAAGTCGTCGTTCGACTGCTGCAGGTGGCCGAACAGCTCGCGGTAGCGCTCGGTCTTGCCTTGCTTGGCGCGGCCGAGCACGGTGAACAGCTCGCTGACGCGCTTGCGCGGCAGGATCGTCTTCAGGAACTTGACGACTTCGCCGACGTGGGCGAGGTCGACGTGGAAATACGAGCGCGTGAAGCTGAAGAGCACGCTGACCGTGCCTTCCTCGAGCATGATGGCGTCGACCACCACGCCGCTGTCGCCGTTGCGCAGCGAAACCACGAACGGCATCGTCCAGCCGCGGCCGTTGATGCGGCCCACGAGGTAGGCGCGCGTCATCTGGTAGAAGACCTTCTTGATGACCTCGACCGATTCGATCGCGCGGCGCTCCCTGCCGGAGTTGGCGAGGGCCTTCACTTCGTCGGCGATCAGCTTGACGCTGTGCTCGAAGTCGCGGTACGGCGTGCGGAAGCTGAAGTCGGCCAGCAGCTCCTCGGCGAGCAGGTCGATGTCGCCGCGGTTGGCGTAGACCTTGGTTTCGACGTGCGTGCGCACGTTGCCGAGCGGGTCGAGGTCGAGCGCGATGAACTCGACGGCCGGGTCTACGCCCACGGTGCCGAAGGTCTTGCGCGTGACCGAGCTGAAGAACGTCTTGATGAATTCGTTGTCCGGCAGCGGATCGATGAGCTCGTCGAACCGGCGCTTGATGCTCGACCAGATCGCGCGCTCGTGCACGTCCTCGCCGAGGCGGTGGCGCATCAGCTCGACGCTGCCCGTGACGTACTTGTCGTAGAGCTCGATGCGTTCGACCGCGTCTTTCTGGCTGCCACGCCAGTCGCGCTCCTCGAAGCGCTGCGGCGCGCGGCGCGTGACCGAGCGGAATTCCGCGTTGTAGTCCGCGAAGGCGTCGACCAGCAGCTGGGCGCAGTCTGCGACCAGCGTGTCGCGTGACGAGGGCTGTGCGACGGTCAGGTTCATCGTTGAAACGTTCCTTGCGTCGCCCAGCCCAGCCCGGATCCGCTCAGAGGTTGCGGATCAGCACGTCGCCGAATTCGCTGCACCTGACCTCGGTGGCGCCCGGCATGAGGCGCGCGAAGTCGTAAGTGACCGTCTTCTGGCCGATGCTCTTGTCCATCGCGTCGATGATGGCGTCCGCCGCCTCGAACCATCCCATGTAGCGCAGCATCATCTCGCCCGACAGGATTACCGAGCCCGGGTTCACCTTGTCGAGGTTGGCGTACTTCGGCGCCGTGCCGTGCGTGGCCTCGAACACCGCGTGGCCCGTCATGTAGTTGACGTTGCCGCCCGGTGCGATGCCGATGCCGCCCACCTGCGCCGCGAGCGCGTCGGAGAGGTAGTCGCCGTTCAAGTTCATCGTCGCGATGACGTCGAACTCTTCGGGGCGCGTCAGCACCTGCTGCAGCGTGATGTCGGCGATGGCGTCCTTGATGATGACCTTGCCCGCGGCCTTGGCCGCATCCTGCTCGGCATTGGCGGCCTTCTCGCCCTTCGCGGCCTTGGTGCGCTCCCACTGGTCCCAGGTGTAGGTCTGGGCCGCGAATTCACGCTCGGCGAGCCCATAGCACCAGTTCCGGAACGCGCCTTCCGTGAACTTCATGATGTTGCCCTTGTGCACGATCGTCACGCTCTTGCGCTTGTTGACGATCGCGTACTCGATGGCGGCGCGGAAGAGGCGCTCGGTGCCTTCCTGCGAGACGGCCTTGATGCCGATGCCCGAGGTGTCCGGGAAACGGATCTTGCCGTAGAGCTTGGGGAAGGCTTCCTTGAACAGCTTCTTGAATTTCTCGTTCTCGGGGCTGCCCTGCTCGAATTCGATGCCGGCGTAGATGTCCTCGGTGTTTTCACGAAAGATCACCATGTCCACCTTCTCCGGGGCCTTGACCGGGGAGGGCACGCCCTTGAACCAGCGCACCGGGCGCAGGCAGACGTAGAGGTCGAGCATCTGGCGCAGCGCGACGTTCAGCGAGCGGATGCCGCCGCCGATCGGCGTCGTGAGCGGACCCTTGATCGAGACCAGGTATTCGCGGCAGGCCTCGACGGTTTCGTCCGGCAGCCAAGTGTTGAAGAGGTCGTTGGCCTTCTGGCCGGCATAGACCTCCATCCAGTGAATCTTGCGCTTGCCGCCGTAGGCCTTGGCGACCGCGGCGTCGAGCACGCGCACCGAGGCGCGCCAGATGTCGGGACCCGTGCCGTCGCCTTCGATGAAGGGGATGATGGGCTGGTCCGGAACGACGAGCTTGCCGTTCGTAATCGTGATTTTCTGGCCCTGCGGGGGCACGTTGAGCTTGACCGCGGTGGACATCACCTGGCTCCGGTGGATCTGTGTTTTGTTGAAAAACGGGGCTGAAATGCTAGCACAGCGGCCCCCTCGCCGGGACCGCGCTTGCAGGTCAGTCGATGGGCGCGAACGCCGTGCGGACTGCCGGGGTGGGCCCGCTTTCAGTCCATGCGAACAGCAGGCCGCCCCCCACCTTGACCATCTGCGGAAAGCCCGAGGACCGGGCGACGTTCGACGTCGCAATATCCCTGGCGGGATCCGTTGCGCCGGCGTGGTCGTATGGTTGTGCACGGACCACCGCGCCGTTTGCGGTTTCGGCGAGCCAGCTGACCACGGCGCGCCCGTCCTGCAGCAGGACGACGTCCACACGGCCAACCACCTTGCCGTTCGCCACCTCGAGCGGCGGCCCGAACGAGCGCCCACCGTCCGACGAGAAGGCCAGGCGCACGCGTGGCTGGTCCGGAGCGGTGAACCAGGCGACGGCCACTTCGTCGCCGTAGGCAGCCACGGCCGGACCATTCACCGGGCACGCGTCGATGCGCCACCCGTCCGCATGCACGGTGACCGGTGACGTCCACACGCCATCCACGAGTCGTGCAGACTGGATGTCGCGTGTCTCGTCCTCGCTGCGATTGCGGTAGACGACGAGCAGCGCGTCCCCGCTCACCGCGAGATCGGTCTGGCAGCAGTCGCAGACGCGAGCGTCTATTTCACTGCCGTCGATCGCGCCCTGCGGCGTCAGCACCGCGCCGCGCAGCGTCATCGCACCTGCAGCCGCCGCGTGATCGTGGCCTTCGCCTCCGGTTTTGCGCCCGTCGAGCCAGACGCCGTAGGGACGACCGCCGATGTTCGCGATCGAGACGAAGCCGTGCTCCGTGGCAGTGCCATCGTCGTGCGGCGAGTACGCCTCGCTCCACGTGCGGCCGCCGTCGGCGCTGAGCCGGGTCATCACGTCGTATGCATACACGCCGCCAGGCTTCTGCTGTAGCCAGTGCGCGGTCCAGGGGCCGCCATTCGCCGGGACGACCGAGGGAAAGTCGGCCCAGTTGATGAACCAGTCCTTGCCGGACGCCACCTCGATCGGTGTCCCCCAGCGCTGCGTACGCTGCCACTCTGCATGACGCAGGCGGAATTCGTCACCGGTGCCGGGTTCCAGCCAACTCATCACGACCGTCTGGTCGTCACCGGCTGAGGCCAGGTTTGGAAACCTCGCACCAGGCGCCGCCGGCGCGGCAACGGGTGTCACCGCCCCCAGCCAGGAGCGCGGCGATGCGGGCTCGCGACTGCAGGCTGCCAGGAAGGACAGGAAGGGCAGGAAGGTCAGGAAGTGCAAGAAGGACGGGAAGGACAGGAAGGTCGGGAAAGACAAGGAGGTGCGAGTCATTGCAAGATTCTGGCACGCGACTAAGGACTTGCCGCAGGTTTTACCCCTCCCGTGGAGCATTTGGCTTGCCTCGCTGGTCTTAGCGGGGTACGTTTCAGGCACCTTTTGACCGAGTCCGGAATGCAACCCGCAGCCCTCCACTGGTTCCGTCGCAAGCAGCGCACCCTGTCGCGGGTCGTGCTGGCGGCGTTCTGCCTGACGTGGCTGCAGTTTGCGGCGACGCCGTGCGTCATGGCGCTCGATTCCGAGTCGGGGATGGCGGCCATGTCGGCTGTCGATTCGGCGCCATCCGTGGCATCCATGCCCGACGGCATGGTGATGGCGCCGGGCGAGCATTGCCCCTATTGCCCGCCGCAACAGCCGGAGCACGAGGTCGACCAGGCGTTCTGTTCGTTCCCGCATGACCCGCGGGTGGATTCGCGCGCGGGTTTCGCGGCGGCCATCCTGGCGCCGCCGCCGACCCAAGTTCTTTTCGTCGCGGGCGACGCGACGCAATCCGCAGCGGACTTCGTCGCTGCACTGGCCCCCGCTCCGGCGCCGGGCACATCGCTCGCCGTCAGTTTCTGCCGCTTCCTGAAGTAGCCCGCACTCCCGTCATCGCCTGAACGCCAGCGGCTCGTCCGCCGGCGCGCTGTGACCATTCGGAGTGCGTGCATGTTGCTGTTTCCCAATCGTTTCGCGGGCGTACTGGCGCTCGCCGTGCTGGTGTACGGCGGCTGGTGGCCGTTGCAGGCCGTGGCCGCAGGTCTCACCCTGGCCGAATCCGAACGTATCGCCGTCGATCGCGACGCGATGTTGCGCGAGATGCGGGCGCAAGGCGCGGCGATGCGCGAGCGCGCCGTCATGGACGGCCAGTTGATGGATCCGCAATTGCGGGTCGGCGCCGTCAACGTGCCGGTCGACTCCTTCAGCCTCGACGCCGAGGACATGACGATGCTCGAGGTGGGCGTCGTGCAGGAGTTCAAGCCAGGCCAGTCGCGACAGCTGTCGCGCAAGCAGATGGAGCAGCTCGCGGCGGCCATGGATGCGACCGCGCTCGACCGCGAACGGATCGTGCGGCGCGAGGTGCGCAAGCTCTGGACGCAGCTCGCTTACGTCGGCGCAGCCGGGGCGCTGCTGCTTGAGCAGACGAGCTGGGTCGAGCAGATGCGCCAGTCCGCCAAGGCGCGTTATGCGTCGGGCGAGGGCAGGCAGCTCGACATGCTGCAGGCGGGGCTCGACGCCGCGATGCTGCGCGAAGAGCAACTCGACCTCGATCGCGACGACGCGATGTACCGCTCACAGTTGTCGTTCTGGCTCGGTGCCGACGAGGCCGCGCGCGTGCAGCCCGCGGGCCTTTCACCGCGCGCGGATCTCGAACCGCTCGCGACGCTGCAGGCACGGCTCACCGAACACCCGGCGCAACTGGATTACATGCGTCGCATCGACGCTGCCCACACGGCGGCAGACGTGGCGCGAGAACTGCGCAAACCCGCCTGGATGCTCGACGTCAGCTATGGCTTCCGCCAGCAGGCGCAGGACGGCATGTCCCGGCCCGACATGGTGAGCGCGATGTTCACCGTGGGCCTGCCGCTGTTCCGTGGCGATCGCCAGGACCGCGCTGTCAGCGCCGCCAGGCTGGAAGCGCAGGGTCTGGATGAAAAGCACGACGATCACGAGCGCGAGATGCAGGCGATGCTGACAGAAGCGTGGAACACGGTGTACCGCACCGCCGAACTCGAGCGCTTCTACGAGACGGACCTGCTGCCGCTCGCCGACCAGTCGGTCACTGCGGCGCTGCTCGGCTGGAGCTCCAACCGCACCATGCTCGAGGAAGTCGTCATGGCTCGCCGGCTCGCGCTCGAAACGAAGATGAAGCACTTGCGCCTCGCCGCCGACCGCGCGCTGGCGCAGCACGATATCGACTATTTTGCAGGTGACGCACGATGAACCTCTCCCTGGGCCGCCCTGCCGGCATCCTGCTGCTCGCATTCGTCCTCGTCGGCTGTTCGAAGCAGCAGCCGAGCGAGCCACCGCGAACTGCCGCCGACGACACGCTCGCCGAGCACGCGCTGAAGCACACCAATCCCAAGTATCGGTGCCCGATGCACCCGGACATCGTCCGCGACGAGCCGGGCGTGTGCCCGATCTGCGGCATGACGCTGGTCAAGGTCGAGCCGTCGCCGAAAGCGACTGCCGCGCCGGCTGCGGCTGCGCGCACGCCGCTGTACTACCGCAATCCGATGGATCCCAACCGTCACTCGCCGGTGCCGGCGAAGGACGAAATGGGCATGGACTACGTGCCGGTCTACGCCGAGGACGTCGGCGGCGAGGTGCGCATCTCGCCGGCCGTCATGAACAATCTCGGCGTGCGCACGGAGCCTGTGCTGCGCGGCAGCCTGCCGCGACGGAGCGACGTCGTCGGTTACGTGCAGTTCGACGAGCGCAAGGTGCAGCAGGTGCGCCCGCGCGCCGAAGGCTGGGTCGAAGGACTCTCGGTGCGCGCGATGGGCGAGACGGTGCAGGCGGGGCAACTGCTGTTCACGCTCTATTCGCCGATGCTCGAGAGCGTGCAGCAGGAGTACCTCGACGCGCTCAAGATCGGCAACCGCGAACTGATCGACGCGTCGCGTGACCGGCTGCGGGCGGTCGGCCTCGATGCGGGAACGGCCTCGCGTCTCGCGAAGTCGGGGCGCGCCGCGGGCAGGGTGTCGTTCTATGCGCCGATCTCCGGCGTGATCACGGAACTCGAGGCGCGCGAAGGCGTGATGCTGACGCCCGAGATGTCCGCGATGACGATCACCGAACTCGGCAGTCTCTGGGTCGTCGCCGAGGTGCCTGAGTCGCAGTCGTCCTGGGTCAGGCAGGGCACTCGAGCCGAAGTGCATTTCGCCTCGCAGCCAGGTGAGCCGATTCTCGGTCGCGTCGAGTACGTCTACCCGGAGCTCAACATGGAGACGCGCACCGTGCGCGCCCGCATCGTGCTGGATGCGCCGCCGCAGGCTGTCAGGCCGAACATGCTGGCGACCATCAGCCTGGTGGCGGCCGACGGCGAGCCGGTGCTGCACATTCCGCGCAGTGCCTTGATCCGCAACGGCTCGCGCGACCGCGTGGTGGTTGCGCTCGGCGACGGCCGGTTCACGTCACGTAACGTCGTCGCGGGCGCCGAAGGCGGTGATCGCATCACGATCCGCGAGGGATTGCAGGAAGGCGAACGCGTCGTCGTGGCCGCGCAGTTCCTGCTCGATTCGGAAGCGAACCTGGGCGCGGGACTCGATCGACTGGACGACAGCTCGACGCCGGTCCCGGCGACGCAGCCCGACCCGCACGCAGGACACTGAGGCAGTCTCATGATCAACAGGATCATTCGGGCCTCGCTCGAAAATCGGGGACTGGTGCTGCTGCTCACGGTCATGCTCACGGCAATCGGCGCGCATGCCGTATTGCGCACGCCCGTCGATGCGTTGCCGGACCTGTCGGACGTCCAGGTCATCGTGCGCACGCCGTATCCTGGGCAGGCACCGCGCGTCGTCGAAGACCAGGTCACCTATCCGCTCACGACGGCGTTGCTCTCCGTGCCGGGCGCGACCACCGTGCGTGGCTACTCGTTCTACGGCGACTCGTTCGTCAACGTGCTGTTCGCCGATGGCACCGATCCCTACTGGGCGCGTTCGCGAGTGCTCGAGTACCTGAGCCAGGCGACTGCGCGGTTGCCCGAGGGCGTACGCCCGGCGTTGGGGCCCGATGCCACGGGCGTGGGCTGGATCTACCAGTACGCACTCGTCGATCGCACGGGCGGCCACGACCTCGCCCAGCTGCGCAGCCTGCAGGACTGGTTCCTCAAGTTCGAACTGCAGGCGCTCGATGGCGTCGCGGAGGTCGCCACGATCGGCGGCATGGTCAAGCAGTACCAGGTGGTCGTGGATCCGCTGCGACTGCGCGGCTACGGCATCTCGCTGATGATGGTCGAGCAGGCGATACGCGAGGGCAACCAGGAAGTCGGCGGCTCGGTGGTCGAGATGGCCGAAGCCGAATACATGGTGCGCGCCACGGGCTACGTGAAGAGCATCGGCGACCTCGAACGCATCCCGGTGATGGCGACGAAGGGCGGCACGGCCGTGCTGCTGGGCGACGTGGCCGAAGTGCGGCTCGGGCCCGAGATGCGCAGGGGCATCGGTGAACTCGACGGCGAGGGCGAGGCGGTCGGCGGCGTGGTCGTCATGCGCAACGGCGACAACGCGCGCGACACCATCATGCGGGTCAAGGCCAAGCTCGACGAGCTGCGCGCAGGCCTGCCCAAAGGCGTCGAAATCGTCGAGACGTACGACCGGTCCTCGCTGATCCAGCGCGCGGTCGATCACCTCAAGGGCAAGCTGCTCGACGAATTCCTGGTCGTGGCGCTGGTCTGCTTCGTGTTCCTGTTCCATATCCGCTCCGGGCTGATCGTCGTGATCGTCACGCCGATCGCCGTGGCGTCGGCGTTCATCGTGATGAAGGCGCAGGGCATCAACGCCAACATCATGTCGCTCGGCGGCATCGCTATCGCGATCGGCACGCTGGTCGACGCAGCGATCGTGATGATCGAGAACGTGCACAAGAAGCTCGAGCACCAGCCCGACGAGTCGCGGCGCATGGAAGCGATCTACGAAGGCTGCCGGGAAGTCGGGCCGTCGCTCTTCTTCTCGCTGATGATCGTCGCGCTGTCGTTCCTGCCCGTGTTCACGCTCGAAGCGCAGGAAGGGCGCATGTTCGCGCCACTCGCCTACACCAAGACGTATGCAATGGTGGCGGCGTCACTGCTTTCGATCACGCTCGTGCCGGTGCTGATCTGGTACCTCGTGCGCGGACGAATCCGGCCCGAGAATGCGAATCCGGTGAACCGCGCAGCGGCGGCTGCGTACAAGCCCATGCTGGGGGTCGCGCTGCGTCACCCTTGGGCCGTGACCGCGGGCGCCACCTTGCTGGTGCTCGCGACCCTGTGGCCCGCTTCGCGACTCGGCACCGAGTTCATGCCGGAGCTCGACGAAGGCGACCTGCTCTACATGCCGACGACGCTGCCCGGGCTCTCGACCGACGCCGCGCGTTCCCTGCTGCAGCAGACCGATCGCCTGATCAAGACGGTGCCCGAGGTCGAGCGTGTCTTCGGCAAGGCCGGCCGCGCCGAGAGCGCCACCGATCCTGCGCCGATCGAGATGTTCGAAACGACGATCATGCTCAAGCCGCGCGACCAGTGGCGCGCGGGCATGACGCCGGAGAAACTCAAGGCCGAACTCGATGCGCTGGTCAAATTCCCCGGTGTGTCGAACGCCTGGGGCTATCCGATCAAGACCCGCATCGACATGCTCGCGACCGGTATCCGCACTCCGGTCGGCATCAAGATCATGGGTCCGGACCTGGCGACGATCCAGCAACTCGGCCAGAAGATCGAGACGATCGTGAAGGCCGTGCCGGGGACCACGTCCGTTTACGCCGAACGCACGGCCACGGGGCGTTACGTCGACATCGACATCGATCGCGTGGCGGCCGGGCGCTACGGACTCAACATCAAGGACGTGCAGGACATCGTCGGCAGCGCGGTGGGTGGCATGACGGTCAGCTACACGGTGGAAGGCCTCGAACGCTACCCGATCAACCTGCGCTATCCGCAGGATTTCCGCGATTCGCTCGAAAAGCTGCGGCAGCTGCCCATCGTGGCGCCCACGGGCGCGAACGTGACGCTGCAGGACGTCGCGCGGGTCGAGATCGCCGACGGACCCGGCATGATCCGTAGCGAGAACGCACGCCCGTCGGGCTGGGTCTTCGTCGACATGCAGGATCGCGACCTCGGTGGCTTCGTGGGCGACGCCAAGGCCCGCATCGCCGAGGAACTCGTGCTGCCGGCGGGGTACAGCCTGAGCTGGTCCGGGCAATACGAATACCTGGAGCGTGCGGTCGAGCGCCTGAAGCTCGTCGTGCCGCTCACGCTCGGCATCATCGTCCTGCTGCTCTACCTGAATTTCCGCAATGCACGCGATGTCGGCCTGATCCTGTTCACGCTGCCTTTCGCGCTAGTCGGCGGCGTATGGCTGCTGTACTTCCTCGATTACGATCTCTCGATCGCGGCAGCCGTCGGCTTCATCGCGCTGGCGGGGGTCGCGGCGGAGACTGGCGTGGTCATGGTCATGTACCTGGAGCACGCGTGGGCCGAACGTCGTGCGCTGGCGGCCAGCGAGAGCCGGGAGCCGACGCGACGCGAGCTGCGGGAAGCGATCGTGGACGGCGCGCTGCTGCGGCTGCGGCCGAAGCTGATGACCGTCATCACCATCATCGTCGGCCTGCTGCCGATCATGTGGGGTGCGGGCACGGGTGCGGCGGTCATGCGACGCATCGCGGCGCCGATGGTCGGTGGCATGGTGTCGGCCACGGTGCTGACCCTGGTGCTCATCCCGTCGCTGTACCTGCTGCTGAACGGATGGCGCCTGTCGGACGAGTCCGACTGAAGCAAAGGGCTTGCGAGGATTACAGCGCCTGAGGGCTGGCAGCACGCTGCGCTTACGTTTTGCGTCCTCGGCGGTGAATCCAGCAAAGGGCTTGCGAGGATTACAGCGCCAGAGGGCTGGCAGCACGCTGCGCTTACGCTTTGCGTCCACGGCGGTGAATCCACCGTCGTGGGCCGTCGTGGACGTGACCCGCCCGCACAGGAGTGCCGCCATGGAGCGCAGCAGGAAATCGAAGGGACGCAGGACTCCACTGATCAGGCTCGTCGGTCTCGAGACGGCCGTCGCAATCTCGGGTGTCGCGGGTTCGCTCACGGCCGCTGCTGCCCCGGGCGACCTCGACCCGTCGTTTGGCGATGTCGGGCGGCAGTCGAACATCGAAAGTCCGTCCGATTTCCTGAGCCTGTGGTCGGTCGATGTGCAGAACGACGACTCGGTGCTGTTCGGAGGCGGGGGCGAATACGAATACTGGGGCTCTTACGAGGACTATTTCGTCGGGCGAATGCTTCCGGACGGCACGCCTGACGCAAGTTTCGCTGCCGCTACGCTGCAACATACGGCTGTCTACGACACAACTCTGCAGCCCGATGGCAAAGTCATCGGCGTCGGCAGCGCGAAGCAGTCGGACGGCAGGAAAAAGCTGCTGGTATTCCGGCTGCGGCCGGACGGGGCGCTCGATCCTGATTTCGGCCTCGGTGGACTCGTCGTCATCAGCGACGGCAGCGCAAGCCGCGAGGCGGGTTATTCGGTCGTCGTCGATCCGGACGGCCGCATCGTCGTCGCGGGCCAGCGCGCTGACAGCCTGCTGGTCGCGAGGTTGACGGCCAACGGCACTCTGGATTCGGGCTTCGGCTCAGGCGGAATTTATCTCGGCCCTGCGGCCATTGGCTCCAGTGTGCGCATTGCTCGTGCATCCGCTGATGGCTACCGCGTAATAGCGTCTCTCGCCGGAGGCATGGGCTGGCACTGCGGTGTGGTCGGCCTGACGGCCGCCGGTGTCCCTGATGCTGCGTTCGGCGACGCCGGGTTTTTGACTCCGCAGTCGCCGGGAGGGGGATCGCTCGTCTGCTCGTCCCTGGCGATGCAGCCCGACGGCCGCATCCTGATCGGGGGCGCGGTTGACTACGCCGACGGCTATGTCGGTCGGCTGCTGTCGAACGGTGCGATCGATCCCGGATTCGACGCGGGCGCCGTGCCCGGTGCGATTCAAGTCGGTCACTGCGCTGGCCGTTGGCGCAACTGGTTCGATCTTCGTCACGGGCGCCGACCGGGCAGGCTTTTCCGGAGCGCTGGTCGTCCGTCTGCTCGCCGACGGCACGCTGGACACACTGTTTGGACAAGCCGGTGCGACCAGCGTCGACCTGCAGACCAGGCGTGCTAGCTTCTCCTCCATCAACGACATGAAAGTCGTGGGCGACGATGGGCTCGTCGTGGGAGGCAATACCTACTCCTACTGGTCCGGTGGAGGCGCGTTCGTGGCTCGGTTGCTCGGCAATGCCGGCGGCGGCAGCCCCGGTGTCTTCAGCTTGAAGCAGCAACGTGTGATCGCGACCGAACAAGGCGGACGAGCCGTATTGTCAGTGCACCGAACGGGTGGCAGCACCGGAGCCGTCGCGGTGACGTATTCCACCCGTGCCTTTCCCTGGACCGACGCGAACGGCGCGTCCTACTCCCCCGGTGATAATGCAACAGTCGGCGCCGACTATATCGCATCGTCCGGCCGGTTGACCTGGGCGGACGGCGACGTGGGCGATCGCGAGATCGTAGTGCCGATCGCCTCCGATGCGATCGCCGAACGGCCGGAATGGTTCGAGCTCGCGCTCGAGTCCCCGGAGGGCGGCGCCGGGCTTGGGGTCTTCGGCGCGGACGTTGAAATCGCCGGTGCGAGCTATCCCGTGGGTGATCTGACGATTGAAGCAGTGTCATCCGCGGTGAGTGAGGGCGGCCAGGCGGGATTTTATGTTTGGCGCAACTACTACGGCCAGGGCGCCATATCCGTCACGGTGCGGGTCGCTGCGGGCGGCAGTGCAACGCCGGGACAGGACTTCAGCAATCTGGGGAGCAGGGACTGGCAGGACATTGTGCTGACCTGGGCCGACGGCGAAACTGGGCCGAAATACCTGCCGGTGCTGATCGCCGGCGACGGGATCGCAGAGGAAGGGGAGTCCTTCACGCTGGAACTCGTGTCACCTACCGGTGGGGCCGCGCTCGGTGACGCGACACGGGCGACCGTGCAGATCAATGTCCCGCCCCCACCGCCACAGCCACCGCCAACGGTAGCAGGCGGCGGCAGCGGTGGTGGCGGAGGTTTCGGGTGGCTCGGCGCGATCCTGTTCGGCCTGTTGGGCGCCAGCCGCCGTCGCTGATCCGGCAAACGCCAGCGCCGTCGGAGGATTAAAATGGGGCGATGGACTCTCCATCCGCCCATTCCCCGCAGCACGACTGCTGCAGCAAGCCCGTCGCAGCTCCTGTCACCGAGCCCGTGCCAGTCGCCGAACCGGTTGTGCCAGCGAGTTGCTGCCACGCAGCGGCTGCGCCCCACGCGGCTGCAGTGCCCGCTGCGCGCTTGCGGGCTCCCGGCGAAGTGCTCTACGTCTGCCCGATGTGCCCGGGCGTCGAGAGCGCCGTCCCCGGTGCCTGCCCGAAGTGCGGCATGGCGCTCGAGCGTGCCGTACCGGTGGCAACGACAGGCGACGATCCGGAACTGCTCGACATGCGGCGGCGGTTCCGATGGGCGGTCGTATTCACTGTGCCACTCGTCGCGCTCGCGATGGGCGGCATGCTCGGTTGGTTGCCGCGTGCGCTGGGCGGGGCGGCCAGCAGTTGGCTGCAGTTCGCGCTGGCCACGCCGGTCGTTCTCTGGTGCGGTGCGCCGCTGCTGCAGCGCGGCTGGAACTCGCTGCGCTCGCGCAGCTTCAACATGTTCACGCTGATCGCGCTCGGCGTCGCCGTGGCGTATGGCTTCAGCGCGCTGGCCGTGATGTTCCCGCGGGTCGTGCCGCATGCATTTCGACACGGCGAAGCGACGAGCCTGTACTTCGAGTCCGCGGCGATGATCGTCACGCTCGTGCTGCTCGGCCAGGTGCTCGAGCTGCGTGCGCGACAGAAGACGGGAGCTGCTTTGCGGGCACTGCTCGACCTCGTGCCGCGCAAGGCGCACCGGATCGAGCCCGATGGCAGCGAAGCGGAGGTCGAGCTCACGCACGTGCACGTCGGCGACACGCTGCGCGTGCGGCCGGGCGAAAAGATTCCCGTCGATGGCACGGTGCTCGAAGGCGCGGGCGCAGTCGACGAATCCATGCTCACGGGTGAATCGATCCCGGTCGACAAGGCAGCGGGCGATGCCTTGATCGGCGGCACCGTCAATGGCGGGGGTGCCTTCGTCATGCGTGCCGACCGGGTCGGCGGCGCGACGCTGCTCGCGCAGATCGTGCAGACCGTGGCCGACGCACAGCGGAGCCGGGCGCCCGTGCAGGCGCTGGCCGACCGTGTGTCGGCGTGGTTCGTGCCGGCCGTCATTGCGGTCGCCGTCGTCGCCGCGATCGTCTGGATGAGCGTCGGACCGGAGCCGCGCCTCGCGTTCGCCCTCGTCGTCGCGGTGAGTACCCTCATCATTGCGTGCCCCTGCGCGCTGGGGTTGGCGACCCCCATGTCCATGACGGTGGCCATGGGTCGCGGTGCCCAGGCCGGAGTGCTGTTCCGCCACGCGGATGCCCTCGAGCGGCTCGAGCACGTCGACACGCTCGTGTTCGACAAGACGGGGACACTGACGCGCGGCCGGCCCGAAGTCGTGACCGTGCTGCCCGTCGACGGCGTGCCCGAAAACGAGCTGATGCGTTTCGCCGCGAGCCTCGAGCAGGCGAGTGAGCACCCGCTGGGGCAGGCAATCGTGCGCCATGCGCTCGCGCGCGGCCTGCGCCTGGGTCGCAGCTACGGCTTCGAGGCCTTTCCAGGCGCGGGCGCCGCAGGTGTCGTGCAGTTGCGCAAGGTGCTGATCGGCAACGAGGCGCTGCTGCAGTCGGAGCGCATCGATCCGGGTTCGCTGGTCACTGAGGCAGGCCACTTGCGCGAGCACGGGCAGACCGTGGTGTTCGTCGCGGTCGATGGCCAGCCGATCGGGCTGATTTCGCTGGCGGATCCGCTCAAGGACGAGGCGTGGGACGTCGTCAAGTCGCTGCAGGACCTGGGCCTGCGCGTCGTGCTCGTTTCGGGCGATCACGTCACCTCGGCGCGGGCAATCGCGGAGCAGGCCGGCATCAAGGAATTCCACGGCGGCGTCGATCCGGCCGGCAAGGCAGAAATCCTGCAGCAACTGCGGGCCGAAGGTCGCGTGGTGGCCATGGCGGGCGACGGCATCAATGACGCGCCGGCGCTCGCCGTTGCCGACGCGGGCATCGCCATGGGCGCCGGCACGGACGTGGCCAAGCAGACGGCAGGCGTCGTACTGGTGAGCAATGACCTGCGCGGCCTGGTCCGCGCCTTCCGCCTCAGCGAGACGACGATGCGCAACGTGCGCCAGAACCTCTGGTTCGCGTTCGGCTACAACGCACTCGGCGTGCCACTTGCGGCAGGCGCGCTGTACCCGGTATTCGGCTGGTTGCTCTCGCCATGGATCGCTGCGGCCGCGATGTCGTTGAGCTCGGTCAGCGTCATTTCGAACGCGCTTCGACTGCGCCGGACCAAGCTCGACTGACGGTCGTTTGCTACCATCGACGCATGACCAAGACCCTGGATTCCAATCCTCGCCGCGACGGCTTCCGCATGCCCGCCGAGTTCGAGCCGCACGCGGGCTGCTGGTTGCTCTGGCCGGAGCGTCCCGACAACTGGCGGCTCGGCGCCAAGCCTGCGCAACGGGTGTTCGTGACGCTGGCGACTGCCATTGCGGGCAGCGAGGCCGTCACCGTCGGCGTTTCCGCGTCGCAGTATGCGAATGCACGCCGTCACCTGCCGGCAGCGGTCCGCGTCGTCGAAATGTCGAGCAACGATGCCTGGGCGCGTGACGTGTGCCCGACATTCGTCGTCAACGATCGCGGCGGCATGCGTGGCATCGACTGGCAGTTCAACGCCTGGGGCGGCTTGCAGGGCGGACTGTATTTTCCGTGGGACCGCGACGATGCAGTGGCCCAGAAGGTCATCGAGATCGAGGGCTGCGACCGCTATCGCGCGCCGTTCATCCTCGAGGGCGGCTCGATCCACGTCGACGGGCAGGGCACGCTGATCACGACGGAAGAGTGCCTGCTCAACCCCAACCGCAATCCGCACCTGTCGCGCGCGGAGATCGAGACCCAGCTCAAGCGCTACCTCAACGTCGAGGTGGTCGTCTGGCTCGGCAAGGGCGTGCACCTCGACGAGACCGATGGCCACGTCGACAACCTCTGCGCGTACGTGCGACCCGCCGAAGTCGTGCTGACCTGGACCAACGACCGCAGCGACCCGCAGTACGAGATTTCGCGCGATGCCTACGAGCGGCTGCAGGAAGCGCGTGACGCGCGCGGCCGCCGCTTCAAGGTGCACAAGCTGCAGCAGCCCGGGCCGCTGCATATGACAGCCGAGGAGGCCGCCGGCGTCGACGTTGCCGAAGGCTCGCAACCGCGTTCCGCCGGCAACCGGCTGGCGGCTTCGTACGTGAATTTCTACATCGGCAACCGGCGCATCGTCGTGCCGCAACTCGATCCGCGGCGCGACCGGGACGCCATGCGCAAGCTCAAGGACCTGTTCCCCAAGCACGAGGTCGTTGCCATTCCTGGCCGCGAAATCCTGCTCGGCGGCGGCAACGTCCACTGCGTCACGCAGCAGGTGCCGCTGGCGCGCGACCGTCGCCGCTGAGTCGTGCCATGGCAACGACTCGCCGGCTGCACGAGGCCCTGAGCGGACGCCGCCTGACGCGGCTCGAGTACGAGCACGCGCTGCCCAGGTTGCAGGATGCGCTGCTCGATGCGCAGTTCACGTTGCGACAGTCGGGCAAGCACGCAGTGGTGCTGATCGTGACCGGCATTCCGGCAGCCGGTCGCAGCGAAGTCGTGAACGAATTGCTCGGCTGGCTCGACCCCAAGCTCGCCACGGTCTATGGCTTTCACGCCCCCAACGACGTCGAGCGCGAACGACCGATCCTCTGGCGTTACTGGCGGCTCATGCCCCCGAAAGGCCGGATCGCCATCCTGCACGGTGGCTGGTACCAGGACCTGCTGCTCGGTGCCGCGGGTCTCGGCATGAGGACGGCATCGAGTCCCGTCCAACTGCGTCGTGGCGTCGAGCGCGTGCGGCAGCTGGAACAGATGCTGGCGCGCGACGGCGTGGTGCTGTGCAAGGTCCATCTGCATGTCTCCCCGGAAACGCAGCAGAAGCGCCTCGCCAAGCTGCAGGCGAACAAGACCACCCGCTGGCGGGTGACGAAGGAAGATCGCTGGCTGGCACGCAACTACCGGCCCGTCGAGCGCGCCTACGAGCGTGCGCTGGCTGCGACCGAACAGCCTCTCGCGCCGTGGCACGTCGTGGACGGGACGGACCGTCAGCATCGCGCGCTCGAGGTGGGGCGCCAGTTGCTGGCCGCGATGCAGCACGCGGACGACGCGATCCCTCGCGCCGGGATTGCACCCAAAAGCGCCCGGGCAACCGTTCGTGCGCACGCTCGATTCGCGACGAAGCCGCCGGGTGTCGCGCCCAGCGACGACGAATACGAGGCAGAGCTCGAACGGCTGCAGGGCCGGCTCGCGCTGCTGTCGCGGCGCAAGCGCTTCGAGCGCCACGCGGTCGTCGTCGCGTTCGAAGGCATGGATGCCGCCGGCAAGGGCGGGGCGATCCGTCGTGTCACTGCCGCGCTCGATGCGCGCCAGTTTCGCGTCGTGCCGATCTCGGCGCCGTCGCCCGAGGAATTCGCGCGGCCTTACCTCTGGCGCTTCTGGTTCCACCTGCCGCCGCGGGGCAATTACACGATTTTCGATCGCAGCTGGTACGGACGCGTGCTGGTGGAACGGGTGCGGGGTTTTGCGCAGGCGCCCGACTGGCAGCGCGCCTACGACGAGATCAACGAGTTCGAGCGCCAGCTGACCGAGCACCGCGTGATCGTCGCCAAGTTCTGGCTGGCGGTCAGCCGCAAGGAACAGCTAGAGCGTTTTGCCGAGCGCGACCGCAATCCTCTCAAGCGCTTCAAGGTCGATCCCGAGGACTGGGCCAACCGCAAGCAGTGGGTCGCGTACCAGCGCGCTGCGCAGGACATGCTGGCGCGCACCGACACCCGCCATGCGCCCTGGACGGTCGTGCCCGCCGACGACAAGCGCCACGCGCGCCTCGCGGTGCTGCGCGCCCTCGGCGACCGCATCGAAGCCGCGCTCGGCTGACTGCGCCACGACAACTGCCGGAGATTGCCTTGCCGCACATTGCCCTGGTGAGCACGTTCGACGCGCTCGCACTCGATGAAGACATGCCGCCGCTCGTGGAGGCGCTCGTGCGCCGGGGCGCAACGGTGTCGACGCCGTGCTGGGACGACCCGGCCGTGGACTGGTCGTCGTTCGACCTCGCCGTGCTGCGTTCGACGTGGAATTACGTCGAGCGCATCGACGGGTTCCGCGCCTGGACGCGGCGGTGTTCGCAACAGACCCGGCTCTTCAACCCGCCGGAGGTCGTGGACTGGAACACCGACAAGCATTACCTCGCGCACCTGCATCGCGCGGGCGTGCCGGTCGTGCCGTCACGGTTTGTCGAGCCGGGCGAGGGACCACAGGCCGCACTGCGGCATTTCCTGACAGGCGCGGCGGACTCGCTCTCCGCCGGGCGTGCCGCGCCGTTCGACCAGTTCGTGATCAAGCCGTCGATCGGCGCGGGATCGCGCGACACGGCGCGCTACCGCTGCACCGATGCGGACCGCGCGCTCGAGCACCTGTCGCGCCTCGTCGTCGACGAACGGCGCAGTGCGCTGCTGCAGCCTTACCTTGCGAGCGTCGACGAGGTCGGCGAGACCGCGCTGGTCTATTTTGGCGGCGTTGCCAGCCATGCGATCCGCAAGGGGCCGCTGCTGCGGCTGGACTCCGCGCTGGTCGAAGGACTGTTCGCGCCCGAAGAGATCACCGCGCGCAAGCCAGGCGCCGACGAGCAAGCGCTCGCGGCGGCGGCTTACGCGGCGATCCCGTTCGCTGCGCCGCTCTATGCGCGGATCGACATGATCCGGGACGACCGGGGAGAGCCGGTGATCCTCGAGCTGGAAATGACGGAGCCGTCGGTGTTCCTGGTCCACGCCCCGGGCAGCGCGGATCGCCTGGCAGCACTGCTGGTCGCGCGCAGCGGCGCCTAGAACCAGCCGGAGATGAACAGCCGGAACACGTCGGCGTCGAAGCCGTAAAGGTCTTCGGTGCCTGGTGCGCCACCGGTCGTGACGTCGCGGAAGTCGTCGTACTGGTAGTTGATTCGATCGTAGAACAGGTTCACGGTCGACCGGCGCAGGCGGTCCCAGCCGAGCGCGGGCAGTTCGTAGGTGGCGCCCAGGCTGAACATGTGGCTCGTGAACGTGCTGAGTTCCTTGTCGCGCGCCAGGAAATTTTGCGCGTCGGCACGGGGGAAGAGGTCGGAATAGAAGTCCGCCGCCGACTGGTCGTACCAGCGATAGCCGGCCTCGAAGATCCAGCGCTTGCCCCAGGGGTGCGTGTAGCCGAGCGACACGGTATTGGCGTCGATGCCCCACGTGTCGGTGTAGTAACGGTACTCGCCGTGAATCGCGGCACGATACGGCAGGTAATAGCGCGCGTTGATCGCGATTGCGTTGCTGGTGCGGGTGTGCGGGTACAGCTCGGCCTGGTACGAATAGCCGCGCGCGCTGGTATCGTCGAGGTAGCGCACTGAACGATACGGGTTGTTGAGGAACCCCTCGTCGGTGATCACTTCGTAGTTGAGGCCGGCCATCAGTCGCGGCGTCAGGATCTGCTGCAGGCCGAAGCGGTAGTTGCGGCGATCGACGGACTCGGCGAACGCGTCGTCGCCGCGCTTGCGCACTTCGTCCCAGCCTTGGCTGAATCCGAACGAGACCGTCGTAAGGTCGCCGAAGATGTCCTGGCTCAGGTCGAAACTCGCCGTATTCGCGGTGTAGTCGTTTTCGTCGCTCAGCGTGTAGCTCACGCTGTACTGGGTCTTGCCCTGCAGCATGTCGAACGCAAGGCTGCCCTGCGTGCGCTCTTCCTTGTACGGGCTCGCCGTCGTCATCACGTCGATCGACGCGCTCGACACCATGTCCATGTAGTAGTTGGCCGAGACCGAGTACTTCTCGGCGAACTTCTTGCGCAGCAGCAGCGACGGGCCGTCGATCGTGACGCCGCCGCCGTCGTAACGGTGGTAAAGGACGTCGGCCCGGTCGTCCGGCAGCACGGCCGCGTACGCGACGTTGCTCGCCGCCAGCGCGAGACCGGCGAGTGCAAGGAGTCGGGTCATGCCGTGCGCAGCCATCGCGTGTCGTCTCAGTTGCAGCCGCAGCCGCCGCCGTGGCTGCCGGTCGCGCCGCGCGCGCCTTCGCGCGCCTCGAACACGTGGTTGAGGTACGACGCAGCCACCGGATCGCGCTCGACCGACATCACGATGTCCGCGAAATACTGGCGTTCGTACGGCTTGACCCATGGTTCGACGCTGGCGCAGCCGGTTGCTCCGCCGGCGAGGCCGAACAGCAAAACGAGGCGGATCGTATGGCGCATGGTCATTCCTTCACCAGGCTGCGGATCATGTCGGCGTACCTGGCTTCGTCGCCCGGCTTGTAGCCCTGGTGGACGTAGCGCACCTGGCCTTTGCGATCGACGAAGACCGTGCTTGGCATGCCTTCGACGCCGAAGCTGCCGGCCACCGTGCTGTCCGTATCGAAGAGGATGGGAAAGGTGACAGGCATGCCCTTGAGCCACGTCACCGCCGCTGCGCTGTCAGGCTCGACGTTCACCCCCAGCAGGGTGAATCCGAGCGGTTCGTACTTCGTGCTCAGCTGGGCGAGCAGCGGCATTTCCTGCCGGCAGGGACCGCACCAGGTCGCCCAGAAATTGATCATCACGACCTGGCCCTTGAGGTCGGCAAGTCGAACCTTGCCGCCGTCGCGTGCGGTGAGCGAAAAGTCGGGTGCGGCCGAACCCGGAGTGGCCGCGGCCACGGCGATGCCCGGCAAAGACAGCGAGAGACAGCAGGCGAGCAGCAGGCGGCGTGCACTATTCATGGCCTTTCCTCAGAAGAACGCAGTGACGCCGAACCCGACCTGCAGGTTCTGCGTGAGCTTGTTCTCGCCCAGCAGGTCGCTCTCGAACATGTGGTCACGCACGTCGAGGTGGACGGCGATCCAGTCGTTCGCGAGCACGCGCAGGCCTGCGCCGAGCGCCACGGTGAAGTGGTCGTCGCCCGCGAAGTTCGTGCTGCCTGCGCCGAGCGTGAAGTACACGGCGCTCGGCATCGCGCGCTTGCCGCCGAAGAACACTTCGCCCGGCAGCGCGTTCCAGCCGAGGGCGAGGTCGTAGTAGGTGAACTGGCGCTCGCTGTCGGTCAGGAGCTCCGCGGCGCCGCTCAGGTCCTCGTAGCTGGTCTTGCCGGCCTTCGACGATCCGACCGTGGCCTCTGCAAACAGGTCCTCTGTGAAGTGATAGGCGATGCGGCCGCCGTACAGCAGGCTCGAGCCGAAATCTTCGATGCTGACCGTGCCGACGAAGAGTCCGGCTTCGAAGTTCTCCGTGTCGAGGCCTGCAGGCTCGACTTCACGCCGTTTCACGGCAGGCTCGACGACCTGCGGCTGCTGCGCAGGCAGCGCCGACGGATCGCTCGCCGGTTGCCCGGCCGATTGCGCGGCCGCGCTGCCCGGCAACGCCGCAACGGCGGCCAGTGCCGTCAGAAGAAATACGTGAAGGCCACGGTCCATTCGTCGATCTCCTCATTCTCGTCGCGGCTCGTGAACACGACGTAGCTGCGGTACTCCGCCTGCAGCAGGAAGCGGTTGGTCAGGAAGCCGCGCAGGCCGAGGCCGGCGTAGGCGGTGGTGTCGGTGCGGTCGTCGGCCTGCACCAGGGTGGCCTTGGGCGAAATCGTCATCACGCCGCCGCCGATGCCGACGAAGGGCGACACGCGCCATTGCGGCATGAACACGTGGGCGATGCCGGCCGTGCCGAGCCAGCCGTTCGAGAAGTTGCCCAACAGCTGATTGACGTCGGCCCGGACCAGCAGGTTTGGCGTGAGCGCATAGGCGCCCGCGACGGAAACCACGTTGGCGCCGCCGAAGTCACCGGTGCCGAGGCCGACTTCCCAGTGGTGTTCGGTGCGCGCTTCGGGCTTCGGCCCGGCCACCTGGACGGGGGCGCCGCCCGGCGTGAGCGTGCGTTCGAGCTGGGAGCGATGCACCCAGCCCTCGCGGCCGTTGCCGGTGCGCACCTTGATCCAGTCGGTGCGCTGGCGCAGCAACTCGATCGTCGCATTGCGCTCGACGGAGTACGTGGCGGGAAAGCCACGTCCCGGGCCGCTGCGCAGGTCTGCGAACGCGTCCTGGACGACCACCGTCGCCGGCTCCTTGTCGGCACGCGCGTGCGCAGGCGGGCTCGCGGCGCAGAGCGCGAGACAGCAGGCGAGCAATGGTCTGAAGCCGAGTCCGTTCAATTCAGCGGCGCCGCAAATGGGTCGTTGAAGTATTGGGCACCGATGTCGGTCCATTCCGAGACGAGCTTCAACTCCACGGGTGTCAGTCGACCCGCGTGGGTGCCGCCGGGCGCAAACAATGAGAAGAACGTCACAGAGCCGTTCGCGTCGCCCGCACGCAGTGACGGCGCCACCGGCACGGTCGAGAACTGTGGCAGGCCCGTCACCGGGTCGATGCCGGTCTGCACCAGCCGGTCCTGCAGCGTGCCGTTGACCACTTCCTGTTCGGCGTCGGTGGCCAGCAGTTCGCGGTACGCCTGGAACTGCGTGGGCACGTCGGTCGCCGGCCCGTCGGTCAGTTCGAGTTGCGCGGCAGGGACCCGTGCCGAGCCGTCGGCAGCGCGCGCCGAATGGCACGCCACGCACGTATCGTCACGCAGCACGGTTCCGTCGGCGGCCAGCGTCACGCGCGGCTTGCTCCACAGCGGGTGGAGGTGCCGCTCGTAGTGGATCGTGATGCGACAGCCGGCACGCCAGCTCGTCACGCAATCCGGCGAGGTCGGCGCCGGGGTGGTCAGGTCCGCATAGTCGTACGCGAACGAAGCATCCGGAGCGCGGCCGGAGGCGACCGGGTCGGTCCAGACGTCGGCAAACCGGATCGACGTACTCGGCTCGAGGTCGGCGCAGTCCGTCTGGCAGCTGATGCGCGCGCGCACCTGGGCCATCGTTTCACCGAAGTCCGCGAAGAACGCCGGGTTGGTGTTCGGGAACGGCACGCCCGTGCCCGGTGCGCCGGTGTTGGCTGCGGCAAACAGGTTGTCCCGGCCGTGCGAATCATCGCGTGTCGCCACGTGGCAGCCGTTGCACTTCAGTTCCTGTCCCGCGCGCAACTGCAGCCAGTTGTCGTGCCGGCCGCCGATGCGGCGTCCGTTTGCGTCGAGCACCGAGATCGCGAACGCCACGTCGGCAGGGACCTTGATGCGGACCGAGCCGTCCGGTTCCACCGGAGCGTAGCCGAGGATCTCGCGCATGCCGAACGCTCGGGTAACCCCGAAGGCACTGCCGTCGAAATCGCGCACGTCGTCGTCCGGAATGCTGACCGCCTTCTCGATGCGCACGAAACGCGCCGGCCGCGCGGCCGCGAGCGTGCTGGCGGGATCACGCACCACGGCGATGCCGCCCGGTGCCGTGTCGGTGCCGGCGATGTCGTAGACGCTGCGGACGTCGAGCAAGCCCACGCCCTCGGCCTCGAGATCGGCATCGAAGTCGACGCCGGCCACCGGATCGAGCACGACGGCCGGCAGGGCGCGCGGCTGCAACGCGACGATGTCGGTGAACAGCGTGCCTTCCACGGGGCTCGAGACCGGGAGCTGCGTCTTCTGCGAGGGATCGTAGATCCACACGCCATACAGGGGAGCTGCGGTGGACGTCGCGCCAGCCGCGAGGCGGTCCGCCGTGCACGGCACGATCTGTGCGGTCGCGGACGCCGTCGTCGTTTCCAGCAACCGGCACTGCGTCCAGGTGAGCAGGATGCGGCCCGTGCCGTCCTGCAGGGGGAATGCCGCGTTGTAACGGCCGCCGGGCGACGGGCCCTCGACTGTGCGTACGTCATTGATGGTGGCTGCCACCTGTGCCGGGCCCGTCAGCACGCCGCGGTTCGGCAGTGTCGGCTGGGTGATCTCGACGAAGTTCGCGGTGTCCACTTCCAGCAACTGGCCGCCGAGGTCCGGCGCCGCGAACGGTTGCATACGCACGAGCAGCTTGCCGTTCGCCATCGGCCGCGGATCGAGGAAGTGCACGTCCTCGCCGTTGGTGCCGGTTGCGTGGCTGCGCGCTCCGTAGAGCAACTGCAGGTCGCTGCCATCGGGACGCATCGTGTACAGGCTGATCTCGTCGTGACCGGGAGCATTGTCCCAGCGGCTGAACACCACGCGACCGTCCTGCAGCACGGCGGGATCGAGGTCGTGGCTCTGGTTGAACGAGACCTGCCGGATGCCCGAGCCGTCCGCATTCATCACGTGCAGCACGAAGGCGTGTTCGTCGTCGTTTTCGTCCTGCGCGGCGAACTGCGGCTTGCCCTCGTCGAGCAGGATCGCCTTGGCCTGCCGCTGCCGCGTCGACGAGAACACGATCCGTCCGTCCGGCAGGTAATGCGGCGCGACGTCGTCGCCTTCGCGCGCCGTCGTGTCGGACGTGAACACCCGCCGCAGCAGCTGTGCGTCGAGGTCGTATTCCCAGATGTCCCAGGTGGGTTGTTCGTCGGGCGAGGCGCCGACGATGTTCGGTTCTCTCAGCGCGAACACCAGCCTGCGCCCGTCGTACGACGGCTCGACGTCGCGAACGTCACCGAGTCCCCTGGTGATCGCGGCGGTGAGATTGCGCTCGGCCGAGGACGGCGAGGCCCGGTCCCGCAGATAGAGGTCGGCACCCGGCTGGAACGGCAGCAGTTCGCGCACGTCGGGCGCGGGGGCGTTGGCGGTCGGCACCGGGCGCTTGACGTAAGCAATCGGGAAATCGAGAACGACCGGATCCGGTGACTGACCGCCGCCGGGGCTGGCGCCACTGCCGCCGTCGCTGCTCGTGCACGCGGAGATCGCGGCCACGGCGAGCAGCAGGCACATTGATTTCCACTGTTGCGAGCGACCGCGTGCGGTCGCTGCCAGACGTACTGCCATCGCTTTTTCCTCGCGGCGATCCTGTGCGTCCTGCCGCCGCGCAGGCGTGTTCTCGCATAAGCGGCCGCACATGTACGTTTTGGCCGCCCGTTGTGTGAGCGTCCTCTCACAAACGAGAACGCCACTTTGCACGAACCGCCCGCAGGCCACAGATTCCGTCGCCACGGTGGCCGTCGGCTGCCGAAGGGAGGGTGGATGCCACAGACCAGCACGTCGAACGCCCGCGGTGCGCGCAGCCTGCGCAGTGCGTTCGTGAGCCTGATCCTCGTGGCCGTCACGCTGCTGCCGGCTGCGGCGCAGGCGGACGCGCGGTCGCAGGCGAAGCGCCTCCACGACAGGCTGGCGGGGGTCCCGCCCACCGAGGCCGTGCTCACCTCGATGGCCAACGATATCGCGGCCGGTCGCGCGACCGACGCCGCCAACACGGCCATGCAGCACCGGGCGTTCTACGACGTCACGCTCAAGAACTTTGCGATGCCCTGGACCAACCGCGACCAGACGGTCTTTGCGCCGCTCAACGACTACGTGGCGACCGTCATCGGCATGGTGCGAGACGACGTCGCCTTCGACCGTGTGCTCTACGACGACATCCTGTACGTGGGGCGCAACGGCTCCGGCGTGCCGGGCTATTCGGCAGCGAATAACGACCATTACGCCGCGCTCGAGTCGCAGGGTGTCAGCCTCAAGGACAACCTGGTGCAGACGACACAGTCGTCGGCCAGCGGCATTCCCGCCGAGGCGACGGCGGGCGTATTGACCACGCGCGCCGCGGCGCAGGCGTTCTTCATCGCCGGCACCAATCGCGCGATGTTCCGCTACACGCTGATGAACCACCTCTGCACCGACCTGGAACAGGTGCAGGACACCACGCGCCCGCCGGACCGCATCCGGCAGGACGTGAGCCGCAGCCCGGGTGGTGACAGCCGCATCTTCCTCAACAACTGCATCGCCTGCCACTCGGGCATGGACCCGATGACGCAGGCATTCGCGTACTACGACTACGACGAGACCGCCGGACGCCTGCTCTATACGCAGGGCATCGTGCGGCCGAAGTACTTTCACAACAAGGACACGTTCCCTGCGGGCTACTCCACGCCGGACGACGCGTGGGACAACTACTGGCGCAAGGGTCGCAATTCGCTGCTCGGTTGGGACGGTTCGCTGCCGGGCAGGGGCGCGGGCGCGAAGTCGCTCGGGCGCGAGCTCGCGCACAGCGATGCGTTCGCCTCCTGCCAGGTGCAGAAGGTATTCAAGAACGTCTGCTTCCGCAGCCCAAGCGATGCACAGGACCGTGAGCGCGTTCAGGCGATGACCGCGAGCTTCAAGGCCAACGGCTACCAGCTGAAGCGCGTCTTCGCCGAAGCGGCCACTTACTGCATGGGCGAGTGAAGGAAGACACATGGAACACACGATCATGCGTCTCGCCTCAAAGGTCCGTGGACTGGCCATCGTCGCGTGTGCGCTCGCACTGGGTGCGTGCGGTGGCGGCGCCAAGACGGTGGAAAACCCGTTGACGTCCGGCGGCTCAGCGCCGACCTACAGCGGTCCCGCACCGGCCACGGCCGACGTGCAGGCGTTCAAGATCAACGTCTGGGACAACCTGAAGGCGGGCAACCGCTGCGGGCAGTGCCACGTGGCCGGCGGGCAGGCGCCCGAGTTCGTGCGCCAGGACGACGTGAACCTGGCCTATGCCGCGGCCAACGGGATCGTGACGCTTGCGTCGCCGCGCGATTCACGCATGGTCCAGAAGGTGGCGGGCGGGCATAACTGCTGGCTGGCCAGCAACGACGCCTGTGCCGACATCCTGACGACGTGGATCACGGCCTGGGCCGGCGCGACTGCGGGCGGCGGCACGACCGGCGTCGTGCTGAAGGCGCCGCCGATCATGGATCCGGGTGCCAGCAAGAGCTTCCCGTCGTCGCCGGCACTGTTCGCGTCGACGGTCCATCCGCTCGTCGAGCAGTACTGTTCACGCTGCCATACGTCGACCGCAGCCGCCGCTCAGTCACCATACTTCGCCTCGGGCGACGTCGACGAGGCGTATGCGGCGGTGAAGACCAAGATCAACCTCGACCAGCCCGCGCTGTCACGGCTGGTCGTGCGACTGCGCACCGAGTTCCACAACTGCTGGAGCGACTGCGCGTCGAACGCGAGCACGCTGGAGGCCGCGATCCAGGCGTTCGCGAACCAGGTGCCGGCGACGCAGGTGGATGCCGCGCTCGTATTCTCGAAGGCGCTGCGGATTCCTGACGGTCTGGTCGCGAGCGGCGGCAACCGTTACAGCGGCAACATGATCGGGCTCTGGGAATTCAAGACCGGCCGCGGCTCGATCGCGTACGACACCAGCGGCGTCGAGCCCGCGCTCAACTTGAACCTCTCGGGCGACGTGTCGTGGGTGGGTGGCTGGGGCCTCAACGTGCGCAGCGGCAAGGCACAGGGGTCGACCACCGCGAGCCGCAAGCTGCACGACCTGATCGGGGCCACGGGCGAGTACACCATCGAAGCCTGGGTCGCCCCCGGCAACGTCGCGCAGGAAGACGCGCGCATCGTGTCGTATTCGGGCGGCACGACGACTCGCAACTTCATGCTCGGGCAGACGCTCTACAGCTACGACTTCTACAACCGTTCGACCCGCACCAACGTCGCGGGCGATCCGAAGCTCACCACGGCGGCCGCCGATGAGGACCTGCAGGCGACGCTGCAGCACGTCGTCGCGACCTTCGATCCGGTCCGTGGCCGGCGCATCTACGTCAACGGCGTGTTCACGGGCGACGCGGACCCGGCGTCCGGCGGCGCGATCTCCGACTGGGACGACACTTTTGCATTCGTGCTCGGCAACGAGGTCTCGGGCGATCGCCAGTTCCAGGGCGTGTTCCGGCTGGTGGCCGTCTACAACCGGGTGCTCACCGACGCGCAGATCCAGACGAACTTCACGGCCGGCGTGGGCGAGAAGTTCTACCTGCTGTTCTCGATCAGCCACCTGGTCGACGTGCCGCAGGCCTACATCCTGTTCGAAGTCAGCCAGTTCGATTCGTACAGCTACCTGTTCGACAAGCCGACGTTCGTCAGCCTCGACCCGACGGCCAAGCCGGGTTCGATCCCGATCGCCGGCCTGCGAATCGGCATCAACGGCACGGAAGCACCCGTGGGCCAGGCTTACCGCACGCTGGACACCGCTATCAGCGATTCGCAGTACGGGCCGCTGGGCCAGCCGCTGGCAAACGTCGGCACCGTCATCGCGCTGGAGAAGGGACCGGACACGGACGAGTTCTTCCTGACTTTCGACGTGCTCGGCACGCACCGGAACGTGCGTCTCGATCCGGTGCCATTGGCCCCGGCACCTCCCGCAGACGTGCAACGGCCGTCGGACGTCGGGTTGCGCGTGTTCGACGAACTCAACGCGACGATGGCAGAGCTGACTGAAATCAGTCCCCAGGATCCGGCGGTGGCCGCCACCTACGCGACGATCAAGCAGGCGCTGCCCACGGTGGAGACGATCGACACGTTCGTGTCGGCGCATCCGGTCGCGGTGGCACAGCTCTCGATCCAGTACTGCAATGCCCTGGTGGAAAGCCCGACGGCGCGTGCGCAGTACTTCCCCGGCTTCGACTTCACGGCCGCGCCCGCGACCGCTTTTGCACCGGCAGGTCGCGCGATCGTGCTCGACTCGCTGGTGGGACGCATGTTGCGAACCAACGTCGCGACCGAACCTGACGCCGCGGGCGTGCGCAGCGACCTCGACGCGCTGATCACGCGGCTCTCGAGTTGTGGCGGCTCCTGCGCCGCGGATCGAACCAAGACCGTCGTCAAGGCCAGCTGCGCCGCGTTGCTCGGCAGCGCCGCAACGCTGTTGCACTGATCGCCGGCCGCAGCCAAGGACGAACCATGCTCATCCGCAAGACACCGCCGCGCGCGCTAGCCCTCGACGAGCCGATCCGCCACCTGGAGGCGCACAAGCGTCCAGTGACGCGGCGCGATTTCCTGTCGCAGGGCATTGGCACGGGACTCGCGACCATCGCCGCACCCAGCATTTTCAGCCTGTTTGCCAACCCCCGTTCGGCCATGGCCGCCTTGTCGCCCGACATCGAGGCACTCAAGACCACCTGCGGCATCGACGTGCAGGGGGCAGGCAAGATCCCGTTCATCTGCATCGACCTCGCGGGCGGCGCGAACATGGTCGGCTCGAACGTGCTGATCGGCGGACCGGGCGGACAGCTCGATTTCCTGAGCACCGCGGGTTACGGCAAGCTCGGCCTGCCGGGTGACATGCTGCCGGGCATGACCAACGCGACGACGGGCACCAGCTTCACCGACTCTCGGCTCGGACTCGCGTTCCACAGCGACAGCGCATTCCTGCGCGGCATCCTCGATCGCGTCGCACCGGCGACGGCGGCGTCGATCAACGGCGCGGTGATTGCCGCGCGCTCCGAGAACGACACGGGCAACAACCCGCACAACCCGATGTACGGCATCCACGCGGCGGGGGCGGACGGATCGCTCGCCACGCTGGTGGGCTCGCGCGCTTCGGACTCGGGCGGCAATTCGATGGCACCGGCGGGGATGATCGACCTTTCGGTGCGTCCCACCAAGGTGGACCGGGCGAGCGACGTCACCGGCCTCGTCGACACCGGGCAGCTCGCGAGCCTGCTGAGCCTCGACGACACGGTGGCCGTGATGGAGGCCATCCAGCGCATCAGCGACCGCAAGCTCAAGGTCATCGATCCGAAGCAGCCCTGGGCCGATCCGAAGCAGACGACCGTCACGCGCAACGAGGTCGTGCGCGAGCTCGTCAGCTGCGGCTACGTCAAGGCAGCCGACGTCGTCGATCGCTATGGCGACCCGACCAGCCTCAATCCCGACCTCGATCCGGACATCGTGGGCGCGGGCGGCATCTTCAGCCGCACCGAGTACGACAACGATGCGGAGTTCCGCAAGACCGCGGCCGTCATGAAGATGGTGCTGTCGGGTTACGCGGGCGCGGGCACGATCACGCTCGGTGGCTATGACTACCATGGGCAGGGGCGTTCGACCGGCGAGTTGCGCGACCTGCGCGCGGGCCGCTGCATGGGCGCCTGCCTCGAGTACGCCGCGCGCCGCGGCCTGCCGCTGATGCTCTACGTGTTCTCGGACGGCTCGATCTCGGCGAGCGGCCAGGTCGACGACACGACCGATGGCCGCGGCAAGTTCATGTGGACCAGCGACAACCAGGCCACGGCCGCGTCGTTCTTCCTGGTCTACAATCCTGGCGGTCGACCGAGCCTGGTCAGTACGGGCGCGGGAGGAGCGGCACGCCATCAGCAGATCGGCTATTTCCGTGCGGATGCGTCGGTCGAGACAGCCTCGAGCCCGGCCGCCGGCAACGTCAACCTGCTGGCCGAGACCGTGGTGCTGAATTACATGGCCCTGCACGGTGAACAGGCCCAGTTCACGTCGCGCTTCCCGCGCAACGGGCTCGGCAACCCGACGCTGCAGGACAGCCTGATCGCTTTCAATCCAATCGTGAGCGGTCGCATCGGCTAGGAGTCCATTGAACGCATCGATACCGAGCGGCCTCCTGCAAGTCCTGCGCTGCCCACGCTGCGCCGGCGTGCTCGAGGGCGATTCCGCGCTGAGTTGCGCGGCGTGCGGTGCGCGCTATCCCGTGATCGACGGCATGCCGTGGCTGTTGCACGCGCCGGAACTCGCGCTCGCCGAATGGCGCGGCCGGCTGCATGCGATGACGACCCACCTCAAGCGGCAGGCCGCGCAGTACCGCGCCGCGCTGCGTCCGGACGTCACGCGTCCCACGACACGCAGCCGGCTCAAGTTGTTGGCCATGGCCTGTTCGGATCACGCGCGGCGCCTGCAGGCGCTGCTGGCGCCGCTCGAGACCGAAACTGAGCCGGCGGCGGCTGCAACGTATGCAGCGCTGGCCCCGGTCGTCGCGGCGGCCCAGGGGCTCGCAAGCTACTACGCCAACGTGCACCGCGACTGGAACTGGGGCGAGGAAGAGAGTCGCGCTGCGTGTGAGGCCGTCCTTCGTGCGCTGGGCAGCACGCGCGTGGAGAGACTGCTCGTGCTTGGCAGTGGGGCAGGGCGGCTGCCCTACGATCTGCACGCGATCCTGCGTCCCGCGCTGACCGTCGCCGTCGACATCAATCCGCTGCTGATGGGCGTCGCGCGCCGGATGTATGCGGCGGAGCGCGTCGATCTTTACGAGTTTCCCGTCGCGCCGCGCGACCTGGCGAGCCACGCCTTGCTGCGCACGCTGACCGCGCCAGCCCGCGCCGAGCCAGGCCTGCATCTCGTGTTCGGCGACGCCAAGCAGCCGCCGTTTGCGCCGGGCAGCTTCGACACGGTCGTCACGCCTTGGCTGGTCGACATCGTCGATACCGATCTCGAATGCCTCGCGGCGACCGTGAATTCACTGCTCGCGCCGGGCGGACGCTGGGTCTGTACCGGCACGCTGTTCTTTCAGCAGGCCGAACCCGCGCAGGCCTACTCGAGCGAGGAAGTGCAGGAAATCGTGGCGGGGGCGGGTTTTGAGCCACCCGAGTTCCAGGCGTCGCGCCAACCGTACCTGGCGTCGCCGGCGAGCCGGCACGCGCGGATCGAGGAGGTCGTGACGTTCGCAGTCCACAAGCAGCGTGAGGCGGAGTTGCCGCTGCGTCCTTTGCCGCCCTGGCTGGCTGATCCGCGGCATCCGGTTCCGCTGTTGCCCGAGGTCGCCGACCACGCGCTTGCCCTCCGCGTGCGTGGCTACGTCGCTGCGCTGGTCGACGGCCGGCGTTCCCTGAGCGACATCGCGGCGAAACTCGTCGAGGAGCGGCTGTTGCCCCCGACCGAGGCGACTGGCATCGTGCGTGACTACCTGCTGCGCCTGCACGACGAGGCCCAGCTGCGGACCGGAATCTGAGGTTTCACGATGCGACGCTTTGCACTGCTCATGGCCTTGAACCTGCTGGCCGGCCTCCCGGCCGCGCGTGCCGCTTGGTACGAGCGCGAAGAAGCCATCATGGGCACGCGCATCGCGGTGCAGCTCTGGAGCGACGATTCCGTCCTGGCCGTGAATGCCATCGACGCGGTCATGGCCGACATGCACCGCACCGACGACCTCATGAGCACCTACAAGCCGGAGAGCCAGCTCTCGCAGGTCAATGCGCACGCCTTCGAGCGTCCAGTGCAGGTGGATGCCGACATCATTGACGTCGTGACCAAGTCGCTCGACTATTCGCGCATCAGCGACGGCGCGTTCGACATCACCTACGCCAGCGTCGGCTACCTCTACGATTACCGCGCACACCAGCATCCGACCGACGCACAGATCGAGGCCGCATTGCCGGGGGTCGATTACCGGCACCTGCAGGTCGACCCCGTCGCGCGCACGATCCGTTTCATGAAACCGGGCATGCGCATCGACCTCGGCGGCATTGCCAAGGGCTGGGCGGTCGATCGCGGCGTCGAGATCCTGCGGCGCATGGGGATCGAGCACGCGATGGTCAATGCCGGTGGCGACACGGCGCTGCTCGGCGACCGGCTAGGCAAGCCATGGGTGGTCGGTATCCGTGATCCGCGCAAGCAGGGGGCGGTGGTGGCACGCATCCCGCTGCAGGACGAGGCGATCTCGACGTCGGGCGATTACGAGCGCTACTTCGAAGAAGACGGCCGGCGTTATCACCACATCCTCGTGCCGGGCACCGGTAAGTCGCCGGATGCCGTTCGCAGCGTCACGGTCGTCGGCGCCAATGCGACGCGCACCGACGGACTGACCAAGACGGTCTTCATCCTGGGTGTGGAGCGAGGCATGGAGTTCGTCCGCAGGCTCGGCGACGTCGAGGCGGTCATCGTCGATCGCGACGGCCAGATCTTCTATTCGGCGGGCCTCGAGCCCCCGCAATAAGTGATGGGTGCGGCTGGCGGGAGCGAAATGTGACGCACCGCAAGTGTCTGGCATCCCGAACCCCGCCGATTTGACAGCAAGGCGAGCCGCAGACAACGATGCTGTCTACTGAAAAAGGGCAAACCCGCCGAAAGGCGGGGACGCAAAGCCACCGGTCTTCGGGACGTTCCCATGACAGCGGGGTTGCCAGGTGCAACGCAGGACACTCGATTCAAGTGCCCCGAACGGGGTGCTACTCAAATGGATGGCTGCGGCAATTGCCGCGACCGTCTGCATGCCCGCGTTTGCCGCGCCCCCCGCGCTCAATTCCATCGCGCCTGACTTTGCCCTGAAGGGCATCGACGGGCGCAACCAACGACTGTCGGAGTACCGCGGCGAACCCGTGGTCTTGTACTTCTGGGCCAGTTGGTGCGGGCCCTGCCGCGAGTCCGTCGCGGCCCTCGATACGCTCGCGCGGAGTTCCGGCACGCCCATGCTGGGAGTCAATCTCGACGGCGCCGACCGCGCGGCCGCGGTTGCCGGGTCGTTGCACATTGCGACGCCGACACTCGTCGATGCCGAGCAGTCCGTTGCACGGACCTACGACGTCGCGAAGCTGCCGCTCACCTTGCTGCTCGATGCCGAGGGACACGTGCGCGCGTCCTGGTCCGGCGTCCCGGCCGATCTATCCGAACTCACCCCGCAACTCGAACGCCTGCGTAAGGACTGACGGAGTTCCGCCCGCATGAAACCGAAACCCAACCCGATTCTGCGCATAGCGCGACTGTTCACGGTGTTCGCGTTGCTGGCGGCCCCGCTGGCCGCACTGCCGTCCGACGGCGACGCGGCGAACCTTAAGACCGTCGACCAGGACGTGCAGGCGCTGAAAAAACAGCTCATCGAACTCAATCGCGACCTGTTCAAGCTCGAGGAAGAACTGCTGTACCCGGCGAGCACGCAGGTGGCCGTGTTCCTGTCCGTCGACGTGGGGACGTTCTTCGCGCTCGATTCGGTGTCGCTCAGGGTCGACGACAAGGAAGTCGCGAATTACCTCTACACGGAGCGCGAAGTGCAGGCCCTGCATCGCGGTGGCGTGCAGAAGCTGTATCTCGGCAACCTGAAGTCCGGGAACCACGAAATCGTCGCGTTCTTCACCGGCAAGGGTCCGCACGACCGCGACTATCGCCGCGGCACGACGCTCAAGGTCGACAAGACCGTCGGCGCCAAGTACGTCGAGCTCCGCATCAGCGACCGAGCAGCGTCGCTGCAGCCGGAGTTCGTCGTGCGGCAGTGGGAGTAGGGCGAGCCCCTGGCTTCCTCGGCATCCACGCCATGCGTCAGCGATCCTCCACCGCCCGGCTCTACACGCTCTGCATCATCCTGGTGCTGGGCGCCGCTGCGGCGTGGACGGCGCACGCGGACGAACCGGCCCGTGACGCACCGCCTCCGACCAAAATCCGCGACCTCGACTACGGCGACGTGCTGTTTCACTTCTTCCAGGACGACTACTTCGAGTCCATCGTCCGGCTGGAAGCGAACCGCGACTTCAATCGGCTGAGTCACCACGCCGCCGAAGCGGAACTGCTGTCGGGCGGCCTCTACCTGTCGCTGGGCCTGCACGCCGAAGCGGAACGTATCTTCGATCGGCTGCTGGCGGGTCCGGTGGCGCCTTCGGTGCGTGACCGTGCCCGCTTCTATCTGGCGCGCATCGGCTACCAGCGCGGTTACTACGAGGAGGCGCTCCGCAACCTCGGCTACATCGAGCAACCGCTGGCCGGCAAGCTGGAACCCGAACGCCGCCTGCTCGAGGCGAACGTGCTGATGAGCCTCGGGCGCTATGGCGAGGCAGCAAAACGCCTCGAGAGCTGGAGCGACACAAGCGGCTGGTCGAATTACGCGCGCTTCAACCTGGGCGTGGCGCTGGTGCGGGCGGGCGACACGGCGCGCGGCCGCCAGTTCCTCGAACAGGTGGGAACGATGCCGGCCGCCAATGAGGAGCAGGCGTCGCTGCGGGATCGCGCCAACCTGGCGCTCGGCTTCGCGCTGCTGCAGCAGCAAGGCGGCGAGGAGCCCGCGGCGGTGCTGAGCCGCGTGCGTCTGGACGGGCCGTTCACGAACAAGGCGCTGCTGGCGCTCGGCTGGGCCGAAGCCAACGCCAACCATCCGGAACGCGCGTTGGTGCCCTGGCTCGAATTGCAGCAGCGGAAGATTCTCGACGCCTCCGTGCAGGAATCACTGATCGCCGTGCCGTACGCGTACGTCAAGCTGGCGTCCAACGGGCAGGCGTCGCAGCAATACCGTTCAGCCGTCGATGCCTTTGCGCGCGAATCGCGCCGCATCGACGAATCGATCGCAGCCATCCGCCAGGGCGGGTTCCTCGACTCCATCCTGTCAGAGATGCCGAAGAACGATCGTCCGGGCTGGTTCTGGCAGCTCGAGACGCTGCCGGATGCGCCGCATACGCGCTACCTGTATCACCTGATGGCCTCGCACGAGTTCCAGGAAGGCCTCAAGAATTATCGCGACCTGCGGCTGATGCAGGCCAACCTCACGCGTTGGACGGACTCGCTCGAGGCGTTTGGCGCGATGATCGAGGCGCGTGAGATTGCAGCGACGCAGCGCGAGCCGCGCCGGCAGGAAATGCTGGCGGGCACCGACCTCGAGTCGCTGGCGCAGCGGCAGCAGGCGCTTGCGGGACGCTTCGCGCAGGTCGAGGCAAGCCGCGATGTAGCCGCGCTCGCGTCGCGACCGGAGCTGGAGCAGTGGGAGGCGCTCGCCCGGATCGACGCGACGCTGGCCTCGATGCCTGCTGGGCCCCAGCGCGAAGACTTTGCCGAACGTGCGCGACTGCTGCGAGGCGCGCTGTCGTGGGAGCTGGATCGTGCGTACAAGGTGCGCGCGGCGCAGACCCGTCGCGATCTGAAGCAGACGCAAGCCGCGCTGGCAGAGGCCGGGACGCGACTCGCCGCCATCGGTGAGGCAGGCGATCTCGTGCCGCAGAAAACGCAGGGTTTCGCGGGTCGCGTCGACGAGTTGTCGGAGCGCGTCGCCCGCATCGCGCCCCTGGTGGAGGCCACGGCCCTCGCACAGGAACGCGCGCTTTCCGACATCGCGGTCGCGGAGCTGCAGGCGCAACAGAAGCGCCTCGGCAGCTACTCGACGCAGGCGCAATTCGCGCTGGCCTCGCTCTACGACGGTGCGACGAGCGGGGGCGGCAAGTGAGCGCGCCACGCCACCTGTGGGTCGCGGTTGCGTGCGTGCTTGCGGGCAGCTGGTCGGGCACGGCCGAGAGCGCCCGCAAGAGAGCCGAGCCGACGCTGGGCTCACTTGCTGGCCGCAGCGCGCCGGTGGATCGCGCGCAGCCGGTGCAGGCCGCGCCCGACGACGCCGCGGACAGCTACGCGGCGTTCCTGCAGATCGATGGCGCGGATCCGGCGCTCAAGGCGCAGGCGCTGCGCCGGCTCGGCGACCTGCGACTCGAGCAGGCAGCCGCGCTCAGCGCCGAGGGCGACGTGCCCGACGCCGCTTCGCAGGCGAAGGCGCGCGAAGCCGTCGCCGCGTACCAGGAACTGCTGCGCGATTACCCGGACTACGCTGCGCGGGATGCGGCCCTGTATCAACTCGCGCGCGCGTCCGAGGTCGCAGGTGACGCCGATGCCGCGATGGCGGCGCTCGATGAACTGGTACTCCGGCATCCGCGAGGCGCGCATGCCGACGAGGCACAGTTCCGCCGTGGCGAAGTGTTCTTCAGCGCGAAGCGCTACGCCGAATCCGAACAGGCGTACGCGGCGGTGCTCGCGATGGGCCCCGCCAGCACGTTTCACGAGCAGGCGCTCTACAAGCGCGGTTGGGCGCAGTTCAAGCTCGGCGACAATGCAGCGAGCAGTCGTGACTTTCTTGCGCTGCTCGACACCGTGCTGGTCCAGGATGGACAACTGCGCGACGTTGCGCAGTTGACGCGGCCCCAGCTGGAACTGTCGGACGACGCCCTGCGGGCCTTGAGCCTGATGTTCGCTGCGGACGAAGGCGCGGCGTCGCTGCAGGCCGCACTGTCGCAGCGTGGCCCGGCGCCGTACGAATCCCGGCTCTACCGCGCGCTCGGCGACCTCTACGTCGAGAAGGAACGATTCCAGGATGGCGCTGAAGTCTACCGCTCGTTCGCTCGGCGACAGCCGCTCGATCCTGAAGCCCCACTGCTGCTCGGCAAGGCGACCGAGGCCTATGGCAAGGCGGGCTTCAATGCGCTCGTGCTCGAGTCGAAGCAGGAACTCGTCGAACTCTACGGGCCGCGCAGCGCGTACTGGGCGCAGCGGGGCGCGAACATCAATCCGCGCGTGAGCGCGGCCGTCCAGGCGAACCTGCTCGACCTCGCCCGTCACCATCATGCCCTGGCGCAGAAGAAGGGCGGCGAGGCCGATCGTGACGCGGCCGTGCGCTGGTACCGCGAGTATCTCGACGGCTTCGATGCCTCGGCGGAAGCGCCGGCAACGCGCCTGCTGCTCGCCGACCTGCTGCTCGAGGGTTCGCGCTTCGCCGAAGCGGCCGACGAATACGAAAAGGCTGCCTACAGCTATAAGGACGCGCCCGAAGCGGGCCGCGCCGGTTACGCCGCATTGGTCGCGCTCGACCAGGCCGCGGCAACGATACCTGAGGCCGAGCGGCCGGCGCTGCGCCAGCGCGCCATCGAATCTTCGTTGGTGTTCGCGAGCACGTTCCCCGAGCACGTCGAAACGCCAGGCGTGCTGACGCGCACCACCAAGCAGCTGTTCGATCTCGGCGATCGGCAGCGTGCGGAATCGGTCGCACAGAGCGTGCTGGCGTTGGGACCGCGCGCCGATGCCGGGCAGCAGCTCGTTGCCTGGACGGTGCTTGCGCACACGTATTTTGACTCCTCCCGTTTTGCCGAAGCCGAGCGTGCCTACGGTGAGATCGTGGCGCGCACGCCTGCCAGCGACACGCAGCACGCGGAGGCCATCGAACGCCAGGCGGCGGCCGTGTATCGACAGGCTGAAGCCCGCCAGGCCGCCGGCGACCATGCCGGCGCGGTGCAGGACTTCCTGCGGGTCGCCGCTGTCGCGCCGTCCTCGCCGATTCGTGCGAAGGCCGAGTTCGACGCCGCCACGTTGTTGCTGCAGGACAAGCAGTGGACCACGGCGGCCACCGTGCTCGAGGGTTTCCGCGCCACCTATCCAGGGCACGAGCTCGCCGCCGACGTGGACCGCAAGCTGGCTGTCGCGTACGTCGAGTCCGGACAGCAAGCCAAGGCCGCCGCCGAGTTCGAACGCGTGGCGGCCCGTGTAACGGAAGAGCCCGAGGTGCGCCGAACCGCTCTCTGGCAGGCGGCGGAGCTGCAGGTCGCTGCCGGCGACCGTGCCGCTGCGAGCCGTGTCTACGCGGAGTACGTCATGCGCTATCCGGTGCCTGCCGGCCCCGCATTGGATGCACGCCAGACTCTCGCCGACCTCGCGCGCGACGCCAACGACGCCGCGGGCCGCCAGCGCTGGCTCGAGGACATCATCGTCGCTGATGGGGCTGCGGGCGCGGAGCGCACGGATCGCACGAAGTTCCTCGCGGCGACTGCGTCCCTTGAACTCGCGCGGCCGCTCGATGCTTCCGCCCGCTCGATCCGCCTGGCGTTGCCACTTGAAAAGTCTCTCCCCGCCAAGCGCAAGGCCCTCGAGGCGGCGTTGGGTGCTTACGGCCGCGCCGAGGAGTATGGCGTAGCGCAAGTCACGACCGCGTCGGCATTCGCGATGGCGGACCTCTACCGTCACCTTGGCAAGGCGCTGATGGAGTCGGACCGGCCGCGGAATCTCGACGCCGAGGAGCTCGAGCAATACGACGTGCTGCTCGAGGAGCAGGCATTCCCGTTCGAGGAAAAGGCGATCGGCATCCACGAACGCAACGCGCGGCTCGCGGCGCAGGGAATCTACGACGAGTGGGTGCAGAAGAGCTACGCCGAACTGGCGCAGCTCATGCCGGGCCGTTATGCACGGGCGGAAGTAGCCGATGCGCCGGTGGCGCCGGTGACAGGGCCGGCACTGCCGCCGGAGACCGACCCGGCGGTCCAGAACCAGCTCGGCGTGCAGAAGCGCCAGGCAGGCCAGTTCGCGGATGCCAAGGCGGCGTACGAACGCGCGCTGACGCTCGATCCAAACTACGCCGATGCCGAGCGGAACCTCGCGATCCTGCACGACCTGTATCTCGACGACCCGTCGGCCGCACTGCCGCACTTCGAGCGCTATCAGTTGCTGACGCAGGGCGCCGACACACAGGTGACCGCGTGGGTCACCGAACTCAAGGCACGCATCGCCGCGGTCACGCGCACCGCAGGGGCCACACCGTGAAGACCGCACTCCACTCCAGCCTCGCGCTGCTGTTGCTGGCCGTCCTGCCGGTCGTCGCGGCCGATGCTGCCGATCCGGCGTCGAAGGCTGCCACCTCCGCGACAGCCGTCGACCGCCTGCAACTCGATGCCACGGCCATCACCGGCAACCGCGAGTTGCCGAAGGTCATGAGCATCGTGCCGTGGAAAGCGGCTGAACCGCCGGGCGGCCCTGACCGCCCGATGGGCAGCCTCATCGACGAGCTGCTCGCGCCGCTCGACCGTGACGAATTCCGCCGCGAAATCAGTTACTACCGCGACCTCGCGTCGCCGACAACCACTGCTTCAACTGTCCCCGTCCCCGGAGCTAGCCCGCAATGAACACCATCGACCTGATCGCCAACTTCTTCAAGCAGGGTGGGGCGTTTCTCTACCCGATCGCCGCCGTCTTCATGATCGGCCTCGTCGTCGCCGTCGAACGCTTCATCTACCTGACGCGCGTCTCGGCCGGCAATCGCCGCCTGTGGGCGGAATTGTCGCCGCTGCTCCAGGCCGGCAACTTCCGCAAGGCGATGGAAGTCGCCGAGAAGACCGACTCCGCGCTCTCGACCATCATGCGTTACGGCATGTCGCGCATCGCGACCGCCCGCCGCCGCGACGACATCGAGAAGGCCATGGAAGAGAGCCTGATCGAGGTGATCCCGCGTCTCGAGAAGCGCACCCATTACCTGGCCACGCTTGCCAACATAGGCATGCTGATGGGCCTGCTCGGCACCGTCATCGGCCTGATCCAGGCATTCGCCGCGGTCGCCGCCGTCAACCCGGCAGAGAAGGCCAGCATGCTCTCGGCCAGCATCTCGGTGGCCATGAACAACACGGCGCTCGGCCTCGCGCTGGCGATCACGCTGTTGCTCTGCCACATGTACCTCGAGACCAAGACGACTGAGCTCGTCGACAGCCTCGAAGTGGCCTCGATCAAGTTCCTGAACACCGTGGTCGAGCGTCGCACCCAGGCGCCGAGTACGGCGGCTGCAGCGGCCGCGGCGCGCCCGGCGGCTGCGGCGCGCGTCCAGGAGGCGCCCGCCCGGGAGGCTGCACGCGCATGAGGAAAAGTTCCGCCCTGGCGCGGCGGCAACAGCGCAACCACGCGCGTTACCGCGGCCGCAACGACCTGACGATCGTGCCGATGCTGGACGTGATGGTCATCCTGACGTTCTTCCTGATCTTCACGGCCGTGTTCTCGAAGACGAGCGTGCTCGAGGTCAACCTGCCCGGACCGGGGACGCAGGCTGCCACGGACACGCCGCGCTTCGAACTCGAGCTGATCCTGCGCAAGTCGGGAATCGAGGTCGCCGATCGCAACCAGGGCGTGCTCGAAACCATTCCGGCCGTCGCCAGCGGGCAGGACGTCACGAAGCTCACGGACTACCTTGCCGCGCTCAAGGTAAAGGTGCCCGACGTGACTCACGCGACGCTGCTGGTTGCCGCGGACGTGGACTACGACACGATTGTGCAGGTGATGGACGCTGCACGAGTGCGGCAGACGATCGCGGGCGGCAAGGTGTCGCGCGAGACGCTCTTTCCGCAGATCGCACTGGGAGATGCCCCGACATGATCCGCACAGGAATGCGGCGCCACTCGCGCCGTGGCAAGGGCGGCGGTGGCGGCCATGGGCCGCTTGCGCTGATCCCGATGATCGACATGCTCACGATTCTCGTCGTGTACCTGCTGGTGCACGCGGCGGACATGGACATCCTGCCGAACTCGAAGAACATCACCATCCCGCAGTCGCTGGCCGACCAGAAACCACGCCAGGCGACCGTCGTGACGGTCACGCGCGACATGCTGTACGTCAACGGCGAGGCCGTCGTGACAGTGTCGGAGCTGGGCACCACGAGCGGCCAGGTCAGCGAGCCGTTGCGCGCAGCGCTCGATGCGCAGGCGCAGGGCCTGCTGCCGGGATCGGAAGCGAATCGTGAGGTGACGGTAATGGCCGAGAAGTCGTTGCCTTACGCCGTGCTGCGCAAGATCGTCGCGAGCAGTTCGGCCGCCGAGTACACCAAGGTTTCGCTGGCCGTCGTCGAGCGCGAACAGACGTATGCCGGCCTGAAGGGCGCCTGAAGGAACCAAGCGCCATGAGCAGCAACGTCGTCGTCACCAATTTCCGGGTCTTTGACCTGCCCTGGACGCCCTCGGTCGAGGAGGAGCGTCGATTCCGGCGCGTCCTGGGCGCCGCGCTGGGCTTGTTCATCGGCTTCAGCGTCGTCATCCCGTTCCTGCCCGACACGCCGCGGACCCCGGCGATGGCGCCGGCCGTGCCCGAGCGCATCGTCGAGTTCATCCTCGAGCAGCCGAAACCGAAACCGAAGCCGATCGAAGTGGTGCCGCCCAAGCCGGTCGAGGTGCCCCAGGTCGAGGCGCGCGTCGAGCGTCCGGTGCCGGTGCCCGTCGTGAAGTCCGAGCCGAAGCCCGATCCGCGCAAGAAAGCGGCGGCCTCGGGCCTGCTCGCGATGTCGGATCAGCTGGCCGAGCTGCGCGATCTCGACGTCAAGCCAAACGTCGATGCCAGGTCCCTCAATGCCGGGGCCGGTGAGCGCACCCGCGTCGATCGCTCGATCCTCACGGCCAAGGTGGGGTCGGGCAGCGGCGCACCTCGTTGTTCTACACAAGTGCCAACTGATATTGGTGAATGGGGGTATTTCGGAGAGAATCGTAGCGTGGCGAATTCACGCAAGGAGGCGAAGCGAGTCAAAGGAGTGACCCATGTTGGCGTCTTGGGTAGTGGAAGAGATGAAGACGGCGGCGTTACCAGACAAACGTCTGAATAAGCGACCTGGAGGTGATTTTGGATCAACTTACTCGGCGGCCCGCTGCCAGCATTCCGAGGCACTCGCTGCGGTTACGCAGAAACGGCCGCGGCCTACCGGTTTTTCGATAACGATAAAGTGACTTTCGAGGAGGTACTTCAGCCGCATATAGAAGCTACGCAGCAACGGTTGCGTCAACAGTCCGAAGTGATCCTGGCGCAGGACACAACCGAAATGGACCTCACGCGGCCGGAACAACCCGTGGCGGGAGCGGGACCTCTCGATGGAAGTTCACGGCGAGGGGTGTTGCTGCATTTGCTGCACGCGTTCACACCGGATGGGACTCCATTGGGAACTGCCCACGGCAAGGCATGGGCGCGTGACGAGCACACACCATCGTGCTCAAAAATGACCAGCTTTAGCGCGTGGCCACTCCGATTGAAGAGAAGGAAAGTTATCGGTGGGTGGTCGCGCTGCAGCAGCGCAACGGGTGGCCGAACAGTTGCCCGAGACGCGGTGTGTGTGCGTGGCCGACAGCGAAGCGGACATTTACGAACTGCTCGCGGAGGCAACGAAGGAGCCGCGGTATAGCGAGTGGATACGGTTTTGCGCTGTCACTACGCGCACATGGAGCTGCAACCGGAAGAGGAACGGATCCTTTGAGGAAACTTCGGACGAGGATACGACCCATCGTTACCTGCGCGCCACGTGCTCGCACAGAAGGTGTTGTTCACTCAAACGATCCAAGTCCGCGGTCGAAACAACAAGTATTCCTGTGATCGCCGCAGTCGCCGTCAACCGCGTGAGTCGCGCAGTGCGGAAGTTGAGGTGCGTGCCGCGTGCGTGACGTTGCGTGCCCCTTGGCGACGAGCTCGCAAGCTGCCCGATGTCACGGTCAACGTGGTTTTGGTTCGGGAAGCGAACCCGCCGGCGAATGACGTGGCCGTGGAATGGATTCTGCTGACGAGTTTGCCGATCGAGAGCGTTGAGCAAGTGCGTCAGGTCATCCAATACTACTGCGTGCGATGGCTGATTGAAGTTTTTTTTCGCACGCTGAAATCGGGTTGCCGCGCGAGAAGCGACTGTTTGAAACGCTCGATCGCTGGCTGCCGTGCTTGGCCGTTTATCTGATTGTCACGTGGCGCACGTTACTGGTGTGTCGGTTGGGAAGGAACTCTCCGGACATTAGTTGCGAGGCTCGTTTCGAGCCAGCGGAATGGCAGTCGGTTTACCAAGTAATTCATCGTCAGCCTCCACCATCGACGCCTCCGACACTGGCCGAGATGGTGCGGCTGGTGGCCCAATTGGGTGGCTACGTGAACCGCAAAAGGCCCGACCGACCCGGTCCCCAGACTGTCTGGCTGGGTATGCAGAGACTGCACGACATAGCCCTCTGCTGGCAGATCTTCGGTCCGGGCGCCGAGAATCCGGGGTAACTTGTGTAGAACGACGAGGGTCTCCGCACCTCGCCGTACTCAGAACAATGGCGATCATCTCCTTACCGCGAAGCGGTTACACTCCAGAGCCCAGGATCAGCGGCGCAGCCGCGGCACCCCTGGGTCCGCGTTCCACATCCACACGACACGCCGAAGGCGTTTCACAAGGGAAGCGGTCCCGAGCGATGCCAAGCAGCGCCACGATCCGGAATCGCTGGCGACTCGCCCACCAGAACCGAGCCATACGTTCATGATCACCCACGCTAGTGGGCCGGGGGGAAACGGAGTCTGCCTCCGTTTTGGTGGTTTGGGGAATGTGCCGCCTTGCCTGTGTTACCACAACGGAGGCAGACGTGAATTCCCCGTGCCAACTTCGGTGACGCATAGCGAGGAGCGTGTGTGGCGATTCTACGCAGGGATTTCCGACTACCCTCATTACAATGCTTACCGTATCACCGCTCCTTCAGCGGACTCGTGGTTCAAGTACGAGCGTTCGGGAGAGTCACGCGTTCGTTGGGGATCACCGCTGGAGACGATCGGCGAGATGTCTCGATCGCTGCGCAAGCTGAACCGCCCGCAGCCCACGGCCTATGGGTCTCAGGGGCCGCATTACAACTGGGCAGTCTATGTTGTGACGAGCGTGCCGGGCGAGCGAGAACGCCTGGAGGCGCCGCGCCAGAACTGTTCGCCGGCGAGAATGCGCTCGGCTTCGACCCCGGCCGCAATCCGGATGACCTGGCTGTCTTGCGGGAGATGCGTGGCAAGAAGTGGAAATGGTATTGACAATGGTATTGTATATGGTATTATTGAAACCATCCAGGGAGCCGGCGCGAGCAGGGGGCGACGGATGTGCCGGGCGGCAAAGGCCTGAATGCAACGACCGCGATGGGAGCGGGGTGCGGCGATCATGAACGTAACGCTGACGGTGGACAAGGCGGGCCGCGTGGTGATTCCCAAGGACATTCGCGAGAAAATGCACTTGCGGGAAGGCTCGCGCCTGCGTTTGGAACTGGTGGGCGATCGGCTGGAACTCAGTCATGAACCGGACGAAGTGCATCTGGAACGCCGCGGCAAGCGTCGCGTGATCGTGGGCTGGGAAGGATTTGACGCCGGGCAGGCAGTTCAGGAGGCTCGGGAAGAACATCTGGACCGGCTGGCCGGCAATCGTCGGGAGGCTTGAGCGTGGATTTCATCGACACTTCCGTGCTGATCGCCGCGGTGGTGGCGACCGAGCCGCATCATGCGGCCTGCGGACTTTTGCTCGATCGGGGCGATGCGGGCTTCTACATCCACGGTCTTACCGAATTCTTCAGCACGCTGACCGGCGGGCGAAAGGCGTTCCGGCTGAGTCCTCAACAAGCCGTAGAGCTCCTGGAAACCGACTATATCCCGCTCCTGCAGATCACAACGCTCACGGCAGCCGAAACGCTTCGCGGCATGCGCGAATGTTCCTCCCGCGGTGTGCAGGGCGGAGCGATCTTCGACTATCTGCACCTCGTCGCGGCGCGGAAAGGCAAGGCCGAACGGTTGTACACGCTCAACCTCTCCAACTTCCGAGCCTTCCATCGGGACGGCGATCCGGAGATCCGCAGCCCGTAATCGGACAGCGTCACGTCGCGTTCACGTCGCGTTGAACAGGCTCTTGATCGCTTGCAGCTGCACGCGGACCGGTGGGTCGACACAGTCGAACAGATGCCCGACTTGCTGCGATCCACTTTGGAGCAGTCGGAGGCTGTCATGCCCAGCATCGCAGTCCCTCCGGGCTTTGCGCGGAGGACATAGCTTCTGCGACCGGACGGACACACTCAAGAAGCGAGCGACACGCCATGCGATTCATGGTCGGCGCACGGATGCCAGGCTGAGCGAGCCCGGTGACGGCCAACAGCGGCGAAAAAGGTCGACGGCGAGCGGGGCCAGTGCGATGCTAGTTTCCGATCTTCCGTTGCCAGGCGTCGCGTGGATTTCTTCTGGCATTTTCCTAGCGCGTGATGGATTTCGGGTCGGAAACGGAGTCAGACGTGAATTCCACGTGAATTCTCGGAACGTGGGCATCCTGCCCATATTCTGGCAGGCGCGATGTCCACGCTCGCCGAATTGCGCCGGGTCATTTGGCGGTCCGAGAACCTTGCCAACCGCAGCTCCGGAGCTACACTGAAGATCGTTCCGCCCGAGGGCGAGACTTGGATGCGGGGCGAGTGCCCCGTGGAAACCGCGCCGTCCAGCAGAGTGAGGTCGAGCAGCCATGTCTACGAACAAACGGTGGTCCGCAGCAGCGCAGTGCCTGCATGCATTCCTCTGGGCCATGGTGCTTGCCGCGGGAACGGTCGGTGAGGCGACCTGTTCTGCCCAAGACACGGATGCCCAGGAGTGGCGCGCAGTGACGAACTTCCGGACCGTCAATTATGCGGCCCTGCAGCGTGGCGGCGATGCTCGGGCGATGCTCCCCGGCCAGGAATCCCCCGCGGGCGAAGTTTTTGACGGCGACTGGCTCCGAGGATGGACCTCACCTCAAGACGCGGGTTATCCGGTCGTCATTCATCGCGACCTGGAAACCGTCGTCCGCGCCAACCGGCTCCGCGTGGGACTGGGGCCCGAGGTCCTCGCTTGCCCGATCGTCTACACCCACAACGTCAACCTCGAAGGTACTGGGGTCGGCTCGAGTATGAAGGTTGGCAACCTGGCGCCGATGCTCGATTGGATCGGCCAGCAAGGCTACCAATCGATCTTCTTCTCGGAGTTCCTTCGCTTCATCCGCGACAAGCAACTCCCGCCGGGCGTGACCAAGCCGCTGGTGTTGCTGTTCTGCACCGGGCAGTGTGGCGTCTACGAGCATGCCTTCCCGTTGCTCCGCCAGCGGAAGATGAAGTTCACTTCGACCTGCTGGGAGCTCAAAGGCGCCGACCCGCAGTTCCTCACACCGCCGCAGATCCGCGAGATGATAGCCTCGGGACTGTTCGAGCCGGGAATTTACACCAAATGGACCACCCACTCGTTCGGACCTGACAAAGGCCCTGTTATCGGCAACACCACGGTGGCGTTTCCCTACTACAATGCCGCCGGCAATCAATACGAACCCTTCGACCATTACGAAGACCGGATCTACCGCCAGGCCGCCGACCTGGTCGGCTTGCTCCGCAGCGAATTCGGTTTTCAAGGGGAGGTTGTCTGGGAAGTACCGTCGTCCTTCTACAACCTGACGATGCTGCGGATCTGCCGGCGGCTGGGCATCGCCGTGCTGGTCAACACCGGCGAGTCCTTGAACCTCTATGGCAGCCAGACGCTTCCCAATCTCGGTATGATCAGCATGTCGGATTCCGTGGGCTCGCTGGAAGACCGCCAGCAGAACATCATCGCGCACAGCGGCGCGCCGGCAGTGCGGGAGTATCGCTACGAGGTCTACCTCTCGGCGGCAAGAGAGCCTCATGTCGGCCAAGGCTGGGAGAAGCACCGCGATTGGCACAAGGTCGTCTTCGAACGCCCCGGCACGGGCGTCGAGATCGATCCTCTGTATCCCCGCAGTGCCGAGCCGAGTTATGCCGGGGTGGTCGATGGTCTCAACGGCAGCTATGTGAAGTTCTGCCATCTCAGGCTTAAGGTGCTCGGCGAAAAGGAAGACCGCCCGGCGGTCGTCAACGAGTTGGAGGTCTACTACGAGACCGCCAACGAGTCGGAGCTCCTTGAGATGCGGCTGCGGAACCTGGAGGGTGCAGGGCGGTAGGACCGCCAGCCAAATCGGTGCTACCGCACCGGCCAAATAACCCGCTCCCGTTGGTCGCTGGACTTTGCGCGAAAAACGGACGTTCCGACGATTGGTGCCACGGCGGAGTAGGACGGCAGCGTAGGAGTCCATTGAGCCCTCACTTGCGGAGTGCCGGTGTGGATCGGTGGCATCGATTCCCGTGCAGCCGAAGAAGATTGGGATGACCCACAGGACTGTGGCATCCATGGTACGGATCGACCAAAGCCGGGCAGTGCAGACCTCGGTCCTGGGCGCAATCACGCTGACGGACAAGCACAACGCGAACGGTCGCACTCCCCACGTGCATAAGGTCCGCAGTTACCTGCACGTTTTTGTTGGCGAATACGTGCCATGCGGACTCTCGAGTGGCGATTCGGAGGATTTCCTCACATCGGTGCTGCCGCAACAGGGGATCCACCGGTCGAGCCGGACCGAGCGGTGAATGAAAACGCCCCGGCATCGACAAACCGCCTCGTCGAGTTTATCATCGAACTGCTCAGTCCGTTAGGTGTGATATTGGATCGCCGACAGGTTTAGGAGGCGACTGGGAGCAGAAAGATGAGGTGGGGTCGTTGGAAGATGCCGTGTGCGACCGCGTGCTTGCTCGCCCTCTGGAGCAGTGTGGGATGTGAGCCGCCCAATGCGTTCGTGGCGCACTCCACCGCCGGAGGTAACCGTTGCGCAGCCGCTTACGGGGCCGGTGGCCGAAACGTTTGATTTCACCGGCACGACGGAGGCGCGTCAAAGCGTGCAGATTCGTACTCGGATCACGGGTTATCTGCAGCGCATTGGGTTCGAAGATGGAGCCGACGTTCAAGCCGGGGACATGCTCTTTGTCATCGAACCCGCACCGTTTGAGGCAGACGTCGATGCGGCCGAGGCGGCTTTGCAGAAGGCTGTGGCGTTGGAGCAGTTGGCCAAGGCGAATCTGGAACGTGCCTTGGAATTACAGAAAGACCGTGCGATTGCCAAGCAAGAGGTGGATGCGGACGCTGCGGAGTTGTCTGCCGCGACTGCCAATGTGAAGTCGGCTCAAGCGGCATTGCGCAAGGCCAAGCTCGATTTGGATTACACCGAAATACGAGCCCCCATCAATGGTCGCATTGGGCGGCACCTGGTGGACATCGGAAACCTCGTGACCAAAGAGCAAACGCAGCTGGCGGTCATCGAGAATATCGATCCGATCTACGCCAATTTCAACGTGAGCGAGACGGTTTTCTTGCGTTTCATGGCGCCTGGTGCGTGAAAAGAAACTGCCCGATCCCACCGTCAGCCCACCGGCGTTGAGCTTGGGTCTGCAGAATGAAAAGGAGTTCCCGCACCGGGGATACCTGGATTACACCGACTTGGGTGTCGACGCAACCACGGGCACGATCCGCCGGCGCGACGAAGTTTCCCAACGCGGATGGACTACTGTTACCCGGTCTCTTTGTGCGACTCCGTACCGCCATTGGTGATCCCGCCACCAAACTATTGGTCGAGGAGCGGGCCATCGGTAGTGACCAGCGGGGCGATTTCCTGCTAGTTGTAAACGACAAAGATATGGTCGAATATCGACCGGTCACGCTGGGGCTCCGGACCGACAGCTTGCGAGTCATCGAGGAGGGAATTCACGCCGGGGACTGGATTGTCACCAACGGCCTGCAACGTGCCCGACCCGGTTCCAAGGTGCAACCTCAGCGTGCGACGATGAGCGGCACAATCGAGCAAGCCGGCACGGCGGTGTTGCCAAAAACGGAAGAGGCCACGAAGGCCCAGGCCGAACCGGATCCGCCGCGAGCCGTCCCCAGTGAATCCACCGATGCGCAGCCAAGCGACGAACCCCCCGCCTGATTCAACGACCTAGTTGCCCGCGCCAGAGGAGCACTCGAGGGCAGTGTTTGCACGATTCTTCATCGAACGCCCGGTTTTCGCGAATGTCATCGCGATCATCACCATGCTGATCGGTGGCGTGGCGCTGTACGTATTGCCGGTCGAGCAGTATCCCGAGATCACTCCGCCCACGATCCGCGTCGCCGCCGTCTATCCTGGTGCCAACGCCGAGGTGCTGGCAAGAACTGTCGCTGCGCCGATTGAGCAGCAGGTTAACGGCGTGGAAAACATGCTGTACATGAGTTCCACGTCGTCGAGTGACGGGACGTATTCGCTCACCGTCACGTTCGAAATCGGCACCGCTCTGGATGAGGCTCAGGTCTTGGTTCAGAACCGCGTGGCTTTGGCCACTCCCTTGCTCCCGGAAGAGGTGGTCCGCCAGGGTGTCTCGGTCAAGAAGCAGTCGACCAACTTCATTCTGATCCTATCGCTCATCTCGCCTCAACGCCAATATGACAATCTCTTTCTGGCGAATTATGCGACGTTGCGTTTGCGCGACGAACTGAGCCGCGTCCAAGGCGTGGGAGAAGTGACGGTGTTCGGCACCGCCAACTACAGCATGCGAGTCTGGCTGGACCCACAGAAGTTGAAAGCTCGCGGTTTGACCACGCAGGAAGTCGTAATGGCCATCCGGGAGCAGAACGTACAGGTGGCGGCAGGACAGATTGGTCAGCCGCCGGCACCCGACGGGCAAGTCTTCCAATACACCGTCTCCGTGCTTGGCCGACTCAGCACGGCCGAACAATTCGGGAACATCATCGTGCGTACGGGCGACGGCGGGCGACTCACACTGCTCAAGGACGTCGCCCGTGTGGAATGGGCGCCCAGACGTACGATCAGTTCAACGAGAACAAGGGACAGCCCACGGCCAACATTGGCATCTATCAACTTCCCGGTGCCAACGCTTTGGCAGTGGCCGAGGAAGTCAAGGCAGCGATAGAGCTATTGAGCGGGTCGTTCCCGGAGGGCATGTCGTACGAAATCCCGCTCGATACTACCAAGTTCGTCGAGGCGTCGATCCACGAGGTGTACAAGACGCTGCTCGAAGCGGGGATTCTCGTTCTGATCGTGATCGTGGTGTTCCTGCAGGACTGGCGCGCGATGCTCGTGCCGGCGACAACGGTTCCGGTCACCATCATCGGCGCCTTCGCAGCCATGGCCGCTCTGGGATTCACGGTCAATATGCTGACGCTGTTCGGCCTGGTGCTGGCGATCGGCATCGTCGTTGACGATGCCATCGTGATCGTCGAAAACGCCGCGCATCACATCGAAGAGGGCATGGCGCCGAAACCGGCGACGATCCAAGCGATGTCCGAAGTGCTGGGACCGATCATCGGAATTACGCTGGTGCTGATGTCGGTGTTCTTGCCGAGCGCCTTTCTGGGCGGAATCACCGGGCAATTCTACCGGCAATTCGCCCTGACGATCGCCGCCACCGCACTGATCAGCGCCATCAACGCCGTGACTCTCAAGCCGGCTCAGTGCGCGCTGTGGCTGCGCCCTCCCAAGGAGCGCAAGAACATCTTCTTCCGCGCGTTCAACGTCGTATACAGTCTCGTCGAGCGCATGTACGCTGCCATCATTCGAGTGCTCGTGCGACACGTGGTGACGGGCATGCTGGTCTTCATCGGCCTGTTGGTCCTGGCAGTCTGGTGGTATACCCGCGTCCCCACCGGTTTCCTGCCGATGGAAGACCAGGGCTACATGTTTGTGGCCGTGCAACTTCCCGACGCGGCTTCGCAAGAACGTACGCGGGCCGTCATGAAGGAAGTGGACAAGATTCTTGCCGACACGCCAGGTGTCGCAGACTGGATTACCATTGGTGGCCTGTCTCTGCTGGACTTCAGCAGTGCACCCAATACCGGAACCTTGTTCGTAACGCTGGAGCCCTGGCCGCAGCGACTGAGCCGAGGTTTGACGCTGGAAGCTGTGCTGGGCCAGATGCGGCGTCGCCTAGGTGCGATCAAGGAATGCATCATCCTTGCCTTTCCTCCACCGTCGATTCGCGGATTGGGTGTCCGCGGCGGCTTTCAGATGCAGGTGGAAGATCGGGCCGACGTGGGTTTGGTCGAGTTGCAGCAGATTACGCAGGAAATCCTGGAAGACGCTCGTACCCAGTCGGCGATTGCCGCCCTCAACACCACGTTTCGGCCCGGTGTCCCTCAGCTGTTTGTCGATGTCGACCGCGTCAAGGCCAAGACGCTCGATGTGCCGCTCGGCAGCGTTTTCGCCACCTTGCAGGCTTACCTCGGGTCGTCCTACGTCAACGACTTCAACCGTTTTGGTCGCACCTACCAGGTGCGCGTGCAGTCGGAAGCCGCTTTTCGCGCCGAGCCCGAGGACATTGAACGTCTGGAGGTGCGCAACGCGACGGACGAGATGGTCCCCATCGGAACGCTCGCCACGGTCCACCGCTCGTTCGGACCCCAAATCATCAATCGTTACAACCTCTATCCATCTTCCTCGATCACCGGCGAGTCTGCGCCGGGTTACAGCTCGGGACGCGTGTTGGAAATCATGGATACGATTGCCAAGGCGAACTTGCCGAACTCCATGGGATACGATTGGACCGGCATGGCTTACCAGGAAAAGAAGGTCGGAGCGGAAGCCATCCTGGTCTTTGCGATGGCCGTGCTGCTGGTCTATCTGGTCCTGGCCGCCCAGTATGAAAGCTGGTTCTCCCCGATGTCCGTGATTCTCGTCGTGCCGTTGGGTCTGCTGGGGGCGATCGCGGCAGTATCGATCCGGGGCCTGGACAATAACGTCTACACCCAGATCGGCATCGTGCTGATCATCGCCTTGGCCAGCAAGAACGCCATCCTGATCGTCGAATTCGCCGCGAGACATCCGTAATCGCGGTGAGAGCATTCCCGAGGCCGCCGTCGAGGCCGCCCGACTCCGCTTCCGGCCGATCTTGATGACCTCGTTCGCCTTCATCCTGGGCGTTGTGCCGCTGTTGATCGCCGAGGGAGCCGGCGCCGCTGGCCAACGAGCTCTGGGCACCGCCGTGTTCGGCGGCATGATCGCCTCGACCATCCTGGCTGTCTTTTTCGTCCCCGTCTTCTTCGTCGTGTTCCAGCGCATGGGCGAACGGTTCAGTCGCCGCCAACGGCTGGCCGTCGCGGCGCCCACCAGCAAGCATGGTGCGTGATCGCGTCATGCCGGCCGCTAGTCGCCACCTGCCTGGTCGCGGGGACCTCGGTCATCAGCGTCGCCGTTGTGGTGGTAGAGAAAGTACTTATCCCAGGCGCGATCCAGATCACGCAGCACCTGTTCTATTGGCTTGGCGTGCCAGCGATCGTCTATCGTTGTACAAACACAACCAAATCGTTCCAGCTTATCCAGCGCATCACGAACTTCGAAATTGACGCTGCGGTGCATGGCGGCGCTCGAGTCGCGCTCCGCCTCCTGATCCAGTTGTGCGGCCGTCCATCCCGTTTCTCGGGCCTTCCAAAGAAGCAATGCATAGGCGAGTATCGCGCTTCGACCAGTTCTTGCTCCTCAGCCTCATCCAGGATGCGGCAGATGACACCCGCATTGTTATCCAGGTTCTGGTAGTAGAGGCTGCGCAGTCAGGTTCAGCTGATACTTCTCTTTGGTTCGCAAGTAACCGAGGAAGGACTTCACTCCGTATCCGACCGTCCCGCCCACCAAGCCGAGAACCCCCAACATCCCATAGACACCCGCGAATGCCAACAACATCGCTCCCTTGACGATCTTCAGCACCGCGATCGAGATTCCGGTGATAGTTGGCAGGATGATCCTGCCACGGTCCAGCATGGACATGGCGAAACGCGTTCCCGGCAGGAGCATATCCAGGTCGGCTTTGGGGATGTTCTTAAAAACCTTGATGTAGACTGGAATCGGGCTGGCACAGTCCTGTGAGAGCTGCCTGTGCCGCAACTGGAAGATGACGACCAGTCTCTGGTAGATGGGAACATCGACCGTCTCGGGCTGATATCCTGTGCGCAGGCGTCCGCCGAGTACGCCGGTCGACCACGTCACCGCGGACGTAGACCTCCAAACGTTCAAACACCGTGAAGTCAACGTGAAGTCGCACGCCCCAATCACTGGCGACACCAATGGCCTGGTCGATTTCCGCGTGAAAGCCGCCGGTAGTTGGCTCGCACCAACACCGCCGTGAAACGATCGAAAAGCGCCGGAATCAACGCCCGACACTGCTCGTCCGTCAGGATCTTCGGCTCCCAGGTCACCGCATCGGGATTGAACGGAGCGTACAGATCCTTGAGTGTTTCCAACCACTCGTGATACTGGTGGTGAATGGTGGCCGACAGCAACTGACACAACTGTTCGAACTGCCGCACATCGCCGTTGTGCAGGCTGGTGTCCTCCACCAGCAGACGGACCAGTTGCTTCTTGCGCAGGGGGATATAGTAGTCGGTCTGCCGCTCGTCCGGCACACTCTCGCCTTTGTCTGCAAGCACACCGCTCACTTTGGCCTGCTCGAACCCCTGTCTTGCAGTGTCATCCAATTCGGTCATGCGTCTAGCCGCGCCCTGTCAGCGCATGCTTAGAAACGCCAGCAACGGACATCGGCACTCGGTTGCGATGGTCCACCGATTGTCGTCCGGTTCAGATGGTGCAACGGGAGGCTTTACAAGTCAACTACGGCGGGACCACGTAAACTCCCGACCTGTCCACGCGGAGGAACTGCGCACGGATCTGCGATTGTTCACCTTCCGTGTAGTAAACGATGAGCATGCCCACCAGCGCGACCAACGAGATATACGTGAGTCCTGCCCAGGGCATGGATTCGTCCTCCGCCGCAATCGGTGGCGATGCCGGTTTCGCAGCGGCCAGCATATCACGCCGGATGTCGAGATGCAAAGAAGCGCGGCGACCTCCGCCGCGACGAAACCGATTGGGCCGCCGTTGAACGTTTGAGGTTTGAGCGTACCGAGGATGACGCGATGACGACGCCCGCCAGAGCCGCTCGGCACCTTTCTGGAGTGCCGGGGCTGCGGTCTAGCTGGGTGGCCTCCCGGAGATGCAGGGCCATTGCACCGACCGTTGACGTCGCTCCCCGTTCGGAACCGAATGCCGTCGGTGTTCGATGGCAGACGCGTTCGCAAGTACTCCCTGCAGTGGATTGCTGCTCCATCTCGGCTGCTACATGTACGACGAGGAGAACCTATGAGATCGTCTCTATTGGGGACAGCGGTCGCGTTTTTCGCCGCGGCGGTTGGGGCGGCCGAGCCGATGCATCCGCTGGATCTGCGGCGGGTAACCGTCGGCGGGGCGGGTCGGCGATCGCATCGAAGCGACGATCCGCAACAATATCCGCCCGGGCTGAGCGTGGTTCTGGGATTGGCGGCTGCGGGCTTTCGCCCGCGAAAGCCGCCGAGCCGAAGCAATTTCGCGTCCTCACCATTTCGGCGCTCTGCCTGATGGATGACGAAGCGCATCGGACCCGCAGCGCGGTCCTCGGACTGATCGACGAGGCGGGTTCGCGGCAGCGGCACGATCTGATCGTGGCGCCGCCTGCACCCTTTCTTTCCTACAGCCAAGGGAAGGAATCCGACGACCTGAAGGATTTCGCCGACCTGGCCCGCCAACACAAGACCTTCCTGGCCGTCGCTCTCATGGAGGAGGCCAAGGACGGCCGGACGTTTTGCACCGCGCTGCTGCTGGACCGTCAGGGGAAAATTGCCGGGAAGTATCGCAAGACGCACGCGCTGCCCGACGACAACATGGCGCTGGGCGACGATCTGCCGGTGTTCAAGACCGAGATCGGCGCCATCGGCCTGAGCCTGGGCTCCGATATTTATTTTCCCGAGATTTATACGGTGGAGTGGATGAAGGGGCGGAGATCCTCTTTGATCCCAGTCACATGTGGGGCGCCGACGGCTACAACAATCAGTTGCTGCTTCAAGCCAGGGCCATCGACAACGGCTGCTGGATGGCCTGTGCCCACACGAACACCTCGGATGCCTGGATGCGAAGCCTGGCGGTCGACCCCTACGGGTACGTGATGGGGGCCTCGGCCTTCCAGCACGTCGGCGCGTTTTGTGTCGATATCGATTTCGAGCAGCAGCGGGTCTATTATGCCGGCAGCACGGGGCGGCCCAATCGCTCCGTCTACGGCCCGAAGGGAGACCTCCCTGAGCAGCGGCCCGGCTGGCGCGAGATGATCTTCGCGCGGCGGCGTCCGGAGCTCTACGGAATCCTGCCGACGACCAACGCGGTGACCGACCAGTATCGGCATGGCCCCAGAATCCGGCCGCAACCCCTTAGCAAGAGAGAAGATCATCGGATCACTTTCCCTCGGGGATTGCCGCGTTCCAAGAATGCGAGCCCAGGGCGAGGCAGGCGCCCGCCGGAAATGGCGATGCCGGCTCTCACGGTCTCGGCCCGTCGGCGGTCTCCGGGGCCGCCTTGGCGGCCGATCGCGTCACCGGCGGCGAAGGGCGAGGGCGAGGTCGTCGCCATAGGGCGGCAAGTCGAGCGTCACCTCGCCGCCGCCGTGCCGCAGGTCGTGCACGTCTTGCGGATCTCACCTTTCTCTGGGTCGAGCCACTCCGCGTGGTAGTCGCCCGCGGGCAGCTCGAGGGCCAAGTGCTTGAGTCCCGACACGATACTGTGTTGGCATCGCGAACTGGTGGCCGAGTGCTACTCCTCGGCCGTCTGTAGGGGACCTCTGCGGCGATTCACCGCGCGGATATGTCACAATTGACGTTGAATTGGCGCGTTACATCGCTTCCTTCGCCCGTGTGCCACTGGCGTCGCCAGGACGAGGCGGTGCCGGGCCGTCGACCGGCTGCGGCCGCAGCGTCACGTTGCAGAACTCAACCCACTGATATGGCCGGGCCTCGCGGCGGTCATTGTTCGTACGCCTTTGCCGGTTGTCGCCTTGGTATCTGCCCACGGGCGTGATTTGAAAAGCGGCACCGGCACCGATCGCCGTCACTATTTGCTAAGGAAAAGCGGCGAAAAGGTTACAGAAGGCCCGTAGGTTGTGCTTTAGCAACATAACCTTTGGGCTTTTGGCGGCGCGCCGTTATGCTGAAGCATGCGTGGTCGGTGGTGCTTCCGCATAACAACGACTTGCGGTATAGGACGCTATGCTGAAGCATAACCTACGTCCGGCCGACACATGACAGCAGGCAGCGGATTTCGTCGGCCACTTCGTCCGGGCTGGTCACTGTTTGGGGGATCTTTTCCGGCAACAGGGCCCGATGCGGCGGCGCAGGCGATGGACGGCGACCTTCACCGCGCCTTCGGACATGCCGAGCTGGCCCAGTTGTCGCATGGCCGAGCGTGCTTGAGCCTCCCAGGGTATTTTTCAGGGCCTCGAACAACTCCGACTTCCCGGCCGCCGCCATCTCGTCGCGCAGCCGTACCAGCACTTGATCCAATAGCCAGAGTGCCCATTGCTTCTCGAACATCCGCTCCGGCGTCAACTCCGTAGCCGGTTCGAGCCGATAGCGGGCCTCGGCCCCCAGGGCGTCAAAGGAGATGATCTTCCGCGTGCCGCCGCGCTCCGTGCTCGTGCCCGATCGCGCTGGTCGGCCAGAAGTGTTTCATCGTCCCGAGCAGGAACGAACGGAAGCGGCCTCTCTGGCGGTCGGCCTTGGCCACGAATCGCTCGGCCAACAGTCGGGCAAAGAACTCCTGGGTCAGGTCCTGGGCGTCCTCGGCCGAATAGCCCGCCCGCGGCACAAAGGCATACAGTGGAAACCAATAGCTTTCGCACAGCGCGGCGACGCCCGGCCGGCTTCGGTCAGCTGACTGCGGCCTGCGCTTACCACAATGCTCCAGTGCGTAGTGGCAAACTGCCCGCCGCGTGCCGGCCGTCGTTCGACTTTGCTATGATTCGGCGCGATGGCGCTTATTCTATGAACCACGTCCGCTCGTCGCAATGATTCTCCATGTCCGACGTCACCCGCTTCCTGTCCCAGATCGAGTCTGGCCACCCGTCCGCGGCCGAGCAGTTGCTGCCGCTGGTCAGACGAACTGCGGAAACTGGCCGCTGCCCAGCTGGTTCACGAGAGGTTTGGCCAGACACTGGAGGCCACGCGGGCTGGTACACGAGACGTACCTGCGGCTTGTCGACCAATCCCCGCCGGTTCCCAACCCTTCCTAAGTCGTTATGATTGGTGAAAACGTGGACTCGTGAGTGGCTCCATGGTGACAACCTAATATCTCCGCAAGAGGTTCTGGCGACGGCTTTTCTCTCTGCGGGTATGGCCTCCTCGGTTTCCGGTGTCTCCAGCGACGGTCGGCAGCACAGCTGCTGAAACGCCGTCACGTGAGCAGGATAATCCCGTGCCGCAGCGTCCAGCCAATGGCAACGGGCGCGAACACGAAAAGCGCTCACCAGCAGCCGTGCTAATTACCCCAACTTGTTCCTGAAGAAGCAGTTCCAAGAGCAATCCGCATCGGATATTCCCCTTGCGGGGCGACGAATACGCCAACGTCCGCGACCGAGGCCGTTGAATCCAAGGGTGACTAACGGTAGTGTGAGCGAAGTGCTGGCCCGTCCCATCAGTGCGGCGTTCGCACCTATTGCCGGAAGAGCCGAATTGACGCCGAGGGAAATGAGTTCACCGGTCATATGCAGTCAACGGTGGTTGACCGAAACACGATCAAGGCAAAGTTCTTGGATGGCCCTTTTGAAGGCTTTGAGATTACTTGGAAAAGAAAAAAGAGCGACTCAGCTGAACTGACAGCAATGGCCGACGCCACGCATCGCCCCACCAGCAATGGTGGGGCTCTTGTTATCAGTTCAGCAGTTCGGTGAACACTAGGAAGTGTACGGCGACCGTATTCGCCACAGTGCTTGACGGGAGTGGAGTTCTCGTGCCCAACGCGACCGTCCAGGGAACGTGGAGCAACGGCGATGAAACGCGGGCATAGTATAATGGAACAGGTTGCTCGCCTTGCCAGGAGCTAGTCATGCCCTCGCCATTTCCCGGGAATCGATCATTCGTCGAAGACCAAGAAATGGTCCGATTTTCACCCTACCTTCGTCGGTGAACTT
>CAVWGG010000015.1:0-38976 GCA_963754535.1 uncultured Gammaproteobacteria bacterium
GTTGGCGATGTATTCCCCACGCGCAACACGCTGGCCGATCTTCACCCGCACGGTGTCGAGCTGCAGGTGCGCATAGATCGCGTGCGTGCCGTCGTCGTGCATGATCTGCACGAAGTTGGCCTCGTCCATGTTCTGCGAACTGAGGCCGCTGCGGAAATACCGTGCAGCCACGTTGATCACCACGCCCTCGCGCGCCGCGTGAATGGCCGTACCGACCGGCATCGCGATGTCGACGGCGTTGCGGCTCGACGGGTCTACGTGCGTGATGGAATCCGGTGCTGCCTGCGTCACCTGGAACCGTTGGGCGAGTGCGAAAGGCGCGCGATAGGGTTGCGCCGGCCGGTGCTGCGCACCGGGCTCACCGACGACGTAATCGTATTCGTAGCGAATGTTCGATGGACCATCGGCAGCCGCCACGTCGAGCAGGACCTTTTCCGACTGCGGCTGCACCGTCCCCCGCCCCAGCTTCTCGCCGGCAGGCGTCCTGGCCTTGACCGCGAATTCCACGATGCACTGGCACTGGTTGATCGCCACGAGCGCGACGCCCGCGTCAGTGGAGCGCGGTACCACGACCATCTTTAACGGCGTTCCACCGCCACCTCCGAGCGCCACGCTTTGCGACGCCTGTCCCGGCGGTGGCGGTCGGTCGGTGTAGACCCACTGCCCGCTCGAGTCCTTGTAGCGATAGGCCGCGCCGGCTGCGGCCCCGCACGCCAGCAAGCTGCAGGCCAATGCCCCGAGCGTGCGGAGGGTCCTTGGCAGGCTCGCGGGGTGACGGGTCGAGTTCATCGCAAAAGGGTAGCGCAACCTGGGCCGATCGCCAGCGGCGCTACTGCGGAAAAGTGGCAGAAATCACGCTCTCAGGGCGTGCGCTCGAGCCGTGCGCGGATCGCGAGGAGCAGGTCGCCATCGGCTTCGGGCTCGAACCGCGGGGCGGCGTTCCAGTCGTAGCCCCACGGGTTGGCCTTGATCAGGTGCGCGGGTTCGTCTTCGTAGCGCGGGATCACGTGCGCGTGCAGCGCCGGCTCGACGTTGCCGAAGATCGCGTAGTTGATGCGCACGGCGTCCGTGATGTCCTGCACGGCCTGCCCGATGCGCGCCATGTCGGCGAGGAAAGCCTGCTGCAAGGCCGGTTCCAATGCGTTCAGGTGCGGCACGACCGGGTCGGGCAGCAGCAGGCAGTAGCCCGGCAGCACCTGCGGATCGCCGAGCACGGCCCAGCCGGAACGCAGACGCGCGATCATCGTGGGATCCGCGCCGGCGCGACAGGCTTCGACACGACGATGGATGGCGATGGTCACTGGCTCGTTCTTCGGATCGTTCACTGGGTCGGCCATGGTCACTTCCTGAACATGAAATAGACGGCGCCCAGCATGCAGAGCGACGCCCACAGGTAATCGAGCTTGAGCGGTTGCCGCATGTACAGCAGCACGAACGGCACGAATACGGCCAGCGAGATGACTTCCTGCACGATCTTCAGCTGGGGCAGCGTCAGCACCGTGTGGCCGATGCGATTGGCCGGCACCTGCAGCAGGTATTCGAACAGGGCGATGCCCCAGCTCACGAGCGCCGCCACGTACCACGCACGGCCGCTCAGGTTCTTCAGGTGCGCGTACCAGGCAAACGTCATGAACACGTTCGAGGCCGCGAGCAGCAGGATCGTCGTCGGCACGGCGGGCAGCGGATGCATGACCGGACCTCGCTCAGGTGAACGGTGCGGGCAGCCTCACGCCAAGGGCCCGCAGTTGCGCGCGGGTGATACCCGCATCCGTGTGATGGATCGCGTGCCAGCCGCAGTCCCTCGCACCCGCCACGTTCTGCGGCAGGTCATCGAGGAAAACGGTCGCCGCCGGATCGAGATCGAACATCGCTTCGGCCTTGCGGTAGATGTCCACGTGCGGCTTGATGGCGCCGACACGGAACGACGCGCACGCGCCATGCACCAGCGTATCGAGGCCGTAGAGTGAATCGAGGTGGGCCCAGTGCATGTCCCCGATGTTGGACAGCAGGTACACGCGGTAGTCCGCCATCAGGCCCGACGCGAGCGCGAACATCTCGTCCCAGCGCTCGAACATCGAGAGCCATTGCGTGCGCAGTTCGGCAGGGTCGAGCGGTCGCGGCGCCATGCTCGCAATGCGCCCGAGCATGACTTCGCCTGGAACGTCGCCGCGCTCGTGGCCTTCGAGATCGACCTGGCTGAGCCAGCGCGGCAGGTCGGTCATGTCGACGCCCGCCCGGCCCAGGTACTGGATGAACGGCTGGTAATGCAGCTTGACCAGCACGTTGCCGACGTCGAACACCACGTTGCGAATCATCGTCCGTCTACTCCTGCGGATGCGTCGTCACTGCGGACTCGGTGGCGAGTCCCTTGTGCGGCGCATGCGGATGCCAGCCCATGACCAGCATGACCGCGGCAAAGCCCACGACATAAGCCAGCGCGACGTGCCAGCCGCCACGCAACCAGCCGCCGACCGAACGTGCTTCCGGGAACAGGTTGGTGATGGCGACACCCGCGGACGAGCCGAACCAGATCATCGAGCCACCGAAGCCCACCGCGTAGGCCAGCACGCCCCAGTCGTAGCCGCCCTGCTCCAGCGCCAGCTTGGTGAGCGGGATGTTGTCGAACACGGCCGAGACGAAGCCGAGCCCGAGTGCCGTGGACCATGACGCGATCGGCAAACGCTCGACGGGCATCATCGACGCCGCGAGCACCAGGCTCAGCAGGAAGGTCGTGCCCTTGAGCGTCGCCGGCAACACGGACCAGTCGGGCCGGCGCCACGCGGCGGTCGCAAGAATCGCGAGCCAGACCGCCGCGCCCAGGAACGGGAAGCGGTCCGCGTACTCGGGGAACTGCACATTGGTCAGGACGTTCACGGCGATGGCAGAGAGCAGGATCGTCGCGACGATACCCACGCGTCCCCAGTCGATGCTCATGCGCCTGCTGCTGTGCTTCACGATCGGCGAGTACGCATGCTGCTGCAACGCGGCCGGGATACCGCACACGACCAGTGCAACGCCCGCCGCCACGTAAGCATGCAGCACGTCGAGCGGACTGACTCCGTCGATCCACATCATGGTCGTGGTCGTGTCGCCCACCACGCTGCCCGAGCCGCCCGCGTTGGACGCGGCCACGAGCGCGGCGATGTAACCGATGTGCACCTTGTGGCGGAACACGGTGGCCGCGACGGTGCCGCCGATCAGGGCAGCCGCGATGTTGTCCAGAAAACTCGACAGCACGAACACCATCACCAGCAGCAGGAAGGCGCCGCGCCAGTCGTCCGGCAGGTAGTCCGGCAGCTTCGCTGGCACGTGGCTTTCCTCGAAGTGCCGCGACAGCAGCGCGAACCCCATCAGCAGGCCGAACAGGTTGGCGAGCACCACCCATTCGGCATCGAGGTGACCGACGAGACCCGCGAGCCCGGCGCCCTGATGGAAACCGGTGATCGCGACCTTGTACAGCACGATCGAGGCAAGACCGGAGATGGCCACTTCGAGCGTGCGGTGATGGAACAGCGCGACGCCGAGCAGCGTCGCCGCGAACAGGATGAACTCGAAGGGAATGCCGAAGGGCTGGAAGCCAGCCGCCACGGCGAGGGACTCGGTCACGCCGTCGCCCCGGGGACGTCGATGCGCTCGAGTTCGCGCCGGCCGTCAGCGCCCGTGCGCAGGCGCAGCACGAAGTCGAAGCGGTCCACCTCGGTGCAGTAATCGAAATCGGTGAGCGGGGCCCAGTCGGCTTCACTGTCGAAGAACTTCACCGCGGCAGGTGCGTCGCGCAGCCGGTCGCGGGCCTCGGCAGTGGTCGGCGCTTTACCGCCGTTGAACAGCGCAACCAGCGCTTCTGCACAGAGATCGTCCTCGGCACAGCGCTCGCGGGCTTCGTGGCCCATGCGCACGATCGTGACGTGCTGCGGGTTGCGCGACTTGACGTAGCGCACGAGCGCCGAAACGTTGACGAGACTGGCCGTCAGCACTTCGTCCGCACCTGTCGCATTGACGAGGCCTTGCGTGCCTGCGTGCGTCGTGTGGACCACCGGTCGCCCTGCCACGCCGACCGCAAGAATCTCGGTCGGAGAGTTGCCGGCGTCGAACCCGGGCAGGCGGCGCGCGTGCCGCTCGCCCACGAGCACCGCATTCGGCATCACGTCGCGCAAGGCAAGAGCGTCTTCGATCGCACCGACGGGCATTACCCGGCTTGCACCCGCGGCCACCGCATGGGGCGCGACCGTGAAGGCGCGGAACACGTCGATGACGAGCGCGATGCCGCGCGCACGGATGGCGCCTGCCACGTGATCGACCACTTCAATCTGCACGTCGCGACCTCGCTTGCACGTTGAGCGCGACGATCTTCGCGCGCGGGATGAAGTTGAAATCCGTGGCCGAACACGCCGTGTACGCGCCCATCATGCGGCCGACGACCAGGTCGCCGATCTGCAACTCGGGCAGTGGAACGTCCTCGCGCACGACGTCGATGCTGTCGCACGTGGGACCCGCGAGCACGCTCGGATGCGCCGGGCCGGTGCGCCCGGGCACGTCGATCGGATAGAGGGCGTGGTCGTACAGCTGGCCGTTGTACGAGCCGTACAGGCCGTCGTCGAGGTAATACCACCAGCGGCCTTCGCGCTGCGCACGGCCGACGACCGTGGAGATCGACGTGCCCGACGGCCCCGCGATGAAGCGTCCCGGTTCGGCGATCACGCGCACGCCGCGCGGCAGTTTCTTCAGGGCCTGGCGGATCGGGCGGCAGAATTCGCGGATCGGCTGCATCGTGCCGCCATAAGCGATGGGGAACCCGCCGCCGATGTCGAGCAGGGTCAGGTCCGCCAGGCCCGAAGCGCTCGCCTGTTCCATCAGTTCGGCGCAGACCCCGATGGCTTCGACGTATTTCTTGGGCTCGGCCACCTGCGAGCCGACGTGGAACGACAACCCCCGGACCGTGACGCCGAGGCTCTGCGCGAGTTCGAGCATCGGCGCGACGGCCGCCGGCTCGCAGCCGAACTTGCGTGACAGGTCGACGACCGCCGTCGGATCGCGAAACGACAGCCGCAGCAGCACTTCTGCGCGGGTGCGGTGCTGGCGGAACTTGCGCAGTTCGTCGGGGTTGTCGACCACGAACGTGCGGATGCCGAAGCGCAGCGCGGCGCGGATTTCGGCGTCGGTCTTGATCGGGTGCGTGTGGATGCAGCGCTCGGGCGGGACACCCGCCGCCTTGACGAGCTTGATCTCTCCCGACGTCGCCACGTCGAAACAACCACCGAGATCGCGCAGTTCGGCCACCACCGCCGGATGCGGCAGGGGCTTCAGCGCATAGAACAGCCCGACGCCGGGCAGCGCGGACTGCAGGCTCTTGTACTGGCGACGCACGACGTCGCAGTCCAGGAGGAGCAGCGGCGAGCCGTGTTGCGCGATGAGCGCATCGAAGTCGGGCCCCCGGCTCACGCGGGCTCAGTCCTGGCCCAGGTCGGCGCGCAACGCCGCGATGTCCGGATCGCCGTAGACGACGTTCTCGGCCGAGGCCGCACGGCGCAGTCGGTCGCGCACGGCATCCCAGGCCTCGCCCGCAGGCACTTCCTCGACCAGGATTTCCTTCGCACCCGCCTTGTCCAGCGTGCGCAGGTTCACGTACAGCTCGCGGCCGTAGACGTCGGCGCGACGGCCGGCGTTGATCCACGTCATGTACTTGTTGGCCACGCGCGGCGGGCGCATGGCGAGCACCGCAACTTTATCGCGGTGCTCGGTGAGCTGTCCCACGACCTCCTCGAGCGTGCGGCTCGGGACGATGCTGAGCGACGTGCGAGGGGCGTAGTGCTTCGCGTCGCTGCCGGGAACACGGGGCGCACCCGTGTCCGGTCCCGCCTGGAGCTCAGGCACCACCGTGCGCAGCTGCGTCAGTGTGAGCGCACCGGGTCGCAGGATGCGCGGCACGGTGTCGACACAGGAGACGATGGTGGATTCGAGGCCGATCTTGCAGTCGCCGCCGTCGAGCACGATCTTCAGGTCGTCGCCGAACTCGTCGCGCACGTGCTCGGGGCGCGTCGGGACTGATGCGGCCATAGCGATTGGCGGACGGCGCGGCGATGCCGCTGCCGAAAGCGCGGAGCAGCTGCAGGGCCACCGGGTGACCCGGCATGCGAACGGCGACGGTGTCCTGCCCGCCCGTGATCGCGAGATCGACGGCCGGTGCACGACGCAGGATCAGCGTCAGCGGGACCGGGCCAGAACTTCTCGGCGAGCGCTGCGGCCGCCGGCGGCACGTTGAGCGCCCAGCGCTCGAGCGCCCGCACGTTGTCGATGTGGACGATCAGCGGATGGGTTGCCGGACGGCCCTTCAATTCGAATATCTTGCGGACGGCGTCGGGGTTCGACGCGTCTGCGCCGAGGCCGTAAACGGTTTCCGTCGGGAAGGCGACGACCTCGCCTGCGCGCAGGGCCTCAACGGCCCGGTCGATCTCGTCCTGGGGTAGTCGCGCAGTCACCATAGGACGCGAATGATAGCGTCAATCCCTGCGCGCCGCGCAGGCGCAGCCTCAAGGAATCGCCGTGCGCTCCCACTCGCCGCCGGGGTTGCGACGCAGGTCATACGCCGGCCAGTAATTCTGGTCGAGCTTCAGCGTCGTCACGCCGGTCGACCCGTTCCAGGTGACCGTCTTGAGCCGCACCGACGAACGATCGGGGCGGCCGCGGACCGCGGCAATGAACGCGTCGAGGTCGGGCGTCGGCCGCCCGTCCACCTCGACGATGCGGCGCCCGGCAAACAACCCGTAACGGGTCGCCGGCGAACCGTAGGCGAAGTACGCCACGAAGACGCCCTCGGGCGGGATCGAACGCTGGATCGTCATCGCGCGATGCGGCGCGTGGAGGACGGCACCGGCCCAGAGCAGCAGGCGATCGATGTCTTCGCCACGGAGAGCTGCGGTATCCACGTCGACGACTTTCTCGGCGCCGTCACGCAGCAGGGTGACCTGCACGCGCGGTGACTGCGTCGCCTCCTCCACTTCGCGGAACCGGTTGAGCGTCACGCCATTCACGGCCAGCAGCAGGTCGCCTTCCTGCAATACCTTGGCGGCACCGGAACCGGCGGCGACCCTCGCTACGGCGAGCACCTGGCGGTGTGCCGGGTTGCGGCTCTCGAGCTTTTCGACCCACGCGGCCGGCAGTCCGAGCTTGCGCGCAGCGGCGATCGGCAAGGCCTCGAACTCGACTTCGAGCGAATAGAGCGGCTTGTCGTCGCGTGCGGCCGCAACGGCCTCGAGCACGACCGCAGCCGGCATGCCGCGGTTGATCTGCACGGTGTCGCGCGCGCCCTCGGTGGCGAAGCTCGACCACAGCGCGCGGACGCGACCGTCCTTGCCGGTGATCACGCCGTCGAAATCCGACGGGGAATTCACCAGCGAGACGACCTCGAGGTTGGCGTCGCGGAACTGCAGCGTGCGGGACAGCGGGAAGCTCACGTCGTCCATCGTCGCGACGTACGTCGCGAGCGACCGCAGGCGCGAATCGCCAGCGAGGCCGACGACCGTGACCGGTTCGCCCGCTTCGAGTTCGCGCGTGTCGAACTTGACCGAGCGGATCGGCGTGCCGTCGAGCGCTTTCGGGTCGAACGAAATGACCGACAGGTTGTGCAACGGGTGCACGTATTCGACCTTGCCGGGCACTTCGATCGAGCCGCCGATGGTGATGCGCACGTCGCCTGCCGCCACCGGCACCGTGTTGCGGTCGACGACGACGAGGCCGCGCTCGGCGTCGACGATGACGCCGGTGCCGTGGTAGTTGCGCTCCGTGATGCCGGCCAGCGAGAACGGCATGTCGAACGTCACCAGCACGAGCGAGGCGGCGAGCGCGTTGGCACGCTTGTCATTGCTGGAGGCGAAATTGGTGCGGGCGGGTTGGACCGTTGCCGCGGCCGGGGCCGCCGCCAGTTCTTCGCAGGGCCACAGGCCGGTCTTGTCGTCGCGACGACAGACCTTGGCCGGGAACCAGGCGCGGTCCATCCGCATGACGCGGGTATCTGAACCCTTGGGGTCATCGAGCGTGGAGTAGCGCAGGGCCGCGCGGTCACCGTGCGGCAGCCGGGCGAGGATATCGCGGAACTCCGCCATCGTGGCAACCGGCTTGCCGTTCACGCTGGAGATCACGGCCCCGCGCGGCACGCCCGCTGCGTTCAGCACGTAACCCGGGTTGGCGACGTACACGCCGCGCACCGGCGCGTTGAAATGGCGCGCCATCTGGTACGAGAGCGTGTGCACCACGGCATCGCCGAATTCGAAGTACTCCGCGGGCGTGATCGCGTGCAGGTCGCCCACGGGCAGCGTCTGCTGCACCCTAACACCACCGCGCTCGACGACGATATCGACCTTGCCGCCGACGGAACCGTCGAGGATTTCCTCGAGCGGCTGGAACGTGGTCATGAGCTGGCCGTTGACGTGCGTGAGGATGTCGCCCGGCTGCAGCTTGCCTTCGGTCGGCGAGCCCGGCAGCACTTCGTCCACCACCAGCATGCCGGTGAGGTCGGGGTGCGCCTTGCGTGCGGCTTCCTGCGTGGCGGCCTGCAATCCGAGGCGCACGAGTTCGTCGTACGGCGTGTAGCTGAAGACGGTCTGCAGGGTGCCGCGCGCGACCGGTTCGCCACGCTGGATCAGCTGCAACGCACGCTGCACGCGACCGAGCGGCAGGTAGAAGCTGGACTGCGCTCCGCTGCTGCCGCCGGCATTGAGCGCGACGACGCGACCCTGGATGTCGATGACGGGCGAGCCCGACGAACCGCCCGACGTGCCGGATGCCGCCTGCACGTAGAACGTATTGAAGTCGTTGTACTTGCCGACGCCGTATTCCGGGGCTTCGCGGTCGAGCCGCGCGAGCGTGCCCGCCAGGATGGACAGCTGCTCGCCAGCGTCATTACCGACGACGCGGATCTCGGTGCCGACGCGCGCGCCTTCCGGATACAGCGGCAGCGCCACGGGCTGCACGTAACGCAGCTTGGCCGGATCGTAGCGATAGATGCCGAAATCGTGCACCGGGTCGCGATAGACGGCGCGCAGTTCGACTTCCTCGCGGTTCTGGAACACCGCGGTCGCCACCACCGGCCCGGGTGTCACGACATGGCGGTTGGTCAGGATCAGTCCACGCACGGCGTCGACCACGAAACCCGTCGCCTGGCTCGACTGGTTCCACTCCGTGTCGAAGGCGCGGGTCTGGTCGATTTCGATGGTGACGACCGACGGCGCGATGCGCTCGAGCGTGCGGTCCCAGGCGGGGCTTTCGGCGGCGGCTGCGCCGCCGACGAGACCCAGGGCCAGGCACGGCAGCAGCAGCAGCTGGAGGAGCCGCCGGCCCGCGTCGGCGCGGGCGTCCGCCAGCCAGGGGGTCACAGTTCGCGGCCGTACGCCGCGCTGAAGCGCTGCTTGAATTCGTTCATGTCGAAGCGGTGGTTCTGTGTACCGGAGTGAGCGATCTTGATGGAACCCATCAGTGAAGCGATTCGACCGGTGGTATCCCAGTCGAGTTCATTCATGAGGCCAAAAATAAGCCCGGCGCGGTAAGCATCGCCGCAGCCGGTCGGGTCCTTGATCTGCGCAGGCTTGGCCGTCGGGATCACGTGCTGCTTGCCGTCGGCATGGATGACGCTGCCATCCGCGCCCTTGGTGACGATGTAGGCACGCACTTTTTTCGCGATCTCCTCCGGGCCCCAGCCCGTCCGCTCCTGCAGCATCTGGCCTTCGTAGTCGTTGACCGCGACCCAGGTGGCCTTGCCGATGAAATCACGCAGCGCCTCGCCGTCGAACATCGGCAGGCCCTGGCCGGGGTCGAACAGCCACGGGATGCCGGCGGCAGCGAACTGCGACGCGTGCTCGATCATGCCGTCGCGACCGTCCGGCGCCACGACGCCGAGCGTGACGCCAGCGGTCGTCGGCACGGCATTGAGGTGCGACAGCGACATCGCACCCGGGTGGAACGCGGTGATCTGGTTGTCGTCGAGGTCCGTCGTGATGAATGCCTGCGCCGTGAACGCGTCGTCAAGTTCACGCACGTAGTCGAGGCTGACGTTGCAGGCCTTGAGCCAGCGTCGGTACGGCTCGAAATCGTGGCCCACCGTCCCCATCGGCTCGCCCTTCTCGCCGAGCAACTGCAGGTTGTAGGCGATGTTGCCGGCACAGCCGCCGAAATTGCGCCGCATGCTCGGCACCAGGAACGACACGTTCAGCATGTGGATGCGGTCGGCGAGGATGTGCTCGCGGAACCGACCCGGGAAGACCATGACGGTGTCGAATGCCAGGGAGCCGCAGACTAGTGCTGTCATAAGGAGGGGATAGGGGTTAGGGGTTAGGGGTTAGTCGGAACAAGAAGTGCGCCGGTGCGCGCGTGCCTTGGCTTGTTGTTGGATCAGAAGAGGCGGTCCCAGAGGACCAGCGCCCAGGTCGAGAATAGCAGCACCAGCGCGAAGAAGACCGCTGCGGAACCCAGGTCCTTGGCGTAACCGGACAGCGGATGCCGTTCCGTCGAGAGCCGGTCCACCACCGCTTCGACCGCGGAGTTCAGGATCTCGACGAGCATGAGCAGCAGCACGGCGCCGACCAGCAGCAAGCGCTCGATCCCGGTCTGGCCCAGCCAGAGACCCGCCGGGATCAGTACGCAGGCGGCCCAGACTTCCTGCCTGAACGCCGATTCGTTCCGGTAGCAGTTGGCGATGCCCCGGAACGAGTTCTGCGTCGCGAGCACGAGGCGGGTGAGACCCGTCGGCCGCCCGCCTTCGCGCGGCATCTAGGCTGCTTTCCAGGTGAGGTCGAGCTGCTTGGCCGCGCGGACGTCGTCGAGGCGACGCACCGGCAGGGTCCACGGCGCGCCCTTGAGCTTGTCCGGCTCGGTCTCGGCTTCACGCCGGATCGCGATCATGGCGTCGACGAATGCGTCGAGCTCTTCCTTCGACTCGGTCTCGGTCGGCTCGATCAGCAGGCACTCGGGCACCAGCAGCGGGAAGTAAGTCGTCGGCGCGTGGAAACCGTAATCCAGCAGGCGCTTGGCAAAATCCATCGCGTTGGTGCCCCACTCCCGCGCCTCGCGCCGCAGCGTGACGATGAACTCGTGGCTCGCCCGGCGCTCCGGGTACGCGAGCTCGAAGCCAGCAGCCCGCAGTCGCGCCGCCAGGTAATTGGAGTTCAGCGTCGCGAACTCCGACACCCGCTGCATGCCATCGCGGCCGAGCATGCGCATGTAGATGTACGCGCGCAGCAACACGCCGGTGTTGCCCATGAAGTTCGACAGCCGGCCGATGGTCTGCGGGAGGTCCTTTTCGTCGAGCCAGCGGAAGTGGTCGCCTTCCCGGCCCACGATCGGCACCGGCATGAACGGCAGCAAGCGCTCGCTGACACCGACCGCACCTGAGCCCGGACCACCGCCACCGTGCGGCGTCGAGAACGTCTTGTGCAGGTTCATGTGGATGACGTCGAACCCCATGTCGCCTGGACGTACCTTGCCCAGGATCGCGTTGAGGTTGGCGCCGTCGTAGTACAGCAGGCCGCCGGCCTCGTGCACGATCCGGCGCACGTCGTCGATGTGGCGTTCGAACACGCCGATCGTCGACGGGTTGGTCAGCATGATGCCGGCCGTCTGCGGGCCGACCGCGGCCTTGAGCGATTCGAGGTCGATGTCGCCATTGGGCAGCGTCGGGATTTCCTTCACCGTGCAGCCGCACATCGTCGCGGTCGCAGGGTTGGTGCCGTGCGCGGCGTCGGGCACGATGATCTCGATGCGCGCAAAATCCTTGCGGGCCTTGTGGTACGCACGAATCATGGCCACGCCGGCGAACTCGCCCTGCGCGCCCGCCATCGGCGTGAGCGACACGCCACGCATGCCGGTGACTTCCTTCAGCATTTCCTGCAGCTCGAACAGGATCTGCAGGATGCCCTGCCCCGTCGACTCCGGCGCGAGCGGATGCCGGTTGAGCAACTCGGGCAGCATCGCGTACTGGTTACACGCCTTCGGGTTGTACTTCATCGTGCACGACCCGAGCGGGTAGAAGTGCGTGTCGATGGAGAAGTTGAGCTGCGACAGGCGCGTGAAATGACGCACCGCCTGCAGCTCCGACACTTCGGGCAGCAGCGGCGCGCTGGCGCGGCGCAGGGCCGTGGGCACGAGTGATTCGACCGGCACCTGCGGGTACTGCGCGTCGGCGCTGCGACCCGGCGCGGAGTGCTCGAATATCAGCTTTTCATGCATGGCTTTCATTCCTGGGCTCAGGCCGCAGCCGCGGAGTTGCGCATCGTCTCGGCAAGCGCCAGCGCATAGGTTTCGATGTCGGCGAGCGTGCGGGTTTCGGTGGCACACACCAGCAGTGCATTCCCGAGCGACGGGAAGCGTGCGGAAATATCTGCGCCGCCGATGATGCCGCGACGCGCGAGCGCCTCGAGCACCGGCTTGACCGGACGATCGAGCAGCAGCACCGCCTCGTGAAACCGCGGACGGTCGAACGCCAGCCGCACGCCGGGCACGCGCGTCAGCGCATCCACCAGTTGCTGCGTGCGCTGCATCGACGTAGCCGCCACCTGCGCAAGGCCCTTCGCCCCGAGCAGCGACATGTAGATCGTCGCAGCCGTCACCAGCAGGCCCTGGTTGGTGCAGATGTTGGACGTCGCCTTGCTGCGACGGATGTGCTGCTCGCGCGCCTGCAGCGTGAGCGTGAAGCCGGTCTTGCCGTCGAGATCGAGCGTGCGGCCGATGATGCGGCCCGGCATCTGGCGCACGTGTTCCGTGCGCGTCGCCATGAAGCCGAAGTACGGGCCGCCCGACGACAGCGGCACGCCGAGCGGCTGCCCGTCGCCGATGGCGATGTCGGCGCCGAGCTTGCCCCACTGGCCCGGCGGCTTCAGCACGGCGAGCGACGTGGGATTCACCACGCCGATCATCAGCGCGTGGTTCGCGTGTGCCCAGTCGGTGGCGGCGTCGACGTCTTCGAGCGTGCCGAAGAAGTTCGGCTGCTGCAGCACCACGGCCGTGATGTCCTGGCCGCTGTAGGGTTCGAGCGCTGAAACCAGCGTCTGCCCGCCCTTCTGGTCGTACGGCAGCAGTTCGAACGCGATGTTCTGGTTGCCCGCGATCACCTGCACCACGTCGCGGTACGTCGGGTTGAGCGCCACGGGCAGCAGGATGCGCTGCGACTTCGACTTGCGGTTGGCGCGCACGGCCATCAGGCACGCTTCGGCGAGACCCGAGGCGCCGTCGTAGAGCGATGCGTTCGAGATGTCGAGCCCGGTCAGGCTCGCCATCATCGTCTGGTACTCGTACAGCAACTGCAGCGTGCCCTGGCTCGCTTCGGCCTGGTACGGCGTGTAGGCGCTGTAGAACTCACCCCGCGTCACGATCGACCACACCGCGGAGGGAATGTGGTGCTCGTACGCGCCCGCACCGATGAAGTTGAGCGGACGACCGTCGCGCGTGGCGAAGTCGGCCATCAGCCGGCCGACCTCCATCTCGTTGAGCGCCGGCGGCACGCCCGGCAGGCCGGGAGCGCGCAGATTCGCGGGAATCTCTTCGAACAGCGCGTCGATGTCCGGCGCGCCGATCGCTTCGAGCATCGTGCGGATGTCGTTTTCCGTGTGCGGGATGAAAGGCATGACGCCCCTCCGTGGTGCTTAGTGCGTCTCGGCAGCGAGGGCGGCCGCGTAGGCCTTGGCGTCGAGCATCGACGCGAACTGGGCCTTGTCGTCCGGGCGCACGCGCATTATCCAGCCGGCGCCGTACGGATCCGTGTTGATCAGCTCGGGCTGGCCGCCGAGGTCGACATTGCCGGCCACGACTTCACCGCTCACCGGGCTGTAGACGTCGGAGGCGGCCTTCACCGATTCGACGACCGCGCAGGCTTCGCCCGCATTCACGTGACGGCCGGCTTCCGGCGCCTCGACGAACACGAGGTCGCCCAGCGCCTGCTGCGCGTGATCGGAGATGCCGATGGTGATCGTGCCGTCGGCCTCGAGGCGCGCCCATTCGTGGGATTTCTGGAAGCGGAGGTCGGCAGGAATGTTGCTCATGACGGAATCCTTGAAAGGTCTTGAAGAGGGAATCGAAGGCATTTATGAAAATCGGTGCAGCGACTGTAGCGACTACAGGGCAATGGCGACTTTGCCGTGGCGGACGAACGGCGGGCGCACGACGCGCGCCGCGACGAGCTTGCCGCGGATCTCGACTTCGCAGCGGTCGCCGGTCTTTGCCGGCACGCGCGCAAAGCCGATCGATCGCTCCAGGGTCGGTGAGAACGTGCCACTGGTGACTTCGCCTTCACCAACGGCGGCGACGATCACCTTCTGGTGCGAACGCAGCACCGCGCGGTCTTCCACGAGCAGGCCGACGAGCTTGCGCGTGTCGCCACTCGCTTTCTGCGCAGCGAGTGCGCCGCGGCCGATGAAATCGCGGTCCTGCGGTTCCCACGCGATCGTCCAGCCGAGGCCGGATTCGAGCGGCGACGTGGTCTCGTCCATGTCGTTGCCGTAGAGGTTCATGCCGGCTTCGAGGCGCAGCGTGTCGCGCGCGCCGAGTCCGCACGGCGCTACGCCCGCAATGCGCAAACCCTGCCACAGCGCAGCGGCCTGCCCGGCAGGCAGCATGATCTCGAAGCCATCCTCGCCGGTGTAGCCGGTGCGTGCGATGAAGAGGCTGCCCGCGTCGATGCCGAAGAACGGCTCGATCTCGAGCGCACGCTGCGCTACCTCCGGAGGCATGACGCTGGCAGCCTTGGCCCGCGCGTTGGGGCCCTGCACGGCGATCATCGCCAGCTCGGTGCGCGGCTCGACCGTCACGCCGTAGCCGGCGGCCACCTGGCGCAGCCACTCGATGTCCTTGTCGCGCGTGCCCGCGTTCACGACCATGCGGTACCAGTGGTCGTCCATGTAGTAGACGATCAGGTCGTCGATCACGCCGCCGTGGTCCCGCAGCATGCAGGAGTACAGCGCCTTGCCGGGCTGCGTCAGCTTCGCGACGTCGTTCGCGAGCAGGCGGCGCAGGTAGTCGCGCACGCGGTCGCCGCGCAGGTCGACCACGCACATGTGCGAGACGTCGAACATGCCGGCGTCGCGGCGCACGGCGTGGTGCTCCTCGATCTGCGAGCCGTAGTTGACGGGCATGTCCCAGCCGCCGAAGTCGACGGTGCGGGCCCCGGCCGCGACGTGGGTATCGAAAAGCGGTGTGCGCAATCCCATGACTTCAGTTTCCCGTTCCGGCCTAGCCGTGTGTCGTGACCAAAAAAAAGGGCGGCAGACCGCTGTGAACGACCTGCCGCCCCTCTGTCCTTTTGACCTGAGAGATCGGGAACCGGCCCAAGGCCGACGCCGCACCCCTTCGGTGGGTCCGCAACGAGGCGGACCGCTCTCCAGAGCCCATCAGGCGCTGCCGTTGTTTTGCCTGAGCGTTTCCGGGCGGGTTGCGCCTTCGGCGGGCCGTTTTCCGGCCACTCTTCGAACAGACCTTGCGATGGGTCAGCCGATTTTACCCCACCCGCCCGACCCGGACCACAACGCAGTTGCCGCAAATTGTTGCCTCCTCTCCCGCCGAACGAGAGACAGCCGGAGTGATCGCGACGGCTTGCCAACGCCCCGCGGGGACCGGAACATCGCGTCCTTCTATATAGAGAGGTCACCGCATGCGTCCGGTCCTGTCCGCCCTCCTCCTGTTGCTCGCCCTGCCCTTGTCCGCGCCGGTCCACGCGCAGGATAAAGCGAGCACTGCCAAGGACTTGCATGCGCTTTTCGACGCCGAATGGGAGCGCGGACTGCGCGAAAACCCGGTCGGCGCCACCTATATTGGCGACCACCGCTTCGACGACCAGTGGCCGGACCTCTCCCCGGCCGCCCTGCAGGCCTCCTATGAAGGAGACAAGGCGGTGATCGCCGCGCTCGACAAGATCGACCCGCAGCAGCTGACAGCCGAGGACCAGCTGAACCGCGACCTGTTCCGCCGCCAGTACCAGGCGAACGTCGACACCTACGACTACGGTTCGCAGTACATGCCACTCTCGCAGCGCGGCGGACTCGCCTCGATGCACCGCATCGCGGACGTCGTCGTGTTCACGACGGTCAAGGACTACGAGCAGTGGCTGGGCCGCATCGGCACGATCGACCAGCTCGTCGACCAGAACATCGCATTGATGCGCCTAGGCGTGCAGCGCGGACAGGTACCGCCGAAGATCATCCTGCAGCGCGTGCCGCCGCAGCTCGACAAGCAGATCGTCACGGACCCGACGCAGAGCCCGTTCTACGGTGCGTTCGCGAAGATGCCGGACTCCATCCCGGCCGCCGAGCAGGCGCGCCTGCAGGCTGCCGCGCGTGATGCGATCACGAAGACGGTCGTGCCTTCGTACACGAAATTGAAGCAGTACGTCGTCAACGACTACCTGCCGCGAACCCGCGACACCGTGGGCCTGTGGGACACGCCGAACGGCGCAGCCCGCTACGCCGAACTCGCGCGCTTCTACACCACGACCAACCTGACGCCGGACGAGATCCACGAGATCGGCCTGAAGGAAGTCGCGCGCATTCGCGGCGAGATGATGAAGGTCATCGCGAAGACGGACTTCAAGGGCGGCTTCGAAGAGTTCCTGGCCTACCTGCGCACGGACCCGAAGTTCCGCTACACGGATCCCAGGGAACTGCTCGAGGCCTACGAGGCCATGGCGAAGCGCGTCGATCCGCTGCTGCCGCAGTACTTCGGCAAGCTGCCGCGCATGCCCTACGGCGTGCGCCCGATTGCGGAGCAGGTCGCACCGGACACCACGACGGCCTACTACCAGGGCCCGGCGATGGACGGCAAGCGCGCGGGTTACTACTACGTGAACCTCTACAAGCCCGAGGAGCGCCCGAAGTACGAGATCCCGGTGCTGACGATCCATGAAGCCGTGCCGGGCCATCACCTGCAGATTTCGCTGGCGCAGGAACTCGGCGAGCTGCCGAAGTTCCGCCGCGATTTCGAGGCCACCGCGTTCGTCGAAGGCTGGGCGCTCTACAGCGAGAGCCTCGGCGAGGAGATGGGTTTCTACGAGGACCCGTACGACAAGTTCGGCCAGCTGACTTACGAGATGTGGCGCGCCGTGCGTCTCGTCGTCGACACCGGCCTGCACCACAAGCACTGGACCCGGCAGCAGGCGATCGACTACTTCAAGGCCAACGCCGCGAAGACCGAGCTCGACATCATCAACGAGACCGACCGCTACATCGGCAACCCGGGCCAGGCGCTCGCGTACAAGATCGGCGAGCTGAAGATCAAGCAGCTGCGCGGCGAGGCGACCAAACAGCTGGGCGACCGGTTCGACATCCGCGCGTTCCATGACGTGGTGCTGGGCAGCGGCGCGATCCCGCTCGACGTGCTCGAAGCCAACGTGCAGCGCTGGATCGCCGCCACGAAGGCCGCGCACCCATGAGCAGCCCCATCGCCCGTCGCCAGAGCACGCCCGTCCGTATCGGCCCGGTGACGGTCGGCGGCGGGCACCCGATCGTCGTGCAGTCGATGACCAACACCGACACGGCCGACGTCGAGGGCACGGCGCTGCAGATCCGTGCGCTCGCAATCGCGGGTTCCGAACTCGTGCGTGTCACCGTCAACACCGACGAGGCGGCGGCCGCCGTGCCGCACATCGTCGAGCGACTGGCGCAGCTCGGCGTGTCGGTGCCGATCGTGGGCGACTTCCACTTCAACGGGCACAAGCTGCTGCGCGAGAACCCTGCGTGTGCCGAGGCGCTGGCGAAGTACCGCATCAACCCGGGCAACGTCGGTCGCGGAACCAGGCGCGATCCGCAGTTTACCGAGATGATCGAGACGGCATGTCGCTACGACAAGCCGGTGCGCATCGGGGTCAACTGGGGCAGCCTCGACCAGGACCTGCTCACCCGCATGATGGACGAGAACTCGAAGCAGGCGCAGCCGCTCGAGGCGAACGACGTCGTGCGTGAAGCGCTGGTGGTCTCCGCACTCGAGAGCGCAACTCGTGCCGAAGAGATCGGCCTGCCGCACGACCGCATCGTGATCTCGTGCAAGGTCAGTGGCGTGCAGGACCTGATCGGCGTCTATCGCAACATCGCGCGCCGTTGCGACTACGCGCTGCACCTCGGCCTGACCGAGGCCGGCATGGGTTCCAAGGGCATCGTCGCCTCGACCGCGGGCATCTCCGTGCTGCTGCAGGAAGGCATCGGCGACACGATCCGCGTCTCGCTCACACCCGAGCCCAATGGCGACCGCACGCAGGAAGTGATCGTCGCGCAGGAAATCCTGCAGACGATGGGCCTGCGCTCGTTCACGCCGATGGTCATCGCCTGCCCAGGCTGCGGGCGCACGACCTCGACGTATTTCCAGCAGCTTGCGCAGGACATCCAGTCACACCTGCGACAGCGCATGCCCGAATGGCGCAAGCGCTACGCCGGCGTGGAGCAGATGACCGTCGCGGTGATGGGCTGCGTCGTGAACGGTCCGGGCGAGAGCAAGCACGCGAACTTAGGCATAAGCTTGCCCGGCACGGGCGAGCGTCCGGTCGCGCCGGTCTACATCGACGGCGAGAAAGGCCCGACGCTCAAGGGCGAACGCATCGCCGAGGAATTCCAGCAGCTGGTCGAGGACTACGTCGAGCGGACTTACGGCCGCGGCTGACCGAACCGGCCCGCGGTTCTTGCGCCGGTGTCTGTCATGCTGTCGGTCTGCCGAGGAGGGGGGGGGATCGACCATGGCTGTGCTGGGCGAGATGCGAGCGACGGCCGGCGCCGAGCACCGATTCTATGGCGGCATGGCCATCGCCATTCTTGCGGTAGCCATCCTGGGTTTCGCACGTACGTACTTCCTGCGCCCGCTCCTGCCGGCGCCCACGCCTGAGCTGCCCGGACTCACGCACCTGGTGCATCTGCACGCCTTCCTGTTCACGGGTTGGGTGCTGCTGTTGTTCGCACAGACGCGACTCGTGGCAGCCCAGCGCATCGACCTGCACTGCCGGGTCGGCATTCTCGGTGTGGCCATGGCGATCACCATGGCGGGTGTCGGCGTGCTCGTCGCGCTGCACGCAGTGATCCGTGGCGTTGCTCCTTTCGGCATGGACCCGCATCGCTTCCTGATCGTGCCGCTGGTCGCGATCACGCTGTTTTCTGTGTTTGTCGTCGCAGGGGTTCGCGCTCGACGCCGAGACCCGCAGGCGCACAAGCGCTGCATGCTGCTCGGAACGATCGCGCTGCTGCCACCCGCAGTGGCACGATGGGCGCTGCTGCTGGGACTCGGACCACCGGTAGTACTCGCGGTGGCTACGCTGTTCCTGTTGCCGCTCGTCGTCTGGGACTGGAAGGTGCTCGGACGCATCCACCCAGTCACGCTCTGGGGTGGATTGCTCATCGCGATGTCCGGACCGGCACGACTGCTGATCGCCCAGACCGACGCGTGGGTCGCCGTCTCGCACTGGCTCGTGGACTTGGTGAAGTGAGGAATCTGCAGCGAGCCAGTCACGGATGCCGCACCCAGATCCAGTCGGCCAGCCAGACGCCATCGCGACTGATGTCGGGGCAGTGTGCCGCAATGTAGGACTGCTGCTTCTCGATATCCGACGGGGCACTGTGAGCCGTCGGTCGCTGCAGGTTCTGCAGCTTCTCGCGCGCCTCCCTGCAGCCCGGGCTCAGCGCCTCGAACAGTTCGCTCGCACGCCGCTTCTGCGACGCAAGCACCCCGGGCTCATCGCTGCAGTTCGCATCGCGCTCGCTGCTCAACCGTGCGATTTCCGCCGGACGATCGCGATCGTTCAGATAGGTCCGGTCATTACCGGGCCCCGGCTTGTAAACCTTCCAGTCGCCGGCCAGCACCTCCAGCTGGAACAGCGCGTCGACACAGCGCGTATCGTCAGGGGATGCACTTGCCGTGTCGGCAACGTGGCGTGACGGTGATTCGGCCGTAGCCGCTGGGACAGCTTCCGGGGCAGCAGGCGCTGGGTGAGTCGCGAACGGTGCCGATGGCGACACCGATGGCGAACGGGGCGGCGCGACCACCTCGTAGGCAGTGCCCGCGGGCGGAGGCGCGTCGGTGAAGTGCACCTGGCCCTGCGGATCGATCCACTTATAGGTCGTCCCCAGGAGCAACGGCAGCAGCAGGATCACCGCAAATTTCAATGCCCATCGGTCGCGAGCCTTGCGCATGACAGCCCTCCCGCACGATCCGATGCGAACAGTATCCGCGCGGCATGGACGCGGCCGCAATACGGCGCGACCGAGGGCTATGCCCGTTGTGACTGAGGCCGATCCGCATCCGACTCGAGTCGGTGAGCTGTTGGAGCCTGGGGTCCTGCCAGCCGGTCGTTGCCGGGCCCCGGCTTGTACACCTTCCAATCGCCGGCCAGCACTTGCAACTGGAACAGCGCGTCGACACAGCGCGTGTCGTCAGGGGAAGCGCTTGCCGTGTCGGCAACATGGCGTGGCGGTGATTCTGCCGCAGACGCTGGGACGGCTTTGGCGGCCACGACTGCTGGTTGACCGGTGGCGGGAGCCGGTGGCGAACGGATCGTCTCGATGATTTCGTAGGCCAACCTGACGGCGGTGGCGATCGGTAAAGTGCACCTGGTTGCGGATCGATCCACTTGTAGGTCGCACCCAGTAGCAGCGGCGTCAACAGGATCGCCATCAGCGACTGCAGGACCCGGCGGAACGCGAACGGGCCGCCCGGGGGAGCGAGCAGATCCGTCCACCAGCGAGACAACAAGTCCTGCAGTTCCGACATGCGCCTTCCTTGCGCGTTAGTGACCCCACTGCGCGGCGCACGCGGTCGAGTGGCGAAGACCGCTTCATCGCCAAGATAACGCCAGCCGTTCGAGCCTTGCATTCGGGCTATAGGAGCCACGTACACGTATAAATCGGTAGCGGCGCATGTGCGGATCGGCCTGCTTCAGCGGGCTCACCATCTTCTCCCGGTCGCATCGGAGTCTTCGTCAGGTTCCGGACGAATCCCGCAGCGTGACCCACGTCATGATCGGCAAGTGATCGCTCGGCCAGCGCCCGCCCTGCTGGAACGTGACGGCCTCCGTCGCGTGCACGTCCATCGCGCCGCGCGCCAGGATCCAGTCGATGCGCTTGCCCTCGCGCAGCAGCGGACCGAAACCGGTGAAGGAGTTCGCGTCCTCGTTGCGGCGTTCGCGCGCCGCGAACCAGGTATCCGTCAGGCCTGCGTCTTGGGTGAGAATCCCGTAGGCGCGGTTTTCCCCGGCCACGGCGTTGAAGTCGCCGACGAGGAACAACGGCGCGCCGGGCGGAAGCAGGCCGATGCGCTGCCGGATCAGCTCCGCCGACTTCTCCCGCGCAAACTGGACTTCGTGATCCAGGTGCGTGTTCCAGAAATTGAACTCGCGTCCCGTGGTCCGGTCCCTGAACTTCGCCCAGGTGACCATCCGCCGCACGCCGTTGCCCCACGTGCTCGACGCGATCACGTCCGGCGTGTCGCTCAGCCAGAAGTGCTCGTACTCCAGCGGCTCGAAGCGGTCGCGGCGGTAGAAGATCGCCATGAACTCACCGCGGCTGCCGCCGTCCCGGCCGAGGCCGATCCAGTCGTAGGCAGGCTGGTCGGCCGCAATGTCCTTGATCTGCGAGTACAGGCCTTCCTGCGTCCCGATGAGATCGGGACGGTAGCGATCCAGTAGCGCCTGCACCAGCGGTCGGCGCTGCGGCCAGGCATTCGGCGATGCGTCGACCGCAACACGCAGATTGTACGTCGCAATCAACAGTTCGCCCGCACGGACACTTGCTGCGTCCGCGGCACTCGTTACTGGGCGCAGCAAGGAGGCGGCGGTCAGCGCAGTCATGAACCGGCGCCGGGAAATCATTCGAGGTGTTCGTTCCGTGGCCACGCCGAAGCATCGATCGTGGCGCGGTAGGCATGCCATGTCGCATGCCCGATCAGGGGCAGCGTGATGCCGAGCAGCGCCATCACCAGCGCGAACCCCGCGCCCTTCTCCCGCCCCATGAGCAACAGGGCAAAGCCCGGGGCCACGGCGAGCACGATCATCGCCGCCCACACGGCCATCGCCGGCTTGTTGCGCAGCACCGCGTTGACGCTGGTGACGACCGCCGTGATCGAGTCGGCTTCGCGATCCATAAGCATCGGCAGCGAGAAAGCAGCCGCCGAGAATACGATCACCGCAAAGATCGACCCGACCGCGCTGCCGATGCCCAGGAACTGCAGGTAGTCGGTCCAGTCGGGCGTGGTCATGTCGACCGGGAAAAAGATGTGGACGGCCGAGGCGGCGCGCCACCAGACCAGGAACACGATCATCAGGATCAGCGCGAAGACCATCAGGTTGCCGAACACGCGCCGTTCCTCGATGAAGCAACGGCGCAACGAGGGCTTGAGCCCGCGTTCGATCTGCTCGCTGATGGAATAGGTGCCCACCGCGAGCAAGGGCGCGACCAGGATGAAGCCCGAAACCAGCGCCAGCAGTTCGAAGTAACCACCGAAGCGGATGGCGACATACGCGAGCGCCCAGCTCAGCAGGACGACAACTGCACCGTAGGTGAGGCTTTGCCGCGGTGCAGTCTTGAAGTCTCGCCAGGCGTGCCCGAGCCAGCCAACGGGCTCCCAGGTGCCGAGCTTGCGACAAGGCGCGACGAACGGCAGGGCGTTCGCGTCGTCGACAGTAGTGGTGTCGGGCGCGGCGTCGGGCGCATTGGCTTGTGATTCACTCGCAGGAGCTTCGGTCATCACCGGCTGTTTCCCCCGAATCAGCGATTACACGTTTTACTCCCTCTGCCGCATTGACGGGAGGGGGCTGAGGTGACAGCCCGTCGCTGCAGGATCCGGGTGTCTTTCCGCGCTCCGTGTCGTACGCCGCAGCTCGAACGCAGGCGCGAGGCGGCACCGCTTTTTTCCGACCAACCGCTGGCACCATCGCCTCGCGCCCGTTCGAGCAAGGCTCGCCGTGAATCGTGCGGTTCCTCCGCGCGATTCACGATGCGCGGTAGACCCGGAGCGCGGAAAGACACCCGGATCCTGCAGCGGCAGGCCCGCACCCTCGTTGCACGCGATCCGATGCGTGCAAGGGAGACGTAAGGAGCAGCGGACAGCGCCGACCGTCAGCCGAGCAGCAGGCGATCCGCCTCGGGATCCACTTCCGTCATCAGGTCGACAGGCTGGCGCGCGAACCGCATCGCGGCCGCGTAACCGCGACGGTCGCCGCCATGGTCGATCATCCACTGGGCGTGCTCGCACAGCAGCGTCAGCTGCAGCGCACGCGCCAGCGTCATCGCCAGCCGCCGTGCGCCTGCCTGCAGGACTTCGGGTTCCTGGCCGCTCTCGACCACCAGCGCCACGCGCTCGAGCGCGCCCAGCGCCTGCTGCGTGGCAGCGACCATGCGCGGCTCCGACACGGTACGCAGGCATCCGGATGCCCGTGCCATCAGTGCCGCCAGTCCCGAGTGCAGGTCACTGCGCAGCAGTGCATCGAGCGAGAGGACGTTGGTGGTGCCCTCCCAGATGGGCAGCACGTGCGTGTCACGCAGCAACTGCGGCAAGCCGGTGTTTTCGACATAGCCCGCGCCGCCGAAGCTCTCGATCACCTCGGTCACGACCGACACGGCCTGCTTGCCGGTGATCAGCTTGGTCAGCGGGGTCATGAGCCGCAGCAAGGCGCGCTGCTGGTCGTCGATCTCGTTGCGCTCGAGCCGGCCGTTCAGTTCGACCAGCAGGAAGGTCATCAGGAACGCACCCCAGGTCTCGGCTTCGAGACCGGCCAGCGTGTCGGCGTGCAACGGCAACTGCTCGAGCGGCTGGCCGAAGGCCTTGCGTTCGCGGGCGTAGGACCGGGCCAGGGACAGGCCACGACGCATGAACGCCACCGCGCAGACGCTGTTCCACATCCGCGTGACGCCGAGCATCGGCTCGATCGAGCGGGTGCCGTTCAACGGCGGGCCCACCAGCGTCGCTCGCGTGCCATCGAGCAGCAACTCCGCCGTCGGCACCTTGCGCGTGCCCAGCTTGTCCTTGAGCCGGTCGACGCGGATGCCGTTCAGCTTGCCGTCGACGTCGCGGATCTCGATGTAGTACATCGCGAGGCCCTTGCCGCCCGGCGGATTGCCTTCGGGGCGTGCGAGCGTAAGCGTCATCTGCGACGTGACGGCCGACGTGAACCACTTGCGGCCATACAGCCGCCAGCCGCCCTCGTCGTCCGGTATCGCCCGCGTCTCCGAGCGGCCGACGTCGGAACCGCCGGTGGTCTCGGTCATCCACTGGCCGCTGGTCCAGAACCTCGCGGGATCACGCGACGTGAGGTGCGGCACCGCGCGATCGATCAGCTCATGGTTGCCGGAATTCAGCAGGCAGCGCGCCGCGCCATCCGTCATCGCGAGCGGGCACGTGTACACATCCGTCGACGGATGGAACAGGTAGACCTTGAGGAACTGTGCGATGCGGGCGTGGCGACCCAATGCGGGTTCGTAGCCGGTGGCGACCAGGCCGTGCTTCGCGGCGAGGCGCTCGGCCTCGCGCCACAGCGGCGAGACGACGACTTGGTCGATGCGCTTGCCCCAGGGGTCCCATTGCGTGAGCACGGGCTCGTTGCGGAGATCGGCCTGCTGCAGCTGGTACAGGTCGCCGCCGGCGAGCGCGCCCAGTTCGCGCAATTCGCCGCTCAGCTCCGCGACGATCGGCGCGGGCAGCGTGCGCTTGATCCACGATCCCAGCAGCGGGTCGTCGTCGAATTGATTGCCGAGGCCCGGCGGGGACTGGGTGAAGAGCGTGTCCGGCCAGTCTTGATTCTGCATCGCGAAGCTCCGCCGGCCCGGTGGCCTGCCCGTGTTAATTCGTCGCGGCCGTCCGCCGTGCAAGTTGCGGGGCGTCGCCGCCCACGCCAAGCGCGCGCTCGACCAGCGTGCGGCGGAGGTACGGCTGGCCCGATACCACCGACATGCCCAGACGCCGCAGTCCGGCGACCGCCACGCTCTTCTCGGTAAAGAGCCGGTTGAGCGTATCGCAGATCCCCATGACGACGGCATTCTCGCTCCGGCGCCAGCGCTCGTAGCGGCGCAGCACGCGCAGGCCGTGGAGTTCCTCGCCCTTGGCGGAGCCTTCAGCGAACACCTGCACGAGGCTCGCACAATCGAGGAAGCCGAGATTCACGCCCTGCCCCGCCAGCGGATGGATCGTGTGGGCCGCATCGCCCACCAACGCGAGCCGGGGCTGCACATAGGCGCGCGCATGCCACAGCGCGAGCGGATAGCCGGCACGACCACTCGCGAGGGTCGCCTTGCCGAGCACATGGTCGCTCGCGATCGAAACCCGTTCGCTGAATTCCGCCTCGTCCATTGACTGCAAAGCCGCAGCCTCAGCCGGCGTCGTACTCCACACGAGCGACACCCGGCCATCGTTGAGCGGCAGGAACGCGAGCGGACCGTCCGGCAGGAAGCGCTGCCAGGCCGTCTCGCGGTGCGGCTTCTCGGTGTGCAGGTGCGCGACCACCGCCGTCTGGTCGTACGCCCAACCCGAGCGGCCAATGCCGGCGAGCTGGCGCGCGACCGACTGGCTGCCGTCCGCGCCGATCACTAGCTGGCAAGTGAGCCGCCGGCCATCCTCGAGCGTGACACGAGCCGAGCCTTCATCGAATTCCAGGCCGGCGAGCGCGCTGCGCACTTCGGTCACGCCGCGCAGCAGCGGCGACTCGTGCAGCGCCCACTGCACGCGCAGGTTCTCGACGATGTGGCCGAGGTTGGGTTCAGCCGTCTCGGCTGCGGAAAACTTCAGCGCATCCGGGCGATCCGGCGTGCTTGCCGCGTCCCAGACGACCATGTTGCTGTACGGCGACGCATGCGGAGCGATGGCGTCCCATGCACGGGCCGCGGTCAGGATGCGTTCCGACGCTCGTGACAGCGCCGATACGCGGAGATCCATTGCGCGATCGTCCGGCTTGCGCGGTGCGAGCGGGTCCACCAGCGCGATCTTCCAGCCGGCCAGCGCCTCTTCGCGCGCCATGAGAGCGGCGAGGCAGGTGCCGACCATGCCGCTGCCGACGATGACGACATCAAAATCGAACTTGCGCCGCTGCGTGGCCATGCTCAGCGGGTTCCGGCGAGGGGTACGCCACGGGCGAGCCGTGGCACGCGCTCGGCCGCACCCACGCTCAACCGTGCGAGCGCTGACTTGGCGGGTGGCAGCACGTCGAAGGCGAGGATGCCGAGACTGCGCAGGCTCTTGAATACGCCGAGCGGGCTCGAGAACAGGCGCACCAGGCCGTCCGTGAACGCGACGATGCGGCGACGATCGGTCTCGCGCCAATCCGCGTAATCCTGCAACAGTGCCGGATCGCCCGGGTCGGTCGTGCCGGCGACGCGCCGGTCCGCAATGACTTCGGCCAGGCTCATCGCATCACGCAACCCCAGGTTGAAACCCTGGCCTGCGATCGGGTGCAGACCCTGCGCCGCCGCGCCGACCACGGCCAGCCGCTGCGCGATGTGGCGATCCGCCCGCGACAGCGTGAGCTTGTATGACGCGCGCGGACTGATCCGCACGAAGCGGCCGAGCCGGAAGCCGAACGCGGCCTGGAACTCGCGCAGGAAGTCTTCGTCCGACAAGGCGAGCAGCCGCTCCACCTCAGCGGGTTTGCGCGTCCAGACCATGCCGCAGCGGCCGTCGGTCAGCGGCAGGATCGCGATCGGGCCTTCTTCGGTGAAGCGCTCGTACGCCACGTAGTCGTGGAAGCGCTGCGTGGTCATGACCGCGGTGATCGCGACCTGTTCGTAGTCGATGTGGTCCGCGTCGATGCCGGCCTGGCCGCGCACCAGCGACCGGATGCCGTCCGCGGCGACAACCAGCTGCGCACGCAGCGTATGCGACTCGCCGGCGACTTCGTACGTCACCACGCGGCTCGCGCCATCGATCTCGCTGCCAGTGACCTTCGCCGGCGCGATGATTTCGACGGCCGGGGCGCGTCCCAGGCTTTCCCACAATGCCGCGCCGATCGCGCGATTGGGCACGACGTAGCCCAGCGCCTCGAGCCCCTGCTCCGCGGCATCGACGCGCGCAGCGCCGAAGCGGCCCTGGTCGGACACGTGAATCTTGCGGATGGGCGCGGCTTCGCGCTCCATCCCCGCCCATACGCCCAGCGTCGTGAACGTGCGGACCGTGCCGTTTGCGAGCGCCGTCGTGCGTTCGTCGAAACTGGGGTGTTGCTCGCCCTGCACGGGCGGCACGGCTTCGACCAGGGCAATGCGCAGTCCGAGCGGCGCGAGCGACAGGGCCAGCGATGCGCCGACGAGGCCACCGCCGACGATGGCAATGTCGTACTCGGCAGTCGTCGTGCTCAACGGCATTCCCCCCTCAGGCGGCCGACGCCATCACGCGCTCGATCTCTGCCGTGGTGCGCGGCAGCCCCGCCGTCAGCAACTCGTGGCCGGTAGTCGTGACGAGCACATCGTCCTCGATCCGCACGCCGATGTTCCACCAGCGCTTCGGCACACCCTTGGTGCCGGCTGGAATGTAGATGCCCGGCTCGACCGTGAGCGCCATGCCCGGTTCGAAGACGCGCCATTCGGAGCCGACCTTGTATTCGCCGACATCGTGCACGTCCATGCCGAGCCAGTGACCCGTCCGGTGCATGAAGAACTTGCGGTAAGCCTCTTCCTTGATCAGCGCGGGCACGCGCCCCTTGAGCAGGCCGAGCTTGACCAGGCCCTGCGTGATCGACCGCACTGCCGCGTCGTGCGGCTCGTTCCAGTGGTTGCCCGGCTTGATGCAGTCGAACGCAGCCTCCTGGGCCTCGAGCACGACATCGTAGATCGCCTTCTGCTCGGGCGAGAAGCGGCCGTTGACCGGGAAGGTGCGCGTGATGTCCGACGCGTACAGGCCGTATTCGCAGCCGGCGTCGATCAGCAGCAGGTCACCGTCGCGCAGCGCGTCGGCGTTCTCGTGGTAATGCAGGATGCAACCGTTCGCGCCGCCACCCACGATCGGGTGGTAGGAGATGTCGGCCTGGTGGCGGTGGAACTCGTGCAGCAGTTCCGCCATCACCTCGTATTCGGTGACGCCCGGGCTCGTCTTGTGCATCGCCCGGATGTGCGCGCCGACCGCGATCTGCGCCGAACGCCTCATCACGGCCGCCTCGGCCTTGCTCTTGAACAGCCGCATGTCGTGCAGCGGATGCTCGAGCGCGACGAATTCCTGCGGGCTGTGGATGCCGAGCTTGGTCTGGCCCCGCAGCCTGTTCACCCAGCCGACCACGCGCTGGTCGAACTCGAGGTTCATGCCCATCGAGTAGTAGACGCGCTCGCAGCGCTCGATGAGGCCCGGGAGGATGTCGTCGATGTCGCCGATCGGGAAGGCATCGTCGGCGCCGTAATCACGCACCGCGCCCTCGGGGCCGGCGCGACGGCCGTCCCAGGTTTCGCGGGCGGGATCGCGGTCGCGCACGAAGAGTATGTATTCAGCCTGCTCGCGGCCGGGGACCAGCACCGCCACCGCTTCGGGCTCGCTGAAGCCCGTGAGGTAATGGAAATCGCTGTCGGGCCGGTAGTGGTAATGGACGTCGCTGTTGCGCTGGCGCTCGGGCGCCGCGGGAATGATGGCGATGGCGCCCTTGCCCATCAGCTTCATGAGTTGTTTGCGGCGGCGCGCGTATTCGTCTTTACGCAGGGTCATGGGCAGGAGGAACTCTCTTCGGGAATACGAACGGTTCGGGTTCAGTGACGCGCCGTCGAGGCGGTCTGGGCGGCGCGCAGGTCGGTGAGCTCGTCATAAATGAGCTGGACGCCGACGCGGACGAATTCGACGAGCTCGGCGAGCGCGCTTTCCTCGACCTCGGTGCTCTCGGCGCCGACGGCGCCGGCACGCGCGACTTCGGCGAAATCGGTCAGCACCTCGGTGACCTCCGTCGACAACGTGCCCCGCTTGAACGGGCCGGCTGCGCCGAAGCCGTACAGGAACCCTTGCGCCCAGGCACCGAGCGCCTCGACGCGCTCGTCGAGCGAGGCGTCATCGGGGGGCAGCAGCGGCTCGAATTCCATCTCGCGCGCCTCGAGCACGGCGCGACTCTGGTCGAAGAGCGACTTGAGGGGGCCGGCCGTGGTGAGGGTGGAGGTCGTGCCGGGCTCGGGGCCGTCGGGCAGCAATTCTTCGAGCCATTCCGCGGGCAGGTAGACGCGCCGCGCGCACAAGGCGCCGCACAGGCAGCCATGCGCCTCGGCGGCGTGGGTGGTGGAACCGCCAGCGGTCAGGGCCTGCGCGACTTCGTCGAAAGCAATCGGTGCCGACATTGCGCGTATCGTACCATCCGCACCCGCAATCGGCCCCCAACGGCCAGGCCAGGGCCAGTTCAAATTGATTCCCCGGGGTGCGCCAACTATAGTGAATTCCATGAACGAACCCGCTGCCCGATCCGCCGTCGACGTCGAACTCCGACGCATCGAACGCCGCCTCGAGGAGCTGGTGGCCACGGTCAACCAGCTCAAGGAAGAGAACCGTGCCCTGCGTCAGCGCCAGGACACCCTCATCAACGAGCGCGCCAACCTCCTGCAGAAGAACGAGCAGGTGCGCGCACGGGTCGAGGCAATGATCGGCCGCCTCAAGGCGATGGAGCAGGGTTGATGAGTGAAGACCGCATTTCCCGCGTCAGCGTCCGCCTGCTCGATCGCGAGTACCAGGTCGCCTGCCCTGCCGAAGAACGCTCGGACCTGCTCGACTCCGCCGAGTACCTCGACGGCAAGATGCGCGAGATCCGTGATTCCGGGAAGGTGGTGGGCCTCGACCGCATCGCGGTCATCGCCGCGCTCAACCTGGCGAATGAACTGATCAAAGTGCGCAAGCACGGCACGGTGGTCGAGGGTGACCTCGGCGCGCGCCTGAAGTCTTTGCGCGAGCGCGTGGAATCCGCGCTCGAGAAAGGTCAGCAACTTGAACTCTGAGGGTTCGCGACAGTCCGAACCTTCGACGATTTGGCGCCGCCTGCGGTGTTCGACATGGGCCGGGTTACCTCTCGACCTTAATGTAAATACCCCGGGGAACGGTCAGCCGGCAACATTGTGCAAGTCCGCCTCGAGCGGGAAGCCTTAAGTGCCGCGGCCCTCCCCAAATATTGCTCTTGTCGAGAGCAATGGTCCGTGACGGCACGGCGGGTGGCGCCTCTCCCTCCACTTCGACGATGACCCTTCGCGAGCTGCGCCGGCAGCTGCGCGCGGGGCGTCGCGCGATCCCTGACGCCGAACGCCGCAGCCACGACCGGGCGATCCGCGCCTCGCTGGGCCGGCTCGGCGTCTGGCAGCGTGGTCGGCGCGTCGCCGCGTTCCTCGGCATGCCCGGCGAAGTCGACCTCCGCCCCTGCTTCGGTCCTGCCTGGCAGCGCGGCGTCCGCATTTACGTGCCGCACATCGTCAGCCGCCGCGACGGCACGATGGTGCTGGTCCCGCTCGAGCCCGACGCGCCGCTGCGCGGGAACATGTTCGGCATCGCCGAACCGCTGCACGGTTCGCGCGGCCGCATCCCGGTCCGTCACCTCGACACGATCCTCGTTCCGCTCGTCGGCTTCGACGCGCAGGGCCATCGCCTCGGCATGGGTGCGGGCTTCTACGACCGTGCGCTGCGTCCGCGACTCGATCGCTCGCAACCCTTCCGCCGTCCGCGGCTGATCGGCATCGCGTATTCAATCCAGCAGGTCGATCGACTCGAACCCGCCGCCTGGGACGTCGCTCTCGACCTGGTCGTCACCGAGCGCGGCATCCTCCATTTCCCTCCTCACGCACCCTGAAGAGTCCAAGTCGCATGCAGTACTGGCTGATGAAATCGGAACCCGACGTGTTCGGAATCGACGATCTCGCGAACGCTCCGAGCCGCACGACGGGGTGGGAAGGCGTGCGCAACTACCAGGCGCGGAACATGCTTCGGGACGATTTTCGGAAAGGTGACCGCGCTTTTTTTTATCACTCGAGCTGCGAAGTTCCGGGCGTCGCGGGCGTGGTGAAGGTCGTGCGTGAAGCGTATCCGGATCCCTCGCAGTTCGACGCGAAGAGCGAGTACTACGACGCGAAGAGCACGCGTGCAGCGCCGCGCTGGTTCAGCGTCGACGTGCAACTCGAAAATAGAATTGAGCCTGTAATTACGCTGCCGGAGCTACGCGAGCACGAAGCAGGCGCGTTGCGCGAGATGCTGATCCTGAAACGCGGCAATCGTCTTTCGGTGACGCCGCTCACTGCCGAAGAGTGGCGTTGCATCGTCGCGTTGCGAGCGCCCGTCTCGTCGTCGAGAGCGAAGAAGTCGACCGTCGCTCAGCGAGCGCTGCAAAAAAAATCGTGACGTGACTATTGCATTTCTTTTTTTAATTCTGTAAATACTCGGCCCGGGACTAACCCGACATGGAGAATTGATCATGGCAGCGAAAGCAAAGAAAGCGACCAAGAAGAAGGCCACCAAGAAGAAGGCCGCCAAGAAGAAGTAAGGTCGCTTAAAGATGAGGCGGCGTTCTTGCGCAAGCCAGACGCCGCCGAATCCGAAACGACTACTGTGCCCGCGAAAGCGGGCACAGTTGTTTGAGGGGTAAGGCAAAGCAGCATGAGCCAGGACCAGAAGAAGCAGCGAGCCGCGGCAGCCGCGCTCGAATACATCCAGCCGGGAACCATCATCGGCGTCGGCACCGGTTCCACCGTGAACTTCTTCATCGATGCGCTGGCGGGCATGCCGAATCGCATCGCAGGCGCCGTCTCCAGCTCCGAAGCCAGTTCAAGCCGCCTGGCGAGTCACGGCATTCCCGTGCTCGACCTCAACTCGGTCGAGGGCCTCGACGTCTACGTCGACGGCGCCGACGAGGCCACCCGCGGCATGCACCTGATCAAGGGCGGCGGCGCGGCCCTCACCCGCGAAAAGATCGTCGCGGCAGCCTCACGCACCTTCGTCTGCATCGTCGACGAGGCCAAACTGGTGGAGCGCCTTGGAAAGTTTCCCTTACCGGTTGAAGTCATCCCGATGGCTCGCGCCTACGTCGCGCGGGAACTGGTCCGACTCGGCGGCCAACCGGCCTGGCGCCAGGGAATCGTGACCGACAACGGCTGTGACATCCTCGACGTCCGCGGTCTCGACATCGTCGATCCGGTCAGCCTCGAGCGCGCGATCAACCAGATCCCTGGCGTCGTCACCAACGGCCTGTTCGCACAGCGCGGCGCAGACGTGCTCGTGATCGGCACGGACGCCGGCGTGCAGACCCTGCGGCCCAGTGGTCGTTGACGCGAAACTGCTGAGCGAACTCGGCTCGGTCCTCGGACCGGGCCTGCTCTCCAGTCCAGAAGCCTGCGTCGCCTACGAGTGCGACGCCCTTACCGCCCACCGTCACCAGCCCGACCTGGTCGCGCTGCCGACGAGCGTCGAGCAGGTGCAGCAGGTCGTCCGTGCCTGCCATCGGCATGGGGTGCCGGTAGTCCCACGCGGCTCGGGCACCGGACTCTCCGGGGGCGCACTGCCGATCGCGGGCGGGCTGCTGCTCGTGCTTTCGCGGCTCAACGGAATTCTCGAAATCGATCCGCGCCGCGGCCTCGCGCGCGTGCAACCGGGCATCACCAACCTCGCCGTGTCCGAAGCGGCCGCGCCTTACGGGATGTACTACGCGCCCGATCCGTCTTCGCAGGTTGCGTGCTCGGTCGGCGGCAACGTAGCCGAGAATTCCGGCGGCGTGCACTGCCTCAAGTACGGGCTGACCGTTCACAACGTCCTTGAAGTGAAGCTCGTCACGATGACAGGCGAGCTGCTCACGCTCGGCAGCGAGACAGGTGAGGCGCCGGGCCTCAACCTGCTGGGCGCCGTGATCGGCTCGGAAGGTCTGCTGGGCATCGTGGTCGAAGCGACCGTGCGGTTGCTGCCCATTCCGCGCCGTGTCGAATTGCTGCTCGCCGCCTTCGACGACGTCGGCCGCTGCGCCGATGCCGTCGGCCAGGTCATCGCCGCGGGTATCGTCCCGGCTGGCCTGGAGATGATGGACGCACCGGCGATCAGGGCGGCCGAAGCGTTCGCCCACTGCGGCTATCCGCTGGACGCGCAGGCGCTGTTGCTCTGCGAAGTCGACGGACTGCCCGCCGACGTCGATGACGAACTCGGCCGCGCCCGTGCCGTGCTCGAAGCCGCCGGGGCGACGAGCGTGCGCATCGCCGGTGACGCCGAAGAGCGACGGCGCATGTGGTCGGGACGCAAATCGGCCTTCCCCGCGGTGGGCCGGCTCGCTCCGGATTACTACTGCATGGACGGCACCATCCCTCGCCGGCACCTGGCCGACGTGCTGGCGCAGATCGCGACGCTGTCGCAGACCTATCGGCTCGACGTGGCCAACGTCTTTCACGCGGGCGACGGCAACCTGCACCCGCTGATCCTGTTCGACGCCGGCAAGGGTGGCGAACTGGAACGAGCCGAACGCTTCGGCGCCGACATCCTCGAAGCCTGCGTCGCCGCGGGCGGCACCGTGACCGGGGAACACGGCGTCGGCGTCGAGAAGCTCGGGCCGATGTGCTCCCAGTTCGGTTCCGCTGAACTCGAAGCCTTCCACGCATTGAAGCTCGCGTTCGATCCGTCGGGCCTGCTCAACCCCGGCAAGGCCGTGCCCACCCTCGCCCGCTGCGCCGACTATGGCGCACTGCGCGTGCATGGCGGCCAGCTGCCGCACTCGCACTTGCCAAGGTTCTGACGGCATGGCGTTGATCGAAACGCCCCACGGGCAGGACATCACCGAGGCGTTGGTCGAGCGCGTGCGCGCGGCATCTTCGTCGAGGACGCCGCTGCGGATCGTCGGCGGCGGCACCAAGTGTTTCTACGGACGACCGGTCGCGGGCGACACGCTCGCACTGGCCAGTCATCACGGCGTCCTGCGTTACGACCCGGCCGAACTCGTGATCACCGCGCGCGGTGGCACGCGGCTTGCCGACATCGAGGCGCTGCTGGCCCGGCACGGACAGCAGTTGCCCTTCGAGCCGCCGTCCTTCGGGCCGACGGCCACGCTGGGCGGCACGGTTGCTGCTGGACTCGCGGGTCCCGCGCGGATCGCCCGCGGCCCGGTGCGCGATTACGTCCTCGGCGCCCGACTGCTGACCGGCGACGGCCGTGTCCTCAAGTTCGGCGGCGAAGTCATGAAGAACGTCGCCGGCTACGACGTCTCCCGCCTGCTAGCCGGGTCGCTCGGCATCCTCGGCGTGCTGCTCGAGGTGTCACTCAAGGTGCTGCCGGTCGCCCGCGGCACCCGGACACTGCTGCGGCGCATCGACGCGCAAAGCGCCATCGGCCTGCTCGGCGCAGTCGTGCAACGCGGCATCCCGGTCACCGGCAGTTTCTGGAGCGCTGGCGTCCTGCACGTGCGCCTGGAAGGCTCGCCGCCCGCGCTGGATGAAGTCACGCCGTTGGTTGACGGTGAATTGATGGACGCGCAGGCAGCGGCCGCGCTCTGGCACAGCGTGCGCGAACAGACCCATCCGTACTTCGCCTCGGCACGCCCGCTTTGGCGCCTTTCGCTGCCGGCGACGACGGCGGACGCCGCCCTGATCCGGGCCGATCGGGTCGCGTTCGAATGGAACGGTGCGCAGGCCTGGCTCGGCGGCCTCGATCGCCAGACGATCGACCTGATCACCCGCACGGCGGGCGGCCATGCGACGCTGTTCCGTCGCGACGACGCGGACGATGGCACGACCGGCGAGGTCTTCGCGCCGTTGCCGTCACCGATGCTCGACCTGCATCGCGCCGTGAAGCGCGTGTTCGATCCGGCCGGTATCCTGAACCCGGGCCGGATGTACACGGACCTCTGAGACGGCGACGATGCATTCAAAACCCGCCGACTCGCTCGCCGATTTGCCGCTCGCACAGGAAGCACGCGACCTCCTGCGCAGCTGCGTGCACTGCGGGTTCTGTCTGCCGGCCTGCCCGACGTACCGCGTCACCGGCAGCGAACTCGACAGCCCGCGTGGCCGCATCTACCTGGTCAAGGAGATGCTCGAGCACGGCGGCGCGACCGAGACCGCTCGCACGCACCTCGATCGCTGCCTGACCTGCCGCGCCTGCGAGACCGCCTGCCCGTCGGGCGTGCAGTACGGCAGGCTGGCCGACCTTGGCCGCGAATTGATCGAGGGCCAGCCACCGTCGTCGCGTGACCTGGGCACGCGGTTTGTCCGTTTTGCGCTCGCCACGGTCGCCACCCGGCGCGAACTGTTCACGCCGCTGGTGCGGATCGGCCAGGCGATGCGCCCGGTGCTGCCCGGCGCACTCAAGGCGATGGTGCCGGCGAAGAACGACGGCCGATCCGCGACACGCGATGCCCTCGCCTGGCCCACGGCGCGGCATCCCCGCCGCGTGGCGGTGCTCGAAGGCTGCGTGCAACCCGGACTCGCGCCGCAGATCAACGCCGCAGCCGCCCGGGTGCTCGACCATCTGGGTATCTCGCTGGTCGCCGCGCGCGATGTCGGCTGCTGCGGCGCGATGGAGCACCACCTCGGGCGAGCCGCTGCGGCGCTGAGCCAGGTTCGTCGCAACGTCGCGGCGAGCGAGCGCCTGCTGGACGGAGGTTGTGAGGCGATCGTCAGCACGGCGAGCGGCTGCGGCACGTTCGCGAAGGACTACGGACACGTGCTCCGACACGCAGACGCGGCAACCTCGGCGGCGGGTGCGCGGGTAGGCGCCGCGACACGCGACCTCTGCGAAGTCATCGATCCGGCGGCGCTCGCAGTCGCGGTCGCCACCGACACGAAGAAGCGAGAGACTGTCCGCGTCGCCTGGCAGGCGCCCTGCTCGCTACAGCATGGGCAGCGATCGTCGACGACGGGCAAGGTCGAAGCACTGTTGCGTGCCGCCGGCTGCGAACTCGTGGCGACGCGCGACCCGACCCTGTGCTGCGGTTCGGCAGGCACGTACTCGATCCTGCAACCGGAACTCTCGCGCGAGCTGCGCACGCGCAAGCTCGACTCGCTGCTCGGCGACCAACCGACGGCGATCGCGACCGCCAACATCGGTTGCCTCGAGCACCTGCGTCAGGCAAGTCCGGTGCCGGTACGGCACTGGATCGAGATCGTCGACGCCCTCCTCTTCGCTTAAAACGAATTCTCAGCGACGTAGAGCGTTCCTGCGATGCATGCAGGCGCACGCTGCGGGTTGCACGCTGCGCGCGTCACAACGCGGCAGGAACGCTCTTGAGGCAAGAATCGAACAGCGGGTGCGCTCGATCGGTCACGGCGACGACGAATCGCCGCCTCAAACGTACTCAGCGAGTCGTCTTGCGAGCGACGACGACGTAGCGTGGCGTGCGCGTCGTCGGCAACGCGTTCACGTTCGCCATGCGCTCGGCAACTTCGATGTGGAAGCCGCACGCTTCGAGCAGGTAGGGCGTCGATGCCATCGACTGCGATGCCGAGAGCGGCAACGCATCGACTTCTTCCTCCCAGCGACCGGCCCAGCCATCACGTCCGTAGAGTCCGTCGATGACGACGACGGTGCCCGCGGGCTTCAGCCAGCGATGCCAGTGATGGAACGCGAGCAGCGGATCGAAGAGTCCATTGACGACCTGCCGCGACACGATGACGTCGAACTGCGCCGCCTCGAATCGATCATGGTCCTGAGGTTCATCGCAGAACCCATTGATCGCTCTCACGTTTGCGAGCTCGGGTTTTGCCTGCAGAATGGCGAGCATCGCCGCGGAGGGCTCGAGCGCCGTGAGTTCGATGCCCGGCAACCGCCGCAGCATCGAGCACATCACTCCGGTACCGGCACCCACGTCGAGAACGCTGGCGCCGGGCGCGAGTTGCAGGACCGGCCTCAGGTCGGCGAGGTACGCGTGCTCTTCGTCGGCCGTGAGCCAGCCGAGTCCCTGCAGCTTGCCGTACGCCTGGGCTTCGGCCGCGTCGTACTTGCCGACCGCGCGCCGCCGCGCCGCGATCCGGCGTTGATGCCAGTCCATTCGATTGCTCCCCCCATCCGTCTGAGCGTTGCAGCGATCTAAGGCTTGCCGGAGTGGAAGTGCGGATTCTCGATGATGCCCAGCCGGTTGCCGAATGGATCCCGCACCGCGGCGACGCGGATGCCCTCGCCGACGTCCTGTACCGCCTCCAGCACTTCGGCGCCGAGCTCAACCAGCCGGCCCAGTGCGTCGGCCGCGTTCGCAACGCCCCAGAGCGGCTGCGGACCTGCCGTGCCAGGCGTGCCATCCGGCACGAGACCCAGTTCGAACCCGCCAACGTTGAAGCCAACGTAGAACGGCTGATCGAAATACGGCGCGTGCCCGATGACGGTCGAGTACCACGCCTTCGCTCCGTCGAGGTCCTTGACAGGGTAGATAGCCGTACGAAGTCCAAGCAACACGGTTACCTCCTGGTCGAGCCCTGCACTGTTGTCACTCGACCAGCACTGCCGTCCCGCTCGCCGACACCATCAGCATGCCGTTGCCGGTGCCCAGCACCTCGTAATCGAGGTCGACGCCGACGACGGCGTTGCCGCCGGCCTCCTGCGCACGCTGCTGCATTTCCGCCAGCGCGAGGTCGCGGGCGCGCTGCAGTTCACGTTCGTAGGTGGCCGAGCGTCCGCCGACGAGGTCACGGATGCCGGCGAAAATGTCCTTGAACAGGTTCGCGCCCAGGATGGCCTCGCCGTTCACGATGCCGCAGTACTGCGTGATGCGCTTGCCCTCGATCGATGGAGTGGTCGTGACGATCATCGGGTTCTCCTTCAGGATTCGGGGGCGATGTCCGCGGACAAGCCCACCCATGGATGTCGGTGCTCTTCGTAAACCGAGACCTGCGGCGGCGTGAAGCCGGGGTCGGCAAAGCCGCCGACCGGGACGCCGATGAATCCGGGCACGATTTCCAACTCGTAATACACGGTGGAGCCGCAATCGGGGCAGAACGTGGAGGTGACGGTCTTGCCGGAATCCGCGGTGCGCACGTACCGAGTGCTGCGCCCGGTCATCGTCACTGCAGCGCACGGAAACCGGGCCTGCACACCAAAGGCACTGCCCGTTCGTCGCTGGCACGCGAGGCAGTGGCAGACCGAGATGCGCACGGGCTCACCCGTCGTCGTGACCTGCAGTTGACCGCAACTGCAGCTCGCTGAATGCACGCTCTGCCTCGTCATGGTCGACATGCGGGTCTCCTGCCGTCGAACGCGTATCAGGACTTCTTGCGGGGAGAATTTCTAACTTTGCTGTGGGCGAGCAGCCGGAATTTCCGGTTGCGGTCCGTCAGCTTTTTCGCGCTCTCGTCGCCTTCGACGATGACTATTTTCGGGTCGAGGTCCTTGAGCTCGGACGGCTCGAGCCAGGCCTCGCCGAGCACGATGATCTTGTCGCCGGCCTGGAAGTGCCGCGCTGGCGGCCCGTTCAGCTCGACGCGACCGCTGCCCTTGGGGGCGGCGATCACATAGGTCTGCCAGAACACGCCGTTCGAGACGTTCGTGATGTTGACGTACTGGTAGGGCTGCAGGTCGCTGGCGTCGAGCAGCGCCTGGTCGATGGTGATCGAGCCGACGTAGTCGAGGTCGGCCCGGGTCACCGTCGCGCGGTGAATCTTCGATCTGCAGGCTCGGATCAACATGTGGGGCTGGGCCTCGCTTGGACTGTTGCCTGCAGTGTCGCAGGCTCAAGTGTCCGCCGGAAGTGCCAGTGCGCGCAGCGTCAAGGGTGGGCATGTTCCTCGAGCGCCTCAGACTTCCCGTTCGTAGACGATGTAGCCCGCGTACGTTGCCACCTTGTCGTACAGCAGGCGACCCGCGCGGTTGGTCTCGTGCGTCTGCCAGTAAACCTCGTGGATACCCGCCGCTTGCGCCGCGTCGTACACGCCGAGAATCAGCGCACGGCCAACACCCTGACCACGCACGTCCGGCGCCGTGAACAGGTCCTGCAGGTAGCAGACGAGTTCGATGCGCGTGGTGCTGCGGTGATAGAGATAGTGCGTCAGGCCGACCAGGCGTCCCGCGCTCTCGGCAACCAACGCGAAGACGGGTTCGTCCGGATCGAAGAATCGCCGCCAGGTGACGGCGGTTACCGCTGGTGACAATGCAGTGGGGCCTGCACGACCG
>CAVWGG010000016.1:0-168634 GCA_963754535.1 uncultured Gammaproteobacteria bacterium
TTAGCGGTTCTGCGAGGGGGTGCAACACGCATTTCTGCGGGGTCGACATACCGCGCTGCAGCACCGGTTCGAGCGCATCCATAGTCCAAACCCGTTGCGCAAGCAGTCGGCGGGGGTTTAGTTTGGAAACGTGACCCAGATCACCCAAAGTAGCGATTAAGGCGTATGGCGACGAGACCCATTTCGCGGTCTGATGGCGCCCATACAACGGGCCGGGCCGCGCAAGCGGTCCCCCGGCTCGGGACGGCGGTGATCATGCGGTCCGGGTGGCTGCTTCTCGCTCTCGTCGCGGCGCTCCACCTTGGAACCGCGCGGGCGGAAACGGCCTCGGCGAACCTGCGGGTCTCCGTCCAGGTCCTGCCCCACGCGCAACTCCAGGTCGATGCCTCACCCGTCTCGATCAGCGCGGCGGATGTGCAGCGCGGCTATCTCGACGTATCGCGCCACTATCAGCTCAGGACCAACGCGCCCGACCGTGTGGTGCTGCAACTGAATCCGCGGGTTGGCCTCACGGATTCCATCGACATCCAGGGACTGCAGGCGCCGGTGCGCATGGGCGACACGAGCCTCGAGATCACGCAGCCGCTGGCGCGCGAGTTCACCCTGAATTACCGGCTGTGGCTGAGTGCCGGCGCGCTCCCCGGCGACTATGCGCTGCCCGTGCAGGTCGCCGCGCTGCTGCGCTGACTCAGAACGTCAGCGTCACCTGCAGCGTGTCCGAATAAGTGCCCGGCACCGCGTCCTGCAATTGCGGGATGCGGCCGTAGACCGTGTGCGTAACGGTCCGCGTGCCACCGCCGTTGCCGTTGCCCGGGCCGATCGTCATAGCACCCGACGCGATCACCGTACCGCCGCGTTCCCGTGCCCCAGACCTGCGAGCGGGCCGGGTCGGTGAACACGTTGTAGCCCAGGCGGGCGGCGCCCGCACCCATCTGTGCGCGCAGTGGCCGTCGCCCCGTACATGCCGTTTGCAATCGCCACCGTGTAGTTCACCCGGGTTGCCGACTTCGTGGTGGTGCGGCACGTGACGGTGACCGTGCCGGCGGAGTCGTCGGGCGCAGTCGCCACCGGGTCGTAGGCCCCGAAGTTGAGGCTGACAGCGGTGATCGAGCAGTCGGCGTCCGCGCGTGATTCGCGGATGGTGCCGCAAAGCAACAGGGCGAAGCGCAGCCGTGAGCCACGCCCGCCGTCGACGGCGCCTGCCTTCGAGCGACACCCGTTGCGGTGCGCGCGTGCTATTTGCATCGCAGGTCACCGAGATCGGGGATGGGCTCGCTGCCTGCCGGCCGCCGTGCTTCGAGCGTGCACTGGCCGCCGTTCCAGTCGATGTGAATCCTGGTCGCTTCGCGCAGGCCTTCCACGTAGAGCAGGCCGTCGAGCGCAACGGGGAAACTCGCGTCACCGACGTGAGCCGTCGCGCCAGCCGGGACCGGCGTGCCGTCTGCCTGCACCGCGCGAATCGTCGCAGCCAGGGCGCGCTCGACCGGAAAGCGCACGAGGGCTCCGCTGCGATAGGCCGGCGTCACGGCGATCTCGGATTGCGCGAGGCTGCCGTCCATCGGCACCTGCGTCGGGTCCAGGCTGATCGCGTTGTTCTGGTACGGACGCAGCGCTTCGACCAGCACGCGACCCTGCGCGTCGGTGCGGCCCACCGGCTGGTTGTCGACGAACACCGTGAGTCCTTCGTAGTCGGCGACCTGCACGACCGCGAAGCTCTGGTTGAGTTGCCGGGCTGGCATCACGCCCGCGCCGGTGAAAGCCAGTGCGCCGGTTGCGCCGATTCGCACGCCCGACTGGCCGTCGCGGTTCGCGTAATCGACCGAGGCGGTGCCCGCGCGGCCCTGGTAGGCAAGATAGGCGTCCTGCCGGTCGGCGCTCGACAGGACATGCGGTAACCGAGGCCCGAACCGGCGGGCAGGTCGCGCTGCAGCGTGACGTCGCGCTTCGAAGCCGCCACCGAGCCCGGCAGCAACGGACGACTGCTGCAGGGACGCGCTCAGCGTGCGGCGGTCGCCGAGCGACATCGACCATGTCAGCAGCAGGTTCGTCTCGCCACCGTTCGACAGCGTCTGCGATGCGTACAGCCCGACGTAGCCAAGCCTGCCGAGCGCCACCGAGTAGTTGACGCCGATGGTCTCCGCCGTGTCGGCGTCGTAGTAGCTTTGCAGGCCATAGGCGAGCTGCGCGTTGCCGTACTGGCCGAGGTTGAAGCCGAGGCCGGCGAAGGTGCGCTGGCGCGGCGTGAACAGCAATTCCGCCATTCCCGACTGGACGAACGAGCGGGACGCGTACTGCGTCTGCGCGAAGGCGCTGAACACTCTGGCCGCTGCGCTCGATGCCGAATCCAGCCAGGAATCCGGCGCCGCTGGAGTCGCCGCCTGCGGCGAGCTGCGTCGTCACGATGCCGGCGTATCCCGCCTGCCACGCGGCATCGGCGCCGACGGCGTAAGTGCCGTTCGCCTGCGCTTCCGCGCGCGTTCCGGCCGTCAGCGTGTCGGTCAGGCCGCGACGGTACGACGCTACGCCGATCATGTCGCCGTAGTTGAAGCTGCGCGAACCGTAGTCCTTGCGGACGCTGCCGAGTTCGACCGAGTACTCGGCCAGGTCGTGACGCAGCAGCGAGGTGCCGGAGTAATACGGCTGCGTCAGCACCTGCTGTCGCCCGAGCGCGTCGGTGACCACGACCTGCAGCTGTCCCGCGCCCGTCAGCACCGGCAGGCGATCGATCGAGAACGGGCCGGGCGGCACTTGTTCGCTGGCGATCGGCCGGCCATTCACGAAGATGTCCACGGTGGACGGCACGACGGCTTCGCCCTCGGCCGCGAGCAGCGGCGTCGTCACGAGCATCGGCTGCGTGCTGAAGTTGGTGCCGAACTGGATGCCGCCGAAACGCACCGCGCGGCCCCATGGGCCGGGCGTCGAAATCGAGTCGCCGACGCGCAGCGTCGCCATCCGCTCGGGAAAGTCACGGCTCCAGGTGGTATCGAGGCGCGCAACACTGCGCGAATCGTCTGCATAGTGCGCGACCATGGTGTTGGTCACGACACCCTGGTTGCCGAATAGCCCGAGTTCGAAGAACCCGCCGCCCTGCCCGCCGCCGTTGGACTGCTCGGCCGACACGTCGTAGTTGAGGAATGCGCCGGGACCCGTGCGAGTGGCCCTCGGGGCATCGGCGGCCGAGGTCACGCGTTGCGTCGGCAGAAACGATTTCGCCGGCAGGGTGACACGTGCGGACATGGAGGCTTCGTCGAACGCGACGATGGCGCCGATCTCGGGCCCAAGGCGGTAATAGCGTTCGCCGTTGACCTGCATGGCGCCGCGCGCAGGCGTCCTGAGACGCAGGTCCTTGAGGTCTTCCGCGCGGATCAGCAGCGTGCCGTCGACGTCGCGACGGACGACGAGGCTGACAGCCTCGGGTTGATCGTTGACGTGCAGTTCGACGATGACTTCCGCGAATGGCTCGGCAGCCGCCGCTTCAGGTCCCTGCGCGGCGATGGCGGGCGCACCTGCAGCCAACAGCAGGATCGCGGCGATGCACGGGCGCAGGCGCACGGGTTCAGTCCGCCGTGAGCGTCAACTCCGTCGCGAACGAGCCTCGATCGGTGGTTCCCTCCAACCGATACGGTCCAGCCTTCCCGGGGCTGGCCGCGGACTTCGCATTCGGACGGGTATTGTTGTTGTCGTCGAATGACCACTGGCGGACCGCTCCGGGCAGCACGTAGCTGAGACTCGGCTGCTCGAGTGCCTGCGCGGAGCCATCGGCGGTCTTCAAGGCAAAATGATGGATGCGCGCATGAGCCGCGCCGTCGTTGCGGGCGGTGACGGACAGTTTGCCGCTGGCGTCGCGGTTGGCAGCCCAGGTCACCTGCGGTTCGGCCGGCGCGGTCGGAGCCACGAAAATCGGTACGCTCAGCTTGAGCGCGACCTGCAGTCCGACGAAGCCCGGGCTCGCGGCCTGCGGGACTTCCTGGACGATCAGGCGATAGGAAAGCTCGCGCGCCGGGTCGATGCTGCGGCGCAGGGCCACGCGGACCAGCTGCGAGCCACCTGGCTGCAGCGTAAATACCGCTGGCGAAATCAAGAGGTCGCGGGAAGGGATCAAGGCATCCTGCCCTCCTTCCTGTGACCATGCCATTCCCTGGGTTTGAATCACGACCGGTGTGGCGTCCTCGTTCCTGACGGTGAGGGCAGCCGTGCCGGATGTCTCGGTGAAGTCGACGCGCAGCGGCGAGATCGAGAATGATCCCGCCACGGCCGGCGCTGACAGGGCGAAGAGCGCTGCCAGGCCGGTCACTGCGGATATGAACTTGCTCGCCTGCACGGGTACGGCTCAGTACGTGACCGTGACCGTGATCGAGTCGTGTAGTTGCCGACGGCGCGCCCTGGTTGAACACGTTGTCCGGCAGCTGGCCGAACACGGTGTGCGTCTCGCACTGGCTGCCGACATGCCCGTGCCGGTGCCGCGGGACGATGCTCGTGCTGAGGGTGCCGTCACCCCAGATCGTGGTCGCCGCCGCTGTCGTGTACAGGTTGTACTGCAGCTTGTTCGTGCCCGTGCCGCTCAACAGGCGCTGTGCGAACGTGCCACCGCCCGTGCTCAGCGACACCCCGTACGGCGTCTGGTCGAGCAGCGCACGGTGATGTCGGCCGTGCCGGTTTTCGCGGCTGTACCGTCGTAGCCGCCGAACGCGAGGTTCTGCGAACTCACGATGCAGTTGGAATTGACGACGGCACTCACGCCAAGGGTCGTGGTCCTGGTGGCAGCCTGGGCGGTGCCGGCGACGGCCAGCAGTACGCCCGCGGCGATCGGGGCAACATAAGTCTTACGCATGAGTAGTCCTCGCGGTTGATACAGTGTTTCAGGTTCGGCTGACGCCACCGAGTCACCTCACCCCCGCGGGCGAATGACTCATTCCTTCGTGACGCCTGCGACCTCAGCCATGTCCGCTTGTTGTTCCTTGGATTACCAGGGACGGGACTGTGGATCGCGTGGGGCGGATTCTCGGCGGTGCCCTGAATCGGCAGCCGTGACGCAAGTCGCGATTTTTCACGCCACTTCGCCGCGCCACTTAATTTCCGGCCAGCGCGGCCGCTATCCGCTGGATTTGCCTGCCAGATTGGACAGGCGAAACTCCGGGCTGCCGTAATGAACGTAATCGGCCCAGTCGACCGTGGGAATCGACTCGAGGCGCCGGCGCGCGGTGAGCACGGCACGCCCAAGCCGTTCGCCGGTCAGCATCGACTCATAGAGCGACTGTGAGAACGCGAACGCCGCGTCGTCGCCGACGGGCCAGTGCGTGCCGAGGAAATTCGCCACGCCACCCGCCAGGAACGCTTCCGCGATGCCCGTCATGGTCCGGCGCAGGCCGAACAGCCGCGCCGGCGCGGATGTCACCCGGGCGCGTTTGCGCACGCGCGCCGCTTCGCACGCGTTGCAGAAGACGAGCGCGGGCAGGTTGCCGAGGGCTGCGAGGTCGCCGCCGCGCAGCACTTCCTTGCCGTCGCAGAGCAGGCCGCCCCGGTCGGGCTCGCGTGCGTCGAAGAAAGCGTGGCCGGCAAAGTGCAGCACGTCGAATGCGCCGGTGCCCAGGGCCGCGAGAATGCGGGCTCGCGTCGCATCGCGACCCGCGAGCACGTCCAGCGTGACGGACTTGCGGCCGAGCAACTGCTTCAGCGCGTCGCCCTCCGCCGCGGCGCCCGGCAGGTCCCGGGTCGGATCGACGATCAGCAGGACGCGCAGCGAATCGGCCGTGGTTCGATCGTCCCGCCACCGCGCAACCGACAGCGTATCGCTCGCATAGCGACGACTGAGGCCGGCTCCCAGCGCTGGATGCGTGGCGCCGATGCGCAGTACCTCCCAGGGCACGCGGGATGCCTCGCGATCGTGCACGATCACGAGCGGTCGCGTGTGCATGGCCTCGAGGCCTTCGCGCACCGTCGTCGGCAGCAACGATCGCGCGAGCGCAGTGCCGATGCGCGCAAGGTCGCGCGTCGTTGCGGCGCCGGTTTCGAGCGGCTCGATGTGTTGCAGCAGGTCGGCGCGGCTGACCGTGACGGCTCCGCTGAGCACCGCTGCCTTCGCGCCGGCCGTCAGCAACGATGCACGGCATTCGTACCCACTGCGCCCGGTGGCCGCCATTGCAACCAGCAGATAGGCCGGATCACGCGCAACCGCTTCACGCGGGGGCGGCTTCGTGCGCGCCGGCTTTCCTGGCACGAGTTCAGGCCCGTCGACCTCGTCCACCAGCAGCGCAATGCCGGCGTCCTGGACTTTCGCCGCAACGTCTCGCGCCGCGCGCACGAGCGCGGCGTACTTGCGCGCGTCGATTTCGCAGATCGAGATGCGGCGCACGACCCGATCCGGGTCTGCGTGCTGCAGGCCTGCGATGAATCCGCGCAGCTGCTGCTCGAGCGCCATCGCCACGGGCACGCCCGACCCCGCGCCGAAGAGCACGGTGGCAAAGTCCTCGACCTGTGTGCGGGCGAACGTGCGGACGATGTTTTCCGCGGCGAAGGCGACCGCGTCGGCGCCCAGGTCGTCGAAATCACCGAGGCCCGCGAACAGCACGAACTCCGCCAGCAGCGGCCTGCCTGCGACCGGCAGCACGAAGACCTGGCCCAGTTGCGCGGCAAACATGCGCCGCAGGGTGAGACTCACGGATGGCGCCGTCGAGGGCGACGTCGATCGCGGCGGCTGGGCCTGAAGGGTCGACGTTGCGAAACACGCCGAGCACCAGGGCCCGGGCGCTGGCGTCCGTGATGCTGCCACGGACGAGCCGGACTTCGACGGTGCGCCTGGGGCGCGTCGGGGCCGCCTTCGTCGCGGCTCGTTGTGCATCGAACGCTCGCTCGAGCGCGGCGGGCTCCACCGCGCCGTGGAACTCCGGGGAGACGACCGGCTCCAGTAACCGCCTGCGTGCGTCGGGCGAAAGGTGTTGCCATTTCACCTTGTGCGGGGCCACGCGACGCAAGATCGTTTCGCTCACCTGGCGCACCACGCGGCTGCGGGCGCGCGAGGCCGACGCTGACAGTCGCTTCGTCTCGCCGGTGCGCAACAGGTCCACCACGCCTGCAATGACGCGGCCATTGTTGGGCAGGCCGCCGTGCTTCTCGCCGACGTACCAGGCGCGCTCGCCCGGGCGCACGGCGAGTGCGAGCGGCACGGTGCCGTCGCCCTGCGGCGTCAGGCCGAAATCAAACTCGTCACCGGTCGCAACCAGCGAGGTGACCGTCTCCTGCCGCACGCCCGCGATGACGAGGCAGCGATCGTCCGCGGCCGGCCAGCGTTCGCGCTCCATCCGTGCGGCCTGCAAGCGCAGGGGGTCGGGTCGCAGTGCGTCGTTCGGCCACGAGTTCACGTCGAAAAGGTCGTTGCCACCGGCGATGGCGGGATCGGGCAGCAGTTCGTGCAGGGCCGGCAGTGTTCGAAACACGATCCGCGCCAGGTCCTCTGCCGTGTGGCGCCGGTCGATGGCCGCCAGCTTGCGCACCGTCGGATAGACGCCGCGCAGCGCGAGCACCGGCGCGTATGAACCATGGTTCGGCGCGCCCAGCTGGACGACGCGCAGGATGCGTTCGGTGCGCTGGCGGCCGAGTGCGAGCCGTGCGACAAGACCTCCCATGCTGTGGCCGACCAGCATGACCGGCGAGCCATCGGCGGCGGCCGCAATGCGCCGGTTGAGCGCGTCCGCGAGTTCGCTCACGCTCGCCCGCCAGTCGTAGGGATGCAGCTGCGCATCGAATCCGGCGATCCGCAGCGACAGCTTCAGCTTCAAAGTGTTGAGCAGCATCGCGCCGAGCGCGACCAGTCGCGAGCCGGCCGGCAGGGCCAGGCGAGTCAGATGGCCCGCTGCGATTTCGATCAGGTCGACCCACAGCACGTCATCGAGCAGCAGTCCGCGCGACCCGATGCGCGATCCCATCAAGCCCGGCAGCACGTACACGCGGGGACCGGGCGGTCCGCGCCGCGCGGCGGCGCGGCGCGCCAGCGCGCTCAGCTCGCGGTAGCCCTTGTCGCCGAAGAGTGCGGTGAGTTCCGCGCGACGTTCGCCCGTCGCGAGCAGGCGCTCGACCTCCTCGTCGTGGAGTCGATGCACGGGCAGCGCCAGGGTGGGGCCAGTCAACGACGACGTCCCTGTCGCGTTCGCGCCGGCGTCAGTGCGCAGCCGGCGGAGCGGCACCCGGCGCGCGCACTTCGACACTGACGCCGATGTTGCCCGCTTGCTCGAATTGCAGCGTCAGCGGAAAGCGCTCACCTGCGACGAGCGGCCGCGGCAGGTCCATCAGCATGATGTGCGTGCCCTGCGGCGCGAGCACGACCGGCTTGTGCGCAGGGACGTCGACACCGTCGGTCGGACGCATGCGCGCCATGCCTTCCGCTTCCGACACGACGTGAATCTGCGTCATCCCGGCGCGCGGCGTGTCGGCGCCGACGAGCCGGTCGGCTTGCGATCCGCCGGCCAGGGTGAGGTAGACGGCGGCCACGGTCATGCCGGGCGGGGTCGCGCGCGCCCACGCAGCGCTCACGGTAACGGGCTGCGGTGCAGGGTCTGCTGCCCGGCCGGCGCGGCGAGTTCGCAATCAACAGGGCAAGCGCCGCGGCGGCCATACGGTGCTTCATTTCTTCGTGCCGTCCTTCATCGCGCGCGGATCGTCGCGACGATGCCATCGATGGCAGCCGTGCGGGTCGTCGATTTGCGCCAGACCGCGCCGATCGTGCGGCCCGGCGCGGGCTTCACGAACGGCTTCACGCGCAACCCGCGCGCCGTGCCCACAGACGTTTCGGCGGCCAGTTCCGGCAGCAGGGTGATGCCGTGCCCGGCCGCGACCATCTGGCGCAACGTCTCGAGGCTCGTCGCGCGGTAGTCCTGCTCTTCGCTCACCCGGATCCGGCTGCAGACTTCGAGCGCCTGGTCGCGCAGGCAGTGGCCGTCTTCGAGCAGCAGCAGCGTCTCGCCGCGCAGGTCGTCCACCTTGACGCGGTCGCGGTCGGCGAGCGGATGCGCGGCGGGCATGGCCAGCACGAACGGCTCGTCGTACAGCGGTGCCGATTCGAGCCCGTCCATCACCACGGGCAGCGCGAGGATGCCGACGTCGATCTCGCCGGCGCGCAGGCGCTCGAGCATGTGCTCGGTCTGGTACTCGTACAGCATGAGCTTGAGCCGCGGCAGCTCGCGCCGCAGTCGGCCCACCACGTGCGGCAGCAGGTACGGACCGACGGTCGGGATCAGCGCGAGCTTGAGCGGACCGGCCAGCGGATCGCGGTCGGTCTTCGCCAGTTCCACGATGGCGTCGGCTTCCTGCAGCAGCAGGCGCGCCCGCTGCACGATCTTCGCGCCGGTCGCGGTCAGGGCGACCCGCTTGGGCTGCCGTTCGACCAGCGGTACGCCGAGGTAGTCCTCGAGCTTGCGGATCTGCGCGGAAAGGGTCGGCTGGCTGACGAAGCAGCGTTCCGCGGCCTTGCCGAAGTGGCGTTCGTCGGCCAGCGCCACGAGGTACCGGAGGTCGCGCAGGTTCATGGGGAAATAATAGCCGCAGCCTATCGGCCGGCGCAAAGCAATCAGGCCGATGAATCGCCTATACTTACGCGATGGGTCCCCGATCCACGAGGCTCTCAGCCGGTGTCGTGGTCGTCCGCCGTGAAGGCGACGACTGGCTGTACCTGTTGCTGCGCGCCTTCAATCACTGGGACTTCCCGAAAGGGATGGTCGAGGAAGGCGAGGAGCCGCTGGCCGCCGCCATCCGCGAAGTGCGCGAGGAATCCACGATCGAGGATCTCGACTTCGCCTGGGGCTCGAATTCCACGCAGACGGGGCCGTACAGCGGCGGCAAGGTCGCCCGGTATTACCTCGCGGAGACCCGGCAGTCCGACGTGAGCCTGCCGATCAATCCGCTGATCGGCCGCGCCGAGCACAGCGAATACCGCTGGGTCGACTTCGACGAAGCGCTCGAACTCGTCTCGCCGCGCGTCAAACCCGTCGTCCGCTGGGCTGCGCAGGCGCTCGCCCGCGGCTAGCCTGCTGTCAGACGACGCGGCCGCGGTGGCCGCCCCGCACGAAATCCTCGACGTTCGCCGCCATCTCGTCCAGGCAGCGCTGGCGTGCCTCGCGCGCCGCCCACGCGATGTGCGGCGTCACGATCAGGTTCGGAATGTCGCCGGCCAGGAGGGGATTGCCGTCCAGGGGCGGTTCCTGCGGCAGCACGTCGATCGCCGCGCCGCCGAGCCTGCCGGCGCGCAGTGCGTCCGCCAGGGCCTGCGAGTCGACGAGTGCGCCCCGTGCGGTGTTGATCAGCAGCGCGTCGGGCTGCATGCGTGCGAGCTCAGGAACGCCGATCAAGCCCTGCGTTCGTGGCGTCAGCGGACAGTGCAGGCTCAGCACGTCGACTTGCGGCAACAGGTCCGCGAGGTCGTGCCGGCCCGGGTGCGGCTCGCCGCCCGGACGGTTGGCGACCCACACTTCCATGCCGAGCGCGAGACTGGCCGCGCGCGCCACGCCCTTGCCGAGCGCGCCGTGACCCACGATGCCGAGCCGGCGTCCGGCGAGTTCGCGGATCGGGTAGTCGAGCAGGCAGAACTGGTCGCCACGCGACCAGGCGCCCGAGCGGACCAGCGCGTCGTATTCGCGCAGGCGCTGCGTCAGCAGCAGCATCGTGCCGAGCACGTGCTGCACCACGGAGGCCGTGCAGTAGTCGCGCAGGTTGCAGACGCCGATGCCGCGCTCGCGGGCGGCCTCGAGGTCGACGTTGTTGGTGCCCGTCGCCGCGAGCACGATGAGCTTGAGGCCGGTGAGGCCGCGATCGTGTCGCGCGTGATGCGCAGCTTGTTCAGCGCGACGACGGCTGCGCCGGCGATGGCCTCGGGCACGGCGGCCTGCGGCGTGTTGTCGCGCAGCTCCAGGCCAGGCATGGCGCGCCGCAATGCGGCAGGATCGAGGTCGCCATTGAAGCTGACGGTGGCGTAATCGAGAAAGACGGCTCGCATCGGACGCTCGCTGACAATTGGCTCGCGCAAACCGTAGCATTCCCGCATGCGCAGGTCGCCAGGAAAAGTCGCGCGCCGCCCGCGGGCCGGTCCGGAGCGGGGGTGCGGCCGCGTCCCTGTGGGAGGCTTTCGCCTCCGCGCTCGAGGCTCGCGATGGCCTGGCGGGCGCGCAGGCCATCCACGAGCTCTGGATGCGCGGCGAGATCGGCAGCAACGTCGAGCGTGCCCTCGAGCAGCTGTGGGCCGTCGCGGCGTCGAGCGTCCCCGACTGGCTGCCAATGCGTCACGTGCACTGGTTGCCGCTTGCATACGAAGTCACTGCACGATTCATTCCGGCGCAACGCGGTCGGTCCAACATTTATCTCGTTCTGCTCGATTACGGCGACAGCCGTGCGGACCCCTACGGCGTCTACGTGGGCATGAGTGGCTACTCGCCCGCGCAGCGATTCGAGCAGCACAAGGCCGGCATTCGTGCGGCGGGCAGCGTGCTGCGGCGCGGAGTCGAAGTGATCACGGGCCCGACGCTGCATCTGCAGCGCATCGCGCGCACCGAAGCGGTGCGCATCGAGGAAGAACTCGCGGAGGCATTGCGCGCGGCAGGCGTGTTCGTGCAGGGCGGACACTGAGGCGTAACGGACACGTATCGTATTGACGCGATCAAGGTCGGGTTTTCCGCGATGGACACCTGGCGCCGCACAGGCAGCCTGTCGGGTCTTGGCAGCAATCCACCACGGAGATCGCACATCGTCGCCAGCCAGACACGCCGGCATCTCGAGTCGTCGACGCCGCTCATCGCGCTTGGGGCACATCCCACGCGCTCGTGCAGGTGCTGCGCGAGGTCCAGGAGGAGTGCAACTACCTGCCCGGTCCGGCGCTCGAACGCGTCGCGCGCGACTGGGCATGCCGTTGTCGCAGGTGCGTGGCGTCGCGGCTTCTATGACTTCCTGTCGGTGGAGCCGACCGGCGTGTATCGCGTGCTGTTTTCGGACGACGTGACGGACCGCATGCCGGGCAGCCGAGCTCCTGCAGCGCGATGTGCTACCGGCTCTGGGCGGAACCCGGCAAGGTCTCGCAGGACGGCCTCGTCAGCGTCGGCCACGCGTCGTTCCTGGGATGTCCGACCAGGGGCCCTCGCTGCTGGTCAATGGTCGGCCCATCCCGCGTCTCGACGCGCAACGTATCGACACCTCTGCGACTTGATCCTGGCGCGTCCGCCGCTCGACGAGTGGCCCGCCGAGTTCTTCACCGTGCACGTCAACGTGCGCCGCGCGGGCCGCTGCTCGGCGACCCGCTGCAGCCCGGCGACGCGCTGCGCGCGGCGTTCGCGCCGCGCCGATGCCGGCGGCAACGTCGCGCAGACCGGTGCTCGAGGAGATCAAGCGCGCCAACCTGCTCGGCCGCGGCGGCGCGGGTTTCACCACCGGCGTCAAGTGGGAAAGCTGCCGCAAGATGGCGGCCCAGCCACGCGTCGTCGTCTGCAACGCGGACGAAGGCGAGCCGGGCACGTTCAAGGATCGCGAGCTGCTGACCTCGCATGCCGACCTGGTCTGCGAAGGCATGACGGTCGCGGCGCTCGGCATCGGCGCCAGCTCGGGTTCATCTACCTGCGCGGCGAGTATCGCTACCTGCTCGAGTCGCTGCGAGGCGTGCTGGCGCGCCGCCGCGCAGCAGGGCCTGCTCGGGCAACGTCGATCTGGCGGCCGGGCGGGTTTCGACTTCGACATCGAGATCCACGTCGGCGCGGGCTCGTACGTTTGCGGCGAAGCCTCCGCGCTGGTCGAGTCGCTCGAAGGCAAGCGCGGCATTCCGCGCAATCGTCCGCCGCGCCTGGCGGAGAAGGGCTACCTCGGCCTGCCGACGATCGTGAACAACGTCGAGACGTACTGCGCTGCTGCGTTGATCGTGCTCCACGGCGCCGACTGGTTCCGCCGCTCGGCACGCGCGAAGTCGTCCGGCACCAAGCTGCTCTCGGTGTCCGGCGACTGCGAGCGGCCGGGCGTGTACGAGTACCCGTTCGGCGTGACGCGTGCGCGCAGGTGCTGGCCGACTGCGGCGCGCAGCGCACGATCGCCGTGCAGTGCGGCGGCCCGTCGGGCATCTGCCTCGACCAGGACGAGTTCGATCGCCGCATCGCCTTCGAGGACCTCGAGCGGGCGGCGCCTTCATCGTCTTCGACGAAGGCCGCGACATGTTCGAGGTCGCGCGCCACTTCGCGCAGTTCTTCGCGGGCGAGAGCTGCGGCTTCTGCACGCCGTGCCGCGTCGGCACGTCGCTGCTCGCGCGCATCATGGACCGCATCAGCGAGGGCAAGGGCTCGGAGCACGACCTGCAGGCGATGGCAAGAAGTGCAGCGCCTGCTGCACAGCGCCAGCCACTGCGGCCTGGGCGAGTCGGCCGGGCGACCCATCGCGCACACGCTGCAGCGCTTCCGGCCGGCCTACGAGCGACGCCTGCTCGCGCATGGCGTCGAACCGGCCTTCGACCTCGACGGCGCGCTGGCCCGCGCCCGGCAGATGACCGGCCGCGACGATCCCGGCGCACACCTCGGAGACCACGCGTGAACGAACGGCCCACGTTCAAGCTCGACGGCGACGAGGTGCCGTTCGAGCCCGGACAGACGATCCTGCAGGCGGCGCTCGCCGCGGGCAGGCACATCCCGCACCTGTGCTATCACCCGGAGTTCCGGCCGCACGGCAGTTGCAAGCTGTGCACCGTCAAGCTCAACGGCCACTCCGCGACCTCGTGCACGACGCCGGCGCGCGCCGGCATGGAGGTCTAGAGCGAGACGGAAGAGCTGAACGACGAGCGACGGATGCTGGTGCAGCTGCTGTTCGTGGAGGGCAATCATTTCTGCCCGTCGTGCGAGAAGAGCGGCAACTGCAAGCTGCAGGCCATCGCGCTACGATCTCGGCATGACGTCGCCGCGATTCGACCACTTCTATCCCGACCGTCCCGTGGATGCATCGCACCCCGAGATCCTGCTCGACTTCAACCGCTGCATCCTCTGCGAGCTGTGCGTGCGCGCCTCGGCCGAAGTCGACGGCAAGCACGTGTTCGCGCTCGCAGGCCGCGGCATGGGCAAGCACCTGGTCGTGAACTCGGTGTCCGGCCGGCTGCGCGACAGCGACGTGAGGGTGACCGACAAGGCGATGGACGTCTGCCCGGTGGGCGTGATCCTGCGCAAGCGCGTCGGCTTCGCCGTGCCGATCGGCGAGCGCCGCTTCGACGAGTCGCCGATCAGCGCAGCGCCGCCGAGTACGCGCCGCGCGGCCGGGGAGCGCGCCATGACCGACGTCACCCGCCGCAAGCTGAAGGTCGCGACGACGTCGCTCGCCGGCTGCTTCGGTTGCCACATGTCGCTGCTCGACATCGACGAGCGGCTGTTCCTGCTGCTCGAGCGCGTCGAGTTCGATCGCTCGCCGTTCACCGACATCAAGCGGTGCGGGCCGTGCGACATCGGCTTCATCGAGGGCGGCATCTGCAACGCCGAGAACGTGCACGTGCTGCGCGAGTTCCGCGCCAACTGCAAGATCCTGATGGCGGTGGGCGCCTGCGCGCTGAACGGCGGCCTGCCGGCGCAGCGCAACCACCTCGACCTCGGCCAGTGCCTGCAGGAGATCTACCTGACCGATCCGGGCGTCGGCCCACGGCATGATCCCGAACGATCCCGAGTTGCCGCTGCCGCTCGACAAGGTGCACCCGCTGCACGAAGTGGTGAAGGTCGATTACTTCATCCCGGGCTGCCCGCCGTCGGCCGACGCGATCTGGAAAGTCCTCACCGACCTGATCGACGGCCGCACGCCGAAACTCGGCCCGTCCTGATCCACTACGACTGAGCGCCGCCATGAACCAACCCTCGCTGGAAAACGCCGCCCATCCCGAGAAGCTGCGCCGCGTGGTGATCGAACCGCTGTCGCGCGTCGAGGGCCACGGCAAGGTCACGCTGCTGCTGGACGAGCACGGCCACGTCCAGCAGGCGCGGCTGCACATCGTCGAGTTCCGCGCCTTCGAGAAATTCATCCAGGGCCGGCCGTACTGGGAAGTGCCGGTGATGGTGCAGCGCCTGTGCGGCATCTGCCCGGTGAGCCACCACCTGGCGGCGTGCAAGGCGCTCGACCAGGTGCTCGGCGCGACGCGTCACGCCGACGGCGGAGAAGATGCGCCGGCTGATGCACTACGGGCAGATCCTGCAGTCGCACGCGCTGCATTTCTTCCATCTGTCGTCGCCCGACCTGCTGTTCGGCTTCGACTCCGACGTCGCGCGCCGCAACATCGTCGGGGTCGCGGCGGCCTTCCCGAGATCGCCCGGCAGGGCGTGCTGTTGCGCAGGTACGGCCAGGAAGTCATCCGTCACACGGCAGGCAAGCGCATCCACGGCACGGGCTCGGTGCCCGGCGGCGTGAACAAGAACCTCGGCCGCCGAGCGCGACGAACTGCAGGCAGACATCTACCAGATGATCGCCTGGAGCCGCGACGCGGTGCGGATCGTGCGCCAACTGTTCGAGCAGGACCTCGCGACCTACCGCAGCTTCGCCACGTTCGAGGCGCGGACGCTGAGTCTCGTGCGTGCCGACGGCGCGATGGACCTCTATCACGGCGGCCTGCGCGCGCGAGGCGTGGACGGCGGGACGATCTTCGACCACGCGGACTACTCCCACTACTGGGAGCGCATCTCCGAGGAAGTGAAGGCCTGGTCGTACATGAAGTTCCCGTACTTCACCGCGCTCGGCGCGAGAACGGCTGGTACCGGGTCGGTCCGCTGACCCGCGTCACGCGCTGCGATTTCATTCCCACGCCGCTCGCGGACCGTGAACGGCGCGAGTTCATGGCGTTTGACGACGGGCGCGCCGCGATGTCCACGCTCGGTTTTCACTGGGCGCGCATGATCGAGATGCTGCACGCGGCCGAGGCGATCAAGGACCTGCTGCACGACGGCGATCTCCTGGGACCGATCTCATGACGGCGGCAAGCGGCAGGCGCGCGGCGTGGGCGTCATCGAGGCGCCGCGCGGCACGCTGATTCACCACTACCGCGTGGACGAGAACGACCAGGTCGTGCGCGCGAACCTGATCGTGTCGACGACGCACAACAACCAGGCGATGAACGTGGCGATCCGCGAGGTGGCGCGCAAGTACCTCGACGGGCGCACGCTGACCGAGGGCCTGCTCAATCACATCGAAGTCGCCGTGCGTGCGTTCGATCCCTGTCTTTCGTGCGCGACGCACGCGGTCGGCAAGATGCCGCTGTCGGTGCACCTGCTCGACGCCGACGGCTCGGTCGCAGATTCCAGGTGCGCGGATGAGCGTCGCGCCCACGCTCGTGTTTGCCGTCGGCAACCTGAGCCGCGGGGACGACGCGGTGGGGCCGTTGCTGGCCGAGCGACTCATGGCGGCGGACCTGCCGGGTGTCGAGGTGCTGGTCGATTTCCAGTTGCAGGTCGAACACGCGCTCGACCTCGAACGTCGCGAGCGCGTGATCTTCGTCGACGCCTGCGTCGATGCCGAGGCGCCCTTCGTCGAGCGTCCCGTCGTCGCGGATGCCGGCTTCGCGCACACGAGCCATTCGCTCGCGCCCGCACAGGTGCTCGAGACGTACCGGCGTGTCACGGGCGCCAACCCACCGCCGGCGCTGCTGTTCGGCGTCCGCGCGCACAGCTTCGAGCTCGGCGCGGGGCTGTCTCCCGACACCGAGCGCGCCAGCCAGGCCGCGTGGCCCCGACTGCTGGAACTCTGCCGCCGCTGACGAGGCTCAGGTGCCGGACAGCACCTCGAGGCGCACCTGCCGGCTCTGCGTCGAGTAGGTGCAGCTCACCGAGCGCGTGTCGCCCGTCGGCATGCGCACCCGCATCTGCATGCGATAGCCGCCGGACATGGGCACGGCAGCGTTCTGTTGCAGTACGCGCCCGTCGCGGCGTTGCACTTCATCCACGCAGGCCCGCTCGGCCCTGGCCGGGCCCGAGCCACCGGACCCGCCGCCGTTGCCGCGCACCTTTTCGAAACGCCCGCGGCAACCGTTGGTCACCCAGATCACGCCGTTGCGCGTACCCCAGGTGGAGTTCTCGCGGCAGCGGCCGTTGCTGTTGTCGCGCAACAGCCGGCCGAAGTATCCCGGACCGATCGAGCATTCACGGTAGCGGTTGCCGTCCGAGTTGCAGTCCACCACGTTCGCCACCACCGCCACCGCCACCGCCGGTGCGGGTGACCTCGAACCTGGCGCGGCAGCCGTTGGCGACCCAGACGCGATCGCCACGCTGGCCCCAGCTCTGGCCTTCGACGCAGCGTGCATCGGACAGCCGCTTCACCAGTACGGCGCGGCCCTTCACGGGCAGCTGGCACTCGCGGTACTTCATGTCGACCGAAGCGCAGTTGAACTGCATGCGGTCATCGCCGCTGTCGTCGTAACCCCAGCCGAAGCCATAGAGGTTGACGTCGCCCGAGCGCGTTTCGACGAAACACGAACCATTCGTGACCTGCCCGCGCTGGTTGCGCACCCGCAGATCGATCGACCAGCCGTCCCGGAACTGCTGGAAGTTGCTGGTGTCCAACACGGTGAATCCCCGCCGGTTGGCTTCCCGCACGCAGTCGCTCTGGGCAGAGCGGGTCTGCGGTGCGGGCGCCTGCTTGAGCGCCGGCTGGTCGACAGGCGCGCGCGCGGTCGGAGCGGTGCCTTGCTGGGCCCAGCCAAGCGCAGGTACGCAGGCGGCTGCTGCAAGCAGGGCGGCCAGGAACGGACGGGCGATCGAGCGCATGAGGGTCTCTCCGAGGGGGGGACGTGCAATCCGGACAACGGTCGTGGCGCGACATCGTTGACCGAACACCGGCGGCACTGCAATCGGCAATCGCTGCCAGCCCAGTCGATTGTATTGCTGCGTTGCGGCACGGGCCTGATTCCGCCCGAGCGTCGTTTTTACGCTGCGGCGCACGGAAAGAACGCTTATGGATCAGGTAGTTGGTTGAAAGTAACTATCCCGAGGCCGCAGGCGACCGCTAAACTGTAGGACTACTGACCGTACCCGAATGAGGCCAAGCGGACCCCCCTGATGCACAACGACACCGACACCGTCGCGCGCGCTTCCGAGCATGCACCGATCAACTGGGTCACCACGATCCTGTTCACGGCACTGCCCCTGGTCGCCGTCACGGTCGTGCCCTGGTATGGCTTCACTCACGGTTTCAGCCTCGCGGCCTGGGTTCTGGCGCTCGTGTTCCTGTGGGCCTGCGGCATCGCGATCACGGCGGGCTACCACCGCCTGTGGGCGCACCGCGCCTACAGCGCGCATTGGTCGGTGCGCACCTTCCTGATGCTGTTCGGCGCCATGGCGCTGCAGAACAGCATCCTGGTCTGGGGCTCGCAGCACCGCACGCATCACCGGTTCGTCGACGACTGGGACAAGGATCCGTACAGCGCGAAGCGCGGGTTCTGGTTTTCGCACATGGGCTGGATCCTGCGCGACTACCCGAGCGGCCGGAACGATTTCTCGAATGCGCGCGACCTCGAGCGCGACCCCATCGTCATGTTCCAGCACCGGTTCTACATCCCCCTCACGATCTTCATGAACGTGGCGGTGCCGTTGCTCGCCGGCTGGGCCGTGGGCGACGTGTGGGGCGTGTTCCTGCTCGCCGGCATCCTCCGTCTCGTGATCAACCACCATTTCACGTGGTTCATCAACTCGCTGGCCCACATGTGGGGCTCGCAGCCGTACACGGACGAGAACACTGCCCGGGACAACCCGGTGCTGGCCTTCCTGACGTACGGCGAGGGCTACCACAACTTTCACCACATCTTCCAGAACGACTACCGCAACGGCGTGAAGTGGTGGCAGTACGACCCGACCAAGTGGCTGATCGCGGGCCTGTCGTACGTGGGTCTCGCCAGCAACCTGAAGCGCGTGCCGGATCTCTGGATCCAGCGCTCGGAGGTCGCCATGCAGTTCAAGCGCGTCGAGCGGGCGCTCGAGGCGCGGCGCAACCGGTCCGGCGACGAGCACGTCGAACGCCTGAAGGCCCGCGTCGCCGAAGAGTACGCGGCGTTCCGCAAGTCGGTCGAGGAATGGGGCAAGGTTCGCGACCAGTGGGTGGCCGATCGCAAGCAGCGCCTGTTGCAGCGCTGGGAAGAAACCAACTTCCGCCTGCAGCTGAAGCAGATCGAGCAGGGGCTGCGCCTGCAGCGCCGCCGGCTGCGCGCGATGAGCAAGGCGTCGCTCGCCGCCTGAAGCAAGGGGTTAGGGGATGGGGGTTAGGGGTTAGCCGGAAAGTCGTCCCGCCTTTTCGTTACAGGAAAGGCCTGGCGCGCTCGATCAGTTCGTCGAGACCCGGCTCGTCCGGATTCCACGGTTTGCCGGGGTGTATGACCGAGACCTGGCAACTCTCGGCTGCCTCGACCAGTTGCCGGTAACTGCCTGCCTTCAGGTCGGCGATATAGGCCTGCTTGTTCTGGTCGTAGGCGAACATCTTCGGGCTGGCGAGCGTGCATTCATTGCAACTCGAGCAGCGCAGGGTCTCGATGTACGCCGTGTCGGGATCTGGTGCGGCCTCAATTTCCGCCGCAGCCGTGACTGCAGTCGCCGCGGCCATCGGCGGCTGAGCGGCCGGGGCCGCCGGTGTGTCGGCAGGCGCAAGTGCGCCCGCTTCGGCGGCACGCTGTTGCTCCCAGAGCGCCCTCTCGCGCGCGAGCAGCGCCTCGGCGCGTGAATCATGAATGCCACCGAGTTCCTGGAGCCGATGCCAGGCTTCGCGACAACGCAGGGAGGCACGCATCATCTTTTCGTCGACGACGACCCGGCACAGCAGGTCCGCATCGTCGACCGCAAGGACGCAGGGCAGCCTGGTCGCAGCGTCGGCCGGCGGAGAATCCAGCCACTGCCGGGCGTCAACCAGGCCTTCGCCCCACTGGGCGCGCGGCACGACTGAAAAATGCTGGCTGTGGCGGCGGTCGGCCAGCAGGAAATCGGCGAACGTGAATGCCACTTCCTCCGTCACGGCCTGCAGGTCCTGGTCCGCGTAGGTCAGGGACTCGAGCGGCCAGTCCACGTCCGGTTGCGGATTGTTTTCGAGCGAGAAGCGGGTGGCCGTGTCCGAGCCCCTGCGCGGGTCGTAGCTGAACGCAGGGAAGGCCCGGGACTGCATGGCCGCGGCCGACGCGAGAAAGCCGGGCAAGGCGCTCTCGCCGTCCGCCGGCGCGTAGACGCTGAAGAGCGCCGGGCCTGCGTGGTGCAGGCCCCGCTGGATGGCGTCGCGCATCTGCAGGAGGTTGGACGCCGTGCTCTGCAATACGAACGCATCGCCGAATGTCATTGCCATGGCCGCCAGTTGACTGCCGCGCATGCCGAACGAAAAGCGACCCTGGCCCGGCGCCGCCTCTTCCAGCAGGTCCTGGACCTCGAGCAGCACCTTTACCGGCATGCCTGACGACAACGCATTGCCGAGGTCGGCCTGCACGCCGGGTGCGTCGCTGTGGAGCGTCACCAGGTAATCCGGGAAGAACTGCAGTTCCGCCGCGGTGAAGTCCTGGCTTTGCATGTGGTCGAAGATCAGGCCGTGCACCTGCTCGTCGAACTGTCCTTCGACTTCAAGTTCCGCCAGGTCCAGCGCCTTCAACAACGACAGCATGCCGGGCAGGCGGCTGCGGTAGGAGTCCAGCGCCGCCGCCATGTCGTCGAATGCGAAGCCACTGATGTCCGCTTCCCGTGCGCCCGGTTCGCCAGGCGCTGCGAAGAACGCCTGCTCGCGCAACACCCGCAGCGCCCACTCGATGCGTGCACGACGGGATGTGTCCAGGCCGCCTTGCCCTGCCGTGCCGGACAGCAGTTTCGACATCGCCGCGAAGTCGAACAAGGACTGGTGCGCGCCGCCGAAAGTCTGCTGCAGGTTCGCCGCCTGGAAGGCGACGGCCGATCGCGCAAAGTCTGCCCGGAGTATGGCCTCGAGTCGCATGACCAGCGCGTCGATGCGACTGCGTGCAGCCTGCGCCTTCTCGCGTTGCACCACGGCCCATGCATGCCGCAGGAACCGGGACGGCAACCGGGAATCGCATCCGGCCAGTTCGCCATCGACGGCCAGTGCGTCGCGCACGGTCGTCAGTTCGCGCCGCGAGGCATCGTCGACGGCGGCGGCAGCGACGGCCCTGTCCCAGGCTTGCAGCAACGTGCCCGGCGCTCCTGCTGCGACCGCTTCCCGGATCAGGCGCTCCACATGCAGCGCGCGCTTGCGCATCGCCTCGCCCCGCGGGCCCTGCGGCGCCGCTGCTCGCAATGCGCCGTCCACGGCGGCGGTGAGGGAGACGACGTACTCGCCAGGTCCTGTCGCGAGCACGATGGGAAAATCGTGACGAATCGACTCGAGATTGCGGTAACGGGCCAACAAGGCGGGTCGCAACCCTGCCGGCAACAGGTGTTGCGCCCCGGCATCGTCCGGCAGGCGGCCCGTGAGATGGAAGACGACCTGCGACCTGAGTTGACTGTCCATGGTTACTGCGGCCAGACGGTGAATTTGTCGAACTCGCCCTCGAGTGCGCCGCGGATTTCCGCCGCGGAACGCAACTTGCCCGCGCCTCGCAGGTCCTCGTAGCAAGGCACTTCCGGGTTGCGATAGAGGATCCCCACCGGGATCGGGTCCTCGGACGACGCAATTTCGCGGGCACGGTTGATGTCGGCCGGATCGTGCGCAAGCTGGTTGCGATAGATCTTCTGCAGCGCCGGGCTGATGCGGATGCCGTCGTCATGCGTGAGCATCTGCATGCGCTGCGGATCGTGCACCCACGGCTCGAACATGTTGCCGACGAATTCCGGGCAACGTTGCAGGATGCGCACGAACGAGAAGCCGCGATGCCGGTACGCGGCCGTCAGGATCTGGAACAGCGACTCGGGTATCCAGTCCACGGCCTGCGCCACGAACGAGACGTTCTGCACGCCCAGCGTGACCGTGAGCGGGCTCAGGGCATCGAGATAGGAGCCACGCGGAGTCGTGTTGCTCCTGGTCCCGATCGGCGACGTCGGTGAAGCCTGCTTCTTGGTCAGGCCATAGATGTGGTTGTCGTGCAGCAGCACGGTGATGTTCATGTTGTAGCGGATCGCGTGGATCCAGTGCGCGGCCCCGATGCTGCAGCAATCGCCGTCGCCGGTATTGACGAATACGTCCAGGTCGGGACGCGCGAGCTTGATGCCCTCGGCGATCGGCAGCGCGCGGCCGTGGATGCCGTGAAAGCCGTACGTGCGCATGTAGTGCGGCAGCCGGCTCGAGCATCCGATGCCGGAAACGAAGACGGTCTTTTCCGGTCGCAGGCCCTCGTCGCGGCACAGGCGCTGCATCGCCGCGAGGATCGCGTTGTCGCCGCAGCCCTTGCACCAGCGGGGCACGCCGCCCTGGTAGTCCTCGAGCGCGTGGCTCTCCTCGGCGAAATGGTGCAGGCACAGCGTGGCAGTGCTCATCGCGAAGTCTCCAGGCGTGTCAGGCGTCCCCGCAGCGCGGCGTAGACGGTTCCCGGCTTGATCGGCCGGCCGCGCACTTCGGTCCAGCAGTCGACGTCGACGAGATAACGCGACCGCAGCAACATCGCGAGCGCGGAGTAGCGACGATTGGACTCGTCGATCAGCGGGTCGTCCGGATCGTCTGCCCAGTTGCCCTCGACGGTGATCACCTTGCGGAACCCCCGCAGGATTTCACCGATTCCGGGCTGCATCGGCTGCAGGAACGCCAGGTGCGTGGACGAGACGCGGTGACCCTCGCCGCGCAACCGCGCCACGGCTTCCTCGATGGCGCCCCTGGTGCCGCCCCAGCCGACGACGAGCAGCTCGCCCTCACGCTCGCCGAACACCGGGGGCGGCGTGAGCATCTTCTGCAGCGTCGCGAGCTTCATGCTGCGCGCGTGCATCCCCTGCTCGTTGATCTCCGGGTCGTAGGCCACACGGCTGTTGCGATCGTGCGCGAGTCCGGTCAGCGTGTGCATGCCGTTCGGCTGCCCCGGGACGAAGCGCCGGCTGAGGCCGGTGACCGGATCCCAGTCGTAAGGCTTCATGCCCTCCGGCACCGGATTCTGGTCGACCGGCGGCGCGAGCCACTCGGTGGAGAATTGCGGACGCGGAAACGGCTGCTGCGCCGTCGCGAGGCTGGCATCCGACAGCACGACGACGACCATGTTGAAGGTCTCGGCGAGGCGTCGCGCCGTGATCATCGAATAGAAGCAGTCCTCGATCGTGCCTGGCGCCATGACGACCTTGGGCGCGTCGCCGTGACTGCCGAACATGACCGTGAGCAGGTCGCCCTGCTCGACTTTCGTCGGCTGTCCCGTGCTCGGGCCCCCGCGCTGGACGTTCACGACGACCAGCGGGATTTCGGCCATGACGGCGAGGCCGAGTCCTTCCTGCTTCAGCGAATAGCCTGGCCCGGACGTGATCGTCACGGCGACCTTGCCCGTGTAGGAGGCGCCAATGGCGAAGGCGCACGCCGCGATCTCGTCCTCGGCCTGGTGCACGATGCCGCCCGCGCGTTCGAACACGTCGCTGAGGTAGTGCGAAGCCGACGTCGCCGGCGTGATGGGGTACATCGCGCAGATGTCCATGCCCGAGGCAAGCACGCCGAGTGCGATGGCCGTGTTGCCGTTGATGACGAGCTGCGGCGCCGTCGACTTGACCGCCGGCACCCGGTATTTGAAATCGAGATTCGACTCGGCCCATTGCCAGCCGGCTTCGAGCAAGGCCACGTTCGACGCGATGACCTTCGCATCCTTCTTGCCGAAGATGAACGCAATCTGGTCACGTGCAAGAGCCATGTCGAGGCTGTAGACGTTGCACAGCATCCCGAGCACGAACATGTTCTTGCCCTTGCGCGGGTCGGCGACGAGCGTGCGGCACTCCGTCTCCATCGGCACTTCGTAAACCCTGTAACCCTCGGCAACGAGCCGGTCGCGGGTTTCCGCGTACTGGGCGGCTATCTTCGCGTCGTCGTGCTTCGCCCACATGTTCTCGAGCAGCACGATGCAGCCGGGCTTGAGTTCACCGGCGTTGACCCGCCCCAGCAGCACCTGCTCGTTGAACGCGACCGCGACATCGACCTCGTCGCCGCCGTTCGAGACCTGGTGCGAGCCGATCCGGATCCGGTTGCCGCTCGCTCCAGCGACGCTGCGCGCAGGAGGCTGGATTTCCGCCGGGATGATCTCCACGGTCCACACGCCGTTACCCATGCGCGCGGCAATCGAGCCGAACGACTGGCCGCATTTCTGCGCGCCTTCGCCCGAGTCGCTCATGATCTCGATCACGTGCTGATCGAGCGTCTGCAGGTGCTTGGAGACGGTCGCGGCCGATCCCGTTCGGGCGGCATTGGCTCGCGCGGGCAGGGGCGTCACTGCATTCATGGTCAATTCACCTTGGCATGCGGATGCGGGCAAAGCCGCTCTCCGCACGATCGATGCCAAACATCCGGGAGTCGGGCTCCGCTGCGGCATCGCAATACACATGGTCCGTGTCGCGCAGGCCCAGGAACGCTTTCATTGCACGGGCGGCGCGCCGCCCGGCGCCCATGGCTTCGATGACGGTGGCGGCGCCCGTCACGATGTCGCCGCCGGCAAAGACCCCGGGAATCGACGTGGCGAGGTTCGCATCCGTGGCGATGTAGCCGCGCTTGTCGAGCTTCAATTTCGACGTCTGGCCGATGATCGGATTGGCGTTGGTGCCGATCGCATAGACCACCATGTCGGCCTCGATCTCGAATTCGCTGCCGGCTTCGGGGACGGGACGGCGCCGCCCGGAGGCGTCCGGTTCGCCGAGCGTCATGCGAATGCACCGCACGGCGCGGACGTTGCGCTTGCCGTCGTCCAGCAGTTCGACGGGGCTCGCGAGCCAATGAAATTCGATCCCTTCCTCTTCCGCGTGGTGGAGTTCCTCGGCACGGGCAGGAGCCTCGGCGCGGCTGCGCCGGTACAGGCAGCGGACGCTCTCGGCACCGAGACGGCGGCTGACGCGCAGCGCATCCATGGCCGTATTGCCCGCACCGATGACGACCACGCGCCTGCCCGGCTGCAAGGGCGTGTCGTAGTCCGGAAACTCCCGTGCATGCATGAGGTTGCAGCGCGTCAGCAGCTCGTTGGCCGAGAGCACGCCGTTGAGGGACTCCCCGGGAATCCCCATGAAACTCGGGTAGCCCGCGCCGGTGCCGACGAACACCGCATGGAATCCCATCTCTTCGACCATCTGCTCGATCGTGAAGAGCCGGCCGACGAGCGTGTTGCACTCGAAGCGGATGCCGAGCGCCTCGAGCTTCGCAATCTCTGCATCGACCACCTTGTTCGGCAGCCGGAAATCGGGAATGCCGTACTTCAGCACGCCGCCCGGCTCATGGAAGGCCTCGAACACCGTCACCTCGCAGCCCGCCTTGGCCATGTCCGCCGCGCAGGCCATGCCCGCGGGGCCGGAACCGACGATGCCGACCTTGAAGCCACTGGGCTGGATGTACGGCACGTTGGACCAGCGTTCGCGGATCGCCATGTCGCCGACCCAGCGTTCCAGCCGCCCGATGGCTACTGGCTCGAGGGTGTCGCCGACCGTGCAGGATCCCTCGCACTGAGTTTCCTGCGGGCACACGCGTCCGCACACGGCCGGCAACAGGTTCGTCGCGGTGATGACGTCGTACGCGCCGCGATAGTCGCGGGCCGTGATGCGCTGGATGAAGTCGGGAATCGCAATGCCCACGGGGCATCCCGCGACGCAGGGTTGCTCGGGGCACATCAGGCAGCGTTCCGCCTCCAGTTGTGCGTCCTCGATCAGGTAACCCAGGTTGACCTCGTCGAAATTGCAGGCGCGCTCGGCTGGATCCTGTTCGTGGGCAGGCGTGCGCGCCTGCGGGATCATCCGTATCGTCTTTTTCTTCGGCCTCGCATCGTCTGGCATGGCAGCGTCACTCCGCTACGACCGGCTGTGCCGCGATGTTGCGCATGCGGCAGTTCTCGTCAAAGCGCTCGGCTGCGGCGCGTTCCGTAGCGCGGTAACGCTGCAGGCGAAACATGAGGTCGTCGAAGTCCACCAGGTGACCATCGAAGTCGGGACCGTCGACGCAGGCGAACTTCACCGTGTCGCCGACCTTCACGCGACATCCGCCGCACATGCCCGTGCCGTCCACCATCACCGGATTCAGGCTGACGATCGTGCGGATGCCCTTGGCGCGAGTGGCTTCGGCACACCCCTTCATCATCACGGGCGGGCCGATGGCCACGCACTCGTCGATGTCCGGGTGGTGCGAGATCGCCAGCCGGATGCCTTCGGTGACCAGGCCCTTGATGCCCGCGGAACCATCGTCGGTGCAGACGATGAGCTCGTCGCACGTGGCGCGAAACTTGTCTTCCCAGAACATCAGGTCGCGATTGCGGAACCCGAGGATGCCGATCACATAGGCGCCGCTCTCCTTGTAGCCTCGCGCCTGCGGGTAAACGGGCGCGACTCCGAGGCCGCCGCCCACGCACAGGACCTTCCGTGCCTGGCCGATGTGACTCGGAACGCCCATTGGACCGACGAGAGCGACGAGGCGGGTCCCGACGCGGCAGTCGCGCTGCATTTCGCGCGTCGTCTTGCCGACCGCCTGGATGACCAGCGTGACGGTGCCGCGCTCGCGATCGTAATCGGCGATCGTCAGCGGTATGCGCTCACCGTGCTCGCTCGCCATGACGATGACGAACTGCCCGGGTCGGGCCGCCCTGGCCAGCTGCGGATGCTGGATCTCGAGCAGGAACGTGACGTCAGAGAAGTCCTGTCGGGTTACAACCTCGTACCCGGCAGTTGGTGCCTGGTCCATCTTCTTCCCCCTGTGCTGCAGCGTTTTTGCCCGAAGCCTGCAGTGCCGGCAATCAGGGTAATTGCCGATTCAGGCACGCGGTGACGCAGCGATACGCGCCGTGATGACCGGAACCTGACCACGAATGCTGGCGGCACCAGCCGGGGCCTGCGCGGAGGAGCGTGGCTTCGCAAGAGAGCCTGCCGCGCGTTAGGCTTGCGGTCCGTTTCAACGCCCCGAGCCCACCCATGCCCTCGTTCGACATCGTGTCCGAGCTCCCCATGAACGAAGTGACGAATGCCGTGGACCAGGCCTCGCGCGAGGTTGGTCAGCGCTTCGACTTCAAGGGAACGAATGCCAAGTTTGAATTGAAAGATCACGTCATAACGCTTTCAGCGCCGGCGGACTTTCAACTAAAGCAAATGATTGAAATCCTCAAGCTGAAGCTCGCCAAGCGCACGATCGACGTGGCCTGCCTGAAGATTGACGAGCCGGTGATCACGGGCCAGACGGCGAAGCAGGTCGTTACGCTGCGCGAGGGGATCGAGACCGAGCTCGGCAAGAAAATCCAGCGCCAGATCAAGGATTCGAAGCTCAAGGTGCAGGCGGCGCTGCAGGACAAGCAGGTGCGCGTGACCGGCAAGAGCCGCGACGACCTGCAGGATGCGATCGCGCTGATCAGGAAGGGCGAGTACGAACTGCCGCTGCAGTTCACCAACTTCAGGGACTGAGCGGCGACTCGTTGCCGCCCGCCTGCAGCAACTCTTCGACCTGGCCCTGGAACTCATGCACCAGGAGGTCGTGCTGCACGCCCGTGGCCGGCCCCGCGAACCCGGTGTGGATCTTGCGCACGCGGCCGGTGCGGTCGATGAAGATCGCAGTCGGGTAGGCGAGCACGGCATCGAGCTGGGGCAGCACGGCCGCGGCCTTCGCCTTGTCGGCCTCACCCGCAAGCAGCGTTGGATACTCAATGCCATGCGCTGCCCGGAAGCGATTTACGGCGGCAACGGCGCGCGCGGAGTCCGCGTGCTGCTCGAACATCAGGCTGACGATTTCCAGTCCGCGCGACCGGTACCGGCGGTCGAGTTGCACCAGCAGCCGCGCCTCGTCGTGGCTGTTGGGGCACCAGCTGCCGGCGAGGGTGACCAGCAGCACCTTGTCCCTGAATCGCGGATCGCTCGACGACACGGTCCTGCCGTCGAGATCCTTGAACGCGAACGTGAACGGTGCGTCGGGATCGCGCAGTCGCGAGGCAAGCGCAGCGGCGTCGATCGAGGCATCCGGGTTGCGTGTCGCGACGAAACGCTGCGAGCCGCCAAGGTCGGACCACGCTTCGCCCACGAGTGCGCCCTTGGCGTCGAGCTTCGCTTCGTACAGCACGACCGCACCGCCATCGAAGCGTGAGAGGCGCAACTCCTCGTCATGGGCTTCGCCGGCCAGGTAACGCTGGTCACCCGTTGGCATCTGCACCGTGCCCGTCACGTTCGCGAAACCCTGGTCGAACGTGGCGACTCCGGGCGTGCGACGGCCCGTGCGGTCCGTGAACGTCACGTCCCACCGGCCTGCGAAATCCGCGTTGTCCGGCAAGGCCTCGGGGTAGAAGCGCCAGGTTTCACCGAGCCTCGCCGTGAACGGCAGCTGCAGCGCCTGCCCATCGGCGTGGACGAGCGTGACTTCGCCGGTCAGTTCGTCGCCTGAAACCTCGGCGGTCAGGATCGTTTCGTATCCTGGAAACCGCGCTTCCAGCTTGCCTGGAGTGGCCTGCACTTCGTCGAGCCGGATGCGCTCGTCACCGTTGATGACGTACAGCACCTTGCCGGCTTCTTCCTGCGCGACGTCCAGGCCGAAGGGCACCGATTTCCTGCCGGGCAGCTCGAGGGTGGCGCGGTAGCTGCCGGGTTGCAGTTCGCGGTTGGCGGGTTTCGAGCAGGCGGAGAGCATGAGCGCCGCCGTCATGAGCAGCAGCGCTGGAGCAACACGCGTTCGCAGTCGACCCGCGGGGGGCAGGTGCAGCCGGTTCATGCGACAGGTTCGGCCGTGGGGCCGTCAGACTTTGAGGGCGACGCGGATTTTATCAACCAGGTCTTCGCCGCCGTGCTGGCGGACGTGTTCGATCACGATCGGACCGAATTTCTTCGCGGTGTCGATGTCGACACCCAGTTCCGCGAACGACGCGGCCAGGCCCGCCCAGCGCCCGGCGGTCGAATTCCTGCCGCCAAACAGCGAGCCGATGCCGCCCGCGAGCGAACTCAGGGCACTGGGCGGCGGGGCATTCTTGAGCAGCTTGTCGGCGCCCGGCACGTCGGCGACGAACGCCTGGAAATCCCTGGGGCTCAGGTTCTGCTGGCCTGCACGGAGCAGGGCCACGACGCCACCGCGGGCCTGGTCCCTGGAGACGCCCAGGTCTTTGGTGATCTTGCGGATCAGGTCGTCCATCGCTGTCACTCGGGTGGGGCGAACCGGACTGATTCTACGTCAAGCGGGCCGCCAGACGAGCGCCAGATCGGTCACTTCGGTATCGGATTTGCGCGCCTTGATTGCGGACTGCTCCACGGCGATCGTCCCGGCGTCGAACTTCGATTCGAGCGCGGCGATCTCGTCCGCCAGCTCCGCCTCCAGCGCGGTCCGTTGCTGCCGCAGTGCCGTCAGGTCGGCTTCGGCGTGCGTCACGTCGGTTCGTTCCTTGCCGATGCGGCCCATGCTCTTCGCTGCGGACGACGCCTTGCCGAACGCGCCGCCGCGCCGGCTGCCGAACAGCGCACCAAGCAGGCTGCCGCCCACGCTGATCGCTGACGACATCGTCTGCTGGCTCGCCTGCTCCTGCTCGCGGACGAGCTTCTGTTCGGCCTTGCGCGCCCGATCCTCGAGCGTCTCGAGCTTCGATGCGTACTTCCTGCGCAAGGCATCGACGGCCGCATCGCGCCGCTCGCGCAGGACCAGGGCCAGGTGTGAGCGGAATTCGCTTTCGCTGCCACCCGGCGCCGACGTCAACTTGAGGTCCGGGCACCGCATGACCGATAGCGACGACGTGCGGTAGACATGGTCCGCCAGCGACCTGCCGTGCTGCGCGAAGGACTTGGTCGCGATGACGCTGCCCGCCACGTCTGCGAACGTCGCGTTGGGAGCCGGCGCATCGAGCATGTGGATCGCGTCGGCGTTGCAGATCTCGGCGGCTTCCCAGTCGGGCCCCTGCGCGGTCAACGGTGCGAGGTAGTACCAGTTTTCCCAGGCATCGAGCCCGGCCTTGGCGTCGACGAAGTGCGCCCGCACCCGTGCGCCGATGTGCGGCTCGTACTCGACGCCCTGGTTGCCCGCGGCCGCCATGAACTTCTCGGGCACGCCCGCCGCCACGATGGGGCGATTGCTGGATGCCGTTGCCGGGGCGCGTGCTGCGGCAGCAGGGGCGGTCGCGATCGTCGGAGCGATGGTTGGGGCCGCGGATTTCCGGCCATCCTGTGCGGCCAACCTGGCGATCTCGGCCGACGTCAGCGGGCCGCGCAGGTAGGAGAGTGCCCAGCGTGTGCGCAGGAAAACGGGCGCCGCGTCGTGCACGTTCCGCATCAGGAACGTGCGCTGCGGCAGGCCCGACATCGCGGCTTCGAGCTGCGACTTGTCCATGCCACCCGCCGCATCGCTGCCGAGCAGGCCTTCGATCACGCGCGCCTTGTCGCGCTCCGTCTGCAGGCGGCCGATGAACCAGGTGCCGGCGTTGCCCAGGCCCTTGTAGTCGAGGTCGACGGGATTCTGCGTCGCCAGCACGACGCCGAGTCCGAAGGCGCGGGCCTGCTTCATCAGCGTCAGCATCGGTGTCTTCGACGGCGGCATGGCGCCCGGCGGGAAAAAGCCGAACACCTCGTCCATGTAGAAGAGCGCGCGCAGGCTGGTCGTGCCGGACTGGCGCCGCATCCACGCGACCAGTTCGTTGGTCACCAGCGTCACGACGAACATGCGTTCGGCGTCGTTCAGGTGGGCGATCGAGATGATCGCGATGCGCGGCCTGCCCTTTGCGTCGTAGAGCAGCGACTGGATGTCCAGGGCGTCCCCGGCCAGCCAGGCTTCGAACCCCGGCGACGCCAGCAGGCCATTGATGCGGAGCGCGAGGTCGGTGCGGTCCTTCCCCGGGAAAAAGCTGTCGACGTCGAAGACGCCGATCTTGTCGAACGGCGGCTTCTGCACCGACCGGATCAGGGCGGCGAGGTCGAGGCTCTCGCCCCTGCGCCACGCGTCGTCGAGCAAGGCGGATAGCAGGATGAATTCGCGGCTGCGGATCGGGTCGGCGTCGATGCCGAGCAGTCCGAGCAGGCCGGCGACTGCGGAACCGACACGCTCCTTGAGGGCGGTCGCGTCGCTGGCCACGACGGGATCGGGCGCCGAGAACGAACGGAGGATCGACAGCGGCCGGCCGGCGTTCGAACCCGGCGTGTAAATGTCGACCGTGGCGGCGTCGCGCAGGCGCTGGATGCGCTCACCGTCCTGGCCCCACTCCTCGAGCCCCTTGCGCCAGGTGGCCGCGGTTGCCGCCGCAAACTCGTCGACGCTCTGGCCCTTGCGCGAGGCTTCGCCGGCGTCTACCCAGGGCTTGAAGTCTTCCGGTCGCAGCTGCGGAAAGGTCAGCGCGAGGTTGGCGATGTCGCCTTTCGGGTCGATGACGATGGCTGGGATGCCGTCGATCGCGGCTTCCTCGATCAGCGACACGCAGAGTCCGGTCTTGCCGCTGCCAGTCATGCCGATGCAGACAGCATGCGTGGTCAGGTCGCGCGAGTCGTACAGCAGGTCGTCGCCGAGCTGCTGCGAGGCCGGGTCGTACTCCCGGCCAAGATAGAAGACTCCGAGCTTTTCATAGGACGGCAGCGGCATGTCGGTTTCCTTGGGTCCGGGAACGCGCCAACGGCGGGTGGACGATCCGGATGTTACCGAAATGTCACCGCGGGGCGACTGACGGCGTAACCTCACGGGCCTAGGATGGCCTGAAAATCCAATCAACTCCGTGGCCAGCGCATGTCCATCGCCCTCGACCAGGTGACCAAGCGGTACCAAGGCGTACCCGTCGTCAACGACGTCTCGCTGAATGTCCGGCAGGGCGAATTCCTCGTGCTGCTCGGTCCGAGCGGCAGCGGCAAGAGCACGCTGCTGCGCGCGGTCGCGGGCCTCACCGAAATCGACCATGGCCGCGTCTCGCTGCACGGTCGTGACGTGACGCACGTGAATGCGCGCGAACGCAAGGTCGGGTTCGTCTTCCAGCACTACGCGCTGTTCCGCCACATGACCATCGGCGAGAACATCGAGTTTGCGCTGCGGGTGCGCAAGGTGAAGAGCGCGGAGCGCCGCGCCCGCCGCAAGGAATTGCTCAAGCTCGTCGCCCTGGAAGGCATGGACGACCGCCTGCCCGCGCAGCTTTCGGGCGGCCAGCAGCAGCGCGTCGCGGTCGCACGCGCGCTCGCGCACCGGCCCGAAGTGTTGCTGATGGACGAGCCGTTCGGCGCGCTCGACGCCAAGATCCGCGAGGAACTGCGCCGGACCATCCGCCAGATCCAGCGCGAGCTCGACATGACGACCGTGCTCGTCACGCACGACCAGGAAGAAGCCTTCGCGCTCGCCGATCGGATCGGCGTGATGCACCAGGGCCGCCTGCTCGAATGCGGCAAGCCCGACGATCTCTACACGCGCCCGGCCACGCGCTTCGTCTCGACGTTCCTCGGGCGCCGCGAACCTGCTGCTCGGCTATCGCACCACGCGCGGCGTCCGCTTCAACTCCGCGCCGGTCGCGAGCGGCGACGTGCCGCGCGAAGTCGTCGCGGTGCTGCGTCCAGAGGAAGTGGAGCTTTGCGCCGCCGAGCCCGAGGTCAAGTCCAACTTCGTCGGTCACGGCAACGTCGAGGAAGTGCTGTTCGGCGGCGCGGTCGAACGCCTGCGCGTGCGCATGGCGAGCGACGGCCCGGTGCCCGTCGCGCCCGGACGTGACGGCGCGCTCGACATGGGGTCCTTGCTCGAGGTGTCGCGGACGTTGCCCGAGCAGCGCGATTTTCCGGTGGCCGTGGGCCAGCGCATCGCCGTCGGCGCCCGCCGCATTCACGTGCTGCCCACGCCGATCTCGAGCTTCACGGCGGTGGGTGCGGACGAAGCCGCGGCGCGCGAGCTGCGCGGTTCCCCGCTGCTCTCCACGCTCGGCACGCGCATGCAGACCCGCGTCGCCACGCGCATCGGCCACTTCGAGCGTGCCCCGCCCGGCATGCCGACCATCGCGACCGGCAAGGACTGCGCGCAGGCAGCCGAATGGCACCTGACGCACGGTGCCGTGCAGTTGCTGTGCGTGCCGCCGACGGCGCCGTTGCCGAACCACGTCGTCATCCATACGCTCGATGCCGAATCGCGCCGCGCGACGCTCGCGGTGGCCGCGAGCTTGCTGCGGCACGTGGCGGCCGAAGCGATCTACATCGGCATCCAGCCCGGGGCTTCGCCGGAGACCGATCGCGGCGCGCACATGCGCGACCTGCTCGATGCCCGTTCGGCAGCTCTGGCTGACCACGGCCTCGACATGCGCACCGAACTCCGTCCCGGTGACGTGGCCGAGGAGCTGCAGAAGGAGCTGGCCGCGTACGACAACAGCATGCTCGTGCTCGGCACGTCGAATCCGGCGGCGATCCGCTGGGACTGGCTCAAGGACCTGCTGGAGAATTCGCCACAGCGTGCGGTGCTGATCGTCAATTCGGCGCGTGCCGAAGCGACGCCGGACGGTTGAGATGGCTGTGTCCTGGTTCCGGCAGCCGAGCATTCTTCCAGGCTTTGGCCTGACGCTCGGGTTCACGACGTTCTTCCTGAGCGCGCTGGTGCTGTTGCCGCTCGCGGCCCTGGTCTACAAGACCACGTCGATGACGTGGGCGGATTTCATCGGCACGGTGCTGGACGAGCGAGCGCTCGCCTCGTACCGGCTGAGCTTCGGCGCCGCTTTCATCGCCGCCATCATCAACGCGTTCTTCGGCTTCATCGTGGCCTGGTCGCTCGTGCGTTACGAGTTTCCGGGACGCCGCCTGGTCGACGCCCTGATCGACCTGCCGTTCGCGCTGCCGACGGCGGTCTCCGGCATCGCACTGGCGACCGTGTTCTCGCCGACAGGCTGGCTCGGCGTGCAGCTGCAGGAACTGTTTGGCTTGCAGGTCGCGTACACGTGGATCGGCGTGGTCGTCGCGCTGATCCTGATCGGGCTGCCGTTCGTCGTGCGCTCCGTGCAGCCCGCCCTGGTCGAGGCGCAACGCGACCTCGAGGAAGCGGCCGAGACGCTCGGTGCCGGGCCGTTCACGGTGTTCCGCCGGATCGTCCTGCCGGCAGTGATGCCGGCGCTGGTCACCGGCTTCACGATGGCGTTCGCGCGTGGCGTCGGCGAGTACGGCTCGGTCGTGTTCATCTCGGGCAACCTGCCGCTCAAGACCGAGATCACGCCATTGCTGATCGTGATCAAGCTCGAGCAGTTCGACTACAACGGCGCCGCCGCGCTCGGCTTCATGATGCTGCTGGTGTCGTTCCTGATGCTGCTCGCGATCAACCTGGTACAGGGCTGGAGCCGTCGTCGTCAGTCAGGCGCGGATCAATCCGGTGGCCGAGTCGAGCGGCGAGCCCGCCCGCGCAACCGCAAGGAGGTTGGTTGACATGGCTGGTGCGGCTCCGAGATTCGAAAAGCGCCAGTATGTGTCGCCGGTCCTGCGGGCGGGTCGCGCCGCGCTGATCGCGATTTCGATCGCCTTCCTGGGGCTGTTGCTGCTGGCGCCCCTCGGTGCGGTGCTCGGCCAGGCGTTCGCCGAAGGGTGGCGCGTCTACTTCGAATCGTTCAACAACGTCGACACGCTCGCGGCGATCAAGCTCACCCTGCTGACCGCGGCAATCGTCGTGCCGATCAACACGCTGTTCGGCATCGCGGCCGCCTGGGCGATCGCCAAGTTCGAGTTCAAGGGCAAGAGCCTGCTGATCACGCTGATCGACCTGCCGTTCGCCATCTCGCCGGTCATCGCGGGCCTCGTGTTCGTCATGCTGTTCGGCTCACAAGGCTGGTTCGGTCCGTGGCTGCAGGATCACGACATCCAGGTCATCTTTGCCGTGCCAGGCATCGTGCTGGCCACCATGTTCGTGACCTTCCCGTACGTCGCGCGTGAACTGATCCCGCTGATGCAGCAGCAGGGCAGTGAGGAGGAGGAGGCGGCCATCACGCTCGGCGCCCGCGCCTTCACCACGTTCCTGCGCGTCACGCTGCCCAAGATCCGCTGGGGCCTCATCTATGGCGTGATTCTCTGCAACGCCCGCGCCATGGGAGAATTCGGCGCCGTCTCGGTCGTGTCGGGGCACATCCGCGGACTGACGACGACCATGCCGCTGCAGGTCGAGATCCTCTACAACGAGTACCTCTTCGTGGCAGCCTTTCGCGGTGGCGTCGCTGCTCGCGTTGCTGGCGATCGTGACGCTCGTGATCAAGACCTTCGTCGAGTGGCGCGCCGACCGGCGTACGGGTTGATGGACAGGATCTCCGCACAATTGAGCGATTGGTGGGCGAGCCTGCGACGGCTCGCGGCCGGACCGGCGACGCTGGAGCGCACGCTGACGCTGACCCTCGGCGGGCTCGTGCTCGCGGCCATCCTCGTGCTCGCCTTCAGCGCCGTGGGATTGCTGCGCAAGCAGGCCGAGCAGGAGGCCATATCCCGCGTCCAGTTCGCCGGCGTCGCGGCGCGCGAGGAGCTTCGCCGGCTCAGCGAAGACACGCTCACGACGACCCGCGTCCTTGCGTCCCGTCAGCCGCTGCAGCGATTGATTCGCGCGGGCAATCGCGCGCAGACCGAGTTCTTCCTGCGCCGCGCCTGCACCTCGCTCAACATGGAAGCCTGTGCCGTCATCGTCGGCGCGAATGTCATCGCGAGCACCCAGCCCGGTGTCGCCTGGAGCGAGACGCTCGAAGCCACGTCCGACCAGGGGGAGCGCTTCATGCTGGCGCCCACGTGGCAGCCTGATGGGCTGATCGGCGCAACCGCGCTGGTGCCGAATTTCGTCGAGACCCGGGTCGTGGCGTTGCGCTACTTCGACGAGCGACTGGCTGCGACGTTATCCGAGCAGGCCGGCATGCCGATTCGCCTCGTGCGACTGTCGAACTGGCTCGACAACGTCGAGCCGGATTTCAAGGAACTGCACTCGACGGCGCTCTCGCGCTCCGAGAGCGTGGCGCGTCGCATCGAGCCGCGCGACCTGTACGCATCGAGCACGCCGATCTTCGCTTCGACCGGCGAGGGCATCACCCTGCTCGAAGCGCGCCTGCCGGCCTCGGCAAGCGATTCCGAGGTGGCGGGCTTCGTCCGGCGGCTCGCGTGGACGGCGTTCCTGCTGAGCATTGCCGCGGTCGTCGCGGCGCTGCTGCTCGCGCGCCGCATCGTGCGTCCGCTGCAATCGGTGGCGGAATCGGCCACGCGCCTGGGCCGCGGCGACTTCTCTGCGTCGATTCCGGTCGCGGGCGGCGGGCCGGAAGTGGTGGCGCTGGCACGCACGCTCGAAGACATGCGTCGTCACCTCGTCGAGCTGACTGCGACGCTGCGCCGGCGCGAGGCCGATGCGCAAGCACTGCTGCGCGGAGTCGTCGAAGGCGTGTACGCCGTCGATGCGAATCGCAGCGTGAAGTACCTGAACCCGCAGGCCGAACGCATGCTGGGTATCGAGGCGGGCGCGGCCGTCGGCAAATTCTGCGGCGACGTGCTGCGACCGTGCGCGCTGCCCGATGGACGCCGTCCGTGCGACGCGGCATGCCCGATCGTAGCCTCGCGCGAGCGCGGCCACGCGCAGGCCACCGAGCTCCTGCAGTGGGCTGACGGTTCCAGGCGCACCGTGATCATCACGAGCGCCGGCATGGTCGACGGCCTGCAGGTGCAGGTGATGCGTGACGAAACCGACCTCGAGGCGGCCCGTCGTGCGCGTGACTCGATCCTCGCCAACATCTCGCACGAATTCCGCACCCCGCTCGCCGCGCAGCTTGCATCGATCGAATTGCTGCAGGAGAACCTCCACGAACTGCCGCGCGAGCAACTCGAAGAGCTGGTGACATCGCTGCGCCGCGGCTCGTTGCGACTGACGCGACTGATCGACAACCTGCTCGAGAGCGTCCGCATCGAGTCCGGGCAACTCGCGATCCGGCAGCAGCACCTGCAGCTGAACGAAGTGGTGCAGGATGCGGTCGAGCTCGTGGGCAGCCTGTTTCCGCAGCGCGGCCAGACGCTCGCCGTTGACGTTCCGGAAGATCTCCCGTCGCTGTACGGGGACGCGCCGCGGCTCATCCAGGTCTTCGTCAACCTGCTTGCCAACGCCAACAAGTTCGGACCGGAGGGCAGCACGATCAGCGTCGCCGCACGAGCCATCGACGGCATGATCGAGGCGACAATCGACGACGCGGGCCCGGGCGTGACGGAGAACGAGCGCGGGTCGATTTTCGAGCGCTTCCACCGGGCGACCGCTGATGAACCGGAGCCGCGCGGCCTGGGTCTCGGGTTGTGGATCGTGAAATCGATCGTGGAGCGTCACGGCGGCACGGCGATCGCCACGCGCAGTCCTGAAGGACTGACCAGGTTCGTGGTCCGATTGCCAACCCCGGCGCCAGTCTCGCCATGAAGATACTGATCGTCGACGACGATCCTGACTTGCTCGCCCTCGTCGGCTTCGCGCTGTCCCAGTCCGGCTTCGTCGTCGTCAAGGCGGCCAACGTGCCGACAGCCTTGAAGGTGTTTGCGGCGGAGGCACCGGACCTGGCCATCCTCGACATCAACCTGCCAGGCGGCAACGGCTTCGACATCTGCGAAGAGATCCGCAGGCAGTCCCGCATTCCGGTGATGATGCTCACTGCACGCGGTGAGGAAGAGGATCTCGTGCGGGCGCTCGACCTCGGCGCGGACGACTACCTCACCAAGCCCTTCAGTCCGCGTACCCTGCTGGCGCGCGTGCGCGCGCTGCTGCGCCGTGCCGGCCTGGAAGCCGGCGGCGAGATGTCGGCGGGAACACTGCGGCTCGATCTCGAGTCGCTGGTGCTGCACGTTGGTGGCGCCGAGCCGGTCAAGCTGACCAAGCTCGAGACACGGCTGTTGCAGATCCTGATCGCGAACGCCGGGCACGTGGTCGCCACCGAGCGCCTGCTCACGCACGTCTGGGGACACCGTGGCAGCGGCGACCGGCAGCTGCTGAAGCAGCTGGTGCATCGATTGCGGCATAAGATCGAGGAAGACCCCGCGGTGCCGAAGGTGTTGAAGACGGAGTCGGGGGCTGGGTACCGGTTGGAGGAAGGGTAGGAAGGGCAGGAAGGGCAGGAAGGGCAGGAAGGGCAGGGGATAGGGGATAGGGGATAGGGGTTAGTCGGAGGTACGGTTGATGCGGAAGGCGCGTCGATGCACCTGGAGACGACAGGAAAGTGTCTGAGAAAGCAGAGTTGGAAGTGATGGCCGCGAAGCTCGCGGCTCATCCGGATTACCGGGTGCTGCGGCGGCTCGACACGACGCGTCAGCGTCCCGCGCTCGAAGGCCCCACCATCCGGCGCGCCGCGATCGTCGATACCGAAACCACTGGGACGGATCCGACGGTAGACAAGGTCATCGAACTCGCGCTCGTCGTCTTCGAGTACTGCCACGCCAGCGGAACCGTGGGGCGCGTGCTCGAGACCTACGATGCGCTGGAAGATCCGGGCATGCCGATCCCGCCGTCGTCGACCGCCATCCATGGCATCACCGATGCGATGGTCGCGGGCCAGCGCATCGACGACGCACGCGTCAGCCAGATGCTCGAGTCGGTTGGCATCGTGATCGCGCACAATGCAGGATTCGACCGCAAGTTCCTCGAGCCGAGGCTGCCGGTGTTTGCGAGCCTGCCGTGGGGCTGCTCGTGGCTCGAGGTGCCCTGGTCCGAAGCCGGCATTGCGAGTTCGAAGCTCGAGTACCTCGCCTACCGCCATGGCTTTTTCTACGACGGCCACCGTGCCGAAGCCGATTGCCACGCGCTGCTCGAAGTGCTCGCGCAACCCTTCGGCGAGTCCGGCAGCCCGGCGCTCAAGTCCCTGCTCGATTCCGCGCGCGGCCCGTCGTTCAGGTTGTGGGCGAACAATTCGCCGTTTGAAACCAAGGACGCGCTCAGGAAGCGCGGTTACTGGTGGGATGCGGGCCGTCGGTGCTGGTCGATCGAAGTGCGGTCGCAGCAGGCGGTGCAGGACAACCTCGCGTGGCTGGGCGCAGCCGTCTACGCGGGCAAGAACGTCGAGATCGAGCTCGACGAATCTGACGCGAAGAACCGTTACTCGACGCGGGAAGGTCGGCGCACGAAGTTGCGCACGAAGTGATCGCCGTTCATCCTTGCCGGATCCAAACGAAGGGCGACGCGGCATGACGGTCAAAGACAGCAACGGCAACACGCTGGCCGAGGGCGATTCGGTGCAGGTCATCAAGGACCTGAAGGTGAAGGGGTCGTCCGAGACGCTGAAGCGCGGCACGGTCTTCAAGAACATCCGGCTCACCGACGACGAAGAAGCGATCGAGTGCGGACAGGGCCGCAATACGGTGGTGCTCAAGACCTGCTTCCTGAAGAAAGCGTAGGCGAAGGGAAGCGGTCGGTGATTAGTGAATATTGAAAATTGATCAGCGACCAGCGACCAGCGACCGGCGAGTAATCACTGCTCACTATTGACTCAGCGCGCCCCGTCCCGGCCCCCGGACGTCCGACTCTTGTGCCAGTCAGTTGTGGGTTGGGTTCGGGCACTAATGCCTGCGATGCGGGCGCAGGGGGGGCAGGCCCCGCGCGGCGCGGTCGAACCGGTTAACATAATCATGGTGGAAGGCATTCCGCCGTCGAGCGGATCTCGACGCGTCGGAATGACTCGGGGGACATCCGTTGGACGGGCCGTTCGTGACGGATCCTGCCGATACGTCAATGACACATCCTCAAGGAGATAGCGATGCCAGAAAAGACCCCTCCCGCCGGCGAAACGCCGCCGCCCGCGGCACCTGCCGACAGCGTCTACACCCAGTGGTACGAAGTGAAGAAGGGCGACACGTTGTGGAAGATCGCCAAGGAAAAGTACGGCGATGGCAGCCTGTACCCCGAGATTTTCAAGGCCAACCAGGACACGCTCAGCGACCCCGACAAGATTCAGGTCGGGCAGAAGCTGCGTATTCCCTGATCACGCTGGTCACACCCGACATCGCCGAAAAACCTTGAAGGAGTTCCCGATGAAGCTCAAATCCGTGTTTGCTGGATTTTTCTCGCTCGTGATGGCTGCCGTGTTGCTGGCCGGCTGCGCCAACCAGATGGAACCGGCCAAGAAAGCCATCGCCGACATCGAAGCCGCCGCCGAGGCGGCCGGTCCGGATGTCGCGCAGTACATCCCGGATCAGCTGCAGGCCGTGACGAGCCAGATCACCGACCTGAAGATGAAGTTCGACCAGAAGGACTACAAGGCCGTCATCGCCGCGGCGCCCGCGCTGCTCACGCAGGCGCAGGGACTGGCCGCTGCGGCCGGCACGGCGAAGCAGGCCGCCGAGGCGGCTAAGCTCGAGGCGTTGAACGCCGAGTGGGGCACGCTCGCGACGGATCTGCCGACGCAACTCGCGGCCGTCACCGGCCGGGTCGCCATTCTGTCGAAATCGAAGAAGCTGCCGGCCGGACTCGACGCGGCGACGTTCGACGCGGCGAAGTCGGGCGCGGGTGAAGCCGCGACCCTGTGGGAGCAGGCCACGGCGGCCCAGGCGGCCGGCAACGTGGAGCAGGCCGTCACCACCGGGCGTCAGGTCAAGGACAAGCTGAACGCGGCGATGGCCGGGCTTGGCATGTCGGCTGGCTGAATCCTCTCGCCGATAGGGTGCGCACGCGGGCCGCCTTCGGGCGGCCCTTTTTTTGTGCACGCAACGGGTGCGCCCTGCCAGTTGTCGCCGTCGTCGAGGGTTGCGGCGATATGGTCGGTTATGTACTTGCGTTGACTCCCTATTTGGAAACCGCCGCGTCGAACCAAAATAACGATTGCAGCCGCTGCCGCGTTGCAGCATCACCTTGAGGAGTCGCCGATGGTCAGCCAGGTCAAGAAGTTCATGAATGACGAGAACCAGATCTTCACGGAGCAGGCACGCCTGCTGCGCAAGGCGCCGGGAAAGGCCGTGCGCGGCGCGGCCGCCCGATCGGCGAAGCGCATCAAGGCGCTGCAGGAACCCGTCCGTGTGATCACACACTCCGGCGTGAGGCTGACCAACGTGTCGCACGAGGCGGTGCTCGGCCTGATGGCGCTTCAGCTCGAGGTGGTCACCTCGGCACTGTCCGATGCCGCCGCGCAGCTCGAACGGGTGGCGCAATCGGACAACGTGAAAGACCTGGTCAGTGGCCAGGCCGACGAGTTGCGGGCGACGCGTAAGCGGGTCGTCGATGAGATGAAGCGTGCCGTCGCCATCGTCAAGCATGCGGGCCGCGGCATGCGCAATGTGGCGACTGAGACATACGCGAAGGTGACTCGGCCGGCGCAAGCGGCCAAGGCGAAGACCACGCGCAAAGTGAAGCGCGCCGTACGCACGCCTCAGGTGAAGGCGAAGGCAAAGACCAGGAAAGCTGTGCGGCGCGCGCGGTAAGTCGACGCGCGAGTTTCGTCGGTCGGACGGATGAAGGCGCCCCCACAGGAGGGCGCCTTTTTCCTTTGGGGGTTGGTGTGCGCGCGATGCGAAAGGCGAGCGGAACGGATTGCGACCGGAACGGGTAACCAGCCGCGTCGACCAGGACCAGCCGATCGACGCGCTGCGGGTGCAGGACGGAAGTGACCCACGCGACGTGGCCGCCGAGGGAGTTGCCGGCGAGGACGAAGCGGATCACGCGGCGCTCGCGGATCAGTTCCCGGGTCCAGCTGTCCCAGGTGTGGAGAGAGGCGCCAGTGCCGTGCAGCAGGACGATGGGCACCGGGTCGTCGCGCGGACCCTCGTCGCGCACGTGCGGTCGCTCACTGCTCACTTCCCTCAGCGGTAGCCCCGCGCCTGCAACGCAAACAATCCGGCGTAATGCCCACCGAGTTGCATCAGCGACTCGTGGCTCCCGCGTTCCAGGATGCGGCCTCCCTCGATCACGAGAATCTGGTCGGCCATGCGCACCGTCGAGAAGCGGTGCGAGATCAGGATCACCATGCGCGAGCGGGCCAGCGCCTGGAACTGTTCGAAGACCTGGGCTTCCGCGCGCGCATCCATCGCTGCGGTAGGCTCGTCGAGCACGAGGATGTCCGCGTCCTCGCGCATGAAGGCGCGTGACAGCGCGACCTTCTGCCACTGGCCACCCGACAGCTCGCGCCCGTCCTTGAACCACTTGCCGAGCTGCGTCGCGTAGCCGCCGGGCAGTTCCTCGATGAACGGCGCGGCCATGCCGAGGCCGGCCGCTTCGCGCCAGCGCGCTTCGTCCTCGAAGTGCGTGACGTCGCCCGCGCCGATGTTCTCGCCGACCTTGAGCTGATAGCGCGCAAAGTCCTGGAAGATCACGCCGACGCGCCGTCGCAGCGTGCTCGGCTGCCAGTCCTCGAGATTCGTGCCATCGAGCAGGATGCGTCCGGTATCCGGTGTGTAGAGCCGCGTCAGCAGCTTGATCAGCGTCGTCTTGCCGGAGCCGTTCTCGCCGACCAGCGCCAGGCTTTCACCCGGTCGCAGCGTGAAGCTGACGTCGCGAACCGCCGGTTCCGTTGCGCCCGGATAGGTGAAGCTGACCTGTTCGAATTGCAGGCCGGTGCCCGGCGTGGCGCCCGTCGTCGCCGTTCCCGTCGCAGCGGCCACCGGCGTGTCGAGGTAGTCGTACAGCGTCGACAGGTACAGGTTGTCCTCGTACATGCCGCCGATCGCGGAGAGGATCGAGGACACGGCTGACTGGCCCTGCCGGAACAGCAGCACGTACATCGTCATCTGGCCGAGCGTGATCTGGCCCCGCACGGCGCTCACCGCAACCCAGGCGTACGCCGCATAGAACGCGCCGGTGCTGACGAGGCCCAGGAAGAAGCCCCACGTGTCGCGGCGGATCGTGAGCGCGCGATCCTCGCGGAACACCTTCTGGAAAATCTGCCGGTAGCGGTCGAGCAGCCGCGGCCCCAGCTCGAACAGCTTCACTTCCTTGGCGTGATCTTCGCGTGCGATGACCGTCTCGAGGTACATCTGCATGCGCGTCTCGGGCGAGCGCCAGCGAAAGAGACGGAAGGCGTCGCCGGAGAACTTGGCTTCCGCGACGAACGAAGGCAGGCCGGCGAGCAGCAGCACCGCAACGGCCCACGGCGAGAACTGCGCCAGCAGCGTGCCGAAGCTCAGCAGCGCGATCGCGTTCTGCACCAGGCCGAAGCTGCTCATGACGAGGGCAAGCGGCCGTGTCGACGCCTCGCGTCGTGCGCGGGTCAGCTTGTCGTAGAACTCCGAGTCCTCGAAATGGCGCAGGTCGAGCGTCAGCGCCTTCTCGAGGATCATCTCGTTGACGCGCTGGCCGAGCTGGGCGCGCAGCAGCGACTGGCAGGTCGAGAGGCCGCGCTGCACGGCGGCGAGCGAGGCCACCAGCACGCCTTCGAGCACGACGTAACTGAGCACGGTGGAGAGGTCGGTCGTGCCCGAGGCCTGGTGCAGGCCGACCGCCGTGACGACGGCATCGACGATCTTCGCGCCGACGAACGCAATGCCGGCGGGCAACATGCCGGCCAGCAAGGTCAGCGCAGCGAGCGCGACAGTGAGCGGCCTGCTCGTCGACCAGACGAGTTCGAGGGCGTGCCTGGTATAGCGGAAGACGTCGCCGAGTCCCTTGAGGCTGGCGAATGCACCTTCGGCGGGGGCCGGGCGACCGCCCGGGCTCGATGACGTATGCAGTTTACGGCCGGCTACCATGTGCCCGGCAGCTTGCCACAAACGGCGCCTGGCTCACTTGCGCGCGTAGATCCGGTCGAATTCGGCGCCCGCTGCAAAGTGCGTGGCGTTGGCCGTGGCCCAGCCGCCGAAGTCCGCGATGGTCAACATGTGGACCTTGGGAAACTCCGCGGCGTGGCGGGCCGCGACTTCCGGGTCGCGCGGGCGGTAGTGGTGCCGGGCCGCGATTTCCTGCGCCTCTTTCGAATACAGGTGCTCGACGTAGGCACGTGCGACCTCGACCGTCCCGCGTCGGATCGCGACCTTGTCCACCACGGCGACCGGAGGTTCCGCGAGGATGCTGATCGACGGCACGACCGTCTCGAATTCCTGCTGCTGCAGCCGCTTCGACGCCATGTAGGCCTCGTTCTCCCACGTGATGATCACGTCGCCGATGCCACGCTGCGCGAACGTCGTGAGCGAGGCGCGGGCGCCCGTATCGAGCACCGGCACGTTCTTGTAGAGCTTGCCAATGAAGTCGGCGGCCGTGGCGGGGCTGCCTCCCGGCTGGTGAATTGCCCACGCCCAGGCGGCCAGGTAGTTCCAGCGCGCGCCGCCGGAGGTCTTGGGATTCGGCGTGATGACCGAGATGCCCGGCTTGATCAGGTCGCCCCAGTCGCGGATCCCCTTGGGGTTGCCCTTGCGCACGAGGAAGACGATCGTCGACGTGTACGGCGAGCTGTTGAACGGCAGTCGACCCTGCCAGTTGGCAGGCAGCAGCTTGCCCTTGCTTGCCAGTGCGTCGATGTCATAGGCGAGCGCGAGCGTGACCACATCGGCCGGCAGGCCGTCGATGACCATGCGCGCCTGCTTGCCCGAGCCGCCGTGCGACTGCCGCATCGCGACGTCTTCGCCGGTCTTCGCCTTCCAGAACTGCGCGAACTCGTGGTTGTATGCATCGTAGAACTCGCGCGTCGGGTCGTACGACACGTTGAGCAGGGTGACTTCGGCGCGGGCGGCGGCTCCGAGCAGAGAGCCAAGCAGGGCGGCAGCGAATGCCAGCCGGGACAAGGAACGGTAAGACTTCATGCGCGGGTCTCCAGGATGGAGACATGGTAGCGCGCGCGGCCTGAATCCGGCGGCAACTCATCCGTGAGTCGCCGCCGAAGTCGTATCAACCGGTCAGCGGGCGTAGATCTTGTCGAACGTCCCGCCGTCGGCGAAGTGCGTCGACTGGGCCTTCGCCCAGCCGCCGAGGTCGGCGATGGTCACCAGGTTGATCCTGGGGAAGGTGTTCGCGTATTTCGCGGCAACTTCGGGGTCACGCGGCCGGTAGTAGTGCTTCGCGACGATCTCCTGGCCTTCCTTCGAATACAGGTACTCGAGGTAGGCGCGAGCCTCGACCGTCGTGCCACGACGGATGGCGACCTTGTCGACGACTGCGACCGGCGGCTCGGCGAGGATGCTGACGGTCGGCACCACGATCTCGAACTTGTCCTTGCCGAGTTGCTTCGTCGCCAGGAATGCCTCGTTCTCCCACGAAATCATCACATCGCCGATCCCCCGCTGCGCGAACGTCGTGAGCGAGCCGCGCGCGCCCGTGTCGAGCACGGGCACGTTCTTGAACAACTTGCCGAGATACGCCTCGGCGGTGGCCGCGCTGCCGCCCGGTTGCTTCAATGCCCAGGCCCAGGCCGCGAGGTAATTCCAGCGCGCGCCACCCGAGGTCTTCGGGTTCGGCGTGATCACGGAGACGCCCGGGCGCGCGAGATCGCCCCAGTCCTTGATCTTCTTCGGGTTGCCCTTGCGCACCAGGAACACGATCGTCGAGGTGTAGGGCGAGCTGTTGTTCGGCAGGCGCGTCTGCCAGTTGGCCGGCAGCAGCTTGCCCTGCGTGGCAAGCGCGTCGATGTCGTAGGCGAGAGCCAGCGTGACGACGTCCGCAGGCAGGCCGTCGATGACGGTGCGCGCCTGCTTGCCCGAGCCGCCGTGCGACTGGCGGATGCTGATGTCCTTGCCGGACTTCGTCTTCCAGTACTGCGTGAAAGCCTTGTTGTAGTCGTCGTACAGCTCGCGCGTCGGGTCGTACGACACGTTGAGCAGGGTCTTCGTCTCCGCGTGCAGGGCGGGGCCGGTCAGCAGCATCACGGCGAGCAATGCGGGTGCCGTGAGCATCTTCATGAATCGATGGGTCGACATGTTCCGTTCTCCGTTCAGAAGCCGAGTGCAAACCGGGTCAGGAAGACCTTCTCGTCTTCCCGATCCGCGCCGGCCGGCGCGCCGCCGTCGAAGCGGGTCTGCTCGTAGTTGAACACCCACTTCAGGTTCTCGTTGAAATACCAGTTGAGTCCCAGGCCGTAGGCCGTCGCCTTGCGGGCATTGGCGGCCGGATCCGCGAAAGAGGCCGCGCCGCCCACGAAGGCGTCGTCGTCGGGGTCGAGTTCATGGTAACGCGCAACCAGCTCGAAGGCGCCCCAGGTATCGTTGGCCAGTGAGAAAACGCTGTTTGGCTTGAATCCACGGAAGCTCTCCTCTTCGCCGGTCAGGAACCAGGAGGCCTGCAGTTGCCAGGCGGTGGTGTCGAGGGAGTCCGACCGCACGTTGTTGGCTGCAACCGTGCGCGTCACGTCCTGCGATACCGTCGTGTACTCGCCGAGCAGGCCGAAGCGGCCGACGTAGTAGTAGAACTGCGGTGCGATGCGCGTGCGCTCGCCGTCGGCCAGCGTGGGCGTCGCGCCGGTGCGGTAGCGGAAGAACGGCGATTGCGCCGGGGTGCGGTAGGTCGGCAGCAGCGTCTGGGCCGAGGTGCCGGTCTGCGACGTGTAGGTGCCGGCGATGCCGAGGCCGAGGCCGCGCAGCGCGAAGTTCTCGCTTTCGCCGAACGGCAGCGCAAACACGCGCCCGGACCATTCCTTGTCGTCGTTGACGTCGACGTCGGCGAACGTCTCGCTGCTGCCGCCGTCGTTCGAGCCGTTGCCCCAGGCCACGGCGTAATTGACACGATCGCCTAGCACGTTGCCCGCGACCTGCAGGCCGATGTCACGGTTGGGTGCGAGCGACGTCGGAAACGCGCGCGCCACGAAGCGGATGTCGCTGGCCGATTGCAGGCGCTCGAGGCCAACCGGCGCCTTGAACTTGCCAGCGGTCACCTGGAACGCCGGCTTGAAGCGCGCCGTGACGTAGGCGTCCTGGATGACGGTGCGGCCCTGGCCGAAGTCCGGCGTGAAGCGGAAATCGTAGATGCCGCCCAGCGTGCCTTCGACGATGGGTCGCACGCGCGTGGCTTGCCACGTGTCTTTCACGCCTTCCGGGTCTTCGCTTTCGAAGAAACGGCCGTCGAGGTGCATCACGCCGCGCAGCTTGATCTGGTTCTGGGAATCGGCCGAGGCGAGGCTGAACCCCTTGGGACTGGCCTTCACCACCGGCGTGGCCGTGGCGGCGGCCTTCGTGGCCTCATCCTGCACTTCGAGCTTGCGCTCGAGCACCAGGACCTTCTGGCTCAGTTCATCGATCCTCTGCAGCAGCTCTTCGTTGGTCGGGTCGGCCTGCGCGGCTGCCGGCAGCAGCGCTGCGGCAACGGCCGCCGCCAGCACGCGGCGGTTCGAACGTACGGAATTCATCGCACACTCTCCGGGGGAAGGGTTGAGAGTGATGCTACGAACTTGTGGTTACACGGTCAGTCGCCGGCCGGTTAGGAAACGGTGACAACGCAGAACTGCTAGCGCAGGGGCAGTTCGATCCCGGCCGTGAGCTGTTCGACGTCTGCCTGGGTCGATGCGCTGGCCGCGCGTTCGATCAGCCGGCGCGTGAGCTGCGGCGCGAAGAGCTGGATGAAGTCGAGCTGGTACTTGCGCAGCAGTCCGCCGCGCCGGAAGCCGATCCACGTCGTGTGCGCCGGAAACAGGTCGGACGCGTCGATGTGCACCAGGTCTTCGTCGTCCTTCTGCTCGACGGCCATGCTGGCGACGATGCCGACGCCGAGCCCGAGGCGCACGTAGGTCTTGATCACGTCGGCATCGCGCGCGGTCAGCACGACGTTCGGCACCAGGCCTTCCTTCGCGAATATCCCGTGCAGCGAGGACGGCCCCGTGAAGCTGAAGACGTACGTCACGATCGGATACGACGCCAGCTGCTTCAGCGTGAGGCCTTTCTTCAGGCGCGCGAGCGGATGATTGCGCGGCACGACGACGTGCCGGTGCCAGCGGTAGCACGGCAGCAGCGTGTAGCCGTCGAACAGGGATTCGGAGCCCGTGGCGATGGCGAAATCGATGCGGTCGAGCGCCGCCATCTCCGCGATCTGTTCGGAGGTGCCCTGGTGCAGGTGCAGGCGCACTTCCGGGTACTGCTCGCGGAACTGCTTGATCACCGCGGGCAGCACGTAGCGCGCCTGGGTGTGAGTGGTGGCGATCGAGAGCGCCCCGCGCTCCTCGTCCTTGAGATCGTCCGACAGCCGCTTGATGTTCTGCACTTCGCGCAGGATCTTCACCGCGCGGTCGATGACCTGCTGCCCCGCCGGCGTGACGCGCGTCAGGTTGCGGCCATCGCGCACGAAGATCTGGAAGCCGAGTTCGTCTTCGAGCAGCTTGATCTGCTTGCTTACGCCCGGTTGCGACGTGTGCAGCTTCTCGGCGGCGGCCGTGATGTTGAGCCCGGTCTGGGCCACGGCGGCGAGATAACGCAACTGGTGCAATTTCATGCCGGCATTCTAAGCGAAAGCGAACGATTCGCAGCTTGAGCGTCCCATGCCGTCGCGGCATATCGACAGCACCATTGGTTGCTGCTGGATCCGTCATGACGCTCGCCACGCTTCTCAGTCGCACGCCGCAGGGCCTCGAGGCGCCCCTCGTGCGGGTCGAGGTCGACGTCGGAGCCGGCCTGCCGGCTTTTTCCGTGGTCGGGTTGCTCGAGACCGCGGTCAAGGAGAGCAAGGACCGGGTGCGCGCGGCGCTCGCCAATTGCGGCCACGAGTTTCCGGCGGGCCGCGTCACGGTCAACCTCGCGCCTGCCGACCTGCCCAAGGAAGGCGGCCGGTTCGACCTCGCCATTGCCATCGGCATCCTCGTGGCGTCGGCACAGTTGCCGGCGGGACCTTTCGTCGGCGTCGAACTCTACGGTGAGTTGTCGCTGGGCGGCGAGCTGCACGGCACGCGCGGTTTGCTGCCCAGTGCGCTGCAGGCCGCGCGCGTCGGCCATGACTTGATCGTGCCGCTGGCCAACGGGCGCGAAGCGGCACTGGCGAAGGGTCCCCGCGTGTTCGTCGCACCGCATTTGCGGGACGTGTGCCGGCACGCGGCCGGACAACAGGCGTTGGCCCTCGAAGTGCCGGTCCTGGCAACCGCGCTCGGCAAGGGCCGTCACGGTCCCGATCTCGCCGACGTTCGCGGCCAGGCGGGAGCGCGCCGCGCACTCGAAATCGCGGCCGCCGGCGAACACAGCCTGCTGCTGATCGGCCCGCCCGGCAGCGGCAAGAGCATGCTCGCGCAGCGCCTGTCTGGACTGCTGCCGGATCTGGATGAGGACGAAGCGATCGAGTCAGCGGCAATCCGCTCGCTGTCGCTGCACGGCTTTCTGCTCGATGGCTGGCGGAAACGACCGTTTCGCGCTCCGCATCACACGGCGTCGGCCGTGGCGCTGGTCGGGGGCGGCGGGCGCCCGCGTCCCGGCGAGATTTCGCTGGCGCACAACGGCGTGCTCTTCCTGGACGAGCTGCCGGAGTTCGATCGCGCCGTGCTCGAGGTCTTGCGCGAACCGCTGGAGAGCGGTCACATCGTGCTTTCCAGGGCGGCAAGGCAGGCCGAGTACCCGGCGCGGTTCCAGCTGGTGGCCGCGATGAATCCCTGTCCGTGCGGGCACTTCGGCGATTCGCGCGGACGTTGCCGCTGCCCGCCCGAGCGCATCGCCGCCTACCGCAGCCGCATCTCGGGACCGCTGCTCGACCGCATCGACCTGCACGTGGACGTCGGGCCTGTTGCGCTGGAGGAGATCGCGGCGGCTGCGCCACCCGAATGCTCTGCCGACGTGGCGACCAGGGTCGCCGAGGCGCGTTCGCTGCAGCGACGACGGCAAGCCCGCACCAACGCCCGGCTCGAGGGCAATGACCTTGCCGTCCAGTGCCACGCGGAACCCGCGGCGCTGGACCTGCTGGCCCGCGCAATGCGGCAGCTCGGCCTGTCGGCTCGTGCCTACCACCGCGTGCTGCGGGTCGCGCGCACCATTGCCGACCTTGCTGGCCGTCCCGGTGTTGGCGCCGAGCACGTCGCCGAAGCGATTACGCTGCGTCAACTCGACCGCCGGCCTGCGACTTCCGGGCAGGGAGGTTCCGTTTCTGCCTGATCCTCCCGCTTAATCGGCGTGCCCCGCGCCGGCCTGCGGGTGGACGATCCACGCCGGGAGTCTGCACCGGACGGGCCTCGGCAGGGAGTGCGCTGCCATGAAGTCGAAAGCAGGGATGCTTCGTGCGTTCCGGGTGCAGGCTCCCGCCCGACTGCCACAGGGCGGATCACGCGAGACTCAGGGCAGTTGGGACTCGTCGGGCGTGACCGCGGTGGCAGAAATCTCTGCCTCGTGCAGCTTCGACTGAATCACGCGCAGTTCCTCGACCGTGGCAATCGGGCCGATGCGCACGCGATACCAGGTCTCATCGTCGACGGAGGCGCGCTGGATCTTCGCCGAGATCCCCACCAGCGCCAGCTGCGCTTGCATCTTCTCGGCTTCGGTCGACTGCTTGAACGAACCCGCTTGCAGGACGGCGCCGCCGGTCGGCAGGGGTGTCCTGGCGGCCGCCGAGGACGCCTTCGCGGAGTTGCCCGGCACCTCCACTTCCTGCTTCGGCAACATGTCGTAGAAATCGAGTTCGGGCCCGACCGGCGTGTCTGCAGTGGCGGTCACCGCACCGTCGTCCGAGGCCGACGCCGATGCCGGTGATTGGGCCGGAGCCGGGATCGGCTCGGCCGGGACGGACGCCTCGTTGCGGTCGTAGAGATGTACCCCGAGCGCGACGGCGAGACCCACTCCGAGGCCCGCGCCGAATCCCGCCCAGCCCCCGAACGGTTGGCCCGGTGCCCCCGGCGCGTGGCGCCGGACATCCTTGTAATCGCGACTGAGCGTGCGGCCACCGCCCCGGTGCTCAGCCATTACATGGCCTCCGGCGCGGATACGCCGAGCAGGCACAGCCCGTTGCAGACGACCTGTCGCACGCCACGGATCAGGGTGATGCGCGCGTCGCGCACGGCCGCGTCCGGCACCAGGAACTGGTGCGCGTTGTAATACGCGTGGAAGTCGGTCGCGAGTTCGCGCAGGTAATGCACGAGCGCGTGCGGCGCCCGGGCTAGCGCAGCCATCTCGATCACTTCCGGGTACCGGCTCATCGTCGCGAGCAACGCCTGCTCGTGCGGCTCGACGAGACGATCCAGGCTTGCGCGCCCGCGGGCCGCGTCGTGCTCGAAGCCCTTCTCGCGCATCTGCCGCAGCACGCTGCACACGCGTGCGTGCGCGTACTGGATGTAATAGACGGGGTTCTCGTTCGACCGCGACGTCGCGAGCTGCATGTCGAAATCGAGGTGCTGTTCGTTGCTGCGGAGCACGTAGAAGAAGCGCGCGGCGTCGTTGCCGACCTCGTGGCGCAGTTCGCGCAGCGTGATGAACTCGCCGGAACGCGTCGACATCTGCACTTTCTCGCCGCCGCGGTACAGCGTCACGAACTGCATCAGTCGCACGTCGAGGCAATCGCCCGGCTGGCCCATGGCGACGAGTCCGGCGCGAACCCGGGCGATGTAGCCGTGGTGGTCGGAGCCGAGCACGTCGATCAGCTGCTCGAAACCGCGCTCACGCTTGTTCAGGTGATAGGCGATGTCCGACGCGAAGTAGGTCTTGATGCCGTTCTCGCGCACGACGACGCGGTCCTTCTCGTCGCCGAAGTCGGTCGCGCGGAACCACTGCGCGCCGTCCTTCTCGTAGACGACGCCGTTCCTGCGCAGCAGGTCGAGCGCGTGGTCGATCGCGCCGCCGTCCTCGAGGCTGCGTTCGCTGAACCAGCTGTCGTAGCGGACGCCGAATTCCTCGAGATCGTCGCGGATGTCCGCGAGGATGTCGGTGAGCGCGAGGTCGAACGCCTGGCGAAAACCCGCTGCACCGAGCAGCGACCGGGCGCGCTCGATCACGGCGTCGATGTAGGTGTCCTTGTCGCCCTCAGGCGCATCCGGCGGCAGGTCCGCGAACACGACCGCAGCCGGCTGCAGCAGCGAGCGTCCTGCACGCTCGATCAGCTTGTTGGCGATCGGGCGGATGTAATCGCCGCGATAGCCGTTGGACGGAAAGGGGAACTGCTCGCCGAAGCTCTCGAGGTAGCGCAGCCACACGCTTGCGGCGAGGATCTCCATCTGCCGCCCGGCATCGTTGATGTAGTACTCGCGGAAAACGTCGAAGCCGGCGGCGTCGAGCAGGTTCGCGAGCGATGCGCCGAAGGCCGCGTGCCGGCCGTGGCCGACGTGCAGTGGCCCGGTGGGATTGGCGGAGACGAACTCCACCATGACTTTCTTGCCTGCGCCGATCGACGTTCGGCCGTAGGCGCGGCCGCCGTCGAGCACGCGGCCAAGCTCCGCCTGGTAGGCCGTGGGCGCGAGGAAGAAATTGATGAAACCGGGTCCTGCGATCTCGACCCGTGACACGAGTTCGTTGGCCGGCAGGGCCGCGACGATCGCCTGTGCGAGGTCGCGCGGCTTGCGCTTCGCGGCCTTGGCGAGTTGCAGCGCCACGTTGGTCGCGAAATCGCCGTGGGTCGAGTCGCGTGTGCGCTCGACCACGATGCCGGTGGCCGGCCCTGTCGGACGCAGTTCTTCCGGCAGGGCGCCCAGAGCGTCCTGCACGAGCTTTTCTATCAGGTATTTCAAGATGTTGCCGTCAGCGGGCGGAGGCAGCCGAGAGTCTAGGGAATTCCGGGGGCCGAAGCGAGGGTAACTTGTGCGGCATGCGGCACTAGAACAATTCCAGCGGATCGACGTCGAGCGCCCAGCGCACTTTGCGTGCGCCGGGCGCGTCCTCGAGCAGCGGCACCCAGCGTGCCAGCAGGCGCTGCAGTGGCGAATGCGTCGCTGCATGCAGCATCAGCTGCGCGCGGTAATGACCCGCACGGCGCTCCATCGGTGCGGCAGCCGGGCCGAGCACCTCGACGCCTGGCACCGCGCACGTCGCGACGAGTTCCTTTGCGTGCTCGAGGAAGGCGAGCGGGGCCTCGCGTCCCGGCGCTTCGGCGCGCAACACCGCGACGCGGGCGAACGGAGGCCAATGGGCCTGCTCGCGCTCGACGAGCGCGGCCGCGGCGAAAGCGTCGTAGCCGCCATTCACCAGTTGCTGCAGCAACGGATGCTCGGGATATTCCGTCTGGATCAGCACTTCACCGGGTTTCTCCGCGCGTCCTGCACGTCCCGACACCTGCACGATGGTCTGCGCCAGTCGTTCGGCTGCACGGAAATCCGTGCCGAACAAACCCTGGTCCGCGTTCAGCACGACCACCAGCGTGACCAGCGGAAAGTGGTGGCCCTTGGTCAGCATCTGCGTACCGACCAGCAGGCGCACCTCGCCGCTGTGAACGCGCTCGATGGCTTCCTCGAGCGAGCCGCGCTTGCGCACGGCATCGCGGTCGATGCGGGCCAGCGCAAATTCGGGGAAGAAATCGGCCAGCGTTTCCTCGATGCGCTCCGTGCCCTGGCCCACGGGCTTGACTGCTTCGCCGCAATCGGGACAGATCTCCGGGATCGGCCGATGCGTGCCGCAGTGGTGGCAGTCGAGCGAACGTTCGCGCTGATGCACGGTGAGTCGCGCGTCGCAGCGTGGACACGGCGCGACCCAGCCACAGCCGGGGCAGAACAGCGTCGGCGCGTAACCCCGTCGGTTCAGGTAGATCAGCACCTGGCCGCCCGCGTCGAGGTGACGACGGATCGTCAGCAGCGTCGGTGTCGCAAACCCTTGCGTGTCGGCATGAGCGCGCAAATCGATCAGGTGCAGGCTCGGCGGCCTGGCGCCGGCCGTGCGATTGGGCAGGTCGAGGCGTTGCGCGCGCCCGGCACGAATGCGCTCGAGGCTTTCGAGCGACGGCGTCGCCGAGCCGAGCACGATCGGGATGCCGTGACGCTGCGCCCGGGCCAGCGCCAGGTCGCGCGCGGAGTAGCGGAAGCCGTCCTGCTGCTTGTACGACGCGTCGTGCTCTTCGTCGATCACGATCAAGCCGGGGCGTGCGAGCGGCGCGAAGACGGCCGACCGGGTACCGATCACCACCGGCGCCGAGCCCGCGCGAGCTGCGCGCCAGGCCTGCAGGCGATCGGTGTCGGTGAGTCCTGAATGCAGCACCGCGAGCGGTCCCGGAAACCGTGCCGCGAAGCGCGCGACGAGTTGCGGGGTCAGCGAGATTTCCGGCACCAGCACCAGCGCCTGTTCGCCGCGCATGACCACGTCGGCAATCGCGCGCAGGTAAACCTCGGTCTTGCCGCTGCCGGTCACGCCATGCAGCACGAACGGCGTAAAGCGCCCGTGCGCCGCGATGATCGCGGCGACCGCTGCAGCCTGTTCGGGCGTCAGTTCGGGGCCCCGTTCGTGCGCGATGGTGCTCGTCACCGTTCCAGCGGTGACGACGTCCTCGCGCACACGGATCACCCAACCGCGTTTTTCCAGTTCGCGCACGTGGTCGCGCCATCGATTGGACAGCGCGCCAAGTTCCGCCGCACCGGCCGGGCCGTGCGCTGCGAGGTAGTCGGCGAGCTCGCGCAGCTTGGTGGCGCGGGTGCCGATGGGCTCGGCTTCCCCGGTTCGGGCCGCTGTGCTCAGCGTCCAGCGCTCGGCGGTGGCCACCGCATCCGTTCCGTTGCGCAGGGCGACGGGCAGCGCGGCTGCGATGACCTCACCTGGCGGGTGGCGGTAGTACTCCGCCGACCAGCGCAGCAGGTCGAGCAGGGTCGCGTCGAGCACCGGCTCGTCGTCGATCAGTGCGAGCGCGCTCTTCAGTCGGGCCTCGGGCACGTCCGAGCGCGCGCGCAGCTCGACGATCACGCCGACGGCCTTGCGCCGCCCGAACGGGACCCAAACCCGTTGGCCTGGTTGAAGTTTTTGGTGGTCGACGGACGGCGGCGCCCGGTAGTCGAACAGGCGGCGCAGCGGCGCGTCGATTGCCACGCTCAGGATCGTGCTTGTCACCGGCCGCGGCTCCGCGCAGTTGTCCACAGTCGCTGTGGAAAACTCTGTGGATGACTTGCGTGAATGTCGCCCAAGTGCCGAATCCGCCGAGGAGTTTTACGAAATGACCACAAAATCGCCGTTGCAAAAATTCACTAAATAATTCAATAGCTTGTGCATTAATGCCGCAACTTTTCGCAGCCCTGCGCTGCAACCTGTTGGTGCGGTGGTCGTGTCAGCCTGAAGCCGCGCCGGGGAAGTGCACATCTTTTTGCGATGCGCCACGTCAACCGTTTGTTCCGCCAAGCGTTCTTTTGGCAGGACGATGATGGAGCCGCGGGGGACGCGAGTCTACGGCATGCACGGTTTTGCTAGTCTCGAAGCACGCGCCGGCCGTTATGCAGGCAATGCATCCCGTGAGCACGGGGAGGATCGACTGGACGCAGCGCAGGTTCGCGAGCTTGACCGGTTCCTGGCCGGGGTCGAGCGAAGCGCCTTCCGGATCGCCCAGTGCGCGCTCCGCGACCCCGACGACGCTCACGACGTCGTGCAGGTAGCGATGCTGCGCCTGGCGCAGAGCTATGCGGCCCGCCCCGTCGAGGAATGGAAGCCGCTGTTCTACCGGATCCTCTACAACGGCATCCGGGACCTGCAGCGTCGCCACGGTGTACGGCGGCGGTTTTTCGGGTGGCTGCCCGGTGCCTCCCGGCACGATGACGAGGCCGGCGAGGATCCGCTCGAGCAGGTCCCCGATAACGCTCCCGAGCCCGTGCAGCAGCTCGCCACGGACGAGGCCATGCAGCACCTGGACCACGCTCTGCGTCGGTTGCCGGCACGACAGTTCGAGGCGTTCTCGTTGCGCTGCCTCGAAGGACTCGACGTGGCGGCTACGGCGGTCGCGATGGGCTGCAGCGAGGGCAGCGTGAAGACACACTATTTCCGCGCGTTGCGGGCGCTGCGCGCTGAACTTGCCGAGGTACGGACATGAGCGACCAGCCTGACGACCGTGACGATACCGAGCTGGAGCGGCATGCGCGGAGTGTGTTCCAGGCCAGCGTCGACGAACTCGACGCGGCCACGCTCTCGCGTCTCAACCGTTCGCGGCAGCAGGCGCTCGCTGCGGCCAGGGGACGCAACCGCGCGGGATGGCGGTGGACGGCCTGGGCGCCCGTGGGCGCGCTCGCTGCCGGCGTGCTGGCCGCGGCACTGCTGCTGCGCTCGCCTGCGGAGACGGGTGCACCGGTGCAGGTTGCTGCCACTCCAGCGAGCGCCGACGTCCAGCAGGACCCACTCGAACTGCTCACTGCGGGCGAAGACCTCGATCTCGCCACCGAAGCGGACCTCGAGTTCTACGCCTGGGTCGAGATCGAAACCGCTGACGACGGTGTGGGCTGAGATGCCGACACGCCGCCGCACACGCACGCATTCGAAGCTCGTCCTGCTGCTCGCGACGATGGCCGCGGGCGGTGCGGCGATCGCAGCGGACGCACTGCAGTTACCCGACGACTTCCTGGAATACCTCGGCAGCTGGGAAGCGGACGATGCCGACTGGCTGGTGGCGAACGCTGCGGCCGTTGCAGCCGCCGCAACGGCAAGCGGTACGGCCCCGCCGCGGCCAAGCCCGACGATGACTGAAAAGCGCGGTGCGGCTCAATCGCCCGCGACGACGGAGCACAAGCCATGAACACCACGACCTCCCGACCCGTCGCGGCCCTGCTCGTGACCGCGTGCCTGCTGTGGCTGGCGCCAGTCGCCAGTCATGCGGCGAATCCATCAGCCACGGCGACTGCCAAGGATGCAGCGCCAGCGGCCGGCGTGCCGTGGTCACAACTCGCGCCGGAGCAACAGCAGGTGCTCGAGCCGTATCGCGAGCGCTGGAACCAGTTGCCGCCGGGGCGGCAGCAGGCGATCGCGCGTGGCGCCGAGCGCTGGCAGCAGATGACGCCGGAGCAGCAAGCCCAGGCGCAGCAGCGGTTCCAGCAGTGGCAGAGCCTGCCGCCGCCGGAGCGGCAGAAAGCGCGTCAGCGTTACCAGCAGTTCCGCGACTTGCCGCCCGAGGATCAGCAGCGATTGCGCGAGGCGTTCCACAAGTACCAGTCGTTGCCGCCCGAGCAGCGTGAGCAACTGCGTGACCGCTGGCAGGACATGACGCCCGAGCAGCGGCAGAAGATGAAGGAGCGCTGGAAGAACGCGACGCCGGAACAGCGCGAGAGGATGAGGCAGCGCCAGCAGGATAGACCGGAGCGTGGCGCGTCCTGAGCGCGATTCTCCTCGTCGATCACCGCGGAGCGCGGCTACGAGGGTGCTGCTTTCGCCGTCGAGAGCGGGGACTTGCGGTGGACACCGTGTCGAACGCCGCAGCTCGAGCGCAGGTGCGAAGCGGCACCGCCGTCTTGCCGCTGCTGCGCTGCCACCATCGCTTCGCGCCCGCTCGAGCAAGGATCGCCGTGAATCGTGCGGGTCCTCCGCGCGATTCACGAAGCGCGTGAGACCCCGGTGTCCGCCGCAAGTCCCCGCTCTCGACGGCGAAAATGCCGGCACACGCGACTCGCTCCGCCGCGAGTGATCGGCCAATCTCGCCCAGCCGTGCCAGGGAACGACCTCAGCTCTTGAGCGCGACCAGCACCTCGTCGAGCATCTTCTTCGCGTCGCCGAACAGCATCCGGTTGTTCTCCTTGTAGAACAGCGGATTGTCGACGCCGGCGTAGCCCGAGGCCATCGAGCGCTTCATCACGATCGAGGTCTTCGACTTCCACACCTGCAGCACCGGCATGCCGGCGATGGGGCTGGTCGGATCCTCCTCGGCCGCCGGGTTCACGATGTCGTTGGCGCCGATGACCATCGTGACGTCGGTGCCCGGGAAGTCGTCGTTCAGTTCGTCCATCTCGAGCACGATGTCGTAAGGCACCTTGGCTTCGGCGAGCAGCACGTTCATGTGGCCCGGCATGCGGCCCGCGACCGGGTGAATGCCGAAGCGCACGTTGACGCCCTTCTCGCGCAGGAACTTCGTGATCTCGTAAACGGTGTGCTGCGCCTGCGCGACTGCCATGCCGTACCCCGGCACGATGATCACGTTCTTCGAGCTGCGCAGCAGTTCGGCCGTCTCGACCGAGCTGATCGGAATCACTTCACCGGCCGGCTGCGCACCCGCTGCGGCCGGCGTGGTGCCGCCGCCCGTGCCGAAGCCGCCTGCAATGACGCTGATGAAGTTGCGGTTCATCGCGCGGCACATGATGTACGACAGGATTGCGCCCGACGAACCGACGAGTGCGCCGGTCACGATCAGCAGGTCGTTCGCGAGCATGAACCCCGTCGCGGCCGCGGCCCAGCCAGAGTAGCTGTTGAGCATCGAGACCACGACCGGCATGTCGGCGCCGCCGATTGCCATCACCATGTGGATGCCGAAGAGCAGCGCAATCACCGTCATCACGACCAGCGGCATCATTCCCGCGCTGATGTCGTGCGCGTTCAGGAACTGCACGCCGAAGAAGATCACGCCGAGCAGGCCGGCGAGATTGAGCCAGTGGCGTGCCGGCAGCAGCATCGGCTTGCCGCCGATCTTGCCGTTCAGCTTGCCGAACGCGATCAGCGAACCCGAGAACGTCACGGCGCCGATGAGGATGCCGATGTAGATCTCGACTTCGTGAATGGCCTTCTCGGCCTCCGTCGGGAATACCGTCGACGTGTCGACGTAGCTGGCGAAGCCCACGAGGCACGCCGCGAGGCCCACGAGGCTGTGCATCAGCGCGACCAGTTCCGGCATCTGCGTCATCTGCACTTTTCTGGCCGCGTACAGGCCGATCGATCCGCCCACCAGCAGCGCGCCGACGATGTACGGAATGCCGGCGAGCGTGACGCGCGGGCCGAACACCGTCGCGATCACGGCGATTGCCATGCCGACCATGCCGTACAGGTTGCCGCGTCGCGAGGACTCCGGGTTGGAGAGGCCGCCGAGGCTCAGGATGAACAGGATGATGGCGGCGATGTAGGCCATCGTTGCGATATTTGCGGTCATGCTTGCGGCCCCTTACTTCCGGAACATCGCGAGCATGCGACGCGTGACGGCGAAGCCGCCGAACATGTTGATCGCGGTGAGCGTGAGCGCCACGACGGCGAGCGCGAGAATTGCCGCGCCCGGACGTCCCTCGGTCAACTCACCGAGCGGCGGCGCCACCTGCACCAGTGCGCCGATCGCGATGATGCTGGAGATCGCGTTCGTCACGCTCATGAGCGGCGTGTGCAGCGCCGGCGTGACGTTCCACACCACCATGTAGCCGATGAAGCAGGCGAGGATGAACACGGTGAAGTGGGCGAGGAACGAAGCGGGTGCGAAGGCGCCGACCAGCCAGAACAGCAGCGCGCCCACGCCGAACATGATCGCGAGGCTCGTGGCCGATGCGGGCTCGCTCGCGCCATGGCCATGGCCGGACTTCTTCGCGGGCGTGGCGGGCGTCGCCGCCTTGGCCTGCGGCGGCGCCGCCGGGAGCTTGAGCGGAGGCGGCGGCCAGGTGATGGCGCCCTCCTTGATGACGGTCAGGCCGCGGATGGCGTCGTCGTCCATGTTGACGTTGAGGACGCCGTCCTTGGTCTTGCAGAGTTCCTCGGTCACGCGCAGCAGGTTGGTCGAGTACAGGGTCGATGCCTGCTTGGCCAGGCGGCTGACCAGGTCGGTGTAGCCGATGATGGTGACACCGTGGCGGACCACGGCCTCGCCGGGCACGGTGAGTTCGCAGTTGCCGCCCTGCTCGCCGGCCATGTCGACGATGACGCTGCCGGGCTTCATGCTCTGCACCATCTCGGCGGTGATGAGCTTGGGCGCTGGCTTGCCCGGAATCAGGGCAGTGGTGATGATGATGTCCGCTTCCCTGGCCTGCTTGGCATACATCTCGCGCTGGGCCTGCTGGAAGCCCTCGCTCATTACCTTGGCGTAGCCACCGCCGCCGGAGCCTTCTTCCTCGTAGTCGACCTTGACGAATTCGCCGCCCAGCGACACGACCTGGTCGGCCACCTCGGCGCGCGTGTCGTTGGCGCGCACGATGGCGCCCAGGTTGGCAGCCGTGCCGATGGCCGCCAGGCCGGCGACACCGGCGCCGGCGACGAAGACCTTGGCGGGCGGGATCTTGCCGGCAGCGGTGACCTGGCCGTTGAAGAACCGGCCGAAGGCGTTGGCAGCCTCGATCACGGCGCGGTAACCGCTGATGCTGGCCATGGAGGTGAGCGCGTCCATCTTCTGGGCGCGGGAGAGCTGGCGCGGCAAGGAGTCGATGGCCAGCACGGTGAGCTTGCGGTCAGCCAGTTGCTGCATGAGCTGCGGGTTCTGCGCGGGCCAGATGAAGCTGACGAGCGTGCTGCCCGGCTTCATCAGCGCAATCTCCTCTGGCGCTGGTGCGCGCACCTTGAAGATGATGTCCGCAGCGTCCATCAGCTCCGCGGCGCTGCCGGCGATCTGGGCGCCGGCGGCCTGGTAGGTTTCGTCGCTGAAGTTGGCGGCTGCCCCGGCGTCGCGTTCGACGCGAACGGCGAAGCCGAGCTTGATCAGCTTTTCGACCACTTCCGGAACGGCGGCAACACGTTTTTCGCCGGCGTAGGTTTCGCGCGGCACTCCGATCGTTAGCGACATAGGTTCTGGCATCCTCCCCGCAACCCGGACGCGGCTAAGCCGCTGCCGTGAAAGGGATATTTTGGATAGTCACGGCTTCAAAACAGCCGTGGATTATTGCACAACAGTGCCGTATCTTCACTGGATGCGCGCGCTTTCGCAGTACGCACTTTCGCAGGAAGTCCTGCGGACGGACGTCTCGGGCATGCCCCTGGAGTGGATCGACTACCGCGATGCGGTCCGGTTGCACTTCATGGGACAGGTCGCCTACGCGTTCGGCCAAACCCTCTTCTCGCTGCGAGGTGGCGTCAGCGCGCGCACCGGCGAGCGAACCATCGTCAAGGTGAGTTCGATCGTGGCGACGATCGGCCACAGCCACAACCCGGGCAACCGTCACCACGGCTACGTGCCGCCGCTCAACAACGAGACCTTGTTCCGGCGCGACGCGCATCTGTGCATGTATTGCGCCCAGCGCTTTCCGACGGGCCAGCTCTCGCGGGACCACGTCACGCCCATTTCCCGCGGCGGACAGGACACCTGGAACAACGTCGTCACGGCCTGCCGGCGCTGCAACAACCTCAAGGCCTGGCGCACCCCCGAGCAGGCGAAGCTGCAGCTGATCGCCGTACCGTTCACGCCGAGCTACGCGGAGTACATCTACCTGAAGGGCCGGCGCGTGCTGGCCGACCAGATGGAGTACCTGCTGGCGCACTTTCCGCGGTCGAGCCCGCTTCATGCCAGGTTACGGCAGGGCGCTGCCGCGGGCGGCTAGCTGCAAGCAACCGATCCGGGACCTGTCCCCGAGCTTGGAAAGGCAGGCACTCGCTTCAATGCAAGCAACCGATCCGAGGCCTTCCCCCGAGCTTGGAAAGGCAGACACGCGCTCGGGGGAAGGCCTCGGATCGGTCGCTTGTAGTGCTCGGCACCTGAGCAAGTTTTCCGCCGAGCCGGAAAACTTGCACGGTGCACGCAGCGCCCACCGGATCCGGCGTCGAGTGCGGCCTCGATCGCGCCGCTCCGGTGTGCCGCCATCGGTGATCGTGGCCACCCCTAGCAGGCTGCATGCGCCGTGCGGATTCTCGGGCCCGGGCGAGAATCCGTTCAGGCGCTGATGCGTAAACGGTCGATCCGGCACCTTTCCTCGAGCGCGTGTCTGCCTTTCCAAGCTCGGGGAAAGGTGCCGGATCGACCGTTTGCAGCCTGTGCACGTCTGCCTTTCCGCTCGCCCGGATAAATCCCGGTACGAACGCCACACTGCCGTCCGCTCATGCCGGCGACTGCGCCCATAAAAAAAGGCGCCGATGGCGCCTTTAATCATTACAGGTCAGTGACATGGCCGAGTGGTAAGCCGGTCTTCCGACTCACCCCTTCCTGCCCTTCCGGGCCTTCCTCACCTTCCTGTCCTTCCTCAACCAAATAACTTGCCGGGTGGCGTGGGGGAGCAGGGGGAGTGCGTCCCAGACCACCCAGCAAGTTCCGACGGGTTCATGTGGCGGGGGTCGCAGGGGGAGTGCACCCCAGAGCCACATCTGTGAAGCCGCTGGACGGTTTTGAGACTACGTCTGATGCTGCAGTGCGACAAACGAAGTTTCATCAATCGATGAATGACCTTTCGTCACCCTCCGGCATTCGGAGTCAGGCCGGAACCTGGAATTGCTCGATCGACCACGCGACCAGCGCGCGGACTTCCGAACGCTCGAAATCGCCGCGCCGCGCCACGAGGTAATACGCCTCGTCGCCGAGCAGGTCGAACCCCTGGATGTGCACCAGCGCGCCGCGTTCGAACCATGGCTGGCAGACGATCGAGGGCACCAGCGCGATCCCGCCATCGCGCTCCGCGGCGCGGGCGACGGCGACCATGTTGTCGAATTCGATCACGTTGCTGACCCGGCGCAGGTCGAGCCCGACCTGGTTGAGCCACAGGTCCCAGACGTCGTTGCGGAAGCTGCGATGCATGATCAGGGTCTGGCCGTCGAACGCGAGAGCGTTCTTCTTGCCGGCCATGGAACTGGCGACTTTCGGCGACGCGGCCGCCACCAGCCGCAAGGGCATGAGGCGAACGGCTTCGATGTCCCCGCCGGCGGGCGGGGTACCCGACAGGACGATCGAGACGTCCGTGAACCCCGAATGCTGTCCAGGTCGCGGGTCGTGCGTGTCGACCTGGATGTCGATGCCAGGGTGGCGGGCGTGGAAGTCGGGCAGTCGTGGCGCGAACAGTTCGCTGGCGAAGAACGGCGGCATCACGACCGTCAACTGGCGCCTGGCGCCCGACGTGTTCCGCGTGCGTTCGATGGCCGCGCCCAACGCACCCAGGGCGGGCTCCAGGTCATCCAGCAGTTGCCGTCCGACGGGCGTCAGCACCACGGAACGCGTCCGCCGCTGGAACAGGGTGACGCCGAGCTGCTCCTCGAGTTCCTTGACCTGGTGACTGACAGCCGAAGGCGTCAGCGACAGGCGGTCTGCCGCATCCTTGAAACTCGAGTGGCGAGCCGCGAGACAGAAAGCTCGCAGCAGCCGCAAAGGCGGCGTCCTGATCTGGGCAACCATGTTCGTTCCGTTCGTTTCGCAAGAGACGGGCAACTTGCGTGCCAGTCGGAACGAATTGGCTGAAGCCTAAGGAAAACAAAGGGATGCGCGGTGCCGGCAAGCTTCGTCCCCCGCGTGCCAGTTTCCGCGCGCACGATTATAGCGCCCGACGACAGGTGACCTGCAGGAACCGTGCACCGTTTCGGGCACCTCCCGCACCCCCGTCGGCGTTGCCTGCCGTCAGTCACTGCAGCCGAAATCGCAGCCGCCGGTCCCGGGATCGAGTCGCGCCATCAGCAGGGCGTCGTAATCGACGTCGTCGACTCGCATGTAGTTGCGGCAGGTGCCTTCCTGGATGAAACCGAACCGCCGATAGAGCGCGATGGCTGCGGCGTTGTCCGCACGTACGATCAATTCGGACCGCCGGATCCCGCGCGCCAGCGCAAGTTCGAGCGTGGCGGCGAGCATGCGGCCGCCGATGCCCCGGCCCCGGTAGGCCGCGACGATTCCCATGCCGAGCACCGCGGTGTGCCGCAGGGTGGGCGTCGTTTTCGGCCGCAGGTCGCACCAGCCCACCACCGCTTCGTCGGCCACCGCCACCACGTGCACCGCGCCATCCTTGAGGCTGTTGAGCACGAACCGCCGAGTGCGCACGAACGACGGCGCCTCGAGCATCGCAAGGTAGCGGCGTTCCTTCGCAACGCTGTCGAGTGCCACGTGAAATCCGGCGATGTGCTGCCGGCCGATCGGCACTATTTCGATGCCTGCCGCCGAAGATGTGGCCGCCTTGGACCCGAACGCGCTGTTCATGCGCGCATCCTCGCATGGGTCGACCCGCGGCGTCGTCGGGCAGCAAGCTGCCAACGAGTCGTCCGATCTCTTATCCTTCGCGCACCATGAATACACCCCTGAACGACGGCCCCGCGCTTGCACGCGCTGCCGCCGACGCCCTCCGCCGCGGCGACGCACGTGCCGCACGCGATCTCTTCCTGCAGGCGGCGAAGGCCGGGCAAGTCGACGTCCCGGTGCTGCTGGGGCTCGGGTTTGCGTGCCGGGCGCTGCAGGACTGGGGCGGCATGGGCGCATCGGCCGATCGCGTCCTCGCGCTCGAGCCGCGCAACCTGCGCGCCCTGGTGATGAAGGGCGACAGTCTCGAACGCAATGGCGACACGAAAGCGGCCTCTGCCTACTACCGGGCCGCATTGCGCTCGGCCCCGCCGGCCGACAAGCTGCCACCCGACCTGCTGCAGGAACTGCGTCGCGTCCAGCAGGTGAGCGAGCAGTTCGCGAAGCGCTACGAAGACCACTTGCGTTCGTGGCTCAGGGAGCGGGGCTTCGACGAATCGCAGGCGAACAGTCGTTTTGGCCAGTCACTCGACATCCTGGTGGGGCGCAAGCGCGTCTTCCTGCAGGAGCCGCGGTATTTCTATTTCCCGCAGCTGCCGCAGAGGCAGTTCTACGACCGCGCGGACTTCCCGTGGCTCGATGCGGTCGAGGCGGCGACGGACGACATCCGGGTGGAGTTGCAAGGCGTGCTGCAGGACGCTGACGCCTTCGCGCCGTACGTGAAGGGCGACCCGAACCGCCCGCACTCGGAGCAGATGGGGATGACCGACAATCCCGCGTGGACTGCGTTCTACCTCTGGCAGAACGGCAAGCTGAACGAAGCCAACGCGGCGCGCTGTCCGCAGACGCTGGCCGCGCTCGCCGCTGCGCCGCTCGCAAGGATTCCCGGGCGCACGCCGTCGGTGCTGTTTTCGCAATTGCAGCCGGGCGCGCACATCCCGCCCCACAACGGCCTGATCAACACTCGCCTGATCGTGCACCTGCCGCTGATCGTTCCCGGCAAATGCCGCCTTCGCGTCGGCAACGAAGTGCGCGAATGGCGGGAGGGCAAGGCCTGGGTGTTCGACGACTCCATCGACCACGAGGCGTGGAACGACAGCGATCGGACGCGGGTCATCCTGCTGTTCGACATTGCGCGACCCGAACTGACCGACGAGGAAAATCGCTGGGTTTCGCTGCTGTTCGAGGGCATCGACGCGTTCACCGGCCAGCAGCCCGAGTGGGACATCTAGGCCCCGCCGCGCGATGCTTTACCTCGTCGATGCCAGTGTCTTCATTTTCCGCGCCTGGTTTTCGGTGCCCGTGGAAGTCGCCGATCGTGACGGCAATCCGGTCAACGCCGTGCTCGGCTTCGCCCGCTTCCTGTCCGAACTGCTCGAGAAGGAATCTCCGCGGCACATCGCCGTCGCGTTCGACGAAAGCCTCGAGCAGGGATACCGCAACGAGATCTATCCGGCCTACAAGGCAAACCGGGAGCCCGCGCCGGCCGAGCTGAAACGGCAGTTCGCGCTGTGCCAGGAAATCTGCGCCGCGCTCGGCGTGGCGCGCTATGGCAGCTCGCGCTACGAGGCCGACGACATCATCGGTACGCTGGCGACGCGCGCACGTGCGGCGGGCCTGCCCGTCACGATCGTGAGCCGCGACAAGGACCTGACCCAACTGCTGTCGTCCGTCGATATTTACTGGGATGCGATAGCCGACGTCCGCTACGGATACGACGACATCGCCGAGCGCTTCGGCGTGGTGCCCGAGCGCATGGCGGACTTCCTCGCGCTGATGGGCGACGCCGTGGACAACATTCCAGGCGTGCCGGGGGTGGGTCGCAAGACGGCGCAGACGCTGCTCAAGCATTTTCATACGCTCGAGGGCGTGCTCGACAGCATCGACCAGATCGGCAAGCTCAAATTCCGCAATGCCGCGTTCGTCGCCGAAAGCCTGCGCGAACACCGCGAGACCGCGCTGCTGTCGCGACGGCTGACGGCGATCGCGTGCGACATGCCGTTGCCGATCAGTCGCATGAGCGAGCTGCGGCTGTTGCCGCCGGACCTCGCCACGCTCGATACGTTCTGCGAAACGCAGAACTTCGGACGGCTGCTGCGCGACCAGGCGCGACGGCTGCATTCACGGCACGCAAGCTGAGTCGAACTTCACTGGCGCCGCGCTACGGCCGGCAGGCGGAAGGGATGATCGACAGACTGCTCGCCGAATTCCGGGCGTAAAAAAACCGGAGCAGGATGGGGGTTCCTGCCCCGGTGTTCGGTCGGGCGTCGTGGACTTAATGCATCCGTCCTTGCTGCCTTATACCGGCTGATGCTGCCTCTCTGCCTCAGTCAGGCTAACCCCGGGGGATGGCTTGCCTGACGAAGGTATCGTGCACCTCGAAGTGGGTCCGTGATGTGACGAAGCCGTTGCTGTCACGTTGCAGGTCGTGCGGGGTTGATGCAGTCAACCGCGTAACTGCCTGACCACCAAGCCTAAAGTTTCGCCATCACGTGCCGCACCACTGAGTAATCCTCGAGCGCGTACGCCGAGAGGTCCTTGCCGTAGCCGGAGCGCTTCAGGCCGCCGTGCGGCATCTCGCTGACGAGCATGAAGTGCGTGTTGATCCACGTGCAGCCGTACTGCAGGCGCGACGCGACGGTCAGTGCCTTGCCGACGTCCTGCGTCCACACCGATGACGCGAGCCCGTACTCCGAATCGTTGGCCCATTTCACGGCATCGTCCGCGTCCTTGAAGCGCGTGACCGAGACGACGGGCCCGAACACTTCACGCTGCACGATTTCGTCGCCCTGCCGTGCGTTCGCAATGACCGTCGGTTCGAAGAAGAAGCCGCCGCCTGCGCCAGCCTTGCCGCCTGCCGTGATCTCGATGTGCTTCTGCTTCCTGGCGCGCTGCACGAAGCCCGCGACGCGATCGCGCTGCTCGGCGCTGATCAACGGTCCCATCTCGACGCCCTTCGCCGTCTGCAGCCCGGTCTTGATCGTGCTTACCGCGCTCGAGAGATCGGCGACGAGCCTGTCGTAGACTTTCGCCCCCGCATAGATGCGGCAGGCGGCCGTGCAGTCCTGCCCCGCGTTGTAGTAGCCAAACGTGCGCACGCCTTCCACGACGCTCTGGACGTCGGCGTCATCGAACACGATCACGGGCGCCTTGCCGCCGAGCTCGAGGTGTGTGCGCTTGATGCCGTCCGCGGCCTGCATGAGGATCCTGCCGCCCGTCGCGACGTCGCCGGTCAGGGAAATCATCCGTACCTTCGGGTGCCGCGTGAGCGGCGCGCCGACGCTGCGGCCGCGGCCGCAGACGATGTTCACGACGCCAGCCGGGAAAATTTCCGCCAGCAGCTCGCCGAGCTTCAGCGCCGTGAGCGGCGTCTGTTCGGAAGGCTTCAGCACGACGGTGTTGCCCGCTGCGAGCGCAGGACCCAGCTTCCAGGCGGCCATCATCAGCGGGTAATTCCACGGCGCGATCGATGCAACGACGCCGATCGGGTCGCGACGAATCATGCTCGTGAACCCGGCCAGGTACTCTCCCGCGACGGCACCCGTCATCGTGCGGCAAGCGCCGGCGAAGAAACGGAACACGTCGGCGATCGCCGGAATCTCGTCGTTGAGCGCCGCCGTGAGCGGCTTGCCGCAGTTCTGTGACTCGACCTTCGCGAACGCGGCGCCGTCGGCCTCGATGCGGTCCGCCAGCTTCAACAGCAGGTACGCGCGGTCTTTCGGCGCGGTGCGTGCCCAGCCCTCGAACGCGGCGTCGGCTGCCTTCACTGCCGCGTCGATCTGCCCGCGCGACGCCTCAGGAACCCGTGCGAGCACCTTGCCAGTGGCCGGGTTCAGCACGTCCTCGACCTTGCCTGCGCCTGCGACGAGCTTGCCGTTGATCAGGAGTCTGGTTTGCATGGGTCCGCCTCTTGGGAATGTTGCAGGACAGCGCGGCGCGTCAGTTGCTCGACGACTGCTCGTCCGGCCGCGTCAGGTAATACGCGAGCAGGATCGGAACGAGCGTCACGAGGATCACGACGACCGCGACTACGTTGGTGACGGGCCGCTCGCGCGGCCGGAACAATTCGCTGTAGAACCAGATCGGCAGCGTCCGCTCGTGCCCGGCCGTGAACAGCGTGACGATGATCTCGTCGAACGACAGCGCGAAGGCCAGCATCCCTCCCGCCAGCAGCGCCGTGGCGATCTGCGGCAGCAGCACGTAGCGGAAGGTCTGGTGACCGCGTGCACCGAGGTCCATCGAGGCCTCGACCCAGCTCGGCGGAATGCGGCGCAGCCGCGCGACGACGTTGTTGTAGACGATGACGAGGCAGAAGGTCGCGTGACCCGCGACGATGGTCCAGAAGCCGGGCGCGAGTCCGACCGCACGGATGCCGGCAAGCAGGGCGAGGCCGGTGAGGATGCCGGGCAGCGCGATCGGCAGCACGAACAGCAGCGTGATCGACTCCTTGCCGCTGAACGTGCGACGGGCGAGCGCGAACGCCGCCAGCGTGCCGAGGACGATCGCGAGCAGCGTCGCGGCGGAAGCGACCAGCAGCGAGAGCCGCATCGATTCCCAGATGTCGGTGCGGGCGAAGGCGACGTCGAACCAGTGCAACGTCAGCCCGGGCGGGGGAAACTGGTACGTGCGGTCTTCGGTAGTGAACGCGTACAGCGCGATTACCCAGACGGGCGCGTGCAGGAACACCAGGCCGACGGCCGCCATCAGCTTCGTGAACCACGATGGGCGTTCCCACGACGGGCGACGCGGCTGGTCAGAGCGCATCGAATGCCCCCAGCCGCTTGGCCAGCATCAGGTACAGGCCGATCAGCACGATCGGCACGACCGAGAACGCCGCTGCAAGCGGCAGGTTCCCGGCGGTGCCCTGCTGCTGGTACACCATCATGCCGATGAAGTAGCCGGGAGCCCCGACCACGCTCGGAATGATGTAGTCGCCGAGGGTGAGCGAGAACGTGAAGATGGAACCCGCGGCAAGACCGGGCAGCGCGAGCGGCAGTACGACGTTGCGAAACGTCTGTCCGGGCCGTGCGCCGAGGTCGGCCGAGGCCTGCAGCAGTGACGCGGGCACCCGCTCGAGCGCTGCCGCCAGCGGCAGGATCATGAACGGCAGCCACATGTAGACGAACACGACGAACATGCCGATGTACGACGAGGCCAGCGACGGGCCGCCGACGACCGGCACTTCCAGGGCCTTGTCGAGCGCACCCATGAGCCCGAGGTGCTCGAAGCCCCAGCTCGCGATGCCCTGCTTGGCGAGGATCAGGCGCCACGCGTAGACCTTGACGAGGTAGCTGGTCCACATCGGCAGCATCACGCCGACGTAGAACAGCGCCTTCATGCGTGGGCCCGCGTAGCGGGCCATGTACAGCGCCACCGGCAACGCGATGATCGCCGCAGCCAGGGTGACGGCGACCGCCATCAGCAGCGTGCGCAGGATGATGTCGATGTGCGCGGGCTGCGTGAGCAGCTGCCTGTACGTCGCCAGCGTGAACTCGGGCACGATGCGCGCCGTGAACTCGTCGATCGCGTAGAAGCTCTGCAGCAGCAGCGTGAACAGCGAGCCGAGGTAGACGATGCCGAGCCAGAGCAGCGGTGGAGCGAGCAGCAGGGCGAAGTAGAACGACCGGCGTCCCTGCAGCGAAAACTCCGCGCGACCGGCCATGGTCAGTCCTGCAGCGGGACGGCGTGTTCGGGCCGCCAGGCAAGACGCACGCGTGCCCCCGTCGCCAGGCCTTCTGCGCCGCCGCCAGCGGTCTCGGCCCGTGCCACGGCCAGCGTCGTGCGCTCGTCCACCTTCACGCGCAGACGGCTGCTCGCACCGTGATAGAGGACGTCGACGACTTCGCCGGCGCACTGGACGTACCCGACGGCAGCCGGCTCGCCCGCTGCGAGAATGTCGATCAGTTCGGGGCGGATGGCGAAGGCATGGTCGCTGCCGGTCAGGATCTTCGCCGCCGCCCGGCCGACGACATTGGCGCTGCCGACGAAACTCGCGACGAACGCGGTCTGCGGCCGGTTGTAGAGTTCGCGCGGCGTATCGAGCTGTTCGATGCGGCCCTGGCTGAATACGGCGACGCGGTCCGCCATGCTCAGCGCTTCGCCCTGGTCGTGCGTGACGAACACGAACGTGATGCCGAGACGCTGTTGCAGGCCCTTGAGTTCCGCCTGCATTTCCTCGCGCAGCTTGAGGTCGAGCGCGCCGAGCGGTTCGTCGAGCAGCAGCACTTTCGGTTGATTGATCAGCGCGCGGGCCAGCGCCACGCGCTGACGCTGGCCGCCGGAGAGCTGGTGGGGCCGGCGCGCGCCGAATTCGCCGAGCCGGACGAGGTCGAGCATGGCAGTGGCCTGCCTTGCGCGCTCGGCGGCGGCAATGCCGCGCACCCGCAACCCGTAGGCGACGTTCTCCGCCACGGTCATGTGCGGAAACAGCGCGTAATCCTGGAACACCGTGTTGACGTTGCGCGCGAACGGCGGCGTGTTCGTCACGTCCTCGCCGTCGAGCAGGATGGCGCCGCTGTCCGGCTGGTCGAAGCCCGCGATCAGGCGCAGGCACGTGGTCTTGCCCGAGCCCGAGGGACCGAGCAGGGCGAAGAATTCACCGGGTGCGATCGTCAGCGAGACGGAATCGAGCGCAACGACGGAGCCGAAGGCGCGGCGTGTCGCGCGCAGTTCGATCGCGGGAGTCATGTCGACTGTGGGTTCGGCGCGCGGCAGCCCCCATGGAGTGCCGCGCGCTCGAGACCTGTTCCTCCGGTCAGCGGCCGCCCATCACCGCGACGTAATCGGTCGCCCAGCGGCTGTAAGGCACGCACGTGCCCGTGCTGCAGGTGGCTTCCGGCGTGCGCCAGAAGTGGATCTGGTCGAAGTTGTCGAAGCCGTTGGTGGCGCAGCCCGTGTCGGTCAGCAGGGCATTGCCCTTGCACGCGGCCGGCACGGCCGGCACCGAGCCGAACCAGGCAGCGACGTCGCCCTGCACCTTGGCGTTCAGCGACCACTCCATCCACTTGTACGCGCAGTTGGGATGCTTCGCGTTCGCGGCGAGCATGGTCGTGTCGGCCCAACCCGTCGCGCCCTCTTCCGGAACGACGCTGGCGATCGGCTGCTTGTTCGCGACGAGCGTGTTGACCTGGAACGGCCACGAGCCCGAGACCACCACGCCCTCATTGGTGAAGTCCTGCACGGCGACGTTGGCGTCATGCCAGTAGCGGTGCACCAGGGGATGCTGCTTGCGCAGGACGTCGAGCACGGCCGCGTACTGCTCTTCGTTGAGTTCGTACGGGTCCTTGATGCCGAGTTCCGGCTTCCTGGCCATCAGGTACAGCGCGGCATCCGCGATGTAGATCGGGCCGTCGTAGGCCTGCACGCGGCCCTTGTTGCTCTTGCCGTCGCCGAGCTTCTGCTCCTCGAACACGACCGACCACGACTTCGGCGCGGTGGGGAATGCCTTCGTGTTGTACATCAGCACGTTCGGGCCCCACTGGTAGGGCGTGCCGTAATTCTTGCCGTCGACGAAATGCCAGGAGCCCTGCTTGAGACGTTCGTCCACGTTGGCAAAGCTCGGGACGCGCGCGACGTCGATCGGCTGCACGGTGCCGCCGCGGATCAGGCGCAGCGACGCATCGCCCGAAGCCGTGACCAGATCGTAACCGCCCTGCGTCATCAGCGAGACCATTTCGTCGGACGTGCCGGCCGTCTTGATGTTGACCTTGCAACCCGTGTCCTGCTCGAACGGGGTCACCCAGTCGTAGTTCTTGTCGGTTTCGCCGCGCTCGATGTAGCCCGGCCACGCCACGATGTCGACCTGGCCTTCGAGGGCCTCCGCTGCCGTCGTTGCAGCAGGAGCAGCGGCGGGCGCGGCAGCCTGTTCTTCCTTCTTCTGGCATCCGGCGAGCGCCAGCCCGACGGCGAGTGCAAGCGCCAGGCGCGCTGCAACTGAAGTGGAACGCAATGACATATGGGACACCCCCGTCTCGTTTGGTGATGAAGACGCTGCCAGCTCCCGCAGCGTGCAGGAATTCTATGCCCGTTTCCACGGCGCCGCCTACATGGCGGCGAGTGTCGCGTCAGCGCGCGCCGCGCAACGCGAGATCGAATTCGATGCGCACCGCATCGTCGAGCCATTCGGTGCCGCGCCAGTCGCCCTGGCCCACGCCGAACTCCAGGCGCCGGACGCTCGATGAGCCAATCATGCGCGCTGCGCCCCCCGATGGTGCAGGCGGATTGAAGCGGAACTGGACGCGAAGGTCGCGCGTGACGTCGCGCAGGGTGAGCTTGCCGGTGGCTTCATAGCGGCCGCCGCCCAACGACTTGATCCCGGTGCTGGTGAAGGTGCCCCTGGGCCAGCGCGTGGTCTGGAAAAAGTCGCTGCCTTGCAACGCAGTATCGCGATCGGTGTCGCCGGTCCGGGCACCGAGCAGGTCGACGACGACCAGCAGGCTGGAGTGTGCGAGATCGGCCGGGTCGAACCGGATCGTCGCCTCGAAACGCTCGAAGCGGCCCGCGAACTCGCCGCCGGCGAGACGCGGATGAAACGTCAGCTGGCTGTGCGCCGGATCGACCGTCCAGGCAATCGCCGGCGCACTCGCAGCCGATGCTGCGGGCCCCAGGGCAAGGGCTGCCAGCAGCACCAGGATGCCTGCGCGGCGGCGCGCGTTCACGCCTACGGCCGGGAGAACGGCAGCATGCGCCGGAGCACGCCGTCCTTCAGCACGAAGTGGTGGTAGAGCGCCGCGAGGATGTGCACGACCGCCACCGCCACCATCAGGTAGAAGAGCACCTCGTGCACTTCCTCCAGCGATTCGTGCAGGTCGTGATTTTCGGCAACCAGCGCGGGGAACTGGAACCAGCCGAAGAGGGTCACCGGGTAATTGGCGGCCGAGGACATGGCCCAGCCGGAGATCGGCTGCGCGAGGATCAGCAGGTAGAGCAGTCCGTGGCCGGCTGCCGCGACCTTGCGCTGCAACGGTTCGCCGATGGGGCCGGGCATGCCGCGGTTCATGACTTTCCAGCCGATGCGCGCCAGGGCCAGCAGCAGGACCAGCATGCCGAGTGACTTGTGCCAGTCGATCAGCTGGAGCTTTTCGAGCCCGTCGGGCAATTCGTCAGCAGCTTCCGCGAGAAAGTATTGCGGCACGATCAGGAGCACGATGGCCCAGTGCAGGAACTTGGAGAGACTGCCGTAAGCTTCCGCGGTATTGCGCAGGGGCATGGTGCGACTTCCTGTGGGATGATCGTTGCATGTTAGCAAACGTGCGGGAAAACACGGTGCGCGCAGGCCGTTGCACCATGGTTGCGGCGCTCGTGATCGTGGCCGGTTGCCGTTCGACCCCGGAACCCGCGCCACCGGCGAATGCCTCGCAATCGCAATCGCAGCCTGCTCGATCCGCGCCGATGCCAGCGCATGCGGGGGCGCAAGCGCTGCAGGTCGACCCGGACCGGACCGTCGTCACCGTCATCGTCCGCCGGGCCGGCCCGCTCGCGAAGCTGGGCCACGACCACGTGATCACCTCAGCCGACGAGGCTGGCTCTGTCTGGCTGGGCAGCACACCGGCGGATTCGTCGTTTGAATTGACCCTGCCCGTCGAACGCTTCGACGTGGACCTGCCCGAGGCACGTGCTGCGGCCGGCCCAGAGTTCGCTGCACCGGTGCCGGACGAGGCCAGGGCCGGCACGCGCCAGAACATGCTGCGGGCCGCAGTGCTCGACGGCGAACATTTCCCCGCCATCACGCTGCGCTCGACGGCAGCGTCCGGCGCCTGGCCGCAACCCATCGTGCGTGTCGCGGTGACGCTGAAAGGGGTCGAGCGTGAGCAGGAGATTGCGGTCGTCGTCCAGCGCGATGCGAACGGTGTGACCGCGCTCGGCGAGCTGCGCTTGAACCAGACCGATTTCGGCATGACGCCGTTCTCGGTCGCTGGCGGCGCCATCCAGGTCGCGGACACGCTCGAGATCCGCTTTGAGATCGCGGCCTCGTTGCCCGGCGCGGTCAGTCCGCCGCGGGATCCCTGAGCAACAGCAGCAACGTCCCTTCCGGCGCCTCGAGCATCGCCGCACCCATCGCCGTCAGTGTGCGCGGCAGGCGCTTGGCGAAGCGATAGCCCCGGTCGCGCAAGTTTTCGATCCGGTCCGGCATCGTCGCGTCGGAGAAGACCAGCACCGGTGCCGGCAGATCGATGGCGAAGAGCCCGACGTTGAGATCGCGGCTGGCCGCGACGACCTTCGGCAGCGGCTCCAGGACCGGTTCGAAGGCGACGAACCCCAGGCGTTCCCAGAATGCGCTTGCGGCGGCGAGGTCCAGCGTCGCGAGCGCGAATTCCTCGAAATAGCCCAATGCGCTCGAATGCGCCGGCGACAGCGCGGGAGGCGAGAAGGTGCGCGCCTCGAGCAGTCGCAACGGCTGACCCGAGGGATCACGCAGCAGGGCCTGGTGCAGCGAAAGATCGTCGAGACGCGCCTCTTCGATGGTCACGCCCAGGGTGGCGAGCGTCTCGAGTCGTTCGCGCAGCGAGGGCGCAACCCAGGTCGGCAGCGGACTTTCGAACTCAGATCCATGCAAACCGAGGCTGACGCGACCGTCCGTGACCACGGCATACGGATGCGGCCACGCTTCGCCGACCGCTGCCTGCACGAAACCGAGCGATTCGTAGAACGCGAGCGACTCCGCGACGTCGGTCGCCGCGAGGCTGATTTCGAGAAAACGTCCGAGCGGCATGACCGGACGACCGGGGCGCGCCGTCAGCGCTGCGCGCCGCGGGCCAACGCGCGTTCACGCTGCGCAGCGAGGGCCGCGTCGTCGAGGCGCCCGGCGCCGAGTTCGGGCCAGCCGCCCACGTGCTGGAGCACGACGTCTTCCATCACGTCGACGTTCGCCGGGCTCGAGTTCAGGCACGGCGCGTAGTCGAACGCCTCGCCGCCCTGCCCGAGGAACAGGTCGCGGTTCTGCATGCTGATTTCCTCGAGCGTCTCGAGGCAGTCGGTCGCGAAGCCCGGGCACACGACCGTGACGCGCTTCGGCCCCGACTTCGCGTAGTCCTGCAGCATCACGTCCACGTACGGCTTCAGCCATTCTTCGCGGCCGAACCGCGACTGGAATCCCAGCGACCATTCGTCCCCGGCCAGGCCGAGCCGCTGCGCGACGCCGCGGGCCGTGCCGAGGCAGAAGCAGTGGTACGGATCGCCGGCGAGGAAATAGCGCTTCGGGATCGAGTGGAAGGAGAACAGCAGGTGCTTGCGACCGTGCGTTTCCCAGTGCTTCGCGACGCTGTCCGCCACGCCGCGCAGGTACGACTCACGTTCCCAGTACTGGTTGACGAAGCGCAGCTCCGGCATCCAGCGCCACTTCGACAGTTCGCGCGTGACGAACTCGAAGATGCTGCCGGTCGTCGTCGACGAGTACTGCGGGTAGAGCGGCAGCACCAGCAGTCGCTGCACGTTCTGCTCGCGGAAGCGCTCGAGCACCGACGGAATGGACGGCTGGCCGTAGGTCATCGCGAGATCGACGCTGACGTCGTCGCCGAAGCGCTGCTGTAACCGCCCAGCGAGGCCTGCGGTCAGCTTGCGCGATTCGATCAGGAGCGGCGAGCCCTCCGGCGTCCAGATCTTCTGGTAGGCGTGGGCACTGCGCTGCGGGCGCGTGCGCAGGATGACGCCGTGCAGGACCAGCCACCAGAGCAGGCGCGGCGCCTCGATGACGCGCGGGTCCCAGAGGAATTCGGCCAGGTATTTCCGCACCGACCGGGGCGAAGGATCCGCGGGCGTGCCCAGGTTCACGAGCATGACGCCCACGCGTGGGCGCGAACCGTGGACGAAATCGGGGGTGCCGAGAAAGGTCATTTAAGAAAATCGCGCGACGGGCCGGGCGGCGAAAGATATCACGACGACCGCTGGCGGCCGCGCCGAACCAGCGGCTTCCGCAGCCAGGATCCCGATCAGGTGACCCGGGCCGGCGCTTCCATGCGGGGCGACAGCCACAGGACGACCAGTTGGAAGAAGGCCGCCCCTGCGCAGAACAGCAGCATCGGCAGCGCGGTCGCCGCTCCGACCAGGCCCATGGCCTGCACGCAGGCCGCCGACATGAACTGGTTCAGGAAACCGAGCGTGCTCGAACCGACGCCGGTGGCATGGGACGGGGCCAGGCTCACGGCGATCGCGGTGAGGTGGGGCATGAACAGGCCCTGGCCGAAATAGAGCACGCTCATGGGCACGAAGATCCACAGCGGGTGCTTGAAACCCAGCGCGGCGAACAAGAGGGCTAAGAGCGCGGCCGCCATCTGCAGGCTGACGCCGAAGGCGATCATCCATTGCTGGCCACGGGCCGAGAAGCGACCGACGGCCCAGTTGCCGGCGACGTAGCCGAACGAGATCAGCGGGTAATACAGGCCGTATTCGGTCGCCGAGCGTCCCATCGCCGTCACCATCACGTACGGCGCCAGCGATATGAACACCACGAACATCGAATAGGCGGCCGATGACTGCAGCACGCAGCTCAGGTACTGGGGTTTGACGAGCAGCGAGCGCGCCACGCGCGCCATCTCGCGCACGGCCGGCGGTTGCTTCGTCGCGGGGCGCGTCTCCGGCAGGTGCTTCCAGGTGAGCCAGGCCACTGCCGCGGCCATGACGACCTGGGCCGCGAAGACCGAACGCCAGCCGAACCAGGAGGTCAGGAAGCCGCCGATCACGGGGGCCGATGCGCTCGACACCACGGCGAAGATCGCGAGCTGCGCGAGCATGCGCGCCATGCTGTCCGGGTAGAGGTCGCTCACGATCGTACGCGAGACGGCGATGCCCGTGGCCGTGCCGAACGCCAGCACGCCGCGGCCGACGATCAGCCAGGCCAGGCTCGGCGCGCACAGGCACACGATGGAACCCGCCGCCATCAGGCCGACCCCTGCGAGGATCGCGCGCCGCCGCCCGTAGCGATCCGCGAACGGACCCCAGAACAGCATGCCGATCGCGAACGTCAGCAGCGCGATCGAGAACGTGGCCTGCGCATGGGCGACCGTCGAGCCGAAGTACTCGCGGACGACCGGCAACGCCGGAATGTAGATGTTGGTGGCGACCGACCCGATCGTGACAATGAACGCCAGCAGGTAGATCAGCGAGCGCTGGTTCAACCCTCGATGCCGCCGATGCACAGGTACTTGAGCTCGGTGTAGTCGAGGATGCCGTACTTCGAGCCTTCGCGGCCGAAGCCCGATTCCTTGACGCCGCCGAACGGCGCGACCTCGGTCGAGATGATGCCCGTGTTGAGGCCCACGATGCCGTACTCGAGGGCCTCGGCCACGCGCAGCGAGCGCGCAAGGTCGCGCGTGTAGAAGTAGGACGCCAGGCCGAACTCGGTGTCGTTGGCCATGCGGACCGCTTCCTTCTCGTCCTTGAACGCGAAGATGGGCGCGACCGGACCGAAAGTCTCTTCGCGCGCGACCATCATCGAGGGCTTCACGCCCGTGATGATCGTCGGCTCGAAGAACGTGCCGCCCAGCGCGTGGCGCTTGCCGCCGAGCGCGATCTTGCCGCCCTTGGCCAGCGCGTCCGCGATGTGCTCTTCCACTTTCGCCACGGCCTTGTCGTCGATCAGCGGGCCTTGTTCCGTCGCGCCCTGCAGGCCGTCGCCGATCCGCAGCTTGCGTACCGCCTCGACCAGCTTCGCCACGAATGCGTCGTAGACGCCTTCCTGCACGAGCAGGCGATTGGCGCAGACGCAGGTCTGCCCCGTGTTGCGGTACTTGCTGGCGATCGCGCCCTGCACGGCTGCGTCGAGGTCGGCATCGTCGAACACGATGAACGGCGCGTTGCCGCCGAGCTCGAGCGAGAGCTTCTTGAGCGTGCCTGCGCACTGTTCCATGAGCTTCTTGCCGATCTCGGTCGAGCCGGTGAAGGTGACCTTGCGCACGATCGGGTTCGACGTCATCTCGCCGCCGATGGCCGTGGCCGAGCCGGTGATCACGCTGAACACGCCCTTGGGAATGCCCGCGCGATGCGCGAGTTCGGCCATGGCGAGCGCGGAGTACGGCGTCTGCATTGCCGGCTTGCACACGAAGGTGCAACCCGCCGCGAGGGCGGGGCCGGCCTTGCGCGTGATCATCGCCGTCGGGAAATTCCACGGCGTAATGGCTGCGACGACGCCGACGGGCTGGCGCAGCACGAAGATGCGCTTGTCGGGCTGATGACCCGGGATCACGTCGCCGTAGACGCGCTTGGCTTCTTCCGCGAACCACTCGATGAACGAGGCTGCGTAGGTGATCTCGCCCTTCGCCTCGGCGAGCGGCTTGCCCTGCTCGGCGGTCATCAGCGTGGCGAGGTCGTCCGCGTTGGCGAGCATCAGGTCGTGCCAGCGGCGAAGCACCGTGGAGCGGTCCTTGGCCGTGCGTGCAGCCCAGGCGGGAAAGGCGGCTGCGGCCGCCTCGATCGCGGCGCGCGTTTCGTCGGCACCCATGTAGGGCACCGTGCCGAGTACCGCACCGGTCGCCGGGTTCGTGACCGGCTTCGTGCCGCCGCTACGCGCGTCGAGCCACTGGCCGTCGACGTAGCACTGCTGCCGCAGCAGGGTGGGATCTTTGAGATTGAGCGTCATGAGTCTTCCCCGTGTCAGCCCAGGTGCTTGCTGAAAAATTCTCTCGTCCGCGCGAAAGCGAGGTGCGCGGCGGCCGCGTCGTGACTGGCGCGGTCCGTGCAGTTGAATCCATGGCCCGCCGCGTACGTGTGGTATTCGCCCTGCGGGAACGCGGCGCGGATCTTTTCGACGTCGCCCAGGGGGATGTGCGTGTCCTGCTCGCCGAAATGGAACTGCATCGGGCAGCGCGGCACGGGCTCGAGGAAGCGAGTGATGCCCCCGCCGTAGTAGGCAACGCCCGCGGCGATGTTGGTGCGACTGCCAGCCAGGTAGGTGACGAGCCCCCCCCAGCAGTAGCCGACCATGCCGACAGCGCCAGCGTGAGCCACGGCGTCGATCGCCGCCTTGAGGTCGGTCATCACGTCGCCGAAATCCGCGCGCTGCATCAAGCCGATGCCCCGGGCAACGCCTGCCTCGTCGTACGCCAGATTGACGCCGCGTTCCTGGCGATCGAACACTGCCGGTGCAATCGCAAGGTAGCCCTCGGCGGCGAACTGGTCGGCGACGCGTTCGATGTGTCCCGTCACGCCGAAGATCTCCTGGACCACGACGATGCCGCCGCGCGCGGGGCCTTCCGGCCTGGCCAGGTAGGACGAAAACGTGTGGCCGTCGGCCGCTCTCAGCTGCAGGTGGCTCATGGTGCGTTCCACGCCTCGAAAGGCAGGTTTTTTTACCTGGGGGAAGGGAATCAAGGATATCAGGGAGGCACGGCCCGGGGTGAGGATCGGGCCGTCCCGGGGTACCCTTGGCGTCTTCCAGGGACAGTCGGGGACGCTCCATGCTCGTCGGAAACACCACGCGCCGTGTCGCCATCGTCGGCGGTGCCCGGATCCCGTTCGTGCGTTCGATGGGCGCCTACGCTGAATGCAGCAACCAGCAGATGCTGACGGCAGCGCTGCAGGCGCTGACGGACAAGTACCGGCTTGCCGGTGAGCGCCTGGGCGACGTCGGCGCCGGGGCGGTGCTGAAGAGCCCGCGCGACTTCAACCTGACGCGCGAAGCGGTCCTCGGCACGACGCTCGATGCGCACACGCCGGCCTTCGACCTGCAGCGTGCCTGCGGTACGAGCCTCGAGACGGCGATCCTGCTTGGCCTGAAGATCGCGGCGGGCCAGATCGACAGCGGCATTGCGGCAGGCGTCGACACCGCCAGCGACGCGCCGATCGGCATCAACGAGAACCTGCGCCGGATCATGCTGCGCAGCGCGCGAGGCCGGTCATTGGGCCAGCGGCTCGCGCCCTGGGCCGCGCTGCGCCCGGGCCATTGGAAGCCGAGTTTTCCAGCCGTTGCCGAGCCGCGCACGGGGCTCAACATGGGACAGAGCTGCGAGCTGATGGCGCGACGCTGGGGCATCCGGCGCGAGGCGCAGGATGAGCTCGCACTCGCCAGCCATCAGCGTGCCGCCGCCGCCTACGACGCCGGCTTCTTCGACGACCTCGTGTTCGAATTCAATGGCGTGAAGCGCGACGACAACCTCCGTCGCGACACCTCGCTGGAGAGGCTGGCCAGGCTGAAGCCGGCGTTCCCGGTCGATGGCAGCGCCACGCTGACCGCAGGCAATTCAACGCCCGATGACGGACGGCGCCGCTGCGGTGCTGCTGGCGAGCGAGGACTGGGCCCGCGCCAGGGGGCTGCCGGTGCAGGCCTACCTGACGTTCGGCAAGGTCGCTGCCGTCGATTTCCTCAAGGACGAAGGGCTCCTGATGGCGCCGGCCTATGCCGTGCCACGCATGCTGGACGACGCTGGAATCACGCTGCAGGACTTCGATTTCTACGAGATTCACGAGGCGTTTGCGGCGCAGGTGCTGTGCACGCTGGCCGCGTGGGAGTCGGCCGAGTTCTGCCGCGACCGGCTGGGTCGTGAGCGGCCGCTCGGCTCGATCGATCGCTCGAAGCTCAACGTGAACGGCAGCAGCCTCGCCGTGGGCCATCCGTTCGCGGCGACGGGGGCACGCATCATTGCGACGCTCGCCAAGTTGATCGATGAGCGCGGCGGCGGCCGCGGGCTCATCTCGATCTGCACGGCGGGTGGCATGGGCGTCACCGCGATCGTCGAACGCTGAAGACTCTATAATCGCCGGTTCGCCAATCGGCCAGGAATTCCACGATGTCATTCCGCACCCCCACCGCGCTTCTCGGTATCGCAATGTCGATCGTGCTGCAGGGATGCGCCACGGCGCCGTCCGCACCGGTGGCCGCAGCTCCGGTTGCGACGACCGCCGCGGCAGCCACCGACACCAGGCAGCAACTCGACGCGCTCTTCGAAAATTATTTCGAGGACGACCTGCGTGCGAACCCGTTGCGCGCGACGTACATCGGCGACCATCGCTACGACGACCAGCTGCCGAACTCGATCGGACCGGAGTACCGGGCCGCCGCGCACGCGATGAACCAGAAATACCTGGCGGCGATCCGCGCCATTGACCCAGGCGCAGCTCGCTCCAGCGGATCGCATTTCGTACGACATCTTCCTTTACGAGCGCGAGCGCGAAGCACGTGCCGAACGCTTTCCGTTCCACCTGCTGCCGATCAACCAGGCTGGCAGCCTGCTCACCGTGATGCCGGCGCTCGGCTCGGGCACCAACGCCCAGCCGTTCGAGACCGTCGCGGACTACGAGCGCTGGCTGAAGCGGCTCGATGGCCTCGCCGTGTGGATGGACCAGGCGGTCGTCAACATGCGCCAGGGCGCGGCCACGGGCGTCGTGCAACCGCGCGCCGTGATGGAAAAGGTGCTGGGCCAGCTCGACGCGATGGCGGTGTCGCAGGCGAAGGACAGCCAGTACTACGCGCCGATCAGGCAATTCCCGGCAACCTTCTCCGCCGCCGACCGTGACCGACTCACCGCCGAATACACCCGGGCGCTCGATGGCACGCTGTTGCCGGCCTACCAGCGCCTGCGCGATTTCGTGCGCGACGAATACCTGCCGCGGACGCGCACCAGCGTTGCGTGGACGGCGTTGCCTGACGGGCAGGCGTGGTACGCCTACTTCGTGCAGGAACACACGACGACGAGCATGACGCCCGACGAGATCCACGCGTTGGGCCTCAGCGAGGTGAAGCGCATCCTCGGCGAGATGGACCAGGTCCGGCAGCAGGTCGGGTTCAAGGGCGATCTCGAGGCGTTTTTCACGTTCCTCGAAACCGATCCGCAGTTCTATTTCACGCAGGGCTCCGACCTGCTCGCAGGATACCGTACGCTCAAGGCGCGGATCGACGCCGCGCTGCCGAAGCTGTTTTCGGTGTTCCCCAAGGCCGACTATGAAGTGCGCGAGGTCGAGGCGTTCCGCGCCGAGTCCGCGGCCGGCGCGTACTACCAGCAGCCCTCGGCCGACGGCTCGCGTCCCGGCGTTTTCTATGTCAATACCTTCAACCTGAAGGCGCAGCCGAAGTTCGGCATGGAGACGCTGTCGCTGCACGAGGCGTCGCCGGGACATCACTTCCAGGTGACGATCCAGCAGGAACTCGAGGGTGTGCCGCGCTTCCGTCGTTTCGGTGGTGACTACACCGCCTACGTCGAAGGGTGGGCGCTGTATGCCGAGTACCTGGGCAAGGAACTCGGCTTGTTCACCGATCCGTACCAGTGGTTCGGTCGCCTGAACGACGAGCAACTGCGCGCGATGCGCCTCGTGGTCGACACGGGACTGCACGCCAAGGGGTGGACCCGCGAGCAGGCGATCAAGTTCATGCTCGACAACTCGACACTGGCCGAGTCGGACGTCGTCTCCGAGGTCGAGCGTTACATCGCCTGGCCGGGCCAGGCCCTCGGCTACAAGGTGGGCGACCTGCGGATCCAGGCCCTGCGCCGCCAGGCCGAGCAGGCGTTGGGGGCGAAGTTCGACGTGCGTGATTTTCATCGCGAGGTGCTGAGCGACGGCGCCGTCCCGATGGACGTGCTCGAGGTGAAAGTCGAGCGCTGGATCGCGGCGCGGCGTTGAAGCGTCGGCGCATGGCGCGAAATCCCTTCCTGCTGCCGATGCTCGTCGGCGCGCTCGCGCTGACAGCGTGCGATTTCGCGCCGGAGCCGCCCACGCGGGCTGAGGAAAAGCCTTCGGAGTTGTCTGCGTCCTTGCGGGCGTCGAACGCGGCAACGGTCGAACTGTATCGCGTGGTCGAGACGTATTTCGACCAGCACCTCGCGCTGAACCCGATTCGAGCCACCGAGCTCGGCGACCACCGTTTCGACGATCGCTTCGGCGACTACCTCAGCGTGAGCTGGATGGCGGATTCGCTCGGCATCGAACAGGAGGCGCTCGAGAAGCTGCAGGCGATCGACCGGAAGCAGCTGGCCGGCGAAGACCTCGTTACCTACGAGGCTTTCAAGCGCCAGCGTGAGCTGGGCATCGGCGGATACCGGTATCCGAGCGAGCTGTTGGCGATCAATCAGTTCGCCAACTGGCCAGGTGTCTTCGCGCAGCTCGGTTCCGGCAAGGGCGCACAGCCGTTCAGGACGACGCGCGATTACGACGCGTTCCTCGCGCGCATGGATGGCTTCGTCGTGTGGGTGGATCAGGCCATCAACAACCTGCGTGCGGGCGTCACCAAGGGTGTCGTGCTGCCGAAGATCGTGGTCGAGCGCACGCTGCCGCAGCTCGAGGCGTTCGGCCGCCTGGAGGATCCGCAGCAGACGGTGTTCTGGCAGCCGCTGCTGAACTTTCCAGCGGGTCCGAGCGTGGCTGACCGGCGACGGTTGCTGCAGGCCTACGATGAAAAGCTGCGGACCAGGGTATTGCCCGCCTATCGGCGTCTGCACGATTACCTGACGCAGGAATACCTGCCCAAGGCGCGCGACACCGTGTCGTGGTCGGACCTGCCGAGCGGGGACCTCTGGTACGCACACCTGGTGCGGTACTACACCTCGACGAACATGACACCGGAGGAAGCGCACGCGCTCGGATTGCGCGAAGTGGCGAGGCTGCGCGGGAATGTGGCCGGCCTGCAGGGTGTCCTTGGCGTTGCGGGAGATCCGCGCGTCGTGTTCGATGCCATGCGCGCGGACCCGAAGTTCCAGTTCGGCACTGCGCAGTCGATGCTCGAAAGTTATGGGGCATTGCGAGAACGCGTCGATGCACGATCGCCCGCGTTGTTCCTGCGCGGGCCCAAGGCGGCTTTCGAAATCCGGCCGGTCGAAAGTTTTCGCGCGGTCGCTGCTGCAGCTGCCTCGTACTCGCCACCGAGCGCCGACGGCGGGCGTGCGGGCATCGTCTACGTCAACACGGGCGAGCTGGCATCGCGCCCGTCCTATGCGATCGACGCGACATACCTGAATGAGGCCGTCCCTGGGCGCCACTTCCAGGCAGCACTCGCGCAGGAGACACCCAACCTGCCGCGGTTCCGTCGCTTCGGCGAAGATGCCGCGTTTGTCGCGGGATGGGCGCTGTACGCGGAATCGCTCGGCGGCGAACTCGGCCTGTATGCCGATCCATACAGCCAGTTTGGCGCGTTGAACTCCGAGCTGTCGCGTGCGGCGGCCCTCGTCGTCGATACGGGCCTGCATGCGAAAGGCTGGAGCCGGCAGCAAGCGAGCGAGTATCTCCGGGCGAACACTGCGCTCGGCGAAGCCGACATCGCTGCCGAAGTCGATCGCTACATCGCCTGTCCCGGCCAGGCGCTTGCCGACAAGGTCGGGCAACTCAAGATTCTGGAGCTGCGTCGTCGTGCCGAGCAACGGCTCGGCGAGCGCTTCAACGTGCGTGAATTCCACGAACAGGTGGTTGGCAACGGCTCGCTGCCGCTGTCCGTGCTCGACGCCAGGATCAACCGCTGGATCGCGTCGCGTCGCTAGTAGCCGTAACCGTCCGTGCGGATGTCTTCGAGCTCGTCGCCGACGAAGCGCAGTTTGCGCAACAACTTGCTGGTGCCGAGGTTGTACGTCCATACCTCCACGGGCATGTCGACGACACCCGGACCGTAGTACTGGTAGCGACTGAAACCGTAACCGTACTCGTAGCGGGGGGCGCGACGGATCACGCCCTGGAAGTCGATGCTGGTCGGTTCGCCGCACAGGGTGCGAACCTTGTCCTTGCCGTCGCTGACGCTGATCAGTTTGCTGCCGCAGCGCATGGAGTCTTCGGACAGGCTTGCGGTGGGCGCTGCCAGAAGCAGCGCCGCCAAAGTCAGGGCTGGGGCCAGGGATAGGCGCTGCACATGAGGCATGTTGCCGACATCGTAACGCGGATCTGCCTCGCCGCATCCTGCCTTGATATACAAGGGCGGCGTACCCCGGACCGCATTCCCGGGGGCTTGCCGGCGGACGCTTGCCAGGAAATCCACAGAATCCTGCTGTAAAGAAAGATAACAATAACAAAGACATACGCTGTCCAGGATTCTCGCGACGCGCTTGGCTGTAAACGGTTTCGACGGCCGGATCGGCAGCAGTCGCCGAGTTTGACCTCCGCCTGCAACCAGGACGCCTGACCCAGCGGCGGGGCCCGGGCCTGGACTGTCTGCCGCCGAAGGCTCTGCTACCCTGACGACCTTTCCCTCCGGCCCCCGCCAACCGCATGGCTCTCGATCGCGCCTTCGAAAAACGTCTTGCCGGCGTCATCAACGCCCGCGCGAAGGGCGTGCTGCAGGGCGGGCTCAAGGGCGTGGAGCGGGAATCGCTGCGCGTGACGCCGAAGGGCCAGATTGCCAGGACGCCGCATCCGCGGGCGCTGGGCTCGGCGCTCACCAACGAGCACGTCACGACGGATTACTCCGAAGCGCTGATCGAGCTGGTCACGCCGCCATTCGCCCACACCTGGGAACTGGTGCAGTACCTCGCCGACCTGCATCGCTTCGTCTACACGAACCTGCCCGACGACGAACTGCTCTGGGCCACGAGCATGCCGTGCGCGATCAAGGGCGACGAAAGCATCCCGATCGCGCAGTTCGGCTCGTCCAACGTCGGGCGCATGAAGACCGTCTATCGGAACGGCCTGGGCCACCGCTACGGGCGCGTGATGCAGGCTATCGCGGGCGTGCACTTCAACTACTCGTTCCCGGATCACTTCTGGCCGGTGCTGGCCGACGTGCTGCACCCCAGGGACTCCGGGCAATCCTTCCGTTCCGAGTCGTACTTCTCGCTGCTGCGCAACTACCGCCGCCACGGCTGGATCGTGCTGTACCTGTTCGGCAACTCGCCGGCGCTGTGCCCGTCGTTCCTGCAAGGCCGCAAGGTCGACGGCCTGGAGCCGCTCGAGCCCGGCAGCCTCTATGCGCCGTACGCGACCTCGCTGCGCATGAGTGACCTCGGCTACCGCAACAAGAGCCAGGCGGGGCTGAGCGTCTCGGTTAACAGCCTCGATCATTACGTACGCGACCTGACGGCCGCGATCAGCACGCCGAATCCCGAGTACGAAAAGATCGGGGTGAAGGTGGACGGCGAGTACCGCCAGTTGAACGCCAACGTCCTGCAGATCGAGAACGAGTACTACAGCTTCATCCGCCCGAAGCGCGTGACCCGGAGCGGTGAGCGTCCAACCAAGGCGCTGCAGCGCGCCGGCGTGCAGTACGTCGAAATGCGCTCGCTCGACGCCAGCATCTTCGATCCGGTGGGCGTCAACCAGAACAAACTGCGGTTCCTCGAGGCGTTCGCGGCGTTCTGCGTGCTGCGCGACAGCCGCTCGATCGAGAGCTCGGAGCAGGATGAGCTCGACGGCAACCATGCCATCGTGGCGCGGGAGGGCCGCCGGCCCGGCCTGTTGTTGCGGCGCGACGGTCGCGACATCAAGTTAAGTGACTGGGCCGCTGAAATCATCGATTCGATGCGTGGCGTCTGCGAGCTGCTGGACGAGGGCGACGCGCAACGTCCGTACCTCACCGCACTCGAGGTGCAGGAAGAAAAAATCCGCGACATTTCGCTGACGCCTGCAGCACGCTCGTTGCACGAAATGCGCGCGAACGAGGAATCGTTCTTCAATTTCGCGCTCCGCATGTCGAAAGTGCACCAGTCCTATTTCAGGGACCTGCTCTCCCCGAGCTCGTCCAGGCAGGAAGAATTTGCCGCCGAAGCGGCCGAGTCGATCGAGCAGCAGGCGCGCATCGAAGCGTCGGACAATATTTCCTTCGACGAATATCTCGCCAGGTATTTTTCAGTGTGAACCGTGCCACGAATTCGGCCCATGCTGGTGGCTAAGCCTGGTCGGATACCAGGCGGCCTCGCCATCAATGGGATGGAGCCACGCTCGAGGGAACGACGCAGGTGTCCATGGTATCGAAGCTGCAGCAGCGTCCGGGTTCGTTGTCGGCTGCGCCAGCCGAGAACAACCCGGTCCCGGTGAATCCACGTTTGCGCAGCGAACCTTCGTTCGCTGAAGCCGTGCAGAACCCCAGGGCTCCTGCCTGGGATCCGCACGAGGTGTGGCTCAACCGCGTGAAAAAGCCGCGTGAGCAGCGCTCGGCGGACTGAAACCCGTCAGAGGATCCCGGTCGTCATCCGGCCCTGCGCATCGATCGAGCCGCGCAGCATCCCACGCGAATTGAACGGCAGCGCAATCGTGCCGTCGCGTCCGACGACGATCACGCCGCCTTCGCCCCCCATCCGCCGCAACTGCTCGTGGACCACGATGTCCGCGGCCTCACGCACGCTCTTGCCCGCATAACGGATCAGCGACGCGATCTCGTGCGCGACCGTCGCACGGATGAAGTATTCGCCATGACCTGTGGCGGACACCGCGCAGCAGTCGTTGGCAGCGTAGGTGCCCGCGCCGATCACGGGTGAATCGCCCACCCGTCCCCAACGCTTGGCAGTCATGCCGCCGGTGGACGTCGCCGCGGCCAGGTTGCCTGCCGCATCGAGGGCCACGGCGCCCACGGTTCCCATCAGCGATTCGCGGAAACTGCCCGCACTGGCGTCGAGCGCGGCCGCCAGCTCGCGCTGACGCCGCTCGGTGACGAAATAGCGGTTGGCCACGGGTTCGAGCCCCTGCTCGAGGGCGAATTCCTCGGCGCCCTGGCCGGACAGCATCACGTGTGGTGACTTGTCCATCACCAACCGGGCGAGGCCGATCGGGCTTCTTACGTGCCGCAGGCCGGTCACCGCGCCTGCGCGCAGGTCGCGCCCATCCATGAGCGACGCGTCGAGTTCGCAGATGCCGTTGGCTGCGATTACGGCACCGCGGCCCGCGTTGAAGAGCGGGTTCTCCTCGAGCACCTGCACCGCGGCGACGACGGCGTCGAGGCCAGGGCCGCCCGCATCCAGGATTCGTTGCCCGGCACGCAGCGCCTGCTCCAATCCGGTGCGATAGGCGGCTTCCCGTTCGGGCGTGAGTTCGGCGGGCGGGATGTCTCCCGCGCCGCCATGGACGGCGATCGCTGGCATGACTATGACTTCGCGGCAGGTCGTTCGAAGGAAACGAACCATACCAGAGCGCCGGGCCACGTATTATTTTGGTCCGATGCGCCACCCCAAGATCAAGACCTTGCTCGTCGCCAACCGCGGCGAGATCTCCATCCGGGTGATGCGCGCCGCGCACGAACTCGGGATCAAGACCGTCTCGATCTACTCGCAGGAGGACCGCTTCTCGCTCCACCGCATGAAGGCGGACGAAAGCTACCTCGTCGGCGAGGGCAGGGGACCGGTCGAGGCCTACCTCGGCATCGACGACATCGTGCGGGTGGCGCTCGAATGCGGCGCCGACGCGATCCACCCCGGCTACGGGTTCCTCTCCGAAAACCCCACGTTCGCCGAGGCCTGTGCGGACGCGGGCCTGCTGTTCATCGGCCCGACGCCCGAAATCATGCGTCGCCTCGGCAACAAGGTGACCGCGCGCGACCTCGCGACCTCGGCGGGCGTTCCCGTGATGCCGGCGACGCCGCCGCTGCCGCTGGACGATGCGCAGGTGCTCGAGCTGGCCGCGAAGGTGGGCTATCCGGTGATGCTCAAGGCCAGTTGGGGTGGCGGCGGCCGCGGGATGCGCGCGATCGACGACGCGTCGCAACTGATCGAGATGGTCGCCACGGCGCGGCGCGAGGCGAAGGCCGCGTTCGGCAACGACGAGGTCTACCTCGAAAAGCTCGTGCGGCGAGCACGCCACGTCGAGGTGCAGATCCTCGGCGACACGCACGGCAACCTCGTGCACCTCTACGAGCGCGACTGCACCGTGCAGCGTCGCAACCAGAAGGTCGTCGAGCGCGCACCGTCGGTCTTCCTGGACGACACGCAGCGGCTCGAGCTCTGCGAGCTGGGGCTGCGCATCGGTCGCGCGGTCGGGTACCTCAATGCGGGCACGGTCGAGTTCCTGCAGGACGCGGACACCGGCCAGTTCTATTTCATCGAGGTGAACCCGCGCATCCAGGTGGAGCACACGGTGACAGAGGTGGTCACCGGCATCGACATCGTCAAGGCGCAGATCCGCATCGCGGAAGGCGCTGCAATCGGCACGCCAGCGAGTGGCGTGCCGGCGCAGCCGGATATCCGCATCACCGGCCATGCAATGCAGTGCCGTGTCACGACGGAAGACCCCGAGAACAGCTTCATTCCCGACTACGGCCGTATCACGGCCTATCGCAGTCCGGCAGGCTTCGGCATCCGGCTCGATGCCGGCACGGCGTACTCGGGCGCGTTCATCACGCGCTCGTACGACTCGCTGCTGGTGAAGGTGACGGCCTGGGCGCCGTCGTCCGACGAGACGATTGCGCGCATGGACCGTGCATTGAAGGAGTTCCGGGTGCGCGGCGTCAGTACGAACCTGCGCTTCCTCGAGCAGCTGATCACGCACGAGCATTTCCGTGACGGCTCGTACACCACCAAGTTCATCGACCAGACGCCGGAGCTGTTCCGCTATCCGCGCAAGCGCGATCGCGCGACGCGATTGCTGCGTTTCGTCGCGGACGTGATCGTCAACGGCAACCCGGAAGTGATCGGTCGCATCCGTCCGGGCCGCATCGTGGACGCGCGCCCGCCGAAATTGCCCGTCAGTACGCCGCCGCCCGGCACGAAGCAGAAGCTCGACGAGTTGGGCCCGGTCGGATTCTCGCAGTGGATGCTCGACCAGCCGCAGGTGCTGTTCACTGATACCACGTTCCGTGACGCCCATCAGTCGCTGCTCGCGACTCGGTTCCGCACCCGCGACCTGGTCGCCATTGCGCCGGCCTACGCGCGGCTCGCACCCGACCTGTTCTCGGTCGAATGCTGGGGCGGCGCGACCTTCGACGTCGCGATGCGCTTCCTGCGCGAGTGCCCGTGGGACCGCCTCATCGCGTTCCGCGAAGCGATGCCGAACCTGCTGCTGCAGATGCTGCTGCGGTCGGCCAATGCCGTCGGCTACACCAACTATCCCGACAACGTCGTCCGCTACTTCGTGCAGCAGGCGGCGAAAAACGGCGTCGACGTGTTCCGCGTCTTCGACTCGCTGAACTGGGTCGACAACATGCGCGTGGCCATGGACGCGGTCGCCGATTCCGGCAAGCTCTGCGAGGCCGCGATCTGCTACACGGGCAACCTCAGCGACCCGCGCCAGACCAAGTACGGCCTCAAGTACTACCTCGCGATGGCGAAGCAACTGGAGAAGGCGGGCGCCCATATCCTCGGCATCAAGGACATGGCGGGCCTGTGCCAGCCGCGGGCCGCGCATACCCTGGTCAGGGCGCTCAAGGAAGAGATCGGCATCCCGGTGCACTTCCACACGCACGACACGAGCGGCATCGCGGCGGCCAGCGTGCTCGCGGCAATCGACGCCGGTTGCGATGCCGTGGACGGCGCGCTCGATGCCATGAGCGGCCTGACTTCGCAGCCGAACCTGGGGTCGATGGTCGAAGCGTTGCGCCACGGGCCGCGTGATTCCGGGCTCGACCCTGACAACCTGCGGCTGCTCTCCAACTACTGGGAGCAGGTACGTCACGGCTACGCGGCGTTCGAGAGCGACATGCGTTCCGGCGCTTCCGAGGTCTACGTGCACGGCATGCCCGGCGGGCAGTACACCAACCTGCGCGAACAGGCTCGATCGCTCGGCATCGACGACACGCGCTGGCACGAAGTGGCGCGCGCTTACGCCCAGGTCAACGAGATGTTCGGCGACATCGTCAAGGTCACGCCGTCGTCGAAGGTCGTGGGCGACATGGCGATCATGATGGTGACCAGCGGGCTTACCGCCGCGGCTGTCGCCGATCCGGAGACGGACGTCGCGTTTCCGGAGTCCGTCGTCGCGCTGTTCCGTGGCGACATCGGGCAGCCGTTCGGCGGCTTCCCGCGCGAACTGCAGCAGAAGATCCTCGGCAGCGTGCAGCCATCGACCTCGCGCCCGGGTGAGCACTTGCCTCCGGTCGATCTCGAGCAGGCGCGTGCATTGGCGCAGGAGAAGATGCCGCGCGCCATTACCGATCACGAGTTTGCGTCGTGGCTGATGTACCCGAAGGTGTTCGCCGACTACATGGCGCAACGCTCGCATTTCGGCGACGTGAGCGTGCTGCCGACGCGCGCCTTCTTCTACGGCCTGGAAACGGGCGAAGAAATCACGATCGATCTCGAGAAGGGCAAGCACCTGATCATCCGCTACGTCGCGACGAGCGACGTGCACGACGACGGCACCCGCACCGTGTTTTTCGAGCTGAACGGACAGCCGCGTTCGGTGAAGGTGCAGGATCGAAGCAAGGTCGCTAAACGTCCGCCGCGCCGCAAGGCGGAGATCGATCACCCGGACGAAGTCGGCGCGCCGATGCCAGGCACCATCGCCACGGTCAACGTGCTCACCGGTCACGTGGTGTCGCGCGGCGACGTGCTCGTGACGATCGAAGCGATGAAGATGGAAACGAGCGTGCGCGCGGAACGCGACGGCGTGATCGCCGAGATCATCGCGCGCCCGGGCCAGCAGGTGGACGCCAAGGACTTGTTGCTCGTGCTCGAGCCGGCCGCGGCATGAAGCGGCAGCACGCATGACGGAGACCATCGTGCCGGCCGAGGTGCAGGCGCTGTATCCGGCGCCTTGCGCAGGATCGCGTCGGGCGCCTGATCCGGCCCTTGGTGACCGAGGTTACTGACAGGGTCGCCCGAGACTCCTAGGATGCACACCAAGGTTCGAGCCGCGATGGCCCGGCCTCGAAAACCGAGTCAACGAAACCAGGAGAAGCACGTCATGACACCCAACGTTGGTGGAATGGACCGGATATTGCGCATCGTCGTGGGTCTGGCATTGCTGTCGCTGTTCTTCCTGCTGGAAGGCAACGCGCGCTACTGGGGCCTGATCGGCATCGTACCGATTCTCACGGGCACGTTCCGTTGGTGCCCGGCGTACCTGCCTTTCGGCATCAGCACCTGTTCGATGAAGAAAGGCTGATCTGGCCCCCTCCCTCTCCCACATCGGCGGGAGAGGGAGCACCAGAGGCGAGCGAACTCCGCGGCAAAGCTGCTCCGATCCGACCAACCCCTAACCCCTAACCCCTGCATTAGCTGCCAGCCAGCGCCGCAACGACGCGGCATCCATCGCGCCGGCCTGCCGCGCGATTTCGCGTCCGTCCTTGAACACCATCAGTGTCGGAATGCTGCGAATGCCATAGCGCGCGGCGATGTCCTGCGCCTCGTCCGTGTTCAGCTTGGCGAACCGGGCGGCGGGCTCGGTTTCGGCAGCAACCCGCTCGAAGACCGGGGCCATCGACCGGCACGGGCCGCACCACGGCGCCCAGAAATCCACCACCACAGGTACGCCTGACTGGCTCACCTGACGGTCGAATCCGGCGCTGTCCAATTCGACGGGATGCCCCGCGAACAGCGGCTCGTGGCAACGCGGGCAATTCGGCTGGTCCCGCAAGCGGTCCGTGGGGACCCGCACGATGCCGTTGCAGCGATGACAGACCACCTGGGTGGCAGAGACGTTGGCACTGGCCGTGGCGTTGCTCATGGCGTCGATTCCGGGGGAATTGTGGGGTTGGACGGCCTGTATGGGGCCGGTCGGCAGGGAAGCAAGCGCAGCCATGACGCCGGCGGGCCTTGCATCGGCGCATCCCGCCACCACATCAGCCCTGCCACGCCCGATGGAGGCAACGCCGTCCATGCGATTCAAGGATTACTACGAGGTCATGGGGGTGCCGCGAGGCGCGACCCAGGATGAGATCAAGCGCGCCTACCGCAAGCTCGCGCGCAAATTCCATCCGGACGTCAGCAAGGAGAAGGACGCTGAGGAGCGGTTCAAGGAGCTGCAGGAGGCGAACGAAGTCCTCAAGGACCCGGAAAAGCGCGCGGCGTACGACCAGCTCGGGTCCGATTGGCGGCAGGGGCAGGAATTCCGTCCGCCGCCCGACTGGGGCAAGGGCTTCGAATTCACGCCGGGGCGCGGCGGGCGCGGTGGACGAACTGCTCACTCAGCCGGATCCGGGCCCGGTCCCGGGGCTGATTTCAGCGACTTCTTCTCCGAGCTATTCGGGACGCGCAGTCCCTTCGGTGGCACGCACGGCTTCCAGTCCGCCGGCCGCGGCGGCGCAGGGCCGGGCTTCGCGTCCGCCGGCCAGGACCATGTCGCCCGCGTCGAGATCGACCTCGAGGACGCTTACCGCGGCGGAACGCGCACGCTCGAACTGCGCACGCCCGAGATCACTCCCGATGGCCACGTCACGTCGCGGCCGCGCACGCTGCGCGTGTCGATCCCGGCAGGGGTCGTCGAGGGCCAGCAGATCCGCCTTGCCGGGCAAGGCAGCGCGGGTATCGGCGGCGGCCCATCCGGCGACCTGTACCTCGAAGTGAATTTCCGGCCGCATCCGCTGTTCAAGGTGGATGGCCGCGACGTGATCGTGCAGTTGCCGGTCGCCCCTTGGGAAGCCGCGCTGGGCGAAACCGTCTCCGTGCCTACGCTCGGTGGGCCGGTCGAGATGAAGTTGCCGGCCGGCGCGCGCACTGGCCAGCGCTTGCGACTGCGTGGCCGCGGCTTGCCCGGCCCCACGCCCGGCGATCAGTACGTCTTGCTCGCCATCGTGCTGCCGCCCGACAGTCCCGAGTCCCGCGATTTCTTCACGCGCATGAAACGGGAACTGCCCTTCGACCCGCGGGCCGAACTCGCTGCCAGCGGGAGGGCGTCCGCATGAGCACCCGCAATGAAGACGGCGACATCCTGCGCGCGCAGTTTCTCGACGACGACGACTGGTTGCGGATCGACGAGATCTGCACCCGGCTCAGCGTCGAGCGGCAGTGGATCGTCGAGATGGTGGAACTGGGCGCGCTCGATCCGCATGGTGGTCTCGAGCCCTCGGCCTGGGTATTCCCGCGACGGGAGCTGCCGCGCGTGCTGGCGATGACGCGGCTCGTGACGGACCTTGGCGTGAACCTGACCGGCGCCGCGATCATTCTCGATCTCGTTGAAGAACGTCGCCGGCTGCTGTCGCAGCTGCAGGCAGGGGTTAGGGGTTAGGGGTTAGGGGTTAGTCGGAGGCGCAGCTGCGACCTCGGGTGCGGCAGCACTCCGAAAGGTTCCAGGCAAGCATCTGTATTTCAGAGGCGGAGCTGCGCATTCCGACTAACCCCTAACCCCTAACCCCTAACCCCTATTGGATCGCTGCGCCCAGCAGGGAGCCGATGAGCCAGGTCGCGATGCCCGCGCCACCGCCGATCAGCACCATTCGCAATCCACCCGCGAATGCGCTGCGGCCCGTGAACAGGCTCAACGCGGCGCCTACGCCGAACAGGGCGATGCCTGCGGCGATCGCGGCGAACATGACCGATCGCTGCAGCGGCAATCCGAACAGGAACGGCACCAGCGGGACGATCGCACCGAACGAGAACGCCAGGAACGAATAGATCGCGGCGCCCCACGGCGAGCCGAGATCGTCAGGGTTGAGTCCCAGCTCCTCGCGTGCGAGCGCATCGAGCGCATTTGCCTCGTTCTTCACCAGCTCGCGACTCACGCGGCGCGCTTCCTCGAGCTGCATGCCGCGCGCCTGGTAGATGAGCGCGAGCTCTTCAGCTTCTTCTTCCGGGTATTCGTGCAGTTCGTCGCGTTCGAGCCCGATCTGGTACTCGAACATTTCGCGCTGCGAGCGCATCGACACGTATTCGCCCGCGGCCATGGAGAGCGCGCCTGCGAGCAATCCCGCCACGCCGCTCGTGAGCACGAAGTCCGCGCTCGCCGCTGCACCTGCGACGCCCATGATCAGGCTGGTGTTCGAGACGAGTCCGTCGTTGATGCCGAACACCGCTGCGCGCAGGTTACCGCCGCCGTAACCCTTGTGCCTCGCGCCCACGTCCGATACCGAGGTGGGCATCAGGTGGCCGGCGAGCGAGCGCTGCGAATCGTAGGCGGAGAGCCCGCGCACTTTCATTGCGGCGAGCATGTGACGGACGCGACGGGGACCGAGCGCGCGCGCGAGCCGTGCGGTGATGCGCGCACGCACCGATGGCGAAAATGCAGGCGCCGCCTGTCCTGAACCGGCAAGCCATTTGTCGGCCTGGAAATCGGCCGCGGCTGCGAGTGCGCGGAACAGCTCGGCGATCTTCGCGTCGGCTTCGCACGACGCCAGCTCGCGGTAGAGCCACGCGGACTGCTTTTCTTCGTGCCAGCTGTCGAGGGAACTCATGGGCGAGCCGCCCGGATGTTCAAGCGAGCCTGACGCCGCCGCCGGTCTGGTTGCCCGTATGGTCGCCGATCAGCTTCTGCACCTGCTTCAGGATCGCGACGTTGACGTACGGTTTTTCGATGAAGTCCGTCGCGCCTTCACGCATCGCCGCGACCGCGGTAGGAACGTCCGATTCGTCGGCGAGCAGGATCACGGGCACGTCGTTGCCGTTGCTGCGCAGCCGGCGCAGCAGTTCCAGGCCGGACATGCCGGGCAGGAGCAGGTCGACGATCAGGCACGCCAGGCTGCGCGACGAGCCGGAGAGCAGGTACGCCTCCGCCGTGTCGAAGCTCATCACGTCGACACCGACGGGTTGCAGCAGCGCCTTCAATGCCGCGCGCTCGACCGGGTTGGAGTCGATGACTCCGACGATCGGGGGTGCCTCCTGCGCGGCAGAGATGGCGGGTGTCATGGGGGAGCGCGCGACTTCAGTGACCGCGCAGCTCACGATGAGCCGCGGGGATGAGCTGAAGGGGCGAAGAGCGCTGCGTAATCGGGTCGCATGCAGCGCAGTTTTAACGGCTACCCCGCCCGCGGCAATTGCGGGTTTATACGTAAATGCGAGCGGTTCTCAACGCGTGTTGCAGTGCAACACGCGCGTCATTCGTCGGTCCGCTCGACCTCGAGCACCATGCGGACGAGATGGGCCAGCGAATGCGCTTCCATCTTTTCCATCACGCGCGCGCGGTGGATTTCCACGGTGCGCTGGCTCAGGTTGAGGTCGCCCGCGATCACCTTGTTCGCCTTGCCCGCGACCACGAGATCGAGCACTTCCTTTTCGCGCGGCGTCAGCGATTCCAGCCGCTTCCGGATCATGTTGCGCTCCGCCAGCATGCGGCGGCTGCCCGCATCCTTTTCGAGCGCCTGGTTGATGCGGTCGAGCAGGTCCTGGTCGCGGAACGGCTTCTGGATGAAATCGACCGCGCCGGCTTGCATCGCTTCGACGGCCATCGGCACGTCGCCGTGGCCGGTGATGAAGATGATCGGCAGGATCGAGTGGCGCTCGTTGAGTTTCACCTGCAGTTCGAGCCCGCTCATGCCGGGCATGCGGATGTCGAGCACGAGGCAGCCCGGCCGGTCGTCACGGTCTGCGTCGAGGAATTCCTGCCCCGATTCGAATACTTCGACCGGCAGGCCGACCGACTTCAGCAGCATCCGCAGCGAGTCGCGCACGGCCGCGTCGTCGTCGACCACGAATACCGTGGGCTTGATTTCCTTGATCACTCGGAACTACTCCCCTTTGGATGCCGGCGCTGCCGGCAGCGTGAAATGAAATCGTGCGCCGGTTCCCTCGTTGGGAGTGTGCCACAGGCGTCCGCCGTGGGCGCGCACGATCGAGCGGCTGATGGCGAGGCCGAGGCCCGTGCCGCCCGATTTCGTCGTAAAAAACGGGTTGAACAGGTGTTCGGCCGCTTCCGGCGCGAGGCCGCTGCCGTGGTCGGCCACGATGATCTCGATCTCGCCGTCCGGCAACTGACGCGTGCTGAGCAGCACTTCGCGGCGTGTCTCGGGCGCCTCGGACATCGCGTCGATCGCATTGCGGACCAGGTTCAGCACGACCTGCTGCAGCTGGATCGGATCGGCATAGACGGGCGGCAGGCCCGCCGCCGCTTCGATGCGCAGCCGCACGTTGTGGAGCCGGGCGTCGGTCTCGGCGAGGGTACGCAGGTCGTCGAGCAGGCGGTTGCAGTCGACCGGCTCGCGCTTCACCTCGCGGTTCTTCACGAAATTGCGCAGGCGGCGGATCACTTCACCCGCGCGCAACGCCTGCACGCTGATCTGCTCGAGCGCTTCGAGCACGTCCGCGTCGTCGCGGTTCGGCGAACGGACGAAGCGCTGGCAGGCCTGCGCGTACGTCGCGATCGCGGCAAGCGGCTGGTTGATTTCGTGCGCGAGGCCCGCGGCCATTTCGCCCATCGTCGACAGCCGGCTGAAATGGGTGAGGCGCTCCTGCAGTTGCCGGGCCTCGTCTTCGGTCGCGCGGCGATCGGTCACGTCGTGGATCGTGCCGATGTGCTTGAGCGGAGCGCCCTTCGCGTCGCGCGTGACCTGCGCGATGTGGTGCAGGTGCCGCGTCGTCCCGTCGTCGAGCACGATACGGTACTCGCAGTCGCACGAATTCGCGGGCGAATCCAGTTCGCGGAACGCCTCGTCGAGCATTTCGCGGTCGCCCGGATGCACCCGGCGCTCGAGCACTGCCGCCAGCTGCAGGGCTTCTGCGGTAGCGCCGAGGTCGAGGATGCGGCAGAGCTGCGGCGAGAAGTAATCGGGCTCCGACTGGTCGAGGTGGACGACGTAGTTGCCGAGGTTGGCGAGTTGCTGCGCCAGCCGCAGCTCGGATTCGCTGCGCCGCAGGCGCTCGTCGGCGAGTTTGCGCAGCGTGATGTCGCGGATGAAGCCGATGAAGCGTGGCGGCACGACGCCCTGCACCTTGCCGACCGCGAGCTCGCACGAAAAGACGGAACCGTCCTTGCGCTGTGCCTTCACTTCCCGGCCGATGCCAATGATCCTGGCTTCGCCCGTGTGCTGGTAGCTGTCCATGTACCCGTCGTGCTCGGCTCGGTAGGGCGCGGGCATCAGCAGTTCCACGTTCCGGCCGATCACCTCGGCGGCCGTGTACCCGAAGATCCGTTCCGCCGCGAGGCTGAACTGCTCGATCCGGCCGCGGTGATCGATGACGATGATTGCATCGACCGCCGCATCCAGCAGCGCCTTGAACTCGAGCGCGGCTTCGCTCGAACGTCGGGGCGCGCTGTCGGGCGCGGGGTCTGCGGCGGCGGTGGGCGGGCGGTTTTCGAGCAAAATTTCTACAGGCGTGAAGAAAGTGCGAATCCTAAAAGAACGCGGGGCGCGGCACTAGGTATTGCTGGAATTCGGGCTAGGCAACGCTGCGAATCGCAGGGCCCGGGCCCTGGAGGGACAATGTACACGAGGCCGGATGGGAGCCGGTCCGCGGGTTCTGTTGGCAAGGGGACACCCAAGGAGGGCGCCATGAGACTGATGAGATGGGAACCGTTCCGCGAGATGGATGACCTGCTGAAGGGATTCAGCCCGGTGTTCGGCAGGATGCCAGCTGTGGCTCGCCCGGCCGAAGGCGGCTATGAGTTCCTGCCGCCGGCCGACGTGATCGAGCGGGAGAAGGAGTACCTGATCAAGGTCGACCTGCCGGACGTGCGCAAGGAGGATGTGAAGGTCCTGTTCGACGCCGGCGTGCTCACCATCAAGGGCGAACGCAAGGTGGAGAAGGAGACGAAGGGTGAGACCGTGCATCGCACGGAGTGCTTCTACGGGACCTTCGAGCGCAGTTTCGCGCTGCCCGACGACGTCGATCCGAAGGGAATCCACGCTGAATCCAAGGATGGCGTGCTGACGATCAGCCTGCCGCGCGTCGCGGTGGAGAAACCGCGGCCGATGGCGATCACGATCCAGTGATCGATTGCCAGGCGGTGCGGAAGATGGCCTGACAGGAGGCCTGGGTAACGGCTGAATCAGCGCAGGACGGGTGGTCGAGCGTCCCCGGCCAGGAAGGCCCCGGAGCGTCCCGACCGCTCGTCCCGCCCGTGAATGCTCAGTGGTCGTGCTGCGCCTGCGGTTCGTCCGCGGGTGCTGTCGTTTTGGCGGGATCGCCCATGGAACTCATGTCGTGCCCGGCATGGGGGTCGGCAGGGCTGACCGCGGGACTCATGTCGTGCCCGCTGTGGGTGCCATGGGAGACAAGGTGATACAGGGCTGAACCTGCCGTCCACGCACCGAAGGCGAGCAGCAGGGAGCCCGCAACGGTACGTAGCGTGGCGCGATTCGCCAGCAGTCTCGCCGCGCGCTCGAAGGCGACCGTCGCCGACACCATCGCCGGCAGCGTGCCGACGCCGAACGCGGCCATCACTAGCGCCCCGTTGGCGACGCTGGCCGTGGTCGCTGCCAGCAGCAGCATCGAATACGTGAGCCCGCACGGCAGCCAGCCCCACGCCAGGCCAAGGCCGATTGCACCTGGCAGCCCCTTGCGCTGGGCAACCCGGCCTGTTGCCGGCATGATCCTGCGCCAGAGACCTGCGCCCGCAGCCTCGAGCGGGTCGAGCAAACGCCAACCGAACAGCAGGCGACCCGCAGCGGCCACCATGATGGCCCCGGCCAGCACGCGAAAAGCGATCGAAAGCGGCGCGACGTTGACCGCACGCAGCAGTGTCTGGCCCAGAAGTCCCGCCAGCGCGCCTGCCAGCGTGTAGCTGGCGATGCGGGCAAGGTTGTAGGCGAGGGCCAGCGCCAGGCGCGAGCCGCCACCTGCCGACGTGCTGTTGCGCATCGCCAGGGCGCCCGCGATACCGCCACACATGGACAGGCAATGGCCGCTGCCGGCGAATCCGGCGATCAACGCGGAACCGAGGCTCAGCGAGCCGGCGTCCAGGGCATTCATGGGATGGGTGGCTCCTTCGCTTCGCTCTGCGGGGTATCGTTGCTCGTGTCATCGCTCGTCCCGGCGCTGGACGGCTGCCGCTTGTGTTCGTCATCCAGCACGGACCAGCCGGGACTGTCGAGGTCGTCGAACTGCCCGCTGCCCACTGCCCAGAAGAACGCCCACAGGCCGGCCCCCACGAGCACCAGGCCGAGCGGCACCATCAGGTACAGGATCTCCATCTAGGACGCTCCTGCCGGTCGGGCATCGGTCCAGCGTGGGGTGGCTGCCGTCGTCCTGCGGCGCGCGACCCGCGTCGCGTTCAGCACCACGAACACCGAACTCAGCGACATGCCGATCGCCGCAAGCCACGCCGGCACCAGGCCGAGTGCTGCCAGCGGCAAGGCGGCGAGGTTGTAGGCAATCGACCAGGCGAGATTCTGTTTCACGATACGCTGGGCTTGCCGCGCGACCTGCACGATTTCCGGCAACTGGTCGAGCGAATCGCGCACCAGGATCAGGTCGGCGCTCGTCTGCGCGAGGGCCGAACCGCGGCCCATGGCGACCGCGACGTTGGCCGCCTGCAGCAACGGCGCATCGTTGATGCCGTCACCGACGGCGACGACGACCGCGCCCGTGTCCTGCAGCGACCTGAGCCGGGTAACCTTCGCATGCGGCGTGAGCCGCGCCTCGAAGCGCTCGATGCCGCTGCGCGCCGCGATGTGGGCGACTGCCGCAGCGGCGTCGCCGCTCACGATTGCCGAAGTGAGGCCGAGGCCCGCGAGTTGCTGCACGCAGCTCGCCGTTTCCGCCCGGAGCGGATCCGTGAGACGGAAACCTGCGAGCAGCCCGCGTTCATCACCGAGGTAGACCCAGCTCGCGGCGGCGATCTCCGGCGTCTCGTCGTGCCCGGCAGGCAGCGACAAGCCACGTGCGAAATCCAGCGTGCCGATCCGCAGCCGCCGACCGTCGACGCGGCCCTCCAGGCCTGAGCCTGCCGTGACGGTCACGTCCGTCGCGATGGACACGCTGATCGTGGAAGCCAGGAATGCCTTGGCGATCGGGTGTTCGGACATCCGCTCGAGCGCAGCCGCCAGGGCCAGGCAGCGTTCGTCGCTCTCCTCGCGCAACGGGCGGACTTCCTCGACGCGAACGAGTCCGTGCGTGAGCGTGCCGGTCTTGTCCCACAGCACGTGCGTCGCCTTCGCCAGCGATTCGAAGGCATCGGAGTGCGCCACCAGCACACCGCGCCGGGCGAGATCGGCGGTGGCCGCCGCGAGGACGGCAGGCGTGGCGAGCGACAGGGCGCAAGGACAGGTCGCGACCAGCACGGCGAGCGTTGCGGGAAAGGCTTTCGAAGGATCGACGAACCACCACACGACGAAGACCAGCGCCGAGCCGAGCAGGATTCGGCTCAAGAACCAGGCGGCGGCGCGATCGGCGGCTTTGGCGAGCCGGGGCCGCTCGGCCTGTGCCCGCTCCAGCAGCGCGACGATACCGGCCAGAACCGTGTTGCCGGCGACGGCAGAGACGCGCACGCGCAGCGGCGCGCCGAGGTTCTGCGTGCCGGCATGCACCGACGAACCCTGGGCTTTCGTGATCGCGGTCGACTCGCCGGTGAGCATCGATTCGTCGACGCGGCCCTCAGTACCCTCGGCCACGACGCCGTCGGCCGCGAACACTTCACCGGTGCGCACCAGCATCTCGTCGCCGGGCTGCAGTTCGATCGCCTGCACGTCCTCGACCTTATCGTCACGCACGCGCCGTGCGGTGACGGGTGCCAGCCGGGCGAGCGCGTCGGCAACGCTGCCGGCGCGATGGCGTGCCACCATTTCCACGTAGCGGCCAAGCGAGAGGAAGAACACGAACATCGTAACGGAGTCGAAATAGACCTCGCCCTGGCCGGTCAGCGCGTTCCAGACGCTCGCCACGAAGGCGATGACGATGCCGATGGTGACGGGCACGTCCATGCTCACGCTGCGAGCCTTCAGTGCGTGCCACGCGCCCCGGTAGAACGGCCAACCCGAATAGAGCGCGACGGGGATCGACACGAGCATGCTGACGAGGCGGAAGAATTCGCGCATGCCGGACTCCATGCCCGACGTGTGCGCCACGTAGAGCGGCAGCGCGAACATCATCACCTGCATCATGCCGAAGCCTGCGACGGCGAGCCGCTTCAGCGCGCTGCGTCGTTCGAGCAACGCGATCTGCTCGGCGGGTTCGCCTGCCAACGGATGTGGCCGCAGCCCGACGTGTTCGAGCACGCGCAGCAGGTCACCCAGCTGCACCATCGACGGATCCCAGACCAGCCGCGCGCGGGCCGTGGCCGGATTCACGCTGACGTCGAGGATTCCGCTCTGCAGGTGCAGCGCCTTGTCGGCGAGCCAGCTGCAGGCCGAGCAACGCAGTCCTTCGAGCAGCACGGTGATCGAGCGCGCACCGTTCGCTTCGGCGCGGGTCAGGCGTTCGACGAGTTCGGGTCGGTCGTAGGCGGACCAGCGGTCGGGGCGCGGCGGCTCATCCGCGCGTGCGCCCGAGCGGTCGCGGTACCTGTAGTAGTCGTCGAGCCCGGCGCCGGTGATGAACTCCGCGACGGCCTTGCAGCCATGGCAGCAGACGGGTTCCTCGCGTGAGTCGATGCGTGCGTGAATGCGCACGCCGGCCGGGATGCGCTCGCCGCAATGGAAGCAAGCAGCGCCCGGCCCAGCCGTCATGGGCTCCGCGGGGCGTCCTCGCCGCAGACGATCGTGACGCCGTCGCGCACGCAGTCCTTGCGGACGAGCGCGTCGGGATGGGAGATCGCAAGGTACAGCGTGATGAAGCCGCCGATCACCGCGGATGCGGGCAGTGCGATCAGCATCCAGGGATAGAACTGACGGTACCAGGGCCGCTCGGTCTGGGTGCTCATGGATCCAAGCCTATCAGTTCGTGGGAGCGAGGAAACGGGCCTTGCCCGTCGCCTCGAGCGCGCGCTCGTCCTGCGTGCGGATCGTGAAATGGATGTCCGCGCCGCCCTTCAGTTCACCGCGCGGCACGCGCAGCCGGACTGCCACGCTCTGCACGTCACCGGGGCCGACCTCGACTTCGTCCGCGCCGTAGTCAACCTGCAGGCCCGGCAGGCCTTCCGCGCTGATCGTGAATTCGTGCTCTTCGGCGTCCTTGTTCAGGATCTTCACGTTGTACACGTTCTCGATCAGGCCGCCGGGCAGTTCGCGGAACAGCGCATTGCGGTCGCGAATGACGTCGATGGCGACGACATTGCGATGCGTGATCGTGTAAGCGAAGCCGGCGATCAACACGGAAATAAGCGTGGCGTAGACGATCGTGCGCGGCCGCAACACCTTCTTGGCCTTGCCCTCGAGGCCGTGCTGCGTGTCGTAACGGATCAGGCCCTTCGGGTAGCCGACCTTCTCCATGACCTCGTCGCAGGCGTCGATGCAGGCGGCGCAGGCGATGCACTCGTACTGCAGGCCCTTGCGGATGTCGATGCCGGTCGGGCAGACCTGGACGCACACCGTGCAGTCGACGCAGTCGCCGAGGCCTGCGGCCTTGTGGTCGGTGCCCTTCTTGCGCGCGCCGCGCGGCTCGCCGCGCTTCTCGTCGTAGGTGATGATCAGCGTGTCCTTGTCGAACATCGCGCTCTGGAAGCGCGCGTACGGACACATGTACTTGCAGACCTGCTCGCGCATGAAGCCGGCGTTGACGTAGGTGGCGCCGCCGTAGAACAGCACCCAGAACGTCTCCCACGGGCCGGTCGAGAAGGTCACGATCTTGCCGGCGAGTTCGGTGATCGGCGTGAAGTAGCCGACGAACGTGAAGCCGGTCCACAGCGCGAACGCGAACCAGAGGAAGTACTTCGTGCCCTTGCGCAGGATCTTTTCGCCGCTCAGGGGCGCCTTGGCCAGCTTCATCTGCTGCGTGCGGCTGCCTTCCACCCAGCGTTCGATCCAGACGAAGGTCTCGGTCCAGACCGTCTGCGGGCACGCGTAGCCGCAGAACAGCCGCCCGGCGAGCGCGGTGAAGAAGAACAGCGCCAGCGCCGCGATGATCAGCAGCCAGGTCAGGAAATAGAAATCCTGCGGCCAGAGCGTCAGACCGAAGATGTGGAACTTGCGCGCGGGCAGGTCGAACAGCACTGCCTGGCGTTCGCCCCAGCGAAGCCACGGCAGCACGTAGTAAAGGCCGAGCAGCGCGAAGACCGCGTAGACGCGCAGCCGCTGGAAGCGGCCCTGGATTTCACGGGGATAGATCTTCTGGCGGGCTGCGTACAACTCGCCATCGACGGGGGCTTGGGTTTCGTTCATTCGGGACTCCGCGTCCCGTCGTCAGTCCCCTCGTCTGCCGGTTCGGGATGCGCCGTTCGCACCAGGTACAGCGTCATCAGGCTCGACAGGGCCGCGATCAGCCAGAAAAAGAAGAAGCCGACCGCGTATCCCGTCATGCGTGTCTGGAAAGCCGGTGGCGGGTAATCGTCGTTGCCCACCAGCATCGGGTCGATGAACCCGAAACACACCATGGTCGCCACGCTCGCGACGAGAAACGACGGCCAGGCCACGATGGCGACGTCCTGTCCGAGACGCGGCCACCGCAACCTGCCCGTGTATTCGTCGGGAGCGTGCCCCACGACTTACCTGCCCGCCGCGAGCTTCGTCACGTAGGCGGCCAGCAGCTTGATGCGCTGCTCGCCTAGCTTGTCGCCCCAGGCCGGCATCTGGCCGTTGCGGCCGTTCATGACGGTCTGCTTGATCGTTGCGGCATCGCCGCCGTACAGCCAGATCTCGTCCGTCAGGTTCGGCGCGCCGAGCAACGGATTGCCCTTGCCGTCCATGCCGTGGCACGCGGAGCAAAGCGTCTGGAAGTGCACCTGGCCCGCCGCTGCCTTCGTCGCATCAGCCTGTTGGCCGCTCAGCGTCTGCACGTATGCGACGACTTCCTCCACGCCCGGCTCGCCGATCACGGCGGCCCAGGGCGGCATCGCTGCCACGCGGCCGGCTGCGATGGTCGCGACCACGGAGTCCGCATCGCTGCCCCATTGCCAGTCGGCATTCGCCAGGTTCGGGAAACCAACGGCGCCGCCGCCGTCCGAGCCATGGCACTGCGCGCAGTTCTGCTGGAACAGGTTGTGCGCCGTGGACATCGCCTGCTCGTTGTTTACGAGCTCGGCGACGGGCAGCGCGGCGAGCGGAGCCAGCAGTTCGGCGGCGCGCGCCTCGACGGCGGCCTTTTCCTTATCGTACTGGCTTGCCTGGGTCCAGCCGCCGACGCCGGCGAAGTTGCCGAGGCCCGGATAGAACGCCAGGTAGAGCAGGCCGAAGGCCACGGTGATGTAGAACAGCCACAGCCACCACTTCGGCAGCGGATTGTTGTACTCACGCAGGTCCTTGTCCCAGACGTGCCCTGTGTCGGCGCCACCGCCGATTTTTTCGTTGGCCGTGCGTGGCTTCGACGTCCAGCGCAGCAGCCAGAGACAGGCCAGGATGTTTGCGATCGTCAGGATGATGACGAACAGGCTCCAACCACTAGTCATTGGGTCTTGCTCCCTTGATCTTTTGCGGGCGAATCGTCTTCGAGCGGCATGCGCGCCAGCTCGTCGAAATCCGCCTTACGACGTTTGCTGTAGGCCCAGAACACCAGCGCGAGAAACGCGATGAACAACGCAGCCGTGATCAGTCCGCGCACCGTGCCGATGTCCATGCCTCAGGTTCCCGCCTTGAGGTTCGTACCGAGGCCCTGCAGGTAGGCGACGAGCGCGTCGAGTTCCGACTTGCCCTCGACCGCTGCAGCGGCTCCCGCGATGTCTGCGTCCGTGTACGGCACGCCGATCTTGCGCAGTGCCTCCATCTTCCTCGCCGTGAGCGCGCCGTCGACCATGCCGTCGACGAGCCACGGAAACCGCGGCATGTTCGACTCCGGCACGACGTCGCGCGGGTTGACCAGGTGCACGCGGTGCCAGTCGTCCGAGTACCGGCCGCCGACGCGGGCGAGGTCGGGGCCCGTGCGCTTCGAGCCGAACTGGAACGGATGGTCGTACACCGACTCGCCCGGCAGCGAATACGGCCCGTAGCGCTCGGTCTCCGAGCGGAACGGCCGGATCATCTGCGAGTGACAGAGGTAGCAGCCCTCGCGGATGTACACGTCACGGCCCGCAAGCCGCAGCGCCTCGTACGGCTTGATCCCCGGGGCCGGCTTGGTGACCGACGCCTGGAAGTAGAGCGGGACGATTTCGACCAGGCCGCCCACGCTGATCACCAGCGCGATCAGCACGCCGAGCAGGCCGACTTTCTTTTCTACTGCATCATGGTTCATGCGTGATCACCTTCAGGCGGGCTGCACGACGGGCGAATCTTCGGTCGTCGTTCGCGCCGCGATGGTCTTCCAGACGTTGTAAGCCATGAGGAACATGCCCGCGAGCACCAGGGTGCCGCCGGCGAGGCGGACCGCGTAGTACGGGTAGGTCGACTTGATCGACTCGATGAACGCGTAGGTCAGCGTGCCGTCCGCGTTCGTCGCGCGCCACATCAGGCCCTGCATCACGCCGGCGATCCACATCGAGGTGATGTAGAGCACGACGCCGATGGTCGTCGTCCAGAAGTGCACGTCGATGAGCTTGGTGCTGTACATCTGCTCGCGCCCGTAGAGCTTCGGAATCAGCGCGTACATCGTGCCGATCGAAATCATCGCCACCCAGCCGAGGGCCCCGGAGTGCACGTGGCCGATCGTCCAGTCGGTGTAATGCGAGAGCGAGTTGACCGTCTTGATCGACATCATCGGGCCTTCGAAGGTCGACATGCCGTAGAACGAGAGCGACACGATCATGAACTTCAGGATCGGGTCGGTGCGCAGCTTATGCCAGGCGCCCGAGAGGGTCATGATGCCGTTGATCATGCCGCCCCACGACGGCGCGAGCAGGATCAGCGAGAACACCATGCCGAGCGACTGCGCCCAGTCGGGCAGCGTCGTGTAGTGCAGGTGGTGCGGGCCGGCCCACATGTACGTGGAGATCAAGGCCCAGAAGTGCACCACCGAGAGCCGGTACGAGTAGACCGGGCGGCCCGCCTGCTTCGGCACGAAGTAATACATCATGCCGAGGAACGCCGCGGTCAGGAAGAAGCCCACCGCGTTGTGGCCGTACCACCATTGCACCATCGCATCGACCACGCCGGGGTAGATGCTGTACGACTTGGTGAGCGACACCGGGATGGCCAGGCTGTTGACGATGTGCAGCACCGCGATCGTGATGATGTAGGCCGCGAAGAACCAGTTCGCGACATAGATGTGCTTCACCTTGCGCAGGGCGACCGTGCCGAAGAACACGATCGCATACGCCACCCAGACCACGGCGATCAGGATGTCGATCGGCCACTCGAGTTCCGCGTATTCCTTCGAGGTGGTGATCCCCAGCGGCAGCGTGATCGCCGCCGAAAGGATGACCAGTTGCCAGCCCCAGAACGTGAACGCCGCCAGCTTGTCCAGGAACAGCCGCGTATGGCAGGTGCGCTGCACGATGTAGTACGAGGTCGCGAAGAGCGCGGAGCCGCCAAACGCGAAAATGACCGCGTTGGTGTGCAGGGGGCGCAGCCGCGCGTACGAAAGGAACGAGTACGGGGGCAGCAGGTCGGGCCACAGCAGTTGCGCCGCGATCAGGACGCCGACGAGCATGCCGACGATTCCCCAGACCACGGTCATGATCGCGAACTGCCGGACCACCTTGTCGTTGTAGTGAGTGGCCGTCATATTCTTCGGTCGCCTCGGAGAGGATGAGAATGGATGTCGTTCAGCCTTGGGGCGCAGAACGGCACGCGAATGCTAAAGATCGCACGTGCGGAGGGGCAGTAGGGACAGGAGTCAAAGCGCCTACGTACTTTCCGAAGTGACTTCTCCGCATTGCGGCTCGGGTGGCGTCGTCGCAAAGTCGAGATGCGGCAATGGGCGTGCCATCGGGAGGCACATCATGCAACGTCTCGATCGAATCCTGGCCGTGGTCGATCCCACGGTGGACGTGCAGGTCGGTGCCGCGAAGGCGGCGCGACTGGCACGGTTGAGCGGCGCTGCGCTCGAACTCTTCGCCTGCGACTTCGATCCCGCGCTGACGGGGCAGCCCTTCTTCGATACCGACACGTTGCGCCGGCTGCGCGAGGAATTCATTGCCGAGCGGGCGGCGTACCTCGAGGACCTGGCGGAAGAGTTGCGTGCCGGTGGGCTCGACGTCTCCACCCACGTGCACTGGGACAACCCGCTGTACGAGGGCATCCTGCGCCGGGTTGCGGAATTCGAGCCGGACCTGGTGATCAAGGACACGCACTACCATTCCTTCCTCCGGCGCGCGCTCTTCACCAACACGGACTGGAACCTGATCCGGCGCTGCCCGGTGCCGCTGCTGTTGAGCCGGACCGCAGACTGGCCCGCGCAGCCGCGCATACTTGCGGCGCTCGATCCCGGCCATCACGGCGACAAGCCCGCCGCGCTCGATCACGACATCCTCGACGCCGCCCTGTTCCTGGCCCGGCAGCTCGACGGAACGGTCGAAGCCGTGCATGCGTTCTTCCCTGCGGCGCTGCTCGCAGCGACGACCGGATTCGCCGGCGTCCCGCTCGCGCCCGACCTGGGCGTCACCGACCTGCTCGAGTCGGAACGCACGCGCGTCTCGGCGGCGGCGCGGGAGATCGCGAAGGCGCACGGCATGACTGACCAGTCCGTGCGTGTGCTGCAGGGTTCGGCGACCGAAGTGCTGCCGCGCGTCGCGACCGAGGACCACGTCGATCTCGTCGTGATGGGGGCGGCCTCGCGCAGCCGCCTGCGCGAAGTGTTCATTGGCAGCACGGCCGAGCGCGTCCTTGATCGGCTGCCCTGCGACGTGCTGGTCATCCGGTCGGCGGACTTCCGCGAGAAGCTTCCGTTCTAGGCACCGCATCGCACTTCAGGGCGCGAGCCGTCGCTGCAAGGCGGCCGGGCATCACAGTTCTGGCTCCCGCACGCGCCGTATACTCGGCACATCATGTCGACTGCCACCGTCCTGCTCATCAGCGCCCAGTCTGCCGACAAGGCGCGCCTGGCCGATGCACTGGCCGCGATCCGCGGCCAGCCGTACCGGCTCGAGGTGGCGTCGTCGCTCGCGGAAGCGCTCGGCCGCGTCAAGCACGGCCGCATCGACGCGATCATGCTCGAGCTGGCGCTGCCCGACAGCAATGGCCTTACGTCCTTCCTGCGCATCCAGCCGAAGGCGCCGCACGTGCCGATCGTGGTTCTCGTCGGCACGGGCGAGGAAGAGGTCGGCACCGAAGCCGTGTCGCGCGGCGCGCTCGATTTCCTGCAGCGCGACCAACTCAGTGCGACGCTGGTCGAGCGCGTGCTGCGGTACGCGACCGAGCGCACGCACACGATGCTGGCCCTGAAGGCGTCCGAACAGCGCTATCGCGAGCTCTTCCAGAACGTGACGGCGGGCGTGTTCCAGACGACTGCCGACGGCAAGTTCATGGCGGCGAATCCGGCGCTCGTGCGCATGCTCGGCTACGACTCCGAGGACGAGCTGCTCGAGCTGGACATCGCGCGCGACATCTACATGGATCCGGACCATCGCGACAACTGGACCAGGTCGATGCAGGAGACCGGCGAAGTCCGCAACGCCGAGCTCGTACTGAAGCGCAAGGACGGCTCGAAGATCGTCGTCCTCGAGAATTCGCGCGCGGTGCGCGATGCGGACGACCGCGTGCTGTTCTACGAAGGCACGCTGACCGACATCACGGTCGCCCATGAACTATCGCAGCAGCTGTCGTACGAAGCGAGCCACGACGCCCTGACCGGCCTCGCCAACCGCCGCGAATTCGAGCTGCGGCTGCAGCGCGCGCTCGAGATGTCGCTGGCGACCGGGGCCGAGCACGCGATGCTCTACCTCGACCTCGACCGCTTCAAGACGGTGAACGACACCTGTGGCCACGTCGCCGGCGACGAGTTGCTGCGCCAGCTCGGTGAAGTGCTGCAGCAGCGGGTGCGGGCGAATGACGTCGTCGCACGACTCGGTGGCGACGAATTCGCCGTGTTGCTGCACAACTGCCAGCCCGAGGACGCGCAGCAGGTCGGCGCCAACCTGCTGAAGACGGTCGAAGAATTCGAGTTCATCTGGGGCACGAACAAATTCACGCTGGGGGTCAGCATCGGCCTGGTCTCGATCAACTCGCACTTCAAGCGCCTGACGCAGGTGATGAACGCCGCGGACTCCGCCTGTTACGCTGCGAAGGATGCGGGCCGTCACCGTGTTGCGGTGTACCAGGAAGACGCGCTGCTGCTCGAGCGGCGCCATGGTGAAATGCAATGGGTGGCGCGTGCAAAACGCGCGCTCGTCGAGAACCGGCTGTTCCTGGAAGCGCAGGAAATCCGTCCGCTGGGCCAGCCGCCCGGCGCCGCGCCGCGCCTGCCGCATTACGAACTGCTCCTGCGCATGCGCGACGAGTCCGGGCGCGTCGTCCCGCCCGGCGCGTTCCTGCCAACCGTGGAACGCTACAACCTGTCGGTTCGCTACGACCGCTGGGTGCTGGCGACCGCGATCGAATGGGCGCGGACGCATGCCGACGTCTTCAAGCGGATTTCGCGCATCTTCATCAATCTCTCGCGCGACAGCGTCGCCGACCCCGAAACGGCCGAGTTCATCCGCCAGAGCCTCGCCTCGAGCGGCGTGGATCCCCGGCACATCGGTTTCGAGTGCGCCGAAAGCGTCGCAGTGAGCAACCTCGGCAAGGCCAATGCGCTGATCATGGCGCTGCGGCGCATGGGGTGTTCGTTCGCGCTCGACGACTTCGGCAGCGGCGTGTCTTCGTTCGCCTACCTCAAGGCGCTGGGCGTCGATTACCTCAAGATCGACGGCATGTTCGTCGGCAACCTGTCGCAGGACCGCGTCGATTACGCGATGGTCCGCTCGATCAAGGAGATCGGGCACGTGATGGGCAAGGTCGTGGTGGCCGAGTCGGTCGAAAGCGAATCCGCGCTGGAAAAACTGCGTGAGATCGGTGTCGACTATGCGCAAGGGTTCGCCGTGAGTCCTCCCCGGGGGCTGGAGGAGATCGGTTCGGTGAGCGTGGCCGACTTGCTCGCGTAGCCAGCAAAGGGGTTAGGGGTTAGGGGTTAGGGGTTAGTCGGACGGGCAGGAAGGGGGGAAGGGGCAAGAGGCCGCGATGCGGCCATTTACTTGACTATTGTATTAATCAATTGATTGATTAATATTGGTAGCGTGAACGCAAACCAGACCGCCAATGCTTCCACCCGTCGCCCCGGAAGACCGACCGGTGGTGATGCTGCCGTGCGCGAGAAGCTGCTCGACCGCGCCCGCGCCTTGTTCCTGCAGCACGGCTTCGGCAACGTCAGCACGCGCAAGATCGCGGCAGCGGCGGGCACGACGCCCGCGATGATTCACTACTACTTCGGCGACAAGCTTGGCCTGTACCAGGCGATGATCGAGAGCGCCGTGCAGCCGCTGATCGAACGTGTGCGACGACTGGGGCAGGCCGCCGGTGACGAAGCGCCTGGCCTGGAGGCCGTGATGCGCGAGTACATGCGGATGGTCGCCGCGAACCCATGGTTTCCCGCGTTGATCATCCAGGAAGTGCTGGCCCAGAACGGGCGGATGCGGGGCGAGTTCATCGAGCGGTTCGCGGGCAAGACGGCGCCGGCACTGGTCGCGGTGCTGCGCCGTGAGCGCGAACAGGGGAAACTGCGGGTCGATCTCGATCCACAGTTTGCCGCGGTCTCGCTGCTGAGCCTCTGCGTCTTCCCGTTTGTTTCGCTGCCGATCACGGGACCGGTGCTCGGATTCCGGCCCGACGGCGACGAACTCGACCGTTTCATCAGCCACACGGCGCAGTTGTTCCGCGAAGGCATTGCGGCGCGCACGGAGACGGGACATGACTAGATTCGCTCCGCTCGCACTGTCCACGCTGCTGCTCGTCGCCGGCTGCGCGAAGGAGCGGCCGGTCGAGGTGCACGGCACTGTCGAACGCGACAGGCTGGAGCTCATCGCCGAATCGAACGAGCGCATCGTCGAGATCGCCGTGCACGAAGGTGACCGCGTGTCGTCCGGAGCCGTGCTCGTGCGGCAGGAGGCCGGCACCGCGCAGCCCCGCATCGATCAGTCGCGTGCCGCATTGCTCGAGGCGCAGCGACGTCTCGCGGACCTGGAGCAGGGCCCGCGCCAGCGCGAAATCGACGAAGCCCGCGCTGCACTCGGCGGCGCCGAGAGCGAACTGCAGACGGCGCAGAGTGAATTTGCGCGCGTGCAGACGCTGGTGCAGCGCAAGCTGCTGAGCGAGTCGAACCTGGACCAGGCGCGCGCGGCGCGCGACTCCGCGCGAGCAGGGCGTGATGCGGCCCGCGCACGCTACGAATTGCTGCAGCAGGGGACGCGCGCCGAGCAGGTGGCTGGAGCCCGCGCCGCCGTGCAGCGTGCAACTGCCGCGTTGGCCGAAGTCGAGACGGTCGCCTCCCGTTACACCGTCACTGCGCCGCGCGCTGCGCTGGTCGAGGCCCTGCCGTACAAACTCGGCGAACGTCCCACCGCCGGCCGACCTGTCGCGATACTGCTCGCCGATGGCGTTCCCTATGCCCGCGTCTACGTGCCCGAACCGCTGCGTACGAAATTCACCGCCGGCACGAAGGTTGAAGCGGCTGTCGATGGCCGCGCGGAACGCATCAAGGGCACGGTGCGCTACGTCTCGGCGGAGGCAGCCTTCACGCCGTATTACGCCCTGACGCAAAAGGATCGTTCCCGGCTTGCCTACCTCGCCGAGATCACGCTCGACGATCCAGCCGCACAGGCACTGCCCGCCGGCATGCCCGTGCAGGTGTTCGTGCCGGCCGCGCAACCATGAGTGCCATGCCGCAGGCGATCGTCCGGGCCAGCGAGATGGAGCCGGCGATTCGTGCCCGCGGCCTGAGCCGGCGCTTCGGGCAGGTCACTGCGGTCGACGCCATCGACCTCGATATTCCGCGGGCGCGCATCTACGGCTTCCTTGGTCCCAACGGGTCGGGCAAGTCGACCACTATCCGCATGCTGTGCGGCCTGCTGCAGCCGAGCGCCGGCACCGTGACCGTGCTCGGCCACGAAATGCCGCGCGACGCCGAGAAACTGCGGACGCGGCTCGGCTACATGACCCAGAAATTCTCGCTCTGGGACGATCTCACCGTGAGCGAGAACCTCGATTTCATGGCGCAGGTTTTCGGCTTGCCCGCGCAACGTCGGCGGTCCCGCATCGCGGCCGTGGCCGCGGAATTCAACCTGGCGTCCCTGTTCAGGCAGCGCGCCGGCACGCTGAGCGGCGGGCAGCGTCAGCGCCTCGCGCTCGCGGCCGCGACCCTGCACGAGCCCGAGTTGCTGCTGCTCGACGAGCCGACCAGCGCGGTCGATCCCCAGAGTCGCCGTGATTTCTGGGAAAGCCTCTTCGAACTGGTCGCGCGTGGCGTGACGATCCTCGTGTCCACCCACTACATGGACGAAGCCGAGCGTTGCCACGAACTCGCGATTCTCGCGAGTGGCCGCATCGTCGCGCAGGGCGCGCCGCAGCAATTGATGTCCGACATTCCAGCATCCGTGGTGGAGGTCGAGGCAGCGGACACGGTTGCGGCCCGGCGTGCGCTGGTCACCGACGAGAGTGTGCTCAGCGTTGCGCAACTCGGTACGCGACTGCACGTGCTCATCGATCCGACGACACCTGACCCCGAAGGTCGTGTCCTGCGGCGTCTGCGCGCTGCATCCGTCGCGGCGCAGTCGACGCAGGTGCGCGCCAGTCTCGAGGACGTCTTCGTTGCCGCCACCGGGTTCGGCCGCGAGGCCGGCGACAAGCAGGACAACTGAGCCACGCCATGCTGCTCCGGCTCATCGCGATCACGACCAAGGAAATCCGGCAACTGGCGCGCGACCGGCTCACGTTCGGCATGATCATCGGCATTCCGCTGATGCAGATCCTGCTGTTCGGTTATGCGATCAATTTCGACGTCCGCGACCTGAACGCGGCCGTGGTCGACGAGGCGAAGACGAGCCACTCGCGCGCGCTCGTCGCCGATCTCGAGGCGACCGGCGTGATCGACCTGATGGCGCCGAGTCCGAGCCTGCCGGACCTGCGCCGGCGCATGGAAAGCGGCGACATCAGCGTCGGCATCGTCATTCCAGAGGACTTCGAGCGACGACGGCTGGGCAACGATCGCCCAGTGGCGCAGATCCTCATCGACGGCTCGGAGCCGATGATCGACTCTGTCGCTCGCGGACTTTCGTCAGTGCCGCTGCCAACTCGCGCAGGCGAATACAGGTCGCGCATCCCGACATTCGAGGTGCGCACGGAATACAACCCCGAGCGACGCACTGCGGTGCAGGTCGTGCCGGCATTGATCGGCGTGATCCTGAACATGACCATGGTGATCTTCACGGCCGCCGCCATCGTGCGCGAACGCGAGCGCGGCAACCTCGAGTTGCTGATCGCAACGCCCATCCGTTCCTGGGAACTCATGGCCGGCAAGCTGATTCCGTACGTGCTGATCGGGCTGGTGCAGACCACGCTGATCCTGACGGTGGGTGCGCGCATCTTCGACGTGCCGATCAATGGCAGCCTGCTCGATCTCTACCTCGCTGCGGCCCTGTTCATCGCCGCCACGTTGACGCTCGGCCTGGTGATTTCCACGTTCGCGCGCACGCAGTTCCAGGCATTCCAGATGTCGTTCCTGACGCTGCTGCCGTCCATCCTGCTGTCTGGCTTCGTGTTCCCGTTCGACGGCATGCCGCGACTCGCGCAGTGGATCGCCCAGATCCTGCCGCTGACGCACTTCGTCGAGATCATCCGCGGCATCCTGCTGCGGGGCGCGCCGCTCGTCGAGATGCAGGTGCCGGTCATGAAGCTGGGGGTATTCCTGGTCATCACGCTCGCGATCGCGACGCTGCGATTCCACAAGCGGCTCGATTGACCTTCGCGTGGCCAGCCGCAGGCACGCGACAATTGCTGGCGGCCGATCCGGTGCCTTGCCCCGAGCTTGGAAAGGCAGACACGCGCCCGGGGCAAGGCACCGGATCGACCGCTTGCGCGAATCGGCCAGTTCGGCCAGAAGCGGCCCTCCTGCGACCTGTGGCAGGATGGGTCTCTCCCACGCCAACGATTGCCAAATGGACGCAGAGGCTCGATTGACTGTTGTACGAAAAGCTCAGCGCTGCGATGCGAAGCAACTGGCTGCCATGGCTGAAGTGACGTTCAGGGACGCTTTCGTTCTTGAGAACACCCCGGAAGACATGGCGCTTCACTGCCGAACGAGTTACAGCGAAGCGATCCAGGCGGACGAAATTGCGAACCCGAACATGTTCACCCTGCTGTGCGAGCAGGGTGGAAGGTTGGTGGGGTTTGCGCAGCTTCGCTGGGGTACGGCGCCAGGCTGCGTCGTGGCCGATGCCCCAGGCGAAATCCGGAGGCTATACGTGGCTCGCAATTGCCACGGCAAAGGTGTCGCGCACGACCTCATGAATGCCTGCTTGGACGAAATGACAATCCATCGGTCAGACGTGGTCTGGCTCGGCGTGTGGGAGCGCAATCCAAGAGCGATCGCCTTCTACAGGAAATTCGGATTTGTCGAAGTGGGCGCCCAGGTTTTTCCATTGGGAAGTGACCCCCAGCGCGACGTTGTCATGGCCCGGCCAGTGACCGATTCACGAACGCATGGCCGTGAGACCAGCTGCTAGCGGGATCGATATCCCGCGATCCGTCGTGAGGCCAGCGCTGCACGTTCATGCCGTTGCGCAGCCGGACGAATGGCTTTGGCCGCGACGGAAACATGCTGATATTCAAGGCTGGTGCTGATGCGCCGTGCGTACGTGCCCGGCCGCCGGGCACGTAGCTCAGGCGCCGTGGGTCAGGCCGGGATTCGGTCCATCACCCACGAACGCGCGAGCAAACGAATCTCAGCGAGCCAGCACGTACTCACCCGGCGCATCGCACACGGGCTTGTAGCCCGCCGCGCCCATTTTCGGCGGCGCCACCTTCGTCTTCGTCGAATGCTCGGCGAGCCACTCAGCGAACGTCGGCCACCACGAGCCTTGCGCGGGCTCGACCTTCTTCAGGTATTGCCCGGGCGCGGGCAGCCGTGCGCCGGACTTCATCGTCAGCACGCGATGACGACGTCGCGGGTGCTGCGGGCCGCTGATGATGCCCGCGTTGTGGCCGCCGCTCGTCAGGCAGAACGTGTAGTCCTTAGAGCGCACGAGCTTGCCGACCTTGTAGACCGACTGCCACGGCGCGACGTGGTCCGTTTCCGTGCCGACGACGAACATAGGCTGTTCGATCGACGCCAGATCGAGCGTCTCGCCGAGCGCGAAGTAACGGCCCTCGGCCAGGTCGTTGTTGAGGTAGAGCTGGTGCAGGTAGTCGGTGTGCATGCGGTAAGCCATGCGCGTGCCATCGGCGTTCCACGACATCAGGTCGTTGACGCCCGTGCGCTCGCCCTTCACGTACGTCTGCAGCGTTGGGTTCCACAACAGGTCGTAGGTGCGCAGCATCTGGAACGCGCCGCCCATCTGCCGGCTTTCGAGCACGCCCTTCTTCCACATCATCGCCTCGAGCATCGCGAGCTGCGCGGGGCTGATGAACACCGACAGTTCACCCGGTTCGCTGAAGTCCGTCTGCGCGGCAAACAGCGTGACGGTCGCGAGTCGGTCGTCTTCCTTCTGCGCCATCGTGGCGGCAGCGATCGCGAGCAGCGTGCCGCCGATGCAGTAGCCCACACCGTGCACCTTGCGCTTCGGCACGACCTTGTTGATGGCGTCCAGCGCGGCCAGCACGCCGAGCGACAGGTAGTGGTCCATCGTGACGTCGCGGTCCTCGGCCGTCGGGTTCTTCCACGAGATCATGAAGACCGTGTGACCCATGTCGGTCAGGTACTTCACCAGCGAGTTCTTCGGCGACAGGTCGAGGATGTAGTACTTCATGATCCAGGCCGGCACGATCAGGACCGGCTCTGCATAGACCTTAGGCGTCGTCGGCGAATACTGGATCAGCTCCATCAGCGAGTTGCGCAGGATGACCTTGCCCTTGCTGCACGCGATCTGCTCGCCGACCTGGTAGTTCTCGATGCCGACCGGGCCGAGTCCCTTCATCATGCGCAGCACGTCCTCGGCGAGGTACTTCATGCCGCGCACGAGGTTCTTGCCGCCCTCCGCGCGCGTCTGTTCGAGCAGCTGCGGATTGGTCGGCAGGTAGTTGTCGGGGGCGAGCAGTTCGAGGCCTTCACGCACGGTGAAGCCGACGACGTTCTCGGCGGCGGCATCGGTGCCGGGCACGCCGTTCACGGCTTCACGGGCCAGCTCGGCAGCCGTGATGAACGATTGCGCGAGCACGTTGAAAGGAAACTTCGCCCACGCCGGGTCGGCGAAGCGGCTCGCGTAAGGAGTGCCCGCGGCCTGCGGTGGCACCGGCTCACCCGAGCCCTTCAAGGCGCCACCCGTGAACTGGGCGAGCGCAATCGCTTGCTGGATTGCCGTCTGCGCGATCTGCGCCTGGCGACCGGGCGCCAGCGCGAGGCGCGACACCACGTTCCACCATGCGCCGCCGAGCGCCTGCGGTGACATGCCGCCAGTCAGCTGGCCGAGCGCCGCGAGCAACTCGCGCGACGCCTCGTCCGATATCAGCGACTTTCCCGCCTCGCCCTTGTCAGCGCTCATGCCTGTCTCCCACGAAAGGCGGTTCTACCGCACTGCAAAAAGATCGTTCGAAAGTACCTTGGGCGACGGTGTTCCCGCAAGGCGGGACCGCCGCTACAGCGACTTGAGGTCGACGGACAGGTCCGCGAGCTGCCCGGGATCCGGGTGCTTGCGCTCGGCGATCCACTTCTTGCCCTGCATGAAGTCCTTCGGGCTGTTGATCGCATCGACTGCCAGGAGTTCGCCCTGGGCGAAGTAGTACAGAGCGAAACGCCCGGAGTCCGGATCGCCACGCATGACCGTCTGGTCGTAGCCCTGCGACAGGCCGGCAATCTGCAGCTTCAGGTCGTACTGGTCCGACCAGAACCAGGGCACATGCTCGTGGCGGGCCGCCTTGCCACAGATGTTCGACGCCGCGGTCTTGGCCTGTTCGACGGCGTTGTCGACCGACTCGAGCCGCAGCCGGCGACCGTAGCGCACGCTCGGGTGGAAGGTGCAGTCACCTGCTGCGTAGATGTTCGAATCCGACGTCTGGCACTGCTCGTCAACCCAGATGCCGTTCTCGCAGCGCAGGCCGGCCGCTGCCGCAAGCGTCGTCTCCGGCAGGATGCCTACGCCGACGATGACGAAATCGGCGTCGAATTCACGCTCGCCGCAGGCGACGGCCGTCACGCGCCCGCTGGCGTCTCCCCTGAACGAAGTCACCGACATGCCACAGAGCACGCGCACGCCTTCGCGTTCGTGCCGGTGCATGTAGAACGTCGACATCTCGGGTGCCGTCACGCGGTTGAGCGGACGGTCCGCCATTTCCAGCACGGTGACGTCGAGTCCCAGGTGCCGCGCGGACGCGGCGGCCTCGAGTCCGATGTAGCCCGCGCCCACGATGACGACCTTCTTCGAGCCGGTGAGGTCGGCACGGATGCCGTCCACGTCGGCCATCGTGCGCAGGTAATGGATGCCCTTGAGGTCATAGCCCGGCACTTCCAGCAGGCGGTTGCGACTGCCGAGGCACAGGATCAGCTTGTCGTAGCGCAGCTCCGCGCCGTCACTGAGGCGCAGGCGCTGGTCCACCCGGTCGATCGCGGTAACGCGCAAGCCGAGCTTCACGTCGACGTGGTGCTGTTCGTAGAACTGGGCGCTGCGCAGCAACAGCCGTTCGCGCTCCATCTCCCCCGCGAGGTACTTTTTGGACAGTGGCGGACGGTTGTAGGGCAGGTAGGGCTCATCGCCGACCAGGATGATGCGTCCGGTGTGCCCCTCGCGACGCAGCGTATCGACCGCCTGCACCGCCGCGTGACTTGCGCCGACAATCACCACCGTCTGCTCCGTCATGCCAACCTCTACTGGCCCTGCCGATGACCTATGATGCCGCAAAGCAACATGGCCGGGGGACGCAACGGTGGCTATCCTTGCGCACCAGCCCTGAGCAGTCGATGGCACCAGCGCTCCATGGTGGTGCGCGGCGCCGACGGGATGACTGAGAATTCGGCCTGACCACAAGTCGGCACGGATTCTGCATAAGCAGTCCGAGGTCCCCCCGAGGGGAGGCGGCGCGGTGTGGGTCGTTTCGGTTTCCAACGACGTGGGACCACGGCCGGCCGCCTGACAATGAACACGAGAACCGAGGAGCCCGAAGTCCATGAAGCTGATCAGCGCAATCATCAAACCCTTCAAGCTGGACGACGTCCGCGCCGCCCTGTCCGAGCTCGGCGTGTCCGGCATGACGGTCACTGAAGTGAAGGGCTTCGGACGTCAGCGCGGCCACACCGAGCTGTACCGTGGCGCCGAATACGTCGTCGATTTCGTGCCGAAGACGCGCATCGAAGTCGCGGTCAAGGAATCGCTGGTCGACCAGGTGGTCGAAGCGATCGTCGCGGCCGCGCGCACCGGCAAGGTCGGCGACGGCAAGATCTTCATCACCGAACTCGAGCGCGCCATCCGCATTCGCACCGGCGAGGCCGACGACCAGGCCCTGTGATAGGGCCTGTGATGGGCCTGTGACGCGGTTACGCGCTAGCATCGGTTCCGGACCGCCGGAACCGAGGCTGCGATGACCGATCTTTCTCCCGCCGAGGCGCTCGAACGCGCCGTCGCCAAGCTGCACCTCGGTCAGCAGCGGCGACACATCTTCCTGTGCGTGGCCGGGGAGAAGTGCGCGCCCGTCGCTCGATCCCAGGAAAGCTGGGACTATCTCAAGCGTCGCTTCCGGGAACTCGGCCTGGTCGATGTCGATGGCGGCGTGATGCGGACCAAGGCGCATTGCCTGCGGATCTGTGTCGCTGGGCCGATCGCCGTCGTCTATCCCGAGGGCATCTGGTATCGCAAGTGCACGCCGGACAACCTCGAGCGGATTCTCCAGGAACACCTGATCGGCGGCCGGCCGGTCGCCGACCTCGTCATCACCGAGGCTCCACTGCCGCCACCCTGACGTTGGCGCGATTGATTCTCGCTGCAACCGGCGTCTAACGGCTGGAAAGTCATGCCTGCGGGAATGTCCTCTTCCTGAGCGGCACGCGGACCGTCATCATCTGTCCCATATCACGCACCCTTGGTGTGCCCATGCCCCACGCCATCCGAATCCATGCCCACGGCGGTCCTGAAGTGATGCGCTGGGAAGAAGTGGCGCCCGTTGTCCCGGCACGCGGCGAGGCATTGGTGCGGCAAACGGCCGTCGGGCTCAACTTCATCGACATCTACGAACGCACTGGGCTGTACGGTGGCTCGCTGCCGACCGGGCTCGGTCGCGAGGCGGCGGGTGTGGTGGAAGCCGTCGGACCGGGCGTGCGTGATTTCAAGGTGGGCGACCGCGTCGCGTACGCGTCGACCTCGCCAGGCGCCTACGCGGATGAGCGCGTGTTGCCGGCGGCCAGCCTCGTGCCGGTGCCGGAAGGCGTCAGCGATCGACTCGCCGCCGCCGCGTTGCTCAAGGGCATGACGGCGCAGGTGCTGCTGCGCCGGACGTACAAGGTGCGCAAGGGCACGGTCGTCGTCGTGCACGCCGCCGCCGGTGGCGTGGGCAGCATCCTGACGCAGTGGGCATTGCATCTCGGCGCACACGTGATTGCCGTCGTTGGCAGCGACGCCAAGGCAACGACAGTGCGAGCCATGGGTTGCAAGGACGTGCTGATCCAGGGCCGCGACGACCTCGCCGCCCGCGTGAAGGAACTCACGCGTGGGCAGGGCGCGCACGTCGTCTACGACTCCGTCGGCAAGGACACGTTCTTCGCGTCGCTGGATTCATTGCGTCCGCTCGGACTGATGGTGACGTATGGCAATGCGTCCGGGCCCGTGCCGCCGATCGCGCCGCTCGAACTCGCCAGGCGCGGCTCGCTGTTCCTCACGCGACCGACGCTGTTCTCCTACACTGCGAAGCGCGCCGACCTGCTCAAGTCCGCCGCCGAACTCTTCGACGTGATCGGTCGCGGGATCGTGCGCATCGAAATCGGCCAGACTTACCCGATACGCGACGTGCAGCAGGCGCATCGCGACCTCAGCGAACGCCGCACGGTCGGCTCCACGGTACTGCTGCCCTGATGAAATTTGTTCGCCGCTGCGCATTCCCATGCCTGCTGGTGGCCGCCTTCATGGCGCCGCCTGCGCAGGCGGCGAAGGAAGTCATGCACGACTGGCCGGCCGGCATTCCCTCCGGCCCGGAACTCGAGGCGGCTGGTGCCGTGATCGGTGAAATCCGCGTGACGGTCGGCGACGTTTTCGATCCGTCGATTCCGTCGGAAGATAAGTGGCTGTACCGCGCGGCCAACAAGCTGCACATCAACACGCGCGAGCCGGTCGTCCGCCACCAGTTGCTGTTCAGGAGCGGTGAGCCCTACGTGAATCGCGTAGTGCAGGAAACCGAGCGCCTCCTGCGCGCCAACGACTACATGTACGACGCGTGGATACGCCCGGTCGCCTACGACGGCAGGACAGTCGACCTCGAAGTCCGCACGCGCGACAACTGGACGCTGAACCCCGGCATCAATTTCGGCAGGCAGGGTGGCGAGAACACGTCGTCCATCGAGCTCGAGGAGAAGAACCTGCTGGGCAACGGACAGAGGCTCTCCTTCGGCTGGGACAACAACATTGACCGTGAGTCGCTCAATTTCGAGTTCTTCGATCCGCACTTCTTTTCGAATTGGATCCGGTTCGGCGTGCTCTACAGCGATGCCGACGACGGCAGCACCCAGGCGATCCGTCTCGATCGCCCGTTCTATTCGCTCGACACGCAGCACGCCGGCGGCGTGTACGCCCTCGACACGATCCGTAACGAGCCGCGCTATGCGTATGGCGAGGAAATCGGCGAGTTCGAGCAGGACGAACAGTTCGCGGAGGCGTATGTCGGCTGGTCCCGGGGGTGGGACGATGGCTGGGTCCGGCGCTGGACCGCAGGCGCGACCTATCATCGCAATCGCTATGCCGAAGTCGTGGGTTCCCCGCTCGGCGGCCCGTTACCCGAAGACATCGAACTCGCCTACCCCTGGATTGGGTTCGACCTGATCGAGGACGTCTTCCAGGAACGCACGAACCAGGACCAGATCGAGCGAACGGAGGACGTGCTGCTCGGCCTGCGTGCCGGAGGGCGCGTTGGCTATGTGTCCGAGGCGTTCGGGTCAGACCGCGAGGCGCTGATGCTCAGCGGGTATGCGCAGAACGGCTGGGACCTGGGCAAGGAGCGGTCGTTGTTCGTGACCAGCACCGCGTCGGGACGCGTCGAAGACGACGGGTTATGCAATGCCATACTGACTGCCGAGGCGCGGTATTACCAGCGGACCTCCGCGAAGACCAAGCTCTTCGCGACCATCAACGGCACGGTGAGCGAGGCGCTTGACGAAGACCAGCAGATCCTGCTCGGTGGCGAAGAAGGACTGCGCGGGTACCCGTTGCGCTACCAGGCCGGCACGTCGAGAGCGCTGTTCACGATCGAAGAGCGCTACTACACCGACTGGTACCCGTTCCGGTTGTTCCATGTTGCCGGTGCCGCGTTTTTCGACATGGGACGCACCTGGGGCACCGACGTCACTGGCGCCACCAGCGATGGGCTGTTGAAGGACGTCGGCATCGGTCTGCGCCTGGGATCCAGTCGCTCGGCGTTCGGCAACGTCATTCACATCGACCTGGCGTTTCCTCTCGACGGCGGCGACAACATCGACAGCGTGCAGTTTGTCGTCGAGACCAAGGGCCGCTTCTAGGGGGCCGTGTCGATCCATTCGAGCAGCAACTCGAACGCGCCCGCCTGCTTGTCACTGACCATCAAACCGAGCTGGCGGACCTTCCCGGGATCGAGCGGACCGGCGCCCGTGACAGGGCGACCGCGAAAGCTGGCGACGAAGCTCGCGACCGGCAATTCGACTTCGGCCCACTCGCCGCGCGGCGGCTGGAAGCGCGCCTGGTATTGCACGCCATCGAAGCCGTCATCCGTGCGCGCGGTGAATTTGTAGTGACGGCCGTCGCCGCGGCAACGCACGACGAAAGCTTGCGCGCCCGCCGTGTTCCACGTGCGTGGTTCCGTGCGCACCGACGCGAAGCCACCGCCGTGCTGCAGCGATACGACACCGCTGTAACATGCAATGCCGCGCGAATACGGCTGCAGCATGCTCTGCGAGACGCCGCCCATCACCACGTCGTCGATGGGATGCCAGTCCGTCGTCGCGCCCTCGTCAGCGAAATCGATCAGCCGTTCAGCCAATCTCGATCACCTGCCGGATCGACGCGCCGGCGGCGAGCCGGTCGAACGCGCCGTTGATGTCATCGAGACGGATGCGCTCGCTCAGCAGCTTGTCCACCGGCAGTCGTCCTGCACGGTACCACTCGATGTACTGCGGGATATCACGCTCGGGCACGCAGCTGCCGAGGTAGCTGCCCTTCAGCGTTCGCTCCTCGGCGACGAGGCTGACGTGCGAGAACGAGACCTGCTGCTGCGGATGCGGCAGTCCCGCGGACACCGTCGTGCCGCCTCGGCGTGTCACGCGGTAGGCGAGCTCGAGCGCGCGTGCCGAGCCCGCCATCTCGAACGCAAAGGCGACACCGCCGCCGGTCGCTTCGCGCACGCGGTCGACGCAGTCCGGTTCTGCCGCGTTGACGGTCAGCGTGGCGCCGAGTTCGCGCGCCTTGGCCAGTTTCGACGCATTGAGGTCGATTGCGACGATCGACCTGGCTTCGAGCATGTGTCCTGCCAGCAGTGCGGCGAGGCCGACGCCGCCCAGCCCGATCACCGCGAGCGACGAGTGCTTTGGCATGGCTGCCGTGTTGACCACCGCGCCTACGCCCGTGATGACTGCGCAGCCGAAAAGGGCCGCTTCCGCGAATGGCAGCGTGGGATCGACCCGCACCAGCGAGCGGCGCGACACCGTCGTCCACTCGGCAAAGCCGGACACGCCCAGGTGATGATTGACCGGCGCACCGTGCTGGCAGAGCCGGCGCTCGCCGGACAGCAGCGTGCCCGCGGTGTTCGATGCGAGTCCGGGCTCGCACAACGCAGGCCGGCCCGCGACGCAGGGGCCGCACACGCCGCAGCTCGGCACGAACGACGCGACGACGTGATCGCCCCGCTGCAGGTCCGTCACGCCGTGGCCGACTTCTTCGACCACGCCCGCCATCTCGTGGCCGAGCACCATGGGCAGCGGACGTGGCCGGTTGCCGTCGATCACCGAGAGATCGGAATGGCAGAGCCCCGCGGCCCGCACGCGGACCAGCACTTCGCCGGGTCCCGGTGGCGCGAGATCGAACTCTTCGATCACGAGCGGCCTGGATTGGGCGTAGGGGCCGGGACGACCCAGCTCGCGCAGCACGGCGGCCTTGGTTTTGATCATGGGTCGAGCGTAGCCCAAGCGCGCCGCCACCCTCCACTGCAATAATGCGTGCGCCGACAGACCAGTGCGCCGTTGGAGTAAGACAACATGACCATAGACGCAGCGGCGGCGAAGCCGCTACCCACGCGCCGCGACGAGTTTCCCGTCCTGCGCACCATCACCACGCGCTGGATGGACAATGACCAGTATGGCCACGTCAACAACGTCGTGTACTACTCGTACTTCGACACGGCCGTGAACGGTTACCTGATCGAAGCGAGCGGTTGCGACGTGCGCGAGCTGCCGGCCATCGGCATCGTCGCGGAGACGAGCTGCAAGTTCATGAGCGAGCTGAGCTTTCCGGACACGGTCTACGCCGGGCTCGCGCTCGAGCGGCTCGGCAACTCGAGCGTCGTGTACCGCATCGGCTTGTTCCGTAACCAGGCGACCGAACCCGCCGCCATCGGCCGGTTCGTGCACGTGTACGTCGACAGCACGACCCGACGTCCGGTGCCGATTCCGCCGCAGGTGCATGCGGCGTTGAAGACGCTGGACGAGGGCTACGCCGGGTTTGCGGCAATACCGTGAGTGCAATGATGGCGCACGGCCACGGGTTTCCCACGATATGGCCGAGCATGGCGATCGTCCCAGAATCGGGCCGGACTCCGAAGCTCAGGAAAACATGGCAATGAGGAACGAACCGACCAAGGACCGAGTTTTTGCGGAAGAACGCGAGGCCATCGCCGACTTCCGCTTCGGCGCCGAAGTTGCACAGGTCTTCGATGACATGCTGTCGCGATCGGTGCCTTTCTACGGTGAAATCCAGCGCATGGTCGCGGAGCTTGCCCAGGACGTCGTCGTGCCCGGCAGCAGCGTCTACGACCTGGGCTGCTCGACCGGCACGACGATGCTGCTGCTCGACCGGGCGCTGCCCGAGGACGTGAACTTCATCGGTGTCGATGACTCCCGCGACATGCTCGTCAAGTGCGAGGAGAAGCTGCGCGAACTCCAGGTCAAGCGCAAGGTGAGTCTGGAGTGCACCGACCTGCATCAGGGCGTCGAGATCAAGGACGCATCGCTCGTCACGATGGTGCTGACGTTGCAGTTCCTGCGGCCGCTGCATCGCGAGCGGCTGATCGGCGACATCTACAAGGGCCTGCGGGAGAACGGCGGCCTGATCCTGGTCGAGAAAGTGCTCGGCGAGGACTCGCATTTCAACCGTCTCTTCATCAAGCACTACTACGACTACAAGCGGCGCAATGGTTACTCGGAGACCGAGATCGCGCAGAAGCGCGAGGCGCTCGAGAACGTCCTGATCCCGTACAAGCTCCTCGAAAACCGGGAGTTGCTGCTGAAGGCCGGCTTCCGCTACGTGGACGTGTTCTTCAAGTGGTACAACTTCTGCGGCATCGTCGCGATCAAGTGACGCCATGATGCTGGCAAATATCGGCGATTTCCTGTTTCGGTTCCGCAACCTGATCTTTCCGCTGTGCCTGCCGCTGGCGCTGCTCCCGGGGCCGCCGCTGTTCGGTAACGTGCTGGTAGCGGCGACGACGGGGTTCCTGATCGCGGCGACGGGAGAAGCGGTCCGGGCGGGCACCATCGGTCTGCAGTACATCGTGCGCGGCGGCAAAGACCGGCGCGTGTACGCGAAGGATCTCGTCACCGGGGGTCTGTACGCGCACACGCGGAATCCGATGTACGTCGGCAACATGCTGATCCTGGTCGGACTCGCCGTCGCCTCGAATTCCTGGACTTGCGTAGCAGTGGCGATCCCGTTCTACGCGTTCGTATGCGCCGCGATCGTGGCCGCCGAGGAACGTTACCTGCGGGGGCGGTTCGGCGCCGATTTCGACGCGTACTGTCACGACGTGCCGCGCTGGCTGCCGCGTCTGCCGGGCATCGGCGCCACGCTCGCAGACCATAGCTTCAACTGGCGGCGAGTCGTGCTCAAGGAATACGGCACGCCGACCGGTTGGGTCCTGGCCTGGGGCGTACTCGTGTTCTGGAACCTCACCCGGTCCGACGGCGGCACGGACGCTCATCACCCGGCCGTGAGTGCCGTCGCCGTCATCGTGGCTGCAATGCTGGTGTTCTGGATATTCGCGCGGATCGTGAAGAAGTCGCAACGCTGGGGCAAGGTGTGAGCGACCACACGTCGCGCAGTGTTGTGCCGCAGGCAAGTCCGTCCGAGCCGCGGTTGGAAGCATTACAGGCGCTGCGCCTGAGGATCGACCAGCAGGATAGGAACATCCTGCAGGCCATCGAGCAGCGCGGTCGCATCGTCGAGGAGATTCTGGCGCTCAAGCAGATGGCCGGCTTCCCGGCGTTCGACGCGATTCGCGAGCGGCAACTGCTCGAGCGCCTGCATGCGACGTATCGCGGTCCCTACCAGTGGCAGGAAGTGGAGCGACTTTTTCGTACGCTGCTCGAGATGTCGCGAACATTGCCGGTGCCGACGCGCTGATCAGTCAATCAACCGCCGTGCGTGCCACGGTGATACTGGCCGGGACCGGCCAGGACGAGTGCCTGCAAGCCTCGCGACCGATGCCTCGCACGCCGCGTGCCCGCGTTGCGCAATGTCACGCGCGCAAGAGACGTGCGGACGCTCAGCTCTCCAGGATCTGCCGTCCCTTCTGGATCGCGAGAGCGCCGCTGCGCACCACTTCGAGCACCTCGCCGAAGTTCGCGACCTCCGCCATGAAGCGGTTGATGTCGGCCTCGCTGCTGGTGAGTTCGATCGTGAAGCTGTCTGCCGCATCCCAGAGCACGCGGCCGCCCGCACGCTGAGTGGCCGACCAGAGCGATCCGACCTGGGTTGCCTTGGCCTTGACCTTGATCAGCAGCAGCTCGCGCTCGAAGTGCTCCTCGCGCGTGACGTCCTCGACGCCGACCACGTCCACGAGCTTCAGCGACTGCTGGGTGATCTGGTGGATCACGGCGTCGTTGCCGGTCGTCACCAACGTCAGGCGCGAGACCGTGGGATCGTCCGTCGCCGCCACGTTCAGCGATTCGATGTTGTAGCCGCGGGTCGAGAACAGGCCTGCCACGCGGGTCAGCGCGCCGGATTCGTTCTGCAGGGTGATGGCGATGATGTGGCGCTGGCTTGGCACGGCGGGCTCCCGGAAACGGTATCTATCATGATTCTGTTGTGAAAACCGACAGCGAGGCGACCGGGTTCCGAAGCCCCAGAATAGGGGATCGGATAGTAGCCGCCTAGATGGACGCGCGGCCGCGGCGGCTGTTAGTCTCGTTTGCAGCGCAACATAACCGTTCCACACCTGTTTCAACGAGTCCGCCGTGAACAGCATCGCCGCCAGTCCCTTGCCGACCACTCCGCCCGCGCACCCGCGGACCGGCCAGTCCATGAGCGGCGCGGAAATCATCGTGCAGGTGCTGGCGGACGAAGGCGTCGACACCATTTTCGGCTACAGCGGCGGCGCGATCCTGCCGACGTACGATGCGATCTTCCGCCACAACGACCAGCAATCGAAGCTCGCCGAGGGCGCGCGCCCGATGCCGCTGATCGTGCCGGCGAACGAGCAGGGCGCGGGTTTCATGGCAGCCGGCTACGCGCGGGCGAGCGGCAAGGTCGGCGTCTGCGTCGTGACGTCGGGGCCTGGCGCTACCAACACGGTCACGCCGGTGCGCGACTGCGCCGCGGATTCGATCCCGATCGTCGTCATCTGCGGCCAGGTCGGCACGTCCGCGATCGGCACCGATGCGTTCCAGGAAGCGCCCGTCTCCAACATCATGGGTGCGGTCGCAAAGCACTGCTTCCTCGTCACCGACCCAGCCAAGCTCGAAGCCACCGTGCGCACTGCGTTCGAGATCGCGCGCTCGGGCCGTCCCGGTCCGGTCGTGATCGACATCCCGAAGGACGTCCAGAACTGGGCCGGCACGTACCAGGGCAGCGGACTGCTGCCTATGCGTGGCTACCACGCGCGCATGCAGGCATTGCGCCATCGGACGCTCGAGGACGGTCACGCGGCGAAGTTTTTCCAGATGCTCGGCGAGGCCGAACGTCCGCTGATCTACGCCGGCGGCGGCGTCATCCACAGCGAGGCGGCGGACGAGTTGCGCGCCTTCGCACACGATTTCGGCATTCCCGTCGTCACCACGCTGATGGGCATCGGTACGTACGACACGACGGAGCCGCTCTCGCTGCACATGCTCGGCATGCACGGCACCGCGTTCGCGAACTACGCGGTGGACGACTGCGATTTCCTGCTCTGCCTCGGCGCCCGCTTCGACGACCGTGTCGCGGGCGTGCCGGCGAAGTTCGCGCGCAACGCGAAGCGCATTGCGCACATGGACGTCGACGCGTCGGAGATCAACAAGGTCAAGCGCGTGCAGTGGAGCCATGTCGGCCTGCTGCGTCCGGCCCTCGAAAAGCTGCGCCTGCACGGCAAGGCAGCAGGGTTCGAGCGCGACTGGTCGCCGTGGCACGCGCACGTCGCCGAACTCAAGCGCCGTCACGCGATGAATTACGATCGTGACAGCGAGCTGATCCAGCCGTACTACGTGATCGAGGAGATCAACCGTCTGACGCGCGGCGAAGCCGTGATCGCGACCGGCGTCGGCCAGCACCAGATGTGGGCGGCGCAGTACTTCGATTTCCGTGAGCCGCGCCTGTGGCTAACCTCTGGCAGCATGGGCACGATGGGGTTCGGCCTGCCCGCGGCGATCGGTGCGCAGTTCGCGCGTCGCGACAAGCTCGTGATCGACATCGACGGCGACGCCAGCATCCGCATGAACCTCGGCGAACTCGAGACCGTCACCACCTACGACCTGCCAATCAAGGTCGTCGTGCTGAACAACTTCGGCGACGGCATGGTCAAGCAGTGGCAGAAGCTGTTCTTCAAGGGCCGTTTGTCGGCCAGCGACAAGTCGCTGCACAAGAAGGACTTCGTGAAGGCTGCGCAGGCAGACGGCTACCAGTTCGCCGTGCGGCTCGACCGCAAGGCCGACGTGCCGCGAGTGGTGAAGGAATTCATCGAGTTCAAGGGCCCGGCCTTCCTCGAAGTGATCATCGATACGGAAGCGGGCGTGTACCCGATGGTCGGCCCCGGCCAGGCCTACGACGAAATGATCACGGGCGATTTCATCGAATCGCGCGAGGCCAACAGGACGACGGCGGAGCCTGGCGCTTCCGAGATGTTCTGACGCGCCCGTTGCGGCAGCGGCGCGCATGACTTCGTCCTCCTCCCGCCCGCACCCGCCGACGTTCGCAGAAGCTGCTCGTTTCTGGGCAAAGCTTGGCTTCATTTCGTTCGGTGGTCCCGCCGGCCAGATCGCCGTCATGCACCGTGAAGTCGTCGATCGTCGCCGCTGGCTCCCCGAACGCGAGTTCACGCGCGCGCTGAACTTCTGCATGTTGCTGCCCGGGCCCGAAGCGCTGCAGCTGGCGATCTTCCTCGGCTGGAAAATGCACGGCATCCGCGGCGGTCTCGTTGCGGGTCTCGGCTTCATCACTCCAGCCGTGCTGCTGCTGTTTGTGCTCTCGTATGTCTACGTGGCCCACGGGTCGCTGTCCTGGATTTCGGCCCTGCTGTATGGACTGAAGGCCGCCGTCGTCGCGCTGGTGCTGCAGGCGCTGGTGCGCATCGCTCGCCGCTCGCTGCAGTCCTCGCCGCACGTCCTGCTCGCGCTCGCATCGTTCGTGGCGCTCGAGTTCGCACGCGTACCGTTTCCCTTTGTCCTGCTGGTCGCGGCGGCGATGGGCGCGTACCTGGCACGTCACGCACAGTCGAAGGAGGGGGCCGCTGCGGACGCGACACCTGCGCGCGGAGCTCAGCCCGTCAAGGTGGCTGTGGTCGGTCTCGCGCTCTGGTTGATTCCGCTGCTCACCGTGATCGCCACGCTGGGTGGCAGCTCGCTGTGGACGTCCATCTACCTGTTCTTCACGAAAGCCGCGCTGGTCACTTTCGGCGGCGCATATGCCGTGCTCGGCTACGTCACGAACCAGCTGGTCGACACGCTTGCGTGGGTAACGGCCGAGCAGTCGGTCGCGGGTCTTGCGCTGGCGGAGACCACGCCCGGCCCGCTGGTCATCGTGCTGCAGTTCATGGGGTTCATGGCTGGCTGGAACCAGCCCGGACCGTTGTCGCCGTTCGGCTCGGCGCTGCTTGCTGGCGCGCTCGCGACGTGGGCGACGTTCCTGCCGTCCTTCCTGTTCATCCTGCTCGGGGCGCCCTACGTCGAGCGACTCACTCGCAACGCGCGCATCGAAGGCGCCCTGGGTGCGATCACTGCGGCTGTCGTCGGTGTGATCGCAACGCTGGCGCTGCTGCTCGCCCAAGTCGTGCTGTTTCCGGGTGGATGGCGCGCCACGCCGGACTGGGATGCCGTGCTGATCGCCCTGGCGGCGTGGTTCCTGCTCGAGCGCGCGCGCTGGCCGCTCGGGCCCGTCCTGCTCGCGGCCGCAGCGAGTGGACTATTCCTGCGGCTGCTGCAGCAGTGAATCGAGCCGCTGCTGGAAGACCTCGAAGGGCTGGGCTCCGGCAATCACTTCGCCCTCGAACTCGCCGTTGACGACGCGACCGATCACGAACGACGGCGTCGATGCGATGCCGCTCGACGCAGCCAGTGCCGCATCGGCACGCACCGCCTTCAGCACTGCGGGATCGGCACGGCAGGCTTCGAAACGTTGGGTATCCAGTCCGAACGTACCTGCCAGCTCGGCATAGCGCTCATGTCCCAGGAGTGACTGGTCGCGGAACAGTGCTTCGCGGTACTCCCAGAACTTGCCCTGCTGTCCTGCGCAGCGTGCAGCCACGGCGGCGGGCAGGGCAAACGCATGGAACGGCAGCGGCAGGTCGCGCGTTGCGAACCGGACCTTGCCGGTGTCGACGTAGCGTTCACGCAGCAGCGGCCAGGTGTCGCGGGCGAACCGCGCGCAGTAGGGGCACTGCAGGTCGGTGAACTCGATGATCATGACCTGTGCATCGGCGGAGCCCAGGATGCGCTGGTCGACCTGCGGGGCGGTTGTCGTCGCCGAAGGGGCCGCGGGCGGCTCTGAGGTCCGGGCGCTCGACGCGCAGCCGGCTGCGCTGGCCAGTGCGACAAGGGCTGGCACGAGCAGCGCCCGGAGGCGCGACGAAAGATTCCTTTGCATGGGGTGCGAGCCTGCGTCGGAAACCGGTTGACCGCAAGTGTCGCCGCCCGGAACGTGATGTCCGCGGTAATATCGGCGCATGAAATACCTGCACACGATGGTCCGCGTCACCGACATCGACGCCTCGCTCAGGTTTTACTGTGATGCGCTCGGGCTGCGCGAACTGCGTCGCACCGAGTATCCCAAGGGCCGCTTCACGCTCGTCTTCCTGGCCGCGCCCGGAGACGACGACGCGCAGGTCGAGCTCACCTACAACTGGGACCGCGAGGAGTACGGCACCGGTCGCGCCTTCGGTCACCTCGCGTACGAGGTCGACGACGTCTACGAGTCGTGCCGTCGACTCATGCAGCACGGCGTCACGATCAACCGCCCGCCGCGCGATGGTCGCATGGCGTTCGTGAGGTCGCCGGACAACATTTCGATCGAGCTGTTGCAGAAAGGCGCGGCACAGCCGCCGGCCGAGCCTTGGGTGAGCATGCCGAACACCGGCGTCTGGTGACCGCATCACGGCTGCGGAGGGCGCCGGGTTCGTCGCCGTTATCCGGCCCGGTCGCCCTGGAACGTCGCGCCGACGATGCGCGGCTCAGGCTCCAGCGCGATGCCGAATGCTTCCTGCACTGAAGCTGCCACGCGCCGCGCCAGCGCCAGCAACTGCGGCCCGGTCGCATGACCCAGGTTGACCAGCACCAGGGCGTGCTGCGCCGACACGGCGGCATCGCCGTCCCGGTAACCGCGCCATCCCGCCTGCTCGATCAGCCACGCCGCCGAGAGCTTGCGCTCGGCCGAGGTCGATGCCGGAAAGACCGGCATGTTTCCGAACCGTGACGCCAATGAGAGTGCGACGTCGCTTGCGACGACGGGGTTCTTGAAGAAACTGCCGGCATTGCCCGCGACGGCGGGGTCCGGCAGCTTGCGCCTGCGCAGGCGTCGAACCGCTGCGGCCACGTTGCGTGGCGTCGATTCCAGTCCGCCCATCGCTGCGAGTTCCTCGGCCAGCCCGGCGTATGCGAGATTCGTCGCGCCGGACTTCGGCAGTCGCAATTCGATCGCCGTGACGATGCGCCGGTCGGGTTCGCGCTTGAATGCGCTGTCGCGATAGCCAAAGCCGCAGCGCTCCGTCGGCAGCCGGTCGAAGGTGTGCGCCTGGCGGTCGTAGCAGTGCACGGCGGCGATGAACGTCCCGACCTCGACGCCGTAGGCGCCGATGTTCTGGATCGGCGCCGCGCCTGCCTGGCCCGGAATCAAGGCGAGGTTCTCGAGGCCTTGCAGGCCGTGATCGAGCGTCCAGTCGACGAGCGCGTCCCATTCGAACCCGGCATCGACGTGCACGAGTACGTGATTGCCGTCGTCAGCCAGGAGCCGGGCCGAATGGCATTGCAGGTGAATCAGGCAGCCTTCGAACCGTTCGGTGGCGAAGAGCACGTTGCTCCCTGCGCCCAGCACCATCGCCGGTCGATTCCGCAACGCGGGCTCGGCCAGCAGGGCGGGCAGCACGGCGGCATCGTGCACGTTCGCCAGGCAATGGGCGCGCGCGTCCAGGTGGAACGTGTTCCAGCCGTGCAGCGGCACGTCCCAGGCAAGCGAATACGCGGCGGCCATCCAGCCCTCCAAGGGTCTGCGGCGAAAGGCGGTGAGCTTGCCACTCCGCGAGCGCATCCGTCACTATGCATGCAAGGCCGCAGCAACAGGGCCCGCTCCACCATGCATGAAAAAGACACATCGCCACGCGGCGTCGGCACGGCTGTGGAAGCCCAGGCGTTCCTCGACGCGAACCCCGACATCGAGGCCGTGCAACTCGTCATCACCGACGCGTGCGGCGTCGGTCGCGGCAAGAACGTCGCGCGCGAAGAACTCGCGGCGCTATACGACAGCGGCCGCAACGTCGCCGGTTCCATCCTCGGGCTCGACATCACCGGCGAGGACGTCGAGGGCACCGGACTGGTCTGGGAGGTCGGCGACGCCGACCAGTGCTGTCGGCCCGTCGCGGGCTCGCTGGCTCGTGCGCCCTGGCTCAAGCGGCCTTCGGCGCAGGTCCTCGGCACGATGTACCAGCTGGACGGCCGGCCGTCGAAAGCCGACCCGCGCCACGTGCTTGCGGCAGCTGCCGCGCGCTGCGAAGCCGCCGGATTGACGCCGGTCCTCGCCGTCGAACTCGAGTTCTACCTGCTCGAGCGTGACGCAGACGGTCGGCTGGTGCCATCGGCGGGCATGTTGAGCGGCGAGCGCCGCGGCCGCATCGACGCCTATGGACTCGGCCGCCTCGACGACATGTCGCCGCTGTTCGACGATCTGTATGCGTCGGCGAAGGCGCTTGGACTGCCCTTGCGCACGCTGATGTCCGAGTACGCGCCGGGGCAATTCGAGATCACGCTCGAACACCGGGCCGACGCGATGCGCGCGGTCGACGAAGCCATCCTGTTCAAACGTGCGGTCCGCGGCGTTGCTGCACGACACGGGCGAGTCGCGTGTTTCATGGCCAAACCATTCGCGGAACGGGCCGGCTCGGGGATGCACCTGCACGCAAGTCTCGCCGACCGCAATGGCGACAACGCCTGCGCAGCCGACGATCCTGCCGGCAGTCCGTTGCTGCGCCACGCGATCGGCGGCCTGCGCTCGACCCTCGCCGACGGCATGGCGGTCTATGCACCCAATGCCAATTCGTATCGCCGTTTCCGCTCAATGAGTTACGCGCCGGTCGCCGTCACATGGGGCGTCAACAACCGCTCCGTCAGCCTGCGTGTGCCGGCCGGACCACGGGCGAGCCGCCACGTCGAGCACCGCGTGGCCGGCGCCGACGCGAACCCTTACCTCGTCGCCGCGCTGGTGCTCGGGGGCATGTTGCACGGCATCGAGCACCAGCTCGATCCTGGACCGCCGTTGGAGGGCAACGGCTACGCCCAGGCGCAGCAGGGCACGCTGCCCACGCAATGGCACGCTGCGCTTGCAGCCGCGTCGTCGTCGACGTTCCTGCGTGACACGCTCGGCGCTGGATTCCTCGACGTCTTCCTCGCGATCAAGCGCCAGGAAGCAGAAAAGTTCGGCGCACTCGTGAGCGACCGCGACTACGAGTGGTACCTCGACACGGCGTGAGCGCGACTCGACATAATTTTGCATCCATTCGGGTGGACTCGCGCCGCGTGCACGGTGCAGCATTAAGTCATGCCGATCGCGGCCGGAGTGAGAGCTGAATCAACGTGAGGTGGGTCGGGCGCGCGGAGAATGCACCGCACGAACGCCGCATGCCCACCGAGGATCAGCCAGTGACCCGAATTTCCGCCCGCACGATCGCCCGCAGCGCCGCACTTTCGAGCAGGAGTTCCCCGACCGTGACCATCCACCTGCGCAAGATGTACGTCGACTGCCGGTTCGGGCAATTGCACCTGCACACGTCGTTTCCCTCGAGCGGCGGTTTCGACGAATTGACACCGTTGCTGTGCGCTACGCCGCCGACCCTGACGGGCCGTTCGTTCCGCCCGGTGCTGCGCGACCTCGGTCGTGACCGCAGCGTCTACGCGCCGGACATGCCAGGTTCAGGTGAATCGGACGCGCCCGAAAGCTCACCGGTCGTGGCTGACCACGCCGCGGCGTTCGTCGACCTGATCGACTCGCTGCGCCTCAAGCAGGTGGACGTGATCGGTTACCAGGCCGGTTCGCTCGCGGCCATCGAACTCGCGTTGGCGAAGCCCGAGCAGGTGCGGCGCCTGATCCTGATCGGCGTGCCGTCGTCGGACGGCAGTTACCAGGTCGGCGAGCGGTTGCCGCTGCTCAAGCTGCCCGTGATGATCCTGCGCGCGCGCGACGAGTTCTGGGAGTCGACGGGACGCACCGAGTCGCTGCTGCGCGATGCGCGCCGCGCCGAACTCTCGCCCCCTGCGGGCAACGTGCTCGACGCGGGTGCCGATGAAGTCGTGCGGCTGGCCCGCGACTTCCTCGATCGCTAGCACCGCAGCTCGATGGCCAACGCTTGAGCGACGTCGATCCCGCGCCAAGCGCGGCACTGGCAGACGCCCCGGTACGCGGTCACTCGTGCCGCAGCGCGTCGATCGGATTGAGTTGCGCGGCCTGGCGTGCCGGGAAGTAGCCGAAGATCACGCCAATCAGCGCCGAAAAGGCGAACGCGACGAGGTTGATGCGGAGGTCGAACAGGAAGGGCACCTGCAGCATCGGCGCCACCGCCCAGCTCGCAAGCAGGGCCAGCAGCAGACCGATGACGCCGCCCAGGCAGGCCAGCGCGATGGCTTCCACCAGGAACTGCAGCAGCACTTCGCGGCCGACCGCGCCGATCGCGAGCCGGATTCCGATCTCGCGCGTCCGCTCGGTCACTGACACCAGCATGATATTCATGATGCCGATGCCGCCGACGAGCAGGCTGACCGCTGCGACGGCACCCAGCAGCGAAGTGAGGATGCGCGTGGTGCCCTGCAGCGTCTGCGAGATCTGCGCCGTGTCGAAGATGTTGAAGTCGTCCTGCTTCGCGCCGCGGATGTTGCGCCGTTCGCGCAGCAACGACTGGATCGAGGCGGTGACGGCGGCCATGTCGTAGGCCGGATCGACCTTCACCATCATCAGCCGGACGTTGCGGTTGCCGGTCATGCGCCGCTGCACGGTCTTGATCGGCATCAGCACGACGTCGTCCTGGTCGTTGCCGAAACCGCCCTGGCCGCGCGTCACGAGGGTGCCGATGACCTCGCATGAGAGGTTGCGCAGGCGGACGCGCTGCCCCAGCGGGTCTTCGGCACGGAACAGGTTGCGCTGCACCGTCGAGCCGATCACGCACACTGCCTTGCCTGCCTGTTCTTCCGCTGCCGTGAAAATGCGTCCGGAGGCGGTGTCCCATTGCTGCGCCGTGAAATAGTCGGACGTCGTGCCATTGACGGTCGTCGACCAGTTGGCGGCATTGCGCACGGCCGTGCCTGACGCCTGCGAGAGCGGGGCAACGACGACTACGCCGGCGACCTGGTCGCGGATGGCCTCGACATCGTCCATGTCGAAGTTCGGCGGTGCCGGACCGCCGCCGCCGCGCCCGAAGCCCTGGCCGGGCCGGATCTGCAGGATGTTCACGCCCAGTCCGGAAATCTGCTCGCGCACCGCTGCCGTCGCCCCGTTGCCCAGCGTCACCATCGTGACGACGGCCGCGACGCCGATCACGATGCCGAGCACGGTCAGGAACGAGCGCAACGCGTGACGCCGGATTTCCCGCAGGGCGAGCACCAGCGTGGGTCCGAGCATGCTCACGGTGCACGCGCCTCGGCCTGGTCCACGAGTCCGTCGCGAACGTGTGCAACCGTATGCGCGTACGCGGCCATCTCGGCTTCATGGGTCACCATGAGGATGGTGATCCCGGTACGGTTGAAGCGAGTCAGGAGATCCATGATTTCGAGGGAGCGTGCCGTGTCGAGATTGCCGGTCGGTTCGTCGGCGAGCAGTACCTGCGGCGACGTGACGATCGCCCGTGCGATGGCCACGCGTTGTTGCTGGCCGCCCGAGAGTTCGGCCGGGGTGTGATCCCACCAGTCGGCGAGTCCCACCTCGGCCAGCGCATTCATCGCGGCTTCGCGTCGCGCGCGTGGCTTCTCGCCGCGGTAGAGCAGGGGCAGTTCGACGTTCTCCAGCGCGTTGGTGCGCGCCAGCAGGTTGAAGCCCTGGAAAACGAAGCCGAGGTAGCGGCGACGCAGCAGCGCGCGCTCGTCGCGGGTCAGCTTCTCGACGTGGAAGCCCTTGAACAGGAATTCGCCGGTGGTCGGCACGTCGAGGCAGCCGAGGATGTTCATCATCGTCGACTTGCCCGATCCCGATGGCCCCATGACCGCGACGAAGTCGCCAGCCGCGACGTCGAAATCCACGCCGCGCAGGGCCTGGAAGCTTGCGATTCCGGTGCCGAAGGTCTTGGTCACGCCGCGCAGCTGGATCAGGGGATCGCCCCGGCCGGCGCGCGCAGCACCGAGGGCATCACCCACTGGCGCCCTCCGCTGCGAGTTTTCCGGTGATCACCAGCGCTCCTTCGCGCAACGAGTCTCCCGTGACTTCCGTCAGCGTGCCGTTCGTATCGCCCGTCGTGACGGACACGGGTTCCGGCTCGCCCTTCGCGTTGAGAATGTAGACCTGCTGCGCGCTGCCCCGTCCGATCTGGACCTCGCGCGCCTTGTTGCCCGCGGTTCCGCGCGGCGGACCTGGCAACAACACCTTGGTGACGCCGGTGCGCTCGCCACTTGCCCCGCTGGCGTCGGGCGTGAAACGCAATGCGGCGTTGGGCACCAGCAGCACGTCCTGCTTCTCGCTCGTGACGATCTCCGCCGTGGCCGTCATGCCTGGACGCAGTATCGAATCCTTGTTGTCCACGGTGAGCACCGCGGTGTACGAAACCACGGTGCTGGACGAACCGCTCGCAGTCGTCGAACCGGTACTGGCATTCGCGCCGACATCCACACGTTCGACCTGCGCTGGAAACGTGCGGCCAGGGAAGGCATCCACCTGGAAGGTGGCCGACTGCCCGGCGGCGACCTGACCCACGTCGGCCTCGTCCACCGCGACCTCCAGCCGCATGGCGCTCAGGTCCTCGGCGATCAGGAACAGCACGGGCGCATTGAACGAGGCCGCCACGGTCTGGCCGGGATCGATCTGGCGCGACAGCACGACGCCGGTGACCGGCGAGAGGATGAGGGCCTTGGAAAACTGTGTCTGGTCCGACGAAAGCTGCGCTCGCGCCTGCGCCACGCCGGCTTCTGCGGTGCGCACACCGGCAACTGCGCGCGCGTACTCGGCCCTGGCCGTGTCGAGTTCAGCCGCCGAAGGCACCTTGCCTCCCGACAGGGCGTGCACTTCCTCGAACCGGGCGAGCGACGCTTTCGTCTGCTGCGCCGTGGCCTCGGCCTGCGCGACGTTGGCGACCGCGGATTGCAGCGAGGCTCGGCTCTGCGCGATGGTGTCCTGCAACCGTGCAGTATCGATACGCGCCAGGACCTGGCCCTTCTTCACCTGGTCGTTGTTGTCGACGTTCACTTCCGTCACGAGTCCCGACAGTTCCGATCCCACTTCGACTTCGTTCGTCGGCTGCAGGTTACCGGTGGCGGACACCGTGACGCGCAACTCGCCGCGTTGCACGGGCGTGGTCGCGTAGTTCGGCTGGTCGCTCCTGCGTCCCCCGAAGTACAGGAAGGCGAGTACCGCCAGCAGCAGCAAGCCGATGGCAGGCGCCGCCTTGCGCAACAGTCGCATGCGCGCCGAGGCCGGCTGCCTGCCGAGGAATTCATCGAGCGTCGAGCGCTCCGGACTGGTGCTTGCCTGCGGTTCCATTGGGCCCTTCAGGGGAAAGTGGACGTCAGCGAACGCGGGGTGGGGGCGTATTCCCAACCGCCGCCAAGCGCCTTGTAGAGCTGGACGGTCGCCGCCGCACGGTCGGCGTGAGCGGCCGCACGGCTGGTCTCAGTCGTGAGCAGGCTGCGCTCCGCATCGAGCAGGTTGGAGAAATCGATGATGCCGGCCTGGTACTGGCTGCGCGCCAGCGTGGTCGCGTTACGCGCCGCTTCTTCGGCGACGACGAGTTCGCGCTCGCGCCGTTCGGTGACGGAGATCGCCACCAGCGCATTCTCGGATTCCTCGAGCGCCACCAGCACCGTGTCACGGTAGGCGGCGAGTGCCTGGATCGCCGCGGCCTGCTGCTGTTCGACGGCTGCGCGCAGGCGTCCGCCCTGGAAGATCGGTGCGGTCAGGCCCGCCGCGAGGCTGCCGAACGATGCGTTCGTGACATCGCCCCAGTTCGACGAATTGCCGCTGATCGAGCCCGAAAGCCCCAGGGAGGGGTACAGGTCGGCTTCCCGCACACCGATGCGGGCGGTCTCGGCGATCAGCGAGCGCTCGGCGGCCGTCACGTCCGGGCGCCGGCGCAGCATCTCCGCCGGGACGGAAATACCTGCCGCGACGGCCATCGGGATCGGGGTCACGGGTTGGAACAATGCGTCGACGGTTCCCGGGGCCGAACCCGAGAGCACCGAGAGCCGGTTCAGGGCCGATGACAATGCCTGCTCGCGCACCGGGACGGTCGCCGCGGTCTGCGCGCGCAACTGGCGCGCCTGTTCGAGGTCAAGCGCCCCCACGAGCCCGGCCTGCACTCGCCACTGGACGATCTGCAGCGTCTCGTCCTGAGCTGCCAGGTTGGCCCGGGCGATTTCGAGCTGGCGTTGCGCGAGCCGCGCAGCGACGTAATTCAGCGCGACCTCGGCGGCGACCGTGAGCTGCGTCGAGTGGAGATTCGCTTCGACGGCCGCAAGATCGGCCGTGGATGCCTGCACTGCGCGGCGTTGTCCGCCGAACAGGTCCAGTTCGTAGCGGGCGTCGAAGCCGGCGTCGTAAGTGGTGCGATCCGGTACCTGCGCCTCCGAACCAACGCCCATGAGCCGTGAAGCGGAGGTGCCGAAATCGAGCGTCGGCCACCATCCCGCGCGAGTGCTCTTGAGCGCGGCCCGGGCTTGCCGGACCCTGGCGCCAGCGGCGTCGATGTTCGTGTTGGCCACAAGCGCCTGCTCGACGAGACGTGAGAGCACCGGATCGTCGAAGGTGTTCCACCAGTCCGCGACCAATTCCCGGGACGTGTCCGGTTGCACCGAAGACGCTTGCGCAGACGTCTGAAACTGGGCGGGCACCCCGAGCGATTCGGGGGCGGGGACTCGCGGCTCGGGACCGACCGTGCAACCCGCACTCGCCAGGACCGAAAGCAACAGCAGGGGCAAGCGCGAATTCAAGGTCCGATCCAGGCGATGCAGCGTGAGTCGAGTGCGGACGCGGTGACTACATTACAAGATGCGTTCGTCGAATGCCGCAGGACATTCCGTGCCTGCTCGTCCGAGCGGGCATGCAGCAAGGACCCCGCACGACCAATCAAGTTCCCGTCGTGACTGCATTCCCCGGGGCTGCTGGAGCGACGATGTCGGCAACCTTCTGCCAGGCGTCGCGCGCCGCGAGCGTTGCGTCTTCCCACGTCAGGCTGGACGTGCCCTTGAGGTGGTTCCAGTCACGCATCAACTCGGTGCGGTGAAATACACAAGCAGTCGCCGTGATCTGCAGCGAACCGTAAGATGGCACCTTCCCAGCCAGTCCGAGTGACTCCATGGCCGGCGCCAGTCTGCTTGCTCTTCTGGATGACATCGCCAGCATTCTGGACGATGTCTCGGTGCTCACCAAGGCCGCCACAAAAAAAACGGCTGGCGTGCTCGGCGACGACCTTGCGCTGAACGCGCAGCAGGTTGCGGGCGTCAAATCGAACCGTGAACTTCCCGTCGTCTGGGCGGTGGCCAAGGGTTCGCTGGTCAACAAGGCGGTCCTGGTCCCTGCGGCGCTCGCCATCAGTGCGATCGCGCCATGGGCGATCGTACCGCTGCTGATGGCCGGTGGCCTGTTCCTGTGCTTCGAAGGATTCGAGAAGATCTGGCACGCGCTGGTCCACCGCAAGGACGAGGACTTGCATCGCCAGGAATTGCGCGAGGCCATCGTGGACCCGGCAGTCGACCTGCGCACGGTCGAGAAAGACAAGATCAAGGGCGCCGTGCGCACCGACTTCATCCTCTCCGCGGAGATCATCGTCATCACGCTGGGCACGGTGGCCTCCGCCGCGTTCGGTGTGCGCGTCACGGTGCTGGTCGGCATCGCCGTCCTCATGACCGTGGGCGTGTACGGCCTGGTCGCCGGCATCGTGAAGCTCGACGATGCCGGCCTCTACCTCGCCCGGCGCGAGGGTACTGGCGTATTCACGAAGCTGCTGCGTCTGTTCGGGCGCGGCGTGCTGGCATTCGCGCCGTGGCTGATGAAAATGCTGTCAGTCCTGGGTACGGCGGCGATGTTTCTAGTCGGCGGTGGCATCCTCGCGCACGGCATTCCGTGGCTCGAACACGGCATCAAGGGCATCGCCGGGCGAGGTGCAGGCGTGAACGGCGTGGGGCCGGCCCTGTCGGCGATGACGCCGATGCTGGCCGGCCTGCTCGTGGGACTCGTCGCCGGTGCGATCGCGGTGGCCATCGTGGGCATGGCCCGGAAGGCTCGCGAGACCCTGCGCTAGCGGCGGCCAGCGCACGGTGCACCCGGTTAGCGTCCCTGTGGCTGGCCTGCCAACCTGCGCTACCAGAGCCTGACCGCGCCCTGCGGCAGGCTGTGGAACAGCGCCTTCTTGTCCTTGCGCTTGCGTGTCGCCAGCCAGTGCGCGTTGGCCGAGCTGACGCCCGCGTCCGCCATCGCGGGCACCTTTGGCGGTACGGCGATCGGTGGCTGCCCGATGGCCTGCAGCGCCTGGTTCACGCCCGGCAGTTCCGCCGACATCAGGCCCTCGAACTGCTTCTCGATGTCGGCGAGCTCGGCTTCGAGCACGTCGATGCGCTCCATCTGGTACGTGCCCGGCGCACCCTCATAACCGATGAGCGCGCCGTAGAGCTGGTCGGTGTGCTCGCGCAGCCGCTCTTCGCCGGTGATCGCACCGCCTTCCTTGGTCGCGACGATCCGCTTGCGCACGTCGTCGGCCTTCACGTCGAACGCCGCGAGCTTCGTCTTGGTCGCCGCATCGACGGCCGCATTGCCGCTCGCCGCCGCGACACTCGCCCGCAACGCCTGGATGCGTTCGAGCACGGCCGTCTCCTCGCCGAACAGCTTGCGGACGCGCATTGCAGCCTCGTACTGCCGCTTGCGGTCCTCCACGGTGAAGGTCGCGCGCCGGTCGAGACCGACGTCGAACTTCTGCTCGTACACCTCGCTGCCCTTGGTCATGCGCGCGGTGTAGGTGCCTGGCAGTACGCGCGGGCCCTGCGTTCCGGCGAATGCCAGTTGCACCGCCGGCGGGACGCGCGGCGGCTTCTCGCGCATCGACCATTCGACGCGGTTCAAGCCGCGCCGCTTGCTGGCCGGCAGCTCGTCGACGACACGCCCGCTCGAATCGAGGATCTCGAGCTTGAGGCTGCCGAACAGGTGACGCGTGCGCTGGTAGTACGTGATGACGGCGCCGCCCGGCGGATTCTCGCCGACGAAAACCGCCGCGCCATTGGCCCAGCCGCCCGGTCCGGAGATACGCTGCTGCACCGGCCGTGCGGAGACGAACGCCGCTTCCTTCGCCATCAGGTCCGTGCTCAGTGCGCGCAGCGGCGTGATGTCGTCGATGATCCAGATGCCGCGACCGTGAGTGGCGATGACGAGGTCGTTGTCGCGGGGCTGGATGACGAGGTCGCGCACCGCGACCGCGGGGAACTTGTCGCCCTTGAAGCCGGCCCACGACTGGCCGCCGTCGATCGAGATCCACAGGCCGAATTCCGTGCCGAGGAACAGCAGGTTAGGTTGCTGGGCGTCTTCCTTGATGACGTGCGCGTAGCCGCGGATGCCGCGTGCTTCCTTCGGCGTGACCAGCGGTTGCCAGCTCTTGCCGAAATCACGCGTGACGTAGACCCACGGATCGTGGTCGCCGAACGTGTGGCGGTCGAACGTCGCATAGGCGGTGGCGGCGTCGTGCCGGCTCGCCTCGATCCAGCTCACCCACGAGGCCTGCGGCAGGCCCTTGAGGTTGCCGGTGAGATTGGTCCAGGTCTTGCCGCCGTCGCGCGTGAGCTGCACGTTGCCGTCGTCCGTGCCGACCCAGATCGTTCCCGCGGCCTGCGGCGATTCGCTGATGGAGTAGATCGTGGTGTGCATCTCGGCGGCCGAGTTGTCCACCGTGACGCCGCCGGTTTCCTCCTGGCGCTGCTTCTGCGGATCGTTGGTGGTGAGATCCGGCGAGATGCGATCCCACGTCTGGCCCCGGTCGCGCGTGCGGAACAGGAACTGCGAGCCCATGTAGAGCGTGCCCTTCTCGTTGGGCGACAGGTGCAGCGGGGTGTTCCAGTTGAAGCGCAGTTTCTCGCCGGCACGCGCCTTCGGCTGGATGTCGCGCGCCTCGTGCGTGTGCTTGTTCACGCGCGCGATCGCGCCACCCTGGTACTCGGTGTAGAGATAGTCGCTGTCGGCCGGATCGGAGAACATCCAGAAGCCGTCGCCGCCGTACATGTTTTCCCAGCGGCTGTTGGTGATGCCGCCGGGGTAGGCCGAATCGCCGATCCAGCTGCTGTTGTCCTGCAGGCCGCCGTAGACGTGGTACGGATCCTCGTCATCGACGCTCACGTGGTAGAACTGCGAGATCGGCAGGTTCTCGCCCTTCCACCACTTGCTGCCGCCGTCGTGGCTCTGCCACAGGCCGCCGTCATCGCCGGACACCACGTGCTTCGAGTTCTTCGGGTTGACCCACACGTCGTGGATGTCGCCATGCATGCCTTCGAAGCCGCCCACCACGCTGAAGCTGCGGCCCGCATCCTCGGAGAGGATCAGGTTGCCGTCGTCCTTGAACACGCGGTCGGCATTGTTCGGGTCGACCGTCATGCGTGCGAAATAGAAGGGGCGCCATACCATCCACTGGCTGCGGTCGCGCGCCTCCCAGGTGGCGCCGCCGTCATCGCTGACGTACAGCGCGCTCTGCGGTGACTCGACGAACGCGTAAACGCGCTTCGAATCGCTGGGGGCGACGTTGACCGCGATGCGGCCGTAGGGCTTCTGCGCGAAGCCCTTGTTCTTTTCGGGCGTGACTTCGGCCCACGTCTGGCCGCCGTCGCGCGTCACCATCAGGGCACTCGCCGACGTTGCCGTCGGCGATTCGCCGCCGGAGCGGAAAGTCCAGCCCTTGCGGCGGAAGTCCCACAGTGCGGCGTAGAGCACGTCGGGATTCTTCTCGTCCATGCTCAGGCTGGCGCAACCGGTCGAGGCGTTCGGCGCCTTCAGCACCTGTTGCCAGGTCTTGCCGCCGTCGCGCGTGCGGTACACGCCGCGCTCGAGCGAATCGCTCCAGAGCCGCCCGGTGACGCAGGCATATACGGTGTCGCTGGCGCGCGGGTCGATGCGGATGTCGCCGATGCGCTCCGAGCCGTCGAGTCCGAGGTGCTGCCAGGTGTCGCCGCCGTCGGTCGTCTTGTAGATGCCATTGCCAATGGAGACGCTGTTGCGCGTCCAGGCTTCACCGGTGCCGACCCACACTGTTTCGGTGTTCCGCTTGTCGATCTCGACCGCGCCGATCGATTGCACGGGCTGGTCGTCGAACACGGGCGTGAAGGTCGTGGCGCCGTCGAGCGACTTCCATACCCCGCCGCTCGCGGCGCCCACCCACACCATGAGCTTGCCGTCCGGCATCGTCACGGCGTCGAGCGACGAGATCCGGCCGCTCATCGCCGCGGAGCCGATGTTGCGGGCGCCGAGGCCGGAGATGATCGACGAATCGAACGCAGGCGCCGCGGGCTTCGCGGGTGTTGCAGCGAACAGTGCCGACGGCAGCAGGGCCACGGCGAGCAGGGAGGTACGCAGGATATTCATGGTCGGTACTCCCTTACTTGCTGGCGGTCGCGGGGAACGAAAAATAGTCCGGCGCGATCGTCGGGTTGACCACCGCGGACTTGTATTCGAACTTGGCCGGATCGCCCGCGCCCTTGATGCCGGACTCGATCGACAGGGGCCAGAACACGCCGCCCACCTTTTCATAGTTGCCGTAGTCCGTGACCGACGTGCGCTTGACGCCGCGCACGACGCGCTGGCTCTCGACCCGGATCTCGAGGAAGTAGTCCGGGTCGAGGTAGACGTACTGCACGCCGCCATCCTTGCGCGTGACCTTGAGCTTGTGCGCGGGCGTGCCGTCGACGTCCTCGGTGCCGAGGTACTCGATGAGGTTGCCGGCCGCGGCGGCATCCGGCAGCACGCCGTCGATGCTGGCGTCCTCGATGAATTCCTTCACGTCGTCCGCCGGCATGCGCTCGGGGTCCTTGCGGCCGCCGAACGGGTCGATGCGCCAGCCGTCCTTGCCGTCGTACGCCTGGACCTGCGCGAGGCCTTGCATGCTGACTTCCGTGCGGATCGAATCCGGCCGCTGCTTGGTCTCGGCGAGTTCGAGCACGAACTGCCCGCCGTTGACGACGAGCCGGCCTTCGCGGCGCAGTGATTGCACGGCCTGCAGCGCCGTTGCGCCACCCTTGGCCTCGACGTTCTTCGCGACGAGTTCCGTGGCCGTCAGAGCGTGCGCCGCGGTTGCGGCCAGGAGCAGGGCGAGGCCGAGCGCCGCCCGGTGGATCATCTGCATGCAAATTCTCCCAGCAATGGGTCGAACAAAAGTAGCGATGAATTCTACGCGGCGCGGTGCCAGACGAAAGCGCAAAGGAGGCCCACGGAGATCGCCGCGACGAGCGCCTCCATGGCCATCACCACACCGGCGGCCCGCAGCGCCGGCACCCGCAGTGAAAGCAGCAGCAGCGCCGGCAATGCCGAAGCCGACCAGAGCAGCAGCCCGTAGCTGGCGCCGACCACGAACCAGGGCGAGGTGGTGAACGCGACCAGGCCCCAGCCGAGCCAGAACAGGAGTCCCGCGGCAGCGCCGCACAGGCCATACAGGGCGGCCGTGTGCAGGACGCGCCACGCCGTGTCGGGACGCCAGCCCGCGGCGCCGAGCTCGGGCCGCTGGGCCAGGAGCGCCGACGAGACGGTGCCGGCCCAGAGCGTGCCAGCCAGCCCGCCCGCGAATCCGGCGAACACGGTCATGATCATTTCGATGCGCAAGACGGATCTGCCGTTAGGCCCGGGTGGAGGTTCGGGGGACGAAGGATGGTAACGTACGCGGTGACCCCGCGAGCCATGGCCATGCAAGAAAGTTACATCGAACGCATCCTGAAGGCGCGCGTCTACGACGTCGCCATCGAATCCCCGCTCGAGCCGGCGCGCCGGTTGAGCCGGCGCCTCGGCAACGACGTGCTGTTCAAGCGTGAAGACCTGCAGCCGGTCTTTTCGTTCAAGCTCCGCGGCGCCTACAACAAGATTTCGACGCTCGACGACGCCACGGCCGCGCGCGGCGTGATCTGTGCGTCGGCCGGCAACCATGCGCAAGGCGTCGCGCTCGCGGCAAAGCGTCGCGGTATCGCGGCGGTTATCGTGATGCCGCGGACGACGCCGCACATCAAGGTGCAGGCCGTGCTCGACCTCGGCGGCGAAGTGGTGCTCGAGGGCGACGATTTCGATCACGCGTTCGAGCACGCGATGGGCGTGGCGCGCATGCGCGGGCTCACCTTCATCCATCCGTTCGACGATCCCGACGTGATCGCCGGGCAGGGCACGATCGGCATGGAAATCCTGCGGCAGTGCTCGTCGCCGCCGCACGCGATCTTCGTGCCGATCGGCGGCGGCGGCCTGATCGCGGGGATCGCGACCTACGTGAAGTCGCTGTACCCGCAGGTGCGCATCGTCGGCGTCGAGCCCGAGGACGCGGCGAGCATGCACGATTCGCTGCGCGCCGGTGAGCGCGTCACGCTCGACCGCGTCGGCATCTTTGCCGACGGCGTCGCGGTGCGTCGCGTCGGCGAGGAAACATTCCGTCTCGCGCGCAAGTACGTCGACGAAGTGCTGCTCGTGACCACCGACGAAATCTGCGCCGCGATCCAGGACATCTTCGAGGACAACCGCACCATTGCCGAACCCGCGGGCGCGCTGGCGGTGGCCGGAATCAAGCGCTATGTCGCGCGCGAACAATGCACGGGCCAGGCGCTCGTCGCGCTCAACTGCGGCGCCAACGTCAATTTCGACCGCCTGCGTCACATCGCGGAGCGGGCCGACATCGGCGCACAGCGCGAAGCCCTGCTGGCCGTCGAGATTCCGGAAGAGGCGGGCAGTTTCCTGCGATTCTGCCGCCTGCTCGGCCGCCGCAGCGTCACCGAGTTCAACTACCGGTACGACGACTCGCGTTCGGCCCGCATCTTCGCCGGCATTTCACTGTCGGAAGGGCGACGCGAGAAGGAAGCGCTATTGGCGCTCGTGGCCGACGCGGGCTACCGCGCAATCGACATGAGTGACGACGAAATGGCGAAGCTGCACGTGCGCTACATGGTGGGCGGCCACGCGCACGGACTGCAGCACGAGCGCCTGTTCCGCTTCGAATTTCCGGAACGTCCGGGCGCGCTGCTGCGTTTCCTGGAGTCGGTGGGAGCGCACTGGAACATCAGCCTGTTCCACTATCGCAACCACGGCTCCGATTACGGGCGCGTGCTCGCGGGCGTGCAGGTCGCGCCGGAAGACGCTGGGCGATTCGCCGGGCATCTCGGTGAGCTCGGGTACGTCTACACCGAAGAGACCCGGAATCCCGCTTACCGCATGTTCCTCGGCGACTGACGCGCCAGGATCGGTAGGTCAGCGCGAGGGCAGGTGCGCGTAACGCCGGGGCGCGAACAGCTGGATGAATTCCCCGAACACACGCTCGCTGAGCGGCCCGGCGACCGGAAGATGCCGGTGCGTGGCTGCCTGTATCCGCGCGATGCGGGCGGGGCTCCAGTGGCGCTCGATCTCGCTGCGCCCGCTCGGCAGGTGGAGCCAGCGGTTGATCAGCGCGGCGTCGGCTTCGAGGTGAAACTGCAGTCCCCACGCGTGGTCGCCCAGTCGATAGGCCTGCTGCCGGCAGCTGCGGGTCCACGCCAGTGGCACGGCCGCCGGCGGCGGCTCGAACCTGTACGCGTGCCACTGAAAGACGTAGCGCGGCGTCCGCTCGAAATGGCGGAACAGCCTGTCGCCATGCGCCTGCGGACGCGTATGCAGGCGATACCAGCCGATTTCGGGAACCGCATTCGGCTGCACCCGGCCTCCCATCGCCGCCGCCAGCAGCTGGCCCCCGAGGCAGATGCCGAGCACGGGCTTCTGCGCATTCACCGCTACGCGGATGAGCTCGATTTCAGTCTTGAGGTGCGGAAATAGCTCCACCTGGTCGACGTTCATCGGACCACCGAGCACGACGAGGCCGTCGTAGCGCCGGACGTCCGGCTCCGCCTCCGGTTCGCGGCCAAAATTCACGTAGCGGATGCGGAAGCCGGACGCGCGCAGCAGCGGGTCGAGGTGGCCGAGCGGTTCGGAGGCGACGTGCTGGAAGACGAGCAGTTTCGACATGGGCGGGCGCTTTGATTCGAGGACCCGGCCAGCCGGGCTTGATTAACTATTGTCGCAGGGTTGATGCAGTATGAGCGCCCATGAGCGCTCGCTACCTGCCTCGCCGCCTGCCCGAATCGCTGCACCGTGGCATCCGCGGGCTGCAACATCACTTCACGCGCTGGGCGGGATCCCAGGCCGATGCGTCTCCGGTCGTGCTGCTGCACGGATTCATGGATTGCGGCGCGACGTTCCAGTTCGTCGCCGACGCCATCGCGCCGACACGGAGCCTGGTCGCTCCCGACTGGCGCGGCTTTGGCCGTTCCGGCTGGAATCCCCAGGGGTACTGGTTTCCCGACTATTTCGCCGATCTCGACGCGATGCTCGACTGGCTGGCGCCCGACACGCCGGTCGATCTCGTCGGCCACAGCATGGGTGGCAACGTCGCGATGATCTACGCGGGGCTCAGGCCCGAGCGCGTGCATCGGCTGGTGACGCTCGAGGGCTTCGGGCTGCCTGGCGCGCCGCCGGAACTCGCGCCCGGCCGCTATCGCGACTGGCTGGACCAATGGCGCGATCCAGAGCCGGCATCGGTGTTCCCGAGCCTCGACGTGTTTGCCGGCGTACTGCGCAAGCGCAATCCACGCCTGACGGTCGAGCGTGCCGATTTCGTCGCGCGTGCGTGGAGCGAAACGCTGCCCGACGGCCGCGTCCGCCCCTGCTTCGACCCGGCGCACAAGCGCGTCAATCCGATCCTGTACCGGCGCGCGGAGGTCGAGGCCTGCTGGGCCGAGGTGCGGGCGCCGCTGCTGTACGTCGCGGGCGAGGAGTCGGATTTCCTCGCACGGCTCCAGGGCGCTGGCGCCCCGGAGAATGTGCGCCGCCTGGTGCCGCAACTCGAGCCGCGGGTCGTGGCTGGGGCTGGACACATGGTGCATCACGATCAACCGGCCGCGGTGGCCCGACTGATCGAGGAGTTCCTCGATCGCCAGGTCCTATAATCGACCGACACCGGCCGCCGAAGAAGCTATGACGGAGCGTGCTCCAATGTCCGAGATCCGTCCTGATCTGCGCCTGCCGCTCACGCTGCTGATCATCGTCGTCCTCGGGCTCGTCTGGTCCGGCATCGGGCCGTACGATCGCTTGACGTGGGTGCTGGAAGTGGTGCCGGTGCTGATCGCGGTCCCGTTGCTGGTCTGGACGGCGCGGAGCTTCCCGCTGACGCCGCTCGTCTACGTGCTGATTGCGGTGCACTCCCTGATCCTGATGTACGGCGGGCACTACACCTACGCGCTCACGCCGCTCGGCGACTGGATGCGCGAAGCTTTCGGCTTCGGCCGCAATCACTACGACCGCATCGGCCACCTCATGCAGGGATTCGGTCCCGCCATGGTTGCGCGCGAGCTGCTGCTGCGCACGTCGCCGCTGCGCCCGGGCAAGTGGCTGTTTACGCTGGTTACGCTCAGCATCCTCGGCGTCAGCGCGTGTTACGAATTCACGGAGTGGTGGGCCGCGATTGCGGGTGGTGACGCGGCTGGTGCGTTCCTCGGCACGCAGGGCGACGTGTGGGACACGCAGTGGGACATGTTCCTGGCGGGTTGCGGGGCCATCGCGGCGCAGTTCCTGCTAAAGCGGGTCCACGACCGCCAGCTGCTCGCGCTGGACCCGGCAAACCTGCGTGACAAGCTCCACGGCTGAAGCTTTGATCCCGGCCGGGCGCAGTCCCGGGCGATTCCGCCTGTGCCGGCTCGAAACCGATGATTCTGGCGGTGTTGCGGGACCACGGCCCGAAAACGGGTAACGGGTCACATTTTTCCAGCCCGTGGTCCGCAGTGACCACACCAGAACGGTGAGCCACGTCGCCTCAGCCGGCGACGGCAGCTCCTACCATCGCCTGTGACGCCGTCGTCGCATGTCGAAGTCATACGCCGTGAATCTCAGCTCAAAAGTCGTCCTGCTGCTCTGCGTCTTGTTCACCGCCTACGGCGCTGCCGATTACATCGTGCAGCGCGAGGTCATCCTGCCGAGCTTCGAGGCGCTCGAAGCGGACCTCGCGCGAACGGACATGGAGCGTGCGACCCGGGCCATCGACAGTGAGTTGTCGCAGCTGCAGACCTTCTGCGCGGACTGGGGTAACTGGCTCGAGACCTACGACTTCATGGCCGGCAAGGCGCCTGATTTCATCGAAAACAACATGAACAAGGCGACGATCGAGAGTGCCGGGCTCGAGCTGGTGGCGTATCTCGACGCCGATGCCCGCTTCGTCTGGCGCAAGGGCTTCGATCCGGTCACGCACGCGAATCTAGAGTTCAGGATGCTGGATGCCGACAGCCTGGCAACCGGGCACCCGTTTCGCGATGCGATCAAGAACGGCCAGCCGGCGAAGGGTATCGTCGTGACCGAACATGGCCCGGCCATGCTGGTTGCGGCACCCATCCTGGACGGCGCCGGCAACGGCCCGCATCGGGGTTCCGTGATGCTGGCGCGCCTGATCACGCCAGATGTCGCTGCACGGCTCGCCGAGCAGGCGCAGGTCAGGCTGCAGGTCAGCACGCTGGACACGTCTGTTTCGCGCACGGATGCGACGGAAGCCGCGAACTCGCCCCGCATCGTGCGGCGCGAGGCGACCAACGAGGTCTATCGAAATCTTGTCGACATATTCGGCCAACCCGCGGTCACGTTGCGGATCGACGTGCCGCGTTCGGTGAGTGCGCAGGGTCGCGACGCCATCGGCTATGCGCTCGGGTCGCTGTTTGCAGCCGGCGTCATCGTGCTGCTGGTCATGATCGTGGCGCTGCGCCGCATGGTCCTGACGCCGGTCAGTCGGATGACGCAATACGCCGTTGCCATCGGCGAGGGCGACGACCTGACCCTGCGCATGGCGGTGAGTCGTCCCGACGAACTCGGGGTACTGACGCACGAATTCGACAGGATGGTGGACAAGCTGGCCGACGCGCGCCGCCGCATCGCCGATCAGTCGTTCGAAGCCGGGGCCGCGCAGGTCGCGAGCGGCGTCCTGCACAACATCGGCAACGCGATGACGCCGCTGGGCGTGACGGTCGTCTGCCTGCAGGAGCGACTGCAACACGCGCCTGCGGGCGAAGTCGAAATGGTCCTGGCCGAGCTCGAGGCTGGCGTCAGCGACCCCGGACGCAAGGCGGACCTGGAGCAGTTCCTGCGGCTGGCGGTTCGCGAGCTGACACGAGTGATCGCCAACTCTGGCGAGGACGTCGATTCCCTCGCGCGCCAGGCCGAAGTCATCCAGCGGACGCTGGCCCAGGAAATTCGCCCTGCGGAATCAGGTCCTGTCGTCGAGTCAGTGCGACTGACGGAACTGGTCGACCGCAGCGTGGAGATGGTGCCGCCTGCGCTGCGCGCGTGCCTGGACGTTGAGCTCGATCCTTCGGTGGCGCAGACCGCTGCGCTGCGCTTGCCTCGCATCACGTTGCAGCAGGTCTTCCAGAACCTGATCCAGAATGCCGCCGAAGCGGTGCGGCAGTCCGGGCGTGAGCGCGGCACGCTGCGCATAGCGTGCTCGCTCGTGGCCGGGGCCGAAGGCCAGCACCTGCTGCTTCGATTCACGGACGACGGCGTCGGCATCGCTCCCGAGCATCTCCCGCGCGTTTTCGAGAAGGGCTTTTCCACGAAGTCCCGGGCAACGAATTTCGGCATCGGCCTGCACTGGTGCGCCAATGCGCTCAACGCGCTCGGCGGCAGCATTCGCGCCGAAAGCGCGGGGCCGACGGGTGCCATCCTGCAAGTTCTTGTGCCGCTGCGTCAGGCACCCGCCGTGCCGGCTGCCCAGGCCGCCTGAGGCCGCTGATGTCTACCAACAACCGTCAACCGATCCGCGTGCTGGTCGTCGATGACGAGCCGGCCGTGCTGGACGCCTATCGCCAGGTGCTCGGCAAAGCCGCCAGCAGCAGTGCCGACCGGGAGGCAATGGATGAACTGCGGGCCAAACTCTTCGTCGCCGGCGCCGGTACACCGACTGCCGCCGGTTCCCTGCCGCAGAGGAACCCGTTCGAACCCGTGTTCTGCAACGGCGCGGAGGCCGCCGTCGCCGCAGTGCGCGAGGCCTGTGGCACGGGTCGTCCGTTCGCCGTCGTCTTCCTCGACATGCGAATGCCACCCGGTCCGGACGGAATCTGGGCGGCGGAAAGGATCCGCGAGATCGACCCGCAGGTCGAAATCGTCATCTGCACTGCCTATTCGGACGTCGATCCCCTGGAAATCAGCCGCCGGGTCCCACCCGAGAACAAGCTGTTCTACCTGCAGAAGCCATTTCATCCGCACGAAGTCCGGCAGATGGCGCTGGCGCTCGGCGAGAAGCGGGCGAACGAGGAGCATCGGCTCACGCAGGTCGAGGACTTCGATCCCCTCACCGGCCTGGCCAATCGTGCGCGCTTCCTCGCGCACCTGAAGGATGCCGTGCGTGCTGCGCGTCAGGAAGACCGCATGCTGTCCGTGCTGTACGTCGACCTCGACAACTTCCGGCGCATCAACGAGGTGCTGGGACACATCGTGGGCGACGAGATGATGCGCAACGTGGCGCAGCGGCTGCAGGAAATCCTGCGGGGCGACGCGGGCGCGGCCAGCGCATCCCGGCCGGACGTCGGCCCCGATGACATTGCGCGACTCGGTGGTGACCAGTTCATGCTCCTGCTGCGCGACGTCGTCAGCCCGGATGACGCGAGTGCAGTCGCGAGCGACCTGACTCGCCCGCTCACGGCGCCCGCACGGGCGTCGCAGTCTCCCGTAACGCTCACCGCGAGCGTCGGCATCGCGATCTTCCCGAACGACAGCACTGACGAAGAGGATCTGCTCCGGCACTCGGGCATCGCAATGTACGACGCGAAGCGCCGCGGACACGGCCAGTTCGCGCTCTTCGGTCGCGCGATGAGCGACGGGGCGCAGACGCGCTTCAGCCTGGAGCGCCAGCTCGAGCGCGCGCTCGCCCGGAACGAGTTCTCGCTGCACTATCAGCCCCAGTTCGACCTCGGCACGGGACTCATCTCCGGCTTGGAGGCCCTGTTGCGCTGGACCAATGCCGAACTCGGGGTCATCTCGCCCGACGAGTTCATTCCGCTCGCCGAGGAGACCGGGTTGATCCAGCCCATCGGCGAATGGGTCTTGCGCACGGCTTGCCGGCAGTTCAGGGACTGGCTGGACATGGGCCTTGCGCCGGGGCGCATCGCGGTCAATGTTTCCGCGCGCCAGTTTGCCGACAGCAATTTCTGCAGGCTGGTGACGGACGTGCAGCGCGAATGTCGCCTGGCGCCCGGGCACCTGGAACTCGAGCTCACGGAATCCCTGATGATGAAGGACGAGGCGCACACCCGGCGACTGCTGTCCGAATTGAGGAACCACGGGATCTCGATCGCCATCGACGACTTCGGCATGGGGTACTCGAGCCTCGGGCGGCTGAACGAGTTCTCGGTCAACCGCCTCAAGATCGACCGCTCGTTCGTGCAGAACGTCGACGGAATGGGGCGACACGTGACCATCGTCACGGCCATCGTCGCGATGGCGCGTGCGCTCGGTGTCGATGTCGTGGCCGAGGGCGTCGAGAATTTCGGCCAGCTGCTGCAACTGCAGGACCAGAAGTGCAATGAGGCGCAGGGCTTCCTGCTGAGCAAACCATTGCGCGCCGCCGAAGCCACGGAACTGCTTCAGCGACTGGAAGCCAGTACCGCCACCAGCCGGACGATGCGCCTGCGCAGCCTCGCCGGATAACGGACCGGGCGCGGCGCCCGCGGGGACGGCGCGGCGGCTGGGCATTCGCCGCAATTGCCCGACACTTCCCGCGATGCGGCTGCCGTGCTGCGGCGGGATACTCGATGCGTGGGGGGTAGGAGGCTGCAGTGCCGATCTGGACCCGACGCAGCGTCATCGCTTCGGGCCTTGCCGCAGCTGGCTGTGTCGCATTCGACCGGCCACGGCTCGGGGTCATGTACGGGAGCGCTTCCCGCCCCGACGACCAACCGCCGTTGATCCTGATTCCCGGCGCGTTTGGTTCGAGTCTCCGGAAGTGCAGTTCCGGTCGCGAAATCTGGCCCGTTTCCGACTCCAAGCTGCTGTTCAGCGACTACCACGAACTCGGGCTGCCGATCGACCCTGCGACGCTCGAGCCGGATGCGCGCAATGCCGAGGCCTACGCGGTGTTCCGTGAGGGGCTCGGGCGTGACTTTTATGGCGACCTGATCGATACGCTGCAGCGCGTGGGTGGCTACGAGCGCCGGTTCCCAGGCGTTTCCCCGCGCAATGCCAATGGCTGCGCGCTGTACCACTACGTGTACGATTTCCGCCTGGATGGCGTGCGCGCCGCGCGCGGACTCGCTGACCTGATCGCTCGAATCCGGGCGGACTTCGGTGATCCGCAGCTCAAGGTGGATGTCGTCGCGCACTCGGGCGGCGGCATGATCGCCCGCTATTTCGTGCGTCACGGCACGCGGGACCTGCCTGCGACGGGAGCGCTGGAACCGACGTACGAGGGTGCCGCAGCGATCCGTCGCCTGTTGCTCGTCGGCACTCCCAGTCTCGGCACGATGCAGCCCGTGCTGTCCCTGCTGCGCGGCGAGGAGATCGGCCTGCGCAAGATCCCGCCTGAGGTCGTCGCGACGTGCACCGGGATCACGGAGATGATGCCGCATCCGGCCGTGCACTGGCTCATCGACCTGCAGGGCGCGCGCGTCGATGCCGACCTTTACGACGTCGCGACGTGGCGCGACTTCGGCTGGTCTGTGTTCGATCCGGGCATCGCGGAGCGCACGGTCGCGGCCACGGCGGCGGTGTAGCAGGGTCGGCGCTATCTCGCAGTGCTCCGCGAGTACCTGGCCCGCAATCTGGGGCGGGGACGCGCGTTCGCCAACTCGTTCGCGACGCAACCCGACCCGCGTGACGTGCCGACCTGGGTGTTCGGCGGCGATTGTGCGCCGACGCTGGCGCGGCTGGTCCTCGAGACGTGCCGGCGGCAGGCACTTTGCCCGGGAACGCGTGGCCGATATTGCCGCTCCCGCCGCCCGCGATTACGAGCAGTTGATGCACGAGCCCGGCGACACCGTCGTCACGCGCTCCTCGCTGCTCGGGCGCCGGACGCTGGACATTGCCGCCCCGCGCGCGGCGGAAGAGTCGCTGCGCATTGCCCACACCGTGTTCCTGTGCGTGAACCACCAGCAGCTCACGGGCAATGCGAGCTTCCAGGACAACCTGCTGAACGCGCTGTTCAGCGTCGACGCCGGCTGAGCGGCGCCGACGCTCAGCGGATCGGCTCGTCGAACACCAGCGCACGCACCAGCCGCACCGGCGGCGAGCCGTACGACAGCACCTGGTCGTGGTACGCCTTGATGTCGAACTTCGCGCCCGCGCGTCGTTCGGCTGCGGCGCGCATGTCGGAGTGTTCCTGGTACCCCACGAAATACGTCGACAGCTGCGCGGAGGTGAGCTGTGCACGCACCCACTTGCCGGCGGCTTCGCGCTCTTCCTGGAAGCCGGTGTCGACCATGAGCTTCATCGCTTCATCCTGCGTCATGCCGTCGACGTGGATCGCCGAATCCATGATCGCGTTCGTGATCGAGCGCAGGTACCACTTGAGCTGCACCAGCTGCATCAGCGGATCGCCGCCGCGGAACCCCTGTTCCTGCATCACGCGCTCGGCGTAGACCGCCCAGCCCTCCACGAACGGGCCCGAACCCAGCATTGCGCGCAGGACCGACGGATAGCGGTTCGAGTGCGCGAGCTGCAGGTAGTGTCCAGGCATCGCTTCGTGGATGGTCAGGTTCGCGATCGAGCGCGTGTTGTATTCGCGCAGGAAGGAATCGACCTGCGCGCTGGTCCATTCCGCCGGGATCGGCGACACGGCATAGAACGTGCGCTGGCCCTTGTCGAGCGGCCCCGGCGAGTCGCAGTACGCGACTGCGACGCCGCGCTGGAACTCGGGCATCAGGATCACTTCGAGCGGTTCGTCAGGCACGGTGACGAAATTCTTCGCGCGCACGAACTCCGTGGTCTCGCGCAGCATCTGCTTCGCGTAATCGACTACGCCGTCGCGCGGCGCGCGCTCGGCACTCGCGACGTCGAGCGCAGCCTTGATCGCGGCCTGCAGCTGCGCCGGCGTGGGAGTGACGGGAGTCGGCGGCGCATCGGCGCGACCGGCGAGCACCTTGCGCGAGACTTCGTACATCTTTGCCCGCGTGGTGATCGCATCGGCTTCGGCGCGACGCCTGATCTCCGCACGGTCGAGCGGCGACATCAGCGCGAAGCCGAGCTTCTCGTCGTACAGTTCGCGGCCGATGCGGAAGTCGCCCTTGGCCTGGGGCACGAGCGTCTGCTCGAGCCATTGCTGGTGCGTCTTCACCGCGGCACGCGCAGCGGCGATCGCCTGCTCGAGACGCGCGCGATCGGCCGCAGGCAGCTGCGCAAGGTCAGGCACGACGAGTTCGTCGACCAGGCTCAGCACGCCCGGGTTCTGCTTGACCGCGGTTGCGGCGTGAATTGCCGGGACGCGCGCTGGAACGATGTTGGCACGCATCTGCTCGAGCAGGCCCGGCAGTTTCTCGAGCCGGGCGGACACCGAGTTCAAACGCTGCGGGAGCGGCGCGAATTCGCGCGCCAGCAGGCCGTACAGCGACTGTCCCGCGAGCTGCGTGTAGACCAGTGGATCCCACGACCAGTCACGGTACGTTTCCTCGGACCAGGCGGAGTAGCGCAGCTGGTTCTCCAGCATCGCGGCGTCGACCTGGTTGGCGCGCGACAGCTGCGTGTGATCGATGCCCTGCAGTTCACCGAGGACACCCTTGACCCAGGCGAGCGTGCGAGCACGGCCGGCCGCGCTCAAGTCGTCGAGTTCGCCGTCGAACCGGTGATCGCCAAGCTGGGTGGCCGAGACCGGCGAATACCGGCCGAACTCGTCGATGTACCGCTTGCCGAGCGCGTCGAAGCGCGCGTCGGCACTGGCTCCGGCGGCGAGCGCTGCAGGCTGCAGTGCGACGCAGAACGCCAGCAGCATCAGCGCGGAGCACGAGCGGACGAGGGTGGAGGTTCGGTGCATGGATGACGTCTCCGGAGGCGAACGTGCACGTCGCTGTCTGCGACGACGACACGGGAGGATGGCAAGTGACCGATTGTCACTTGAAGTCGTGTCCCGATGCTACTGGCGGTCCACGCTGCGAGCGTGCATCGGCTATCCTGCCGCACACCGATGAGCATCCAGATTCCACGCTGCTGCGGGCACGTCCGCGCATGAAGAGCGAGCGCCGGGCGCTGCTGCGCAACGCCGACTTCACGCGTTACATCCTGGCCCGCTTCCTCGGTTCGCTGGCCGTGCAGATGCAGACGGTGGCCGTGGGCTGGCAGGTGTACGAAGTCACGCGCAGCCCGCTCGACCTCGGCCTGATCGGGTTGTCGCAGTTCCTGCCGTTCGTGCTGCTGATCCTGCCGGCGGGGCACTTCGCCGACACGCGCGATCGCCGTCGCATCATCACGGGTTGCTACGTGTTGCTGCTGCTGTGCGCGCTGCTGCTGCTCGCTTTTTCATGGCGTGGCCTGCACACCGCGTGGCCCGTGTTCGGCATCATGACGCTGTTCGGGGTCGCCCGCGCCTTCGCGATGCCGGCGAGCCAGGCCCTGCTGCCGAACCTCGTCGAGCGTGAACATTTCGGCGCCGCCGTCGCCTTCAATTCCTCGCTCTGGCAGGTGTCCACGATCGTCGGCCCGGCGCTCGGCGGCCTGCTGTACCTCGCGGGCGCGACGACCGTTTACGCCACCGTAGCGACGTTGCTGGCCGTGTCGCTGGTGATGCTCGCAACGCTGCGTCGCGGCGGCGATGCGAGCGCGGCCGCCAGCATGGCGCCGCTCGACCGCCATGCGCTGCTCGAAGGACTGCGGTTCGTCCGCGGGCGACGTCCCGTGCTTGGTGCAATTTCCCTCGACCTGTTCGCGGTGCTGTTCGGCGGTGCGACGGCGCTTTTGCCGGTGTATGCCGCCGACGTGCTGCACGTCGGCCCGAGCGGACTAGGCTGGCTGCGTGCGGCGCCAGGCGTGGGCGCGGCGCTGACCGGCATCGTGCTGGGCGTATTGCCGGTCACGCAGCGCGTCGGTCACTGGATGTTCGGCGGCGTGATCGTCTTCGGATTCGCGACGCTCGTGTTCGGCGTGTCGACGAGCTTCTGGATTTCGCTGGGGGCACTCACCGTGCTTGGCGCTGGCGACATGGTGAGCGTCTACATCCGCCACCTGCTCGTGCAACTCGAGACACCCGACGAAATCCGTGGCCGCGTCAGCGCGGTGAACTCCGTTTTCATCGGCGCGTCGAACGAACTCGGCGAATTCGAGTCCGGCCTGGTGGCCGCATGGCTCGGGGCGATGCCCGCGGTGGTCATTGGCGGCTGCGCGACGCTGTTCGTTGCGATCACCTGGACCCGTCTTTTCCCCGAGCTCTGGCGGATGGACCGGTTTCCCGACCGGGCGTGACAGCTGTATATGCATACAGTAGTCTCGGCGCATGCGACGGGCAGACCGACATCAGGTTGAGAAGGGCCGGGGCGCGGTCACGAACCCAGCGGGGCGCTTCGAATCGACCACGCTCACGCCGGAGGATGACGGCTGGGGCAGCCTCGACGCACCGCTGCCGAACCCCGCGACGACGCTGATTGCGGAGTTTCCGAAGCACGCGATTACCACCAACGTTTCCCCGGACGTCCCGTTCGACCAGTCGCTCAACCCGTACCAGGGGTGCGAGCACGGTTGCATCTACTGCTTCGCCCGGCCCGCGCACGCCTACCTCAATCTCAGTCCCGGCCTCGACTTCGAGACGCGCATCTTCCACAAACCTGGTCTTGCGGCTCTGCTCGCGCGGGAAATCTCGTCGCCGCGCTACGTCTGCAAGGTGCTGCACATCGGCGGCAACACCGACCCGTACCAGCCGGCCGAACGCAAGTTGCGCTCCACGCGCGCGGTGCTCGAGTTGCTGCTCGAGCGGCGGCATCCGCTGTCGATCATCACCAAGGGCGCCCTGATCCTGCGCGACCTCGACCTGCTGCGCGCGCTGGCCGAACGGCAGCTGGTGTCGGTCTTCATCAGCATCACCAGCCTCGATGAAACGCTGAAGCGCACGCTCGAACCTCGTGCGGCGTCGCCGCAGGCGCGATTGCGCGTGGTGCGCGAGCTCACGTCGGCGGGCGTGCCGGTCGGCGTTATGATGGCGCCGGTGATTCCGGCCCTGACGGACCACGAGATCGAGCGCCTGCTCGAAGCTGCGGCCGCAGCGGGGGCGCGACGCGCGGCGTTTCTGCTGCTGCGGCTGCCGTTCGAGGTCGCGTCCCTGTTCGAGAACTGGCTGCGCGAGCACTATCCGGCGCGCGCCGACCGGGTGTTGAACCACGTGCGGGATATGCACGGCGGCCGTCTCAACGATCCCCGGTTCGGTCACCGCATGCGTGGCGAGGGCGCCTATGCGGCGATGGTCGCGGCCCGGTTTGCGGGCGCCTGCCGGCGCCTGGGGCTCAACCAGGACGCCGCGCCGAAGCTCGATACACAGCAATTCCTGCGCGATCCCGGCGCCCCGCAGCAGGCGGGATTGTTCGACTGAAGTTGACTCGGTGCACCGGCTTTTCGGCCTGGATCCTTGACGTATACTCGAACGCCTCGAACTTCGTCGCCGCTGCGCTCTGCGCGCAGCCGCAGGAGGACTGCCATGGCTCACGCAAGCTTTGATCGCCGTCTTCCGGCGAGCGTCCGCGCGCGTTTGCGCGCCGCAGCGGGAATGGCCGTGCTCGGCGTCGCTGCGTCCGGCTGCATGACGTCGAAGGTCGACGAGACGCGCCAGATCGCCTCGCCGATCCAGGCCAACGAGTCGATCGTCCTGCTGAAGAAGCCGCAGCTCGAAGGCGTGGGCACCGAGGAAGAATTCCTGGACTGCGTCCAGGAACGCCTCGGCGGCCAGCTCGTCCATCCCGAAAAGGGACAGAGCACGCAGTCGCGCAAGGCTGCGCGCACGCCGTTCAAGATCTACGGCGAGCAGGAATTCACCGACGCGCTGTTTCCGTGGTTCGAGCCGAGCACGGCTCCCGCCAATGCGGACGGCCTGCGCGTGCTGCTGCAGCGGCCTGGCGTCACCGAGCGGCTGCAGGAGATCGGCGTCCGCTACGTCGTCTGGGTCGACGGCAACACCCGCAAGACGGATAGCGGCGGCAGCGTCGCGTGCGCGGTCGGGCCAGGCGGCGGCGGCTGTTTCGGCGTCGGCTGGTGGGAGAAAGAGTCGGGCTACGTCGCGTCGGTCTGGGACATGCAGAACGCGAGCGAGGTCGGCTCGGTCAGCACCGACGTCAGCGGCACGTCCGTGCTGATCGGCGCGATCGCACCGATCCCGATCATCACTCCGGTGCGCAAGACGGCCTGTGATCGCCTGAGTGAGCAACTGCGCGCATTCCTCGTCGGGGACGACCTGGTCGTACCCGGGACCGCCGCTGCCGGGGCGGCCGGCGCCGCGGGTTCGCGTTGACGGTTGAACCGCCGGCCTCCGGACGCATCCAAGCACGTAGGACCAGAGCTGCGGGATTGTCCACGCCGGCCACCGTCCAGGGGCTCCAACGCATGCAACGCATTTCGGGACTGACGGCGGCAGTGTTCGTGGCAGCGGCTTCGCTCGCCACCACCGGCTGCCTCACGACCAGTTCCAGCTCGATGCCGAGCGGCATGCCGAGTTCCGCACCCTCGTCACCGTCCTCCTCCGGCAGTACTTCGCCTTCGAGCCCCGGTTCGGGCGGCAGCACGGGTCAGCAGTCGCCCTCGTCGTCGGGGAGCCAGGGGTCGTCCTCGCCCTCCTCGTCGGGGAGTGCCGGCCAGCCGTCGCCTTCCGGTAGTTCCGGCTCTTCCGGTAGCGCGGGGTCGTCTGCGCCGGGCGGATCCCAGTCCGGTGGATCGTCTCCGGGCGGCGGCTCCAGCTCCGGCGGTTCCGGGTCGCCCCCACCGCCGCAGCCGCAAGGTTGGCCCACGCCGCCGTCCGCGGGCGGCGCACCGGGCAGCGCGAATTCATCGTCTGGATCACCGGCTGGTGCTGGCGCCGCCGGCGGCGCGCCCAGTACTCGAGGCGAGCTGAGGTTCCCGTCGCTGGCGAGGGCCTCGAGCCGCCCGGCGGCTCCCGTGCGTGTCGCGGCCTTCTCTACCCGCCCTCTGCGGACGCCATACGTCCTTCGCGCCGGCCCCCCGTTTCCGGCGCCGTTCTTTGAACCAAGGCAGCCCTCCGCTTCGGGCTGCCGGCATGAAGAGATGCGGAGAGAGCACCGGCTCGACGACCCGCACGCCACCCGTAGTCCTACACGGTGGCCCAGCCGGCCCGGCCGAAAGGCAAGGGACCCATGTGCGATCGAGGCGGGAACGCCACTCGTCGAAAGGGCTCCCATGACCGCATCTCCCCATCGAACGTTCTTCCTTCGCACGCTCGGCCTCGCCGGGTGGGACGCGCTCGACCCGGTGGTCCTCGCCGCCGTGGCGTCGGAGGCGCCGCTCCTCCTCATCGGGCCGCACGGCTCGGCGAAGACGATGGTGCTCAACCGCCTCGCCGAGGCGCTGGGGCTCGAGCACCGCCACTACAACGCCTCGCTCCTGTCGTTCGACGACCTCGTCGGCTTCCCGGTGCCGGAGGAGGGGCGCGTCGTCTACCTGCAGACGCCCGCGACGGTGTGGGAGGCCGAGTCGGTGCTGATCGACGAGGTGTCGCGCTGCCGCCCCGAGGTGCAGAACAAGCTCTTCCCGCTGGTGCACGAGCGGGTGCTGCAGGGGATGCCGCTGCCCAGGCTCCGTCACCGCTGGGGCGCCATGAACCCGCCCGCCTCGCTCGAAGGGGACGACGCGGGGTACGCGGGCGCCGAGCCGCTCGACGTGGCGCTGGCCGACCGGTTCGCGTTCGTGGTGACGGTGCCGGCGCCTCGCGGAGCTGGCGCGTGGAGGAGCAGCGGCGCGTGCTGCGCCCCTCGCGGTGGAGCGCGGAGGAGGCGCGGGCGGAGGTGGTGCGGCTCGTGGAGGCGGCGCGCGCCGGGCTGGACGATGCGGAAGGAACCGACGCGGCGTGGCGACGGTTGCGACGGAGTACGCGATTCTCCTCGCGGCGCAGCTCTCGCGGGCCGGGCATCCGCTCTCGACACGGCGGGCCGCGCAGCTCGTGCGCAACGTGATCGCGGTGCGCGCCGCGGCCCGGGCGCTCGGAGACGGGGACGACCCCGAGGCGGCGTTCCTCGTCGCCGCCCGCAGCTCGGTGCCCGACGCGGCGTGGGGACGGCCGGTGCCTTACGAGAAGCTTCTCGCGGCGCACCGGTCGGCCTGGGCCGCGGCCGGGATGGCCGAGGGCTCGGCGCGGCGGCGGCTTCTGTCGGAGAGGGAGCCCTTCGCGCGGCTCGCCATCGCGCTCGAGGGAACGCTTCCCCCGCACGAGGCGGCCGAGGTGCTCTCCGACGCCTACTCGGCGCTGCCGCTGCCGGAGCGGCTCATCGCCGCGGCCCTCGTGATGCCGAGGCTCACGAAGCGGCGCGACCTGCCTGCCGCGGCGCTGGAGCCGATCTGCAACGACTGGGCGGAGGTGGGAAAGCCCGGCGCGGCCTCCGTCACCTCGGGGCCGGGGACGCGCTGGGTGCGCCCGCTCCTGACGACCGAGCTGCCGAAGCTCGACAGGAAGACGGAGAAGGGGCGCGTCCTGAGTCGCCGTGGCGGCGCACCTTCTCTTCCAGAAGCACGAGTTCCGGCTGGAGGAGCTCCTCGCGGTGTGGGAGCGGGCCGTCGCGGCGCTCCGGCCCGCCGGCCGGAAGGCGGCGGCGTGAGCGGGCCCGCCCTTCTCCACAACATGTCCGTTCCGCCCATCTCGACGATCGTCGTGAGCACGCCCGGGCTCGCGGGGCGGACCTTCTGCACGACGTGGCCCCGCTACTGGAAGGAGTACGACGCGCGAAAGCCGCCCGCGCCCGAAGAGCTGGAAGCCGCGTTCGCCGGGCTCGGGATTCCCGACCTCGTCGGCGTCTTCACGCTGACCGGCGGCGACCGGGAACCCGAGGCGAGGTTCGACTACCCGCTCGCCCTCGCAATCCTCGCGCGGCGCTCGGGGCACCTCTACCTGCCGTGGCGGCCGGTCTACCCGGCCCTCGTCCCGAAAGACCCGCTCTTCCTCGTCTTCCCGGAGGAAGGAGAGTGCGCGTGAACGACCTAGCGCCTCTGCTTCGCCTTCTCGAGCCATTCGGCGTCGAGCAGGTCCTGCGGGCGGCCGCAGGCCCGCTTGGAGTCGAGGAGGTCGTCCAGGGATGGAAATGCGACCGGGACGCCGCCGTACGTCGAGCCGACCCGGCGCTCCCAGGCGGCCGGGAACTCGAGACCCGCGACCCGCGTCAGGATGTCGATGCGGTTCGGCTCGACGCCGAGCTGGACGACTGTGCCCGGCGTCGCGAGGTCGTCCACCGCGGACCCCTTCGAGCGGCGCTCCGAATCGCGCGAGCGCTTCCCAGGCGCGCTTCGCGTTCTCCGGCGTCGGTTCGACCCAGAGGTCGATGTCCTTCGTGTACCGGGGGACGGCGTGGAACGAGACCGCGTGGGCCCCGACGACGAGGAAGCGGACCTCAGCGGTGGAAAACGCGGACAGCAGATCTCTGAAGTCGGGGTTCAGGGCCCACCTCCCCCCGGAATGCCCGGGCCTCGCCCACCATCTGCCAGACGGCGGCGAGCCGCCCCTCGGCACCCACTTCCGCCAGAAGTCGAGGTCGAAGGACCCGTCGTCGCTCCGAGCCGTCCCGCAGCACGCGGACCATTCGGACCGGCTTCCTTGCGCCTTCGTGCAGCCTCGCTCTTCACCTCGCCATTATCCCGCGTCCACCCGCACCCGCGGCGATTCTTCCGCGGCGAGCCGCCAGGAGTCGGAAATGTCGGAAGGAGTGTGCGCGTGAACGAGACCCTCGCCCTGCGCCTCCTGAACGCGCTCCCGGCCGCGGCCTACGAGGTGACCGCTCTCCTCGGCCTCCTGCGCGTCGAGGAGAGCCGCGACGTGCCGACGGCCGCCGTCACGTGCGAGCGGCGGCCGGTGCTGAAGCTGAACCCCGACTTCGTCGCGGAGCACTGCGCGAGCGACGACCACCTCTTCATGCTCGTGATGCACGAGCTCCACCACGTGCTGCTCGGGCACACGCGCCTCTTCCCGCGGGCGACGCCGCTCCACAACGTGGCGTTCGACACGGTGATCAACGCCCTCCTCTGCACCCGCTTCCCCGCGGCCCGCCCACACGTCGTTCTTCCTCGGCTACTACGGCGGGCAGAAGGGGGCGCTGCGGCTCCTGGCGCCCCCGCCGGCGAGCCGATCGAAGGACCCGGCGCTGCAGGCAGCTGCACGAGACGCTCTACTCGGCCTCGGGCGACGTGACGTGCCTCGAGGTGTTCGAGCGGCTCGTCTCCGCGCTCGGGGAGAGAAGGGCTCGCTCCCGGCGAGGCGGACGGCCTCCTCGGGAATCACGGCCGGAGGGAGACGACGACTACGGAACGGCCGGGCCGCTCCCCGCCGAGGTGGTGGCGGCGATCCGGCGGATCGTCGAGAAGTGGCCCCCGCCGCCAGACGCGCTGCGGGGCCGGAGCCTCGCCGACGTCCTGGAGGAGCAGGAGACGCGGCCGGCGACCCCCGGGGAGCGCGTCCTCGCCGCGGTGCGCCGCGCGCTCGACGACGCGGCCGACGGGCGGGCCGCGCCCGGGCGGCGTGAGGCGGCGGGCCGGGTCCCCGCTCTCGTCCCGCTCCCCTCGCCGCGCGACCGGCGGGCCACGGTGGCGCGCCTCGTGGGAACGCCGCCGCTCCTCTACGCGGGCGAGGTCGAGTCGCCGCGGGCCCGCGCCTCCGGGCGGACTCACGTCTACCTCGACGTGAGCGGGAGCATGGATCCGTACCTGCCGTTCCTCTACGGCGCGCTCGTTCGCCTGGGCGAGCGGGTCGACCCGCGCGTGCGGCTCTTCTCGACGGAGGTCGTCACCGTGCGGCTCGAGGCGCTCGCCCGCGGGAAGGTGCCGACGACGGGCGGGACCGAGGGGGCCTGCGTCTTCGAGCACGCCCTCGCCGCGGGGGTGCGGAGGATTCTCGTGATCACCGACGGCTACGTCGGCGAGACGAAGGCGCGGCTCGCGAGAGGGTCCGAAAGTCCCGGCTCGACGTCCGCGTCCTGCTGACGCCGGGAGGCTGGAAGACCGACCTCTCGCGCGTCGCGTCCCGGCTCGTTCCACTCCCCGAGCTTTCCCAGGGCAGGAGGTCCGCATGACGACGACGGGAAACTGGTTTCCTCTCCGCTTCGCCGAGGCCGTCTGCGCCGGGCACCCCGACCGGCTCTCCGATTCCATCGCCGACGGGATCGTCGCGCTCGCGACGGGCCGCGACCCGGAGGCGCTCGTCGGCGTCGAGGTGGCGCTCCACCGGAAGGTCGTCTTCGTCGACGGGCGGATCGCCGCGGGCCCGGGGCCGGAGTGCGCCGTGACGGAGGAGGAGGTCGCCGGGGTGGTGCGCGAGGCGTATGCGCTCGCCGGCTACGGCGACTCGTTCGACGGCCCGGAGAAGTACCGGCTACTTCTTCGAGCCCGCGCCACACCACGTCGAGGTGCGCTTCGACCTCTGCCTCGGGCCGCTCGAGGCGGAGGAGAGGGCCTTCCGGTGCGTGGCCGACGACCAGGTGATCGGCGTGGGCTACGCCTGCCGGGGCGAACGCGCGGGGCTGATCCCCCTCGAGCAGGCGCTCGCGCGCGACTTCGTGAAGGCGATCGAGGGGCTGCGGGAGAACGACGGAAGAGATGGATCGGGCCGACGGCAAGGTCCTCGTCGCGGTGCGCGGCCGGCGGCTCGAGGCGGTCTCGCTCTCGCTCCACCACTTCGTCAACGCCGACTGGCTGGCGCTCTGCGCGCTCGCGAAGGAGGCGTGCCTCGGCGTCGCGGCCGAGTACGTCGCGGCGGGCGAGCTGGAACCGCCGGGCGAATCCGTCGACTGGCTCTTCAACGGCGCGGGCTCCTTCGCGGTGGGCGGGCCGCTGGGCGAGCAACGGCCTCTCGGGGAAGAAGCTCGTCGCCGAGGCGTACGGCACGGCGGTGCCGATCGGCGGCGGGACGGTGCACGGAAAGGACCCGCTCGAGCCCGACGTGCGGGCGCAGCGGATCGCCCGGGAGTGGGCCGTGAGCGCGTCCGGGAGGGCCCGCCGAGGCGACGGTGTGGGTCGTCTTCCGCCCTGGGGACGAGGAGCCGCGCTGGGTGGAGGAGGAGGTGTTGCCGGTGCGGCAGGTGATCGCGTGAGCGGGGAGAGCGAGGACCGTTGCTCCGGCTCGTGGAGCGTCACAATCTCGAGATCGGTGACGCGGATTGACGGACTACCACATCAACATCTTTCCTAGCGAAGAAGACGACGGCTACATCGCCGACATCCCTGACCTTTCGTGCTGCTCCGCGTTCGGCGAATCCCCCGAATCCGCCCTGGCCGAGGTCTTGAGGGCCAAGGCCGCTTGGATCGACGCGGCGCGCGCTGAGGGGAAGCCGATACCTCCTACCCTGCTTCCCTCCGGCCATCTACAAGTCGCCTAGGCCCGCCCCGGCAGCCACCACCCCGTCCTTCACGAACACGTGCAGCCGCAGCCGCGCGCGCGACGCCGCGACGTAGAGGTTGCGGGGCTTCATCGCCCACTCGCTCCCGTCCACGTCGAGGAGGAGAACCACGTCGGCCTCGAGGCCGCGACGGCGTTCAGCAGGTCGCGGGTGCCGCGGTCGCGCGGTTGACATTCTGTTTACGTATATGTAAACATCCACAGGTGCCCGAACTTCTTGTCGCGGCGAGCGGGGCTTGGGGACGAGTGATCTGGGCGCAAGGAGCCGGAGGGAAGGCCTCAGCGACTACGTTCCTCACGGGGGGCTTTCGGCTCAGGAAAAGGCGAAAGCGCTGGTTCTCTTTCAGCGAATGGCCGAGCTCGGACCGGCGGGCTTCAGAATCGGGAGAAGTTCAAGTTCCTCGACGAGAAGCGAGGGGAACGTCTCTTCGAGTTCAAGAGCTTCCAGCTGAGGTTCCTCGGCGCCTACAGGCCAGGAGGCCACTTCGTCCTGGCGCATGCACTGAAGAAGAAGTCGGACGATCTTCCGGTGTCCGGCGACCGAGATCGCCGCCCAGAACCTCAAGGAACACGACCAGCACCACGGCCCCCAGCGGAAGGACGACCATGAGCGAGACCAGAACCGACTACCGCGCCTTCGAGGCGTCCTCTACCGAGAACCGGCGGCTGCTCCGGACCGAAGAGCTCATCCTCGAGGTCACGGAAGCTCTCATCGCCGCCATGGCACAGCAGAAGCTCACGAAGTCCCAGCTGGCCGCCCGCCTCGGCAAGAGCCCGGCCTTCGTCACTAGATCCTCAACGGCGGCCGCAATCTCACGCTGCGAACCATCGCGGAAGTCGCGGATGCCTCCGGTGGAGATTCACGTTGCCGTCGTCCCCGTGAAGGCAGGCAACCTGAATCCTCCTCTTGCAGAGAGACCTCAGGTCGTCTACGTGGACTTTCCAAGGAACGAAGCCTGGACGACAGTCGACCGACAGCCGGAGGGCATGATGATCTGCGAAGAGATCGCGCCGTATGGTGCGGCGGTGGCAGGATGAAAGCGCCCGCGTCGCCGGACCGGGTGGATCCAGGCGGTCCAGCTGGAGGACGTTCGGCTCCGCTCCGGCCAATTCAGCCGGCGCATCTCCTCGCCGTCCGAAGCCGGGAAGGTGGTGGTGGAGATCACGCACGCGGCGCGACGCCGAGAGCGCTGCCCGGGAAGAGCGCCTTCCAGGTGGTCTTCGACGGGCAAGGTCGGCTCTTCGCCCCGGCTGAGAAGGAGCCGGCGAAAGAGCCGCGCGCTCGAGGTCCGAGGTGGAGATCGAACTCCGCTACGGTTTTCCCGATGGCCTCGGACTTCCGCCCCGGAAGAGCTCGCCGCCCTTCGCCAGCCTGAACGGTGTCTTCAACGCCTGGCCGTACTTCAGGGAGTTCCTGCAGAGCGCCACGACCCGCATGGGTCTTCCGCAGTTCGTGCTTCCCGTCTTCCGCATCCGGAAAGCGGACTTGGCCAGGAGGAAGGTCGGGAAGACGGCTTTGCCCCGTCGCGCGCCGCGGCGATAGAGCTCGGCACCGTCCCCGCCCTCACCCCCTCCCCGGCAGTACCACCCCGTTCTTCGCGAGCACGTGAAGCCGCAGCCGCGCGCGCGACGCCGCGACGTAGAGGTTGCGGGGCTTCATCGCCCACTCGCTCCCGTCCACGTCGAGGAGGAGCACCACGTCGGCCTCGAGGCCCTTGAAACGGTGGGGCGTCGCGTAGCGAATGGCGCCGGGGCTCCTCCCCACCGTCCCGTCGTCGCCGATCGCCTCGACGGGAAAGCCGGCCAGCTCGGGCTTCCCGGCGAGGCACGACTTCGCGAGCCTCCGCATCCCGACGATCGCCACCCTGTCGAGCCCGACGCTATCCTTCAGCAGCAGCTGCGCGACGAGCTCCCCAGCATTCGCCCGCTCCTCCTCCGCGTCCTTCCAGCGGATCACCTTCGGCTCCTCCCCCCGCACCGCCCACGGCAACACGCGCGGCCGTGCGCCCTCGGGCTTCTCGATCAGCGTGCCGAGGAACTCGGCGATCGCCGTCGTGCTCCGGCAGTTCGTCCTCTCTCCCCCTGCGCCTCGTCCACCACGAGCCCGTCCCACCTCTCCCTGCGCTTCGCCGCCGCCTCGAGGAGGAGGAGCCCCGACGTCACGTTCCAGAAGTCCCGAGTCGCCTCGCTCAGGTCGTGGGGCGGCTCGCTCCACGCCACCCCGGCCCGCGCGCACAGCTCACGGCCCAGCTCGGGGTACGAGCCGGCCCACACCCGCCCCGCCAGCTCCTGCCACGACCCCCACCCCGCCCGCAGGTAGTGCTGCCTACCTATACTCGGTCCGTGCCG
>CAVWGG010000017.1:0-10128 GCA_963754535.1 uncultured Gammaproteobacteria bacterium
CAGGTGATTGCGATCGGCGCGACCGTCAGGGCCCCGTGGCCGGCTCCGCTTCCCCGCCGAGCACTTCGATGCGGGCGCGGGCCACGCCCCTCCGCATCATGCCGATCTCGGACGCGGCGGCCTGTGAAAGGTCTGCGATGCGCATGCCGACGAACGGACCGCGATCGTTGACGCGCACCACGACGCTGCGGCCGTTGCGCAGGTTCGTCACGCGCACCATCGTGCCGAAGGGCAAGCTCGGGTGGGCCATCGTGAGCGCCCCGGAGTCGAAGCGCTCGCCGCTGGCCGTCTTGCGGTCGTGGAACTGGGCCCCGTACCAGGAGACGACGCCTTCCTGCACGGTCTGGATGCCGCGGCCGATGGCAGATGCGATCTCCGCCACGCCAGGGCTCGAAGACTGCTTGTCCGCCAGGGCGTTGCCGCCGGGCAAACCGAGGGCGAACGCGGCCATCGCCACGAGGGCGGTCAGGCTCGGTTTCGCGCCCATACGCGCGGTTCGTTGGATAGCCATGGTTGGGTTCCTTGCTGTGCGGTCCGGCCGTGTCGGTCTACGGAGTCCGGGGGCCTCGGTCAAAACGAGGTTCCGGCTAAGTGACACGAGTCACGGTGTGAGTGCGGCCGGCGCAAAGCCCTCCATGGGTGGCTGGGTGCGGGTGGCCGCCGGTTCGTTTGGGTCCGGTTAGGACGGGAACCATGGCCAGAAAGTTCCGGCGAGGATACCAGAGCCGGCCGGAGATAACTTCCGGCCGGTCTGTTAAACCATATTAATCAATGAGTTGCGTTGACCCAGTCCAGTCCGGGCTCAAGCGGTCGGGGTCTTGCTCCGGCGCGTGAAATACCAGATCAGGCCGGCCGCGCAGGCGACCGACAGCACGAAACCCAGGTACTCGGGGACGTTAAGCAGTCGGCCGACCAGGCCACCCACGAAGGAGCCGCCGATGCCATAGCCGATGGTGCGGAGCCAACTCATGGGATCCGGTCCAGGCAGCAGGAAACGGGCGATGCCGCCGACAATGAGCCCACTGATGGCGCCGACCACCACCAGAACCAACAGAAAGACTCCGATCCCGGTCCCGACCGTGCCGGCCGCTGTCGATGCATCCATTTGAATCCCCTTAGTTTTTCAATCCACCCGTGCGCCGCACGCTAGCAGTAATCGGCGCACCCGCGCCACCCCCGTCCAACCAGGGCGCAATGGCATCCGGGCTGAGGCTTAGACCACTTTGTTGCAGTGCATTGACGCAGCCGGGATCACATGTCATATCAGTCACGTATCCACGACCGTCGACAGGTACAGGAGGGCTGGCTCCCCGCGAGCCGCGGCCTCTCCTTGCCCCTGAGCGACGCCTGAGAGCCACAGGCAGGGCCGACGATGAGCGCACAGCAACCGATTTCCGCTTCGACGGCTGCGATCGACCGCATCCACGAGGACAAGCCCGTGCAGCTCGGCCCGCCCGCCAGGCAAGGTCTTTACGACCCGCGCAACGAGCACGACGCCTGCGGCCAGGGGTTCGTCGTGAACCTCAAGGGTCACAAGTCGCACCGCGTCCTCGAGCAGGCGATCCAGGTGCTGAAGAACCTGGACCATCGCGGCGCCTGCGGCTGCGAGATCAACACGGGCGACGGCGCCGGCGTGCTGCTGCAGATGCCGCATGCCTTCAATGAAGAGGTGTGCCGCAAAGCGCGCATTCCGTTGCCCGCAGCCGGCCAGTACGGCAGCGGCATCATCTTCCTGCCGCGCAACCCGACGGTCCGCCGCCAGGTCGAGCAGAAATTCGAGCAGGTCGTGCAGTCGGAAGGCCTGGCCGTGCTCGGCTGGCGCACCGTGCCGACCAGCAACGGCATGCTCGGCGAGACCGCCCGCTCGTGCGAACCGTTCATGCGGCAGGTGTTCATCGCCCGCAGCCCCGACATCGCCGACGACCTGTCGTTCGAGCGCAAGCTGTACGTGGTCCGCAAGCGCGCCTACAACGAGATCCGCACCTCGACGCTCTCGGGCGCCGAGTACTGGTACATCGTGAGCCTCTCGGCGCGCACGATCGTCTACAAGGGCATGCTGCTCACCACGCAGCTCGACCAGTACTTCACCGACCTGCACAACCCGCTGATGGAAACCGCGCTGGCGCTGGTCCATTCGCGCTTCAGCACCAACACGTTCCCGAGCTGGGACCGCGCGCACCCGTACCGCTACATCGCGCACAACGGCGAGATCAACACGGTCCGCGGCAACTCCAACTGGATGCACGCACGCGAGGCCCGCTTCGAAGCGGAGTCGTTCGGCGACGACATCAGGAAGATCCGTCCGATCATCAACCCGAACGGCAGCGACTCGGGCATGTTCGACAACACGCTCGAACTGCTCTACCTGTCCGGCCGCTCGCTCCCGCACGCCGTGATGATGATGATCCCCGAGCCGTGGTCGAACCACGAGTCGATGGATGACGAGAAGCGCGCGTTCTACCAGTACCACTCGAGCCTGATGGAGCCGTGGGACGGTCCCGCGTCGATCTCGTTCACCGACGGCACGCAGATCGGCGCCGTGCTTGACCGCAACGGCCTGCGCCCCGGTCGCTACTACGTGACCAGGGACGACCTGGTCATCCTCGCGTCCGAAGCGGGCGTGCTCGACGTGCCGCCGGAAGACGTGGTGCGCAAGGGCCGCCTGCAACCCGGCAAGATGTTCCTGGTCGACACCGCGCAGGGCCGCATCGTCGAGGACGACGAGATCAAGCGCACGCTCGCGGCAGCTCGCCCGTACCGCGAGTGGCTCGACGAATACCAGATCCACGTCGACGACCTGCCGCAGCCGCCGGAGCTGCCGCAACCCGACCCCGACTCGCTGCTGCAGCGGCAGATCGCATTCGGCTACACGTTCGAGGACCAGCGCATCGTGCTGACGCCGATGGCACGCGACGGCGTCGAGGCCGTGGGTTCGATGGGCAACGACACGCCGCTGGCCGTGCTCTCGGCCAGGCCGCGCCTGCTGTACGACTATTTCAAGCAGCTGTTCGCGCAGGTCACGAATCCGCCGATCGACTGCATCCGCGAGGAGATCGTCACCTCGGCCGAGACGCGCTTAGGGTCAGAAGGCAACCTGCTGAACCCGCAGCCGGCGGATTGCCGTCGCCTGGAGCTCAAGTACCCGATCGTCACCAACGAAGAGTTCGCGCGCATCCGCCGCATGGACCTGCCGGGCCTGCGCGTCGGCGTGCTGCCGATCCTGTTCCGCGTGAGCCGCGGCGAGAAGGGCCTGGTGAAGTCGATGGAAGAGCTGCGCCTGATGGCGCGGCGCCTCATCGAGGAAGAGGAAGTCAACGTCATCATCCTGAGCGACCGCGGGGTCAACAAGGACTTCGCGCCGATCCCGGCGCTGATGGCGGTCGCGGGCCTGCACCACTACCTGATCCGCGAAGGATTGCGCACTCGCGCCAGCCTCGTGCTCGAGACGGGCGAGGCGCGCGAAGTGCACCACTTCTCGCTGCTGATCGGCTACGGCGTGAGCGCGATCAACCCGTACCTGGCCTTCGAAACGATCGATCACATGATCCACGAAGGCCTGCTCACCCAGATCGACCACAAGACGGCCTGCAAGAACTTCGTCAAGGCCGCGTCCAAGGGCGTGATCAAGGTCGCCTCGAAGATGGGCATCTCTTCGCTGCAGAGCTATCGCGGCGCGCAGGTGTTCGAGGCGCTCGGCCTGCGCCAGGACGTGATCGACGAATACTTCAGCTGGACGGCATCGCGCGTCGGCGGCATCGGCACGGACGTGATCGCGCAGGAAGTCCTGCTGCGGCACAACGCCGCGTTCCCGGATCGCCCCACCGCCGAGCGCCACACGCTGCCGGTCGGCGGCCAGTACCAGTGGCGCGCCGAGGGCGAGTACCACCTCTTCAATCCGGAGAGCATCCACCGCCTGCAGAAGTCGGTACGCACGGGCAGCTTCGAGACGTTCAAGACGTACTCGGCACTGGTCAACGACCAGGCCACCAACCTCTGCACGTTGCGCGGCCTGCTCGACTTCAAGGCATCGGACGCCGTGCCGATCGAGGAAGTGGAATCGATCGCAAGCCTGATGCAGCGCTTCAAGACCGGCGCCATGTCGTACGGGTCGATCAGCAAGGAAGCGCACGAGACGCTCGCGATCGCGATGAACCGCATCGGCGGCAAGAGCAACACCGGTGAGGGCGGCGAAGACCCGGAGCGCTACGTGCCGCTGCCGAACGGCGATTCGAAGTGCTCGGCGATCAAGCAGGTGGCCTCGGGCCGCTTCGGCGTGACGAGCGAGTACCTCGTCAGCGCGAAGGAGATCCAGATCAAGATGGCGCAGGGCGCGAAGCCCGGCGAGGGCGGCCAGCTGCCGGGCACCAAGGTGTACCCGTCGATCGCCAAGACCCGGCACACGACGCCGGGCGTCGGCCTGATCTCGCCGCCGCCGCACCACGACATCTATTCGATCGAGGACCTGGCGGAACTCATCCACGACCTGAAGAACGCGAACCGCCGGGCGCGCATCAGCGTGAAGCTGGTGGCCGAAGTCGGCGTCGGCACGATCGCGGCCGGCGTCGCGAAGGCCCATGCGGACGTGGTGCTGATCAGCGGCTACGACGGCGGCACCGGCGCCTCGCCGCAGACGTCGATCACGCATGCAGGCCTGCCCTGGGAACTCGGCCTCGCCGAGGCGCACCAGACGCTGGTGCTCAACAACCTGCGCAGCCGCATCGCGGTGGAAACCGACGGCCAGCTGAAGACAGGTCGCGACGTCGCGATCGCGGCGCTGCTCGGTGCCGAGGAATTCGGCTTCGCCACCGCTCCGCTCGTGGCGACGGGCTGCATCATGATGCGCGTGTGCCACCTCAACACCTGCCCGGCGGGTGTCGCGACGCAGGATCCGCGGCTGCGCGAGAAGTTCAAGGGCAAGCCCGAGCACGTCGTCAATTTCATGCAGTTCATCGCGCAGGAACTGCGCGAGATCATGGCCCAGCTCGGCTTCCGCACGCTCGAGGAAATGGTCGGCCGCGTCGACAAGCTCGAAGCGCGCAAGGCCGTGCAGCACTGGAAGGCTAAGGGCATCGATCTCTCGACTCTCCTCTACTCGCCCGAAGTCGACCCGGACTGGGGCCGGTTCCAGCAGGACGAGCAGGATCACGGCATCGAGCGCTCGCTCGACATGACCGTGCTGATGGACCTGTGCGGGCCGGCGATCGAGCGCGGCGAAGACGTGGTCGCCGATCTGCCGATCCGCAACGTCAACCGCGTGGCCGGCACCATCGTCGGCAGCGAGATCACGCGGCGGCACGGCGCGAAGGGCTTGCCGGAGGACACGATCCGCCTGCACTTCCGCGGTTCGGCCGGACAGAGCTTCGGCGCGTTCATCCCGCCGGGCATGAGCCTCTCGCTCGAGGGCGATGCCAACGACTACGTCGGCAAGGGTCTATCGGGCGGCAAGATCGCGGTGTTCCCGCCGACGGGCTCGAAGTTCGCGGCCGAGGACAACATCATCGTCGGCAACGTGGCGCTCTACGGCGCCACCAGTGGCGAGGCCTACATCCGCGGCATGGCAGGCGAGCGCTTCGCCGTGCGCAACAGCGGCGCGAACACCGTGGTCGAAGCCGTGGGCGACCATGGCTGCGAGTACATGACGGGCGGCCGCGTGGTCGTGCTCGGCGCAACCGGACGCAACTTCGGCGCCGGCATGTCGGGCGGCATCGCGTACGTGCTCGACGAACATGGCGCCTTCGGGGCGCACGTGAACTCGCAGATGGTCAATCTCGAGCGGCTGACCGAGGCCACCGAGATCACGGAAGTGCGACGCATGGTCGAGCGGCACCTGGACCACACGTCGAGTGACCGGGCGCGGCTCGTGCTCGACGCCTGGGACGACATGGTGCCGAAATTCGTGAAGGTCATCCCGAAGGACTACCAGCGCATGTTGGCCTGCATCGCGCGCGCCGAGGAGCAAGGGCTCGTCGGCGACGAGGCGATCATGGTGGCTTTCGAACAGAACGCACGCGACCTCGCGCGCGTCGGCGGCAACTGAGCAGAAGACGACGATGGGCAAGCCAACCGGATTCATCGAATACCTGCGCGAACTTCCTGTCGACCGCGCGCCACTCGAGCGCATCGGCGACTGGAACGAGTTCCACCCGCACCTGGAGGAGAAACGCCTCCGTCACCAGGGCGCCCGCTGCATGGACTGCGGCGTACCGTTCTGCCACACGGGCAAGCTGATCAGCGGCATGGCCGCCGGCTGCCCGATCAACAACGTGATTCCCGAGTGGAACGACCTCGTCTACCGCGGGCTCTGGCGCGAGGCGCTCGACCGCCTGCACATGACGAACAACTTCCCGGAGTTCACGGGCCGCGTTTGCCCGGCTCCGTGCGAAGGATCGTGCGTGCTCGGCATCAACGAACCGCCGGTCACGATCAAGAACATCGAGAACGAGATCATCGACCGTGGCTGGGACGAAGGCTGGGTGCTGCCGGAGCCGCCGGCGGCGCGCACCGGCAAGAAGGTCGCGGTGATCGGCTCGGGTCCGGCGGGACTCGCGGCCGCGCAGCAGTTGAATCGCTCCGGTCACCTGGTGACGGTGCTCGAGCGCGAAGACCGTCCGGGCGGCCTGCTGATGTACGGCATCCCGAACATGAAGCTCGACAAGAAGGCCGTCGTCGAGCGCCGGATCAAGCTGCTCGAAGCCGAAGGCATCAAGTTCTTCTGCAACGCGAACGTCGGCGAGAACGTCGAGGCGCAGTTGCTGCTGCGCGATTTCGACGCGACGGTCATCTGCACGGGTGCGACGCAGCCGCGTGACTTGCCCATCGAAGGTCGCGACCTGCGTGGCGTGCACTTCGCGATGGAGTACCTCACGGCAAGCACGCGTGCGCTGCTGAATGGGGGCTCGGACCACTCACCGGTCCATGCCCGCGGCTTGGACGTCGTCGTCATCGGTGGCGGCGACACCGGCACCGACTGCGTCGGCACGGCGCTGCGCCAGGGCTGCAAGAGCGTCACGCAGATCGAGATCATGGCCCGGCCTCCGGTCGAGCGCGCCAACGACAACCCGTGGCCGGAGTGGCCCAAGGTCTACAAGATGGACTACGGCCAGGAAGAGGCCGCGGCCAGGTACGGCGACGATCCGCGCGTGTACCTGACGACGGTCAAGAAGTTCGTGGGCGGGGCCAGCGGCAACCTCGAGTCGATCGTGACGGTCGAGGTGAAATGGCAGCGCAACGACAAGGGCACGATGGTGCCGGTCGAAGTGCCTGGCACCGAGCAGGTCCGGCCGGCGCAGCTCGCGCTGCTCGCGATGGGTTTCCTCGGACCTGAACAGCCGCTGCTCAAGGACTTGGGCGTCGACTGCGACACGCGCAGCAACGTGCAGGCGGAGCACGGCCGCTATGCGACGAACCTGAAAGGCGTGTTCGCGGCGGGCGACTGCCGACGCGGCCAGTCGCTGGTCGTGTGGGCCATCAACGAAGGCCGCGGCGCGGCGGCGGCGTGCGACAAGTTCCTGTCGGGGAAGTGACCGAACCAGGCACGCGGAAAGCAGCGGCGCGTAGATCTGCGTCCCTCTGGCAGGCTGCAAAGCAGACACGCATTGGCGCTACAAGCTCCTGATCCGGAGCCTTGCCCCGAGCTTGGAAAGGCAGACACGCGCTCGAGGCAAGGCTCCGGATCAGGAGCTTGTGAGACTGCGGCCCCGGGACTGAGTAGTGGCACAATGCGACTTGGCAACACGTAGGAGTCGCCGCCCGGAAAAGCGGACCTTCGTCCAGGACCGGGTTCGGCCAGGAGCCGACCTTCACGACAGGCGCGGAAGCCGTCCTTCGACCGTGCTTCCCAGTCGACTTGCATGGGTTCGACTCCCATCACCAGCTCCACTTCGCCCCGACGCCTGAGCGTTCGTCACTCGTCCTGCGCCACATGGCGCGCAGCTCGTTCGGCTGCGTCAGGCCAGTAACACCCGCCCAGCCGGCGGAATCCGCGTCGACTCGCCGCGCCGCCGTGTACTCTGCTCGACAGCGCGGGACTGCCAAAATGGAGCGCTAGACTCCACCTGGGTCTGCTCGCGCCATCGAAGCAGGTCGTAGAACCAAGTAAAGGACTCACATGAATCTGCGATCCGTGTTCCTGCGCGCGTGCGGGGCTGTCTGCATGCTCGTCACGATGGCCGCTCTTGGCGCCGAGCCCGCCGCCGCACCGGCCGCAGTCCTGTTCGAGAATGTCCGCATCTTCGACGGTCAATCGGCGCGCCTGTCGGCACCATCAGACGTGCTGGTCGTCGGCAACATGATCCAGTCGATCTCGCCGCAACCGATCGCGGCACCGGCTGGCGCACAGGTCATCCGCATCCAGGGTCGTGGTCGCACTCTGATGCCCGGGTTGATCGACAATCACGTGCACATCGCGCTGAGCACCACCGGCCAGGCCGACCTGCTGAGTCCCGCGGTCACCATGGAAGTGCTGCAGGCGCGGGCCACGGCAGAGGCGGGCGACATGCTCATGCGCGGATTCACGGCTGTCCGCGACCTCGGCGGTCCCATGCTCGTGGCCCGGCCGAAGATCGACAGGGGTGAGTTGCCCGGCCCGCGCATCTATCCAAGTGGAGCGATGATCTCGCAGACATCGGGGCACGGCGATTCGCGCCTACCGACCGAGCGCTCTCGCCGTTTTTTCGGCGAGGTCTCGAAGGGCGAGCAGTTGGGCGCAAATTTCATCGCCGACGGCCGGGACGAGGTGCTGACGGCAACGCGCGAAAACCTGCGCGCGGGCGCCAGCCAGATCAAGGTGATGGCCGGCGGTGGCGCCGCATCCGCGTACGATCCGCTGGACGTCTCGCAATACACGCTCGACGAAATGAAGGCCGCGGTCGAGGCCGCCGACGACTGGAACACGTACGTCGCCGTGCATGCCTACACGCCGCGTGCCGTGCGCCGCGCAGTCGAAGCCGGCGTGAAGTGCATCGAGCATGGCCAGTTGCTCGACGAGGACACGATGAAATTGCTGGCCGACAAGGGTATATGGCTCAGCCTGCAGGCGCTCGATCCCGCGCCGCCGACTGCGCCGGAGTCCACTCGCCTGAAGAAGGCGCAGGTGATCGACGGTACGGACAATGCCTTCAAGTGGGCAAAGAAGTACGGCGTCAAGCTGGCCTGGGGCACCGACTATCTGTTCGATCCCCGGCAGAACGCGAAGCAGGCCGCCGACATCCTGAAGCTCAAGCAGTGGTTCACTCCCGCCGAGATCCTGAAGCTGGTGACGCACGACAACGCCCAGTTGCTCGCGCTGTCCGGTCCGCGCAATCCATATCCGGGCAAGCTTGGTGTCGTGGAGCCGGGCGCGCTGGCCGACCTGTTGCTCGTCGACGGCGACCCGCTAGCCAACGTCGACCTGATCGGCGATCCGGTGAAGAACTTCGTCGTGATCATGAAAGACGGGAGGATCTACAGGAATCTCGTCAAGTAGGCTGGCTCGCCGCGGCGCGCATCTCCCCGGCGAGCCACCGGATGATCCGCGGCGCGTCCTGTACCGCAGGGGGCGGGTAAGCATGGGCGGCAGGCGATATCGACTCATGCGGCAATGCTGACAGCTGCCGAGTGAGCCGGTTGGGTGCGTATGCTGTCTCGGCGTGTGCCAATGGCACTTGTTCACACGCCAGCCGCACGCGACCCTGAAAAGTCAGCAAATCCGCAGGAGGTGAACCTACGTCACATGGGTTCGATTCCCATCACCCGTTCGTGTTCCGGAGACCGGCAATTTGAACGTCTGCTTCTCGCAGGCTCGACGGACCGCTCGGGGTCGTCATTCCCCGTTGACCGTCTGCTTTGGGCGCACGGCACGCACTGTGTCGAGCTTCACCAACACGGCATGGTGACGGAGCCATGGAAGTGGCTGGCCGCGACGCATCTGCAGCGGGTCATGCGGTGTGACCTCGACGACAAATCGTGCGCCGTGTGAATTCTCGGGCTCTGACGAGAATTCACACAGACGCAGTCGATCAGGCGTTGGTTCCGGGTCTTCTCCGGGCGAGCGTGTCTGCCTTTCCGCTCGCCCGGAGAAGACCCGGAACGAACGCCCTCACCTAACCGCGGCTACTCCAGCGGCTCGAACTGAGCCGTGAAATGCCGCAG
>CAVWGG010000018.1:0-11745 GCA_963754535.1 uncultured Gammaproteobacteria bacterium
GCGGCTCGCCCGGTGAGCCTGGCCCGGTGTCACCATCGGCTAATGATCGACCTCGGCTCCATTGCCGGCCTGCACGCCCACGACCACCAACTCGCGGCTTACTGCCCGCGTTGCGATGTGTGGCGGGTGCTGCCGCTGGGCGAGTGGGTCAGGCAGGGGAAGGGTTCGCTGCGCCTTCCCCTGCGGTTGCGTTGCCGGGACTGCGGCGAGGTTGGGCGGTTGCAGGTCAGGCCGCCGATGCCGATGCGAAGCGCAACTGGCTGGATCGCTCCACCCTGACGCAGAAACCCCGGCACGTGGCCGGGGTCGCTGCAGCGCTTTGCATACATAACGCGGCGGCCGCTTGGCGTAAGAAGGGGACTTCGGCTGCCGGCCTTATTCAATATTCTGGATCTGCTCGCGCATCTGCTCGATCAGGACTTTCATGTCCACGGCAGCGCGGGTGGTGTCGGCGTCCTGCGACTTCGATGAGAGCGTGTTGGCCTCGCGGTTGAATTCCTGCATCAGGAAATCCAGCCGACGGCCCGCGGGCTCCTTGGCGTCGAGGATCTGCAGCATTTCGGTGACGTGGCTGCCAAGGCGATCGAGCTCTTCGGCGAAGTCCATCTTGTAAGCGAGCAGCACGAGTTCCTGCTCGAGGCGCGCAGGATCGACCGAGCCGCCCAATTGCGCGACACGCTCGCCGACGCGTTCTCTGATGCGGGCGGCGATCTCAGGCAGCCGCTCGTGCAACTGAGCAACCGTTTGCTGCACCGACTGGCAGCGACCGAGCAGCATCTCGCGCAAGCGGGCGCCTTCACGCGCACGGGATTCGTTCAGTTCTCGCACAGTCTCCTGCAGCAACTCGAGCGCGGCCGCCTGCACGGGCTGCAGGTCTCTTTCGGGCTCGCGGATCACGCCGGGCCAGCGCAGCAATTCGAGCGGACTCACCGCGGCCAGCGAGGAGTCGGCCATGGCGGCCACGTCCCGCGCGGTGCGCGCCAATTGGTCGACCAGTGCGCGGTTGATCTCGAGCGTGCCGGTCTGTGCGGGCTGCCCGCGCAGGTAAATGCCGACGTCGACTTTGCCCCGACGCAGCGCCGCAGACACGGCTTGCCTGGCATCGCCTTCGAGGCTGCGCAGGTCTTCAGGCAGGCGCAGGGAAAGCTCGAGATAGCGGTGATTGACCGAGCGGATTTCGCAAGCGAGCGTGCCCCAGGAACCCTGGCGCTCGCGTCGCGCGAAGCCGGTCATGCTGCGGATCATGGGGCCTCGACCGTGAGTGCAAATAAAATCGAAACGCGTTAACGCTGTATGTGAGCGTCGCTAAGTGCTATAAATCACCGACAATTCTACATGACAACGGGCGTGTCGGAGCGACCCTTGCAGATCGAGCACGCCGACCTCAGCCTCATCGGGCATCGCGAAGAAAACCAGGATCGAGTCGCCATTGCGGACGCCAATGGCACCGTGATGCTCGCGGTCGTGGACGGCATGGGCGGACACGCCGATGGCGCACGCGCAGCCGAAGTGGCCATGCGCGCGATGCTCAACGAATTCTGGGAGATGAGCCGGCCGCTGTTCGATCCGGAGGGTTTCCTGCACCTGACCGTGGGCCGCGCACACGAAGCCGTCGTTGCCCTCGGCCAGTGCCTGCCTCCGGAAATCCGTCCGCGCGCCACTTGCGCGCTGTGCCTGGTGCAGGGTTCGAGCGCTTACTGGGCGCACGTCGGCGACAGCCGCATCTATCAGTTGCGTCATGGCAAGGTGTTCGAACGCACGCGCGATCACAGCCACGTCGAACTGCTGTTGCGAGCGGGCCGCATCACCGAGCGCCAGGCGCAGGGCCATCCCATGCGCAACTACGTCGAATGCTGCATCGGCGGCGATCCCGCCCTGCCGGAGATGACGCTGAGCGGCCGCCGCGCGCTGGTGCCCGGCGACGTGCTCATGCTCTGTTCCGACGGCCTGTGGTCCGGGGTCTCGGACGAGGTTCTCGCGTCAATCAGCACGAGTCCCAGGGACCATCTGCGCGAGGCGCTCGTCGCGCTCGGCGAGCAGGCCGTTTCCAATTCCGCGCCCTACGCGGACAATACGTCGGCCGCGGCTATCCGCTGGCTCGGCCCGTGAGGAAGTGGGGAAGGGAGGAAGGGAGGAAGTGATTAGTGAATAGTAGGAGTTGCGGTGGAAGCTCCGACTACTTACTACTCACTAATCACTACTCACTACTCCCTACTCCCTTCCTCCCTTCCTCCCTTCCTCCCTTCCTCCCTTCCTCCCTTCCTCACTTCCCGGAGCCTTCCTTGAGACCGAGTGGCCGCGCGCCAGACCAACTGCGTCCCGTCCGCATCACGCGCGGGTTCACCAAGCACGCGGAAGGCTCGGTGCTGGTCGAATTCGGCGACACTCGGGTGCTCGTCACTGCGACCGTCGAGGAAGGCGTGCCCGGCTTCCTGCGCGGCAAGGGCGAAGGCTGGATCACGGCCGAATACGGCATGCTGCCGCGCTCGACGCACACCCGCAGCGCGCGTGAAGCGGCGCGCGGCAAGCAAGGCGGGCGCACCCTCGAAATCCAGCGGCTGATCGGGCGCTCCTTGCGCGCGGTCGTCGACATGCGCGCGCTGGGCGAACGCACCGTCACGCTCGACTGCGACGTGCTGCAGGCCGACGGCGGCACGCGCACGGCATCGATCACCGGCGCCTACGTGGCGCTCGCCGATGCGATGAGCACGCTCGTGCGCCGGCGCTCGCTCACGGCCAGCCCACTGCACGGGCAGATCGCCGCGGTCTCGGTGGGCATCGTGCGCGGCGAGCCGGTCGTCGACCTCGACTACATCGAGGATTCGTCGGCCGAGACGGACATGAACGTCGTGATGAACAACGGCGGCGGTTTCGTCGAAGTGCAGGGCACCGCCGAAGGGCACGCCTTCCGCCGTCACGAACTCGACCAGCTGCTCGACCTGGCGGCGAACTCGTGCCAGCAGCTCTTTGCCCTGCAGCTCGAAGCGCTGCAGGCGCCGCTCGCAGTGGTTCCGGAAGGAGCGCCGCGCGGCAAGGCGCGCTGAGGCGTTCGTGGGCATTCCGGCGCGACTCGTCCTTGCCACCGGCAACGCCGGCAAGCTGCGCGAGATGCGCGAGATCCTTGCGCCCTGGCAGGCGGACGTGCGCTCGCTCGCCGAGTTCACGCAGGAATCCGCGGCCGAAACCGGGCTGACCTTCGTCGAGAACGCGTTGCTCAAGGCGCGTTTTGCCGCGCGCGTCTCCGGCTTGCCCGCCATCGCCGACGATTCCGGTCTCGAGGTGGACGCGCTGCACGGTGCCCCCGGCATCTACTCGGCCCGGTATGCGGGCCCCGCGTGCGACGACGCGGACAACAACGCCCGGCTGTTGCTCGAACTCGAGTCGGTCGCGGACGCCGCGCGCACGGCGCGTTATCGCTGCGCGATGGTCTACCTGCGCTGGCCCGAAGACCCGTCGCCCGTGATCGCACAGGCCGCGTGGGAAGGGCGCATCGGCCGGGTCGCGCGGGGCAGCGGCGGCTTCGGTTACGACCCGCTGTTCCTGGTGGACGACGGTACCCGCACCGCGGCCGAACTCGCGCCGGCCGACAAGAACCAGCGCAGTCATCGCGGCCAGGCGCTGCGCGGCCTCGTCGCCGCACTCGCGTCCGGCGCGACATGATCGACGCGCGACAGGTTCCGCTCGCGCTCTACGTGCACCTGCCGTGGTGCGTGCGCAAATGCCCGTACTGCGACTTCAATTCGCACGCGGTGCCTGCGGGCGGCATCGCCGAACAGGCTTACGTCACGGCGCTGCAGCGCGACCTGGAGCACGCTGCAGCAGGCGCCGCAGGCCGCGAGATCGTTGCCGTCTTCTTTGGCGGCGGCACCCCGAGCCTGTTCAGCCCCGCGGCAATCGCACGCGTGCTCGAGCACGCACGCGGGCTGCTGCCGTTCGCCGCCGACGTCGAGATCACGCTCGAAGCCAATCCCGGCACCATCGAGCACGGCCGGTTCAGCGAGTACGCGGCGGCCGGCGTGAACCGCGTGTCGGTGGGCGCACAGAGTTTTGACGACGAACGGCTCGCCGTCCTCGGTCGCATTCACGGCGCGCATGACACCGCACGCGCGGTGGACGAGTTGCGCGCAGCGGGCATCGACAACTTCAACCTCGACCTGATGTATGCGTTGCCCGGCCAGGACCTGCGCGGTGCCCTGGCGGATCTCGAGCGTGCGATCGAACTCGGTCCCACCCACCTTTCGCATTACCAGCTCACGCTCGAACCCGACACGCCGTTTGCGAAGCGACCGCCGCCACGGCTGCCCGACGACGAGGCGGCGTGGACGATGCAGCTCGAGTGCCAGGCGCGGCTGGCCGCTGCCGGCTTCGAGCAGTACGAAGTCTCGGGCTATGCGCAGCGTGGCCGGCGCTGCCGGCACAATCTCGTCTACTGGGAATACGGCGACTACCTCGGCGTGGGCGCCGGCGCGCACGGCAAGCTCACGCGGGTCGCCACGGGCGAGATCGAACGCACCGTTCGCGTTCGCCATCCCGCGGCTTATCTTGCAGCCACTACGCCTGGGGAGCGCCTGTCGGAGGTGCGCACGGTGCCCGTGCGTGACCTGCCGTTCGAATTCACGCTCAATGCGCTGCGGCTGGTCGAAGGTTTCACCGAGCCCCTGTTCGAGCAGCGCACGGGACTGTCACACACGGCGCTGCAGGCCCCGATCGAGCGAGCCGAGACGCGAGGACTGCTCGAACGGAGGGCAGACCGCTGGCGGCCGACCGCGCGGGGACGCCAGTTCCTGAACGACCTCCAGGAGCTGTTTCTCCCGGTTTGACAGACATTTAGACGCGTTTCGTTGGCAGGCCCTCCGCGTTGACGACTCGCATGGCTCAGAACGGGCTTGCGTGATGACATGGAATGGAGTAGCCGAAATCCAGTTATGCACAACGGTGGGCAGGGGGGCTAACTTTCGGCGGGTTACGGCCTGTAGCGAAAGTGAAACGTTAGGCGACAGACGTAAAGCATTGATATTTAATGGTAAATAGGCCTGATCATTTTTTGATCAATGCAGAAATTACCGCGTCTCGCACGGCGGAAGGTCCGTAGTCAGTCCATTCATCCACACAGTTATCCACAGGTTTTGTGGATAACATCTGTCAAATCGGGTTGGGACCGGCGATCCGGAAACGGTCCAACGGCCAGATCCGTGTCCCGCGTGATGTCGCTTGTCGATTCCGTCGCGCGTCCCTATAATTCGCCCCCCTCTTTTGAACCTGCCTGGAAGCTGCGCCATGAAAGACGCGATCCATCCGAACTACAAGGCGATCAACGTCACCTGCAGCTGTGGCAACACGTTCGAAACGCGTTCCACGCTGGGCCAGGACCTGCAGATCGAAGTCTGCTCGAACTGCCACCCGTTCTACACGGGCAAGCAGAAGATGGTGGACACGGGTGGCCGCGTCGACCGCTTCCGCAAGAAGTACGCGACAGGCGCTGCCAAGGCTTGACGGTATCCCAGGCCCGGCTTCACGGCCGGTGCTGCGATCGATCGCGGGGCGCCTCAGGGCGCCCCGTTGCGTTTCGGCCGTGTGCTTCCGCACGGAACTTTCTGGTGTCCGCGACGCACACTAGACTCAGGACCTCGTGATCCGGAGCCAAACATGCCGATCCTGCAGCGCCTGAAGCTGGCCACCCTCGTCTTCGCGGCGACGGGAGCGCTCGCCACGCTCGGCGGCTGCGCCACGAACCCCGTCACCGGCGGAACCGACATCGTCACGATGAGCGAGGCGCAGGAGATCGAGATCGGGCGCAAGGCGCACCCGCAGATCCTGCAGCAGTACGGCCGCTTCGAGGACGAGCAGCTGCAGCAGTACGTGAATGAAGTCGGCCAGCGGATCGCCGTCAAGAGCCACCGGCCGAACCTGCAGTACACCTTCACCGTGCTCGACAGCGACGAGGTCAACGCGTTCGCGCTGCCCGGCGGCTACGTCTACATCACGCGCGGCATCATGAGCTACCTCAATTCGGAGGCCGAGCTGGCCGCGGTGCTCGGGCACGAGGTCGGCCACGTGACGGCCCGGCACGCGGTGCGGCAGCAGACGGGCGCCACTGCGGCCGGTGTCGGGGCGATGGTGGTGGGGATCCTGACGGGCAGCGGCGACCTCGCGAACGTGGCCGGCATGGCCGGCAACGCCCTGATCAGCGGCTACGGTCGCGACATGGAACTGGAAGCCGACGAGCTCGGCGCGGAGTACCTGAACCGCATCGGCTTCGAGCCCGAGGCCATGATCGATGTCGTGCGCCTGCTCAAGAACCAGGAGATGCTGGAAATCCAGGCGGCGCGGCAGGAAAACCGCCAACCGCACGTCTACCACGGCGTGTTCGCCTCGCACCCGGACAACGACACCCGCCTGCACGAGGTGGTCAAGGCCGCCGGCAAGGTGCAGAACGCCGAAGACCGGCCGCCCAACCGCGACCTTTACCTTTCGCGCATCAATGGCTTGCCCGTGGGCGACAGCCGCGCGCAGGGCGTGGTGCGGGGCTCGCGCTTCTACCACGCGGACCTCGGCATCACGCTGGCTTTCCCGACGGGATGGGTCGTCGACAACCAGCGCGCCAAGGTCATCGCGTACACGCCGGCGAAGGACGCCGTCATGGACGTATCGGCGGGTGCCCCGCCGCCGAACGTGGCGCCCAGGGAATTCCTCGGCCGGCTGTTGCAGGGTGTCCCGACGACCGAGGCTGAACCCATTGCGGTGAACGGACTGGACGGTTACCGGGCCGTCGTGCGCAGCACGACCTTGCCCTGGGGCAACCAGGGCCCGGCCGAGGTGGCCGTGGTCTATTTCAACAACCTGGCCTACATCTTCAAGGGCTATACGCGCCAGGCGGCGGGCCTGCCGAGCTTCGAGCCGGTCTTCGTCTCCACGGTGAAGACCTTCCGCCGGCTGCGGGACAACGAGTTCACGGCCGCCGAGCCCGACCGGATCCGGGTGATCCAGGCCGGCAATCAGACGAACATCGCTGAACTGGCGCGAAAATCGCCGATCAAGAAGTACCCGGCCGAGCAGCTTCGGCTGCTGAACGACCTCTATCCGGACAAGGAGCCCACGCCAGGCCAGAAGCTCAAGATCGTGGAATAGTACGGTCTTGAACAAACTTTGCTGCCATGCAAACCTGACTCGCCAACCCCGGGTTGTCGGGGCGCGAGTGTCGATACGGGGTTTGCACCAAGATGAGCAGCACAAAGTACGAACTGGTCAACACCGAGACCGGTAAGAAGTCCGTCCTCGAGGCGCGCAGCGGGACCGTCGGTCCGGACTGCATCAATATCGCCAACATCAACAAGGACCACGGGGCCTTCACGTTCGATCCGGGCTTCATGGCCACGGCGGCGTGCGAGAGCAAGATCACCTACATCGACGGTGACAACGGGGTGCTGCTGTACCGCGGCTACCCGATCGAGCAGATCGCGGCCAAGTCGAATTTCCTCGAGACGGCATACCTGCTGACCCACGGCGACTTGCCGGTCAGCGGCCAGTTCGAGCAGTTCGACCGCTCGATCCGTTACCACACGATGATCAACGAGTCGCTGCTGCGTTTCTTCAACGGCTTCCACTACAACGCGCACCCGATGGCGATGGTGTCCGCGGTGGTTTCGTCGATGGCGGCGTTCTACCACGACTCCATGGACAACCATAACCCGCGCCACCGCGAGATCTTCGCGCACCGCATCCTGGCCAAGATCCCCACGGTCTCGGCCGCTGCGTTCAAGCACATGCTTGGCCAGCCGTTCGTCTACCCGCGCAACGACCTCGACTACTGCGCGAACATGCTGAACATGTTCTTCGCCGTGCCGGCCGAGGATTACGTCGTCGACCCGGTGGCAGCCCAGGCGCTCGATCTGCTGCTGATCCTGCATGCCGACCACGAGCAGAACGCGAGCACGTCCACCGTGCGTCTTGCCGGCAGCACGGGCACCAACCCGTACGCGGCGATTTCCGCGGGCGTCTCGGCGCTGTGGGGCCCGGCGCACGGCGGCGCGAACGAGGCCGTGCTCGAGATGCTCGAGGACATCGGCACCGTCGACAACATCGACAAGTTCCTGGCACGCGTGAAGGACAAGGACGGCAACACGCGCCTGATGGGCTTCGGCCACCGCGTGTACAAGAACTTCGATCCGCGCGCGAAGATCATCCGCGAGATGTGCCACAAGGTGCTGTCGCGCCTCGGACAGAACGACAACCCGTTGTTCGAGCTGGCGCTGCGGCTCGAAGAGATCGCGCTGAAGGACGAATACTTCATCGCCCGCAAGCTCTACCCGAACGTCGACTTCTATTCGGGCGTGATCTACAGCGCGCTCGGCATCCCGCGCTCGATGTTCACGGTCATGTTCGCGATTGCGCGCACCGCCGGGTGGGTCGCGCACTGGCAGGAGATGGTCGGTGACCCGGCCATGAAGATCGGCCGGCCGCGGCAGCTCTACACCGGGCCGACGCAGCGGGATTACGTCGAGGTCGAGAAGCGCGGCTGAGTTTTTTCGGGCGCCGGACAAAAAGCGGGTCGGCTGTCGAATAGGCGGCCGACCCGTTCTTCTTTCTGCAACGCGGAAAGGCAGACACGCGTTGCAGAAAGAAGAACGGATCGACCGCCTGATACGCGGCGCCTGAGCTTGTTTTCGGGCAAGCCCGAAAACGTCGCACGGCGCATGCAGCGGACCGAGTCGAACCAAATCCGCCCCCACCGACTAAGCGCATCGTGGCGGTGCGTTTCGCTGCGTCGGGAACCTGAAGGTTCCAGGCAACACCCCCAATCTTCCAGTTGTTTCCGGCCGAAGGCGGCGATATTGCGTCGAACTGGACATCTACGGCCGCAGGCCCAGGTGCCGGTCCGGGGCGTAACCGGTTACCTGCGCCGTGCGACGTTCGCGGGCAGCCCGCGAACGCGCTCAGGCGCCGACTGTCGCAAGCGGTCGATCCGGGCCCTTGCCCCGAGCGCGTGTCTGCCTTTCCAAGCTCGGGGCAAGGGCCCGGATCGACCGCCTGCAACCGTCAATTCCTGCAACCGTCAACTCCTGCGCACATTCACGAATTGCCCGCCCACCGACGCCGGCGCACTCTGGACTCGAGTCCCGCAATGGGAGGTTCACATGAGTCACATCCGCATCGTTGTCGCCGATCAGGCCGAAGCGATTTTCTACGACCTCAGTTCGCTCAAGGCACACCCCGTCGAAGTGGCTCGCCTGGCGGACCCCGCCGCCCATCTGCACGACCGGGATTTTTCGAGTGACCGGCCGGGGCGCTCGTACGAAAGCTTCGGTAAGGCGCGTCACGCCATCGAGGGTGAGAACGACCCGCGGCAGCGCGAGGCCGTGAAGTTCGCGAAGGAGATCGCCGGCAAGCTGGACCTGGACCGGCGCAACAAGGAGTACGAGCAGTTGATCGTGGTCGCCGGCGCGCCGTTCCGCAGCCTCCTGCGCAACGAGCTGTCGGCCGGCACGTCGGCCAGCGTCGTGCACGAGGTACCGAAGGATCTCGTCCACAGCCCGGTCGAGGTCCTGCGTGAGCACCTGCCGACCACGGCTCAGGAACTGAAGTCCGCCTGATCCGGCCAGCGCTGCGTGCCGCAGGCGGCCGACCCGGTACCTTCCCCCGAGCTTGGAAAGGCAGACACGCGCTCGGGGGAAGGTACCGGGTCGGCCGCCTGCCGCTCGAGCTGTCGGACTACAGGCGCCGTGCGATGTTTTCGGCGCGCCGAAAACGAGCCCAGGCGCTGCTGCACAAGCGATCGGTCCGGGACCTTTTCCCGAGCGCGTGTCTGCCTTTCCAAGCTCGGGAAAAGGTCCCGGACCGATCGCTTGCACCCAGAGCGGCGGACCGATCGCTTGCACCCAGCGCGTGCCGGCCTTGCGGCGCTTCACACGAGCGCTGCGACCTCGGCCGCCGTCGCGCGCCGCATCGGCTTGCCATCGACCGGACTGCACGGCGACTGCCGGATGCCGTCCAGCGGGAAGACCACCGCATCGACGGTCTGGTGCCCGGCGACGAAACGAAACGCCGGGAAGGTGACCGTGCGGTCGCGCTCGAAGCGCAGCCGTCGCTCGAGCGTCTCGTGCGGCACGCCGCGTTCCTCGAGCCGGAGCGTGACGGCCTCGGCCGACTCCGAGAACAGGTGCAGGTGGATGTCCGAGTGCGCGGACGCGGTGCCCGTGAGCACGGGCCCGACGAGACGAGGATCGAAGTCTGCCATCAGGCGCATGGCCTGCAGCGCGGAGCGGCGCAGGTCTGCGATTTCGGCTTCGTGCCGCCCACCGGAGAACAGCCGCCGCCGCGCGAAGAGCGCCGCCTCGATTTCGGTGTTGCGCGGCAGGATCGCCGCGTCCACGACGCCGAGCCGTTCGGCCGCCTTGCGCTTGGCGAACAGGAAGTCGTCGATGCCCTGTTCGGCCATCACCCGCGCGGCTTCCTCGGCCACCGCCTGCCGCAACATCTCTGCGCGGGGGTTGGGTCTCTGTCGACTCATGATCCGCCGAGCATACCGAATCGCGCCGCGCCGGCAACGGGCCGTGCGCCCGGGCCTGGCGTCAGAAGATCGAATCGTCACCCGCAGGCGGTGCGACCGTTTCCGCGCCCACGCCTTCGTCACCGGGGCCACCCATGCCGGGTTGAGGCGCGTACTGCTCGAGGAACGTCTCCAACAACGCACCGGGCGCTCCGGCACGCGACGGCGCGCCGCTTTCGCGCGACACCCACATGCGCACCACGCCCGGCGGTTCCGGCTGGCGGTGCTCCGGCTTGTCGCGCAGCGCTTCCTGCATGAAGTAGATCCACATCGGCAGGGCGGTCTTGCCGCCTTCCTCGTTCTCGCCGAGCGACCGCTCCTGGTCGAATCCGAGCCAGACAGCTGCAGCGACATCGGCGTTGAAGCCCACGAACCAGGTGTCGCGCCGGTCGCTCGTGGTGCCGGTCTTGCCCGCGATGTCCTTGCGCTTGAGGGCGGTCGCCGCGCGCTGTGCCGTGCCGCGCTGGACCACGTCCGTCATCATGTCCGTCATCACGAACGCATTCGCCGGGCTGATCGCCTGCGGCGCACGCGGTTCGCCAGCCCCGGCCTCTGCCGCTGCGGGCTCGCCTGCGGCGTCGAAATCGCACAGTCCGCACGCCTTGGCCGGTGCGGCCTTGAACAGCTCCCTGCCGTCCGCGTCCTGCACCGACTGGATGAAGTACGGCGTCACCAGCGCACCGCCGTTGGCGAAGACCGCGAAACCACGCGCCATCTCGAGCGGGGTGACCTGCCCGGTGCCGAGCGCGAGCGTGAGGTTCGCCGGCAACGACTGCGGGCCGAAGCCGAATTGCGCGATGTGCTGCAGCGCGAAGCCGATGCCTGCCCCGCGCAGCAGCCGGATCGAGACGAGGTTGCGCGAGCGGACCAGGCCCTCGCGCATCGGCGTCGGCCCGTAGAACTTGCGGGTGATGTTCTGCGGCCGCCACTCTTCGTCACCTTCCGGGCCGCCGCCGCCCGGCAGCACGATCGGGGCGTCGTTCACGAGGGTGGCAGGGGTGAAGCCGCGCTCGAGCGCCGCGGAGTACAGGAACGGCTTGAATGCGGAGCCCGGTTGTCGCTGCGCCTGCACCACGCGGTTGTACTTGCTCGACCCGAAATCGAAGCCGCCGACCAGCGAGACGATCGCCCCGTCGTTGGGATCGAGCGCCACCAGCGCGCCCGACACCTTGGGCAACTGGCCCAGCCGGTATCCGGCT
>CAVWGG010000019.1:0-28681 GCA_963754535.1 uncultured Gammaproteobacteria bacterium
CGAACCCGACAACGGCCGTTTTTTCGGCGGCGCCGCACGGCGTGTCGCCAGCCCTGATCGACCGGTTGCTGACCGCGGCCGAGCAGGCAGAAACGCAGGCGCGGGTCGTCGACATCTCGGCGGACTTCCGCTACGCGAGCGCCGGCGCTTTCGAGGCGGTGTACAAGCATGCCCACGGCGCGCCGGACCGGATCAGCGAATTCACGTGCGCGGTGCCCGAGCACCTGAACGCACTCACGACGCCGCACGTCGCGCATCCGGATGCTTCGCGACCGCCGTGCTGCTCGCGAGCGTGCCGCTGCTTTCGCTCGACCTCGTCGAACCGCGCCTGTTCGTGTCCGGCGTGACCGGCAGCACCGGCTCGGGCCGCCAGCCCGTGGCCGGCACGCACCACCCGCAGCGTCACAGCGACATGTACTCGTACAACGTGCTCGCTCACCGGCACACGCCGGAGATCACGGCACTCGCACTGGCCGCCTCGGGAACACAGGCCGACTTCGCCTTCGTGCCGCACAGCGGCCCGTTCGCTCGCGGCATCCACGTGACGGTGCAGGCGACGCTGCAGGAATCGATGTCGACGCACGAGCTCGTGCACGCGTTGCGCGAATACTACGACCAGTCCGTGTTCGTGCGCGTGAGCGGCGAAATGCCGCGCCTCAAGGACGTCGTCGCGAGCAACTTCGCCGAGCTCTCTGGCGTCAGCAACGGCCGCACCGTCGCCGTGATGTGCACGATCGACAACCTGACCAAGGGTGCGGCCGGCGGCGCCGTGCAATGGATGAACCGCATGTTCGGGCACGAAGAGACCGCCGGCCTGATGACGCCCGCACCAGGGTGGACCTGATGAACGCAGCCGCAAACTGGACGCCGCCCGCAGACCATCTGGCGCCGGTGTACTCGCAGTGGGCCCTCGACGTCGTCGATGGCACCGGCGTGCACCTGAACACGCGCGATGGCAGGAAGGTGCTGGACCTGTACGGTGGCCACGCCGTTGCGGCGCTCGGCTATTCGCATCCGCGTCTGCTCGCCGCGCTCGAAGGACAGGCGCGGGCCCTGATTTTCCAGAGTAATGCCGTGCCGCTCGATGTGCGCGCGCGGGCTGCGCTGCGTCTCACGCAGTTTGCGGGCCTGGGACTGAACACTGCGTTTTTCATCAGCACAGGCGCGGAAGCGAACGAGAACGCCCTGAAGCTCGCGCTGCGAATCACCCGTCGGCGCAGGGTCGTTGCCATCGAAGGCAGCTTCCACGGCCGCACGGCCGCGGCCGGCGCCGTCACCTGGGGCGCGGCACAGAAGTGGTATGGCTTTCCGCAGGCGCCGTTCGACGTCGAATTCGTGCCGCGCGGCGACCTGGCCGCCATCGAGCGAATCATCGGCACCGACACGGCGGCTGTCATCGTCGAGCCCGTGCAGGGTGTCGGCGGCGCGCTCGACCTCGGCGAAGCGTTCCTCGCGGCGCTGCGCAAGCGCTGCACCGAAACCTGCGCGTTGCTCATCTTCGACGAGGTGCAGTGCGGCATGGGCCGCACCGGTTACCCGTTCGCCGCCAACATGTATGGCATCTCGCCCGACATGATCACGACGGCCAAGGCGCTCGGCGCCGGCTTTCCGTGCGCGGCGCTGCTGCTGGCCGATCACGTTGCGGGTCACCTGAAGCTGGACGATCTCGGCACGACATTCGGCGGCGGGCCGATGGCTTGCGCCATGATCGAGGCGGTGGTCGACATCATCGAGAGCGAGGGCCTGCTCGCAAACGTGCGCGAGCTGTCGCAACAGATGCGCGACACGTGCGTCGTCGGGCCGGTGACGGGCACGCAGGGCGCCGGATTCCTGCTCGGCTTGCGCACGCGCCGGCCTGCGAAGGACGTGCAGCGAGAGCTGCTCGAACGGCACGACATCCTGACGGGGACCAGCGGCGATCCGCACATCGTCCGCATCCTCGCCCCTTACGTACTCGAGTCGAAGCACGTCGAGCAACTGCGCGACGCCCTCAGCGCCTTGCCCGCGTGACGATGAAACGCGTAGCGAAGTTCGTCTCCCCGCGCAGCGCTCCGACTAACCCCTATCCCCTATCCCCTAACCCCTCATGAAGAGCTTTCTCGACCTTGCCGATCTTTCCCGCGAGGAAGTCGTGGACCTGCTCGCGCTCGCCCAGAGCCTGCAGGACCGGCCCGAGCCGACCGCGCTGGCCGGGAAGATTCTCGGCCTGCTGTTCCTGAACCCGTCGCTGCGCACGCTGGCTTCGTTCCAGGCCGGCATGCAGCGTCTCGGCGGCACGGCATTCGTCGTGACGCCGGGCCAGGGCACGTGGCAGGTCGAAACCCGGGACGGCGCGATCATGAATGGCGGCGCGGCGGAACACGTGCGCGAAGCGATTCCGGTGCTCGCGTCGTATTGCGACGCGCTCGGCATCCGCTCGTTCGCCGAAGGCAAGGACCTCGCGGCGGACATTGCCGAAGAGCAGTTCATGCGCATGGCCAGCCTGTGCCCGAAGCCGCTCGTGAACATGGAATCCGCCGTCAATCATCCGTGCCAGGCGCTCGCCGACTGGCGGACGATGGACGAACTGGCCGTGCCGCGGGCCGGCAAGTTCGTGCTGAGCTGGGTCTCGCACCCGCGTGCCCTGCCGCTCGCCGTGCCGGCCGCCACCGTGCACATGGCGGCGCAGCGTGGCATGGACGTCGTGGTGCTGCGGCCCGAAGGCTTCGCGCTGCCCGACGCGATCATGAACAAGGCGCGGGCCGCCGCCGCGGCATCAGGTGGCAACGTCTCCGAGACGGCCGAGCGCGAATCGGCGCTGCGCGGCGCGCACGTCGTGTACGCGAAGGAATGGGGCTCGCCGCAGCACTACGGCGACGCCGCGGGCGAGGCGAAGGCGCGTGCGCCGCTCGGGGACTGGTGCGTGCGCGAAAGCTGGTTTCAGCGGGCGCAGGCCGACTGCCATTTCATGCATTGCCTGCCGGTGCGCCGCAACGTCGCGGTCGCCGACGAAATTCTCGACGGACCGCGCAGCCGCGTGATCCGCGAAGCCGCCAACCGCATGGTCGTCCAGATGGCCGTGCTGCATCGATTGCTCAAGGGGAACTGACGATGATCGGACACAAGGTCGAACAGGCTGTCACGGTGCGGGCGCTGCGCGGCGCGGCTCCTTACATCCACATGTACAAGGGCAAGGTCTTCGTCATCAAGACCGGGGGCGGTGCGTTCCGCGACGCCGGGACGATGCGTGCCTTCGTCGAGCAGGTCGCGATCCTGCACCACCTCGGCATCCGCGTCGTGCTCGTGCACGGCGGCGGCCCGCAGCTCGACGACGTCACGGCGAAGCTCGGCGTGCCGACGCGCATGGTCCAGGGACGCCGCGTGACCGATGCATCGGCCATCGATGCGACCAGCATGGTCCTCAACGGGCTGATCAACACCCGGCTGGTGGCGCTGTGCCACAGCTTCGGCATTTCCGCGATCGGCATCGGCGGCGTCGACGGCGGTCTCGTGCAGGCGCGCCGCCGCGCCCCCGTGACGCTCGCGACCGGCGAAGTGGTCGATTACGGCATGGTGGGCGACATCGACGGCATCGACGGCACCGTCATCACGCGCCTGCTGGACGACGGCTTCCTGCCGGTCGTGAGCCCGCTTTCGTGCGACAGCTCGGGGCAACTGCTCAACATCAATGCCGATACGGTGGCCGCAGCCATCGGCGGCACGCTGGTCGCGGAGAAGCTGATCCTGTGCACCGGCGCACCGGGCATTCTCGAACGCGTCGACGACCCGCAATCGCTGATCTCGTACACGGACGTGGCCGGTCTGCGTCGCTTGCGCGAGGAGGGCGCGATCACCGAAGGCATGTTGCCGAAGTCGAGCGCCATCGAAGCCGCGATTCGCGGCGGCGTCCGCCGCGTGCACGTCATCTCGTACGCGGAAGCCGATTCGCTGCTGGCCGAGATCTTCACGAACGAAGGCAAGGGCACGCTCGTCGTCGCGGACACCAAGGCCCTGACTGCGGCCGAACAAGGCCAATAGAAGGACCACTGCATGAGTAGACTGTGGGACAAGGGCGCACCCCTCGACGAACGTGTGCTGCGATTTACGGCTGGCGAGGACCACGGCCTCGACAACCGTCTCGTGGCCTACGACGTCCGCGCCTCGATCGCGCACGCCGAGATGCTGCACGAATGCGGCCTGCTCGCGCAGGACGAACTGGACGCGATCCGCAACGGCCTGGGTGAAATCGCGGCCGCGCACGAACGCGGCGAATGGTCGGTGACGCTCGACCTCGAAGATGGCCAGACTGCGCTCGAGACCCTGCTCACGCGCAAGATCGGCACGGCGGGCGCGCGCCTGCATGCCGGCCGCTCGCGCAACGACCAGGTGCTCACCGCCCTGCGCCTTTACCTGCGCGATGCGGTCGAACAGCTGGCCGGTGCGGCGCGACATGTAGCCGAAGCGCTGGACGGCCTGGCCGCCGACCAGGGTTCGATCGCCCTCCCCGGCTACACGCACATGCAGCAGGCGATGCCCAGTTCGGTTGCATTGTGGGCGCAGGGTTTCGCGGCCGAAATCCGCGACGACATCGAAGGGTTGCGGCACTCGCATCGGCGCATCGGCAAGAATCCGCTCGGTTCAGCGGCGGGCTATGGCACGCCCAACCTGCCCGTGAACCGGGACGCGACTCGCGCCAGGCTCGCGTTTCCTGCCAACCACGAGCCCGTGACGGCGGTGCAGTTGTCGCGCGGCAAGGCAGAGGCCGAGGTGCTGTTCCAGGTCACGCTGCTGATGCAGGACCTGGGCCGGCTCGCGTCGGACCTGCTGCTGTTCTACACGCGCGAATTCGGTTTCGTGCAGTTGCCCGATGCGTTCACGACCGGTTCGTCGATCATGCCGCAGAAGCGCAACCCGGACGTCTTCGAGCTGGTGCGCGGCCGCACCGCCACGGCACAGGCATGCCTGTCGGAAGTGCTCGGAATCACGGCCAAGCTGCCGTCGGGATACCAGCGCGACCTGCAGCTGATCAAGGCGCCGCTGTTCCGCTCGGTCGACCTCTGCCTCGAGGCGCTCGACATCATGGCCGCGGCCATTCCGCAGGTAAGGTTCGTCCCGGAACGCATCCGCATGGATGCCGACATTCATGCGGCGGCCGAAGCCAACGAGCTCGTTGCGAAGGAAGGCATCCCGTTCCGCGAGGCGTACAAGCGCGTCGGGGCCAGGCACCGCCGCGAGGAGTAACGCGCCGCGCGCGGACGCGTTAGCATCGGTATCCACTAGTGACGCAGGGGAATGTCGATGCAAGCAGCCGCCGCCACCGCACTCCGGAACGGTTCCGGCAGACACGCCGTAAACCCATCCCTGGGGGCTCGCGCTCGCCGTCCATGGCTCGCGACGGTCTGCCGCAACCGTTCCGGAGTACGTGTCGGCGTTGTTGCGCTTCGCGCCTTCGCTGCCTCAATTGCGTTGCTGGGCTGCGCCGTCAGCGCCGGCGCCGCGGACTTCTCCCGCCTCGGCAAGGAACTCACGCCGATCGGCGCCGAGCGCGCCGGCAATGCGGACGGCACGATTCCCGCGTGGGACGGCGGCCTGATGCAGCCCCCGGCCGGCTGGACGCCGCAGCAGGGCTACGTCGATCCTTTTCCGGGCGACAAGCCGCTCTTCACGATCAACTCGACGAACGTCGGCCAGTACGAAGCGAAACTGACCAAGGGGCAGGCAGCTCTGCTGCGGAAGTATCCGCAGAACTTCCGCATGAACGTGTATCCGACACGGCGCACGGTCGGCTATCCGAAGGCCGTGACCGATAACGTCATCGCGCAGGCCGGCAAGGTATCGCTGCAGGGTTTCGGCCTCAAGGACCTGAACGGGTCCACGACCCCCTTCCCGATTCCCGGCGACGGGCTGCAGGCGATCTGGAATCACCTGGTCCGGTATCTCGGTGGCGGCATCGTCCGTGCCGGACACTCGTTCCCGGTCCGTCCCAACGGCGACTTCTACAAGATCGGCTTCCGCTCGCAGCGCATCTATGCGGCGAACGTCGAGAACGTCGAACCCAACCGCCTGTTCTACGCCCTCGGCTATTTCACCGAACCGGCGACCCTGCGCGGCACGATCTTCCTGGTGCACGAACCCGTGGACCAGGTCTCGGAGCAGCGCTCGGCGTGGATCTACAACTCCGGGCAACGCCGCGTGCGCCGCGCGCCGGACCTTGCGTACGACGGCATCAACGACGGCTCCGAGGGCATGCTGACGACCGACCAGGTCGACGGTTACAACGGTGCGCCCGACCGCTACGAGTGGAAGCTGCTCGGCAAGCGCGAAATCTACGTGCCGTACAACTCGTACAGGCTTTCCGACAAGTCGCTCAAGTACAAGGACATCATCCAGCCGAAGTCGATCAATCCCGACTACGTGCGCTACGAACTGCATCGAGTGTGGGTCGTGGAAGGCACGCTCAGGCCAGGCCAGCGCCACATCTACGGCAGGCGCACGTTATACCTCGACGAGGACAGCTGGTCGGTGCTCGCCGAGGACGCGTACGACACGCGCGGCGGCCTGTGGCGCGCTTCGATGCACGGCCTGCTGCAGGCTTACGATGCGCAGGTGCCGTTCTACCGTTTCGGCATCTACCACGACCTCAACAGCGGCGGTTACCTGGTCGGCGGTCTCGACAACGAGGTCAAGGACCCGATCCAGTTCAACGCCAAGGCCAGGGTGGGCGATTTCCAGCCCGACGCACTGCGCCGCCTCGGCGGAACGCTTTAGCTCGGCACACAGCAAGCCGGCTCATCGTGCCGTGGCGTCGCGCCGTGCCCGTCTGGCTCGTGATCATCGCCGCCGAATCGGTGAATGGCACATTGCGGACCTTGTATCTCGCGCCGGTCATCGGTGATTTTCCGGCACGGCGCATTGGCGTGTTCGTCGCCATTGCGCTCATCTTCGTGATCACGCTGGCGTTTACGCGCTGGATGGGAGCCCGCACGAGGGCCCAACTGCTGGGCATCGGCCTGCTGTGGGTTGCGCTGACGGTAACGTTCGAGTTCGGGCTGGGCATGGGCGTGCTCCATTACAACCTGTCACGCATGCTCAGCGACTACGACCTGTCGCGCGGTGGCCTGATGGTCTTTGGCCTGCTGGCCATGCTATTCACGCCGCTGCTGGCCGCCCGAATCCGAGGCCATAGGTCTTGATTGCAGCAAGCGCAGTTAAAAAGGTCAGTCAAGGCCGAGCTGAAAGCCGGCGTCGAGGTCCTGCTTCGAATAGACCTTGAAGGAGATCAGCGTCTCCGAGCCCGTGATGCCCGGCAGCTTGCGCATCTTCTCGCTGATGACGCGCGCCAGGTCTTCGTTCTCGCGCACGCGCACCAGCGCGACGAGGTCGTACTGGCCGGCCACCGAGAACACCTCGCTGACGCCCTCGAGCTCGGCCATCGTCTGCGCCAGCTCCGGCACCTTGTCAGTCTCGGCCTTGATCAGGACGACGGCGGTCACCATGGGGAGCCTCGGAAGTGAGTAGTGGGTAGTGACTAGCGATCGGTCGGAAGGGATTCTAGCCTTAACCGCCGGCCACCTATCACTAATCACCAATCACTACTCACCACTCACTTGCCTTCAGCGTCCGGCTGATTCTCCGGCCGGGCCGCTGCGAATGCCGGCAGTCCTTCGAGGTGCGCGCAGATCGCGACGAGCCGCGGATACGGCTTGGCGTCGACGCTGAAACGGCGCGCGTTGTACATCTGCGGCACCAGGCACACGTCCGCCAGTGTCGGGGCGTCGCCGAAACAGAAGCGCTGCTGGCCAACGTCGGCAGGGGCGCCGGCTATCGTACCCACCCAACGTTCGAGCGCTGCAAAGCCACGATCGATCCAGTGCGCCACCCAGCGGTTGACGGCCGCGTCGTCCGCGCCGAATTCACGGCGCAGGTAACCCATGATCGGCAGGTTGTTGAGCGGATGCGTGTCGCAGGCGACGACCATGGCCATGCCGCGGACGGTGGCGCGGTCCCGAGCCGAACCCGGCAGCAGCCGTGGCTCGGGATGGATCTCTTCCAGGTATTCGCAGATGGCGAGTGACTGCGGGATGACGAAGCCGTCATCGGCCAGCGCCGGGATCAGTCCTTGCGGATTGACCGCGAGGTAGTCGGGCTTGCGCTGCTCCCCGCCGTCGCGCAGCAGGTGCTTCGGCACGGACTCGTAGTCGAGACCCTTGAGGGCCAGTGCGATGCGAACGCGGAACGCGGCCGAGCTGCGCCAGTACGTGTACAGCCGGAATGCCATCTGCTTCCCCCCGGAGCGATCAGACGATGGTCGTGCGCAGCGTATCGAGCCCGTCGATGCCGGCGACGATGCTGTCGCCACGCTGCACGGCGCCGACGCCGGCAGGCGTGCCGGTGAAGATCAGGTCGCCGGGCTGCAGCTCGAACAGCGTCGAGAGCTCGGCCACGATCTCGGGCACGCTCCAGATCAGCTCCGACAGGTTGGCGTCCTGTCGCGACTGGCCGTTGACCTCGAGCCAGATGCGGCCCGACGTGAGGTGACCGCCGTCGGTCACGGGACGGATCGCGGTGATCGGGGCCGAGTGATCGAACGCCTTGGCGACGTCCCAGGGCAACCCGTTGTCTTTCGCGTGCGCCTGCAGGTCACGGCGCGTCAGGTCGTTGCCGACCGCGTAGCCGAACACGTGATCGGGCGCCTCGGCTGCCGGGATCTGCTTGCCGCCCTTGCCGATCGCAACGACGAGCTCCACCTCGTGGTGGAGGTTGGAGGTACGCGCCGGGTAACGCACCGGCGCGCCATTGGCGACCACCGCGTCGGCTGGCTTGGTGAAGAAGCACGGCGGTTCGCGCGTCGGATCCGAGCCCATCTCGCGTGCATGCGCCGCGTAGTTGCGCCCGACGCAGTAGATGCGGTGCACGGGGAAGCGTGCGGCAGTGCCAGCGATGGCCACGGTCGGACGCGGCACGGCGAACGGAAGCGGATCGGACGTCATGGTGTGTTCCTCGGTTTGCGAGCGGGCCGACGCCTGTACGCGCAGCAACTCGGGCAGGAAGACTTCCTGCACGAGGATCGGCAGGCCGCCGAGCCGATACACGGCACGACGGGCCCACAAGGCCAGGTCGCCGCCGCCGCGCGCGGCCCGGGCCAGTGGGTGGACCGCGGGCAGTTCGGCATATTCGAGCGGCTCGCGCTCGAGCGTATCGTCCACCTGCCGCAGCGCCTCGCCGAGCGGCGAATCACCGAGCTCGCGCAGCCACGGGTAACGATCGACGGTGGAGGCTGGCAGTACCGTCTGCGCGAACACGATGCGCTCGTCGCTGGCGCAGAACTCGACTTCGCGCAGCAGGCAGGTTGCGTCGTCGACCTTGAGCCGATTACGCAGCGACGTCGAGAGCCCGGCGTCGCGCAGCCGGCCAAGGAGCCGAAACCCCATCGCGGGACCGCACAGCGCACGAACGCGCGCGGTGAGCATGCCCGGCTCGGCCAGCCAGGAAAGCAGGTCGTGCGGCACTCGCGCCGAGACGGCGCTGAGCGGTGACCAGTGCGACGGGTTGGCCAAGAGCCGTCAGCGGGTCAGAACTGGTCGGCGGTCAGCGCCATGATCGAACTGCTGCCCGCACGCACGGCCACGCCGTAGGCGAGCGCACGCGGCAGCACGTGTTCCGCGTAGAACCTGGCCATCAGCACCTGCGTGCGCAGGAAGACCGGGTCGGTGCCATCGGTTGCGAGCTTGGCGCTCGCGACCAGCGCGCCGCGCGCCAGCTGCCAACCGCCGATCACGGTGCCCATCAGCATCAGGTAATTGAAGGCCGCGGAACTGACGAGTTCCGGGTCCTTGCGCTCGCCGGCCAGCAGGTGCGACGAGCACAGCACGATTTCGTCGAGTCCCTTCGCGAGCCACAGGCGAACACTGCCCATGTCTTCGCCCGCGTTCGCAAGCGGCGCGTCGACGAGGCGCATCTCCGACACGAACGCCGAGACGGTGGCGCCGCCGTCGCGCATCAGCTTGCGGCCGACGAGGTCGATCGCCTGGATCGCGTTCGTGCCTTCGTAGATGGAAGCGATGCGCGCGTCCCGGTAGAACTGCGCGACGCCGGTTTCTTCGACGTAACCCATGCCGCCGTGGACCTGGATGCCGAGTGCGGTGACGTCCTGTCCGATTTCCGAGGAGAACGCCTTGGCGATCGGCGTCATCAGGTCGCCGCGCGCGAGCCAGGCCGCCGAGGTCTCCGGCGTGTCGCCGTGGTTGCCGCGATCGAGGCACGACGCCGTGTAGTAGCAGATGGCACGGCCAGCCTGCGTGAGCGAACGCATCAGCAGCAGGGTGCGACGTATGTCGGGATGACGAATGATCGCGACGCGGCCCCTTTCGCCCGGAGCGCGGCCCTGCACGCGATCGCGCGCATACGTGACTGCGGCCTGGTACGAACGGTCGGCGAGGCCCACGCCCTGCGCACCGACGCCGAGGCGCATGTAGTTCATCATCGTGAACATCGCGGCCAGGCCTTCGTTCTCCACGCCGACGAGGTAACCCAGCGCACCGCCGCTGTCGCCGAACGCCATCACGCACGTCGGGCTCGCGTGGATGCCGAGCTTGTGCTCGACCGACACCGGGAACACGTCGTTGCGTTCGCCCGGCGTGCCGTCGGCATTGAGCTTGTACTTCGGCACTAGGAATAGCGAGATGCCTTTCGTGCCCTGCGGCGCGCCCGGCAGCCGCGCCAGCACCAGGTGCACGATGTTCGACGTCATGGGGTGATCGCCCCACGTGATGTAGATCTTGCGTCCGGTCAGCAGGTAGCTGCCGTCGGCCTGCGGTTCGGCGCGACTCGTGAGCGCGGCGAGGTCCGAGCCGGCCTGCGGCTCGGTGAGGCACATCGTGCCGGTCCATTCGCCCGAGACAAGCTTGCCCAGGTACTGCGCCTTCAGCTCTGCGGAGCCGTGACGGTCGAGCGCGAGAATCGCGCCCTGCGAAAGTTCGGGGCACAGTGCGAAGGCGACGTTGGCGCTCGCCCACATTTCATCGCAGGCGATGGAGATCGTCTTCGGCAGGCCCTGGCCGCCGAAGTCGGGATTCGCGGCGATGCCCGGCCAGCCACCTGCGCTGAACTTCGCGTAGGCGTCCGTGAATTCAGGCGGAACCTGCACCGCCTGGTCCACGACCTGCACGCCCTTGCGGTCGCCGAGCCAGTTGGTCGGCGCGAGCACGCCACTCGCAAAGCGGCCGGCCTCTTCGAGCACGGCTTCGACGGTATCCGTGTCGACCGCCGAATACGATTGCAGCGCCGCCACGTCCTTGAAATCGGCGAGGTGTTCGATGGTGAACCGCATCTGCGGCAGGGGGGCGCTGTAATCAGGCATGGTCGGCTCCGGCGATCGTTTGTGCTGTGCAACAATTCATTTTGCCCTGCCCGGACGGGTCATGCCATGCCGGCCCGGCCCGCGCGGGTACAATCGCAGTCTTCCCGCGAGGTTCGAATGAGCATCTGGTTTCGACCCACGACCATCGAGCAGGTCAACGCCATGTTCGGCAAGGTCCGCGACATCAATCTGCACCTGGACATCCGGCTGACCGAGATCGGCGACGATTTCCTCCGCGGGTCGATTCCCGTGGATGAACGCACCCGCCAACCGTTCGGCTTGCTGCACGGCGGGGCCAGCGTCGTGCTGGCCGAATCGTTGGGCAGCACCGCCAGCAATCTCTGTCTCGATACCAGCAAGTTCTATGCCGTTGGGCAGGAAATCAGCGCAAATCACCTCCGTTCGGCGCGGTCTGGGCGGGTGACTGGGACGGCCCGGCCGGTGCACCTGGGCGGCCGATCCCAGGTCTGGGACATCCAGCTGCAGGACGAGGCCGGGCGGCTGACCTGCGTTTCGCGACTCACCATGGCCGTGATCGAGGCACCCGGGAAAGGCATGACGCTCGTCGGGACGGAGAAATGATGCAGCACGGTTACGGCAACGCCCTGGCAGCCGCCCTCCTGGCCTCGCTGGCGGTCACCGGCTGCGGCCTCAAGGGCGCGCTCACGATGCCGTCGAGATCCGACGAAGTCGTGATCCGCGCGCCGGCCGAGGCCGCCCCGACGGAATCGACCCAGGAAGCTCCCGCGAAGAAGCCACCCAAGGACGAGCGCATTCCGCCGCCGCCGCTGCCCGGCGGCAATCCAGGCACCGCCCGCGGTGGTTGACGCACGCACACTGGTCCTAGTGGATGGCTCTTCGTACCTCTACCGGGCCTTCCACGCACTGCCGCCGCTGACGAACTCGCGCGGCGAGCCGACGGGCGCCGTGCTCGGCGTGCTCAACATGCTGCTGCGCATGCAGCGCGAGCAGAACCCCGAGCTCGTGGCCGTCGTGTTCGACGCCCCGGGCAAGACCTTCCGCGACGAACTGTTCGCGGAATACAAATCGCACCGGCCGCCGATGCCGGACGACCTGCGCTCCCAGATCGAGCCGCTGATCGACGCCGTGCAGGCGCTCGGGCTGCCGCTGCTGCGCATTGCGGGCGTCGAGGCGGACGACGTCATCGGCACGCTGGCGCAGCGCGCCGTGGATTCGGGTATGCAGGTGCTGATCTCGACCGGCGACAAGGACATGGCGCAGCTGGTCAATGAACGCGTCACGCTCGTCAACACGATGACGAACTCGTCGCTCGACCGGGCCGGCGTCAAGATCAAGTTCGACGTCTATCCCGAGCAGATCATCGACTACCTCGCACTCGTCGGCGACGCGTCGGACAACATTCCCGGCGTGCCGAAGGTCGGCCCGAAGACCGCCGCGAAGTGGCTCAACGAATACCGCACGCTCGACAGCCTGCTCGAGAACCAGGACCGCATCGAAGGCAAGGTCGGCGAAAGCCTGCGCGCATCGACGGCAGACCTCGCGTTGTCGCGTGAGCTTGCGAAGATCCGCTGCGATGTCGCACTCGAGGTCGGCCCCGAGCAGTTGCGCCGCCACGAACCGGACGTCGCGAAACTGCGCGAGCTCTACACGCGGCTCGAACTGCGCTCGCTGCTGAAGGCGCTCGACGCCGCAACTTCCGCTCCTTCCCCACCTTCCTCCCCTTCCCCGCCTTCCTCCCCTTCCCCGCCTTCCGCTCCTTCCTCCCCTTCCGCCGCAGGCTGGGCACCCGGCCGCAACTACGAGCTCGTGCTCGAACGGCAGCAACTCGACCGCTGGCTCGACGCGCTGCGCGCCGCCGACGTTTTTGCCTTCGACACGGAAACGACGTCGCTCGATTACATGCAGGCCGAGATCGTCGGCGTTTCGTTCGCCGTCGAACCCGGGTCGGCGGCGTACGTGCCGCTCGCCCACACCTATCCCGGTGCGCCGGATCAGTTGAGCCGCGCCGAAGTGCTGGAACTGCTGCGGCCGCTGCTCGAGGACGAGCGTCGCGGCAAGCTCGGCCATCACCTGAAGTACGACGCGCACGTGCTGCGCAACCACGGCATCGAGCTGCGCGGCATGCGCTTCGACACGATGCTGGAGTCGTACGTGCTGAACAGCACGGCTACGCGCCACGACCTGGATTCGGTGGCAAAGCTGTACCTGGGCGTCGAGACGATCCATTACGAGGACGTCGCCGGCAAGGGCGCCAAGCAGCTCAACTTCAGCGACGTCGCCGTCGAAACCGCGGCGGAATATTCGGCCGAAGATTCCGACGTCGCGCTGCGCCTGCACCGCACGCTCTGGCCAAGGCTCGAGGCGTTGCCCGCGCTGGCCCGGCTGTACTGGGAGGTCGAGCAGCCGCTCGTGCCCGTGCTGCTCGACATGGAACACTACGGCGTGCTGGTCGACGCGCAGATGCTGAAGCGCCAGAGCCATGAGCTTTCGCGCAGCCTGGTCGATCTCGAAAAGCGTGCGCACGCAGCGGCAGCGCAGCCTTTCAATCTCGAATCGCCCAAGCAGTTGCAGGAAGTGCTGTTCGGCAAGCTTGGCCTGCCCGTGAAGCGCAAGACGCCGACGGGGCAGCCGTCGACGGCCGAGGACGTGCTCGAGGAACTGGCGGACGAGTTCGAACTGCCGCGCGTCATCCTGGAGTACCGCGGCCTCGCGAAGCTGCGCTCCACCTACACGGACAAGCTGCCGGAGCAGATCAATCCGCGCACGGGCCGCGTTCACACCTCGTATCACCAGGCGGTCGCCGCGACGGGGCGACTGTCTTCGACCGACCCGAACCTGCAGAACATCCCGATCCGGACCGCAGAAGGCCGCCGCATCCGGCAGGCCTTCGTGGCGCCACCGGGCCACGTCCTGGTTGCAGCGGACTATTCCCAGATCGAACTGCGCATCATGGCGCACCTGTCGGGCGACGCAGGCCTGCTCGACGCATTTGCGCACGACCGCGACATTCACCAGGCGACCGCCGCCGAAGTGTTCGGGGCGCCCTCGCCCGACCAGGTCACGCCCGACCAGCGGCGCGCGGCGAAGGCCATCAACTTCGGTCTCATCTATGGCATGTCGGCCTTCGGGCTCGCGCGTCAACTCGGCATCGAACGCGGCGCGGCGCAGCAGTACGTGGACCTGTACTTCCAGCGTTATCCCGGCGTGAAGCGCTACATGGACGAGACGCGTGCGATGGCGCGCGAGCAGGGCTTCATCGAGACCGTGTTCGGTCGCCGCCTCTACCTGCCCGAGATCCGTTCACGCAACGCGCAGATGCGGCAATACGCCGAACGCAGCGCGATCAACGCGCCGATGCAGGGCACGGCGGCGGACATCATCAAGCGCGCGATGATCGAGGTGCACCGCTGGCTGTGCGGCCAACCGCACGCGCGCCTCATGATGCAGGTGCACGACGAACTCGTGCTCGAAGTGGCTGAGGACCGCGTCGACAGCGTGCTCGCCGAACTGCGCAGCCACATGGTGGCGGCGGCGGATTTGCGGGTACCGCTCAAGGTTGAAGTCGGCGTCGGCAAGAACTGGGACGAAGCGCACTGAACTTCGCCACGGTGCGCTGCTCCAAACGGCAGTAAAATCGGGTGCCCGGGCGTTCCGCCCAGCAAGGAGATTCCTCATGCGCAAGACGATCATCATGGTCACAGCCGCGGTTTCGTGCGGCCTGCTCAGCCTGCCCGCCCTGTCTGCCGACAACGGCATTTATCTCGGCGCCAGCGTCGGCCAGAGCAGCGTGCAGTACGACGATAATTTCGAGGGGCAGAATCTCAACTTCGACGCCAGCGCAACGGGCTTCAAGGCGATCGCCGGCTGGCGGTTCGTGGACTGGCTGGCGGTGGAAGCGAACTATGTCGACCTCGGCTCCGGCGACGACAACGTGCTCGGCGAAAAGATTGAATCCGACGTCAACGGCGTTTCACTGTCGGCGGTGGGCTTCCTGCCGATCGGACCGGTGGACGTGTTCGCGCGCGTAGGTGCGATCAACTGGAACGCCGACCTCGAGGCACCGGGTCTCGGCATCAAGGGCAGCGACGACGGTACCGACCTGACGTACGGCATCGGTGCCCAGTTCCGCGTGTGGAGCCTCAGCTTTCGCGGCGAGTACGAGCGTTTCGATATCTCGGACGCCGATACTGTCGACATGTTCTCGATCGGCGTCACGTGGACGTTCCTGTGAGCGTGGCCACGCGTAACTACCTGAGCTGAAAAATATTTTTGGCGGTGTGACAGCAGGATGAGTCACGCGGGACGGCCGCCGGAACTTTTCCGGATGAGCCCCCTCTAACTTTTCGGAGCGTCCATGACGCTTGGCGTCGGCCTACCTCCCTGGGCCCGACGTCTGCCCGGTCATCCCCCAATGCCGGGTTGATTTACCCCGGCTGGATCCGCTGGTCCAGCCGGGGTTTCTTTTATGCGTTTCCCGTCGAGCAGTTTTTCCAGCGCGCCGCGCGCTTCGTGCACGCCGTCGCCGGAGAGCGCAGAAAACAACTGCACCGTGACGAGGCCGTCCTGCGGCAGCTTGCGGCGAACCCCCTGCAATGCATTGCCCGCGGCGCCCCGTCCGAGCTTGTCGGCCTTGGTGAGGAGAATGTGCACCGGCAGGCCGCGCGTCATGGCCAGCTCGAGCATGTCCTGGTCGTGGTCGGTCAGCGGATGGCGGACGTCCATCACGACGATGGTGCCCCGCAGCGACTCCCGCTTGCCGAAATACCCCGTGAGCAGCGTGCCCCAGTGGGCGCGCATGGACCCTGCGACTTTGGCAAAGCCATAGCCGGGCAGGTCGACCAGCCGGCGGCCCGCCTGCAGCTCGAAAAAGTTAAGCAGCCGGGTGGCGCCCGGACTCTTGCTGGTCCGGGCCAGTCCCTTGCGCTGGGTGATCGCGTTGATTGCGCTCGATTTACCGGCATTGGAACGACCAGCCACGGCGACTTCGGCGCCCGTGTCCGGGGGTACCTGCCCCAGTTTGTTCGCGCTGGTGAGGAATCGGACTTCGGGATATGCGGCCATGCTTCCTGCCAGTGGGACGCGCCCACGACGCGCGAAGGCCTTAGTGTACAATTTGCGGCTAGCCCGGCAGGCCGCAGAACAGCAAAGTCCCCGGCCTTTCTGCGCCCGGCGCCCGTTCGGTTTTTGGGAGTGGATTCAGACATGACCGCGAAGTTCGCCGCCCTCACGCTGGTTGCCGTGCTCGGCTGGACCGGCTCCGCCCACGCAGCAGGCACCGTCGAGGCCGGCCAGGCCAAATCAGCCACCTGCATGGCCTGCCATGGCATGGACGGTAACAGCGCGAATCCAGAGTGGCCGGCGCTCGCGGGCCAGCATTCGTCGTACATCATCAAGCAGCTCAAGCACTTCAAGGCCGGTGAGCGGCAGAACGCGCTGATGGCTCCGATGGCCATGATCCTGGCTGACCAGGACATGGAAGACCTCGCGGCGTATTTTTCGTCGCAGAAGCGCCTGGCAACGGGCGAGACGGAGCCCTCGAAGCTTCAGCTCGGCCAGAAGATCTACCGCGCCGGCATCGCGTCGAAGGGCGTGCCGGCATGCTCCGGCTGCCACGGCCCGAGCGGCGCCGGCATCTCGGGTGCTGCATTCCCGCGGATCGGCGGCCAGCACGCGGTCTACTCCGCGATTCAGCTGCGCAATTACAGGACTGGCGCCCGCGCCACGGACCCGAACTCGATGATGCGCACGATCACGTCCCGGCTGACGGACGAGGAAATCGACGCCGTCGCCTCGTACCTCCAGGGCATGCGTTGAACCTCGCGGTTCGTCGCCGGTCAGAAGCCACCATGAGCAAGCAGACCTTCGTTTCCCTGGCCCGGCAGGCGTTCGCCGCCGGCGTGATGTTGCTGGCAGCTGGCACGGCCTCCGCCGAATTCACGCCCCAGCAGGGCGTGCACTACAAGCTGCTGACGCCGGCGCAACCGACCAGCGTCGCGCCGGGCAAGGTCGAGGTGGTCGAGGTGTTCTGGTATGCCTGCGGCCACTGTTACCTGCTCGAGCCCAAGCTCGAAGCCTGGAACCGCAGCGGCAAACCGGCCAATGCAGAACTCGTGCGCCTGCCTGCCACCTGGAACAACTCGCTCAAGACGCACGCGCGGGTCTTCTACACGATGGAACTGCTCGGCAAGCAGAACCTGAACGCCGAGATCTGGCGTGAGATCAACCTGAAGGGCAATCGCCTCGATACGCCGGCTGCGATCGAGACGTTCTTCACGTCGCGCGGCGTGAGCAAGGCCGACTTCCAGAAGGCGTTCGCCAGCTTCGCAGTCGACTCCAAGATCATGAAGGCGGAAGACCTCAACCGTCGCTACAAGATCACCGGCACCCCCACCGTGATCGTGAACGGCAAGTACGTCACCGACGTCGGCATGGCCGGCAGCGAGGACAAGCTGTTCGAAGTGATCAATGCGCTGGTGGCGAAGGAAAAGCCGGCGAACTGATTCCAACGGCAGCACACGTTCGATCGCAAGCCGCCCCGGGCAACCAGGGCGGCTTTTTGTTGCCCGCGTCGCGCGCGGGGGTTTTTCGGTGCGCCCTGTGTTACAACGGCGGCCGGACTTCAGGGCGGATTTCCGGATGCTGCGCTTATTGATTCCCACCGGCAGTGGCTACACCTGGGTCGAGCACAACCCGCCGTCGCCCTTTCCGGATGAGTTCCTCTGGGCGGACCTCTTCGAGCCGACCCCCGAGGAAGAGCGCGCCGTCGAGGCGCTGCTCACCGTCGACGTGCCCACGCGCGACGAGATGAAGGAGATCGAAACCTCCAACCGCCTCTATGAAGAAGGCGGCGCCGTGTACATGACGGCGACGGTCGGCAGCAAGCTCGACAGCGAGCGTCCTGAGAGCAGCGCGATCACGTTCATCCTCGCCAACGGGCGGATGATCACCAACCGCTACGTCAACCCGACGCCCGTGCAGCGCTTCATGCAGTTCGTCGAGCGCTCGCCCGCGGCGTGCACGTCATCGGCTACGCTGTTCTCCGGACTCCTCGAAGCGTTCGTCGAACGTATCGCCGACCTGCTCGAGCGCGTGCAGACCGAACTCGACGGGGTCTCGTTCGCGATCTTTCCGCGCGGCGGCGCAGGCTCGCCGAGCAGCGCCGACCTGCACGCACTGATCCGCCAGATCGGCGCGGATGGCGACCTGGTCTCGAAGGCGCGTGAAAGCCTCGTCAGCTTCCAGCGCATCCTGATGTACGTGCAACAGACCCCGAACCTCGACCTGTCGTCGGACCAGCGCAACCGCTTCAAGTCGACGCTGCGCGACGTGCAGTCGCTGTCGGACCATGCGTCGTTCCTGGGCAGCAAGATCCAGTTCCTGCTCGACGCGGTGCTCGGGCTCATCAACCTCGAGCAGAACAACATCATCAAGATCTTCTCGGTCGCGGCGGTGATGTTCCTGCCGCCGACGCTGGTTGCGAGCATTTACGGCATGAACTTCGAGTTCATGCCGGAACTCTCGAAGCACTGGGGCTACCCGATGGCGCTGCTGGCCATGTTGTTCTCCGCGCTGGTGCCTTACGTCTATTTCCGCCGCAAGGGCTGGCTGTAGTCCGGGCCGCCACTCGCCGATGACACCGGGCGCCTACCTCGCCCTGAGCACGACGATCGCAGTCGCGGCGCTGACTCCCGGCCCGGCCGTGACGGCCATCGTTGCGCGCGCCATCAGCGATGGCGTTCGACCCGCCCTGGCGATCAATGCAGGCGTCGTCACGGGCGACCTGCTTCTTTTTGCGCTGGCTGTCGCCGGAATGGCCACGGCGGCGCGATCGCTCGGCGAGCTGTTCGCCGTGCTGCAGTGGCTGGGCGCCGCGTACCTCGTGTGGGCCGGCATCGCCCTGTGGCGCTTCGAACCACGATCCGTGACGTCCGTGGGTGGCGCTCCACACGAGTCTCATTTCTGGCGCAACTATGGCGCGGGCCTGCTGCTGATGTTCGGGCACGTGCAGGCCATGCTGTTCTATGCGGCGCTGCTGCCGGGCTTCGTCGACTTTTCCCGCCTCACGGCGTGGGACATCGCTCTGGTCGCGCTGACGCTGGTCGTCGTGATCGCGGGCATCAATTCGGGATACGCCGTGCTGGGGGCCCGTGCCCGCCATTTTTTTGCCGACGCGCGGGCCCAGCGCACGCTGCACCGCGTGGCCGGCACGCTGATGCTGCTCGCCGCGTTGCTGGTCGCCGCTCGGGTGTAGGATTAACCGCATGGCCAAACCAACGATCACGAACATGGCGGTGTTCTGCGACTTCGAGAACGTCGCGCTGGGCGTGCGTGACGCCCGCTACGCCCGCTTCGACATCGGCAAGGTGCTCGAGCGGTTGCTGCTCAAGGGCAGCATCGTCGTCAAGAAAGCGTACTGCGACTGGGAGCGGTACAAGGAGTTCAAGGGGCCGATGCACGAGGCTTCGTTCGAACTCATCGAGATTCCACACGTGCGCATGTCGGGCAAGAATTCCGCCGACATCCGCATGGTCGTCGACGCACTCGACCTCTGCTACACCAAGTCGCACGTCGACACGTTCGTGATCATCAGCGGCGATTCGGATTTCTCGCCGCTCGTGAGCAAGCTGCGCGAGAACAACAAGCTCGTCATCGGCGTCGGCGTAAAGAGTTCGACGTCGGACCTGCTGATCGCCAACTGCGACGAGTTCATCTATTACGACGACCTCGTGCGCAAGGAAGAGCAACGCAGCCGCCGCAAGAAGCCCGCCGCCGCACCTACCGCTGCTGCTGCGCCCGTGCCCGGCAAGCAGGCTGGCGGTGGGAGGCAAACAGCCCAGTCGTCCGCGCCGCCTGCACCTGCACCCACACCCGCACCCGCACCCGCACCCGATGCCGACGACGCGCCGATAGCTGCGGCCGAGCCGGCCCGCAAGGCGCCGTCCCGCGCCAAGTCGGACGACGAGAAGAAACAGGAAGCTTTCGACCAGGTGCTCGCCACGATCGAGGCGCTGGCGGACGAACGCGAAGCCGATGAGAAGATCTGGGGCTCGATGATCAAGCAGACGCTGAAGCGCCAGCGCCCGGGATTCAACGAGAGCTACCACGGCTTCCGCAGCTTCAACCAGCTGCTCGAGGAAGCGCGCGACCGCAAGCTCATCGAGCTGGAAAAGGACGAGAAATCCGGCGGTTATGTCGTCAAGGCAATGACCTGAGTTGCCCGCTCCGCCCGCTCCAGCGGGAGCGGCCGCACCCAGCGCGGGGGCGGGTATATCCGCGATTCCGCGGTAAGCTAGCGGCCCGCAGGGATTGAGCCGTCCGGAGAAGACTGGCGCATGGCTGACGTTTTCATTTCGTATGCCCGCAGCGACAAGGCTCGCGTTGCACCCCTCGTGGCCGCCATTGAAGCCCGCGGCTGGTCAGCCTGGTGGGACCCCGAGATTGACGCCGGGCAGCAGTTCGACGACCAGATTGAAGCCGAACTGCTCGCGGCAGCAGCAGTAGTGGTGGTCTGGACCGCAACCTCGGTCGGCTCCCGCTGGGTGCGAGGGGAAGCCCGGGAGGCCGCGGACCGCAACATCCTCGTGCCCGTGCGGTTCGATGCAGCCCGGTTGCCGATGGACGTGCGCGCGATCCACACCATTGACCTCGACCAGTGGGGTGAGGATCCGGCCAGTGCAGCGTTCCAGGACCTTTCACGGGCCCTCGAGTCGATGATTGCGCGCCAACGCAAGGCGACCGCGGGCGCTGCTGGCGCCGCCGCAACCATGGCGTCGGCGACGCCGGCCCGAGCACGCGTTTCGATCTGCGTGCTGCCGTTCTCGAACATGAGTGGCGATCTCGAGCAGGAGTACTTCAGCGACGGCATCAGCGAGGACATCATCACGGACCTGAGCAAGGTGTCCGCGCTGGCCGTCGTCTCGCGTAACACCGCGTTCACCTTCAAGGGCAAGCACGTCGACCTGCCGCAGGTCGCAAAGCAACTGAAGGTCACGCACGTGCTCGAGGGCAGCGTGCGCCGGGCCGGCGGTCGTGTTCGCATCACCGCCCAGCTGATCGAAGCGTCGAGCGACAACCATCTCTGGGCCGAGCGCTACGACCGTGACCTGAACGACATCTTCGCCCTCCAGGACGAGATTTCGGAAGCCATCGTCACGGCGCTTAAGCTCAAGCTGTTGCCGGAGGAAAAGAAGGCGATCGAGCAGCGCGGGACGACGAACCTGCAGGCCTACAACCTGTACCTGATGGCGCGACAGCATTACGCCAGCGGCCAGTTGAGCGACATCCGCAAGAGCGACACCGTCATCCGCCTGTCCCGGGCGGCGATCGACCTCGACCCGGATTACGCCCGTGCGTGGGCGCTCATGGCCAGCGCGCAGCGCAATCGGCTGTACGCCACGAGCACGGGCGACGATGGTTTCGACGCAGCCCGGCGCGCGCTCGAACTGGATGGCAACCTGGCCGAGGCGCACGCGGCGAAGGCCGGTGTGCTGGCATCCCAGGGCGACTATCCAGGCGCCCTGGCCGCGATTGCGACGGCATTGCGGCTCGATCCGCAGTCGGTCGATGTGCACCGGGAGGCCGGCCGGCTCGCCATGCACGAGCGCAGGCTGCGCGACGCGACGACGCACTTCGAAAAGGTATTCACGGAAGTCGAGACCGACATTTCCTGCGGTGGCCTGCTGATCACCTGCTACTCGGCATTGGGCGATGCGGCTGCGCTGCAGCGCACGGCGCAGCGGACCCTCGAGCGAGCCGAAAAGGCCGTGGCAAAGGATGCGGACAACGGGTCAGCGATGGCGGCGCTGTTCAGCGCGTTGCTGATCCTGGGCGAGCCCGAGCGGGCCAGGGAGTGGGCTCGACGCGCCGTGCTGATCGACCCTGACAATCTCGGCATGCGTTACAACCTGGCGTGCGACCTGATCGTCGGACTCAAGGATCACGACATGGCGCTCGACATGCTGGGCCCCGTGTTCCGCGTCGGCGGGCGCGAGCAGATGGCCTGGATCAATGCCGACCCGGACATGGACCCGATACGGGGTGACCCGCGCTTCGTGACGCTGCTGGAAGCGGCGGAGAAGCGCATCGAAGCAGCGAACGCCTGACCGCGTCGCGGGGTCACACGCAGCAAAGCTGAGGATCCGGCCGTGCGACTGCTCCTGGCGGAAGACGACAACATGATCGGTGAGGCGGTGCGTGCCGGTCTGCGGCGGCAGGGGTTTGCCGTGGACTGGGTCCGCGATGGCGTTGCCGCCGAACAGGCGCTGCTGGCTGAAGCCTACGATGCCTGCCTGCTCGATCTCGGCCTGCCGCGCAGGGCAGGCCTCGATGTCCTGCGCCGCCTGCGCGAGCGCGGCTCGATACTGCCGGTGCTGGTGCTGACGGCCAGGGATGCGATCACCGACCGTGTCGACGGCCTCGACGCCGGCGCCGACGACTACGTCGTCAAGCCTTTCGACCTGGCCGAACTCGCCGCCAGGATCCGCGCCGTGACCCGTCGCAAGGGCGGGCGCGCCCAGGCAGCCATCGAGCATGGCGAGGTTGCGCTGGACCCAGCGACTCGCGAGGTCCGGCGCAACGGTGAGCTGGTGGCGCTGTCGCCGCGCGAGTTCGCCCTGCTGCAGGCGCTGCTCGAGCACCCCGGACGGATCCTGTCGCGTGCGCAACTCGAAGAGCGGCTCTACGGGTGGGGCGAGGAAGTCGAGAGCAACGTGGTCGAGGTGCACTTGCATACCCTGCGCCGCAAACTCGGCGCCGATTTCATCCGCAACGTCCGCGGCGTCGGCTACCGCGTCGCCCCGGCGGCGCCATGAACTCGCTGCGCAACAAGCTGCTGGCCTGGTTGCTCGGTGCCGTGGCCCTGGTCGGCACGGCGGGCGCCTGGGTGAGTTATCGCAATGCGCTGACCGAGGCCAACGCGTTCTTCGACGACCACCTGCGCGAGACCGCGCTGCTGCTGCGCGACCAGGCGTACGGCTTCTCACCCACACCCGGCTTGCCGCAGGAAATACCCGACTACGACTTCGTGGTGCAGGTGTGGACGCTGGACGGCGTGCGGGTGTACCTGTCGCGTCCCCATGCCGTGCTGCCTGGATTGACGAAGCTCGGACTATCGACGGTGGCCACGCCCAACGGCCGCTGGCGCGTGTTCGGCGTCGAGGCGAACGGGCGTGTCATCCAGGTCGCGCAACCGATGAACATCCGCGAACGGCGAGCAGCGCACCTCGCGCTGCGGACGATTGCGCCGTTCGCGTTCCTGTTGCCGGCGCTGGCGTTGCTGGTGGTCTGGATCGTCGGGCGTGCGATGCGCCCGGTGCGCCGCTTTGCCGATGTCCTGCGCAGCCGCAAGCGCGGCGCACTCGATCCGCTGGATGACGTGGGATTGCCGGATGAGATCCGGCCGGTCGCGACGGCGTTGAACGATCTGCTGGCACGGCTCAAGGAGTCGGTCGAGCGCGAACGCTCGTTCATTGCCGATGCGGCCCACGAGTTGCGCACGCCGTTGACCGCGCTCGACCTGCAGGTGCAGTCGCTGCGGGCCGAGGCCGCCGGTGGCGGATACGACGACGCCGTGCAGCGGCTCGAAGCCGGCGTGGCGCGGGCCGCCCGCCTGGTCGAGCAGTTGCTGGCGTTGGCGCGCGAGGAGCGTGACGGCAACCGCGAGCACGAACCCGTGGCCTTGCCGGAGGTGGCCCGGGAGGTCATCGAGGAGATGCTGCCCCTGGCGGACAAGCGCGGCATCGACCTCGGCATGGAGCGGGCGGATGCGGTCCATGTCGCCGGGGATCGGGAAGCGCTGCGCGTGCTGATCCGCAACCTGCTCGACAACGCCATTCGCTACTCGCCCGCAGGCGGCCAGGTTGACGTGTCCGTGGAACGTCGGGACGGCGTCCAGCCGAGCGCCGTGTTGATCGTCGCCGATGGCGGTCCTGGAATCCCGCCGCCAGAGCGCGAACGGGTATTTGATCGCTTCCATCGCGTGCCTGGCACGGCCTCACCCGGCAGCGGAATCGGCTTGGCGCTGGTGCGCTCGATCGCTGAGCATCACCATGCGCACGTCCGCCTCGGCGAGGGCCCAGATGGACGCGGGCTGCGAGTGAACGTCGAGTTCTCCGCGCTCGATCCGCCTTAAGTCTGCCCTAAGTCACTCGGTCCACGATTACTCCCGGGCTCCGCGGCCCGTTCCGCGGCTTATCGCTTGAAGGAGTGAACCTCGTGAAGACCCGCGCCATGATTCGTCATCCGCTGCTCGCAGCCTCCCTCGGCGCAGCCGTCGTTGCGCTGCCGGCCAGCGCGCTCTACCTGTACGGTTCCGGCCACCCCGCCAAGGCCGCGGGGACAGCCGCCGTCGTGGCCAGCGTACCCGCGCCCAGCGCTGCGCCGGTCGCAACGGGCCTGCCTGATTTCCGGCCACTGGTGCAGGCCTATGGGCCCGCCGTGGTGAACGTCAGCGTCCGCTCCGTCGTGAAGACGGGGGGGCATGGCCGCCTGCCGCCGGGCATGGATCAGGACAACCCCATGTTCCAGTTCATGCAGCCCGGCAACGGCGCGCCGGTGCGCGGTGAGGGATCCGGGTTCATCGTCAGCGCGGACGGCGTCATCCTCACCAATGCCCACGTCGTGGACGGCGCGCAGAAGGTGACCGTCAAGCTCACGGACCGTCGCGAGTTCGAGGCCCGCGTGATCGGCTCGGACGCGAAGAGCGACGTTGCCGTGCTGAAGATCGACGCGCACGACCTGCCGGTCACCAAGCTCGGTGACCCGCGGAAACTGCAGGTCGGCGAGTGGGTCGTGGCCATCGGGTCGCCGTTCGGCCTGGAAAACACCGTCACCGCCGGCATCGTCAGCGCCAAGGGGCGCAGCCTGCCGGACGACACGTACGTCCCGTTCATCCAGACCGACGTCGCGGTCAACCCGGGCAATTCCGGCGGGCCACTCTTCAACCTGCGTGGCGAAGTGGTCGGCATCAACTCGCAGATCTACAGCCGCTCCGGCGGTTACCAGGGCCTGTCGTTTGCGATTCCGATCGATGTCGCGATGAACGTCGGCAAGCAGTTGCAGACGCAGGGGCACGTGACGCGCGGCAAGCTCGGCGTCGGCATCCAGGACGTGGACCAGGCGCTGGCTGAGTCGTTCGGTCTAGACGTGCCGCGCGGTGCGCTCGTTTCCAGCGTGGAAAAGGGCGGCCCGGCCGCGAAGGCCGGACTGCGCGAAGGCGATGTCATCCTCGCGTTCGACGGGCAAGCGATCGATTCCGCCGGACAACTGCCGTCGGCCGTCGCGGCCACTGATCCGGGCAAGGCCGTGGCCGTGCAGGTTTGGCGCGACCGGGCGACCCGCGAGGTCAGCGTCAAGCTCGGCCAGACGACCGAGGGTGAGGTCGTTGCGGCCGATGCCGACAGCACCGCCGCCGGGCGTCTCGGCATGATGGTGCGGCCGCTTTCCCCAGAGGAGAAGCAGCAGACGGAGTTGAGCGACGGCCTTGTCGTTGAAGACGTCGACGGCGCCGCCGCGGAGGCAGGCGTGCGGCCAGGCGATATCGTCATCGCCGCCAACGGCACGTCCGTGAAGAGCGTCGAGCAACTCCGGTCGGTGGTGTCCGGGTCGAAGAGCCATGTCGCCCTGTTGGTTCAACGCGGCGACGCCCGGGTCTTCGTACCCATCGAACTCGGCTGAGGAATGGCGCGCCCGACTGGATTCGAACCAGTGACCTTCGCCTTCGGAGGGCGACACTCTATCCAGCTGAGCTACGGGCGCGTGGCTGGCCCCGGAAAGGGGCCGGAATCATAGCCCCGGGACCCCTGCGCGTCCATTTATGACCGGCCACTGAGTAACCTGCCGGGTTGCGCCGTGGGCTATCCTGCGGCCGTCATGACACCAGACGCTCCCTCGCCCGCGACCACCACGCTCCGCCAGCTGATCACCCCTTACGCCAAGGCGAACCATCGCCGGGCCTGGTGGCAGGTCGCAACGACGTTGCTGCCCTTCGCGCTGCTGTGGGCGGTGATCGCAGCTACCCTGGAACGGAGCGGCGGCTGGTCACTGCTGCTGGTGTTGCCTTTGGCGGGGCTTTACATCCGGCTGTTCATCATCCAGCACGATTGCGGGCACGGCTCTTTCTTCGGGCGAGCGACCCTCAACCATCGGCTGGGCGCCCTACTCGGCGTCATCACGCTGTTTCCATACTCTTACTGGCGCAAGACCCACGCGATCCACCACGCCACGTCAGGGAACCTCGACCGGCGCCAGCTCGGCGACATCGAGACCCTGACGGTGCGCGAATACCAGTCGCGGGGCAGGTGGGGACGGGCGCGCTACCGCCTCTACCGGAGCATGCCAGTGCTGCTCGGGATCGGGCCGCTCTACCAGTTCGTGATCAAGCACCGCGTGCCCTTCGACCTGCCTCTGAGCTGGCGCAAGGAATGGTCCAGCGCACTCTGGAACGATGTCGCGCTGCTCGCGGCCGGCACGGCGCTGTGCCTGATTTTCGGCTGGAAAACCGTGCTGCTGCTGCACCTGCCCTTGATGATCATCGCCGGCGCCGCCGGTGTCTGGCTGTTCTACGTGCAGCACCAGTATGAACACACGTACTGGGCACGCGAGCCGGCGTGGACGGCGGAGGCCGCGGCCATCGGCGGCAGCTCCTTCTACGACCTGCCGCGCGTGGTGCACTGGTTCACCGGCAACATCGGCTACCACCACATCCACCACCTGTCGGCGCGCGTGCCGAATTACCACCTGCGCGCCTGTTTCGCGGACTGCTCGCGGCTCCAGGCGGCGCACCGGCTGACGTTCATGTCCAGCCTGCGCTGCGCCCGGCTCAAGCTGTGGGACGAGGATGCCGGCAGGATGGTCGGGTTCCGGGACCTCGCCCCCACGGCTGGCTGAGCACGGCCCGGGGGGACCGCCGCTGGCGCGGCGCCCGACTTGCCACGCTATACTTCGCGACCCTGTTCCCCTGCCGTCCGGAGTTCGACCGTGAGTGCTGAGCACGATCGCAAATTTTTCGACACCTTCATGCTGATCATCGGCATTCTCGCCGCCATCACGATCGGCCTGATCGTGCTCGCGGGCATGATCTCCGACCGGACCGCGAAGCAGTTCCATAACGAGGACCCGCGCAAGGTCGAGGAAACCATCGCGCGCATCGCGCCCGTTGCTCGCGTCGCTGTCGCAGGCCAGGACAACACGGCGCTGGCACCGCCAGTGGCCGCCCCGACGGCCGCGGCTGTCGACCTCCCGGGCGAGCAGGTTTACCAGCAGGTTTGCACGGCCTGTCATGGCGCCGCCGTCGCGGGCGCGCCCAAGACGGGTGACAAGGCCGCCTGGGCGCCACGCATCGCGCAAGGCATGGACCTGCTGAACAAGCATGCGCTCGAGGGCTTCCAGGGCAAGGCCGGCTACATGCCGCCGAAGGGTGGCCGCACCGACCTGAGCGACCAGTCGGTCATTAACGCCGTGGAATACCTGGTCAACCAGGCGAAGTAAGCCGATGTTCGTGCGTCTCGTCCGTGCCGCCTTCGTTGCCGCAGCGTTGGCCAGCCTGGCCGTGGGCTGCGCTTCGCCGCCACCGCAGCCCGAGACCATGCGGGACCCGAGCGTCGATTTCACGAACTTCAAGACGTTCGGCTGGACCGCTGGCGGCACGGTGGACGCGGGTGACGCGCCGCTCAAGTTACTCGACGCGAACATCCGCGCCGCCATCGTCGACGTGATGCAGCGCAAGGGCTACGTCGAGGCGCCTGCCGGCACGACGCCGGACCTGCGCATCGCCTACGAGACCGCAAGCGCCGACAAGATCGAGAACAACCCGGTGCGCATCGGCATCGGCGTCGGTAGTTGGGGCGGCAACGTGGGCGGCTCGGTCAACGTAGGCAGCCCGAGCATCCGCAATTTCACCGAGGGCACGCTCGTCGTGCACGCCATCGACACGGCCCGCAATGCCGAAGTCTGGCAGGGCCGCGTGTCCGGCAAGATGACCAAGGGCAGCCTCGAACCCGCCGCCATCAACCAGGCCGTCGCACAGGCCATGGCTGATTTCCCGGTGCGCTAGCGCGGGGAATTTCGACCCAGGGATGGTTGGTGAGGGCGGTTGATCCGGGGCCTTGCCCAGAGCTTGGAAAGGCAGACACGCGCTCTCGGCAAGGCCCCGGATCAACCACCTGATCGAACGCGCCTGAGCGACTTCCCGTCAAAGCACGGGAACTCGCACGGCGCATGAATCGTCGGCAAGCGCACACCGTACGACCCGCTGCATATGCATCGCCACGAGCAACTTCCATGGCGCCATCACGGTGCTGTGTTTTCGAAGCTCGATGCAGTGGGTGCGGTGCGCCCAAAGCAGACGGTCAACGGGGAATAACG
>CAVWGG010000020.1:0-27833 GCA_963754535.1 uncultured Gammaproteobacteria bacterium
CTCCGACTAACCCCCAACCCCTATCCCCTAACCCCTTCCTGAGCCCTCACTCTTCCGACTGGCGGAAATCGACTCCCAGCGACCTGAGCTTGCGGTAAAGGTGAGTGCGCTCCATGCCCACGCGCTTCGCGAGCTGGCCGACCTTGCCGTTGCAGAGCTGCAGTTGCTGCGTGAGGTAGGCACGTTCGAAATGCTCGCGGGCTTCGCGCAGCGGCAGCGACAGCAGGTCCTGCTTGACCAGCGGCTCGTCGACCGGTGACTGCGAGGAAATTTCGCGCTCGATTTCCTCGAGACGGATTTCCTCGGGGCCACCCTGGATCAGCAGGCGCTGCACCAGGTTCTTGAGCTCGCGGATGTTGCCGGGCCACGGGTAGTTGCGCAGGCGATTCTGCGACGCGACGCCGAAACGCCGGAACGGCAGGCGCTCGTCGTCGACGAGTCGGTCGACGTAATAGCGCAGCAGCTCCGGCACGTCCTCGGCGTATTCGCGCAGCGGCGGAATCCGCAGCGTCAGCACGTTCAGGTTCGAGAGCAGGTCCAGGCGGAACGGCACCGGACCGCGCGTTTCGAAGCCAGGCTGCGCGGACGAGAGGATGCGCACGTCAAACCGCAGCGGCGTGCGTCCGCCCTTGCGCTGGAACGCGCCGGACTCGAGCACGGCAAGCAGCAGGCGCTGCGCGCCCGGCGGCAAGTCCTCGAGTCCGTTGATGAACAGCACGCCACCCTGCGACTGCTCGAGCAGGCCCGCAGTCACGCCGCTGGCGTTCTCGACGCCGAGCAATACGTCTTCGACGTTGCCCTCGGTGAGCGCTCCCGCGACCAGCGTGACGAACGGGCCGGAGGAACGGGCACTCAACGCGTGAATGTAACGGGCGAACGCTTCGCGACCCGTGCCCGGCTCGCCGAGCACGAGCACCGGCGCCTCGTGCGGCGCAATCTGCTTGACCTTCTCGCGCAGGTCGCGCATCAGGCGGCTGCGGCCCACCGGCGCGATCAGCGGCGGCACGAGCGTGCGCGTGACCCGCTGCCTGCGCTTGCCTTCGTCGAGCGCGCGCTCGACGGTTCGCAGCAGCTTGGTCAGCGACAGCGGCTTCTCGACGTAGTCGATGGCGCCGAGCCGCGTGGCTTCGACGGCAGTTTCGACAGTGCCGTGCCCGGACATCATCACGACCGGCGCCGTGAGCGCCTGCGTCTGCTGCCACTCGCGCAACAGGCTGATCCCGTCCGTGTCGGGCATCCAGATGTCGAGCAAGACGAGGTCCGGCGCCTGCAGTGCGCAAGCAGCGCGCGCCTCGGCGGCATTCCCCGCGGTTTCGACCGTGTAGCCCTCCTCCGAAAGAATCTCCCGGACGAGTTCACGGATGTCGTTCTCGTCGTCGACGACGAGTATCCGCGCGTTGGTCATGCGCGTTCTCTCCTTGGCTCTGTTCTGCCGCGCCGATGCGCTGTGTCCGCCGCTGCTTCATGCAGCGGCAGATCGATTCGAACCTGTGCGCCGCCGGCGGCGCGATTGTCGGCCTCGATGTGCCCGCCGTGTTCTTCCACGATCTTGCGGACGATGGCGAGTCCCAGTCCCGTGCCCTTGGCCTTGGTGGTCACGTACGGATCGAACACCTGTCCGATCAGCTCGCGCTGGAAACCGGGCCCATTGTCCTCCACCGTGATGCGCGCCACCTCGGATTCGCCGCGCACGACACGCCGCGTGGAAACAGCGATCGCGCCATCGGGCTGCCCTTCGAGCGCCTCGACGGCGTTCGTGAGCAGGTTGTTCAGCAGCTGTCGCAGGCGGCCGGGGTCGGCGAGCACGGTATCGATCGCGGAATCGAGGTCGACTTTCAGGCGCACGCCGCGAATCGCTCCCTGGGCACGGTAGAGGTCGCTGACCTCGGTCACCATCTTGTTGACGTCGACCGTGGCCATCTCGAGCTGCGGCGCACGCGCGTATTCGCTGAACGCGTTGACCATTTCCTTCATCGCCTCGACCTGCTGCACGATCGTCTCGGTCGCGCGCTCGAGCATCTGCACGTCCTTCGGATCGGTCATGCCCGGCAGCAGCTTGTGCCGCAGGCGCTCGGCGGAGAGGCGGATCGGCGTGAGCGGGTTCTTGATCTCGTGCGCGAGACGGCGCGCCACTTCACCCCATGCGGCTTCGCGCTGCGCCTGCAGCATCACGGTGATGTCGTCGAACACGAGCACGTAGCCGCCCGGCGCGTCGCCTTCGACCGGCAGCGGCGTGCACGCGCACATCAGGATGCGGCGCCCGGCGCCCGTCTGGAACGTGAACTGCTCGCGCCATTCGACGGCGCCCTCCGCGAAACGCTGCTGGCAGGCGGCGGCGAACTGACGGGCCAGGCCCTGCGACGCTGCGCCGGCGGTGCCGAACGGCGTGCCGACGCGCGTTTCGATGTCTTCACCCAGGATCATCGCCGCGGCACGGTTCGCCGTGCGCACGCGCCAGTCGGGTTCGAGTGAAATCACGCCCGTCGACAGGCGCGCCAGGATCACCGCGAGGTTGGCACGCTCGGTTTCCGCCGCCTGTTGCGCGCGCCGCTGGTCTTCGCGGGCATGCCGCAGGCGCTTCGTCATGTCGTTGAACGAGTGCACGAGGAAACCCATCTCGTCGTGCGACGTGAGGGGCAGTTTCGTGTCGAGGTCGCCCTGCGCCACCGCGCGCGTGCCCTGCACGAGGTCCTGGATCGGCTGCACGAGCCGCTGCGCCGTGAAGATCGCGCCGTACCACGCGCCGAGCAGCGACAGCAGCAGCACGACGGTCAGCGTCAGGATGAAGCTCGCCTTGAGCGGCCGCCGCAGGTAGTCCTTTTCACCGAACTGCTGGTAGGCGGCCTGCACCGTATCCGCGAGGGCACCGAGTCGCTCGGCGACGGGGTACATGCACTGGAGCAGCAGCCGTTCGCCGCCGAACTCGGGCAATTCACCGATCGGCACGGCCGTGCGGATCAGGTAGCCGCCATTCTGCTGCGGCTCGAGGCTCACGAAGGGCTGTCCCTGCCGCACCTGCAGCAGCACCTCGCCCGGCACGTCCTCCGGCACGATGTCCGACGACAGTCCCTTGCTCACGGAGATGACACGGCCCGACTCCGTCGCCACCGTCAGCTCGATCGCGCCGACCTGACGCCGCATCGTCTCCAGCAGTCCCGGCCTCGTCGATCCGGCGATGCCGATTTCCTCGGCGATCGCTTCGGAATCCGCCAGGTGCTCGCGCATCCGCACCTCGAGCGCCGAGCGCGACAGCACCAGCGCGTCGTCGAGGCTCTTGCGGATCTCGACGTTGAACCAGCTGTCGATGCCCTTGCTCAGGAACTGCACCGCGAAGAAGTAGACCAGCAGGATCGGCAGCGTCGCGAGCACGCCGAAAATCCACACCATGCGTGCCTTGAGCCGCGAGCCGATGACGTGCCCGCGCCAGTCGCGGATCAGTTGCGTGAGCTTCATGCCCAGCAGGCCGACCAGGACGACGAGGCCCGCGATGTTGATCCCGAGGATCCACGGATGCAGCCGGCTGAACTGTTCCGAGTTCTGCGCGGTCTGCGCCATGAAAAGAATGGCCGCAAGCCAGAGCAGGCCGCCGAGACCCATGGTCACCGCCGCAGCGGCACGTCTCAGGGTCGGAGCGTCCATCGCTTCCAGTCGCTCTCGGCGCTCCAGTCGTCGGTCCAGAACAGCAGCCAGCCGAAGACGTCGGGCGCAGTGTTCATCCCGAGGACAGCTCGTATGCGTCCTTCATAGACCGGCCCGTCGGTCACGAGTGCCGCGTCGATCACCGGCAGCCCGCGGAGATCGCAGACGTGATCGAGCGCGGCCTGCAGTGAGCCGAAATCCTGTTGCTCGGCGGTGTTGAGGTTCTTGACGAGGTAGCGCTGGCTCAGCGCGTGGTAACTCACCTCGTAGCGCTGCTCGAGCGCGGCGACGCTGGCGTCGGGCATGTAGCGACGCACGCGATCGACGGTGATTTCGTAGGTGAGCCGCAGCGTCAGGCCGGACTCGACGGCCTTGCGCGCGCCCTCCGGCAGCGTGAGATCGACTTTCGCGTCGAGTTCGTGGACGCCTTCGTCGAGCGAAGCCCGGACTTCGCGAATCTTCAGCTTCGACTCATCCTCGGCGTGCGCGACCGGCCCCGCCGTTGCAATAAAGCACAGCGCCAGCCATACGGCACACCTCGCCAAAAATGGCGATTTGCACAATGTGGAGAGGGACCTGTAGCTCATTTCCAACAATCATAGCGGCTTGCTCAGGCAAGCATAATAGAACCCGTCCATGCCGGTCTCGCCGGGCAGGACCTGGTATCCCGGGCCAGCCGCGGGCGGGCGGGCGGGCCAGCCCGCGGTCAGTTCGGGTGTCAGGTCCCGGGCCCCGGGGGTCCGGGCCAGGAACGCGGCGACGACATGCTCATTTTCGGCTGCCAGCACCGAACAACTGGTGTACAGGAGGCGGCCACCTGGCTTGACCACCCCCCAGGCTGCCGCCAACAGGTTGGACTGCTTCCGGGCCAGCGCCGGGATGTCCTTGGCTCGCCTCAGGATTTTGATGTCGGGATGCCGCCGGATGACCCCGGTGGCCGAGCACGGCACGTCCAGCAGGACCCGGTCGTAGGGTCGGCCGTCCCACCAGCCGCGGACGTTCTCGACGTCCGCCGCCAGCAGGTTCGCCGACAGCCCAAGCCGGTCCAGGTTTTCGCGGATTCGCTGCAGCCGCGGCTCGGACACGTCGAGGGCCGTGACGTCGGCATTGCCATTGGTCCGCTCGAGCACGTGGCAGGTCTTGCCGCCCGGGGCCGCGCAGGCATCCAGGATGCGCTCGCCTTCCCGCGGATCGAGCAGTTCGGTGGCCAGTTGGGCCGCGGCGTCCTGCACCGAGAGGCGCCCATCCATGAAACCCGGCAACGAGCGCACGTCGCTGGGCGGTGCCACCTGCAGTGCATCGCGCGCGAGCGGATGTGGCGTGACCGTGAACCCCGCAGCCTCGAGCTCGCCTTTTGCCCACGCCACATCACCACGCATGCTGTTCACCCGCACCCACAGCGGCGGGTGGGCATTGTTGGCGTCGAGCGCAGCCAGGGCGGCTTCGCCACGGTCCGTGCGCAACGCATCGACGAACCAGCGCGGGTGCGCGGTGCGCAATGCCACGTCGCGGTCGATCGCGTGCAGGATGTCTGCCTGCTCACGCTGGAACCGCCGCAGGATCGCGTTGACGAAACCGGCGGCCTTCTCGAACCCGAGCACCTTGGCGGCACTCACGGTTTCTGAAACGGCGGCATGCGCCGCCGTCTCGCCGGAGACCAGCTGGAAGAGGCCGATTTCGATCAGTGCCCGCAGTCGCGGCGGGAGCTGGTCGGGCGAACGTGTCGCCAGCGCATTGAGCACCGCCGCCAGCCGCACGTGCCAGCGCAGGGTTCCGTAGCACAGCGAGCGCTTCAGTCCACGCGCCGAGCCTTCGTCGCTTTCGGTGGCCAGGACATCGTCGAGCGAGCGCCCTTCTTCGATGACGGCTGCGACGATGATCGCCGCAGACGCACGTACTTCCGCCGGACCTGTGGGCGCGCTCATGAAATCACCTCGCCGAAGCGTTCGCCGCCCAACGGCCTGGAATTGAGAATGTCGCGGGCCTTGAGCGGCTTGCGGCCTGGAAACTGCACTGTCAGCAACTCGAGCAGGCCGTCGCCGGTGGCGACGACGATGCGCCCTGCCGGCGCCTTCACGACAGTACCCGCTGCGGCGTGGGGCTCCGCGGCATTTTCCGCGGTCACCGGGCACGCCTCCCAGATGCGCACCTGCTCGCCGCCAAGACTTGTCTCCGCCACGGGCCATGGATTGAATGCGCGCACCTGGCGATCGATCTCGTCGGCGGATTTCGTCCAGTCGATGCGCGCCTCGTCCTTGCGGATCTTCGCTGCGTAGGTCGCGCCTGCGGCCGGTTGCGGTATCGCCTGGATAGAGCCTGCTGCCCAACCCTGCACCGCTTCCACGATCGCCTGGGCGCCGAGCGGCGCGAGCCGGTCGTGCAGCTCGCCACCCGTCTCGCGCGGTCCGATCGTGAGTTCGCGCCGCAACAGCTCGGGCCCCGTGTCCAGCCCGGCATCCATCAACATGATCGAGATGCCGGTGCGCTCATCGCCCGCGAGCACGGCGCGCTGGATCGGGGCCGCACCGCGCCAGCGCGGCAACAGCGAACCGTGGATGTTGAGGCAACCCAGCCGTGGAATGTCGAGCACCGCCTGCGGCAGGATCAACCCGTAGGCCACGACGACCATGAGGTCGGGCGCGTACGCTGCAAGACGCTGTTGCGCGTCCTGCGACTTGAGCGTGGGCGGCTGCTCGACCGGTACGCCGAGCGCGAGTGCCCGCTGTTTCACTGCACTCGACGCGACTTCACGGCCGCGACCCGCCGGCCGGTCGGGCTGCGTGTAGGCCGCGACGATGGCGTGACCCGCATCGTGCAATGCCTGCAGGGCCGGCACCGAAAACTCTGGCGTGCCGGCAAAGACGATGCGCAATGGTTGCATCAGAGGGCGGGAGTCCGGACGCCGTCGGCCGTCGCCGGTCGATTGCGTTTTTCCTTCTCGAGCTTCTTGCGAATGCGGGTGCGCTTGAGTTCGGAGAGGTAGTCGACGAACAGCTTGCCGTCGAGGTGATCGAGCTCGTGCTGGATGCAGATGGCGAGCAAGCCGTCCGCCTCGAGTTCGAACGGCTCGCCGTCGCGACCGAGCGCGCGCACGCGAATCTTCTCGGAACGCGCGGTCGGCGTGTCGTAGACACCGGGCACCGACAGGCAGCCCTCCTCGATTTCGAGTGAACCCGAGCGCTCGATGATCTCCGGATTGATGAAGACCAGCGGCTTCGACTTGTCCTCGCTGACGTCCACCACGACGACTCGCCGGTGGAAATCGACCTGCGTGGCCGCAAGGCCAATGCCCGGGGCGGCATACATGGTCTCGAACATGTCGGCGATCACCTGCACAAGCCCGGCATCGACGCGCTCGACGGGCGCAGCTTTGGTACGCAGTCGAGGGTCTGGATATTCGAGGATGGTGAGCTTCGCCATTCTTTTGGAAATACTGCTAAAGTTAAGCCACGCTTGAATTTAATGACCGAAAACGGGCCGTTGGACAGCCGTTGCCTGCCAGCGGAATGGCACGACTGAGACGTGGTCGGCAGCAGCCGCCGGGCAGCCCGGATTATAAGGCGACGGTCGCGACCCCGATACCCGATGGAGAGAGGGATGGATCGTAACCTGCAATCTGAGTCGTCTACATCGCTGCGCCCGAGGCAGTGGATGCATGCGCTGCTGCTAGCCATTGCCGTCACCGGCCTTGGTGCAGCAACCGCCGTACCACAGACTGCCCTCGCGCAAGCGGAGGCGGGGCGCTCGATGTCCGTGCCGATCTCCCCGACGGCGCCCGAGCGTTATGTCGTGAAGAAAGGCGACACGCTGTGGGACATCTCCGCGATGTACCTCAAGGAACCCTGGTACTGGCCAGAGATCTGGTACGTCAATCCGTCGATCGCCAACCCGCACCTGATCTACCCCGGCGACGTGCTGTATTTCAGCTATGTCGACGGCAAGCCGCGCGTCTCGCTCGAATCGGCCGGTTCCACCCGGCTGTCGCCGGAAGTGCGAACGTCCGACCTGACCGGCGCGATCCGCGCGATCCCGTACGACCTGCTGATGAACTTCGTCGGCCGGCCGGGCCTGCTCACGCGGGACGAAGTCAGGCACAAACCGTACATCGTCGGCATGCGCAACCGGCACATCGTCGGCTCCACGGCCAACGAGGTGTACGCACGTGGGCTCGACAACCCGGCGGCGGGCACCCGCTACAACATCATGGCCGTGGGCGAAGAGCTGCGCGATCCTGACGACGGCGACCTGCTCGGCTACATCGGCCACTACGCGGGCCTCGGCGAGGTCATCCAGTCGACGGGCGCGGTGGTGCCGGGCGACTCGTCGATCTTCAAGATGAGCCGCGAGGAACCGCTTACGCACATGAGCGTGCTCGAAACGGGCCGCGAAATCATGCAGGGCGACAAGGTGTTCCTGGCGCAGGCCGACCTCGGCGCGGATTTCGTGCCATCGGCGCCGTCGAACCAGGCGATCCTCGGACAGATCATTGCCGTGGTCGACGGTGTCTACGTTGCCGGCAAGTACCAGGTGGTCGCGGTCAACCGGGGCAAGAAGCATGGGCTCGTCCCGGGCAACGTGCTCGGCACGTTCTACCGCGGCGAAACGGTCCGCGATCGGTTCGACCGCCAGGGTTGGTCGGCGTACACCGCAAACTACGACAAGGTGCGGCTGCCGGACGAGCGCAGCGGGACGATCATGCTGTTCACCGTTCATGACCGCATGAGCTACGGTCTCGTGATGCAGTCCTGGCAGGTCATCCACGTCGGCGACTTCATCGCTGCTCCGCAGCACGGTCACAGGGAAGGCGGCAGCACCGACTTCACGCGCTGACACGACGCTGAACGCAGTTCTCTGCGTTCAGCCCAGTTTTGCAGGAGCCTGCCGGCAATGACGCCCGGTAGGCTCTTTGCATATGGACGACCCGAAACGCTGGCTGGCGCTTGCGCACGCCCCGGGCCTGCACGCCGGACAGGTGCAGGACTGGCTGGCGCAGGGCGCGTCGCCCGCCGACCTCACGCGTGAATCACGCTCGGCGCTCGCGTCCATCGGACTCGGCAGGGCCGCGATCCAGGCCTTGCTCCTGCCCGACCACGCGGCGATCGAAATCGACCTCGGCTGGCTGCAGGCCGCCGCGAATCGAACGCTCGTCACCTGGGGCTCGGCGGAGTACCCACCACTGCTGGCGCAGATTCCCGATGCACCGCTGGTGCTGTACGTCGAAGGCGACGTCACTGGCGCTCTGCCTGCCGCAACTCGCGATCGTCGGCAGTCGCAATCCGACCGCCCTCGGTCGCGATACCGCCACGCAATTTGCGCTGCACCTGGCGCAGGCGGGGCTCACCATCACCAGCGGCCTGGCGCTGGGTATCGATGCCGCTGCACATCGCGGCGCATTGAAGGCCGGCGCGCGCACCGTCGCCGTGGTGGGTCGCGGGCTCGATGCGGTCTATCCGCGGGAGAACGCAGCGCTCGCGCAGGAGATCATCGAGCGGCAAGGTGCCGTCGTTACCGACTTGCCCATCGGCACCCCGCCCCTCAAGCAGAACTTCCCGCGCCGCAACAGGATCCTGAGCGGACTGGCCGTCGGGACGCTCGTGGTCGAGGCGGCCCTGCAGAGCGGGTCGCTGATCACGGCTCGGCTCGCCGCGGACCAGGGCCGCGAGGTCTTTGCCATTCCTGGGTCCATCCACAACCCGATGGTCCGGGGCTGCCACCGCCTGTTGCGCCAGGGTGCACGACTGGTCGAGAGCGTGGACGATATTTTCGCCGAACTTGAGCCGATCATCGGGGAAATGAAACGGATAGCGCAGGAAAACCCCCATGCCGGGGCTGATCTCCGTGCCCCGTCGTTGGACAAGGAGTATGAAATCCTGTTAGATGCGCTCGGCTTCGAGCCGGCTGGACTCGACATTCTCGTGGTCCGGACGGGCCTGAAAGCCGGTGCAGTCGCCTCGATGCTGCTGATCCTCGAGCTCGAAGGCCGGGTACAACAGCAGCCGGGCGGTCGTTTCAGCCGCCGGTTGCCGGGGAAGGTGTGATGAAGGAAGGCGTTCTCGACATTCTTATTTACCTGTTCGAGAACTACTTCGACGCGGAAACGGAAGACGGCTTCGAACCCGACCGCGAGACCCTGAAGCTCGAGCTCGAGAAGGCCGGCTTCCCGGGGTCGGAAGTGGAACGGGCGTTGTGCTGGCTGGAAGAGCTGGCGGCCGACCCGGACAGGCTGCATCCGACGCCCACGTCCCGCGCGATCCGGGTGTTTGCCGCGCTCGAGCAGGCACGGCTGGACACGGATTGCCGCGGCTACCTGGTGCACCTCGAGCAGGTGGGCATCCTGTCGCCGACGCAGCGCGAGCTGGTCATCGATCGCCTGATGGCGCTCGAGGGCGACGAGATCGACATCGACAAGTTGAAGTGGGTCGTGCTGATGGTGCTCTTCAGCCAGCCCGGGCAGGAGACCGCGTTCTCCCGCATGGAAGACCTGGTGTTCGAGGACCGCAGCGGAGCGATCCATTAGGAAGGGGTTAGGGGTTAGGGGATAGGGGTTAGCAAGAAGGTGCGGCGCACCTCGGGCATTCCGACTATCCCCTAACCCCTATCCCCTAACCCCTTTCTTCTTCGTCTGCCGCGGACCACCGCGGCATGTTTTTTTGAGGGACATGACCAAGAATCTAGTCATCGTCGAGTCGCCGGCCAAGGCCAAGACCATCAAGAAGTACCTGGGCAAGGACTTCGAGGTGATGGCGTCCTATGGCCACGTGCGCGATCTCGTGCCCAAGGAGGGCGCCGTCGACCCCACGCGTCAGTTCGCGATGCGCTGGGAGCTGATCGAAAAGAACAAGAAGCACGTCGATGCGATCACGCGCGCCGTGAAGAAGGCCGACGCGCTCTATCTGTCGACCGACCCTGACCGCGAAGGAGAGGCGATCTCCTGGCACCTGCAGCAGCTGCTGACGGAAGCGGGTGCGCTCGAGGGCAAGACCGTCCATCGCAGCGTCTTCTACGAAATCACGAAGAAAGCGGTGCAGGAAGCCGTCGACAACCCGCGCGAAATCGCCGATGAGCTGGTGAAAGCCTACCTCGCCCGCCGCGCGCTCGATTTCCTCGTCGGCTTCAACCTGTCGCCGCTGCTGTGGAAGAAGGCAGGCCTGTCGGGCGCCTCGGCGGGCCGCGTGCAGAGCCCGGCATTGCGCATGATCTGCGAGCGCGAGGAAGAGATCCTGGCGTTCAAGCCGCGCGAATACTGGTCCATCGACGCGCAGGCGGCGAAGGACGCCGCGAATTTCACGGCCAAGCTGACGCAGCTCGGCGGCAAGAAGGTCGAGCAGTTCAGTGTCACGGACGCAGGCGGAGCGGAGGCGGCCAAGCAGAAGCTCGAGCGCGATGCGCAAGGCACCCTGGTCGTCGCGAACGTCGAGAAGAAGCAGCGCCGGCGCAACCCCTCGCCACCTTTCACGACTTCAACGCTGCAGCAGGAGGCCGCGCGCAAGCTCGGTTTCGGCGCGCAGCGCACGATGCGCCTTGCACAGCGCCTGTATGAAGGCGTCGACTTCGGCGAAGGCCCGGTCGGTCTCATCACCTACATGCGTACGGACTCGGTGAGCCTCGGCGCAGATGCAATCAGCGAGATCCGCAGCGTCATCGGCAAGCTCTATGGCGCTGCCGCACTGCCCGACGCGCCGCGCGTCTACAAGACGAAATCGAAGAACGCGCAGGAAGCGCACGAAGGCGTGCGACCGACGTCGGCTGCACGCACGCCCGAGGAACTCGCCGGCAAGATCGAAGCTGACGAGCACAAGCTCTACACGCTGATCTGGCGCCGCGCCGTCGCCAGCCAGATGGAAGCCGCCGTGTTCGACACGGTCGCCGTCGATCTCGCCGCGGGCTCGGGCAACACGTTCCGCGCCAACGGTTCGACGCTGTTGTCGCCGGGATTCCTCGCGGTCTACCGCGAGAGTTTCGACGACGTGTCGCTCAACCCGGACGACGATGAGAACCGGCTGCTCCCTGCGCTGGAGATAGGCGACAAGGTGCGGTTGCTCGCGATCGACACCGAGCAGCACTTCACTGAACCGCCGCCGCGCTACTCCGAAGCGAGCCTGGTCAAGGCGCTCGAAGAGCACGGCATCGGCCGCCCTTCGACGTACGCCAGCATCATCCAGACGCTGCTCTACAAGAAGTACTGCGAACTGGTGAACAAGCGCTTCATCCCGACGGACCTCGGCAAGATCGTCAGTCGCTTCCTCACGGGAAATTTTGAGCGCTACGTCGACTACGGCTTCACCGCCGCGATGGAAGACGAGCTCGACAACATCTCGCGCGGCGAAGAAGACTGGCTGCCGATGCTCGAGCGCTTCTGGGACGACCTCAAGAAGCAGGTCGACGACGTCACCGAGAACGTCACGCGTTCGGACGTCGCGATGGAACGCCCGCTCGGCATCGACCCGGTCTCAGGCCGCCCCGTGAGCGTGCGTTATGGCCGCTTCGGCGCGTTTGCACAGATCGGCACACGCGAAGACGAAGAAAAGCCCAGGTTCGCGAGCCTGAAGCCGGGCCAGCGCATGGACGACCTCACGCTCGAGCTGGCGCTCGAACTGTTCCAGCTGCCGCGCACGCTGGGCACCTGGGATGACGGCTACCCGATCAAGGTGGCGGTCGGTCGTTTCGGCCCGTACGTGCAGTACGGCTCCAAGAAATACGCGTCGCTCAAGAAGGAAGACGATCCGTACACGGTCACGCTCGAGCGCGCGCTCGAGATCGTCCGTGAAAAGCAGACGATCGAGGCGAACCGCATCATCCAGGAATTCGGCGACACCGGCATCCAGGTGCTGAACGGCCGCTACGGCCCGTACATCACCGACAGCAAGAAGAACGCCAAGATCCCGAAGGATCGCGACCCGAAATCGCTGACGCTGGAAGAGTGCCAGGCGCTGCTCGCGGTGGCGCCGGAGCGCGGCACGAATCGCTGGGGTCGCAAGACGGCCGCGAAGACCACGGGCAAGACGGCTGCGAAGGCGGCCGACGCCGAAGTCGCCGCGAAGCCGAAGAAGAAGACCGCGGTAAAGAAAAAGGCGGCGCCGAAAAAGAAGGCCGCTGCAAAGAAGAAGGCACCGGCGAAAAAGACCGCCTGAGGATGACGGGATGAGCACCGGCACACCATCGACGTCCGTCGTCATCGCGTACCTGCGCGACCTGCACGACCGCATCACGACGGCCCTGCAGCAGGCGGACGGCGGCGCGACCTTCCGCCGCGACAGCTGGCAGCGTCCGGAAGGCGGCGGCGGCGAATCGCGCGTGCTGCGCGAAGGCGCCGTGTTCGAGCAGGCCGGCATCAATTTCTCGCACGTGATGGGCGGCAAGCTGCCCGCCTCCGCCACGGCGCAGCGACCCGAACTGGAAGGCGCGAGCTTCGAGGCGACGGGCGTGTCGCTCGTCATCCATCCACGCAATCCCTACGTGCCGACGTCGCACGCCAACGTTCGCTTCTTCATGGCGATCAAGGACGGCCTGCCCGCGGCCTGGTGGTTCGGCGGCGGCTTCGACCTCACGCCGTATTACCCGTTCGACGAGGACGTGCTGCACTGGCACCGCACGTCGAAAGCGGCCTGCGACCCGTTCGGCCCCGACGTGTACGCAAAGTACAAGGACTGGTGCGACCGCTACTTCTACCTGAAGCACCGCAACGAGACGCGCGGCGCGGGCGGCCTGTTCTTCGACGACCTCAATGAGGGGGGCTTCGAAAAGTCGTTCGCGTTCATGCGCAGCGTGGGCGATCAGCTACGTGCCGGCCTACCTGCCGATCGTCGAGAAGCGCAAGGACACGCCTTACGGCGAGCGCGAACGGAACTTCCAGCTGTACCGCCGGGGACGTTATGTTGAATTCAACCTGGTCTATGACCGGGGAACGATCTTCGGGCTGCAGACGGGCGGCCGCATCGAATCGATATTGATGTCGCTGCCGCCGCTGGTGCGGTGGGAATACGACTACAAGCCGGAGCCAGGCACGCCGGAAGAGCGGCTGTACAAGGATTTTCTGCGGCCGAGGGATTGGTTGGCGGAGTTGTCCCAGACCACGGATTGAGGCCCCGTACATGGCTGTTTCGCGTCTGGACCGAGACACCATCGTCATCGCAGCGGCGCCACTGGACCACCCGTTCGAGGACACCAAGACGAGCCGCGGGAAGAGCTGCCCGTGGCGGAGTCGTCTGCGCAAGCGATGGACCGCATGGCGGACGTCGTAGACCGATCGCCGTTGCGAGTACATCGTGCGAGTACGCGGGTGAGTTATGTCAAGTTGCATGATGTTGCATCTCACCGATGCCCGCGTGCACACTCAGGCTCGAAGAGATGTAGGCAGTGGCTTCAACGCTTGGTCAATGCCGCGCGACGACCTGGGAACCTGCGGCGGATCGGGACGCCGCCGAAAAAAGTAACAATTGGGGAGTATGTTGATGCGAAATCACGTTCATGCAACCGTGTCGCAAGGTCGAACCAGCCGGTTCGGAATGCTGGGGCTCGCGCTCGTCGCGCTGGCGCTGTCGCCACCGCTGGTCGAGGCCAAGCCCGGCCAGCGGAATCTCGGCGGAGGACTGGAGCAGCTGGCCTCGCCGGCGCGCGGTGCGCGATCCGTGGCCCAGGCGCAGGGTCGGGGACGGCGTGGTCGAGTTGACTCACCCGATGATCACGGACGCGGCCGGTAGTCCGCTGGTACGCATCACTCTAGACGGCAAGGTGCCGGCCGCCACCTTTCTGCAGGGCCTCAAGGGCATGGCCGGCGTCAAGGTGTCGGCAACAGACCTGAAGTACCGCGCGGGCGTCATCGAGGCCTATGTCTCGACCGATGCGCTGGCAAGAGTTGCGGGCAAGACAGGCGTGCTCGCCGTGGTTCCCGCCAGCCCAAGGGTAACCAACGTTGGGGCTGTGACCAGCCAGGGTATCGTGCAGCACCGCGTCGACAAGATCACGGGCGTCGATGGCACCGGCATCACGGTCGGCGTCATGTCGGACAGCTACGACACGAGTTCAGCTGGACATCCGTGCGGCAGACGACGTTGCATCTGGCGACCTCCCCGGGCCAGGTAATCCGGTGAACAGACCAGCCCGTCGTAGTCCTCGAAGATTACCCCGACGGCACCGACGAAGGCCGCGCCATGCTGCAGATCGTCCACGATATGGCGCCCAAGGCACGGCTAGGGTTTGCCACCGCCAACACCGGCGAGGTCGGCTTCGCCAACAACATCCGCGCGCTTCGCCGGTTTCCCGGACGCTCCCAATACCGTGCCGGGATTCAAGGCGGACGTCATCGTCGACGACATCATCTATCTGGCGGAGCCGTTCTTCCAGGATGGCATCATCGCGCAGGCGGTTGACGACGTCGCCAAAGCGGGCGTGTCGTATTTCTCCTCCGCGGGCAACCGCCCGGCCACGCAGGCCTACGACTCGAAGGTGCGTATCGTCCCGGCGGATCCATCCTCCTGGGCGGGCACGAACCTCGACTTCACCGACGTCGATCCGACCCTGTACGCAGGTGGGTTTCACAACTTTGTCGAAAAGGGTGGCGTCGACATCGCGCAGACCGTCACGTTCGGTCCGGGTAACACCATGGTGTTCCAGTGGAACGAACCGTTTGATCCGCAGCCGCCGACGCCGGTGGGTCCGCCGATCGTTTCGGGCGTGAGCACGGCGCCGGACTACGACGGCTTCGATACGTTCGAATTCCCCGGCACTGCCGGGACGCTGGTCGAGATCTTCATCGATGCGGATACGAGCACGACGGGGGTCCCCAATCCCGACTTGACGTTCTACCTGATCGATCCGAACGGCGATGTGATCAATTACGTGGATACCGGTACGAACCCTGAGTCGCTGACACTCGAACTGCCACTCACCGGCACCTACACCGTCGCCGTGCAGAGCTACGATGCGGGCGGCGACTACTTGTACCGCGTACAGCAGGTCGAGATCGTCCAGCAGGTGCTGTCTGACTACAACCTGCTGTTGTTCTTCGCCAGACGGTACGTACCTCGGCGCGATTGCCGAACAGAATCTGTTCACGAATCGTCCGCTCGAGTTGTTCGCCCTGAATACCGGCGGCGGCACGGTCAACCTGCAGATGGTCGTGGCCCGCGCCAACGTACCAAACGCGAAGAAGCGAGACATCGCGGACCGGATTCGCTACGTCGGCTTCGGCACGCTTTCACCGCAGGAATACTTCAGCTACCTCGGCCCGGTGACCTACGGCCACAACTCAGCGGAAGGCGCGATGGGTGTCGCGGCGTATGCGTTCTACGCACCGTTCATCCCCGAGAGCTTCACTTCACCGGGACCTTCCACGATCTACTTTGACAAGGACAACCGGCGCTACCCGCGCCCACAGATTCGCGAGAAGCCGGACATGGCTGCGATGGACGGTGCCAACACGACGTTCTTCTTCAGCGATGCGTCCCAGGATACGGACAGCTTCCCGAATTTCTTCGGGACGAGTGCGGCAGCGCCGCATGCCGCGGCAATCGCCGCGCTGGTGCTGGATGCAGCCGGAGGTCCGGGTTCGGTCAAGCCGGGCAAGATGCGCAAGATCCTGCAGGACAGCGCCTTCCCGCATGACCTCGACCCGTTCTTTGCATCGGGATCCGCCAGGTCGAAGGGAAACTTCGTTGCAGTGAACGCATCGGCCGATCCGAATTCGATCAGCCAGTTCGACCCGAACGTGTTCACGGTGTGGAACGGCGGCAAGGATCCGCTGAAGAACCTCTCCATCAATGGCAATGGAGGCGATCCGACGCAGACGCCGAAAGGAATCGTGTTCGACGAGCGGACCGCGGGCGGGGCTGGCCAACCGTTCATCGTCGGCCAGACGGCCGGCCTGACGGCCGCCGACGTGACGAATGTCTTCACGCTGCCGGCAGCAGCGCCGGGACTGACAGGCCAGTGGCAGCAGCTGAATCTCAGCTTCAGGCCGGGCTCGTTCGGTCGCGGCGACCTGCTTGGCTTCGGTGTCGACCGCGATGAGGCCGACGCGGCGGGCCCGAATGGTGCGGTTGGCGGCAACTCGGCCGATCTGCTCGGTGGTGGCGTACTGCTGCCGCAGGGCACGCTGACCGGGGGCGGTGCGACCTTCTTCGGCTCGTTCGAAGGCGGAGATAGGTTCAGCGGCCAGTTCTGGAACTTCATCGGCAGGGGTTACAGCCAGGTCGACGGTTACGGCTTCGTCAATGCGGAAGCCGCGGTCAAAGCCGTGTCGAAGTCATGTGGAAATAGGGACGACGACAAGGACCACTGCCACTAGGACGACGTTCACCCGCTCGTGACTGAGGCCCGCATCGCTTGCGATGCGGGCCTTTTCTTTGCTGCCCACGCCGCCCGTCGCGGATAGACTCGACCTCTAAGGGTCACCCGGAGCCAGTCATGCGCATTCGTATCAGATGCCTGCTCGCCCTGGCGCCGGCGCTTCTGCTCGGCGTCGTCGGCACGGCTCAGGCCAGCGAGGCGGCCGACCGATCCGCTCTCGACGCCGCACAGCAAGCCTGGGTCGCAGCATTCAACGCGCACGATGCAGACGCCATGGTCGCGCTGACCACCGTGGACATCGTGCTGTTGCCGCCCAACGCACCACCGGTCCGAGGCCGGGAGGCCGTCCGCGCGCTCTGGCATCAGGCGGCCTCAGCCGCCAAGGCGCACGCGACGGTAACGAACGATGAGACCGTCGTCATCGGCGAATTCGCCTGGAGCATGGGTGCATTCACGCACACGCTTCCGAATGGCGTTGTCGTCAGCCGTGGCAAGTTCCTGGAAATCTGGCAGCGCGTCGACGGTCAATGGAAGATTCATCGCGACATGTTTTCTGGCAATTCGCCGGCGGCCAAGCCGAAATTCGCACCGATCCCGCGACCCTCCGAGCCGGTGCTGGACGCACCCGACGTGAAATAGGGCGCCGGGCGAAGGAGTCCCGGCGTCAGGCTGATGGATCGTGTGCGGCCGGTGTCGGCACCGACGGCGCGACGCGACTCGCCGGACAGAAGACCGGCTTGCCGCGCGACATCGCGTGGTAATTCAGCGTCTGTTCGCCGGCCTGCAGCACGATCCGGTAGCCCGGCACGAGCGCCTGCGTGTACATCATTCCGGGCTGCGGGCAACCGAGCGAACCGTCCGGCCAGGTCACCGCTTCTTCGCTCACTACCTTGATCTCGGCCCGGGCCGTCGTCGACCGGTTGGCGGCATCGTCGAGCGCAGCCTCGATCATGTCGGCGGGAGCGTTCGTCACGGTTTTCTCCTTGACGGCGGGGGGCGGGCCGCCCGCCGCCTGTCCCAGCGCACACCCGGACGCCAGCGTGCAGGCCAGCCAGGCACCGACCAGGGACCCACGCCAGCGAACCATCGAACCGGGACGTGTCCGGTGCAGTACTCTTGTCGGCATCGAGCGTGACTCCGTTGCGTGACCCGGGACTCCGGATCGGTCAGACATGAACTATCGCCACGCGTTCCATGCGGGGAACTTCGCGGACGTGCTCAAGCACGTCGTGCTCATGATGCTCGTCGAGCACCTGAAGAAGAAGCCTGCCCCGTTCTTTTACCTCGACACGCATGCCGGCGGCGGCACGTACGACCTGAGCCTCGGCGAGTCGCAGCGCAGCGGCGAGTACAAGAACGGCATCGGCCGGCTGCTCGAGTTTCCCGAGGCCGCGCTCGCGCCGGAAGTGGCGGATTACGTGCGCCTGGTCAAGGCGTGCGCCGGACCGGCACGGAGCGCGATCACGGCTTACCCGGGCTCGCCGACCATCGTCGCGAAAATGCGCCGCCTGACGGACCGGATGGTGCTGGCGGAGACGCACGCACGCGAAGCGCAGGCACTGCGCTCCAGCCTGGGCTGGCAGAAGCTCGTGTCGATCGTCGAAAGCGACGGTTACGCCGCGCTGAAGGCCCAGTTGCCGCCGCGCGAGAACCGCGGACTCGTGCTGATCGACCCGCCCTTCGAAACGGACAACGAGTTCGATCGCATCCTCGGTGCGCTGGAAACAGGCTACGAACGCTGGCCGACCGGCACGTACTGCATCTGGTACCCGCTCACGGAACGCGCTGCGCCACTGCGATTCCGCCGCAATCTCGAAGGTTCGGGTATCCGCAAGGTGCTCGACGTGACGATGAGCGTGATGCCGGACGACACGGCCGTGGGCCTGCGCGGTTCCGGCCTCGTGATCGTGAATCCGCCGTGGATGCTCGATGAACGGCTCGCAGAACTGCTGCCGGACCTGCACCGACTGCTGGTACCGGACGGCGCGGGCGGCACGAGCGTGGAGTGGTGGATCGGCGAATAGCAGGGGTTAGGGGATAGGGGTTAGTCGGAGGCGCGGCGACTACTTGACGATCAGCAGCATCGCTTCGGCAAGAACCCGGATGTCAGGTTGGCGCGATCCTCCGACTAACCCCTATCCCCTAACCCCTAACCCCTTCTTCACTTCCTGGTGCCTGAAACACGTCACCACGTGATCGTTCACCATGCCGGTCGCCTGCATGTGCGCGTACATGATCGTGGAACCCACGAACTTGAAGCCACGCCGCTGCAGGTCCTTGCTGAACGCATCCGACTCCGGCGACGTCGCCGGCACCTGTGACATCTCGCGCCAGCGGTTCACGATCGGCTTGCCGCCGACGAACTGCCAGCTGTAGTGCGCGAAACTGCCAAACTCTTCCTGCACTTCGAGAAAGCAGCGCGCGTTGGTGATCGCAGCCGCGATTTTCAGCCGGTTGCGCACGATGCCGGGGAACTGCAGCAGCTTCTCGACCTTGCGTGAATCGAACCGGGCGACCTTCACCGGGTCGAACTCCGCGAACGACTCCCGGTAGCCCTCGCGCTTGCGCAGGATCGTCGACCAGCTGAGGCCGGCCTGCGCGCCCTCCAGGATCAGGAATTCGAACAGCCGGCGGTCGTCGTGGACGGGAACGCCCCATTCCTGGTCGTGATAGGCGATGTATTCGGCGCTCATGCCGGCATACGACCAGCCGCAGCGGGGCCGGGAATCGGGAGCCAGCGACGGGGCTGGATGCAGCCCCTTAGGCGTCGGGGCTCGGGGAGCGGGTTTCCGGCCCGTCTTGCGGGATTTGGTGCTCATGCGCGGATTCTGCCCTCGCCGCTGCGGCTTTTGCGTCCTTTTCGCGGCCAGCCCCCCTCGGGTATAAAGTCCGGGTCCCACCGCAAAAAAGCGCCCTGTCCATGACCCACCCCGACGCCCCCGGCCAGTTCCCTCGTGTGCGCATGCGCCGCATGCGCCGCGACGCCTTCTCGCGCCGCATGATGCGGGAGACGACGCTGACACCGGACGACTTCATCTACCCGATGTTCGTCATGGAAGGCACGAAGCAGCGCGTGGCCATCCCGTCGATGCCGGGCATCGAGCGCGTGTCCCTGGACGAGCTGGTCCGCGAGGCAGAAGAAATCGCGCGCCTCGGCATCCCGGCACTCGCCCTCTTCCCGGTCACGCCGCTCGAGGTCAAGAGCCTCGATGGCCGTGAAGCATGGAACCCCGATGGCCTGGCACAACGTGCCGTGCGTGCGATCAAGAAAGCCGTGCCGGAACTCGGCGTGGTGACCGACGTCGCGCTCGATCCTTTCACCACCCATGGCCAGGACGGCATCATCGACGAATCCGGCTACGTGATGAACGACGTGACGGTCGCCGCGCTCGTGCAGCAGGGACTCTCTCATGCGGAAGCAGGTGCCGATGTAGTAGCTCCCTCCGACATGATGGACGGCCGCATCGGCGCCCTGCGCGATGCGCTGGAATCCGCGGGCCACATCCACACGCGCATCCTCGCCTACTCCGCCAAGTACGCGTCCAGCTACTACGGCCCGTTCCGCGACGCCGTGGGTTCAGCCGGCAACCTCGGCAAGGGCAACAAGTACAACTACCAGATGGATCCGTGCAATTCGGACGAGGCGCTGCGCGAAGTCGAGCTCGACCTCGCCGAAGGGGCGGACATGGTGATGGTGAAGCCGGGCATGCCGTACCTCGACATCGTTCGCCGCGTGAAGGATCGCTTCGGCGCGCCGACGTTCGTGTACCAGGTCAGCGGCGAGTACGCGATGCACATGGCCGCCGCGCAGAACGGCTGGCTCGACGAGCGCGCAGTCGCGCTCGAATCGCTCAACTGCATCAAGCGCGCGGGCGCGGACGGCATCCTGACCTACTTCGCGAAACGTGCAGCCATCTGGCTGAAAGAAAGGGGATAGGGGTTAGGGGATAGTCGGAATGTTGCTCACGACCGACTGCTATCCCGCCCCTGACACCGCCCCTCCGACTATCCCCTAACCCCTAACCCCTATCCCCTAACCCCTTGCCCGACTCCTACGCCCTCTTCGGCTTTCCGGTCTACCACAGCTGGTCGCCGTTCATCCATGGCCTGTTCGCGCGACAGACGGGGCAGGACATGGAGTACCGCCTGCATGAATCGGCGCCGGATCAGTTCCGTCACGACCTGCTCGAGTTCTTTTTCGAGCAAGGCGGGCGCGGCGCGAACATCACGCTGCCGCACAAGCGCGCGGCTGCAGACCTGGTCAATGAGCTCACGCCCCGGGCCCAGCGCGCGGATGCCGTCAATACGGTCCTGCGTCGCGACGGCGAATTGGTTGGCGACAACACGGACGGTGTCGGCCTTGTCACCGATCTGACGCAGAACCTGCGGCTGCGGCTCAAGTCGCCACGCATCCTGCTGCTCGGCGCCGGCGGTGCGGCGCGCGGCGTGATCGGGCCATTGCTGGAGCTGAAGCCGTCGACCCTCGTGATCGCCAACCGCACGGCCAAACGCGCCAGCGAGCTGGCCGAGGAGTTTTCCGGCCTCGGTGAAGTGAGCGGCGCTGCCTTCGACGGTGTCGAGCCGCTCGAACCGTTCGACCTGGTCATCAATGCAACCTCGGCCAGCCTGAAAGGCGAAGTGCCGCCGATCCATTCCCGCGCCGTGGACCGGGCCACCGCGTGCTACGACATGGCGTACGGGATCGGCGAAACGCCCTTCACGCAATGGGCCCGCGATCGCGGCGTGACCAGCGTGGCACAGGGCTGGGGCATGCTGGTCGAACAGGCGGCCGAAGCGTTCTTCGTCTGGCGCGGCGTGCGCCCGCAGACGCGGCCCGTGCTCGAAGCGTTGCAGGCCCGGGCTATGTACCTGGCGACGACTGCGAGTACTCGTTCTTGAGCCGCACGTAATCGCGCGCCATCTTCGGGATGCGCGCAATCTCCTCGGCCCGGAGTTCGCGCGATCGGCGCGCGGGATTGCCGACGTACAGGTAACCGGACTCGAGCTGCTTGCCCGGCGTGACCACACTGCCGGCGCCGATGATCACGTCGCTCGCCACTTCGACCCCATCCAGCACGATGGCGCCAATGCCGACCAGCACGCGGTCGGCGATCGTGCAGCCGTGCAGCGCGACCTTGTGGCCGATGACGACATCGTCACCGAGGATCGTGGCCCAGCCCGCGTCGTTGCCCGGGTAGGGGCGCGCGACGTGGATGATGCTGGCGTCCTGGACGTTGCTGCGGGCGCCGATGCGGATGCGATTGACGTCGCCGCGGATCAGCACGAATGGCCAGACCGAAGCGTCCTCGCCGAGCACGACATCGCCGATGACCAGCGCCGCAGGATCGACCCACGCGCCCGGCCCCAGGGTGGGAGACACGCCAAGGTAGGTTCGAATCGCCATGCTGGACCGCTCGCATTCGCTGGAAATGGGACGCACAGTCTAGACGCTGATGCCCGGCGACCGGCACTCTTGCCGCTCGCGGGGCCTGCCCCGCCCCGAAAAATGACAGGGAGCCGCCGATGCTGGTCATGCTGTTGCTGTTTGCCGCGCTGCTGTTCGTCGCGGCCGTCTATGTCGTCCGGATCTACAACGGGCTCATCGCGTTGCGCGAGAACGTGCGCAAGGCCTGGGCCAACATCGACGTGCTGCTCACGCAGCGTCACGACGAGTTGCCGAAGCTGGTCGAGACCTGCAAGCGCTACATGCAGTACGAGCAGGAAACGCTGGAGCGGGTGATGCAGGCGCGCTCTGCCGTATTCACGGCGCAGGGGCGTGGCGACGTTGCTGCGCTGGGCGCAGCCGAGGACCAGTTGCGCCAGGGCCTGGGCCGCCTCTTCGCGGTCGCGGAGAATTACCCGGAGCTCAAGGCCGACAACAGCTTCCGTCACCTGCAGACACGCATCTCGGAACTCGAGGAAGCAATCGCGGACCGCCGCGAGCTCTACAACGAGTCGGTGAACCTCAACAACATCCGCATCCAGACCTTCCCCGACCTGGTGGTTGCGAGGATGTTCGAATTCAAGCCGGCGCAGTTGCTCGAGTTCAGCGCGGAGCAGAAGCGCGACGTGGACCTGGGCAAGCTCTTTGGCTGATAGCGATCTCTGGTTCTGGCTGCTGACCCTCGGCGTCGCCGTCGTGGCCGGCGGCGCAGCGGCACTGCGCTGGCTCAAGATCGCGCGGCTCATCGAGGACACGCCGACGTCGCGCATCCGGTCGGCGGCGCAGGGCTACGTCGAACTGGCTGGCAAGGGGCTGCCCCTGCCAGGCACGCGCAATCCCGCGCCGCTCACGCAGCGCCCCTGCGTGTGGTGGCGTTACAGGATCTCGAAGCGGACGCAAAGTGGCGCGGGCAACGGCCGGCGGGAACGCTGGCAGACGGTCGCGTCGGGTACTTCCTCGATCGCTTTCCTGCTCGAGGACGAGACCGGCCAGTGCATAGTGCAACCCGATGGCGCCGAAGTCGTGCCAACCGAATCGACCACCTGGTACGGCGATGCGCCCTGGCCAGCATCGGGGCCGGACAGGAAGCTGTCGCTGACCGGGGGCCGCAGCTACCGCTACGTCGAGGACCGCATCTACGAGCACGAGCGACTGTACGCGCTGGGCGATTTTCGCTCGACGGCCGCGTCCAGCGAACCGGATCACCAGGTTGAACTCGCGCAGGTGCTGGCGGAGTGGAAGCAGGACCAGCCGGCCCTGCTGCAGCGCTTCGACAGGGACGGTGACGGCCGGATCGATATGGCCGAGTGGGAGGCTGCGCGACAGGCGGCCCGTCACACGCTCACGGAGCGCAGCGCCGAGCGCCCGCCCCGGCAGAATTACCACATGCTGTGCCGACCGGACGGCGACCGGTTGTTCCTGCTCGCGGCGCTGCCGCCGGGCGACCTCACCCGCCGCTACCGCAGGCGGGCGGCCTTCGCCTTCTTCGGTTTCGTGGCGGCCGTGTACGCGCTCGGCTGGCTGCTGCAGGGTGCGTTCGGCTGAATCCGGGGCCGCCGCGCCGCTAGAATGGCGGCATGGACAACCCCCTCCTGCATGACGCGACCCTGCCCGCCTTTCATTCGATCCGTCCGGAGCACATCGAGCCCGCCATCCGGCAGGTGCTCGAAGAGAACCGGCGCGGCCTGCAGGAACTGCTCGATTCCGGCGCCGAAGGCTGGGACGGTATCGTGGTTCCCATCGAACGGATGCAGCACCGGCTCGCGCGCACCTGGTCGCCCGTGGGCCATCTCAACGGCGTTGCCAACGGTGACGAACTGCGGGCCGCCTACAACACGTGCCTGCCGCTGCTCACCGCGTATCACACCGAAATCGCGCAGAACGCTGCGCTGTGCGCGGCCTACCAGCGCATCAAGGACACGCAGTACGCCACACTGCAGCCGGATCAGCGCAAGCTCGTCGACAATGCGCTGCGTGACTTCAGGCTGTCCGGTGTCGCGCTGGCGCCCGCACACAAGCAGCGCTTTCGCGAACTCATGGAGCGCCTGTCGACGGCGCAGGCGAAGTTCGACGAGAACGTGCTCGACGCCACCAATGCCTGGACGCGCGTGGTCGAGGACTCGGTTGAACTCGCCGGCCTGCCTGCCGCGGTTGTCGCCCGTGCGCGCGCCGAAGCCGAAAAGAACGGCCGCAGCGGCTGGGTGTTCACGCTGGACGCGCCGAATTACCAGGCAGTCCTGACACACGCCGAAAATCGGCAGCTGCGCCAGGACTTCTACACGGCCTGGATCACGCGAGCATCGGAGCAGGGTCCGGCGCAGTGGGACAACAGCGCGCTGATCGAGGAAATCCTGGCGCTGCGGCACGAGGCCGCGCAGCTCGCGGGCTTCGCCAGCTTCGCGGACTATTCGCTGGCCACCAAGATGGCGCGCGATCCCACCGAGGTGCTGGACTTCCTGCGGCGACTGGCGCGCCTGTGCCGGCCGGCAGCGCAGCGTGAGTTTGCGGAACTCGAGGCGTTCGCGGGCACGAAGCTCGAAGCATGGGATGTGGCATTCCATTCGGAACGCATGAAGCGCGAGCGACTGGCCGTCTCCGAAGAGGAGCTGCGTCCGTACTTCCCGTTGCCGCGCGTGCTGCAGGGCCTGTTCGCCGTGGCGCAGCGTCTCTACGGCGTGCGCATCGAGGAGCGCAAGACCGTCGAGGTCTACCAGCCGGACGTCCGCTTCTACGACATCATCGGCAGCGACGGCGAACCCCGCGGCGGATTCTTCCTCGACCTGTACGCGCGGCCCAAGAAGCGCGGCGGTGCCTGGATGGACGAATGCATGGGACGGATCGACCTGGCCGGCACGCACGCGCTGCCGATCGCTTACCTCGTCTGCAACTTCACGCCACCGAGCGCGGACCGGCCGTCGCTGCTGACGCACTACGAAGTGCTGACGATGTTCCACGAGTTCGGCCACGGCCTGCACCACATGCTGACGCGCGTGGATTTCCCGAGCGTGGCCGGCATCAACGGCGTGCCGTGGGATGCGGTCGAACTGCCGAGCCAGTTCATGGAAAACTTCGCGTGGCGCGCAGAAGTGCTGCCGCTGATCTCGGGGCACGTCGAGACCGGCGAACCGTTGCCGCTCGACGCGCTGCGCAAGCTGCAGGCAACGCGCACGTTCCAGGCCGGCATGCAGTCGGTCCGGCAGCTGGAGTTCGCGCTGTTCGATTTCCGCTTGCACGCCGAGTTCTCGCCGGAACGCGGTTCGCGCCTGATGCAGACCCTGGCAGAGGTGCGTGACGAGGTGGCCGTCGTGCGTCCGCCGGCGTTCAACCGGTTCCCGCACAGCTTCCAGCACATCTTCTCGGGCGGGTATGCCGCCGGCTACTACAGCTACAAGTGGGCCGAGGTGCTGTCGGCCGATGCCTTCGGTGCGTTCGAGGAATCGGGAATCTTCGATGCCACGACCGCGCGCCGGTTCCTCGGTTCGATCCTGGAGCGTGGCGGCAGCCGCGACGCCATGGAAGCGTTCGTCGAGTTCCGGGGTCGCAAGCCCGAGCTCGAGCCGTTGCTGAAGCAACTCGGGCTTGCGGCATGACCCGGTCGGTCGCCACGTGGAACGTAAATTCGCTGCGCGTGCGCATGCCGCACCTCACGGAGTGGCTGGCGGCCAATCCGGTCGATGCCATCGCGCTGCAGGAAACCAAGCTGCCCGATACCGACTTTCCGGTGGCTGACCTCCAGGCGCTCGGCTGGCACTCCGCGTTCAGCGGCCAGCGCACTTACAACGGCGTCGCCATCCTGAGCCGCGAGCCGGCGACGGACGTCGTCGCCGGCATCCCGGGCTTCGACGACGAGCAGCGGCGCGTGCTCGCCGCCTCGATCGGGGGCCTTCGTGTCATCGACGTCTACGTGCCGAATGGACAGACGGTCGGCTCGGACAAGTTCGAATACAAGCTGCGGTGGTTCACCGCACTGCGCGGGTACGTCGCCGCGGAACTGACGCGGCATCCTCACCTCGTCGTGCTCGGCGACTTCAACGTCGCGCCGGAGGACCGTGACGTGCACGATCCCAAGGCCTGGGAAGGGTCGGTGCACGTGAGTGCACCCGAACGCGCGGCGCTGCAGGCGTTGCTGGGCACGGGGCTCGCGGATTGCTTCCGGCTGTTCGAGCAGCCCGAGAAGTCCTTCTCATGGTGGGACTATCGGATGATGGCGTTCCGTCGCAATGCCGGCCTGCGCATCGACCTGATCCTCGCCTCGAACGCGCTCGCCCGGAAGTGTGGGGCGTGTCACATCGACAAGGCGCCGCGCAAGCTGGAACGGCCGTCGGACCACACTCCGGTCATCGCGAGCTTTGACATATAGAGGCTCATTTCGGGCGAAAACGCCCCGATTCATCCTGTGCCGGTTTTTTGACTCTGGCGCTTTCGGGCCAATCGACTAGACTCGCCCGAAAACCATAGCGCGCCCCGACGCCCCATGCAGTTCCGCCGCAGCGATTACGACGTCACGAGCACCGTACAGGTGAGTTCCGTCGCGTCCGTGCGCAAGGCCGTCGAAGACCTCTTCAACCAGACATGGCCGGGCGCCAGCACGGAGCGGCTGACGACGGCCTTCGCCGACTTCGAGCGGCTGTTCTCCGGACAGTTTCCCGGCTACCTTGGCTGCGACACCGTCTACCACGACATGCAGCACTCGCTCGACGACACGCTCGCGATGGCGCGCCTGCTCGCGGGCTACGACCGCACGCACGTACCGGACCAGCGCCTCGGCGCTGATCGCGCGCTGCTCGGCATCATCGTCGCGCTGTTCCACGACTCGGGTTACATCCGCCAGGCCGACGACAATCAGCATCGCAACGGCGCGGAATTCACTCGCACGCACGTGATGCGGGGCGCTAATTTTCTGTCGCGCTACCTGCCCGGCATCGGTCTTGCGAACTGGGTGCCCGTCGCTGCACAGGTGATTCACTTCACTGGCTACGAGGTTCCGTTCAAGGACATCCGGCTCGACGACATGCGTGACCGGCGCGTCGGTCACCTGCTCGGCACGGCGGACATGCTCGCGCAGATGTCGGACCGCTGCTATCTCGAGAAATGCCGTGACCGCCTGTATCCGGAATTCGTGATCGGCGGCGTCGCGATGCAGCGTGAGGACGGCGGCGGCCTGAAGGTGCAGTTCAGCTCGGGGCTGGACGTGTTGCGCCAGACGCCGCAGTTCTTCGAGATCACGATGCGCACCCGCCTCGATGGTGAATTCGGCGGGGCCTACCGCTATGTCGAGAGCCTGTACGGCGGCCGCAACCCGTACATGGAAGCAATCAACCGCAACCTCGACTACCTCACGCGCGTGCTCGAGACCGGCAACTGGAACATGTTGCGGCGCTCGCCGCCGGTGTTCACCTGGGAAAAGAACCCGCTGGAGACCACGCGCTCGCTGGTGATCCGGCACATCCGCATGGCGGTCGGC
>CAVWGG010000021.1:0-138284 GCA_963754535.1 uncultured Gammaproteobacteria bacterium
GAGGACGCGTTGTTGGCATCGGGCACCATTCCGACGCTGGCTTCTCCCGTGCGCGACATTCCAGGTGCGCCGCCCGGGCTCTACTGGGACGGGGCGCTCGTCGACTATCACCTGCTGCTGCCGTATCAGCGGCAGCCTGCGCCGGAGCGCATCGTCTTTTATCCGCACTTCAACGATTTCGTGACACCGGGCTGGCTCGACAAGCACCTGCCGTGGCGTCGCTCGCCCCGCGCCCATCCGTGGCTCGACGACATGCTGCTCGTCGCACCGTCGCCCGCCTTCCTGGCCACGTTGCCGCACGGCAAGCTGCCCGACCGGCGGGACTTCTATCGCTACGGGCCAGACCACGCAGGACGCATCCGCGCGTGGGAAACGGCCATTGCGGAGTGCGGCCGGTTCGCCGAGGCGGTTCTCGGCTGGATGGAGCGGCCGGACCCGACGTTGGTTGAGCCAATCTGAGCCGGTCCCTTTAGAATCGGTCCGATGACAAGAACACAGCCCCAGACGGTCGCCCTGGCCTGCCATCCCTCCAGCCCGAGCAACGCGGTCCGCGGCATCACCGCCAGTGCGCGCATCGGCGGCGCAGGCAAGCTCGCCGTGCGCTTCGTGCTCGACGCCGACATGTCGCAGGTCGTGCTGCCGAAGCTGCAACCCGCCGCTCGCACCGACGAACTGTGGCGCCACACGTGTTTCGAAGTCTTCGTCGCGCTCCCCGACAGCGATGCGTACTGCGAACTCAACTTCTCGCCTTCGACCGAATGGGCGATGTATGGCTTCGTCGCCTATCGGCGCGGCATGGCACCGATCGAAGTGCGACGGCCGCCGCGCGTGGCGGTGCGACCCACGCAGCGCGGCCTGGTGCTCACGGCCGTGACGTACCTTGCCGAACTGCCGATGCCGCAACCCGGGTCGCCGTTGCGAGCAGGCGCCGCCGCCGTCGTCGAAGAGAAGGATGGCCGGCTGACGTACTGGGCGCTCACGCATCCCTCCGCGCTGCCCGACTTCCATCACCGGCTGGGCTTCGTGCTCCAGGTCGGCAAGCAACCGGCCGGCTCCACGGACCTGCTGCGCGAAGCCGTGCGGAACCCGGGCCCGTGAAGTTCGGCATCGACCGCCTCTGCGCCGACCCCGCTGTGCGCAAAGACCTGCGCGGCCGCCGCGTGGCGCTGCTCGCGCATCCCGCGTCGGTCACGGCCGATCTCACGCATTCGCTCGACGCACTGGCCACGCTCGACGACGTGCGGCTCACGGCCGCTTTCGGCCCGCAGCACGGCTTGCGTGGCGACAAGCAGGACAACATGGTGGAGTCGCCCGACTTCAACGATCCGCGGCTTGGCATACCGATCTTCAGCCTCTACGGTGAAGTGCGCCGCCCCACGGACGCGATGCTCGACACGTTCGACGTGCTGCTCGTCGACCTGCAGGACCTCGGCTGCCGCATCTACACGTTCATCACGACGCTGCGTTACGTGCTGGAAGCCGCGGCACGGCTCGGCAAGAGCGTGTGGGTACTCGACCGGCCGAATCCGATCGGCCGTCCCGTCGAAGGCCTGAGCCTGCGACCGGGCTGGGAAAGCTTCGTCGGCGCGGGCGCAATGCCGATGCGGCACGGCTTGACGCTCGGCGAAATGGGCCGCTGGTTCATTGACTGCTTCGATCTCGAGGTCGATTACCGCGTCGTCGAAATGACCGGCTGGCAGCCGGAATCCGCACCGGGGTATGGCTGGCCGCTCGGCGAGCGCGCCTGGGTCAACCCGAGTCCGAACGCGCCCAACCTCTCGATGTCGCGCTGCTACCCGGGCACGGTGATGCTGGAAGGCACCACGCTTTCCGAGGGTCGTGGCACCACGCGTCCCCTCGAGCTCTTCGGCGCACCCGACCTCGACATCGGCGCCATCGTCGCTGAAATGCACCGCCTCGCACCCGAGTGGCTCGCGGGCTGCCGGCTGCGCCCCTGCTGGTTCGAGCCGACGTTCCACAAGCACAAGGGACTGCTCTGCGCGGGACTGCAGACGCACGTCGAAGACGGCTCGTACGATCACGCGGCCTTCCGTCCGTGGCGGTTGCAGGCCCTGGCGTTCAAGGCACTGCGCAACCTGCAACCGGGCTACGACCTGTGGCGTGACTTCCCCTACGAATACGAAAGCGACCGCCTGGCCATCGACCTGATCAACGGCAGTGAGCTCCTGCGCACCTGGGTCGACGATCGCGCGGCGCTTCCTGGCGATCTCGAAGCCCTCACGCGCGCAGACGAACTCGCGTGGAACGAACAGCGCGCGTCCGTGCTGCTCTACCGTTGACCCCCGTGAGTGAAAGCTGCGACGTCCTCGTCGTCGGGGGCGGCATCAATGGCGCGGGCATTGCGCGCGATGCCGCGGGCCGCGGCCTGCGCACGGTGCTCTGCGAACAGCACGACCTGGCGTCGCACACGTCCTCGGCCAGCACCAAGCTGGTCCACGGCGGACTGCGCTACCTCGAGTACTACGACTTCGGCCTGGTGCGGAAGTCATTGCAGGAACGCGAGGTGGTGCTCGCATCTGCACCGCATCTCGCGTGGCCGTTGCGCTTCGTGCTCCCGCACGACTCGCACCTGCGGCCGGCGTGGATGATCCGCGCCGGCCTCTTCCTGTACGACCACCTCGCGACGCGCAAGAACCTGCCCGCGTCGAAGGTGGTCGACCTGCGCAGGCACCCCGCAGGCGAAGCGCTCGACCCGCATTACCGCACGGGCTTCGAATATTCCGATGGCTGGGTCGACGATGCGCGGCTGGTCGTGGCCAATGCCGTCGATGCGCTCGAACGCGGCGCCGAGGTACTGACGCGCACGGCCTGCGTCGGGCTGCAGCGGGATGGCGCAGGGTGGATCGCGACTTTGCGCGCAATCGACGGTCGCGAGCGCACCCTGCGGGCGCGGCTCGTGGTGAACGCGGCGGGACCGTGGGTCGCGGAGTTCCTCGACCGCTGCACGCCGACACCCGCCCGGCGCCATCCGCGCATGATCCGCGGCAGCCACATCGTCGTGCGCAAGCTGTTCGACCACGACTTCGCGTACATCTTCCAGGCGCCCGACGGCCGCATCGTGTTCGCGTTGCCGTACGAAGGCGACCTCACGCTCATCGGCACGACCGAGAGCGAATACACCGGCGACCTCGCGCATCCTGCGATCGCTGCGGCGGAGCAGCAGTACCTGCTCGACATGGCCAACCGGTACTTTCAGCGCGTCCTCGGCGTGGACGACGTCGTCTGGACCTTTGCCGGCCTGCGTCCGCTGCTGGCGGCCTCGGCGGACGACCCGAAAAGCGTCACGCGCGATTACGTCATCGATTTCGACCAATCCGCGGCGCCGCTGCTGTCCGTGTACGGCGGCAAGCTCACCACGTACCGCAAGCTCGCAGAAACGGTGGTCAGCACGATCGCGCCCGTGCTGGGCAATGCGGCGGGCGCGTGGACCGCTGCAGCCCCGCTCCCGGGCGGCGACATGCCCGACGCCGACTTCGAACGTTTCCTGGCGCAGGTGCGCGCGCGTTACGACTGGCTCGCGCCAGCACTGCTGCACCGCTACGCGCGCGCGTATGGCACGCGCATGAACCGGCTGCTAGCAGGGTGCGCCGGCGTCGCCGACCTCGGCGAGGAAGTGCTGCCCGGCCTGTACGCAAAGGAAATTCATTATCTGCGCGCCGGGGAATTCGCCCGCACGGCGCAGGACGTGCTGTATCGCCGCAGCAAGCTCGGCGTGCACCTGCCGACAGGCAGCGAGCAGATCCTGGACGGGTGGCTAGCGCAGCACTGACGCGGACGCGCCCTGGCGCCCGCCGCGCAACAGGAAGTAGCAGACACCGAGCGCTAGCAACAGCGCGGCCACCTCTCCCACCAGGCCGTCAAGCCGCGGATCGATCGCTTTCGGCGCAATGCCCGCGGCAACGAGCCCCGCGATGGCAACGCCCGCCAGGCCTTCGCCGGCGACGAGGCCCGAGGCCGCCAGGATGCCAGTGTCGCTTTCGCCGGCAGAACCCGGCGCGCGGTTGCGCTCGACGAGTGCCCGCACGCAACCACCGACGAACAGCGGCGCCATCGTCGCGAGCGGCAGGTAGATGCCGATCGAGAACGCGAGCCCGGACACGCCGCACAGCATCGCAGCGATCGCCAGGCCGGCACCGGTCAGCACCAGGTCCCAGGGCAGCGCCCCGGCGAGGACGCCTTCGATGATCGTCTTCATCAGCGTCGCCTGCGGCGCGGGAATGTCCCTCGAACCGAACTCGTAGGCATTGCCCAGCAACATCACGGTGGCCGCGACAGCCCAGCAGGCAAAGGCCGCGCCAATGAGCTGGCCGAGCTGCTGGCGCGCCGGCGTCGCACCGACCAGCCATCCCGTCTTGAGGTCCTGCGAGATGTCGCCAGCCTTGCTTGCCGCCACCGCGACGATCGTGCCGACCGTGAGCACGCCGGCGCGCGCGTCGAGGTTGACCCATCCGGCAGCAGCGAAGATCGACGCGGTGCCGAGCAACGTCACCAGCGCGATGCCGGACGTGGGTTGCGACGAGACGCCCACGATGCCGACGATGCGGGCGGCGACCGCGACGAACAGCACGCCGAACACACCGACGCCGCACGCGAGGATCGCGCGCTGCAGCGGCGCCATCTCCCCCGCGAAAACGCCCGGCACCAGGCCCGCGGTCAGCACCACGAATGCCACTCCGCCGAACACGAAGCTGCCGGGCAGGTCGCGGTCGGTGCGCAACGTCGCGCCGCCGCCACGTGCTTCGCTGTCCTGCATGCCGCGCGCGACGGCGGTGAACGCGTCCACCATCGTCGGCAAGCCGCGCAGCACCGTGAGGATGCCCGCCGTGGCCACCGCGCCGGCGCCGATGTAGCGCACGTAGCGCGACCAGATGTCGCCGGCGTCCATGTCGACGATGAGGCGCTGTGTTTCCGGATAGAGCGGCTGGGTCATCGCCGCGCCCATCCAGGCGATGAGCGGCGTGATCACGACGGCGGAGACCAGTGCGCCCGCCACGCACACGGCCGCTTGCCGGTAGCCGAGGATGTACCCGACGCCGAGCAGGGCCGGTGCGATCTCGAGCGCGAGTTCCGCCTTCGGCAACACCGGCAGCGCGAATCCGATTTCGCCGGGCAACAGGTAAGCCAGCGAAATCACGATCTTCACCACGGCGCCCGCCGCCATGCCGCGGAAAATCCAGGCGCTGGCGTTCGAGGCGCCGCTCGATTCGTGCGCCGTGGCGCGCAGCACTTCGGCGCAGGCCGTGCCCTCGGGGTACGGCAATTCGTCGTGCGCCTTGACGATCAGCAGTCGCCGCAACGGCACCATCGCGGCAATACCCAGCAGCGCGCCGAGAAACGCGAGCGCCACGACCTGCAGGTACGGCGGGACGGCGCCCCACAGGAAAAGCGCAGGGATCGTGAAGATCGTGCCCGTCGCGAGCGACGTGGAGGCCGAAGCGACCGTCTGCGAGAGGTTGGCTTCGAGGATCGTGCCGCGCACCCGGAACAGCCGGAACGCCGCGACGGTCATCACGGCGGCGGGAATCGACGCCGACACCGTCATGCCCACCCGCAGGCCCAGGTAGGCGTTGGCAGCGCCGAACACGATGCCGAGCACGACGCCGACGACGATGGCCTTGAGGGTGAACTCCGCGACGCCTTCGGCCTGTGTCATCGCCGGATCATCGCGTAACACCAGCGCGGGGCGCAATGCAGGGCTTGCTGCTCTAGAATCGGGACTCGTCCCCGCAGGTACGTCCATGCCGCAGTTCATCCTCGCGCTCGACCAGGGCACCACCAGCTCGCGGTCGATCCTGTTCGACGGCTCCGGCATGCCGGTGGCGACGGCACAGCGCGAATTCACGCAGCACTTTCCACGCTCCGGCTGGGTCGAGCACGATGCGGAGGAGATCTGGGCGACGCAGGCTGCGACCATCGCCGAAGTGCTGGCGCGAGCGCGCGCGACGCCGGCGGACGTGGCGGCGATCGGCATCACCAACCAGCGTGAGACGACCGTGCTGTGGGATCGCCGCACCGGCCGGCCGATTGCGCCGGCCATCGTCTGGCAGGACCGCCGCACGGCCGACCTGTGCCGGCAACTGCAAGCCGACGGTCTCGAGCCCGAGGTCGCCCGGCGCACAGGACTGCTGCTCGATCCTTATTTCTCGGGCACCAAGCTGGCCTGGCTGCTCGATCACGTACCGGGCGCACGTCAGCGCGCGGAAAGCGGCGAACTCGCTTTCGGCACGATCGACAGCTGGCTGGTGTGGAAGCTGTCGAACGGCGAGCAGCACGTGACCGACGTTTCCAACGCCAGTCGCACCCTGCTGCTCAACGTCACGAGCGCCCAGTGGGACGACTTCATGCTCGAACGGCTGCGCATTCCGCGCGCCGTGCTGCCACGGGTCGTGCCGTCGTCACTCGGTCCGGACGCGCCGGTCGCCACGCTCGGTGCGCGCCCGATACCGATTGCGGGGATCGCCGGCGACCAGCAGGCAGCGCTCTTCGGCCAGGCCTGCTTCGAACCGGGCATGGCCAAGAACACGTACGGCACGGGCTGCTTCCTGCTGATGAACACCGGCACGGCGCCGCTCGCCTCCAGCAATCGACTGCTGACCACCATTGCCTGGCAGACGACGGACCTCCGCTATGCGCTCGAAGGCGCCGTGTTCGTCGGTGGCGCGGTCGTGCAGTGGTTGCGGGACGGACTCGGCATCATCGAGCGCTCAGCCGACATCGAGGCGCTGGCAGCGAGCGTCCCCGATGCCGGCGGCGTCTATCTCGTGCCCGCCTTCACCGGACTCGGCAGCCCGCACTGGGACGCGTACGCGCGCGGAACGATGGTCGGGCTGTCGCGCGGCACGACGCGTGCCCACATCGCACGCGCCGCGCTCGAGGCGATCGCCTTCCAGAGCGCCGAGGTGCTCATGGCCATGCAGCGCGACGCGCACCATCCGCTGGTCGAACTGCGGGTGGACGGCGGCGCCACGGCGAACAATCTGCTGATGCAATTCCAGGCCGACCTGCTCGGCGTGCCGGTCGTACGGCCGCAGGTCACGGAGACGACGGCGCTCGGGGCCGCGTACCTCGCGGGACTCGGCACGGGCTTCTGGTCGTCACCGGCCGAGGTCGCCGCGAACTGGCGGGCCGAGCGGCGTTTCGAGCCACGGATGTCGCGCGACGAGGCCGGCTCGCGGCTGGCTCGCTGGGCGCAGGCCGTCGAACGATCGCGCGGCTGGCACGTCGAGAGCTAGGATCGCTGCATGGGCAAGGCCATTGCACTCGCGACTCCGGTGTTCTTCCTGCTGATTGCACTGGAACTGCTGGTGGCGCGCGCCCGCGGCATGAGCGGCGTCTACCGGCTCAACGACGCGATCAACAGCCTGAGCCTCGGCGTGATGAGCCAGGTGGTCGGGCTCTTCGTGCGGGTGTTCAACTATGGCGTGTACGCGCTCGTCTTCGAGCACGTGGCGCTCGGCACCTGGCCGCACGAGTGGTGGGCATGGGCACTGGCCATCGTCTTCTACGACTTCTGCTATTACTGGAATCACCGGCTCGGTCACGAGAGCGCGGTGTTCTGGGCGTCGCACGTGGTGCATCACCAGAGCCAGCGCTACAACCTCTCGACGGCGCTGCGGCAGACCAGCAGCGGCGCCTTCCTCAGCTGGATCTTCTACCTGCCGATGGCGGTCGCGGGCGTGCCGCCCGCAATGTTCGCGGTGGCGGCGATCGTCGACCTGCTCTACCAGTACTGGATCCACACCGAAGTCATCGGCAAGCTCGGCTGGTTCGACCGCTGGTTCGCGTCGCCGTCGAATCATCGCGTGCACCACGCCGTGAACGACCGCTACATCGACCGCAACTACGGCGGCATCTTCATGGCGTGGGATCGCCTCTTCGGCACGTTCGTCGACGAGACCGAACGCTGCGTGTACGGCACGCGGGCGCCGCTCAACTCGTGGGATCCGCTGTGGGCCAACCTCGAGGTGTATGCCGACCTGGCCCGCAAGTCGATGCAATGCGATCGCTGGGGTGACCGGCTCCGCGTTTGGCTGATGCCGCCCGGCTGGCAACCGGCGGGCGCGGATGGCACGGCCTGGCACAAGCCGCACTTCGACGTTGGCGCAACTGCAGACGTACGACCCGCCGATGACACGTCCCGTGCAAGCCTTCGCTTTCGTGCAGATCTTCCTGGCCATCCTCGGCTCGGTGCTGCTGCTCTGGCACACCGAAGCACTCGCAGGACTGCCGCTCATCGCAGGAGCCTTCGCGGTGATCGCCGTGCTGTGGCTGACGGGCGCAGTCATGCAGGCGCGCGTGCGCATGAGCCGGGCTGTCGCGGTCGAACTCGCCGCCGTCGGCATCGCACTGGTCGCGACCGGCGCGTCGGCCACGCCCGTGCCCCTTGCGCAGCCAGCGATCGTCCCAGCGATCGCAGTCAACGCACGACTGCAGCGCGCCGTCGAACGGGCGCGCGCAGATTATCTCGCGCAGCAAGCGTTCGATCGAATGCACGTGACCGTGTTGCTGCGGGACCGCGCTGGCCACTGGCGCAGGGGCTCGGTCGAAGGCGGCCAGCTCGCGTATCCCGCAAGCAGCGTGAAACTGGGCTTTCTCGTCGGCGCGGTGCACTGGTGCCACGAACAGGGCAAGGCGCCGGACTGCCTCGACGAATTCGTGCGGCCGATGATCGTCGCCTCCGACAACGTGGCGACCGGCGACGTCGTCGACCGCATCAGCGGCGCCCCGAATGCAGCCGTGGCCGGCACGGACGCCGAGGCGTGGATCGAGCGACGTCGTTACACGGAGCGCGTGCTCGAGTCGGCGGGCCTGCTCGGGTCGCAGCGACTGTTCACGAAGACCTACCCGACGAATTCCGGCGAGGAGCCCGCCGAACTGGAGCGGCTCGCCTGGCAGCGCCTCGGTCGCAACGCGATGACGACGGACCTTGCCGCGGCCCTGATGCTCAACGTGGCGCTGGGCACCCTCGAGCCGCAGGCGACGGACTACATGCGCTCGTTGCTGCGACGGCCTGCATTCTCCGGCCACAGCAGCCTCGGCGGCGGGCTGCCGCCAGGCTCCGTGCACGAGAACAAGATCGGCAATGCCTTCGACACGCTGCAGGACGTGATGTACGCCGAGTTGCCGAGCGGCCAGCGGCTGGTCGTCGCGGCATTCACGAACGGCTGGGACTCGCGGGAGCCCGAGCCCTGGGACGCAGCAAAGCTCGGCGATTTCACGGCGCGCCTGCTGCGGGAACTGCGGCTGGACGGTGCCGCAGGTCGCGCACCCCGGTATGTCGATGCGTCGATTGCAAGGGACGGCACGGTGGGCTGGCGATGGCACGTGCCGCAGCCAGGTCGTTACGAACTCGCACTGTGGTACGACGCGGATCCCGGCAATACTCATGACGCACGCGCGGCCGTGTTGACGCCAGGCCAGCGCAACGAAATTGCATCGCTCAATCTGTCCACGTGGGGGCGACGCTGGATCCGGCTCGGCGACGTCGAACTCGACCGCGGCAGGACCGCGCTGGTGTTGACGACTGCAACGCCCGGGAAACTGGCAGGCGGCCGCCTGCGCATTGCGCGCTGGCCAGACACTCAGCCCGACGCTCAGGTCGACTGAGCGCGCGAACGCCGCCAGTACTTCTGCGCCTCCATCAGCACGAGCAGCGAGACGGCAAGCACGGGCAGCAACAGCCAGTCGAATAGCGACGGTGGCGCCACGGACAGCACGCCCTGCAGCCAGGGCACGTACATGGCGGTCACGTGCAATCCGAGCGCCACGCCGATGCCGGCCAGCAGCACCGGATTGTTGTGCAGGGGCAAGCGCAGCACGGAAGTCGTTTCGGAACGCGCGTTGACCGCATCGACGTTCTGCATCAGGACCATCAGCAGCAGCAACGCATTGCGTGCCTCGTCGAGCGGCCGCCCCAGGTTCAGCATCCAGACATACAGCGCGAGCCCAACCGCGGACATCCAGAGCCCCGCCAGCACGCCGCGCTGGATCATCAGGCGGTTGAAGATCGGTTCGCGCGTTGGCCGCGGCGGTACCCGCAGTTCGTCGCCCGTGCCACTTTCGAATGCCAGGCCCACGTCCTGCACGCCGTTGGTCACGAGGTTCAGCCAGAGCAACTGCACGGGCAGCAAGGGCAACGGCAACCCGGCGAGCACGGCGAGGCCCACGGTGAGCACCTCCGCAATGCCCGCGGCGGTCAGCAGGTACACGACGTTGCGGATGTTGCGATAAGCGATGCGGCCCTCCTCCACCCCCGCCACGATCGTCGCGAAATTGTCGTCGCTGAGCACCAGGTCGGCCGCGTCGCGCGCGACGTCGGTCCCGCCACGGCCCATGGCGACACCGATGTTGGCGCGGCGGAGTGCCGGTGCGTCGTTCACGCCGTCGCCGGTCACGGCGACGAAATGCCCGGCCGACTGCGCCGCGTCGACGATGGCGAGCTTCTGCTCTGGCGTCACACGGGCAAAGACCTTGACCCGGCCGATGGCCTCGCTCAGCTGTGCGGGCGATGCGAGCTGCACTTGCGATCCATGCATGACCTCGTCCGGACCGGTCGCAATGCCGAGTTCGTCGGCAATGGCCAGCGCCGTCAGCGGATGGTCACCGGTGACCATGACGACTCGGATGCCTGCCTCGTGGCACTGGCGCACTGCCTCGGCCGCGCCGTCACGCAACGGATCGACCAGCCCCACGAGCGCGCGCAGCCGCAGGCCGACGGGATCCGTACTGAGGCTCGCTGCATCCAGCTCGCCGGCGAACGCCCCTTCAGCCAGCGCGAGCACGCGCTGCCCACGCTGCGCCATCGCGTCGACGTCGCGTTCGAGCAGTGCGCGTTGCGGGGCCTCGAGCGCGCACATGTCGAACACGCGTTCGGGTGCGCCTTTGACGGCGATCCAGCCCCCGGCCTCGCGCTGGTGGAACGAGGCGGCGTATCTCCGCTCGGACTCGTAGGCGATCTGGGCGACGCGAGGCCACTGCGCGAGGACGGCGGCGCGATCGACGCCCCCTTTCGCCGCGAGCACCAGCAGCGCCAGGTCCGTGGGGTCCCCTCGTGTCCGCCATGCACCGTCGACGGCAAGCAACTCCGCTTCATTGCAGGCCGCCGCAATGCGCAACGCGGCGACCAAGGCCGAATCGCCTGCCTCGGACCGCCCATCGATTCGCCTGAGTTCGCCGACAGGCTGGTAGCCCACGCCGGTCGCCTGCCAGCGTGTGCCGTCGTCGAGTTGCAACTCAACCGCGGTGAGTTCGTTGCAGGTCAGTGTCCCGGTCTTGTCGCTGGCGACGAGCGAACAGCTGCCGAGGCCTTCCACGGCCGGCAACTGGCGCACGATGGCGCCGCGGCTTGCCATGCGGCGTGCGGCGATCGCCAGTGCGATGGTCACCGCCACCGGCAACGCTTCGGGAATCGCCGACACGGCGAGCGCCACGCCGAACGTGAACATCGTGAAGATCGACTGGTGATGGACCAGGACCGCGACGACCCCGATCAGCGCCGCGGCTGACAGGACGACGACTGCCACCACGTGACTGAATCGCTCCATGCGGGCCGTCAGCGGCGGCTTGCCTGCCACCGTGCCGGTCATCGTGCTGGCGACGCGCCCGACTTCGGTACCCAGCCCGGTTGCGACGACCACGCCCTTCGCCCGGCCCCGCACGACCAGCGTGCCGGCGAAAGCGCAGTTGGTACGGTCAGCGACCGCGGCGCTTTCCTCGCAGAGCAGCGCGGCGTCGTGAGCGACCGGCACCGACTCGCCGGTGAGCATGGACGCATCGACTGCGAGTGCCTGCGATTCGCACAGGCGCAGGTCGGCTGGCACGCGGTCGCCGCTTTCGAGGGCAACGATGTCGCCACGCACGAGTTGCGATGCCTCGATCTCGCGCGCGACGGCGTCGCGCAGGACCGTTGCCCGCACGCGCAGCAGGCCCTGCAGGTTGGCGCTCTGCCGCTCTGCCTGCAGTTCCTGCCAGGCGCCGAGCATGGCGTTCGCGACGAGCACGAAGCCGATGAAGCCGGCATCCGTCAGGTGCCCGAGGCCGAGTGAAAGCACCGCCGCGGCCAGCAGGACGTACACCAGCGGGCTGCGGAACTGGCGCAGGAGAATAGCGACGGGATGCGCCACCTGCGGGGCAGGCAGGACATTGGGGCCGTCGCTGCGCAATCGCGCAGCGGCCTCGGCTGCGGTGAGGCCGCGGGCCACGTCGGCCTGCAAGGTTGCCAGCGCCGACTCGGGCGACAAGGCATGCCATGCCGACGAAGGCGGCGGCAGCTGGCGGTCGGGTGCGGTCGCGGGGGAAATGTCCATCGAGCGGACCTCAGCTCGATTGTCAGGCCACACTCGCGCGGGCGAATCCGCGGTACTACCTAGCGGTGCGCCCGCGGGGCGAGCCCGCTACACTGCCGCGTCCCGCTAAGAGGCCCCGCGACCCGCATGAAGAAGAAAGTCCTGAAGCCGCGCTACGACTGCGCGAAGTGCCCCGGCTACTGCTGCAGCTACTCGCGCATCGCCATCAAGGATTTCGACGTCGAGCGGCTTGCCCGGCATTTCGGCATCAGCACGGCCGCTGCCAAGGTGAAGTTCACCTATCGGTACCAGACCAAGGAACTCGACGAGCAGCTGCTGCGTCATCGCAAGGATCACGTCTTCAAGTCGACGTGCATGTTCTTCGACCAGGACAAGCGACGCTGCACCGTGTACGAGGCGCGACCGTCCGTCTGCCGCATCTACCCGGAAGACCGCACCTGCGGCTATTACGAGTTCCTGAAGTTCGAGCGCATCCAGCAGGGCGACGACGACTTCATCCCGTCCGCCTGACGGCGCGTCTCAGCGGAAGCGATACCCCACGGTGACGCCGAGCGTCACCGGGTCCGCTGCGACCGGGCCATACGATCCGCGCAGCAGGTCGGCGCGCCGATCCAGGTCGGCCCAGCGGACGTCGGCGTTCACGCTCACCCGTTCATTCAGCGCGAGCTCGGCACCGAACTCGGCCGCCGGGCCGACGGCGGCGTGACGGTTGCGGCGCGTCAGCAATGAAGGCCCTGCTGCGTCTTCGTCGACGTAGTACTGCGCGTGGTTGAGGCCCGCGCCGGCGTAGGCCCGCAACGGGCCCTGCCGACCGAGGCCATACCGCAGCGTGACCATGTCCGTGCCGTCCGTGCGATCTTCCTGCAGCACGACGTACGCGGCGCCGGCATCGCGTGCGGGGGGCGTCGACGCGCGATCCTGCCGCGATTGACGGTGCAGCCAGTCGGGAACGTCGTCGCGCAGGCGCAGCCGTGCATCGTCCCAGAGCGATCCGAGCAGCCCGACGCCGTCACGCCACCAGGCGGAATTTGCGGCAGGCACTGCCACCGCCGGCACGACATCGGTGCGCGTCACGCTGGACTGCGGCTCGGCGCACACGACCGTGCCCCAACCCAGTGCCAACAGCACCCCGGTGGCGGCCGACCGCACGACGAGCAGTTGCGTGAAGTTCATGCGTAGCAACGTTACTCGCCACGGACGCAGGTGGACGCACCGCGCCGGACTCTTTTTCTGAACTGTGACCTGCCGCTCAGCGTTCGAGCCAGCGCAACAGGTCCGCCGTCACTCCTTCACGCTCGGGCTCGTTGAAGACCTCGTGGTAGAGACCGTCGTAGAGCTTGACGATGCGGTCACGCGTGCCGAACGCCTGGTAGACCGGCCGGGTCGCCGCGAGCGGCACCAGCGTGTCCGCCGTGCCGTGCAGTATCAGCGTGGGCAGGCGAAGTTCGCGCGCGCTGGCGGGAAAGCCCTGCATCGCGCCGAGCAGCTCGACGAGCGTGCGTGCCGGAATCGCCTTGTGATGCACGAGCGGGTCCGCCTCGTAGCGCGCCACGACGGACGGGTCGCGGCTGACTGCATTCGCCGGCAGCGCGAGCGCGCCGGTGTTTGGCGCAACGACGGACAGGAACCGTACGAACAGCTCCTGCAGCGGCGGCAATTTCTGGTCCGTTGCGAGCGCGGGGGCCGACAACACCAGCCCGCGCAGCGCGTGCTGCAAGCGCAGCGCGCTGGCGAACGCGACGGCGCCACCCATGCTGTGGCCCAGCATGAACACCGGGGTGTCGAGATGCTCGCGGGCGCAACGACCCGTGAACGCGCAGAAGTCGGAGACCAGGTGCGAGAAGCGGTCGATGTTGGCGCGCGGCCCGGACGAGCGGCCGTGCCCGCGATGATCGACGGCATAGACGGCATAGTCACGCTGCACGAGTTCGCCCGCGAGCGTCTCGTAACGGCCACCGTGCTCGGCGAGGCCGTGCGACACGACGATGACGGCGCGCGGTGCGGTCCCGGGCAGCCAGCCCTGCGCGTAGAGGTCGATGCCGCCGATGCCCGCAGCCTTGAATTCACGATGTCGCATGCAACTTCAACGTCCCTGTCGCGATGGGCCTTGCATCCCAGGCCATGGCATGAGTCCTATTTCATGGCGGGCGGCAGGCCGGCCGGCACGTTCTTGCAGGCGTAGTCGAGAATCGCTCCAAAGACCGTGCTCGAAGGAGCATCCATCCACTTCAGGTTCTTCTCGCTGATCTTGGTCTTCTGCACGCGCTCACCCTGCAGGTCGAGCCCGGCAAACGCTTCCATTTCGCGGTAGGCGAGCCGCCGCTGCGCGCAGTCGGCACGGTATTCGTTGCGGGCCGAGAGGAACGACTTGTTCTTCTTCGCCGACGGTTGCGGCTCGGCGAAGTTCTGCTTGGTCCGCACGATCACCCACGACGCGGGCGAAACGCCCAGCGAAGCCGGATTGGCGAACACTTCCGTGCGGTCGGATTTTGCGATCGAAACCCAGTCCGCCGCCGCATGCGCCGCCGGAGCGACGCCCCATGCCGTCAGGGCGAACGATGCCAGGGCGAATGCGCGCGTCCGGCGGGTCGTGCGGGGAATCGGTTGCTGCGTGCTCATGGGCTGAATCCTCAGTTCGGTTCGATCGTCAGTTCGTGGCCGGCTCAGCGTGCGAAGAGCAAGGTGCGAGGCGGCTGGTCGCCCTGCGGCGCGACCAGCAGCAGCCGACCCGCCTCGAATCTGTACGACGACGTCGCGCGCATCCGGTCGAGGAAAGCCGCTTCGATTTCGTTCGCGGCGGCGTCGCAGGCTTTCCGCGTAACCGCGAGTTCCCCGATCTTGACGGTGCCCGGCACCGACTCGGTGATCGGCCCGGTGTAGCGGTTGCACCCCGAGAACCCGGCCGCCTTGCCGTACTGCACCAGAGTGGTCGGCGGCATGGCACCCGCCGGCAGCGGTTGGCCGTCCATCTCGACCAGCATCCAGTCCGTCGCAGCCAGCAGGTTGATCGAGAGTCCACCGACGACATCGCTCGCGAGCTGCTGCAGCTTGCCGTCTTTCCAGCCGAAAGCCTTGCGCGACAGCTGTGTCGGGCAGCAGGCCGGATCCCCCGGGCCGGGTTCGACGATGTCGAGCAACACCTTGCCCGGTTCGTGCCAGAGCCGGAAGAGTTGCACCCGGTCACCCAGCGGCACGACACCGAGCGTGGCTGCCTTGCCGTCCTGCACGTTGAACACGCCGAGATGCGAGTACGTGCCGCTGCCACCCTCGCTCGACGTGAGCAGCGCAACGCCTTCCTCGGGCGGGGCACCGTCGACGTCCACGAATTCAATTGTCGGTTCCCAGAGCTCGAGCGTCGGCTTCGACGCGGCGCCCGCCTCCGCCGGCGGCCCTGCATAGCGGCCCGCGGCCAATGTGACGGGAGCGTCGAACACTCCGGTCACCGTCGCGCCCAGCAACTGGTCGCGTGTCGGCGCGGCAGGCCTCGCCACCGGCGTGGTTGCCGGCGTGGCGGGCTCCTGCCTGGAGCAACCGACTGACGCAGCCAGCACCAGCCCCATGATCACGGCGCCGGTCGACGCCGCCCCTGATTGCCCATTCATGTGTTTCATGGCCACCGATGGTGACGCTGCCCCGGGCTCACGTAAAGCCTGCCTTGCGCGGGCACGGTCAACGTCGACGTCCCAGCCAGCGCTGCGCCTGCTCGGCATCACGGAGGTCAGCCGTGGTCTCGATCCCGAACCTTGGCGCAGCCTCGAGCACGATCATGAGCAACTGCGCGGTTGCATAAGCATCGGCAATCGCGTGGTGCCGGCCGATCGGCGGCAAGCCGAAGTGGGACACCCAGTCATCCAGCGTGTCGTTCTCGGTCGCGGGAAACAGCGCCGGCAGGACCGCCGCCAGGTCGATGAAGCGCGGCCAGGCGTGAAGTCCCAGCCGGCTGCGGACCTCGCGGGCGAAGACGGTCGCGTCGAATTCAGCGCGGAAAGCCACTACGCGCGAGTCGGCGATGAATTCGAGGCACGCGACCAGGCTCTCCACCGGATCCAGGCCGGCCAGTTGCTGCTGGCCACCGATCTGGTGGATCAGGATGTTGTCCACCTCGCTCGAACGATCCTGCCGCAACAGAGCTTCAAACGCGTCGTCATGCCGAACGGTGCGCTCCCTGACGGCCACGGCGCCGATCGAGATGATGCGGTCGTCTAACATGCGGGGCCCGGTGGTCTCCAGGTCGAGCACGACGAAGCGTGCGAGCGCGAGCGGTTGCGCCAGTCCCGGACGCTCGAGGAAGCCCTGCCGAACGCTAGCCAGTCGCTCGCGCAGGGTCGGTGCCAGGCTGCGCCGGACCTTGCGGGCCCGCCATGCCTCCGCCGGGGATAGCGGCCAGGCGATCATCGCGGGCTCAGTGGCCCACGGCCTGGTCGAGGTGCGTCTGCAGCGCACGCGCCTGGCGAAACGCCTCGCGCAGCATGCGCTGGTCGATCTCGTTCAACGCGTAAGGGTCGAGGCGATTCAGCGCCTGTCGTGGACGCTCCGTGCCGCCGGCCGCCTCACTTGCCGCGAGGTCCAGGCCTCCACGCTGCGCGCGCAAGCGCAGCAGCTGCAGGAAATGGTAAGCGTCCACCGACGCCGCGATCTCGCGCTCATCGCGATTGAGCCGGCGGCCCGCCGCACGAATCCGCTGTGACGTATTGGTGTCGCCGATCCCGAGCGCGAGCGCGAATGCACGCGCTGCGTCGACGAAGATGCGCGTACCGTGGGTCTTGAGATCGATGGTGCCGGCGAACTCGCCTTCGTCCGTGCGGAACGTCCGGATCCAGCCGAGCGGTGGCTCGGCCTGCAGAGCGTTCGCGACGAGCATGCGCAGGAACAGCTTGTTCTCGCCGCTCGTGGCATCGAGCCAGCCGCGCAGCCGCTCGGCCAGCGCGTGATCGCCGGTCAGCGGGCGGAAATCGAAGAAGATGTTGGCCGCAAGCAGCGCTTCCGGGGTCGGCTCGCGCATCCAGCCGGCAAAGCGCCCGCGCCACTCGTCGACGGTGAGGCAGCAGTCGGGATTGCGCGCCATGATGTTGCCGGTGCAGAGCGGGAAACCCAGCTCGGCCAGCCGTTCGTTCGCTTCGCTCGCAAACCGCAGCAGTCGCTCGCGCGTCGCCGGCACATCGCGCTCGTCGCACTCGAACACGATCGCGTTGTCCTGGTCGGTCGCGACGGTCTGCTCGCGCCGGCCCTCGCTGCCGACTGCCAGCCAGCACCATGCGATGTCGCCGAGCTGGAATTTCGGCAGCAGCAATTCGAACAGACGCTGCGTAAGGGAATCGTTGAGCGCAGTGATCGTGTGCGTCAGCGGTTCGGCGGCCGCGCCTTGCGCGACGAGATTGTCCGTCAACGCGGCGATGTCGGCCACGATGCGCTGCAGCGCCGCCACGTCGCGCGCCTGGCGCACCGACTGGGTTACGTTGCGCATCGTGACGCGCTGCAGGCCGAAGAGGTCGCGCTCCGTGAGGATGCCCGCCAACTCGCCGCCGCGCACGACGAGCAACTGGTGAAACCCGCGACTGGCCATCAGCGCCAGCCCTTCCTGGGCGTTGCTCAGCTCGTCGAGCATCGCGGGCTGCGTCGTCATCACCTGCTGCACCGGCGTAGCCAGCGAGACTCCGGGCAGCACGACACGCTCCATTAGATCGAGCAGCGTGAAGATGCCGAGCGGGCGGCGCTGGCTGTCGACGACCGCAATCGTGCGCACGCCCTCCTCGCTCATGCGCTCCAGCGCCTCGCGCACGGTCGCTTCGGCGGTGCAGTACACGGGTTCGCGCCGCACGAGGGTCTTGAGCGGTTCGAGCAGTGTCTGCTGGTCCGTCGCGCGCTGTGAAAAGTGATTGCGCAGCTGGCCCAGCGAATGCTGCACCAGCGTGGCCAGCGCCTCGGTGCAGAACTGCGCGAACTCCGGTGAGTGTTCGCGCAGCGCATCGAAATCGGCGCGGGGCAGCAGCAGCGAAAACACGTCTTCGGTGGCTTCGAAGGTACGCGTGCCGGCCGCGCCGGCCGCGAGCGCCGCCACCGGAAAGCATTCGCCGACGCCGCGAACTTCGTCGTCGAGAGCTGCGTTCGGGTTGCGGACACGCACGTGCCCGCGCTGAATGATGTGGAGGTACTCGGCGATGCCGCCGGCAGGATCGACGATGGTGCTGCCCACCGGGAAGTACCCCAGCCTCGCCCGCTTCGCGATGAACTCGAGATCGCGGCGCGCCATCCGCGAGAACGGCAGGTGCGTCTTCAGGAAGTGGATCGTCGATTCGACGATCAGGGGCGGGGTGGACACGGGAAGGGGAGGAAGGGGAGGAGTCAGGAAGGTTAGGAAGGTTAGGAAGGTTAGTCGGAAGTGTAGCCGACATTTGCAAGAACCGATGACGGTGTACTGCCGCCGCGATCGCAATCGACGAGCCATATAGAGAAAGTGAGAGAAAAGATGGCGGCTTTCGCGCAACGCCTTCCGACTATCCCCTAACCCCTGCCCCTATCCCCTCAGCCTTCCGCTCGCGCACCCTCCTCGCGGACGCGAGAGGGCCGCGACAAGCGTCAGTGCGCCGACGCCTTCGACGCCAGGATGCCGGTGTTCTGGCGCGCGTAGACCTCCGGCCAGAGTTCTTCCGAACGCCGGTCGCGGAACAGCAGCGAACCGAACAACACGGCAAGGAAGCCGAGCGGAATCGAGATGATGCCCGGGTTCTTGAGCTTGAACAGCGGCTCTTCGAGGCCGAGGAACGAGCGTTCCTTGCCCTCGACCTTGGCCACGTCGTCCTTCGCCTTGGCCACCGCCTTGTCGAGCGCGGTGAGGTTGATCTTCGCCTGGCTGACGGCCTCGGCATCGGTCGAGAGCAATGCCTGTTCGATCGCGGACCGCTTGGCCGCCTCGCCGTCGAACACCTTCTGCGACGCGGCACGCACGGCCTTCGGGTAGGTGACGTTCGGCGAGACCAGCGTCAGGCCAACCGCCACCACCGTTCCGACGATCATGCCGGCGACGATGCCGCCCGTGCTGCACCGCTTCCAGTACAGCGTGAGCAGCACGCAGGGGAAGTTGGCCGACGCGGCGACTGCGAAAGCTAGCGCCACGAGGTGCGCGACGTTCTGGCCCTTGGCCGCGATGCCGATCGTGATCGCCATCGCTCCGACGACGACCGTGGCGATGCGCGCCGCACGGACCTGCTGCTGCGGCGGCACGGTATCTCCGCCGTGATACACGCCCACGTACAGGTCGTGCGCGATCGCCGAAGCCGCGGCGAGCACGAGCCCCGCCACCACCGCGACGATCGTGGCGAAGGCCACCGCCGACACGAACGCCAGCATGAAGTTGCCGAGGAACGAGTCCGCGCCGCCGCCGAGGTACTGCGCGAGCAGCGGCGCCGCCATGTTGCCACCTGCATCGACCGACGCGATTGCCGCGGGGCCGACGAACTTCGCCGCACCGAAGCCGAGGAACAACGTCAGGATGTAGAAGCCGCCGATGATCGCCATCGCCCACACGACCGACTTGCGCGCCTGCTGCGCGGTCGGCACGGTGAAGAACCGCATCAGGATGTGCGGCAGGCCCGCCGTGCCGAAGACGAGCGCCATGCCGAGCGAAATCTGGTCGATCGGCGCCTTGAAGTACAGTCCCGGCTCAAGGAAGCGCTGGCCGAGTTCGGTCGCGGTCATCGTCTTGGCCGGGTCGCCGATCAGCGTTGCCACCTTGGCCTGCACCTTCGGATCGGCCACGACGTCCTGCAGGAACCCGGGCAGGGAGAAGCCGTACGGCGACCACACCAGGATCACGAGCACCAGCGACGCGATCACCAGCAGGATGGCCTTGATGATCTGCACCCAGGTCGTCGCGACCATGCCGCCGAACAGCACGTAGGCGAGCATCAGCACGCCGACCGCGATGACCGATATCTCGTAATCGATGCCGATCAGGGTCTTCACCAGCACCCCGCCGCCGACCATCTGCGCCGTCAGGTAGAACGTCGAGACGGTGATGACGGACAACGCGCCGACGATGCGCATCGCCTTCGGGTTGTTGCGGTAGGCAAGGATGTCGGAAAGCGTGTAACGCCCGATGTTGCGGCACGGCTCGGCGATCACCAGCAGCACGGTGATGTAGGCCACGAGCCAGCCGACCGAGTACATGAACCCGTCATAGCCGTACTGGGAGATGAGCCCGGCGATACCGAGGAACGAGGCGGCTGAAAGATAGTCGCCCGCGATCGCCCAGCCATTCTGCAGGCCGGTGACGCCACCGCCCGCCGTGTAGAAGTCGGACGCCGACTTCACGCGCTTCGAGGCAACGTACGTGACGTACATCGTGAGCGCGATGATGGCCGCGAACACCGTGAACGTGATCCAGCGGTATTCCTGCGTGACTGCGCCCTGCGCGTAGGCCGTCATGCACACCAGCGGCAGCAGGCCGACGAGGCCCCATGCAAGCGCCTTGCGGTTCTGGAGGTTCATGTCGTCACCTTCCCTTTCTCGTAGTCCGCGGCGATCTCGCGCGCGAGACGATCGAATTCGGACCCGGCCCGGCGCGAGTAGAAGATCGCGACCCCCCAGGCGACGATGAACTGGAACAGTGCGAACACCAGCCCGACGTTGACGACGCCCCAGACCTTGATCTTGTACAGGTCCTGGAAATAGGCGGCGCCGATCGGCAACAGGAAGTAGAAGACCACCGAGAAGATCATGAGGCCGGTCAGGAACCCCTGTTTCTTGCGGTGCAGTGTCTGGAAGCGCGGGTCGTTGATGACGGCGTTCCAGTCGATCGTCGGCGGTGCGGCCATGAAGCTCTCCCCCTGTTCGATGGGCACTGGCCGGGAATCTAGCAAGGACGACCCGCGGCGGAACTGAGACATTGGTCTAAGATGGCTGCCCATGACCACCAAGCCATACGACGTCGTCGTCTTCGGCGCCACGAGCTTCGTGGGCCAGATCCTCGCCCGTTACCTGTTCGAAGAGTTCGGCCTAGACGGCAAGCTGCGCTGGGCCGCAGCCGGTCGGTCCCTCCCGAAACTCGAAGAGCTGCGCAGGTCTCTCGGCAAGGGCGCCGGCAAGCTCCAGCTGCTGCAGGCTGACGCAGGTGACGAACCCTCGCTGCGGCAACTATGCAAGGGCACCCGGGTCATCGTGTCCACGGTGGGTCCGTATGCGTTGTATGGCGAACCGCTAGTGCGCGTCTGCGCCGAGACCGGCACAGACTACTGCGACCTCACGGGCGAGGTGCAGTGGATGCGGCGCATGATCCACAAGTACGAACAGACGGCGCGGGCCGCGGGCGCGCGCATCGTGCACAACTGCGGGTTCGATTCGATTCCGTCCGACCTGGGCGTGCACCATTTGCAGCAACAGGCGCAGGAACGCTTCGGCCAGCCCTGCACCACCGTGAAGATGCGCGTCCGCTCCATGCGCGGCAGTTTCTCCGGTGGCACCGTGGCCTCGCTGCTCAACGTACTGAAGGAAGTCAAAGCGAATCCGGCGTTGCGCAAGGAGCTCGCGGATCCCTATTCGCTCTGCCGCCAGGTCGACGGCAAGGGCAGCGCCAAGCGTGTCCGGCAGGCAAACGTTGGTTTCGCCGAATACGATCCCGACTTCAACGCATGGGTCGCGCCGTTCGTCATGAGCGCGATCAATACGCGCGTGGTGCATCGAACCAATGCGTTGCTGCACGACGCCTACGGCCCGGAGTTCCGGTACGACGAGGCCGTGCTGATGGGTCGGGGGTTACGCGGTCGCCTGGCGGCTGCGGCGACGGGTGCCGGACTCGGCGCGTTCATGGTCGCCGGCTCGATCGGCACCGTGCGCTCACTGCTCGAGAAGTACGTGCTGCCGGCGCCGGGCGAAGGACCGAGCCCGGAAGCGCAACTCAAGGGCGGCTTCGACCTGCGCTTTCATGGCCGCACGAATCGGGGTGACGTCCTCCGCACGCGCGTCACGGGTGACCGGGATCCGGGTTACGGCTCGACCGCGAAGATGCTGGGACAGGCGGCGGCCTGCCTGGCGAGCGACATCTCGAAGAAGCAGGTGGCCGGTGGATTCTGGACACCCGCGGTCATCTTCGGTGACCGCATCGTCGAACGCCTGCAGGCCCATTCGGGCCTGACGTTCGAAGTGCTCGACAAGTAAGCAACGCGACAGCAACGACACGACGAGGAACGACCGATGCCGACCAACGCTGAATTCCTGCTGCCCGTCCTGGCGCTCGTGGCCTGGACCCTCGTCATGTGGTTCTGGATGTATGCCACGCGCATCCCCGCAATGAAGCGAGTGGGGATCGATCCACAGGAAGCGGCACACCCGGGCACGTACGCTCACCGGATGCCTGAACACGCCCGGTCCGTCGCTGACAACTACAACCACCTGCACGAGCAGCCCACGATTTTCTACGCGTTGATGTTCTTCATTACGCTCACGGGCGGAGCTGCCGCCGGGACGCTGAGCCTGGCCTGGGCCTACGTCGGCAGCCGCGTCGTGCACTCGCTGGTGCAATCAACGATCAACAAGGTGGTCGTGCGGTTCACGATTTTTGCCTTCGGGTCGCTGCTGCTCGTCTGCATGACGGTGCGGGAACTGATCCGCATCCTGGGCTGACCTGCGGGCGAGGGAGTCGGGAGGTCCCACGTGACCGTTCTCGAGCGATCGGAAAGTGCCCCGCGGCACGATCAAGCACTCGCGCTGGACTCGCGCAGCGGGGCCGTTGCTGCGCTGATCGCGTTCGCCCTCTCGCTCGGTACCGCCATTCTCGGTCTGGCGTTCACGTATCGCGGACTTGCGGTCGTGTGGCCGGCGGCAGGTGTCGTCACCGGGCTGTGGCTGGTCACGCCTGCCCGGCACCGCTATCCCGTCGTCGCGGGCATCACTGCCGGGCTGCTCGCCGGCAACCTCATCGCCGGGCGCACGCTGCTGCTCAACGTGATGTTCATCGGCGCGAACCTGGGCGAGGCGTGGCTGGTCACCGCGCTGCTCCGGCGCTGGATCGGCCAACCCATCCAGCTGTCGACCTTGCGGCAGGTCGGCTGGTTCATCCTCGCCGTCGCCCTGACCGTGACGATCGGAGGCGCAATCGGCGCGATCGGACTGGTGCGCATACCGGCCATCGGGCACGACTACGTCGACAACTGGTTCATGTGGATCCGTTCGCGGGGGATCGGCATGTTGACGGTGGCTCCGGCCGTGATCGCCCTCGCGACCATGCCGCGGCGATCCCTGGCCGAGATGTGGCACGACGGCAAGGTCACGCTCGTGGCGATGGCGGCGCTGGTGCTCCTGGCGTCCACGCTGGTCAGTTTCAGGATTTCGTCGAATGAACTGCTGTCGCTGCTGTTCCTGCTGGCGATCGTCTATCCGCTGATCCTGCTCGTCGCCGCCCGCAGCGAGCCCGTGTGGACCTACATTTCACTGCTCGCCGTCACATTGCTCGTCGTCTGGCGCCTCGGGCGCGGCGGCGGCTTGTTCGACGGCGACGTCGAGGTGGCGCAGGCATTCATGTTCGTGAGCAGCCTGTGGGCGCTCACGCTGGCGGTCGTGCTGGAACAGCAGCGGCGCGCACGCGAGAAGGCGCAGTTCAGCGAACGCAGCATGCGCGCGGCGCTCGCCGCCGGGCGCGGCTTCACCTTCGATTACGACCCGCTCGCCGACTTCGTCCGCCGTGCCGACCCTGACCAGATTCTCGCGCCGTTCATGGAGGAGTCGGGCGCGAGCTTCTTCGAGCGCGTGCTGCCAGAGGATCGCGCCCGGCTGCAGAATGCGGTGACGTCGCTGTCGCCCGGTTCGCCGACGTACGATGCGACGTACGGCTCACGCCGTCCCGACGGCAGGATCGTCTGGCTGCAGGAACGCGGCATCGCAGAGTTCGACGAGACCGGTGCGCTCGTCCGGCTGCAGGGACTCACGATGGACGTCACCGCGCGCCGCGAAGCCGAGGAAGCACTGCGCGAGGCGGACCGCAAGAAGGACCGCTTCATCGCGACGCTCGCGCACGAATTGCGCAATCCGCTCGCGCCGATACGGACTGCCGCGGACCTACTGGGCTCGGCGCAGTCGGGTTCGGCCGAGGTCGACTGGGCGCGCAAGGTCATCCAGCGGCAGGTCGGCCACATGGGGGCACTGCTCGACGACCTGCTCGACGTGGCGCGCATCACGCGCGGCAAGCTCGACATCCGCAAGCGGCGGGTCCGGCTCGATGGCGTGATCGAGACCGCGGTCGAGGCCGCACGCCCCGTCATCGATGCGCGCGACCAGCACCTGGAAATCGACGCCCCGCCGGACGCGCCCCTGCTCGAAGCCGACCCGCTGCGACTCGCGCAAGTCATCTCGAACCTGCTCACGAACGCGGCGAAGTATTCCGATCCAGGCGGACGGATCAAGCTGACTGCGCGCGCGTCCGGTCCACAGTTGCAACTGAGCGTGAAGGACACCGGCATCGGCATCCCGGCCGGCGAATTCGAGCACATCTTTGAAATGTTCTCGCAACTCCAGGAAGCAGGCGAACGCAGCGAGGGCGGTCTCGGCATCGGGCTGGCGCTGGTGAAGGGCCTGGTCGAACTGCACGGTGGAACGGTCACGGCGCACAGTCCCGGCCCCGGCCAAGGCAGCGAATTCGTGGTGACGGTGCCCTGTATCGTTGCGGAAAAACCCAGAGACGGCGCCGGCCCGGCTCACCAGGAAGCAGCGGGTGGCAACGGGCGCCGCCTGCTGGTCGTGGACGACAATCGCGATGCCGCCGACAGCCTGGCGCTGCTGCTCGGCTTCGACGGTCACGACGCGCGCGTGGCCTATACGGGCAAGCAGGCGCTCGAGGTCGCGCGCGAATTCCTGCCGGACGTGGCCATCCTCGACCTGGGCCTGCCGGACCTGAGCGGCTACGACGTCGCCAGGCAAATGCGCCGTGAACCGGCCCTTGCCGGAGTTCGGCTGATCGCCTTGTCCGGCTGGGGCCAGAACGAGCACCAGCAGCAGGCGCGCGAGGCCGGCTTCGACCATCACCTGATCAAGCCTGCGGATCCGGATGAGTTGCTGGCGTTGCTGGCGGAGCAGCCGTCGAGCTGACCGTTTGCAAATACGCGCCCGTTGGGTTCATCTACGCGGCGGCTCATTGTCTTAGGAGTTACTGATGCGTGGTTCGATCGCTACCCTGGCCCTGGCGGCCTTGCTCTCCGTCGCGCCCGTGACCACCTGGAGCAAGGACGAAACGGCGACCGTCCCCGCGGAAAAAGCCAAGCCGGCGGCGGACGTGAAGGAAGCGGTCCCTGCCTCCTCCGTCACGCGGCACCAGGTGACGATCGACGGCAAGGTGATCAAGTACACCGCGACGGCCGGTTGGTACATCCTCAAGGATCCGCAGGACAAGCAGATCGCCCGCTTCGGCTACACCGCGTACACGGTCGACGGCGTGAAGAACCTGGCGCTGCGGCCGGTCACGTTCGCCTTCAATGGCGGCCCGGGTTCGTCCTCGATCTGGCTGCACATGGGGATCATGGGTCCGCGCCGCGTGGTCGTGAACGACGGCGGCTACGCGCCGCCCCCGCCCTCGCTGGTCGTCGATAACCCGTACACGCCGCTCGACGTGACCGACGTGGTCATGATCGATCCGGTGGGCACCGGCTTCAGCAAGCCGCTCGGCGATGCCAAGCCCGCGGACTTTCACGGCGTCGACGAAGACATCAAGTCCGTCGCGCAGTTCATCAAGCGCTACGTCTCGGAGAACGGACGCTGGGGCTCGCCCAAGTACGTGCTCGGCGAGAGCTACGGCGGCATGCGGGGCGCAGGACTCGCCTACTACCTGCAGGCGAACGTGAACATGAACCTGAACGGACTCGTGCTCGTCTCGCCGTTCCTGAACGGCGCCACGGGTATCGACGGCGAAGGGATGGATCTCGGCCACGTCACGTACCTGCCGACGCTCGCGACGACGGCGTGGTACCACGGTCTCGTCCCGGACAAGCCGGCCACCGTGCAGGAATACGCGGCGGAGGTCGAACGGTTCGCACGCACCGAATACGCGGCGGCGCTCGAGCAGGGCTTCGTCATTCCGGAAGCTGAAAAGAAGGCGGTGGCAGCGAAGCTGGCCCGCTACACCGGCACGACGCCCGAGTTCTGGGAGCGCGCCGACCTGCGCGTGAGCCACCCGCAGTTCCTGCAGGAACTGAAGCGCAACGATCGCCTCATCGCAGGCCGCATCGACTCGCGCTTCATCGGCCCGGCGCTCAACCCGCTCGCCGAAGACATGGACTACGACCCGTTCTTCCCGTCCGTCGGTCCGGCGTACGCGTCCGCGTTCCTCGGCTACATGCACGACGAACTCAAGTTCGGCCGCGACGAGGAATACATGGTCTCGGCGTTCGAGATCGACTGGAGCTGGAAGCACAAGGCACCCGGCCACGGCGGCTGGATGTCGCCGGTGCCGACGACCGTGCCCGATCTTGCCCTGGCAATGACGATGAATCCGGGATTGCACGTGCTGGTGCAGCAGGGCTGGTACGACCTGGCGACGCCGTTCCTCGCCACCAAGATGGACCTCGAGCACCTGCGCATCACGCCCGAGGCGCGCAAGCGCATCCAGGTCGAGCTCTACGACGCCGGTCACATGATGTACATACACGAGCCATCGATGCGGAAGTTCCGCAACGATCTCGTCGGCTTCATCCGGGCGACCGACCGGCTCTGAACAGGCGCTGCGGATGGCGAATCAAGGCAACCCGGACGCCGGGCCTGCCGATTCTTACACCCTCATTCGCGATAATGGCAGCCGCGACTTTCGGGGTTGGCCCATGCGGCCAGCGTCACAATGAGCGCCACGCGCACGGCGTTGCGCAGGCCGATCAGGTCGTCGGTCATCGCAGCCGCGCGATAGAAACGCTCCACCTCGACTTCGAGGTTGCGCAGGGCCTCGATCGCGCGCAGCAGCCGGCGCGTGGTCCGCACCAGGCCGACGTAGTTCCACATGATGTGCCGCAGCGAGCTCATATCCTGCGCGATGAGCGCGGGATCGGGCGCTTCCGTCCCGGTGTCCTGCCATGGCGGGATGTCGTCGAAGCGGACACCGTTGCTTGCTGCCAACTGATGCGCGATGCGCTGCGCCGAGCGATGACCCCAGACCAGGCCCTCGAGCAGCGACGTGCTCGCGAGCCGGTTCGCGCCGTGGAGGCCCGAGCACGCAACCTCGCCGACGGCATAGAGCCGATCGACTGTCGTTGCGCCATCGAGGTCGACCCAGACGCCGCCACACGAATAATGCGCGGCCGGCACGACCGGCAGCGGGTCCCGCGTGATGTCGATGCCGTACTCGAGACAGCTGCGGTACATCTCGGGGAATTCGGCACGGATGCGCTCGGCCGGAACGTAGTTGGCGACATCCAGGTAAACGTTGGGCACGCCCTGTCGCAGCATCTCGGCGTGGATGCTGCGCGCGACGACGTCGCGCGGAGCAAGATCCTTCCACTTGGCGTCGTAGCGGTCCATGAACGGCTGCCGCTTCTCATCGACCAGGCGCGCGCCCGCGCCCCGCACGGCTTCCGTGATCAGGAAGCAAGGCGCATTGCGGTGATAGAACGCCGTCGGATGGAACTGGACGTATTCGGTGTTGATGACGCGCGCGCCGGCGCGGTATGCCATCGCGAGCCCGTCGCCGCGCGAGCCGGCGGGATTCGTCGTGCGCAGGAAGATCTGGCCGAGACCGCCGGTGGCCAGCACGGTGGCGCGGGCGAAGCAGCGATCGATCTTGCCGGTCTGCTGGTCGTAGACATACGCGCCGACGCACGACAGCGGATCGTACACGGCGCGCCGATCGCGGCCCTGGTGCGCAGGCGTCAGCAGGTCGACGGCGGTGTGGTGCGTGAGCAGGCGAACGCGCGGATGCGCGCGCAGCGCCTCGATGAGCTTGTCCTCGATGGCACGGCCGGTGGCGTCGGTGGCGTGCACGATGCGGGCGATCGAGTGCCCTCCTTCGCGGCCCAACGAGAGGTGGCCGTCGGGCGCGCGATCGAACGGCACGCCGAGCTTGTCGATCAGTATCGACTGGACGAGCGGCGGACCCTCGCTGGCGAGCGTCTGGACCGCCTGCTCGTGGCACAGGCCGGCGCCGGCGTTGATGATGTCCCGCGCCAGCGACTCGGGTGAATCGCGCTCACCGCGGAAGATGATGCCGCCCTGTGCCCAGTACGTGTTCGACTCGCCGGCGCGGTCGGCGCGAGTAATCACTGCAACGTCGAGGCCCGACTCCGCGAGTTCGAGCGCAGCCGTGCCGCCGGCAATGCCGCAGCCGATGACCAGGACGTCGCTACGGAGGACTTCGTTCAATCGATTTTCGGCCCGACGGCCAGCATGCGTTCGACCGCGCGCAGCGCGCGCACCCGGACGTGCTCGGGCACGTCGATCTCCCAGCGCATGAATTTCAGCGAATCGCGCGTCTGCTCGAGCGTGATCTCGTGCATGTGCGGGCACCGGTGACTGCAGAGGCGCAGCATTTCCTTGCCCGGATTCGCGGCGACGATGTTGTCGCCCATCGAGCATTCCGTGAGCAGCAGGAAGCGCTTCGCCGACGATCTTTCGACGGCCCGGATCATCGCCGTCGTGCTGCCCGAGAAATCCGCCTTCGCGGTGACGTCCGGGCTGCATTCGGGATGCGCCAGGATCATCACGTCGGGGTACTGCTTGCGGACCACGTCGACGTCTTCGGGCGTGAACAGTTCGTGCACTTCGCAGCGGCCCTTCCAGGCAATCATCGTGTGCTCGACGGTCGTGTCGCCGCCGCTCGCTGCCGCCGCGCCCTTGCGCAGCACCGACGGCACGATGACGTGGCGCCCGGTCTCGCGCGCCACGTTGCGGGCGAGGAACTCGTCGGGCAGGAAAATCACCGTGTCGGACTTGAGCGACTCGACGACCGCGGCCGCGTTGCTCGACGTGCAGCAGATGTCGCACTCGGCCTTCACGTCGGCATAGGTGTTGATGTAGGTGACGATCGGCACGCCCGGATAGGCTTCGCGCAATGCACGCACGTCGGCTGCGGTAATGCTCTCCGCCAGCGAGCAGCCGCCCTTCTCCGTCGGCAGCAGCACCGTCTTGGTCGGGTTCAGGATCTTCGCGGTCTCGGCCATGAAGCGCACGCCGCAGAAAACGATGACCGACTTGTCGGTCTCGGCGGCGCGGCGGCTGAGCTCGAGCGAGTCGCCCTGGAAGTCGGGCACCGTGTGGAACAGCGCCGGCTCCATGTAATTGTGCCCGAGGATCACGGCGTCGCGCTCCACCTTCAGGCGCAGCACTTCGGCGGCGACCTCCGCCTTGATGAAGAGCTCGGCGTCCGGCAGGACGTCCCCGAGGCTCGTTTGCAGGTCGCGGTAAATTTCCTGGGCGGTCTTCAAGAGCTGGCCCCGTCGCGGCTGCCCGTTGCAGCCTGTTCGCCCATTCTAGCGGACCGGGGTTGCGCCGGCTCGTCCCGGCCGCGGCGCGGCCTTTTCCCGGCCCCATCCGCCCGTAGCACGCTATGATTCGCGGCCCTTTTCGACTGTAACCAGGATGAAAGCAGGCCGCCTCACCCCGCTCGCTGCAATGCTGGCCGGCTCGCTGCTGCCGCTGGCGTCCGCGCACGCCACTGAAGCCCTGGAGACGGTCCAGGTCACGGCGACGCGGCGTGGCGAGTCCACGTTCGATGTCCCGGTGGCGACTGACGTCATCGACCGGGACGAGATCCGGGCTGCAGCCCCGCAGACGGTGATGGAGGCGTTGCGCGGCCAGGCCGGCGCGTACGTGCAGCAGACGACACCCGGGCAGGGGATCGTGATCCTGCGCGGCCTGAAGGGCTCCGAGGTCCTGCATGTCGTCGACGGCTTCCGCCTCAACGATGCCATCTTCCGCAACGCCCCGAACCAGTACGTCGCCCTGGTGGACAGCCAGGCGCTCGCCCGCATCGAGGCCGTGCGCGGCCCGATGTCCGCGCTGTATGGCAGCGACGCGATGGGTGGCGTCCTGCAGATGCTGACCTGGGAGCCACGTTTCGAAGGCGCCGGCTGGCAGTCCCGCGGACTGCTGCGATCGATGTATGGCAGCGCCGACGACTCGACCTTGTCTCGCGTCGAAGGCGCGTTCGGCCACGAGCAACTTGCCGTGAGCGGCGGCGCGACCTACCAGGACGTGAACGAGCGTCGAGTGGGCGGTGGCGAGGAATTGCCCTACACGCGATTCACCGCACGCGCGGCCGACGCGAAAGTGCGCGCGATAGTCGCAGGTGGCAACGAGCTGACGCTGTCGGCGCAGTACTCCGAGCAGCCGCATACCCCGCGGTATGACGAACTCACCCCGGGCTACGGCCAGGCTGACCCGAATTCCGCGGTGTACTGGTTCGAACCGCAGCGCCGTGATTTCGTGCAGTTGCGCTGGCGCGGGAACCACCCGACCAGCGCCTGGGACAGCGCTGAAGCGCAGGTCGGCCAGCAGCGGATCGAGGACGGCCGTCGCAACAGGGACTCCGGTTCACGCCACGAAGACCGCGAAAGCAACGTGGACACGAGCCGCGGACTGACGTTCCAGGCCAGCAAGGCGGTCGCAGCAAGCCATCAGCTCACTTACGGCATCGACGTCTACGACGACGTCGTCGACTCGACGCGCACGCGCACCGATATCGAGACCGGGACGACGAGCGTGCGGGCGCCGCGTTTTCCCGATGGATCCACGATGTTCCAGGCGGGTGCGTTCATCGCCGACGACTGGTCCATCGGCGATCGGCTCGACGTGCTTGGCGGCGTGCGCTGGAACATGAGCCGCACCCGCCTGCCTGCGAGCGGCGGGTTCGCTGCCACCACGGTCGCGGACGACGGGTTCGCGGGCAGTCTCAGCGTCGCCTACGGAGTGACGGAGAGCGTTCGTCTCGTCGCGAACCTCGGCCAGGGCTTCCGCGCGCCGAACGTGTTCGACCTCGGCACGTTCGGCGACCGTCCAGGCAACCGCTTCAACGTGCCGAACCCGCACCTCGAGCCGGAGCACGTAACGACGTTCGACGCCGGCTGGAAGGTCATGAGCGACCGGCTGGAAGGCGAACTCGTCGGCTATTACTCGCGGTACCGCGACAAGATCACGAGCGTGCTGACCGGTGACGTGACGGACTCGGGCCGCCTGGTCGTGCAGAGCCGCAACGCCGCGAGCCTGGTGCTCTACGGTGCCGAGTTCGCCCTGCAGCAGCGAATCTCGGACACCGTCGAATGGCGCGCGCAGCTCACGTGGACTCGCGGCGAGGAATCATTTGCGGGCGACGACTATCCGGCCGACCGCATCCCGCCGCTCAATGGCAGCGCAGGAATCACGTGGCGTCCGGCAACCCGCTGGACGCTGGATGGCTGGCTGAATTTCGCCGACCAGCAGGATCGCTACAGCCCGCGCGACGACATCGACCCGCGCATTCGACCGGGCGGCACGCCGGGCTGGTCGACCTGGAACGTCCGCGCGGCGTGGGAAGCGAGCGAGCACGTCTTCACTTCACTGCAGTACGGCAACCTCGGCGATCGGCGCTATCGGGAATTCGGGTCCGGCCTCGACGCGGCGGGACAAGGCTTGGTCCTGACGCTCGAACTGCGGCTGTAGTTCAGTCGCCCAGCGGAACGCCTGCTGTCCGCAGTTCATCGATCAGCGGCTGGAGGTGCGCCTGGTACCGGCGCCAGCGGCCGACGCTGCTCGCATACAGCGGCTGCCTGACCTGCACCGCGCTCGCCGTGGCGACCGCCCTCTCGTTGCGATCGAACTGGAGGCACGCCTCCTCCCACGGCAGTCGGCAGTGCGCGAGCAACCTTGCAGTCTCGCCACGCTGATCGGCGACGAGCGCTTCGTAACTGACCTCGTGCACCCGTCCCGGCAGCATGGCCTGCCAGTGCGCGATGAGCCGATCGAACCGCGCGTAGTACCGCCCGATGTCGCGCAGGTCGCGCGCGTAGTCGTAGTACGAAAAGCCGGTGGCGAACAGCTGGCGGAAATTGCTCAGCCCGGTGTCGAGTGGATGCCGCCGCAGGACGACGATGATCGCGGCGGGCAGCGCGCGCACAATGTGCCCCAGGTAGAAAAAATTGAGCGGCATCTTGTCGACGAAGCGCGGTTGCGGCTGGCCGGCAGGTCGCGTGTGCTCGAGGTAATCACGACCCAGCGCCGGCAAGTCGACGCGCAGTGACTGTGCGAGCGTGGCTTCGTCGAGCACCTGCGGCGAAGGCGTCTGGCAGGCACGCTTGAGCAGCACCCCGAAATTCTGCGACTCGCCTGCCGAGGCCACCTGCGAATGGCTGGAGAGAATCCGCTCCACGAGCGTGGTGCCGGTGCGCGGCATGCCCACGACGAAGATCGGTGCGCAGGCGATCTCGTCGCCCGTCATGTCCGCGCGGGCGGGAGCCGGCATGACTTCCGGGAAGAGACGCATGACCGCCTCGAACAGTCCCTGGTCGCGCTCGAATCGATACCTGGTAGCCGCATGCTTGCGCGCGTTGCCGGCGAGCAGGTGCGCGAACGCCTCGTCGTCCCGGCCGAGGTCTTCCAGCTCCCTGGCCAGCGCGTGACGCAGGTGCAACTCGGCATCGGGTTCGAGCGGGCCAGTCGCGAGCAGCCGCTCGAGCCGCTCGAGGTGGTTGCGCTCGGGCGTTTGTCGTCGGGTCGCTGCGAGCGCCGAGTGCGCACGCCAGAAGCGCGGATCGCAGCGCACGCACGCCTCGTACGCCGCCTCGGCCGCGGCGATGCGCCCGAGAAACTTGAGCGAAGCAGCGTGATTGAAATGCAGCCCGGCACGCCCCGGGTCCAGCGCGACGGCACGAGCGAAGCAATCGACGGCCTGTTCGTGGAGCCCGGCGCGGCTGAACACGACGCCGATCGTGTCGAGCGTGGCCGCCGATCCGGGCAACAGCGACAGCGCGCGTTGCGCAGCGTCGACCGACTCGTCGGTGCGATGCAAGCGGGAGAGCCAGCGACCGAGCTGCGCATGCGCCTCTGCATCGGCAGGAGCAGCGGCACAGGCCTCGCGGATGAGCGCGAGGCCTTCGCGGACACGGCCCGCTTCCGCGGCCATGACGCCGCGGACAAGCAGGCCGCCCGCGCTGCCCGGCAAGCCGGCCTCAGAGGTCGAAGCGGTAGTTGAACTCGAGACCGACGGTTCGCGGACGCAGCATGCTCTGGAAATACGTGCGGGACGCGAACTGTTGCTCGGGCACGACGTCGTTCGGCCCGGTGCCGAGACGCCGGATGTAGCTCGGGTCGCGGCGCACGGACGTCACGGCATACTTGTCGAACAGGTTGTCGGCATAGAGACGCGCGGACCAGCGGCCGTCGGTCAAGCCGAACGACAGGCCGTGCACGGCCCAGCCCGGCAATGCCTCGCCGTTGTCGCGCAACCCGACCTTCGTGTACACGTCGCTGACGGCGGAGAACGTGTAATCCGCCGTCACCGTGAGGCCGTTGTCGAGCGGCCGCGTATAGGCGAGCAGCAGCGTGCCCTGCTCCTCCGGCGTGCCAGCCAGGCGGTCGCCCTCGAAGGCGTCGACACCATCGACGAGGCCGGGCGCATCTTCCGACAGCTCGGCGTTGTTGAAGGTCACGTTGGCGGCCAGTTCCAGGTTGTCGGTGATGCTCCACCGCGTCGTGAGCTCGATGCCCTTGCTCGCGGCCGCGCTGCCGTTCACGGTGATCGGAACGCCGCCCGTCACACTCCTGCTCTGCACCTGGATGTCCTGCCAGTCGATGTAGTAGACGGCCGCATTCACGATCAGGCGACCGTCGAGCCACAGGCTGCGCAGGCCGACTTCGTAGTTCGTGGTCGTGTCGGGCTTGATCAGCACCTCACTCTCGGTGAGACAGAACGACTGTCCGTCGCTGTCGCCGGTGCAGAGCGGCCCGGAGTTGAGGCCGCCGCGTCGGTACCCTTCGCTGACCGTCAGGTAGGTCATCAGGTCGTCGTTGAACTCGTACGACGTGTTGAACTTGAAGATGACGTCGTTGTCACCCGTCTTGTTGCGCACGCCGGTGAGCTGCACATCGCCCGGCGGGTCCGCATAGAACGGAAATGCCGTCTGCAACTCGACGTCGTCGTCGTAATCGAACCAGCGGGCACCGACCGTCGCCTGCCAGGCCTCCGTGAAATGAAAGCCGATTTCACCGAACAACGCCATCTCCTCGAACGTCTCGTCCGCGGTCGCCAGGTACTCGAGATCGGGCGTGCCCGGCGGGAATCCGTACCAATCGGGGATGCCGGGCGTGTGTTCCTGGCTGGTCGACTCGCCCTCGTACTTGTTGTAGAAGGCGCCCGCGATCCAGTTCCAGCGCTCCGTGCCCTGCGACACGAGGCGTACTTCCTGGTTGAAGGTTTTCTCCTCCTGGTCTTCGCGCGCGTACGCGGCGAATTGCGGGAAATCTTCGTAGCCGTAGTCGAAGTCCATCAGCAGGTCGGTCTGGTCGCGCTGGCCATTCGACTCGAATTTCGACGCGCCCGTGGCCGAGGTCAGCTCGGCAAAGCCGAGGTCCCACGTGAGCTCGAGTGCGAGCAACTGGTTCTTCTTGTCGTTCGGCTCCAGGAACCGGTGGCCCGCAACGTACCTGCCCGTATCGAAGGCAAGGTCGTGGTTGACCGTGCGCGCCCCGACGTCCTGCTGCTGGTAGTAATAGGTGAGGTTGGCCGTCAAGGCGTCAGTGATGTTCCACAGCAGGGACGCGCGACCGGTCAGCGTCTCTTCGGTATCAGCGTCCTTGACCTTGCGCAGGTTGGCCGCCACCGCCACCGGATCGTTGCGGTCCGGTTCCGGGTCGGAGACACCCGGCTCGCGGACCACGTAGTCGTAATCGATGAACCCCGGATCGTCCGTGTAGCCCACCACTGCGCGCAGCGCGAGCCTGTCTTCGACGAGCGGGACGTTGACGACGCCGTGCAGGTCGTAGCCGATGCCGTCGCTCTGGCCAAGCGCATAGGTCCGCCCCCCGATCTCGAGTTCGGTCCGGCTCGGGTCTGGCCGGTTCGGCAGGTAGCGGATGGCGCCGCCGAGCGTGCCCGCGCCGTACAGCGTGCCCTGGGGACCGAGCAAGGCCTCGACGCGCTCCATGTCGAGCATCTTGAGGTCGACGAAGAGCGGGATGTCGCCGAGGTAGGTCGCGACCGTGCCGCCAGTGCCGTTGCCCACCGACTCGCTGGCATTGATGGAGCTGACGTTCAGGCCGCGCACCGTCATCAGGTTGCTGCCGCGGGGACCCTGGTTGGCCACGTAGAGGCCCGGGACGGCGCGCGTGAACTCGGTCAGGTTGGTGATGCGCAGGTCGTCGAGGGCGTCGGACCCTAGTGCCACGATGTTGAACGGGATGTCCTGGACGTTCGCCTCGCGGCGGGTCGCCGTGACGATGATTTCCTCGAGCACGGCGCCGTCGTCGGACACCGGCTGGGCGCAAGCGACCCCCATGGGAACCGATAGGCCGAGCGCGGCCGCCACCGCCGCTGCCACTCGCGGCGAATGCCGAATGCCATCCATGCGATCTCCCTCCCCAACGACCCGACGGGCCAGAATGGGCCCGTCCCCAGGTCAGTCGCGCGACGCGAGTCGAGTCTATAGCGGAACTTGGTGACACTTTCAATTTGCGGGGATCGAGCGTCGGCGATGAAGTACGCGCTCCGGCAGTACCGGTTCCGTGCCGACCGTCCGAGCCGGGCTTGGCAGGGAGGTCGCCGCCCCCTACTCTGGCGGGCCTTTCAGCCACCATGCCACAACTTCCATGAGCACTGCCGACCGCAAACCGCTGGGGCCGCTGCCGACCCTGATCTTCAGCTCGCGTTGGCTGCAGCTGCCGCTCTACCTTGGCCTCATCGTCGCGCAGGGCGTCTACGTCTTCCTGTTCCTCAAGGAACTGTGGCACCTGATCCACTCGGCGCCGACGCTGACCGAGCAGTCGATCATGCTGATCGTGCTGGGCCTGATCGACGTGGTGATGATCTCGAACCTGCTGGTGATGGTGATCGTTGGCGGTTACGAGACCTTCGTGTCGCGCCTGGACCTGCAAGGACATCCCGACCAGCCCGAGTGGCTCAGCCACGTCAACGCGAGCGTGCTGAAGGTGAAGCTCGCGATGGCGATCATCGGCATCAGCTCGATCCACCTGCTCAAGACGTTCATCGAGGCCGGCATGATCGGCGGCATGCCGCTGTGCGGAACGACCGCCGCACTCGAGGCTGCGCAGGCGTTGAGCGCGGCGGGCTCCTACGGCAAGGGCTGCACGCAAGTCACGTCCGAAGGCGTCATGTGGCAGACCATCATCCACTCCGTGTTCATTCTTTCTGCGCTAGGCATCGCCTGGACCGATCGCATCATGGCGCAGGGCGGCAGCGCACCCCGCAAGGCGCACTGAGCATCCGCGCGTGACGGGCACCGTCGCCTACCTGGTCGCCATCGGCGTCACGTTCGTCATCAACGTGCCGTTCGGTTACTGGCGGGCCGGGGTGCGCAAGTTTTCGCCGCGGTGGTTCGTGGCGGTGCATGCGGCGGTGCCGATGGTGATCGCGTTGCGTTTGGCGCTCGGGCTGCCGTTCCGCTGGAGCATGTTCCCGCTCTTCGTCGCCGCGTACTTCGGCGGCCAGTACGTCGGCAGCCGGCTGCGCCCGCCGCGCGAGGCTCAGCCCAACCGCCCGTAATCGGTGAACTTGGCGACCACCTTCTGGATCTCGGCGTCGTCGAGCAGCTGCGGCACGAGCCCCGCTGAGAGCATCGAGAGATATTCGCCCGCCAGGTTCTCGACCTCGACGGCCACCGCATGGGCGCGTGCCAGCGTGTTGCCGATCGCCATCACGCCGTGATTGCCGAGCAGGCATGCACGCCGGCCCTCGAGTCCGCGCACTGCGGATTCGGCCAGTTCCGCCGTGCCGAACGTCGCGTATGGCATGCAGCGTACGTCGCCACCGGCAAGCGCGATCATGTAATGGAACGGCGGAATGCCACGACCCGCGGCTGCGAGCGCCGTCGCGCGCGGGCTGTGCGTGTGGACGATCGCAAAGACGTCCGGGCGCGCGCGATAGATGGCGGCGTGCATGCGCCATTCGGACGACGGCCGCGGCTCGGTGGCAGTCACCGGCGCATCGAGCGGCAACGTGACGATCTGCGCAGGCACCAGCTCACGGTACGGGATGCCAGCGGGCGTGATCGCGAAACCATCCGCCACCCGGCAGGACACGTTGCCCGATTTATTGGGCACCATGCCCGCGTCGTCGAGCGCGTGCGTGACGGCAATGATCTCTTCGCGATGGCCATGCATGCCCGCTGCCCTCAGTGTCTTTCGCGCCCGGGATAAAGCGCGGCCAGGCCCGCGCGACTGGCGGTTGTCACGCCGCGTTCGGTGATGATGCCGGTGATGAGCCGCGCGGGCGTGACGTCGAACCCGGGATTGCGCACGTGGCTGCCGGGCGCGACGACCTCCACTTCCTCGAGGTTGCCGCCGGCCGTGCGCCCACGCATGTGCGTGACTTCGCGCGAGGACCGCTCCTCGATCGGCACCTGGCGCACGCCTTCGTCCAGTGTCCAGTCGATCGTCGAGAACGGCAGCGCCGCATAGAACGGCACGCCGTTGTCGTGGGCGGCAAGCGCCTTGAGGTACGTGCCGATCTTGTTGGCGACGTCGCCCGTGGCCGTCGTCCGGTCGCTGCCGACGATGCAGACGTCGACCTCGCCCCGCTGCAGCAGGTGACCGCCCGCGTTGTCGGTGATCACCGTGTATGGCACGCCGTGCGCGCCGAGCTCGAAGGCCGTGAGGAAGGCGCCCTGGCTGCGCGGCCGCGTTTCATCGACGTACACGTGCACCGGTAGCCCGGCCTCGTGCGCGGCATACGCCGGCGCGAGAGCCGTGCCCCAATCGACGCAGGCCAGCCAGCCGGCGTTGCAGTGCGTGAGGACGTTGACCGGCTTGCCGTTCCGGCCGAGCGCCAACTCAGCCAGCAACGCGAGACCGTGCCGTCCGATCGCTGCGCACGACGCGACGTCCTCCTCGGCGATGGCTGCGGCCTCGGCGTAGGCGTGCGCGGCCCGTTCGACCGGTGGCAGCGGCGCCACGGTGCGCCGCATACGCTCTGCCGCCCAACGCAGGTTGACCGCGGTCGGTCGCGTCGCGACCAGTGTCTCGATGGCGGCCACCAGGCTCGCATCGCTCGAATTCTCGCGCAGCGCCAGCGCCACGCCATAAGCCGCCGTCACACCGATCAACGGCGCGCCGCGCACCACCATGTCGCGGATTGCGCTTGCAGCATCGTCGACGCCGCGCAGCGTTCGCACTTCGAACGCGAACGGCAGCAACGTCTGGTCGATGACCGCGATGTCGCCGCCGGCGTCGGCCTGCCAGATCGTGCGGAAAGACTGTCCGTTGACCCGCATGCGAGCGATCCGTTCAGGCGGGACGCAGCACGCGACCGGCGACCGTCTGCAGCTTCGCGACGAGCGCGGGATCGCGCACGCCCGGGTGCGTGAGGATCGCGCCGTCGAGTGCACGGTCGGACCCCACTGGGCACGGCACACGCTCCGCCGGAAAATCCCGGGCCAGCCGCGCGAACACTCGCTGCGCCTTGCCGTTGTTCTCCGCCATGACGCGCAGCAGGCTCGCGACGTCGACGGCGCCGTGCACCTCGTGCCAGCAGTCGTAGTCGGTCACCATGGCGATCACGGCATAGGTGATCTCGGCTTCGCGCGCGAGTTTGGCTTCCGGCATCGACGTCATGTGGATGATGTCGTAGCCGAGGCGCTGGTATGTCAGCGATTCCGGCAGTGTCGAAAACTGCGGCCCCTCCATGCACACGGCCACGCCGCCGCGCTGGTACGGAATGCCCTCGGCCTGGACGGCGCGCTCGATGCGGTCCTGCAGCGCCGGCCCCACCGGATGCGCGAATGACACGTGCGCGACACAGCCGGTGCCGAAGAAGGTGCTGGCGCGGTGCACCGTGCGGTCGACGAAGTTGTCGACCAGGACGAACGTTCCCGGGCTAAGGGCGTCCTTGTACGAACCGCAGGCCGAGAACGACACCAGGTCCGTCACGCCGAGCTGCTTCATCGCGTCGACATTGGCGCGGTAATTGATCTCGTGGGGCGGTATGCGATGTCCGCGGCCGTGCCGCGGCAGGAAAACGACCTCGGTCGCCCCGACCCGCCCGATGCGCAGGGTGTCGGACGGCTCGCCCCACGGCGTCACCACGGCCTGTTCGCGCACGTCCTCGATGCCGGGCAGATCGTAGACGCCCGACCCGCCGATGATCCCCAACACTGCCTTTGCCATGCCTGCCGCCCTGCCATTGTGTTGGCTGCAGATTAAACGAGACCGCGTGCCACCGGGAGCCGGGGCTTTCCGCGCCCGGCCATGAGACCATGGGACATCCAGCCGAGGGACAGCAGTCATGCATCGATACGCGACCTTGCTCATCGCCGCATCGGCCGCGCTCTCCGCGAGCGCCGGGGACGTCGTCGCGCCGCGCCCGGACCCACGACCAGTTGCGCTCGTCGCCGGCCTCGAAGACGGCCCCCTGAAAAGGGAGCTGGCAGCCTGCATCGACGATCCGGTCCGCCGCACGTCGTTCTCGCTCGGCCATCGCGGCGCGCCGCTGCACTACCCCGAACACACGCGTGAATCGTACGTTGCGGCGGCCGCAATGGGCGCAGGAATCATCGAGTGCGACGTTACGTTCACCCGCGACAAGCAGCTCGTCTGCCGGCACGCGCAGGACGACCTGCACACGACGACGGACATCCTGTTGACGCCCCTCGCTGCACGCTGCGTGCAACCTTTTCGTCCGGCGCAGTTCGACGCCCAGGGCGCGCTGGTCGTGCCCGCTGCGGCGGGGTGCCGCACGAGCGACATCACGCTCGCCGAATTCCGCACGCTGCGCGGCAAGCGGGACGGGTTTGACCCACGTGCGCGCAACGTCGAGGAGTACGTGTGGGGTGGCAAGGCGTCTTTCGACGCGCTCGGTCCCAGCACCGGCACGCTGATGTCGCATGCGGACAGCATCGCGCTGTTCCGGCAGCTGGGCGTGCAGATGGTCCCGGAGTTGAAGCAGCCCGTCGTCGACATGCCCTACGACGGCATGACCCAGCCGCAGTTCGCGCAACGCCTGATCGACGATTACAAGACGGCGGGCGTGCCGCCGAGCGCGGTGTGGCCGCAATCGTTCAACCTGGCCGACATCCTGTACTGGATCGATCACGAACCCGGATTCGGGCGCCAGGCGGTCTATCTCGAGGACGCAGAAAGCGTGCAGCAGCTGCCGGATGCCGCCGAACTCAAACACTTGCATGCGCAAGGCGTCCGCATCTGGGCGCCGCCGCTGTTTGCCCTGCTGGCGCTCGACGCGCAGGGTGCGATCGTGCCGTCGCCAAGCGCGCGTGACGCGCGGGCTGCCGGGCTCGAACTCGTTGCTTGGAGCCTCGAGCGCTCCGGCCCGCTCAGTCCCGGCCACAACGGCTGGTATTACCAGACCGTCGACGCCGCCCTGCGCAACGACAGCGATATGCTGAAAGTGCTCGACGTCCTGGCGCGGCAGGCCGAGGTGCGCGCCGTGTTCAGCGACTGGCCCGGCACCACGACGTTCTACGCCAACTGCACCGGCCTGAACTGAACTCAGCGGGGCTCGCGGCCGGACTGACCGCGGCCCCGCTAGAATGACCCGCCGGCCGGTGCGACGCATGTCCGCCGGCCTGCGCTTCCCCGAGCAACGCGAGAGCCGCCTTGAAAACCCTGCTGATCGTTTACCACTCGATGACCGGCGGCACGCGGCAGATGGCCGACGCCGCGGTACGAGGCGCGAACGCAGAGCCTGCCGTGCACACAGTGCTGCTCCGCGCGCAGGACGCGCAACCCGCAGACGTGCTCCGCGCCGACGGCTACCTCTTCGCGACGCCCGAAAACCTGGCCGCGATGAGCGGCCTGATGAAGGATTTCTTCGACCGCTCGTATTACGCGGCGCTCGACCAGGTCAATGGCAGGCCCTACGCCGCGATGGTCTGCGCGGGCAGTGACGGCCAGGGCGCGATCCGCCAATTGGAACGCATCGCGCTCGGGTGGCGGCTCAAGCCGGTCGCGCCGCCGGTGCTCGTCATTACGCATGCGCAATCCCCAACGGAGATCCTCCGGCCCAAGACCATCGGACCCGTGGACCAACAGCGTTGCGAGGAACTCGGCGGCACGCTGGCGGCCGGGATGGCCATGGGCTTGTTTTGACTCGCGAACTGACTCGATGAATTTCACCTACCGCTTCATCAAGAGCGTCGACGCCGTGAACGATTGGATCGGCCGCACCGTCGCGTGGCTGACGCTCGGATGCGTGCTCACGTGTTTTGCCGTCGTCGTGCTGCGCTACGCGTTCAACTTCGGCTTCCCATGGATGCAGGAACTCTACGTCTGGCAGCACGCCGCGGTCTTCATGGCAGGCGCCGGCTACACGATGCTGCACCGCGGGCACGTCAACGTCGACGTCATGTACGGCAGGCTCGGCGACCGGGGCAAGGCGTGGATCGACATCCTCGGCACCCTCTTCTTCCTGTTTCCCTGGCTCGCGATCCTGGCCGTCACGTCGGCGCCGTTCGTGCTGTCCTCCTGGGGCATCCGCGAATCCTCGGCCACGGCGGACGGAATGCCCGGGCTGTACCTGCTGAAGTCGCTGTTGTGGGTGCTGTGCGCGTTGCTGTTCGTGCAGGGGCTCGCGCTGATCGCGCGGCGCTCGCTGTATCTCGCCGGCCACGCAATCGCCGATCACGACGAAGACAAGGTGACCGATGAGCGCCTTTAAGCGACGCATCGGCGGGGACGCGCGATGAACAGCGTGCTGATCGGGGAAGCGCTCTCCATCGCGATGTTCGCCGCCACAATCGGCGCCGTGCTGCTCGGTTATCCCGTGGCCTTCACGCTCGCCGGCGTCGGGCTGGCTTTCGCGACGCTCGGGATCGTGCTCGGCGTGTTCGACGTCGCGATTCTCTCCGCCCTGGTCGGACGCTACTTCGGCACGATGACCAACGAGACGCTGGTGGCCGTGCCGCTTTTCGTCTTCATGGGCGTGATGCTCGAACGCTCGAAGATCGCCGAAGCGTTGCTCACCACCATGGGCGAACTGTTCGGATCATTGCGCGGCGGCCTCGGGTATTCCGTGGTGATCGTCGGCGCGCTGCTCGCGGCCTCGACGGGCATCGTCGGCGCGACCGTCGTCACGATGGGACTGCTGTCGCTGCCCGCGATGATGCGCGCGGGTTACGACCCCAAGCTCGCCGCCGGCACGATCTGCGCGGCGGGCACGCTGGGCCAGATCATTCCACCGTCGACCGTGCTGATCTTCGTCGGCGACATCCTGCAGGGAGCCAATCAGCAGGCACAGCTCGAACTCGGCAACCTGTCGCCGGACCCGATATCGGTCGGGCAGCTGTTTGCCGGCGCCATGCTGCCGGGCCTGGTCCTGGTGGGGCTGTACCTGCTGTGGATCCTGGCGAAATCGATCTTCGATCCGCAGTCGTGCCCACCGCTCGCGATGAACGACGTCCAGCGCGCCGGCCTCGCCGGCCGCGTGCTGAAGGCATTGGCCCCGCCGCTGCTGCTGATCCTGTCCGTGCTCGGCTCCATCCTGGCGGGCATCGCGACACCGACGGAGTCGGCTTCCGTCGGCGCGGTCGGCGCGATGGCGCTCTCCGCGGCCAACCGCAGCTTCAGCCTGCCGATCCTGCGCGAGGTGATGCGGACGACGCTTTCTATCAGCTCGATGGTGTTCGTGATCCTGCTCGGCGCAAGCGTGTTCAGCCTCGTGTTCCGCGGACTCGGTGGCGAGAACCTGGTGCACGCGGCGCTGTCGTCACTGCCAGGCGGCACCTTCACCGCCGTGCTCGCCGTGATGCTGGTCATCTTCTTCCTGGGCTTCTTCCTCGACACGTTCGAGATCATCTTCGTCGTCGTGCCGATCGCGGCGCCGGCGCTGATCAAGATGGGTGTCGATCCGGTCTGGCTCGGCGTGATGATCGGCGTGAACCTGCAGACGAGCTTCCTGACGCCGCCTTTTGGCTTCGCGCTGTTCTACCTGCGCGGCGTGGCCGGGAAGATGCTCACGACGCTCGACATCTACAAGGGCGCCCTGCCTTTCGTCGTGCTGCAGGTCATCGGCCTCAGCCTGCTCTGGGCGATGCCGGCTCTCGCGACCTACCTGCCGGACCGCTTGTTCGCGGACGCAGCACCGTTGCAGGAAGACACGCGCGGCCCGAGCGCTCCGACGACACCGGCAGGCTCGCCGGTCGCGGACGATTTCGGCGAACTGTTCGATGAGCCCGCGCGGGTTCAGCCTCGCCCCTACCAGGACGACCTGCAGGATCTGTTTCCGCCGGATGACGGCGACGCCAGCAAACAGGGCACGCCCGAAGGCCGCTGAACAGGCGCCACACGCCGTTCAGCGGCGGACTATCGCCGTCGCCCCGGCGCTATTTCAGCCTGAATTCGAACGGCAGCCGCCGCGCGTTGACGAACGCCTGCTCGCCGACCCGCGTCCACGGCACGACGTCCTGCCGGAACGCCAGGAAGTCCTCGATGATGCGACGGACGATGCGGTTTGGCGAAGTATCGCCAGCATGGATCTCGTTCAGCACTTCGTTCGACTTTTCACCGCACGCAGTCAGGACGTCCTCCGGCAGGCTGCGCACGATCACGCCGTGCTTCTTCACGAGCGTGCGCAGCGCCGGGCCGGATTGCGCGGTGTACTCGGCGTACATGTCGGTCGTCGCGGCATCGGCGGCCGTCCGCACGATCGCCTGCAGTTCGGGCGTGAGCGAGCGCCATGCCTGCTCGTTGACGGTGAGCTGCAGCGCGGGCCCCGACTCGTGGTAGCCGGGCGAATAGTAGTAACGGCAGACCTGGTAGAAGCCGAGCGCGAGGTCGTTGTACGGGCCGACCCATTCGGCGCCGTCGATCGCGCCAGACTGCAACGCGGGGAATATCTCGCCGCCCGGGAGCGAGACGGGAGTTACGCCGAGCTTCTGCAGCACGCGCCCCTGGTTGCCCGGAGTCCGGAACTTGAGCCCCTGCAGGTCGGCGAGCGAGCGGATTTCACGGCGGAACCAGCCGAACATCTGCGTGCCCGTGCTGCCCGCCTGGAAACCGCGGATGCCGAATGGCGCGTACAACTCGTCCCAGAGCTTCTGCCCGTTGCCGTGCTTGATCCACGCGGCCATCTCGCCCATGGTGAAGCCGAACGGAAACGCCGTGAAGAACGCGCAACCTTCAGACTTGCCCGTGTGGTAATAGGCCGCGTCGTGCCCCATCTGCGCGGTGCCGTTCGCGACCGCGCCGAAGCATTCGAGCGCGGGCACGAGTTCGCCGGCCGCATACACCTTGATCGTCAGGCGACCGCCGCTCATCGCGGTGATGTTCGCCGCGAGCCGTTCGGCGCCCGTGCCGAGTCCGGGCAAGCCCCTGGGCCAGCTGGTGACCATGCGCCATTCCAGCAATCCCCTGGAGATGGCCGGCGCGGCAAATGCGGCGCCTCCGCCAAGCACGGCAGCCTTGAGTAACGACCTGCGTTTCACGCGCGATTCTCCACTGGACCCTTGCTCCCGACGGCCGCCATACGATAGCAGCACGCGTGCAGCGACGTACCGCGCCTGACCGCGAATCACTTGACACAGCTGACCCGCCATAGGACGGTGCGCGCCACTGTCGACATCCCCGGGGCCTTCCAACTTGCACGCATCAAGCCACGAACTGAGCCGGACGCTGCTGCCGCGCCACATCACGATGATCACGATCGGCGGCGTCATCGGCGCCGGCCTGTTCGTCGGCAGCAGTGCCGCCATCGCGGCGGCCGGCCCTGCGGCACTGATTTCCTACATCCTGGCGGGCACGATCGTCTTCATCGTGATGCGCATGCTCGGCGAGATGGCCATCACCCACCCGCAAGTGCGGACGTTCACCGAGTTCTCGCGTGCCGGCCTCGGCGACGCCGCCGGCTTCATCGCCGGGTGGCTCTACTGGTATTTCTGGATCGTCGTGGTGCCGATCGAGGCGATCGCAGGCGCACAGATCCTGCAGCAGTGGATCAACCTGCCGATGTGGCAGCTCGGCCTTGCACTCATGGTGGTAATGACGGCCGTGAACCTGCTCTCGGCGCGCTCGTACGGCGAATTCGAATTCTGGTTCTCGTCGATCAAGGTCGCGGCGATAGTCGCCTTCATTCTCGTCACGGGCGCGTTCGCCTTCGGCCTCACTTCGCCCGAGGGTGCGACCTTCGCGAACCTGACGGACCATGGCGGCTTCGCTCCCAAGGGCTGGATACCGGTGATCGCGACCGTGACGACGGTGTTCTTCTCGCTCGTCGGCGCAGAGATCACGACTGTGGCAGCGGCCGAATCAAAGGATCCCGAGAAGGCCGTCGTGCGCATGGCCACCACGATCACGTGGCGCATCCTGCTGTTCTACGTCGTGTCGCTGGGACTGATCGTCTGCGTCGTCGCCTGGCCGATGATCAAGCCGGGCGAATCGCCGTTCACGCTGGCGCTCAACGTCATGGGGTTCAAGTGGGGCAGCGCGGTGATGAGCTTCATCATCCTGACGGCCGTGCTCTCGTGCCTCAATTCCGCCGTTTACGTCTGCTCGCGCGTGCTGCACGTGATGGCGGACCGTGGCGACGCGCCGCGCTGGCTGGCCGAGGTGAATTCGCACCGCGTGCCCGCCCGCTCGATCCTGCTGGGCTCGGTGGTCGGCGTGATCGGCGTAGTCATCGCGATCGTCTCGCCGAACCGGGTCTTCGCGTTCCTGATCAGCACCACGGGCACCGTGATCCTGTTCGTGTACCTGATGACCGCCTTCGCGCACGTCCGGCTGCGCCGCCGGCATCCGGAAACCGAAACCAAGGCAGTGCGCGTCTGGCTGTTCCCCTGGCTCAGCTACGTGACCATAGGCGCCATGTTCGCGGTGCTGATCGCGATGGCGGTGACGCCGGAGCTCGCGAGCCAGTTCTACTTCAGCCTGCTGACGCTCGCGGTCGTGGTGGGCTCGTATTACGCGTTCCGCAAGCCGCGGGGCGGTTGAACCGAGACTGACGAGGGCCATGGCCCGAACGCCATGGCCCTCGCCGTCGTGCACGACCGGGCTAGCCGCCGTTCTGGCCCGTCACCGACTTCGTGCAGCTCCTGGCATCCTTGTCGCAAGCGACGTTCACCGTGCGTGAGTTCACCTGCCCGCCCGGCAGCGTGCGCATCACGTCCTTGGCATAGCCTGTCTCGGTGCGCTGCGCGTCGCTCGAGTATGTGGTCGTCCGCCCGTTGAAGCCCGTAGTGGTCGCATCTACAGACCGGGTACCGGCCGCGCGATCGTTGACCACCGTCGTATCACGCGTCGCGGTCTTGCCGTCGTTGCGCGTGGCGGTCGTGCTGCGGGTATGGCCATTGGCGGTGCGCTGGCCGGCCGTTGAACGCGACCAGCTGCCGCTGGCACCCTGCGCTCCGTGGGCTTTGTGCTTGCCGCCGTTGTCAGCCCGGGCTTCTGCCACCATGGCACCGGCAAAGACCAGCGTCGCGCTCACGGTTGCGACAGCGGCCAATCGGGTCAATTTCACATAAAACATCGGGTCGTTCCTTGCTGCGTGAGAGGGATGAAGTGCGTACTTCCCTCAGAACGCGACACGGACCGCTGCGTTGACAAGGCCTCGCGCAATGCAAGGCCGTGCCACCGCTGGCGACGCGCCTTCAGCCCTCTCCTGCGCGCAGGGATTCGCCGTTACCGCGCGCAGTCAGGTGCCAAAGGATGCCGAGCACCGCCATCGCCCAGACGATCACCGGGCTCGACGGCAGGTCCGTAAACAGCGAGACGGCAAGGCCCACGACATAACTCGCAAATGCGACCGCATAACCCAGCACCAGCTGCCGGTTGCGCGCATGACGGTACGTCGCGAGCGCGGGCACGATCAGCGTGGTGAACACGAGATAGACGCCGACGAGTTGCACGGACAGCGTGACCATCACCGCGAACAGCACGTAGAAGCCGATCGTGCCGATGCGGCTGCGCCAGCGGAACCAGACGACCAGGAACACGGCGGTGAGCACCGCAGCGCGCACCAGCTGCTCCGTCGAGACCCAGAGAATCTGCCCGGCCAGCAGGTCCTTCAGTTCCTCGCCACCGTGCGGGTTGTTGGCGAGCAGCAGGATCTGCGCCGTCGAGGCGAGCACGAACAACACACCGATCAAAGCCTCCTGCACCTCGGGACGCTTGCGCTCGGTCCACGTGAGCAGCAAGGCGCCCAACAGCGCCGCGACTACCGCGGCCCCCTGCGTCGTCCAACCCTGCAACTCCATGCCGAACGAGTGTGCGGCGATCACGCCGAGACCCGCGACTTGCGCGATCGCCAGGTCGATGAAGACGATGCCGCGCCTGAGCACCTGCTGCCCGAGCGGCACGTGCGACAGCACGACGAGGATGCCGGCCACGAGGGCCGGCCACAGGATGCTGATGTCACCGGCGAGATCGTTCATTTGGCGCCTGCCTGCAGGCGGCGGAGCGTGTCGTCGAACAGGCCGAAGAGGTCCTTCGCCTCCGGTGTGCCCCCCACGGAGAACGGCAGCAGCACGACTGGCGCCTGCACGCGTTGCGCCAGCCAGTCGGAAGCCTTCGGATCGTTGTAGGCGTTGCGCAGGATCATCTTCGGCGGCGTGGCGCCGAGCCTGGACACGATACCCGCGAGATACCCCGCGCTCGGCGGCACGCCGGGCTTGGGTTCGATCGCCGCGAGCTCATTCATGCCGAGCCAGTGGATCAGGTAGGTCTGGTCCTTGTGGATGACGACCACCGGAACGTCCTTGAGCGTCGCGGCCTGCGCCGTCCAGCGCGTCATGGCCTGTTGCCACCGCGCCTGGAAGTCCGCGCCTCGCTGCCGGTAGTACGCGGCGTTGGGCGCGTCGATCTGCGCAAGCCGCGCCGACAGCGCCTTCGCAGCCGCCGCGATGTTGCGCGGATCGAGCTGCACGTGCGGGTTGCCGAGCGGGTGCACGTCGCCCATCGAGCGATCGACTGCCGTCGGAATGTCGAGCAACCGCAAGGCGGAGGCGACCTCGAAATACCCGGGTGCGCCGGGCTGGATCTTCGCATTGCTGGATTCCTGCAGCAGCACCGGCAACCAGCCGATTTCGAGTTCAGCACCCGTCGCGACGACGAGGTCGGCCGAACGGGCCCGGGCCACGAGGCTCGGCTTGGCGTCGACGCGGTGCACGTCCTGCAACGGGCTCGTGGCCGTGTAGACGTTCACCTTGTCGCCGCCGAGTTCCGTCACCAGCGAGCCCCAGTCGGACGTCGTGGCCAGCACCTTGATGGCTGCGTTCGCCGGCAGCGCGGCGCTCAGCGCGCAGGCGCAACACAGGGCACGGATAAATGTGTTCATGGCGATCTCCTAGAACTTGTGCGCGCCGTGGGCGCCGAGAGCGTAGATGTACTGCAGTAGCAGCTGCCGGTCGGTCTCGGCGTCGCGCGAGTCGTCCCATGCGTACTGCGCGCGCAGGCGCGAGAACTCGCTGGGACTGAAGTCGATCATCGTCGTGATGCGGCTCGGCGAGCCGGGCAGCAACAGCGGGAAGTCGCTCGCCAGCAGGTCGCCGTTCTGGACGAGGCCGATGTGCGTCGAGCCCGAGTCGAGTTCGTCGTAGCGCACGCCGAAGCGCCACCGTGGATTGAACTGGTACACGCCCTGGACGTACCAGCCGTCCTGTTCGCTGCGATACGAGTCGTTGAGCCCGGCACCTGCGACGTCGTAGGTAAGCGATCCGTCCTCGGTGCGACGCATGTACTCCGCCTGCAGCTTGAAGGCCTGCCGACGGGTGCTGGACGCCGGCGTCCACTTGAACGTCGCGTCGACGATCCACGTCTCGGAGCTGCCGGTGAACGAGTTCGTGACGGCATTGCCGGCGCTGTCGACGTCCTCATAGGTGCGGTCTTCGGCGTCCATGTCCATCCACGACAATCCCGCGCGCCACCCGATCGAGTCGCCGAGATCGCCGCCGACATGCGTGAAAAGTGTCGCGCCGTTGAGGCCGTTGCGACCGAGGCGCGTGCCTGGGAATTCACCTCCGTTGCCCGTTTCCGCGCCGAACTCGAGGAACAGGTCCGTCGGCGCGAGCCACTTGACCTGCACGCCGTCCTGGCCGAACTGCCCGCCATAGAAGGCCTGGTACACGAGCGGCTGGTCGACGAAGTCCCACGCGTGCGCGTGGATCTCGTTCAGGTACCCGAAACCGGAGAAGAAGCGCCCGCCCTTGACCGAGAACCCTGCCGGCAGCGACGTGGTGCGCGCGAACGCCTCTTCGACGCCGATCTCGCCTTCGGCCGACAGGGCCATGGTCAAGGCGGCCGTGAAATAGGGATCGACGCTGGCTGCAAGCGTCACTTCGGACTCGCCGAGATTGAAGCTGCGATCACCGGGCCCGACCTCGCCGCCGCTCGGCATGAAGCCGGCAAAGTGGAAGTCGCCCGGGTCTTGTGACAGGTCGGCGTAGGTGCCGGTCATGATCGCCGAAATGGCAGGATTGAATGCCGACGAATTTCGTGCAGGTGTCGGGGACGCAGGAGGCGGCGTTTCGACCGGCGCGGCGGCAACCACCGCTGCCGTCGTCTCCAGTTGATCAATGCGGGTTTCGAGCGCGGTCACGCGCTGCGCGTACTCGGCCTTCAGCGCCGCGATCTCGGCACGGAGTGCCGCGACGTCGTCTGCCGCCTGAGCGGCGGCGGGGGCCACCATGACGGCGATGGCCACGGGCCCGATGATGCGGGACAGGTATCCCATCGGATGATCCTCGTTGAACTAAAGCGGGTCGGCCGCGAAGGGGCCGGCGTGATCGAGCGGATCGATCGTTCAGCGAGGAGGCGCGCGGGCGAGAAAAGCGCGGCGCGCGGCGCGCAACACCGGGGCTTCGAAGCGACAGGGTCGCAGCGTGCCCGAGACCTGGAGAGCCAGGAAAAAGACGACCGCGGCACCACCGGCCATGACCAGCAGCGGCGCGTGCGAGACGCATTCCTTGCAGAGGGTCGTGCGCTCGCCGGCCGGGAGCTGCTGGTCGGGCCCGCTGGCGGCATGGCCGAATTCATGCAGCAACGCCGCCGACTGCGCGAACAGGAACGCAATCAGCGCGAAGGCGACCAGCCAATGGCGACGGGACGGACTCAGGACGACTCACTCCGTTGCAACGCCCTGAAATACTAACTTAAAGCCGCGGACGCTGCTCGCAGCAACCCCGTCAGGTGCTATAGCCTTGGCATGGCCGTCACATTCCGCGCCTCCCGACCGTCTGCGGCGCCCACGCTGGCCGCCATGGCGTGGATCCTTGCCGTCCTCCTGCCCGGCTCTCATGCAGTGGCCCAGGTCGATCCTGCCGCGCCGCATGTCCTCGACGAAGTCGTGGTCAGCGCACCTGAACCGCGCTACGTGGCTCCGACGACGCGCGATCGCATCGGTCGCATCTGGGCTCCCGTCCTCATCAACGGCAAGGGTCCGTATCGGCTGGTGCTGGACACCGGCGCCACCCGCTCGGCGGTCATCCAGCGCGTGGTCGACGATGCCGGTCTGCCGGTGCACGCCAGGCCCGTGAGGCTGCGCGGCGTCACGGGTTCGGCCATCGTGCCGGCCGTCCACGCCGACACCCTCGAGTTCGGCGAACTGGTGATCGAAAACGCGACGCTGCCAATCGTCGCCGACGCCTTCGGCGGCGCGGACGGAGTGCTCGGCGGCGAGGGCATGAAGGACAAGCGCATCCACATCGAGTTCCTCAAGGACCGGATCAGCATCGTTCGCTCGCACGGCGCCGCGGCTCCGGCCGGATTCTCGACGGTGCCATTCAAGTACAGCGTCAGCCGCGGGATGCGCGTCGAGGTCATGGTCGGACCGGTTCGCACCACGGCCCTGATCGATTCGGGCGCGCAGGTGACCGTCGGCAACCTGGCACTGCGCGAGGCGCTCGCCCGCAGGCGCGGCATGCACGACCCGTACGACGATGCGATCATCGGCGTCACCGAGGACGTGCAGCAGGCGGCACGGGTGCGGATTCCGAACATCGTCGCAGGCGACCTGCTGGTGAAGAACGCCGAAATCATGTTCAGCGACCTGCACATCTTCGAGCATTGGCAGCTGGTGTCGAAGCCGGCGCTGATCATCGGCATGGACGTTCTTGGCGCGCTCGATACACTGGTGATCGACTACCGTCGCAACGAATTGCAGATCAAGGTTCGGCGCTGACCAGGGGAGCAGGCATGACTCGAGCAACGGCGATCGCCGACGGACTCTACTTCGGCGAGGGCCCCCGCTGGCACGACGGCCGGCTGTGGTTCAGCGACTTCTACGACCACGCGGTCAAGTCGATGGACGCGAGCGGCACCGTGCGCACCGAACTGGAAATCGACGACCAGCCCAGTGGACTGGGCTGGCTGCCGGACGGCCGCCTGCTCGTGGTATCGATGCACCGCAGACAGCTGCTGCGGGTCGATTCCGACGGCATCAAGGTCCACGCCGACCTGGCCGCTCTCGCGACGTTCCACTGCAACGACATGGTCGTCGACCGGCTGGGTCGAGCCTACGTGGGCAACTTCGGGTTCGACCTCGATCACGCGCTGCACGCGCGCGGCGTCGAGGGCGTGCTCGCCGAGCATCCGACGGCGGTGCTCGCACGAGTCGATCCGGACGGCAGCGTGCACACCGCGAGCACGGCGATGCACTTTCCGAACGGCAGCGTGATCACGCCGGACGGCAAGACGCTGATCGTCGCCGAAACGCTTGCGCTGCGGCTGACCGCGTTCGACATCGCCACTGACGGCACGCTGTCCAACCGTCGGGTATGGGCGCCGGTCGGCATGCGCGCACCCGACGGCATCTGCCTGGACCGGAATGGCCATGTCTGGATCGCCAACGCGATCGGCCCCGAATGCGTGCTGTTCGCCCCGGGCGGCGAGATCGTCGCCACCGTCGAGACGGATCAACCCTGCTTCGCTTGCGCGCTCGGCGGCACCGACGGCAGTACGCTGTACATGCTCACCGCGCCGTCTTCCGTAAGCGACATCGCACGCGCGTCGCGGCAGGGCCGTGTGCTGTGCGCGCAAGTCGCAACGCCGGGCGAGGTGAGTGCATGACTGAAACCGGGTTGCCGACGTACCTCACCCGTCAGTTCGCACTGACCAAGCCGCAACTCGCCAGCGAACTCGGCGCGGAACTGCTGTCTTTGTGCCAGACCGTGACGGCCGATGGTCGGCTGGCACCGGAAGAGATCGCGGGGCTGCAGCAATGGTTGCGCGATGCCGAAGCGGCCGAGCTGCAGGCTGCGCGATTCCTGCGCGGCGTGATCGAGCGGGTGCTCGCCGACGGCAGGATCACGGCCGAGGAATACCAGGAAGTCTATCGCGCCGTCGAGGCGGTGCTGCCTTTCGAAGCACGGCAGCAGGCGCACGCGGCGCGCGAACGAGCGGAATCGTCCGACCTGTCGGCACGGGCGCAAGCCGCCGCCGCGCAGACCCCTGTTGCCAGGGCGGCTCAGGCAGAGTCCGCAGCCAGCCTCGACGTCACCTTCATGGTCGCCGGCGTGCGACAGGATGGGCGACCCGCGCTGATCGAGCAGCTCGCGTCTGCGGGAATGGCGGTAACCCTTGAACTCGCAGCGGCCGGCACGCACAGGGACGAGGCGATCGCGGTGAAGCTGCCTGACGGCACGCAGATCGGGGTCGTACCCGCAGCCGAGACCCGGCAGATCGCTGCGCTGCTGCAACAAGGGGCACGGTGCAGCGCGCACATCGTCCGCATTCGCAGTTCGGGACGCAGCCCCATCCCCGTCGTGCAGGTTCGATTTTTCCCGGCCGAGGTCGCGACCATCGACCCCTTGGCCCAGGCTGCCTCGCAACCGCCGGCAGCGGCAAGCCGCTGGGGACGGAGGCTCGCGTTGCTCGTCGGCATTGCCGTGGCCGCCCTGGTCGTGCTCGTGTTGGGCACCGCACTCGCTGCGGCAAAGGCGGACATGCCACCGAACCTGGCCGTCGCGACGGCTGAATCCGCCTTTCTCGATTATCTCGATGCCGCAGGCGCCGTGGGCTACATCGAGTCCGGTGGTGCGAAGTCCTATGGCGGCAGCGGTCTTGCGGCGTGGAAGGCCCGGCTCGACACGCAGCGCAATCACCTGGACAAGGCGTTGTCGCGTATCGAGCCCGGCAAGCTCGCTGCCGCTGACCGGGACGCCGTCGCAGCGATGCGCAAATCGCTGGGCGACCTGGAAGCCGACGACACCACGGCCGGTGTCCAGGCCCGCACCTGCGCCGATGCCCAGAGTCGCGACCTCGATTACGCCTCGCTGCGTGCCGCGCTGGTCAGTTGCTACGTCGAGCATGGCAATCGCCTGCAGTACGACGGCGGCACGATCGACCGCGGCACTGCGCTGCAATTGCTGCACGTCGTCGATGACCGCACGCAGCGCAAGGCGATCTTCGACGCTTTCGTGCCGCTGTGGACGGCGCTCAATGGACGTGACGAAGCCGACTCGCCTTATCGGCGCATGATCGCGATGGCCGCCGCCGACGCGCGCAAGAATGGCTCGGAAATCGACGCTGCGGCGCGCGCCATCGGCGTCACGACGACGGATGTCGAGCATTGGCTGGTGCAGGTCCTCGCAGCCTGGCGCGACGCGAACCCTGCCGACCCGATCGAGCCGTGGGACTTCCGGTACGTCAATGGTGCGGCCAATCGCGAACTGCAGGCGCGCATTCCGGCCGCTGTGCTGCTGCCGGCGAACCAGCGTTTCTACCGCGACCTGGGGGCAGACCTGGCGCAGCTCGGCGTGGTGCTCGATCTCGAACCGCGTCCGGACAAATCGCCCCTCGCCTACAGCGATTTTCTCGTTCGCGGTCGCATGTTGAAAGGGCAATGGCATCGCCCCGTTGCGCGAGTGCTGGGAAATTACCCGGTCGGCGGGCTGTTCTCGCTCAACGAACTGGTGCACGAGAACGGTCATGCCGTGCACGTGAGCGCCATCCGCACGCGGCCGGCCTACATGGCCTGGCCCGATACGCTGTTCACGGAAGCATTCGCCGACGTCCCGTCATGGAGCGTCCACGAACCCGCCTGGCAGCGACGTTACCTGGGAGCGTCCGTTGCCGAAGCGGCGTCGATGCGGGCGCTGTTTGCGAACGTGATGCTGGACGTGGCCTGGTCGTTGTTCGAACTGCGCCTGCTGCGGGACCCGGCCCTGGACCCCAACGCGGTGTGGACCGACATCACGCACGAGTACCTGCGCGTGATTCCGCATCCGGAGGTTCCATGGTGGGCAATGCGCGTGCAACTGGCGGGCAACCCGGGCTACATGGTCAATTACGGGCTCGGTGCCCTGCTGACGGCCGAGATGCGCGCACGCACGGCGGCGGTGATCGGCCCGTTCGACACCGGCAATCCCCGCTGGTACGACTGGCTGAGCGGGCAGCTGCTGCAATACGGTTCCGAACGCGACACACGGCGACTGCTGCAGGACCTGCTCGGGCGGCCCCTGTCGCCCGCTGCGTTGCTCGAGCAGATCAAGCGCTGCGGGGCGCACAATTCATGATCGTCCCTGCCGCTGAGGCCGCATGACTGCCGAACGCGATACCGTCCTGCACAGCTGGTGCGCGCAGTCCACCTGGAACGCGCCGACCGTCGTGGGTGGGGCCGGCGCCTGGCTGCACCTCGAGGATGGCCGTCGCGTGCTCGACATGAGCAGCCTCGCGGAGTGCAGCAATCTGGGACACCAGCACCCGCGCGTCGTCGCTGCAATCCGCGCACAGGCCGAGCAGTTGTGCTTCGTGACGAACGCCTGGGGAGCAAAGCCGCGCGCCGACCTCGCAGCAAAACTGCTCGAGCTGAGCGGGTTCGAGGGCGGGCGGGTGTTCTTCACGCTGGGCGGCGCCGACGCCAACGAGCATGCCGTGAAGATCGTGCGACAGGCGTCCGGCAAGCTGAAAGGCGCAGTGGTGGCGCGCGATCGTTCGTACCACGGCTCGACGCACCTGGCGATGGCGCTCTCCGGCGACTCGCGGACGCGTGCCATGGTCGACCCCGATGCGATGGGCGTCACGCACGTCGAGCCACCCTATGCCTACCGCTGTCCCTTCGGCAGCAGGGATGCGAAGGATTGCGGCGATCTGGCGGCGGCCGCCATCGGGCAACGCATCGACCTGTTTGGGGCCGATCGTGTCGCCGCCGTGGTCATGGAACCGAACGCGGGCTCCAACGGCATCGTCGCGCCGGACAGTTACTGGCCGGCCGTGCGCAGCGTGACGCGGCAACGTGGCATCGCGTTGATCGCCGACGAAGTCATGAGCGGTTTCGGCCGCTGCGGCGAATGGTTCGCGTGGCAGCGCTACGGCGACGCCGGCCGGCCGGACGCCATCACGCTCGCGAAGGGCCTCACGGGCGCGATGATGCCGCTCGGCGCCGTGGTGATATCGCAGGAGATCGCCGCACGGCTCGAGCACCAGGTGCTCGCCACGGGCCTGACGTACTGCGGGCATCCGCTGGCCTGCGCTGCGGGCGTGGCCGCCATCGACGCATACCGCGACGAGCGCCTGATCGAGCGCTCGCGTCACCTCGGCGCCGAACTGGAGCGCGGCCTACGTCGACTGGCTGAACAGCACCCGGTCATCGGTGACGTACGTGGCGGACACGGCCTGTTTGCCGTGCTCGAACTCGTCGCCGATCGCGACACGCGTGAACCGCTCGCACCCTGGCCACAGATGCCGCCCCCGCTGACCAACCTGCTGCGGGCGGCGCTTGACGACGGCGTGTCGTTCGGTGCGCGCGGCAACCTGATTTTGATCGCGCCGCCGCTGGTCATCGACGAGCACGACTTGGCCGACGCACTCGCGCTGCTGGATCGCCTGCTGGCGCGCTTCTTCCCTGCCTGAACCTCATCGAATCGAGCAGCCCATGAGCTTCCGCCTCACCTACGCCACGATGTTCGACCCGCCACCCGAGATGCACGAGCGCTTCGATGCTGCGCTGGCCACCGTGCGCTCCATGCTCGGCGGGCGTCACTCGCTGTTCCTGAATGGCGTGGACTTGGCCGCTGCGCACTACGTGTCCCGCAGCAGCCCGATCGACAGCGACATCCAGCTCGGGGAGTTTGCCGTTGCGACCGAGCAGGACGCTCGCGCCGCCATGGACGCCGCGCACAAGGCGTTTCCTGCCTGGCGCGCCACACCGGCCAGCGAGCGAGTGCGCCTGCTGCGCCGTGTCGCGGACGTCATGGAAGCGCGCGTCTATGAAATTGCCGCCGCACTCGCCCTCGAAGTCGGCAAGAACCGCATGGAAGCGCTCGGCGAGGCGCAGGAGACTGTGGACTTCTTCCGGCATTACGCCGACGACTTCGAGCAACACGGTCACTACGAGCACGAGTTGCCGAACGACCCGTTGCCGAACGTCGTGTCGCGCAATCGCAGCGTCATGCGTCCCCATGGCGCGTGGGTCGTGATCGCGCCCTTCAACTTTCCGCTCGCGCTTGCCGGCGGCCCGGCTGCCGCAGCGCTCGTCACCGGCAACACCGTCGTCGTCAAAGGCGCGACGGATACGCCCTGGGCGGGACGCCTGCTCGCGGACTGCATCCGCGACGCCGGCCTGCCACCCGGCGTGTTCCAGTACCTGTCCGGCTCGGGCCGCGAGGTGGGCGAAGCACTGTCGTCGCACGCCGCCACGGCGGGCATCACCTTCACGGGATCCGTTGCCGTCGGTACGCAGTTGCTGCAGCGCATGGCGTCGGGGCCCTGGCCACGTCCGTGCATCGCGGAGATGGGCGGCAAGAATCCCTGCATCGTCACGGCGCGGGCCGATCTCGACGATGCCGCCGCCGGCATCGTGCGCTCGGCGTACGGCATGGGTGGCCAGAAGTGCTCCGCCCTGTCGCGCCTGTATGTCGATCGCGCAGTGGCCGACGAACTGACGGAACGGATGCGCGCCCAGATCGACGCGATCCGCATTGGCGATCCGACGCGTCGCGAGAACTGGCTCGGCCCGGTCATCAATGCCAGCGCGGCAGCGAACCACGCGCGGTACCTGCACGAACTCGACGCGGGCGGTGCCAGGTTGATCACGGGCGCGACCGCGCTGGACTCGGCAGAGTTGGCGCGCGGTCATTACGTGCGACCCGCGCTCGCCGAGGCCCCACTCGCGCATCCGCTGTGGCGGCAAGAGATGTTCCTGCCGATCCTCATGCTGCATCGAGTCAGCAATCGCGACGAGGCCATGCAGCTTGCGAACGACACGAGCCTCGGGCTCACGGCGGGCTTCTATGGCAACGCCGACGAAGTGCCGTGGTTTCACGAGAACATCGAGGCCGGTGTCACCTACGCGAACCGGCGCCAGGGCGCCACGACCGGCGCCTGGCCCGGTTACCAGCCGTTCGGCGGCTGGAAGGGTTCCGGCTCCACCGGCAAGGCGATCGCTTCGTTCTACTACCTCGCGCAATACCAGCGCGAACAATCGCGCACGGTGGTCGAATGTTGACGTCGAAGGTCACGACGCTGGGTGAGGCGATCGCGGCGCACGTACGCGACGGCGCCTGCGTCGCGCTCGAAGGCTTCACGCACCTGATTCCCTTCGCGGCGGGTCACGAGATCATCCGCCAGGGCCGCCGCAACCTGCACCTCGTGCGCATGACCCCCGACCTGGTCTATGACCAGATGATCGGCATGGGTTGCGCGAGCAAGCTCACGTTCTCTTGGGGCGGCAATCCCGGGGTCGGCTCGCTGCATCGACTGCGCGATGCCGTCGAGCACCAGTGGCCCACGCCCCTCGAGATCGACGAGCACACCCATGCCGGCGTTGCCGCGGCCTACGGCGCCGGTGCCGCCGGGCTGCCGTTCGCGACGCTGCGCGGCTACCTCGGCACCGACCTGCCGTCCGTCAATCCGCGCATCCGCAGCGTCGACTGCCCGTTCACGGGCGAGCGGCTGGCGGCGGTGCCCGCACTGAATCCCGACGTCACGATCCTGCATGCACAGCGCGCGGACCGCCGTGGCAACGTGGCGATGCACGGCATCATCGGCGCCCAGCGCGAGGCCGCGTTCGCTGCCCGCGCATTGATCGTCACGGTCGAGGAAATCGTCGACGAACTGCCGCCCGCCATGAATGGCATCGTGCTGCCGCACTGGATCGTGAGTGCCGTTGCGCAGTGCCGGGGCGGCGCGTATCCGTCGTACGTGCACGATCATTACGCGCGCGACAACGGCTTCTACCAGCGCTGGGATGCAATCGCGCGCGAACGCGACGGTTTCCTCGCCTGGATGAACAGGCACGTCCTGACGAGCCGCGACCATGCCACATTCCTCGCCAGCCTGCGGGAGGTCGCATGAGCGACTGGACCCGCGACGAAATGATGACCGTCGCTGCCGCCCGCCTGCTGTGGGACGGTTGCGTCTGCTTCGTCGGCATCGGCCTGCCGAGTGCCGCGTGCAATCTGGCGCGACTCACGCACGCGCCCGACGTCGTGCTGATCTACGAATCCGGCACGCTCGGCACCCGCCCGGACGTCTTGCCGCTTTCGATCGGCGACGGCGAACTCGCCGACACCGCGGCCTGCGTCATTCCACTGCCGGAAGTCTTCAGTTACCTGCTGCAGGCCGGGCGCGTGGACGTGGGCTTTCTCGGCGCCGCACAGGTGGACCGGCACGGCAACCTGAACAGCACCGTGATCGGCCCTTACGACGCGCCGAAGACCCGCTTGCCCGGCGCGGGCGGCGCCACGGAGATCGCGGCCCACGCCCGGCAGACATTCGTGATGCTGAAGGCCACGCCGCGCAGCCTCGTGGCGCAGCTCGATTTCCGCACCAGCGCGGGCTTTCTCGAAGGCAATGGCGCTCGCGCGAGGACGACGATGCGCGGCACGGGCCCGCAGTCCGTGATCACCGATTACGGCGTGCTGAAGCCGCACCCCGAAACAGACGAACTGCAGCTGTCGGCACTCTTCGCAGGAACGACCGCAGACGAAGCCCGCGCCGCCACCGGCTGGCCACTCAAAGTCGCGGCGACCGTCGAGACGGTTGCACCGCCGACCAGCGTTGAACTCGAAACCCTGCGCGCCTTGCACGCGCGCACCCGCGCGGCGCACAGCCGCCCCGTGCGACTTCCCGCGTGACGCGGGATTCCTTCCAGGAGCCTACCGTGACGAACCCCCATCTCAAGACCGCACTCCCCGGCCCGAATGCCCGCGCCATGCTCGCGCGCGACATGACCGTCGCTTCGCCTTCGTACCCGCGCGACTATCCCTTCGTGATGTCGCACGGGCGCGGCACCGAGGTGTGGGACGTCGACGGCAATCGCTTCCTCGACTTCGTCGCCGGCATTGCCGTGTGCTCCACGGGACACGCGCATCCCAGCGTGGTCAACGCCATCAAGACGGCGGCCGACAAGTTCCTGCACGTCTCGAGCGACTACTGGCACGAGAACATGACCCGGCTGACGGAGCGCCTGGCCGAAGTCGCACCGATGGGCGAGCCCGTCATGAGCTTCCTGTGCCAGTCCGGCACCGAGTCGGTCGAGGGCGCGATCAAGCTCGCACGCTACGTGACCGGCCGGCCGCGGTTCATCGGCTTCCTCGGCAGCTTCCACGGACGCACGATGGGCTCGCTCGCGTTCACATCGAGCAAGTACACGCAGCAGAAGGGATTCGCGCCGACGATGCCCGGCGTCACTCACGTGCCGTACCCGAATCCTTACCGCGCCCTGTTCGCGGGCGCGGACCAGGGCAAGGCCGTGCTCGATTACATCCGCATGCTGTTCGAGCGCAACGTGCCAGCGTCCGAAGTCGCCGCGATCCTCATCGAGCCCCTGCAGGGTGAGGGCGGTTACCTCTGGCCGCCCGAGGGCTTCCTGGCCGGCCTGCGCGCACTCTGCGACGAGCACGGCATCCTGCTGATCTTCGACGAAGTGCAATCCGGAGTCGGCCGCACCGGCAAGATGTGGGCATGCGAGCACTCGGGCGTGAAGCCCGACATCATGACCAGCGCCAAGGGCCTCGGGTCCGGCATGCCGATCGGCGCGATCATCGCCAGGAAGACGATCATGGAGCAGTGGAAGCGCGGCGCGCACGGCAACACGTTCGGAGGCAACCCGCTCAGCTGCGCGGCTGCCATCGCGACGCTCGACCTCGTCCAGTCGGAGTACGCGGCCAACGCGGCGCGCGTGGGCGAACATTTCATGGGACGCCTGCACGAGATGATGCGTGACTACCCCTGCATCGGCGAAGTGCGCGGCAAGGGGCTCATGATCGGCATGGAACTGATCGAGAACGACGCCGAGCGGACACCAGCGCGGGCGCTGTGCGACCGACTCGTGACGCGCGGCTACTACAACGGCCTGCTGCTGCTCTCGTGCGGCGTGAGCACCGTGCGCTTCATGCCGCCGCTCTCGACGACGATCGCCGAGGTTGACGAGGCCGTCGGCCTGCTGCGAACGGCCCTCGACGAAGCGCTGCAGGGCAAGGACGCCTGAGCGCAATGCAACAGCCGAAGGAACTCGGATTCTGGATGTGCACGGCGCTGGTGGTCGGCAACACCATCGGCATGGGGATCTTCGTGCTGCCGGCATCGCTGGCGCCCTACGGCTTCAATGCGATGCTGGGCTGGGGCATCACCGTGCTGGGCATGACCATGCTCGCGCGCGTGTTCGCGCAACTCGCCCGCGAATTTCCTGCGGCCGACGGCCCCTACACCTACATCGAGCAGACCACCGGCAAGCTGCCCGCCTACATCGCGATCTGGTGCTATTGGGTCTCCTGCTGGATCACCAACGCCGCCCTCGCGATCGGCCTCGTCGGTTACCTGGGCAAGGTGCTGCCGGGACTCGACGCGGTATCGCCCGTCGTGCAGGCCGCGGCGCTGATCTGGACCTTCGTCGGCATCAACCTGCTCGGCGTCCGCATGGGCGGCGGAGTGCAGGTCGTGACGACGACGCTGAAACTGCTGCCGATGATCTTCATCGTCGGGCTCGGCGGTTGGCTGCTCCTGAAGGATCCTGCCGTGTACGCCCAACACGTGCCAACGACCCCGATCACGCTCGAAGCCTTGATGGCCGCGTCGACCATTGCACTGTTCGCAATGCTGGGCATCGAGTCGGCCGCCGTGCCCGCCGGTCGCGTGCGCGACCCGGAACGCACCATCCCCCGCTCGACGATGTTCGGCACGCTGCTGACGGCCGCGATCTATATCGCCGTGTCGTCGATGGCCTTGCTGCTGATGCGGCAGGACGTTCTCGCACAGTCGTCGGCGCCCTTCGCCGACCTGCTCGACCAGTTCATGGGCAATGGGCATGGTCGCGTGCTGTCGGCCTTCGTCGTGATCAGCGGCCTGGGCGCGCTGAATGGCTGGACGCTGCTGGCGAGCGAACTCACCGCCTCGATGGGAAGGCACGGCTTCCTGCCGGCGCCGGTCTGCGCGCCGAATGCGCGCGGCGCGCCCGCGGCATCGCTGCTGCTGACCGGTGCGCTCGCCACCGTGATGGTGCTGATGAACTACAGCAAGTCCATGGTGGACGGCTTCACGTTCCTGTCGCAGGTGGTGACGGCCGCCAACCTGCCGCTCTACCTGCTGTGCGCGGTCGCGCTGGTGGTGCTGACACGCCGCGGCAGCCGCAAGCTGCCAGGCAGCCTGTTCGTGCTCGGCATCCTCGGCAGCGCATACGTCGTCTTCGCTTTCATCGGGCTCGGTCGCGAACCTTTCGTGTGGTCGCTCGTGCTCGGCGCCGTCGGCCTGCCGCTCTACTGGTTCATGCGCAAGCGCCAGGCATGAACACACCGCAATCCTGGCCGGGGGACGACGATGCGTAATCAGAACGATTCGAGGGCAAGGCAGCGCGCGACGGCGCGCACCGGCGGATTCGCTGGTCCAGTGGCCGTTGCGCTCGGTTGGGCGCTCGGACTGCTGGTTGCGCCTGCAGTGCACGCGGACGGTTCGGTCGCGACAATCGCGACCAGCCCAACTGGCGCGACCACCGCAACCGGCGATTACACGGCCGACGGACGGCTCCCGCTCGGCACGATCATGGGCCGCTTCGATGCGCTGTCGACTCGGCATGACTGGCTGCCCGACACCATCTACAGCTATCCCGATGCCGAGGACGTGACGATAAAGTCCTGGCGCACGCCGCGACGCGGCGAGGCGTTGTGGGTGCTTTCAGGCATCCATGGCGAGGAACCCGCCGGACCGAATGCCATCGCTGCCAATCTCGCGAGCCTCACGCAACTCGCGGAAGCAGGCGTACCCATCGTCGTCATCCCGCTCGCCAATCCAAATGCCTACCGGCACAACTGGCGGTATCCGAATACCCCGGAACGCGACTGGAAGAAAGGCGGTGGCTACAGCGTCGGCGATGCGGAATACCTGCTGCCCGACCTCGAGACAGGCACGAAGCCGCGCGCCGGGGAAGCACCGGGACCGGAAGCCGCTGCACTGACGCGGTACGTCCTGCGCCTGGCGGAGCAGTACCCGCCTCGTCTCGTGCTGGACCTGCACGAGGACGAACTCTCCACGGAGGGCGGCTACATCTACTCGCAGGGCACGCGACCCGACGACAATCCCGTCGGCGCGGAAATCATCCGCCTGCTGCAAGCCACCGGCATTCCATTGCGGCAGTCGGGCAAGACCCGGTTCGGCGAGCCGATCATGCAGGGCGTGATCAGCCGGGACGACAAGGGCGGCCCGATCCGCGACGGTTCGATCGACGAATTGCTGGCAGCGACCGAGGTCTTCGTCGACGGCAGGAAGGTGCGCGGCCCGTCGGCACGCACGGTAATCGTGGTCGAGACGCCGGCGTTCGAGGGTTCAAGGTTCGAACTGCGCGTCGCGGCGCAAGGCGCCGTCGTCCGTCAGGTGCGCGAACTCTGGCGGTTGAAATGAAGAAGCACGTTGATTTCACGCTGCAGGACGGGATCGCCGTCATCACCATGGACAGTCCGCCGGTGAATGCCTTCACCGACGCCCTGCATGACGACTTCCGCACCACGCTGGCGACGCTCGCCGGGCAGGCCGTGCGTGCAGCCGTCATCACTGGCACGGGCAGGCATTTCCAGGCCGGTGGCGATATGAATCGTTTCCTGACGCTGAAGACGCTGGCGGACGCCAGGGCCTTCGTCGAACTGGCGCAGGGTTTCATGAACGCGATTGCCGCGACGCCCTATCCGACCATCGCCGCGGTGAACGGCTACGCGCTTGGGGGCGGACTGGAGATCGCGCTGGCCTGCGACATTCGCGTGGCGTCGAGCAGCGCCGTCCTCGGCCTGCCGGAGGCACGGTACGGCATCCTTGCCGGCGCCGGCGGCACTCAACGCCTGGCGCGCCTGATCGGACCGGGACGAGCCAAGTTGATGATGTACACCGGCCGGCAATTCACGGCGGACCAGGCGCTGGAATTAGGCCTGGTGGAGCACGTCTCGGCGCCGGAGCAATTGCTGGCGGACTCGCTGGCCATCGCCCGCGAAATCGCCGGCAACAGTCCGGTCGCTGTCCGGCACATCAAGCGCTGTGTCGACGAGGGGCTGGATCTGCCGCTCGAGCGAGCGCTGGCGCTCGAACGCGACTACTGGGCGGGTCTCATCCCGCATGGGGACTACCTGGAGGGAGTACGGGCCTGGCTGGAGAAACGCCAGCCAGACTATCCCGATCTCCCGGCACGCCAGGACGATAGCCCGTAACAGAACACTGTCCTTGCAACAGAGGCCTGTCATGCCAGCTGCCGCACAGTCCCTGCTCACGTCCGTCCCCTGCCGTTACCTGCTCAAGCGCCACGCCCTCGAGCGCGCGGACAAGATTGCCGTCATCGACGGCGCCACCGGCGAGGCGATCACCTACGGCGAACTGCACGAGCGCGTCGCGCGCATGGCTGGCTGGCTCGTGAGCCGCGGCATCGGCACCGGCGATCGCGTCGCCTGCCTGGCGCTGAACAGCAAGGCCTACACTGAATTTTTCCTGGCACTCTCGTGGATCGGCGCCGTGCTCGTGCCGCTGAACATCCGGCATGCGGCACCGGAGCTGCGATTCATCATCGAGGATGCGGGTGCACGGGCCTGCTTCTCCTGCAGCAAGATGGCGTCGCTCGCCGAGGCCGCGCTGGAAGGCAGCGAGACGGTTGAACTGAAGATCCTGCACGGCGCAACGCGCGCCGGGTGGACCGATTTCAACGCCCTCACCGGGCCGGCCAACCCGATGCTCGAAATGGAGCCGTCGGTCAGCGGTGAATCCCTGTTCATGCTGCTGTACACCAGCGGCACGACGGGCAAGCCCAAGGGCTGCATGATTCCGCAGCGCACCTGGACGGGTTATGCAGCCAACATGGCTGCCTGCTTCGGGATGGGTGAGACGGACGTCTACCTGGCCTTCCTGCCGTATTTCCACGTCGCCGGCTTTGGCACGGCGCTCTCCCAGCTGATCCTCGGCGGCACGATCGTCACGGCGCCGTTGGCAGACCCAAAGCTGTTCTATCGGCTGATTGCAGAGCATCACGTCAGCATCGTGTTCCTCGTTCCGGGCATCTCCGCTGCCTTCGTCGCCGACGAGTCGCGGGCAGCCACCGACACGTCCTCGCTCAGGACCTTCATCAGCGGCGCCGGCGTGGAAAAGCTCGAGCTGGTCGAGGCGATCGAGGCGCAGCTGGGCGCGAAGTACTACGGCATCTACGGCCAGACCGAAGCCGGCGGCAAGGTGACCTGGGCCGACTCACGCATGCTGCGCGACGATCCAACCACTTACGGCCACGTCATGCCCTTCTGCGACTACATCCTGGCCGATGACGATGACCACGACGTGCCGCCCGGAGCGATCGGTGAACTGTGCGTGCGCAGCAGCACCGTAATGCTGGGCTACTGGAATCACCCCTCAGCCACTGCGGAGACGCTGAAGAACGATTGGCACCATACCGGCGACCTGTTCGTGCGGCTCGCCAATGGCCAGATGAAGATGGTCGACCGCAAGAAATACCTGATCAAGACCGGGGGCGAGAACGTCTACCCGCAGGAGGTCGAACAGGTGCTGCTGCGGCACGAAGCCGTCGCCGACGCAGCGGTGATCGGCATTCCGGACGAACGCTGGGGCGAAGCCGTGATGGCGTTCATCGTCCTCAAGCCGGGGCGCGAACTGACGCGCGCCGCGGTCGCGGACTGGGTCGGCGCACACATCGCCGGCTACAAGAAGCCGCGCTACGTCGAATTCGTCGCTGCACTGCCGCGCAACGTCTCAGGCAAGATCCTGAAGACAGAACTTGCCGGTTACACTGCCGTCACCAGGTCCTGAGCCGGAGTCGCCATGCATCGATCTGCAACGGGTTTCAGCATCGCCATGGCCGGCGTGTGCGGGATCATCTTCTCGAGCGTCGCCGGCGGCGAGACCCGCGCGACGCCGGCTGCGCACGACACACTGTCACCGATGGTGGCCATCGCCGACGACTACCTTGCGACGCTGGCGCGGATGCAGCCCGAATTCGGAACGTCGGAAGACCTCCCCGGCACCGATCACGGCGCGCTCAGCGACAACACCGAGCCCGGCATCGCCAGGTGGCGGGCGTACGAGGACAAGGTGCTCGCGCAACTCAAGGCGATTCCGGCCGCATCATTGCACGAGGAATCCGACCGCGTGCTTGCCGGAGTGCTGCGCGACGAACTCGAGCGCAGCGCGGGTGCGCGAGTGTGTCGCCTCGAGTTGTGGGGCGTCGCCTCCTACGTGAATGGCTGGCAGGCCAGCCTGACCGACCTGGCGCGCGTGCAGCCGGTCGGCAGCGATGCCCTGCGTGCGGCCGCGCTGCGGCGCGCCAGGGGAATCCCGCATTTTATCGACAACGAGATCGTAATGCTGCGGCAGGGACTGCGCGAGGGCTATTCATCGCCGAAAGTCATCGTGCGCGAAGTGATCAAGCAGCTCGATGAACTGCTGGCGACACCGCCTGCGCAATCGCCTTTCGGCGCACCCATGGAGCGCGACACCGATCCGCAATTCCGCGCGGCGTACCAGGCCGTCGTTCGCGACGAGATCAATCCGGCCGTGCTGCGTTACCGCGAATTCCTGAGCCAGACGTACCTTCCCGCCGCACGGGAAGCGCTGGGCGTGTCCGCCAACCCGAATGGACGTGCCTGCTACGACGCCGTCGTGCGCCAGTTCAGCACCGTGTCGATGCCGGCCGACCAGGTCTACGAGACGGGCTGGCAGCAGATTCGTACGCTCGACGAGCAGATGCGTCCCCTCGCAGTGCGCCTGACCGGCACGGACGATCTCGCCCGCGCCATGCACATGGTCAACACCGAGTCGCGCTTTGCCTTCAAGACCGAAGCTGACGTCGTCGCTTACGCGCAGGCAGCACAGGATCGGGCGAGTGCCGCCATGCCGCGCGCATTCGGCCTGTACACGACGCTGCCGGTGCAGATCCAGCCGTACCCGGAATTCCGCGCACGTGCAGGCGCGCCGGGACAGTACCAGGCACCGCCCGAAGACGGCAGCCGGCCACCGATTCACCTGCTGAACACCTGGGACCCGACGCACAAGAGCCGCGCCAGCATCGAGAGCACGACCTTTCACGAGACATGGCCCGGGCACCACCAGCAGATCATGGTGGCGCGGGAAGCCAAGGCGCAACACCGGCTGGTGCGCACGCTCTTCAATTCAGGATTCGGTGAAGGCTGGGCGCTGTACGCAGAACGCGTTGCCGACGAGATGGAGCTGTATTCGGGCGAGCTCGATCGCTTCGGCTACCTGAGCAGCGCGAAGTTCCGCTCGGCTCGCATGGTGATCGACTCAGGCATCCACACCCGCGGGATGAGTTACGACGAGGCGTTCAAGCTGCTCACGGAACAGTCGACACTCTCCCCCGCGCAGGTGCGGGGCGAAGTGAACCGCTACATTTCGTGGCCGGGGCAGGCGCCGTCCTACATGATCGGCAACCTCGAGATCCTGCGCCTGCGCGATGCGGCGCAGGCGAAACTCGGCGCGCAGTTCGACCTGCGGGCGTTTCACGACCAGGTGCTCGGGCGCGGATCGGTGACGTTGCCGCTGCTGCGCGAACTGGTCGAGGAATGGATCACGACCGCTCCGGCCGTGGCGCCTCGGACCCACTGAGCAAGGCTGCCCTGGGGACCGTAGCTCGCGATGCGCCTGTTCCTGCTGCTCGCCCTGCTCTACTTCGCGCAGGGCCTGCCCTCCGGCCTGATTGCGAAGGCGCTGCCGGCACTGCTGCGTGACCAGGGCGTTTCGCTCTCCCTGATCGGCTTCACCAGCGCGCTCGCGCTGCCGTGGGCGCTGAAGTTCCTGTGGGCGCCACTGATCGATCGCTATGGCACGCGCAAGCAATGGCTGCTCGGCCTGAACGGCCTGACGATGGCGCTGATGCTGCTGGTCGCCTCGCGCGATTTCGCAGCATGGGTCGACCGGCTGCCCTGGCTGCTCGCCGCGCTGTTCTGCGCCAACGTGATCTCGGCGACGCAGGACGTCGCCACCGACGGGTACGCGGTCACCAGACTGAAGCCGGAATGGCGCGGCCTGGGCAACAGCATCCAGGTGGTCGGTTACAAGCTCGGCATGGTGATGGGCAGCGGCGGCTTGCTGTGGCTGGTGTCGCATCACGGCTGGCAGGCGAGCTACGGCGGGCTGGCGTGCCTGATGCTGCTCGTGATCGTGCCGGTGCTGTTCATGCAGGACGAGCGCACGCCGCTGCAGCAGGCCGCGACGCACACAGAGTGGCACGGGCTGCGCGGGTATGCCGGGTTGTTCCGCGACTTCGTCGCACGACCCGGAATGGGCTGGTGGCTCGCGACCATCGCGCTGTATAAATTCGGCGACTCGCTCGCGTCGCGCATGACCGGGCCGCTGCTGGCCGACAGCGGATTCTCGCTCGCACAGATCGGCGTGATCACGGGCGTGGCTGGCGCCACGGCGGGAGTCATCGGCGCGTTCGTCGGCGGCGCAACGCTCCTGCGCATCGGCCACCGCGAAGCCCTGCTGGCATTCGGCGTGATGCAGGCGCTTGGACTCGCCGGCTACCTGCTGGTCGTCGCGGGCGTGCACGACCTCTATGCGATCGGCGCCATCGTCTACTTCGAGCAGTTCGCGGACGGCCTCTCGACCGTCGCCCTGTTCACCCTGATGATGGACCGCTGCCGCGCGCATGCGCCGGGCACCGACTACTCGCTGCAGGCCTCGCTGATGGTGATGGTCACCGGCGTGGCCGCAACCATCGGCGGCCTGTTCACCGACCGGTTCGGCTACGGCACCGTCTTCTTCACGGCCGCGCTGCTGACCCTGCTCGCGCTGGTGCCAGCATTCCTGTCCTTCCGCAAGACTTGACGTTTTCGCAGCACGCCCACCGGCTGACGGGTGCACCAGGCCCGCGGCTTGGTATATGTTTGCAAGCCTGAACGTCGCCGGGGAGGGAGCGTCACGACATGAAAGCACTGACCACTGCGCAAGTATTGGTGCTGGCGCGCTTCGCCCTGATGTTGCTCGAGATGGCGTTGATCCGCGCTCACCTCGTCCGCGGCCGCTACACGCTGCAAGGACACGCTCGCATCGATCGGCATGCGTGCCGGCAACTACGCAACCAACGTGGCGCTGGCCGGCGCTACGGTCGCCGTCTTCGCCTTCATCTACCAGTTCCGGCTCTTCGACATCGCGATGAGCTCGCCCTGGGCCTGGGCTGCGATCGTCGTGCTCGACGACCTGGCGTACTACTGGTTCCATCGCATCAGCCACGAGTGCCGGTTCTGGTGGGCGGCGCACGTCAATCATCATTCGTCGCAGGAGTACAACCTCTCCACGGCGATCCGCCAGCCCTGGACCGGCGTGCTCGTCGGCACCTGGGCGCCGTGGTTCGTGCTGCTGCTGATCGGCTTCCCGCCGGAGATGATTTTCCTGCAGAGCGGACTCAACCTGCTCTACCAGTTCTGGATCCACACCGAGGCCATTCGCCGGATGCCGGCGTGGTTCGAGTACCTGTTCAACACGCCGTCGCACCATCGCGTGCACCACGCGTCGAACCCCCGCTACGTCGACCGCAACTACGCCGGCATCTTCATGGTGTGGGACCGCATGTTCGGGACGTTCGCGGCCGAGCGCGACGATGATCCGCCGAAGTACGGCCTGATCAACAACATCGACACGTTCAACCCGATCAAGATCGCGTTCCATGAATGGGCCGCGATGTTCCGTGACGTCAGTCGCGCGCGGAGCCTGCGCGAGATCGGGGGTTATATCTTTGGCCCGCCGGGCTGGCGGCCCGATGGGACGGGCCCAACGGCGGCGAATGTGCGTGCCGCCTGGTCCCGGGACATGAATGGCGAGAGTTCCGCGGCGCTGTAGCGATGGAACTTTCGTCCACGGCATTCGAACCCGGCGCGGCGATACCGAGGCGGTGCACCTGTGAAGGCAACGACGTTTCGCCGCCGCTGCGCTGGCAAGGCATACCGACAGGCGCGAAATCGCTGGTGCTGATCGTCGACGATCCGGACGCGCCGGACCCGCGCTCGCCCAGGATGACGTGGGTTCACTGGGTGCTGGCGAACCTGCCCGTGGATTCCGGCGGACTGCCGGAGGGCATCGCGCCGGCAACCCTGCCCAAGGGAACGGTCGAGGGCCTCAACGACTGGAAACGCACAGGCTATGGCGGGCCCTGCCCGCCCATCGGCCGGCATCGCTACTTTCACAAGCTGTACGCGCTGGACACCGTGCTCGACGGTCTCAAGCACCCGACGAAGGCGCAGGTGGAGGCGGCGATGAAAGGTCATGTGCTGGCGCACGCGGAACTGGTGGGCACGTACGCGAAGCCGGGGCACTGAAGGCACCGTCGTGCCGGCCCGATTTGAACTTCTTCAGGCGATAGTGAGCCTCGCGCTCACGCTCGCCAAGGAACTGCACGATTGAGCGGATTTCCGCTCGCAACCGCGGCAACACGCGCTCCTCGAGCACTCGTACCCTGCGCGTGACGGCCAGGATCTCTTCGCCAAGCATCTTGATCTTGCTCTCGAACGCAGCGATCTCGAGCATCGCTTCCAGCACCGACTCGAAGCGATGGACCGACTCCTCGAGATGCGGCGTGGTGACGGTGTAATCGTAGGCACGTTCCTGCGGCGCCCGCACGAAAGGCCCGAAGGCCACGAGGTCCCGATAGCGGACACCGAGCAGGTTGCGATCTGCGACGTCCACGCCCACCTCGCGCTCCGAGAGTGCGGCAAGCGTCGCCACGAATGCGGCCCCCTCGTGTCCTTCGCTCAGGTGCAACTCGTCGATGGCAACGCCATAGTCGCGCCGGATCGCGTCACGGGAACGCACGAGGGGACGGACCGATTCGAGGAAGCCACGAATCAGCGCCTGGCGCCGTGCTTTCAGGATGGCCACGCTGTTCGCGATCGACGTGGCCTTTTCCTCCAGCTGCAGCAGATCGGTGCGGGTCGGGTGGATCATGCGAGCAGGCCGAATCTCTGCAGCAAGGCCAGGCTCAGGTCCAGCGTCTCGCCGATGCCGCGGCGCGCATCGCCCTGGTGCACGATCTCGCGTTCGAAGACTTCAGCAAAGTCGAGCATGCGCTTGTCGGACTCACCCATGCTCTCGCGACCGACGATCGCCTCGAGCCGGCGCAGGTCCCGTCCGCTTGCGTAATGCATGTACAGTGCATTGGCGATCTTGCGGTGGTCTTCGCGCGTGTGCCCGGCGCCGATGCCACGCTGCATCAGTCGCGACAGGCTCGGCAGCACATCGACTGGCGGGAAGACACCGCGTTGATGCAGCTCGCGGCTCAGCACGATCTGGCCTTCGGTGATGTACCCCGTCAGGTCGGGAATCGGGTGCGTGATGTCGTCCTCGGGCATCGTGACGACGGGGAGCAGGGTCACCGATCCCGGACGCTGCTTGATGCGTCCGGCACGCTCGTAGAGCGATGCCAGGTCCGAGTACAGGTAACCTGGATAGCCGCGCCGACCCGGCAACTCCTCGCGTGCCGTGGAGACCTCGCGCAGCGCGTCGCAATAGTTGGTCATGTCGGTAATGACCACCAGCACGTCCCTGCCAAGTTCGAAAGCAAGGTATTCAGCGACGGTGAGCCCGAACCGCGGTGCCAGCAAGCGCTCGACGACCGGATCCCTGGCCAGGTTGATGAACGCGACGAAATCACCCCGTAGCCGCTCGAGCGTCTGCCGGTAGAACGCGTACTCGTGATGCGCGAGCCCCAGTGCCACGAACACGACCACCGAACCTGGGCCGGGGCTCGTGGCCTCGACGGCACCAGAACGTGCATGCGCAAGGATGCTGGCAACGATTGCACTCGATGGCAACCCGGCGCAGGAGAAGATCGGCAGCTTCTGGCCCTTCACCAGCGTGTTCAAGCCATCGATGCACGACAGCCCGGTTTCGATGAATTCCTGCGGGCGCTCGCGTGCGACCGGGTTCAGTGGAAAGCCGGACACCGGGGCCCAGCGCTCCGGCACGAACATCGGCAAGTCGTCGAGCGGCTGGAACGAACCGCCGAAGGTGCGGTTGAGTACGCTCGGTGCCAACGGGGCACGCTTGATGGCGTCCGTGAACACGACCTCGGTGTGGTCCATGTCGAGACCACGGCTGTCGCCGATGACCTGGATCAGCACCGTGTCGCCCTCGATCCTGAGCACCTCACCGGCCGCTTCGTGCCCGTCCGGAAACACGATCCGAACCGCTTCGCTCATGCGCGCGTTGCTGACCTTCTCTACGAAGAGCAGTGGCCCCTGGATGCTGCGCAGCGTCGAGTAGCTGTGCCGGCTCAGGCGCACGGCGTGGTCGGAGGTCGTCATGGCGAGTGAACCTGAGCGGCGTTCCCGGACGACTCGCCGCTCTCGAGCCGCTCGTTCGCCGCCTGGTGTTCGTCGAGCAGTTGGCGGATCTTCTGGTAGGTCTGGTGCGGCGTGGAGAAAGCGTCCTCGGTGAATGCGTTCTGGGCGAGGAACGTTTGCCGGATGCCGGCCGTCGTCCGCATCAGCAGGCGGTCCGCCTCCTGCAGCCCCTCGGTACCCACGATCTCGGCGACCTCGCGCAGGCTCTCCTCGCGCTGCAGGAGCGCACGAGTGCGCTGCCTGAGCGCTCCCCACTCCGCGGCCACCTGCTGGTCGAGTTGCGCGACGACGTCTGCTTCGTACAGCGAGAAGCTCTGGAACCAGTTGATCGCCGGAAAGTGCCGTCGATGCGCGAGCGACGTGTCGAGCATGAAGAACGCGCCCGTATTGCGCAGGCATGCCTGGGTCACCGGCTCCGAGAAGTCACCGCCCGGAGGCGAAATCGACAACAGCACCGTCAGTGAGCCGATGCGGCCGTCCAGCGTCTCGACGACTCCGGCGCGCGCGAAGAACTCCGCCATCCGCGAACCGAGATAGGTTGGGTATCCCTCCTCGCCCGGCATCTCCTCGAGTGCCGAGGAAATTTCCCGCAGCGCCTCCGCCCAGCGCGACAGGCTGTCGGCCAGCAACAGCACGTTGTAGCCCAGGTCCCGGTAGTACTCCGCCATCGTGATGGCCGTATAGATCGAGGCCTCGCGCGCCGCCACCGGCATGTTCGACGTGTTCACGACGACGATGGTGCGCTCCATCAGCGGCCGCTTGCTCCAGGGATCGCTGAGCACGGTGAAGTCGTCGAGCATCTCGGCCATTTCGTTGCCGCGCTCGCCGCAACCCACGTAGACGACGATGTCCACCTCGGCGAATTTCGCGATCGATTGCTCGAGCAGCGTCTTGCCGGTGCCGAACCCGCCCGGAAAAATGGCGCTCCCGCCGCGGGCGAGCGGGAACAGGAAGTCGATGCAACGTTGCCCCGTGGTCAGGGGCTCGAAACGCGACAACTTGCGTCGATAAGGCCGCGGCAGCCGCACGGGCCAGTCATGGCTGGCGAAGATCCGCCGGCCGTCGGTCAAGCCCGCCACGGCCTCCTCCAGCCCGATCTCGCCGTCCCTGATTGAATCGATTGTGCCCTCGCAGTCGACGGCAAGAATCGGATGGCGGAATGCGCCTTCATCGACATAGCCGAGCGACTCGCCGATCCGGATCGCGTCGCCGCGTGACTTCGTCGGCGAGAAGCGAAACTTCATCGGTGCGGTCGATCCTGCGCCGGATCCACCCGGAAGGAGGAAGGGCCCCTGCGACTGGCGCATCGCCTCGAGCGGCCGCTGCAACCCGTCGAACATCTGGTGCAACAGGCCCGGACCGAGCCGGGCGGTCAGCTGGGTACCTGTACCGACGACCGGCTCGCCAACCGCCAGGCCTCGTGTATTTTCGTAAACCTGCACGACGGCACGTTCCCGCTCGAGGCGCACCACCTCGCCCATGAGCCCGGCCTCGCCGACGACGACGCGCTCGTAGAGCTTGAGCCCGGCCAGGTCCACGCTGACGGTCGGGCCGGCAATGCCGATGATTCGACCGCTCAAAGACTCAACCTCACCTGGTAGCCGATCGCACGACGAATCAGTTGCAGGATGTAATCCTCCTCCGCGACGGTTACGTCCCGTGCAGGCGCAGGCAGCACGATGACGAGGCCTGTCCAGCGTCGATCGAGCTCCCGGATGTATTCGCGGGCCCTGCCCGTCGCCAATCGCTCGTCGACGATGACGGCGCCATTCACCGGATCGCGCACCAGTTGCTGCAGCAGGACCGGCAGTTCCTCCGGGCTCGCGCTCAGCTGCCTGACCCCTGCCAGGGCAAAGCCAGGGCGCGCATCGGCTGGAGCGATCACGACGATCTTTCTCACGCGACCAGCTCCTTCTCGAGTCCCGCAGCATTGAGATGGGCGGCGTGCAGCAGCAGGGATTGATTGCGCGCATGAATGTAAACGCGCCATGCATGGTCAAGGACGGTGCCGACGGGATCCTCCTCCCGGCTCAGGTTGCGAATCCTGCGGGACAGGCGTCCAAGCAGGATCGTCTCGAGGGAACCTTCGGCCGTTGCCAGCGGCGGCGCCGCGCGGCCCGCAATCTCGCGAACCAGGAGATCGAGACCGGCAGTGTCCTTGTCGGCGCCAATGCGCTGCAGGCGCGGAACATCGATCATGCCGCCGGGCAGGAACGCCTCGGCGTCGGTGATTTCCCAGCGCAACTGCTTGTACAGCGTCATGAGATTGCGCAGGTCGATGAAAGAAGCGAAGAATTCCCGGACGGGCGGACGCAGGCGGGCATCGTTCGTGCACCCGAGATAGTTCCGGGTGAGCCGCGTCTCGAAGCCCTTGAGCCCCGCCTCTGCGTAGGCGCGTCGCAGCGATCCTGCGTCACCGTCGGCCGGCCCCAGGGCAGACGCAATGGCCGCGACTGCGGCCGGAACATCGGCTCCCTGCGACAGCGCCGTGCGCAATGCGTCGGCGACCTGGCTTGCCGCAAGCAGGCGGGCGATCTCTGCATTCCGCTGCACAGCCTTGTAGCGAAGGCACAGCACGAGGGTCTTGAGTTCGAACAACCCGAGCATCGGATCGACGCGCGCACGCAGCCGACGATTCGCCTGGCTTCGCAGCCAGCCCAGCTCGCGCAGGAATCGTTCCCAGATGACGTCGTCAGTTACACCCGGCGGCAAGCCGCGCGCTCGGATCGCGCTCCACTCCGCTGTCAGCACCGCGCGCCGGGCACGCACCCGCGCCAGGAGGTAGTCCGTCGGGTAGCCGTCGGAGGCGATGTCACGCAGCAGTTCGCTGAACATTTGCTTTCGCGAGCAGGTCGTTGATCAGGCTCGGCAGCAGGTCGGGCCAGGCCGATTCCAGGCGTGTCTCGAGCGTATTGCTCACGCGGATCCGCCCAGCGTCGGCCTCCACCTCCAATCCACCGCAAATGGCTGGATCGCACACGACTTCGGCAGTTGGGAACCGTGCACACGCGGCCTCCCGATCGCCTGGATTCACGCGGACGCGCTGCCAGTCTCGCTGCGGCAGCTCGCGGACCAGCGCCTGGAAAAGCTCGGCACCGCTTGCCTCGCGCAGATGCGGCAGTTCCGCGACTGCAAGCCCGTGGAGTCGACCTGCGAGAACGAGTGCCGTCTGCGCACGAATTTCGCGGGCGCGATGCCCGCCCTCGCCGATTGCATCGTCCTGCAGCTTGCGCGCGAGCGCGGCAGCCGCCTCCGTTTCCCGCAGGTGTTGCTGCTCGAGCGCGTGCGACAGTTCGAGGCGATAGGCCTCAGCCTGAGCCCGCACATCGCTCCAGAGCGATGCGACATCCTCGGTCGCCCTGCTGCGCAGCGACTCGACCAGCGCCGCCCTGCCCATCGCTCACACCTGCAGCAGGATCATCGCGGCGATCACGAAACCCAGGATCACGATGGTTTCCGGGATCGCGAGCAGGATGATGATCGTCGCCGTCAACTCCGGCTTCTCGGCCAGGGCCCCTGCCCCGGAAGCCCCGATCCGCGACTGCACCCAGGCAGTGGCGAGCGCGCTGATCCCCAGCGCGAGTGCGGCAGCGAAGGCCATCAGGACCTTGTCCCAGTGCACGACGGCATCCATGGTTCTCTCCTCAGTCGACCTTCTTGAGCGGCTCGTAGCGCCGGCCGCCGGTTTCGATGAACTTGCCGAAGAACTCGACGTAATGCAGGCGCAGCGCGTGGATGGTCGGCGCGAACACGCCGAGCAGGATATTGAACGCATGCAGCAGCACAGCGACCGCGATACCCATCCAGACGCTGCCGGCGGCGCCGGCGAGCTCGTTGGCGACGTACGCGAGCAGCACCGACGCGAGGCCGACGGCCATGATGCGCGCGTAGGACACGATGTTGCCGAGGTGCCGGAGCAACTCGAAAGGCGCCAGCAGTCCGCCCGTCAGCAGCAGCACCGGGCCGATCACCAGCATCGCCATCAGCAGTGGCTTCCTGAGCAGTGCGGCGACCGGTGCGAAATAGGACGCGAGCACTCCCGCCATGCAGAGCAAGGCCAGGATGCTGAACAGCCTGGCCATCGCTTCGCGCTTCCGGTGTCCCTTCAGTGACGAGACGATGCCCAGGACCAGCCCGACGAGCACGTGGACGGCGCCGACAGCCAGCGCGAAGTAGAGCATCGGCACGATCGACGTGCGCCTGTCGATGCAGGCCGGGCCGAGGCCCAGCCACTGCGCGCCCAGTTCACCGAAGCACTCGCCGTACAGCGCCCCGAAAATGATCGAGTAAACGGAGGCAACCGCCAGGATCTGCCCGACCTGCTGCAGCGTTCGGCGGCCCCTGGCGAACACGACGAGACCGATCGCCACCAGCAACAACACGAGCCCATAGCCGATGTCGCCGAGGATCATGCCGAAGAACAAGGGGAAGAAGATGCCGATGAACGGCGTGGGATCGATCGAGGAGTACCGGGGCGTCGGCAAGGGGCGCAGCAACAGTTCAAAGGGCTTGAAGTACGCGGGGTTGCGCAATGCCACCGGTACCTCGTCGAGGTCCTGCTGCAGGATCTCGCGCTCCTCGACGACCACGGTCTCGCCGTGTTTCGCGACGAGCGTCTTGCGCAGCCCCTCCACGCTCGCGGATGGCATCCAGCCGTAGAGCACGAAACAGCGGTCGGTTTCGTACATTGACGCGCTGGTCCGCAGCAGCGCAAGGCGACGGCGCAGCCAGTCCCTTACGTTCTCGTAGAGTCCCCGCCATGAAAGCGCGAAGTCCCGGGCCTCCTTGTCGAGCGCCGCCACGTCGGCCCCCAGCGCCTCCTGACGTGCCCGTGTGGCCCGGATCTTCTCCGGCAACGACAGCCCTTCCAGATACGCAGGCAGAGCGATCTCCGGAATGCGATTGTCGCGCAACCCTTCCTTGAGTTTGGTGGCGAGGTCCTTTTCCGTCGTGAGCAACCCGATGTAGGAACCATCCTCGGCACGTGCGGTGCGCACCTCCGCGCCCAGCAGCAAGCGGCCTGCAACGCGTGTAAGTTGCTCCAGCGCGGCGGGATCACTGACTTCGACACCGATGAACTCCAGGCCCGCGCCGTCGGCGCCCTTGGGTGCCAGCGATTCGACGGTCGAGAGGAACACGGCGTAGCGGACGAGTTGCGCCAGCTCCCCTTGCAGCGCTTCCCGTCGGCGCTCGCGCTCCTCGGCGGACTGGACGTGCTTGCCGATCACCGCCGCGATGGAGTTCACTGCACTCGGCGCACTCAGGTGAGACTCCCGTGTCTCGACGTCGGGCAGCAGGGCAAGCAGCCGATCGACCTTCACGCTCAGGTCCTCGAGGAACAGCCTTTCGGCCAGCATCCTGCCGTCGAGGGCAAGCGGGTGGACCTGGAGCGCGGCGCCTTCGTCGATTCGTCCCTTGATCTCCGGATCGATCTGCAGGACCTCGGCACGCTCGATTGTTTCGAGCACGGGCAACATCTCGTTGCGGGGACCGGTGATCTCGACCTTGGACATCCTAACCAGCACGGGATGACCTCGGGACGATGCAGGCGATGTGCCGGGTGACGAGGCTTCGCAACGCCTCATCGTCCAGTTGTTCGATGGCTCGTGTCGCGTCCTGCGCCTGGCTCACGATCTCCGCGGCGCTCTTGCCTGCAGCCTCGCGCGCTGCAGCTTCGCCCTGGCTCGAACTGCCTTGCAGGCGACCCATCTCGGTGGCGTGTTCCGCCTGTAGCTGGCGCCGGGCATCCTCGAGCCACTGGCTCGCTTTCTCGCGCTCGGCGTCGAGCTTCTCCCGGATTTCCTCTTCGACGCCGAGGATCTCTTGCAGGGTGCTTTGCTGCATCGGGCGGAACCAGGCCGCTACGGCCTGCGAGGGCTTACATTCGGCAGATCCAATGCCCCGTTTAAAAATTCTAGTCCGTACTGGCACATGGGCAATCAGGGGTTGAGGCAGTCCGCAAGGTTGGTGGGGGGACGTGAGGATGCGACTGAGTCCAGAACACTCGTGCGAGCGTCCACGAGATCAAGCCGCCCCAGGCGTGCCAACGGCTACTGGACGGTCTGTTGACGCACGTACTCGCTGCGCTTCATCGCGAAATAGGTGTCGCGGTCGATTTCGCGGAGCTGGCGGGGGTAGAGTTCCGTGGCATTGAACCAGCGCTCCAGGCTCTGTTCGAAGCGCGCCGGGGCGGGCGTCGTGAGCGCGCCGAGATAGGCGTCGATGGCCAGGAAATATCTCATGGTGTTGCGCTCGATCGCACCTCGAACGCCGCCAATGAACCTGGGTTGCGGTTTGTTCCGGTCCCCGATGACCGTGAAGCCGACCTTGTCGCTGCCCGATGTCGCGAGGTACGTCTCCATCGCCAGGCGACCCACAAACCCATAGGTGTAGGAATACCGCAGGTGCACGAACGAACGCCCGCCCTCCAGTCCTACAGCCTCGAGGGAGATGCGGTAATTGGCCGTGCCCAGCGGTCCCTTGCGGGCCTTGAGTTCGACGTCCACGTAGTCTGGACGCGACGCCGCAATGCCGAAGGTGAACTCGACTCGATGGGCGCTGCTCAGTGGCTGGTCGAAATTTCTGCCGATTGCGGTCAAGAGCACGGTGCGCCCGTCACGTGAGGCGGGACGACAGTACTTGACGTTGAGGTGCAGGATGAGCGCGTCGCACCAGTTTGCCGCGCTGGAGAATGCGTCGCTGACCGCAGCGATCGGGTAGTCGACGACGGCATAGACGTCGCCTCGCGAAGCGCCTGGGCTTTCCACGGATTCGACGTGGAGATGCTGCGGGAACGGGCTGTGTTCGAGTTGCTCGCTCAATGCCGCATGACGGGCCTGCAGGGCCGATGCCGGATCCGCTTCCGGCCCCGCGCGCGCGGCCAACGGTGCACACGCCCATGCCAGCAAGATCGCAACGCGCCCGATCATTCGCAGCCGGCAGGAAATAGCTGCCACTCGCCTCATGCAGGCATCGTCCTCCAGGCGGAGACCGGCTCGATACTGTCGTACCGCGGGCCGCCAGTCGCCTCGGTAGGCCTACAGCGGATTCACACCGCGACCAACGCCGCGGGTGCGTGCTAGACGCGTTCTCTTGCCAGCCTGTAGAAGAGCGTGCCGTCGTAGAACGACTTGATCCGGGCGACGCTCAACGCGGGCACCGAACGGTCACCCTCGACGGCGTGCGTGTCGGCCGCGATCATCAGCAACAGCTGCCACTCCGCAATCGCCGCTACGTAGCCCGCGAGCGTCTCACGGTTCGCCTTGATCATCCGCGTGAGCTCGGTCGCCGTGAACGCCTTGTCGCCGTTGCGATCCACCGTCGAATGCACGCCGAAGACCTTGTCGAAGCGCCTGGCGTTGAACCGGCCCCGCTTGTCCAGGATGCCGGTATCACCGTCGTGCTTGCCCTTCTGGGCGTTCTCGATGTCGACGTTCATGGCCAGCAACGAGCCGCGCGTCTGCAGGCTCAAGCCTGCGACGATGGTGAGCGCGGCAGCCTCGGCCACGCCAATCGGCAGGCCCAGGGCCTTGAGCCCGCGCGTGCACTCCGCGAGGCCGATGCCGCGGTCGCCGTCGTCATCGAAGAACGACAAGTGCCGCTGCAGCGTGGTGTCGGAGGTGCGGCTGCGCGCCTTCAGTGTGCGAGGCAGTGCACCCGCCTCCTTGCCTCCCGCCTTGCGACGGGAGGCCGAGGCTTTCGCCCGCCTTGGGGCTGCTTGCGCAAGCGTCAAGACGGCTCCGATATCTTCGCCAGCGCTTCCGCGGCAGGCTGGATCTCGGAACTGTCCACCGCGAAGTCGCCGTCACGCATGGTCCGTGCGGCTTCGTCGATGGTCATGTCCGGGCTGACGACCTTGACGTCCCGGCTCATCAGGTCCTTGAGTTGATGATGCATCCTTGTCTCCTGTGATCAAGATTCGCGCAGCAGACGAGGCCGCGCAGGCTGTCCAACACGTGGGTATTCCAGCACCTGCGGAGGCCGCAGTCGGTGCGGTGGCGTACGATCGACGCAGAGCCGTCAGTGGTGCGACAGGCGATCGATCTCGGCGAAGAAACTGCGGCGCCCGCCAGTCAAGCCAAGCGCCTTCCAGGTTGGCGCGAGCCTGACGACACGGTCCTTGAACGCGTCTTCGTAATATTCGTGGTCGAGGTAGCCCTGCTGGAACTGGTAGTGCATGTTGTCCCAGTGCGTCTGCTGGGCGATCTGCCACATCCGGAACCGCCCGCGTTCCGCTTCGGTCAGCGCATCCAGCGCATTGACGTCCCCGGGATAGCCGAGTTCTGTCAGCTTGATGATGATCGGTCCGATGAACTCCGAATCGGCGGCCTGCACCAGCATGGCCTGCAACGCATCGGAACGCACCTGGTAGGTCTGCGCGAGCGCGAGCTTGCGGGCCTCTTCCATGGCACGGGTGTTCTGGCCGATCTGCTTGGCGAGGTAGATCAGCGTGACGACTACGGCCAGTGCCCCGACGACCTCGCCGATCGCTCCCCAGTCCTGCAGCGTCATAGGGTGTCCTCCGTGAAAAGGGTGCACACAGTCATGCGCTCCCTATTTCACGCCGCAGCGGGCTGCGCTGCAACGCTCACCCAACGTGTGATGCGGTCCGCCTAAAGGGCGGCGACCCGGTTCCGCGACTCGACCCAGGTCCGGACTCGCTTGGCATCCGCGATCCGCGTGTACTTGCCATACGAGTTGAGCAGCACCATCACGACCGGGCGGCCGTCGATGACGGTCTGCATGACGAGACAGCGCCCCGCTTCCGGGATGTAGCCGGTCTTCTGCACGTCGACCTGCCAGGCCGGGTTGGTGACCAGCAGGTTGGTATTGCGGAACTCGAGTTGCCGCCGGTTGACGGTCACCGTGTGGCGGGCAGAGGTCGAGTAGTCCCGGATCGTCCGGTTGCCTGCAGACGCCAGCACCAGTTTCGCCAGGTCGGCGGGGCTGGCCACGTTGCGGCTCGACAAGCCCGTGGGCTCGACGAAGCGCGCCGAAGTCATGCCGAGTGCGGCGGCCTTCTTGTTCATCGCCTGCACGCAAGCGCGCAGGCCGCGCGGATAGGATCGGCACAGCGCGTACGCGGCACGGTTCTCGGACGACATCAGCGCCAGGTGCAGCAGGTTCCGCCGGCTCAGCTTGTAACCGGAGGCGAGGCGTGAGGCATTGCCGGCGGTGCCACGCACGTCATCGGCGTTGATGGTCACGACCTGGTCCATCGACTGGCCGGCCTCGAGCACGACCAGGGCCGTCATCAGCTTGGTGATCGAAGCGATCGGCACGGCGATACGTTCATCGCGCGCCGCGAGCACCGCGGAAGCCGACTCGTCGAGGATGTAGTACGCGTGGGAGCGCACGTCGGGGATCGTCCGGGGCGGCACGGCGCCTTGTGGGGCAGCCAGGGCGGCAAGAGGCACGAACACGGTCAGCAGGAGGCCCGCCAACGCCATCGAACCCTTTTTCCTGCGCCACTGATGCATGTCGTCGATTGCTCCTGCGCGAGTCTCGCAGGCCCGAGTCGCTCGCGAATCGCGCGAACTCGTGCCAAGGCGGGCGGTAGCCTGCCACAAAGCAGGAAAAAAGCCACACATCAGTCGACAGAACACTCGCTTCATCTCATGTGAACCACGTCACATGCGTGGCTGACATTTCCGTGCGGCGGTCACAGACGATTCCCGGCTGCCTGAGGCTAGATGTACCGAACCTAAAGAGCTGCCGGTTTTGGGGAAGGCTCGCAGAAAAAACATGTCGTCAGGGCGGGCAATGAACGATGGCCTGAAGAAGCGTGAACGGTTCGGCTCCGGCTGGACCGGAGCCGTTGCCGTGAGCCTGTTCGTCTACGTCGCCATCGCCATCGTGCTGATCCTGGCCGACGAAGGCGGATGGCCGTGGCTCGACGTCTTCAACCTGTATTCCGATTCGGTCGCGAGCATCGCCGTGGCCATCCTGACCGGGGCAGCGGCGCGTGGCTCTGCCGAGCCGGCCGCACGCCGCACCTGGTGGCTGCTCACGGCCGCGCTCGGCGTCTACAGCGTCGGTAACCTGCTGCATTCGACCTACTGGCTGTACGGGGTCGACCCCTTCCCGTCGATCGGCGACTTCTTCTTCCTGGGTTTCTACCCGCTCGTCTTCGCTGCGGTGCTGACGGTGATCCGGACGGCTGCAGTTCGCGTGCAATGGGCCCGGCTCGGGCTCGACACCGCGATCCTCATGCTGGGGTTCGGCGCGTTCTTCTGGTTCTTCGTGATCGCGCCGACAGCGGACGCCCAGCGCGACCCGAACGTGCTCAAGTATGTGCTGGCGCAGGCTTACATCGCCCTCAACTGCCTGATGCTGCTCGCCTGCGGCGTGCTGCTGATGCACTCCGGCGCCACGCCCATCCGGCGCCGGGCCCTGATGCTGCTCACGCTCGGCTTCTCGTCGATGTCACTGGCCGACATCGTCTGGGCCATGTCCAAGGTGGACGGCAGCTACATTCCGGGCAGCGTCTCGGACGTCATCTACCTGTCCTGCTACATCTGGCTCGCAGCCGCCGCGCGTGAGCAGCTGCGTGGCAGGGGTCGCGCGCGCCACGCCCCGAGCGCGCTCAGCACCGCGCTCATCGAGGGCATGCCCTACATCGCGATGATGATGTCGTTCATGGTGCTCGTGTACGTGGAGAGCAGCACTGCCGCCAGCCCCGTGAACACCATGACCGTCATCATTTTCGTGCTGACCTCGCTGGTCATGGTGCGCCAGGGCGTGCTCTCGCGCGACGACGCACTCCTGCGCGAGCGCCGCGCGGCCGGTCTCGTCGAGGCCCGCTATGCGTCGCTGATCAAGAACGCCTCGGACGTGATCATGATCACCAACGCCGAGGGGATACTGCAATTCGCATCACCGGCCGCCGAACGCACCTTTGCGACCCACCCGGACGACATGGTGGGCCGGAACCTGCTCGATCGCTGGATGGACGGGGACAATGAGCGCCTGGCCGCGTTCCTCGCCGAGGTGTCGGCAACGAAAGGCCGCGTCGTCGGACCGATCGAGCTGGTCGTCGAAACCGGCGAACGGCGCAGCACCCTCGAGTGCGTCGGCAGCAACCTGATGGACGACCCGGCCATCGCCGGGCTGGCGCTGAACTTCCGCGACGTCAGCGAACGCAAGACGCTGGAGGAGCAACTGCGCAAGCTGGCCTTCCACGACCCGCTGACGCTGCTCGCCAATCGCAGCCTGTTCTGGAACCGGGTCGAGCACGCCCTGACGCTGGCGCAGCGGTCGCAACAGCAAGTGGCCGTCATGTTCCTCGACCTCGACAACTTCAAGAACGTGAACGACTCGCTCGGACACGATGCCGGCGACCGCCTGCTGCAGGCGGCGGCGCAACGACTGGTCAAGTCGACCCGGCCTTCCGACACCGTGGCACGCCTCGGTGGCGACGAATTCGCGATCCTGCTCGAGGGCATTCGCAGCGATACGGACGTCGAGCGCATCGCCGTCCCGATCACGGCCGCGTTCAACCGTCCCCTGCTGGTGGACGGCAGGGAAACCGATGCCACGGCGAGCATCGGGGCGGCCTGCTCGCAACCCGGCGACGACGCGGAGCAATTGCTGCGCAAGGCCGACATCGCCATGTACAACGCGAAGGCCGCCGGCAAGGCACGCTGCGTCCTGTTCCAGCCGCACATGCAGGAACAGCTGCACGACCGCTTGCGACTGGAGCACGACATCGACCTTGCCTTCGCACGCAACGAATTTTTCGTCGAGTTCCAGCCGGTCGTCGACCTGACCAGCCGCGAGTTGCTCGGCGTGGAGGCCCTGGTGCGATGGAATCACCCGCAACGGGGCATCGTCATGCCGGGCTCGTTCATATCGATCGCCGAGGAATCCGGCCGCATCGTCGAACTGGGCCGTCGCGTCCTGGTCGACGCCTGCACGCAGATCCGCGCGTGGAGCGAATCGGTCGAGGCCGGCACCGGCCTGCGCGTGGCGGTGAATATTTCGGGCCGCCACCTGCAGCAGGGCGACCTGGTCGCGGACGTGCGCCACGCACTCGAGGTTTCGCGCCTCGATCCCGGCAACCTCGTGATCGAGCTGACCGAGAGCACGATAATGCAGAACACCGAGGTCAACCTCGAGCGCTTCCGTGAGTTGAAGGCGCTGGGCGTGCGACTCGCCATCGACGACTTCGGCATGGGTTACTCGTCGCTTTCGTACCTGCACCGGTTCCCGATCGACATCCTGAAGATTGATCGCGCATTCGTGAGCCGATTGACCGAGCAGGACGGCGGTCCCGAACTGGCCCGCGCGGTCGTGATGCTCGCGACGACGCTCGGCCTCGAGACGGTCGCCGAAGGCATCGAAAACGAAAGCCAGGTGGCGACATTGCTGGACCTCGGCTGCGTCGCGGGCCAGGGCTACCTCTTCGCCAGCTCGAGCCTGCTCGACGTCGTGGCGAAGACACCGTTCATGGCTCGCCGCTCCGACCTGCGGGCAGCGGAGCGCGCTGCGCAGTCCGACCTCACGGCGACCGGCCGCTTTCGGGCGGCGGAGCTCTGGCAACGTTCGGCGGCGGGCTGACGAGCGCTGGATCGCCCCACGGGCTGCAACATAGACTTCGCCCTCGTCCCGGCCTGGGCCCATCCGGCTTGACGCACGTCGGACCCGCCCATCAACATGGCGGAATTCGAGGCTCGGCGCGCCGTCACGGCACGCAAGCGCTGCCTCGCAATCCAATGCACCACAGCCGGAGCGCTCCATGGACAGACGTGACTTCCTGACGATCGGCGGCCTTGGGCTCGCCGGGCTGGCACTCCCGATCGGTACCCGTGCGGTGGCTGCAGAGGAGTTGCTCAGCACGCTCGACGTCAGCCTGAAGAAGTCGCTCGCGGACGCAGCGCTCGAAGCCGCGACGAAGGCCGGCGCCAGCTACTGCGACGTGCGCGTCGGCCGCTACCTGCGTCAGTTCGTCCTGACGCGGGAGGACAAGGTCGAGAACGTCGTCAACACCGAGTCGACCGGCATCGGCGTGCGAGTCATCGTCAACGGCACCTGGGGCTTCGCGGCCACCAGCGATCTTTCGCAGGCAGGCGCCGCGACTGCAGCGACGCAGGCCGCCGCCATCGCGCGTGCGAACTCGCGCGTCCAGACGGAACCAGTGCAACTCGCCAAGGTGAAAGGCGCAGGCGAGGTGGCCTGGAGCACCCCGATCCGCAAGAACGCGATGGCGGTGCCGCTCAAGGAAAAGGCAGAACTGCTGCTTGCCGTCAACGCTGCGGCCGTGAAGGCCGGCGCCAGTTTCGTGAGCTCGAACCTGTTCGTCGTCAACGAGCAGAAGTACTTCGCCTCCACGGACGGCTCCTACATCGACCAGGACATCCATCGCATCTGGGCGCCGTTCACGGTGACCGCGGTGGACAAGGCGAGCGGCAAGTTCCGCACGCGCGAAGGCCTGTCGTCGCCGATGGGCATGGGCTGGGAGTTCATGAGCGGCGACCCGGCAGGCCAGCACGTGATGCCCAACGGGGTGATCAACTACAGCACGGCCTACGACATGGTGCAGGACGCGACAGCGGCCGCGCAGCAGGCCCGCGAGAAGCTGAAGGCGCCGTCGGTAAAGCCCGGCAAGTACGACCTCGTGCTCGACCCCTCGCACCTCTGGCTGACCATCCACGAGTCCGTCGGGCATCCCCTGGAGCTCGACCGCGTGCTCGGCTACGAGGCCAACTATGCCGGCACCAGCTTTGCGACCCTGGACAAGCTGAAGTCACGCTTCCGCTACGGCAGCGACAAGGTCACCCTGTTCGCCGACCGGACCCAGCCCAACAGCCTCGGGGCCGCAGCCTACGATGACGAGGGCGTGGGAACGCAGCGCTGGGATCTCGTCAAGGACGGCATCCTGGTCAACTACCAGGCGATCCGCGACCAGGCTCACATCATCGGTGCGCAGGCATCGCAGGGCTGCTGCTATGCCGACTCCTGGTCCAGCGTGCAGTTCCAGCGCATGGCGAACGTGTCGCTCGCCCCGGGCCAGCAGAAGATGAGCGTGGCCGACATGATCAAGGACGTGGAGAACGGCATCTACATCGTCGGCGACGGTTCCTTCTCGATCGACCAGCAGCGTTACAACGCGCAATTCGGCGGGCAGCTGTTCTACGAGATCAAGAACGGCCGGATCACGGGCATGATCGAGGACGTCGCGTACCAGATGCGCACGCCGGAGTTCTGGAACTCGTGCGTCGCTGTCTGCGACCAGGGCGACTATCGCCTGGGCGGGTCGTTCTTCGACGGCAAGGGTCAGCCGAGCCAGGTCTCTGCCGTCTCGCATGGCTCGAGCACCACGCGCTTCAACGGCGTGAACGTCATCAACACCGCGCGCAAGCTGGGCTGAGCCGCCGGGTCGCAGGAGACACACCATGAGCATGTACAACGAAGCGGACGCGCGCGCGATCCTCGACAAGGTCGTCAAGCTGTCGAAGGCGGACGAATGCACCGCGACTCTCGACGGCCAGGTCGAGGGCAACGTGCGATTCGCACTCAACACCGTCTCGACGAGCGGCATCGTCAGCGACTGCACGCTCGCCGTCCGCGCGGCCTACGGCAAACGCTCCGGCACGGCGACGACCAACGCGTTCGACGACGCATCCCTCGCGAGCGTGGTGAAGCGCGCCGAGGAACTCGCCCGCCTGGCGCCGGAAAACCCGGAGTTCATGCCGGCACTGGAGTCGCAGACCTACCGACCGAGCCCGACGTTCAACGCGTCTGTCGCGGCCATCACGCCCGAGTACCGGGCCCAGGTGGCGGCGGACTCCATCGGTCCGTGCCGCGCCGAAAAAATGGTCGCGGCTGGCTTCCTGGCCGACGGCCAGGGCTTCACGGCTTTTGCGAACAGCAAGGGTAACTTCGGGTACCAGCGGTCGACGAGCCTCGATTACACCTGCACCGTTCGCACTGCCGACGAACGCGGATCGGGTTGGGTCGGCCGCAACGTCGGTGACGTCAGCCAGTTCGACGTGAAGTCGGACATCCGCACCGCGATGCGCAAGGCCGCCGGCTCCGTCGACGCGAAGGCGCTGGAACCGGGCAAGTACACGGTCATCCTCGAGCCCGAAGCGGCCGCGGGCCTGATCACGTTCATGATGCGGTTCTTCGATGCGCGCGAAGCCGACGAGGGTCGCAGCTTCCTGTCGAAGAAAGGCGGCGGCAACCGGCTCGGCGAGCAGGTGTTCGACCCGCGCGTCAGCATCCACACCGACCCGTGGGATGCCACGGCACCCGTCATGCCCTGGGACAGCGAGGGCCGGCCGCGCGCGAAAATGGCCCTCGTCGACAAGGGCAAGGTCACCCAGCTGAATTACTCGCGCTACTGGGCCAAGCGGGCCGGCGCGCGCGACGTGGGCCGGCCCGGCAATACCCTCATGGCGGGCGGCGACAAGTCGACGGCTGACCTGGTGAAGGGCACGAAGCGCGGCATCCTGGTGACGCGCACCTGGTACATCCGCATGGTGGACCCGCAGACGGTGCTGCTGACTGGACTGACCCGCGACGGAACCTTCTACGTCGAAGACGGCGAGATCCGCTACCCGGTGAAGAATTTCCGCTTCAACGAGTCGCCGGTGATCATGCTCAACAACATCGAGGAACTCGGCCGGCCCGAGCGCCTGGCCGGGCCCGGGTCGGGGTTGATCATGATTCCGCCGATGAAGCTCCGCGACTTCACGTTCACGTCGCTCTCGGACGCCGTCTGACGCCACGACGCCCGACCGGCCGGCCATGAACCGCGCACAGTTCCTGCGGCTGCTGTGCGGCGGCCTGGCGACGTCGACGCTGATGCAAGCGTTGCCGCTGCGCGCGCTGGCGGCCACGGAACCCGACTTCGACTTCTGGTTCACGCGGCTGATGTACGACTCGGGCAACTGGGACGTCGACCAGCGCATGCCGGCAAACCTGATCATGGCGTTGATCGAGTACACGAGCCTGCGGGTGGACCCGAAGGAGCACGTGCTCGCGCTGGCGGACCCGCGAATGCTCGCCGCGCCGTTCTGCTACCTCGCCGGGCACAAGCTGGTGGAGTTCAACGCCGACGAGCGCCGCAACTTCGAGCAGTACGTGCGCCGCGGCGGGTTCGTGTTCGTCGACGACTGCAACCATGACATCGACGGGTTGTTCGCGCGCTCCTTCGAGGCTGAAATGGCCGCCATCTTCGGCGCGTCGGCCCTGCGCCGACTGCGCAACGACCACCCGCTGTATTCAAGCTTCTTCAGGTTCGACGGACCGCCCGCCACCGGGTTCGAGCTGAACGGCTGGGGCGACGACCTCGTCCACGAGTACCTGCGAGGCATCGAAATCGACGGACGCCTTGGCGTGCTCTACAGCAACAAGGACTACGGCTGCGAGTGGGACTACGACTGGCGCAACAAGCGCTGGCTGGCCGAGGACAATACGAAGTTCGCCGTCAATATCGCGATCTATGCGTTGACGAGTTGACGCGACAAGACCCAAGCGGCAGGAGCCGGTATGAACCGAGAAGCGACCGAAGCAGACATCGAAGCGAAACTCGCGCGGCTTGCCACGCTGCGCCGCGCGATTGCGCAGGCGATCGTGGGGCAGGAGACAGTCGTCGAACAGCTCCTGATCGGATTGCTCGCCGGCGGCCATTGCCTGCTCGAAGGCGTGCCGGGCCTCGGCAAGACGTTGCTGGTGCGCTCGCTCGGCCGTGCGCTCGACCTCGAGTTCCGGCGCATCCAGTTCACGCCGGACCTGATGCCGAGCGACATCCTCGGCACCGAGATCCTCGAGGAAGATCACGGCACCGGTCGCCGTCACTTCAAGTTCCAGCCCGGCCCGGTGTTCACGAACCTGCTGCTCGCCGACGAACTGAATCGCACGCCGCCCAAGACGCAGGCCGCGCTGCTCGAAGCCATGCAGGAACACACGATCAGTTATGCCGGCGTCACGCGACCCTTGCCCGAGCCGTTTTTCGTGCTCGCGACGCAGAATCCGCTGGAGCAGGCTGGCACGTACCCGCTGCCGGAAGCGCAGCTCGATCGTTTTCTCCTGCATGTCCGCGTCGAGTACCCGACGGAAACCGAGGAACGCGAGATCCTGCTGCAAACGACCGGCGCGCCCGGCGCACAGGTGCCGCAGGTCATGAGTGGCGCGAGCGTGCTCGAGCTGCAGGCGCTGGCTCGCGAAGTGCACGTCGGCAACGACGTCCTCGACTGGATCAACCGCCTGGTGCGGGCAAGCCGACCCCACGACGGCAGTTCGGCTGAAGTGCGGCAATGGGTCCGCTGGGGCGCGGGACCGCGCGCAGGACAGTCGCTGGTGCTGGCAGCGAAGGCGCGCGCACTGCTGCACGGCCGCCTCGCAGCCACCCGCGAGGACGTCCGCGCCCTCGCCGCTCCGGTCATGCGGCACCGCCTGTTGCTGTCCTTCGCAGCGGAAGCCGAACAGAAGAGCGCCGATGACGTGATTGCCGTGCTGCTCGACAGCGTGCCGTTCCCCGGTGCCTGATCGAGTGGCGACCACGAGCACCCCGGAGTTCATTCCGGCTGCCGTTCGAGCCCGGCTGCGCGACCTGCGTCTCGCGGCACGCAGACCGTCGGTCAGCCACGGGTTCGGCGCACATCACAGTCGCAGCCGCGGCATGGGCCTCGAGTTCTCGCAGTACCGCTCGTACGAGCAGGGCGACGATCCGCGCCAGATCGACTGGAAGCTGCATGCGCGGTCAGACCGGTTTTTCGTCCGCGAAGCCGAGCGCGACAGTCCGCTCGAAGTCTATCTTTTGATCGATGCCACCGCGTCGATGACGCAGGGCGATGCCGCGCGACCGGGATGGTCCAGGCTGGAGGCGGCGAAGGTCGTCGCCGCGTGCGTGATCGAGCTCGCGCTGCGCCAGGGCGACCGATTCGGCATCGTGACGATCCGCGGCAACGGCGTCGCGATGATCCAGGCGGCGGCTGGCGCCCGCCAGCGCGATCGTTGCCTGTTGCACCTGCACCGGCTGGAGGCCGCGGGTTCGTGGCCCGGACCGTTGGCGCTGCGTCCGATCGGCGAGCGCATCGGCCCCGGCGCGCTGGTGCTGCTGCTGAGCGATTGCTTCGACACGGCGAGCATCGAACTGGCAGGGCAGCTCGCGGCCGCCCGGCGCGAAGTACTGACCGTGCAGATACTGACAGCCGAGGAGCGCGACTTTCCGTTCGAGGGCGGCTACAGGTTCACGGATCCTGAAACGGGCGACGAACTGCTGGCCGATGGCGTATCCGCGCGTGCAGGATTCCTCGAGCGTTTCACGGCGGCACGCCGCTCCCTAGCGGCCAGTCTCGCGGCACTGGGCATCCGGCACGTCGAGTTCGTCCTCGATCAGCCACCGGATGCGCCGCTGCGACAGCTGTTCGGCCCGGCTTCCAGTGCAGGCACCGCGTTGGAGCGGCCATGAGTCTTGGCCTGCTGCTGCCGTCCGGCCTGCTGGCGCTGTTTGCGCTGCTGGTGCCGCTGGTGCTGCACCTGACTCGACGCACGGCGCGCCAGCCAACCGTGTTTGCAGCATTGCGCTGGCTGCAGGAATCACAGCGGCCGAAGCGCCGGGTGCGTTTCGACGAACTCTCGCTGCTCGCGCTGCGGCTGCTGCTGCTGGCGGCGTTGGCCGTGCTGCTCGCTCAGCCCGTGTTATCCGGAATGGCTGGCGGCCGGGTATGGGTCGTGGTTGCACCCGGCATCGAGCGCACCGAGGCGCGGGCGGCGCTCGACGCACCGGACGCAGCATGGCACTGGCTGGCGCCCGGCTTCCCACTGCTCGATCACGGCGTTGCAACAGGCACGCAGCCGACCAGCAGCCTGCTGCGGGAACTCGATGCCACGTTGGCCCACGACACGGCGCTGACCGTGCTGGTGCCGACACGCCTCGCGGGCCTCGACGCCGAGCGCCCTGCCCTGCGCCGCAAGGTCGACTGGCGGATCGTCGACACGGAGATCTCACCGTCCAGCACTGCGCCGTCGTCCCCCGTGAACCTCGTCGTGCGTTACGAGTCGGCGGATGACCCCGGCTTGCCCTACCTGCGCGCTGTCGCGGCCACGTGGCATGCCGCTGTCCCCGCAAGCGCGGACAGCCAGGCGCGAGCCGACATCGCGCCGACGTCGGAACCGCTCGGACCGACCGCCCGTTGGCTGGTGTGGCTCGCGCCCGGCGCCTTGCCGGCGCATGTACGCGCGTGGATCGAGGCTGGAGGCACGGCCCTGCTGAGCGCGACATCGCAATTTCCGGGAGCCGCCACGGGCATCGCGCTATGGCGCGACGCGCAGGGTGCGGTCATCGTGCGTGGGCGTGCGCTCGGCAATGGCCGCGTGTTGCAGCTGACACGCGAGTTGGCGCCACACGCGTTGCCGGAGCTGCTGGATCCTGCCTTTCCAGATCAACTGCGGGCGCTGTTCGAACCGCCCTCGCCACCGCAATCTGCGTTCGCCCGGACGCACGCACCGCGAACCGGCGGACCCACACTGCCGCCGGTGCCGCGCCCATTACAGCCCTGGCTCGCACTGCTGGTCGCGCTGCTGTTCCTGCTCGAGCGGTGGCTGGCTACATCGCCGCGCCGTGAGCGCGCGACGTGATGGCGAGCAGCATTGTCGGGAGTCTCAGGGCCAGTGCTCGACGCCGGCAGGCCTTGAGCCTGGCTGCGCTGTCGCTCCCCTGGATCTTCGCGGCGTGCGCGTTGACATGGCGCGTGGTCGGCGCCGGTGGAGCCACGGCTGTGCTGGTTACCGGAATCATCGCGTTGGCGGTGTTCATCGCGCGGGCGGCGCAGCGGCTCGACGCAGCGTGGGTGGCACGACAGCTCGATGCTCGCCGTCCGGACCTGGAGGACAGCGCCGGCCTGCTGCTGTCCGCTTCCGGATCGATGAGCTCGCTGCAACAGCTGCAGCGGACTCGACTCGAAAGACGCCTTGTCGATTCACCGCCCCCGGACCTCCGTGCCGCCTGGCCCGGTCGCTCACTCGCACTGAGCTGGGCGTTCGGCGCTGCAATCACCGCGGCGGCGCTGCTGGCGATGCCGCAACACCGCGCGGCTGCGCCTGACCAACCCCTCGCCCGTCCAACCTATCCATCCACGCCGGGCAGTCCGCAACTGGTCGAACGACAGCTCGAGATCGTGCCGCCTGCGTACACCGGGTTGCCTGCGCGAATCGAGAACGCGCTCGACGCCAGGCTGCCCGCAGGTTCGCGGCTGCGCTGGCGCCTGCGCTTCGAACCCCAACCCCGCTCGGTGCAGCTCATCTTTCACGATCAGAGCCAGGTGACGCTCGTTGCGGCAGACGGCGAGTGGACTGCACAGCGCACGCTCGACCGCTCGGCGTGGTATCGAATCGTGCTGGACGGTGAAGCCTCAGCGCGGGGAAAGTCGCGTCACCGCCTCGAGGTGATCGACGACCAGCCGCCGTCGATCCGCGTCGTGGCTCCCGCGCAGAACGTGACGCTGCACGACGCCGGCCAGCAACGGTGGTCGCTGCAGTTCGAGGCGAGCGACGACTACGGCCTCGGGGCGGCGCGCCTGCACGTCACGCTCGCCCAAGGCGGCGGCGAGAACGTCGCCGTGACGGAGCGCGTGCTGCTGATGCGCGGCGAGGGTGACCGCCGGCAGCGGCGGTACTCGCATCGCCTGGACCTTGCGCCACTGGGACTCGCGGCCGGCGACGACGTCATCGTCCGCATGAGCGTGCTCGACACTCGCAGCCCGGCGCCGAATGAAGCGCGCAGTGCAAGCGTGATCCTGAGATGGCCGCCCGGGAGCGGCGAGGAACCCACCGGCATGGAAGGCATGGTGCGGAAGACACTGCCCGCGTACTTCCGCAGCCAGCGCCAGGTGATCATCGACACCGAGGCGTTGGTCGCTGAGCGGGCCAGGCTCGCCGCCGCGCGCTTCGCCAGCCGGTCCGACGAGATCGGCATGGACCAGCGCCTGTTGCGGCTGCGGTATGGCCAGTTCCTCGGCGAGGAAGCTGAAGACGTGGGCGATGCTGCGGATCACGAGCACGACGCAGAGACGGCCGATGCGCAAAGCGCCTCACCGACCGAGGTGCTCGAGCAATTCGGGCATACGCACGACATACCGGAAGCCGCCACGCTGCTCGATCGTGAAACGCGCGAGCTGCTCCGGGCCGCACTGAACGAAATGTGGCAGGCCGAACTGCACCTGCGACAGGGACAGCCTGCGCGTGCCCTGCCTTACGAATACCGCGCGCTCGACCGCATCAAGCAGGTGCAACAGGCCACCCGGATCTATCTCGCGCGCGTGGGACTCGAGCTGCCGCCGATCGATGAGAACCGGCGGCTCGCGGGTGACGCGAGTGGCGTGCGAAACCGTGGCGACGCGTTGGCCGTGTCCTCGAACGATTACGCACTGGTCGCGGAGTGGTGGCAGAAGCTTGGCGAATCTTCACTCTCCCGCGACGGCATGACGGCGAAGCTGCCGGTTTCGGACCTGGATTCGCTGGCCGGCTGGATCCGCGCCAGGGAAGCGCAGTTGCCGCAGGCCATGGAAATGCTCGTCGCCATCGACGCACTGAACAATGAACCGCAGTGCGACGCCTGCAGGCAGCAGCTCCGGGCCCTGCTGTGGACCTTGCTGCCGCAACCGGCCACGGCGCCCGGCACGCGACCGACGGCAGGCCCGTCAGGCACAACCTACCTCGATGCCTTGCAGTCCGAGGCACGCCCATGAGTGCTGCCATCCTGTGTGGCGCAGTGCTTGCGCTAGCCGTGATCGTCGGCAGCGCGCGGCTCCTGTGGCAAGCCCGGCAGGCCGCAGCGAACGTGCGGCCCCGGGCATGGCGCACGGGTCTCCTGCTGTCGGGACAGGCGGTCGCGGCCATCCTGCTCTACCTCGCGATGTTCCCGCCGCAGGTGCGTAAGACTGCCGAGGTCATGACCGTCATCACGGTGAATGCTTCACCCGCGCAGCTTGCTCGGATCGAACCCGGGACACGCATCGTGGCGCTCGCGGATGCACCGGTGATCGCTGCAGCCGAACGCACTCCGGACCTGGCGACGGCATTGCGTCGTCATCCGTCGACCACGCGCCTGAAGGTCATCGGCGCCGGGCTGTCGCCGCGTGACCTGGAAAGCGCCACAGGGTTGAGCATCGAGTTCGACCCCGCGCCGCTGCCGCGCGGCCTGGTCGAGTTATGGTTCCCTCGGCGCGTGCCGAGCGGCGCGTCGTGGCGCATCACCGGCGCGGTCAACGCGGTTCCCCGGGGCAGCGTGGAACTGCTGGATCCGTCTGCACGCCGGGTGGCCCGTGCGCCACTGGCAACCGACGGTCGCTTCATCCTGCAGGCCGAGGCCCGCACACCCGGCCGCGCGCACTTCCGCTTGCGCGTCATCGATGACACACAACGCGTGGTCGAGGACGTCGACGTACCGCTGCTGGTCATGGCCGCGCCGCCGTTGCGCGTGCTCGTGCTGTCCGGCGCGCCGGCCCCGGAACTCAAGTACCTGCGTCGCTGGGCGCTGGATGCGGGGGTCGAGTTGCGGAGCGAGATCTTCGTCCGTCCCGACGTGCGGCTGCTTAGATCCAGCGCATCGCTGACGCCGGACGCCCTGCGCGAACTGGACCTCGCGGTGCTCGACGAACGCGCGTGGCGATCGCTGGGAACCGCAGGGAGGAGGCATCTCGCGGAGGCGCTGCGCGACGGTCTCGGTGTCGTGATCCGCCTCACCGGCACGCTGACACCGAGTGAACGCGACGAACTGCAGGCACTGGGTTTCGACGTGCGCGGCGCCGATCTGCCGCGCACCACGCGACTCGCCGACGTGCCGACCGCACTGACGCGACGACCACTGCAGGTCGCGTCGCGCGACGGCGTACCGCTGCTGCGCAACGATCGCGGCGAACCGCTGGCCCTGTGGCGTGCCGAGGGGCGGGGGCGTGTTGCGCTCTGGTGGCTGAGCGACAGTTTCCGTCTTGCACTCGACGGCTCGGCCGCAGCCTACGGCGCCCTCTGGAGCCAGGCGCTCACTACGGTGGCGCGAGCAAGCGACCACCGTGAGCCCGCGTTTGCGGATACAGCGTCGCGCGTCGACCGGAGACAGGTCATTTGCGCAGTTGACGCAGACGCGCGCGTGCAGCGGCCCGATGATGGCAGGAGCATTCCGCTGCTCCGTGACGTATCGGGCTGCGCAGCGTATTGGCCCGAGGCCGCAGGCTGGCACGTGTTGAGCACGGGCGGCGGCGACTGGCCGTTCTACGTGCGGGCCGCCGACGAGGCCGCCGCCCTCGAGGCGGGTGACTTCCGCGCTGCCACGGCGGCATACACAGCGAACCGCACGCAACCCGAAGGCACGTCCGCAACCGACGGGGTTCCGGGGTCGCCGTGGCCATACCTGCTGGCATGCCTCGCCGCCCTGGGCGGGACGTGGTGGCTGGAACGGTCGAAGGCCGGACGCCGCCTCGCTTAGGAGCGTCCCTCGCGGGTGGCACGATGCGTTCAGCCGATCAGAACGCAATCCTCACGCCCGCGAGCCAGCTGCGCGGTGCACCGGGCCGCGCTCCCGCGGGCCGGAAGGCGACGTTGTATTCCTCGTCGGTCAGATTCGTGAGGCTTGCGAAGAGGCTCGCCTGCGACGTCAGGTCGAACTCGGCCGACAAGTCCAGCAGCGTGCGGCTGTCGATGCGGTCGTTCGCCGGAATGGCGCCCGTGCCCGCCTCCGCACGCGTCTCGTCGACGTAGTTCAGCGTCAGGAACGTCCGCCAGCGGTCGGCTTCGATGCCGGCGTTCAGCGTGAGCTGGTGCTCCGGCATCAGCGGCATTTCATCGCCCTTCTGCACGTCGCCCCACTCTTCGAAACTGCTCTGGAAGCTGCTGCCGAACTCACCCTCGGTCCAGGTGTAGACCGCCGAGAGCGGCAACGACCAGCCGCTGCCCAGTGCCGCGCCCGCGTCCCACGCCGCGACGAACTCCAGGCCGTGCACGCTGGCTTCGCCACCTTCGTACTGGTCGCCAATTTCGCAGTCGCCGCCGGTGGACGCCGTGCACGTGCCAATCAGGTTGTCGTAATCGACGAAGAACCCCATGGCCTCGAGCGAGGCCGCCCCACGGTCGAGGCGAAAGCCGACCTCGTAGTTCCAGGATTCTTCCGCGTCGGCGTCCGATCCCGGTGCCGGGTTGACGAACCCACGATGAATTCCTGCCACCAGCTTGAGGTCGTCCCGCAGCGCATAGGTACCGCCGATGCCCGGCAGCAGCACATCGACGGTGTTGCGAACGACCGCCGGGTCGCCGTTGCGACCGGGATCGGCGGTGCCGTAGTTGGTGCGGGTGAGTTCGATCGTTTCGTAGCGCAGTCCAGGCGTTACGGTGAACTGGTTCCAATCGATGGTGTCGCGCACGAAGAATGACCAGGCCTCTGCCTCGCCGATTCGATTGTCCTGCGTTCCCGGCGCGCCGGCTGCGGTCAGCACCATGCGGCCATCGACCATCTGGTAGCGATCGTCGTTCTGGAAACGATCTTCCTCGTCGCGGTGGTAACGCACGGAAGCTTCGACCTGGTGCGCGACGTCGCCGGTGTCGAACTCATAGCCCAGCACGGACTGCAGGCCAGTCGCGTAGTACTCGCGGGAGTTGTTGCGCACCCGCAGCGCGCCCACGGCGCTCGACGTGCCGGGCGTGCCGACGATGGCGGCGAATTCGGTCGCGTAACGAGTGGGGTCCTCGAGGACGGCGCTCAGGCTGGTATAGCCCGTATTCGCGGCGTTGCGCACGTCGTTGAGCTTGTACCAGGCGCGCTCGGTCCTGGTGTAGTAAGCCAGCGTCGTCAGGTCGACCTGGCCGGTGAAGTCGATGCGATGCGTGGCCTGGTACGTCCAGTGCTCGACGTTCAACTCGTCGACCTGGCTGCCGCGATAGCGCCGGTAGGGGTCGGCGCGAAAGTCGTCGAGCGTGAGGCCGACGTAGGTCTCGTCCGAGTTTTCATCCGAGTACTGCAACTTGAGTTCGAGCGACTGCGGACGCTCCGCTCCCGCCTTCGAGCCCAGCGACACTTTCGCCACGTAGTCCTGGATCTCGAAACCCGTGTCGCCGCCGGAGTCGAGCTCCTTGAAGCCCGACGAACGTTCCTGCAGCGTTTCCAGGCTGAGCCCAACGTCAAGGCCCTGCGCCGTCTCGATGTGGCCGCCGACCAATCCATGGGCGCGATAGGTGTCGAAATCACCGCCGAGCAACTCGAGCTTGCCGCCGAGGGTCGCGTCGGGAATCGGCGTCGAATACAGGCCGATCGCGCCCGCGACCGTCTGCGGACCGTACTTGATCGCGGACGGGCCCTTGCTGACCTCCACTCCCGCGATGCGCGGCATGCGTGGAAAGTAATAGGCGGCAGGCGCCGCATACGGAGCCGGTGCGATCAGCACGCCGTCTTCCATCACCGCGATCTTGGTGTTGCGATCGGTGCCCGAACCGCGGATACCGATGCTCGGACGGATGCCGAAGCCCTCTTCCTCGACGATGTTCAGGCCCGGCACCTGGCGCAGTACCCGGTTCACGTCGCCGTAGGAATGCTCGTCGAGCTGGGCCGAGTCGATGAACGCCACCGATCCGCCGACCGCAGCCGCGTCGATCCGCCTGGCGCTGACCACAATCCGTTCGAGTGCCGAGACCGCTTCGGTGGCATCTGCTGCCGCATCTTCGGCCGCGGCAGCCGCAGCACTGGCCGCCAGGATCATCGCAAGCGCGGTCCGCAGCGCGGTATTCACGTTCGTTGTCATTGAAAAGGCCCCTTGCCGTCATGTGTTCCGGACGGTCGGCGCGTCCAACAAGGGCGTAGTAAATGCGAGTTATTCGCATTTGTAAATACGAATGATTCTTATATACGTATAAGTCGCCACCCGTCAGGCCTCACGGACGCCGACGTAAACCTCAAAGCCGCGCCGTTCGCGGTACGGCGCAAACCCAGCAGGCAGCGTCGGGCATGTCGCCATCCGCAATGACCATTTGTGCGAGCTATCGGTTCGATAGAAACAATCGTATTCAACAATGAGCCGAACGGAAGGATAGTGCGCCCGTCAGCCATTTTTCTCGCAAGTGGGGAGTGCTTCTGTATGCGCAAGAGATCGTTCACTTTTGCCGCCACGGTGGCGGCAGTCGCCATGGCCGGAGCCCTGTCGCCGGTCGCGATTGCCGGCGCCGCCGAGCCTGCAGGCAAGGCGATGTCGAACCGGGACTGGTGGCCCGAGCAACTGGATCTGAGGCCGCTGCGCCAGCACGCGGACAAGTCCAACCCGATGGGCGACGACTTCGACTACGCCCGTGAATTCCAGAAGCTCGACCTGGCTGCCGTGAAGTCGGACATCAAGGCGCTGATGACGACGTCACAGCCCTGGTGGCCCGCGGACTACGGCAACTATGGTCCGTTCTTCATCCGGATGGCATGGCACAGCGCGGGCACGTACCGCGTGGCGGACGGACGCGGCGGTGCCGACGGCGGCCAGCAGCGCTTCGAGCCGCTCAACAGCTGGCCCGACAACGTCAACCTGGACAAGGCACGGCGCATGCTGTGGCCCATCAAGCAGAAATACGGCCGACAGATTTCCTGGGCCGACCTGATGGTGCTGACGGGCAACGTCGCGCTGGAATCGATGGGCTTCAAGACCTTCGGCTTTGCCGGCGGGCGCATCGATGACTGGGAAGCCGACACGACTTACTGGGGCCCGGAAACCAGGTTCCTTGCGGATGAGCGCTACAGCGGCAACCGCGAGCTGCAGCGCCCCCTCGCCGCCGTGCAGATGGGCCTGATCTACGTCAATCCGGAGGGGCCGAACGGCAACCCGGATCCGCTCGCGGCCGCAAAGGACATTCGCGAGACGTTCGGCCGCATGGCGATGAACGACGAGGAGACCGTCGCGCTGATCGCCGGCGGACACACCTTCGGCAAAGCACACGGTGCGCGCAAGCCGGAAGAGTGCGTCGGCGCCGAACCCGCCGCCGCCGGCCTGGAACAGCAAGGTTTCGGCTGGGAAAACAAGTGCGGCCGTGGCAACGCTGGCGACACCATCACCAGTGGACTGGAAGGCGCATGGACCGCCAACCCGACTGCCTGGACGACGCAGTACCTGGACAACCTGTTCGCGTTTGACTGGGTGCAGACGAAGAGCCCGGCGGGCGCGATCCAGTGGGTACCCAGTGACAAGAACGCCGTCTTCGTGCCGGACGCGCACGATCCGACGAAGCGGCATGCACCGATCATGTTCACGACCGACCTCGCGCTGAAGTTCGACCCGAGCTACAGCAAGATTGCCAAGCGCTTCCAGCAGGATCCCAAGGAATTCGAGCTGGCCTTCGCCAAGGCGTGGTTCAAGCTCACGCACCGCGACATGGGCCCGCGCAATCGCTACCTTGGCGCCGACGCTCCCAAGGAAGTGTTGTCCTGGCAGGACCCGGTCCCCGCCGTCGATCATGTGCTCATCGATGCGCAGGACATCGCGCAGCTGAAGGCCAGGATCCTGGCGTCGGGAATCACCGGTCCCGAGCTGGTGCGGACCGCATGGGCGTCTGCGGCGAGCTTCCGCGGCAGCGACATGCGCGGCGGAGCCAACGGCGCACGCGTTCGCCTCGACCCGCAGCGCGGCTGGGAGGTCAATGATCCTGCTGAGCTGGCGAGGGTGTTGAAGAGCCTGGAAGGCATCCAGAAGGACTTCAACCGTGCGCAGACGGGCGGCAAGAAAGTCTCGCTGGCCGATCTGATCGTGCTCGGCGGTGCCGCCGCGATCGAGCAGGCCGCGAAGCAGGCCGGGCATGACGTGCAGGTGCCGTTCGCGCCGGGTCGCACTGATGCCTCGCAGGCACAGACGGATGTCGTGTCCTTTGCTGCGCTGGAGCCGACGGCGGACGGGTTCCGCAATTACTTCGGCAAGAACAACCGGCTCTCGCCGCCTGAGATGCTGGTCGATCGCGCCAACCTCCTGACGCTGTCGGTTCCGGAAATGACCGTGCTGGTCGGCGGCCTGCGGGCGCTGAACGCCAACGCGGGACAGTCGGCACACGGCGTGTTCACCAGCCGGCCCGGGACGTTGAGCAACGACTTCTTCGTGAACCTGCTGGACATGTCCACGAAATGGTCGAAGTCATCCCAGGCCGAAGGCCTTTACGAGGGCCTCGATCGCGCGACGGGCAAGGTCAAATGGACGGCGACTCCCGTCGACCTGGTGTTCGGATCGAACTCGGAGCTGCGCGCGATCGCCGAGGTCTATGCAGCGAACGATGCGCGTGAGAAGTTCGTGCAGGACTTCGTTGCGGCCTGGACCAAGGTGATGAACCTGGATCACCTGACGCACTGACATCTGCGCAGGAATCGGACGGCGGCGCGCTCAGCGCCGCCGTCCGGCAACCTCTCTGACTGGACTTCAACTTCGCGCCGGTCCAGTCTGTCCGCCGACATTGAATCCGGGACGGGAGGCGCGATGCGATTCGACAAGCACCTGATGATCGGCTGTGCGGCGGCACTGGCCGTGGCGTTCGCGGCAGTGCCCGCCAACGCGGCATCAAGCAAGCCGGGACACGACAAGGTCGTCGCGGCCATAAAGGCCGACAAGGATGGTGCGATCGAGCGACTGCGCGCATGGATCGCGCTGCCGACCATCGCCAACATGGGCATCAACACGCCGCAGGGCGCCGAGTACATGCGCCAGCTCGCGCTCGACGCCGGCTTCCAGCAGGCCAAGGTCGTCGAAAGCGGCGGCGTACCGGGCGTGTTTGCAACTCTCGACGCCGGGGCAAAGCACACGCTCGCGATTTATTTCATGTACGACGTCAAGCACTACGACCCCGCCGAATGGTCGTCGCCGCCGCTCGAGGGCAAGATCGTCGAGCGGCCGGGCGAAGGGCAGGCGCTGGTCGGCCGCGGTGCGGTCAACCAGAAGGGCCCGCAGATGGCCCTCCTCACCGCGCTGCATGCGTTCAAGGCCGCGGGCGTCAAGCTGCCCGTCAACCTCGTACTCGTTGCCGAGGGTGAGGAAGAGATCGGCTCGACCAACTTTCCAACGCTGCTCGCCGACCCCGAGATCACGGCAGCACTCAAGCGCTCGGTGGGCGTCATGATGCCGTCGACCGGCCAGTCCCGTGACGGCACGGTCACGCTCGACCTCGGCGCGAAGGGCGTGATCGAAGTGCAACTGGTCGCGAGCGGCGACAAATGGGGCCGCGGTCCCGCCAAGGACATCCATTCGAGCCTGATGGCCCGAGTCGACAGCCCCGCCTGGCATCTCGTCAAAGCGCTCGACACGCTGGTGGCCGACGATGGCTATACGCCGACGGTCGACGGCTGGTTCGAGAATGTCCGCCCCCTCACGCCACGCGAGAAGGAACTGCTCGCCGCAAGCCTTCCCAAGGATGAAGAGGCCGTCAAGAAGGTATTAGGCGTGCGTCACTGGATCCTGGACGAGGACTTTCTCACCAGCACCTACCGCCTCGCCTCACAGCCGACGGTCAACATCCAGGGCCTCGTCAGCGGCTACACGGGACCGGGTGGCAAGACCGTGCTCCCCGGTCGAGCAGAAGCCAAGCTGGACTTCCGCCTGGTCCCCGACATGACCAAGGAAGAAGCGGTCGGGAAACTCAAGGCGCATCTCGCGAAGCGCGGCTTTGGTGACATCGAAGTGATCGTCAGTGGCGGCTACAGCCCGACTGAATCGCCCGAGGACAGCGTCGTCATTCAGGCCGGCGCGGCGACACTCAAGCAGGCGGGGATCGAATACAGCCTGTTCCCGCGTCGCGCTGGAAGCTGGCCAGGCGTCGTCTTCACGGGTCCACCGCTCAAGATGGCAGCAGGCCACTTCGGTGTGGGTCGCGGCGGTGGCGCGCATGCCCCCGACGAATGGATCCTGATCGAGAGCAGCGATCCCAAGGTTGCAGGCTATGAGCAGCAGGCACAGATGTTCGTCGACTACCTGTACGAAACTGCACGGGTGGCGAAGACGCAACGCTAGGCTGTGAGCGACGTCGGCCTGACAGCGGGCCGACGTCAGCCTGCCAACGCCGGCCGGCCGCCCGTCGCGCTCAACAGGCCGTGGAAGTGTTCCAGCAACGGCAGCGGCACAGACAGCCGCTTTGCGATCGTGATCGCGTACCCAAGCGTCTCGTCGATCTCGAGCGGGCGCCCCGCTTCGAGATCCTGCAACGCGGACACGCGATGAGTGGGAGCCGCCGACCGGAAGTCGCGACCAATCGTCGTGACGATCTCGACGGCGCGTTCGTCGGACGCGCTGCACAACTCCTGCACCGGAAGCACGGGCGCGCCAGCGAGTTCGACGTTACAGGCCGCGGCCAGCCGGCCGACCTCGCGGACGACTTTAACAAGCACCAGTGCGGCAGCCGGATCGCACAGGAACTCGCACGTGTTGCGTCGCGTGGTGACGGACAGCGTCATCAGCCCGGCCCACGCGGCGAACTTCGACCACTCGTCGACCAGGATCGCGTCGCTGGCCGTTGCGCGAATGCCCGCCGCATCGATGTCGCCGACAATGCGTCGTATGCGGGGCGTCACTGCGCCTTGCAACTCGCCTGTGCGCAGATCGACGTTGCGGGTAAACACGACCGCGCCGGAACCCAGCAGTTCGCCGCTGAAATTCGCGACCGCCCCGACGACCGCATCGGCCCCGAAGGCAGCAGCCAGCAACTCGTCCTTCAACATGCCGTTCTGGATCGACAACGCCGCCCCGATGTCGGCATGCAGCAGCGGCTGCAGCGCCTGAGCAGTATCGATAGCCTTGGTCGCGACGATCAGGACCCCTGCGCTCTTCAGTAGCCCCGGATCCGTGATGACGGGGACCGGCAACGCCATCGTGACGAGCCCTTCGACAAGCAGCCCCTCCGCGCTGATCTGTGCAGCACGACGTCCACGGGCCAGCAAGACCACGTCGTGACCCGCGCGAGCCAGGTGCGCACCGAGGATGGACCCCAGCGCACCCGCCCCGAGAATTGCGTAGTCAAAGCGTGGCATCAGCTCCTGCGCCCGATCCATCTGCTTCGTAAGGGCACCCGAGCAGAAGTCACGCGTCACCTGCGATAGACGGGGTAGAGGCCATAGCGCTCGTCCCATGAGGGATGACGACGGTAGAAGAACTCGAGCCGCGCCGCCGGGCTGCCCGCAAAATCCGCGTCCTCGCGCAGCCGCCGTTCGAACTCCTCCTTGAGTGCCGCGTCCTGCGACAGCATTTGTCGCGCGACCGCCTCGGTGACGTAGTTCTCCATGTATTCCTTGCGCTCGAAGGCTGTGCTGAAGTAGCTCCAGGACACGAACGAATCGGGCGCCTGCGGCTCGAGCAGCGACATCACCAGCCGCGCCTTCGGCTGCGCGATCGGCACGAACAGCGCGCCGACGCCGATGTCGCGCTTCTCATCGCGCCAGGCGCCTTCGACCGTCGTGACCGCTCGCCCCTCGAAGGTTCCTGCCGCGACCGTCACCTTGTCGGCACGAAATGTCTGCACGGCGCTGGCCGGCTGTGGAGCGGCGACACGCTGAAACTCGATGCCGTGCAGAGCCAGCTTTTCCGACAACCACGCAGCGTGCGCACTCGGCACGACATAGCCGGCGGCCGGTGCCGTCACGGTCAGCGCAGGCTGCACCTCATACTTGAGCGGAAGCCGCCAGACGGTGGGCTTCGTGGAGTCGTAGCGAATCCATGCCTGGCCCGAGACCGCGGACGCCTCACGCGTGTACTCGTAGCCGCGCAGATCGACGGTCTGCACGGCGTCCGTATTCTTGAAAGTCAGTGGCACCGGCTTGCCACCGAGCAGGCGCGCGCGCTCATCCGCCGCGCGTGCCGCCTCGAGCCACTTCACTCCATCGCGCGCAGCGAGCTCCACCATTGCATGAATGGTCTCGCGCGTGGCGGCAACGCGTCGCGGGTACTCCTGCCACGAGTGCGTCTCGACCAGGGCGCCGAAGCGGTTGCGGGTGGCCCAATAGCTGGTGCTGTAGCGCGGTGAGCCAACGCCCACGGCCAGTCCCGAGTCCGGATCATCGCCACCGACGAACGAAGGATAGAACGGCAGGGCATGGAAGCCCTTGCGCTTCAGCCGGGCCAGCACGTCGTCGCGCAGCGCGTGCCCCGTGCGGCCCAGCTCGAGATCCCAGCCGTGGCCGGGCTCGACCTCGACCGACAGGTCCTCGCGCAGCTCCGCGCCGTCCGTGACGTGCAGAGTCGGCGTACAGGATGGGGTCCCAGGCGTTAAGGAGCCCGAGCAGCGCGCGCATTTCCGGCGCTTCGACCTTGGCGTAATCGCGGTTGAGGTTCAGGTTCTGCGCCGTCACGCGCCACCCCATCTGCCTCCGGACCGCGCTGGTTGGGCCGGTTCCACGCACCAAACCGCTCATGTCCGTCGACGTTGAAGACCGGCACGAACAGCACTGTCGTCCGCGACAGTGCCCCGCGGCTTTCCCGCCCTTCGAGCATTTCGCGCAGCGCGATGAACCCCGCGTCCTTGCCGTCGATCTCGCCCGCATGGATGCCGCCCTGGAAGAAGACCACGGGCCGCTGACGCGCACGTACGGACTCGGGGTCGAGCACCCCATCGTCCGACAGCGGCGAGTGCCAGCAACGGACGGTCCTCGGGCGAGCGGCCGAACTCGAAGCAACGTGCCTTGCCGGGCCAGCGCGCGGCAAAGGCTGCGCACAATCGCTCCACTTCGTCGTAGCGGCCGGTACGTTTGAAACCGGATTGCTCGGCGATGGTCGTGAGTTCGCCCGGACTCTCCGCGGAGGAGGCGGACGAGAGCCAGGGCAGTGAGGAGCAGAAGCACGCCGGCGAGCAGCGGCGAGGAGTTGGTGCAGTTCATGCGGAAGAGACTAACCGGATGGACGCAGAAATGCGCGGCCGGACCAGACCGAGGCTGGCGCCGGATCGGCAGACCGAGGAGGTCGACCGCATGTGCCGGGGTCTGGATACCTCACCGTTCGGACGCCCAAGATCGGGGGCCCTCAGCCCTGCTCCGGCTCGTGTACATTATTGGTCCCCTTTGGGACTGACGGACGAGATCGACCCACAATGCCAAGAGTGGGGGGCACGGCCATCACGGAACTGCTGCAGGCTGCAGCAGGCGGGGACGCGCACGCGCGGGGCCAGTTGATTTCAGCGGTATATGAGGAAATGCGCGTGCTCGCACGCCGACTCCTGGCCGGTGATCGCGCCCGCCACATGCTCGCGCCGACGGAGCTTGCAAACGGCACGGCGCTCAAGCTGTTCGCACAGGCCGATCTATCGGCACGGGACCGCGCGCATTTTCTTGCATATGCCGCACACGTCATGCGGCAGGTCTTGATCGATCATGTACGCCACGAACGCTCGCTCAAACGCGGCTCGCCCAAGGTCACGCTCGTATCGCAGATCGCAGAGGAAGCGCGCACGGATGTCGACGTCGAAGCCTTGCATGAAGCCCTCGAGCGGCTCGCCGCTGTATCGCAGGAGCACGCTGATCTGGTGGAGTTGCGCTATTTTGGCGGGCTGACCCTGGAAGAGATTGCAGTCGTTCAGGGCACCTCGGCCGCGACGGTGAAGCGCAGCTGGCGTGCAGCGCGTGCCTGGCTGCACGATGCGCTCACCTAAGGAGCGGGACAACGTGCCAGCTGTGTCTGGACCGCGGCCAGTTCGTTCTTTCGGTCGAACTCCGTCAAACCCCAGTGGCGCTCGATGTGTGTCCAGCGGTCGAACGCCTGCCGCAGCGCACGGCACGAACCCGCTCCATCACCATAGTCTCGATAGACCTGCGCCAAGTTACGCAGTGGCACGGCAGCGTCCCGCGCTCGTTCCGCATCGTCTGGCAACTGCAGGGCCCGCTCCTGTCGTTCGCGCACGCTGTGCTCGATCATGCGAATCGCTTCGATGTGGCGCCCGAGGCTGGCGAGCGTGAGGGCGCGCTGGCCACGCGCCATGTCGCGCATGCGCCAGGCTTCGACGTTTTCAGGATCCAGTTCGACGAGCCGTTCGCCCATTGCAACGGCACGGTCGTCGGCGATCAATGCTTGATCGTGGCGCCCCATCTCATCGAGCGTTCCCGCAATGGACCAGTAGCCAATCAGCACGCCGTCCATGAGCCGCCGGTGGCGCGGAGTCCTGACCAGGCCCTGCTCGAAACGCGCGGTGGCGCGGCGATAGGCCGCCAGCGCGTCGTTGAGTCGCCCCAGATAGAACAATGAGTCTCCGAGCATCATGGCCGGCCGGCCGCTTTGATACTCGAATTCCATGGCCTGGCGGACCGCTGCGGGCAGCGCCAGGAGGCGCGCTTCTTCTTGCTCCTGCAGCCTGGCCGCCGCCGCGTACTGTTCGCGCCATTTGAAGACGTCGGCTTGGGTCAGGCGTGAACTGGTGAGTAACGTGTGCAAGTCCGCGAGATCCGCGGGCACAGGCGACCAGTGGTCGACACCGGCGAGGGCGGTCAGCAGGTTCGCTTCGGCCTGCCTGGCCTTTTGCAACTGCCCGGCTTCATTGTTGTCCTGCGCGCCATAGACCAGCGCGAGCAGATAGCGCACGCGCCCAAGATCGCGCTGCAACCCCATCGATTCAGGTGCGCGCGCTGTCAACGCCACGAGCATCCGTTCAGCGCGCTCCAGGTTGGCCTTGGCAGCGGCGGGCTCGCCGACGTGCGCCTTGCCAGGCACTCCTTGCACCTCTGCGAGGCGCGCCAGGCCCACTGCCACCTCGCGCTGCAAGTCCGCGTTGCCGCCCGCAGTTGCACCCAGCGCATCCAGATACTGCTGGCCGCGACCGACCATGTCGCGTCGCGCCTGCGTGGTGCCAGGCGTGGTTTCCAGCTGCTTGTCGAGATCGAACAGCATGTAGCTGGCAAGCGCCCGCACCTCGCCGAAGCGCCGCTCGGCCTCCAGCCGCGCGGCATCCGCACGCGTATAAAGTGTCGCAATCACTGCCAGCGCCACGATCAATCCCACGGCGGTAACCGTCGCCGCGGCCACGCGCCAGGGATTTCGCGCAACCAACTTGCGCATGCGGTACCGCCAACCGCCGCCGGCGGCCTCCACCGGGCGGCATTCGAGCCAGCGGCGCAGGTCGTCGTCGAGCGCGCCCACACTTGCGTAACGCTCCTCGGGTCGTGTCGCCGTCGCCCTGCGACCAATCGCAGCGAGATCGCCTTGCAGCCCGTCTGCCAGAATCTCGCAGAGCGTGACGCCCAGTGAGTACACGTCATCCGTCACGACGGCAGGCTCGCCTGCCAGGCGCTGCGGGCTGGTATATGCTCGAGTAAAGCCCTCTGGCCGCGCGTCTGCCACGTCCTGAATGCGCGCCACGCCAAAGTCGATGAGCTTGGGACGCCCCTCGCCGGTCACGAGAACATTGGCTGGCTTGATATCGCAGTGAACCACCAGGTGCTGGTGCGCGTGCGCGACGCCGGCGCAGACCTCGCGCATGAGTGCCACGCGCGCTTTCGGGTTGAGTTCGTGCTCGGTGGCGTAGTCGTCCAGCGCCACGCCATTCACGAATTCCATTACCAGGAAATGCAGTCCGTTGGCGGTCGAGCCGCCATCGATGATGCGTGCGATGCCCGGATGCTCCATGCGCGCAAGCAGCTTGCGCTCGGCATCGATCAGCGGCTCGGCCACCCCATCGAGTGAGCGGATGAACTTGATAGCGACCGTTTGATCGAATAAGCCATCATTGCGGCGCGCGCGGTACACCGAACCCATGCCGCCGGCGCCGATCAACTCTTCCAGGCGATAGACACCGACCTGGGTTGGCGGCACCGGCTGGGCGTGCGGCAGTGGGCCCATGCCGCCTGCTTCCCAGACTGAAAGGTTGGCCGCATCGGCGGCGATGAGCTCCTGCACCCGCGCCAGCAAGGCGGCATTCGAATTGCACTCCGCGATCAACCACGACTCACGGTCCGCACCGTCTCGATCCATCGCTGCGGTGAACACCGTCAGTGCGGCGAGCTCGAATTCCGCGGATCGGACAGCGGCTTGCATCGCGCAAGGATATCCCGGCGGCTTGTCGCACGCACGAATCCGCCGGGGCCTGGTGACCCCGGCGTGCGGCAGGGAGAGCCTTTGTGGGCCTCAGCTAGTTGGCGCAGTGAGCCGCATTGGCACTGCAGGCTGCGTTGACCATGCTCAGGATGTTCGTGTTCAGAAACGGGCTCGCGCCCTGCTGCTTTGGCCCCGTACTGGTTGAGCCCCAACTCGTGACACCGACCACCGTGTTGATCTGCGCGGAGCTGCCCGAGGTCGTGCCCGTCAGGGCGGGACGCCTCCCGAAGTTGATCAACCACGGCCCGCCACTGGAGCCGCCACACATCAGGGAGCCAAGCAGCGTGTTGTTGGCCAGGGAGGATGATTTGAAGCCCTCGGAGTCATTGCGCTCCATGATCTCACCGTTGTCCAGGCAGCCCGGATAGCCGATCTGGGTGAGGTGCACGCGGCCGCTTGGCGTGAAACCGGCGTTGTTATACGCAAAGCCGTACCAGCCGGTATTGGTGCCGGGCAGACTGCCACTTTGCGGGTTGAGTACGACCACGGCCACGTCGTCCCGACAGATCACGCCATTGGGCGCGGTGCTCGTGGAACACGGGTCAGAGCCGTTGAGGTACGCGCTCAAGACGAGCGTGCTCTTGGCCGACCAGTTGCCATACGGGGCGCTGCCGCTCTTGTAACCCGGCACGAAACGCCAGTTCGTCCAGAACTTGTTCTTGCCGAACTCCGAAACACAGTGCGCGGCCGTGACGACGACGCCCTTCTTGATCAGGGAGGCGGAGCAGATGAACGTGCCCGTCTCGCCGGGCTTGTTGAAGAACACCTTGCCCGACGCGCGATACGGGTAGGTCTTGTTGGTGCTGCCCGAGTAGCCATCGGCACGCGCGGTGCTGAAAGCATGGTTGGTCGTGCCGGCTTCCTGCGACGTGTATTCATCGCCCATGGAATTGGGTGCCGGCTTGCCCAAAAACACAGGGCGTGTCTGGCCGTCGCCCTCACTGCCGCCTACGAACACAGGTTTGCTGGTCGGCGTCGCGGCCGGAGAAGCCAACATGCCGATCAGGTCCGCCAGCACCAACGACTCGGAAAAATTGGTGGCGATGGGCAGCGGCATGGGTTTGGCGTTGACGTAGTCGATCGGGTCGACCGCCGATTTGTCTGCTGCGGGGAAAGTCGCGACAGTCACAGTGCCGATTTTTGTGATCGTCGGCTGCTGCGCGACCGCCGCCGCGCTGGCAGCGCATCCCAGGATCGCAACGGTGGAATAGGCTAGCAGTCTCCTTGCGCTTGATGGAAAGGCAACCATGGTCGTTCTCCCGGCGTGGTTTTGGTGTTCGAGTGGGTCCGTCGATATCCCAAGGCGCAATCCGTCGCCAAAACGGGTCACCGCCGGGTGCCGAAGCGGTTGCGAGTGGCACAGTTGGAGGTCCCAGCCGTGGCCGGGCTGGACCTCGACTGAAAGGTCTTCACGCAGCTGCGCTGCCCGGACAGGCCCTGTAGGCGAGACAGCCACATCCGACCGGGACTCAGGCCGCTGCCCTCCCCTTGTCACGAACATTAAGATACCGCGCCTTGAAGCTCGCGAAGTCCGCTCATAGACGTGCCAGGTCTGACGCGCCTGGGCGGAGGCGAGGTGGAGGTGAAGCATGACGACGAATGTGAAGGCGATTCACAAGGAAGTCGGCGACATGTTCGGGCAGGTGCCCGGTTGGCTGCGCGAACTGCCGGAGAGCGCCCTGAGCGGGTTCTGGAGTTCAATGCGTGACTTCCAGTTGGCCGAAACCGCCCTGCCGAACAAGACCAAGGAACTGATCGGAATTGCGGTTGCGGGCGCCACTCGCTGCCGCTATTGCGCCTTGTTCCACGCTGAAGCGGCCAAGCTGTTCGGCGCCACTGACACGGAAATCGCCGAGGCTGCCGCGATGGCGGGCCACACGATGTATGCCAGCACGTTCCTCAATGCAGTCCAGACCGACTACGCCGAGTTCCGGCGCGAGACGCTGGAAATGATTTCGTACGTGCGCCAGCATCAGGTGACAGCGAAGCCGGGCAAGCAGCCTCAGGCTGCCGCGCATTAGCGATGCCTGAGACCAGCGTCCTGGCTCGTCTCGAGGCAGACGGGTTGGTCCGGTCTGGTCCGGGAGGGGCGCGCACCACTTCTCGCTGGCAGGCAGCGATGGCGCGCGCCGCTCACCGGCTGTACCGCAGCGATGCGCCCTGGCAGGACCTCCGGCTTCCCATTACGGCTGCCTTGCTGGATACGTACGGCAGCCTCGCCGATGTCGAGCTCGCTGACTTCGTGGAAGTCATGCTGCCGATCGAGCAGCGTGAACTGCTTGGCGCGGAGCCCGGTCAAAGAGCAGGAAAGGACGCGGAGGGCCTGCGTGCGGGTCCAGAGCGATGACCGTTGCATGCGCTTGAACTGCTGCGTCGCACCATGGCGACTGCCGGCAATTTCCCTCGCTCCCAACGTTCGACAGGCGTAGCGTGCCGTCATTGGCCACCGCACGATTTGTGCAGGGTCAATGGAAATACAACATACGGGGGAAGAGCCATGTTCAATCGAATCGTATTGTCGATGACCTTAGCTTTTTGCTGCGTCGGAACGGCAGCCGCGCAGACGTGGAATGCGCAACAACAAGAAATCTGGAATCTCGAGGAGCTGCAATGGAAAATGGCAGCGGCCGAGGACCTGAGCTGGATCGACACGATGGTCCATCCAAACTTGAAATACTGGGAAACCGGCGACCCAATGCCTCGTGGCAGGGACTCGCTCAAGCGATGGGGCAAGTACGCCGCCGACAACAGTGCCGTCCTTGAGCAGGAACTGTTTCCAATCTCGATCACGGTCACGGGAAACGTCGCGGTGGTGCAGTACAACTACCAGGTCGCGCGTGAGAACTACAAGAAGGAACGCGAAACGGTTACCGGCAACTACACCGACGTGCTGGTCAAGGAAAACGGCCGCTGGCTGTTCCTGACTTGGTCCGGCGGCGACCAACCGAAGAAGTAAGTTACAGCCGGGCGGGTCTGCACGACGGCGGGCCCGCCCGCGCCTTCGCTGTTCGTCTCCAGATCCGTGATCGCCGTTTCGACGTCGGCGAAACGAAGCTTCAGCGCCGGCAGCAGTCCGGGATTGCTCCTGAGTGCCAGTGCGGCGGTCTCTATACCGGCGACCGAGACGCCGAGGATCACGACGAAAAGATCGATCGCGACCGCGAACCAGTTATGCGTCCTGACGTGTTCCGAGATGCGGCGGGAGATCATGGCGTCATGGCCTATCTTTCCGGATGCGCGACGCCCATCTCGGCGTCAACCACAGCGTGCAGCGCCGCCAGCTGGCGGCTCACTGGCAGCACGGCGCGCGTCGTGTAGACGTTGTACATGTAGGCGTTTTCACTGAGTTCATTTCTGAATGCCGGGTCGGCGCGCATCGCATCCGTCCGGCATTCGGGGTTCAGCCATATTTCTTCGCTGCGGATACGCGACGCGCCGACATGATGCGTGATGAGGTGGGGGTGTGCCTTGCCGAGATCACGCCCTGAATCGGTGATGACGGCGATGAGATCGCGGGCGCGCACGGCGTCCTGCATGTAGGTCAGGATTGCGGTGCGTACCGTTGCAGACGACAGGTGATCGAGCCGGCCCGTTGATAACAGCTCTGCAACTGTCGGCAGCTCCGCCGGCGGCACGGTCGTATGCGCCGATCCCGCAATGGCGTCGCACTCTCCGGAAGACAGCGGCGTGGTCCCCTCCGCCTCGTTCAACCGCTTGACCGCGCGGAGCAGGTCGGCCGAAAACTCCGTGCGCGAGCGATCGTATCTCGCCCTTGTCCCAAGGAGCTGTTCAATCTCGCCATGCAGGCGCGTGAGGTAGTCGCGTTCGCTCTTCTGACGGTCGCGCTCCACGGCAAACGCCTGCACCTGCATGCCGATGAAGACGCCCATGACGACGATGACGAAGTCGATGGTGATCGCGGTCCATTCCTGATGGCGAACATGCGCGATGACGCGGCGGAGGATCACGGCGCCACCGCCGTCAATCCCGGCAATGCAGGGCAAGCGGCGAATGTGATCACGACCCTGAGGCGGGTACTTTGCAGTTCAAGTTGGCTTGGCGAACTCATGCGGCAGCATCGCGGCGGCCGGATCGCACGTCAACTGGCGCAGCCTTCAACCGGGCGACGGGCCAAAGCCCCCGGTCAGCGTTGCCAGTTCCGGACTCTTTCCAGTGGACGGGACTCCGCCAGCGCCTGCCGTTGCCGTACACGCGCCACGTCCATCAACATGCGGCCCGCCCAGCGGTACACGTTGTTTTCCTTTACGGTGCGTCGCATGAGTTGCATGCGCTGCCGCCGCTCATCGCGCGGCATCTCGAGCGCGACGCGAATCGCGTCCGCCGTCTCGCCGATGTCGAACGGGTTGACGAGCAGGGCTTCGACGAGCTCGCGCGATGCGCCCGCCAGCGTGCTCAGGATCAGGACGCCGTCCTCGTCGTCCCGGGCGGCGACGAACTCCTTGGCGACGAGATTCATGCCGTCATGCAGGCTGTTGACCACGCAGAAGTCCGCGGCGCGATAGAGTTCGAACACCTGTGCCGGCTCCTGGTGTTCGCCCACCAGCACGATCGGTCGCCAGCCGTTCCTGCCGAATTTCTCATTGATGCGTTCCGCCTCGGCCAGCGTTTGCTGCTGCAGCGCCTGGTAGGCGGGCAGCCGGCTGCGCGTCGGGGCGGCCACCTGCAGCAGCGACATGCGGCCGCGCCATTGCGGATGCTCGTCGAAGAGCTTCTCCAGCGCCAGGAAGCGCTCGACGATGCCCTTGGTAAAGTCCCAACGCTCCACGCCAATGCCGAGCCGCACCTCGCCACCAATGCCGTATCGACGCCGCACGGCCTCACGCGCGATCGGCACCTCGGACTGCGTCGCCAGCCAGCGCGGCGGCCATTCGATCGAGATGGGATACGGGACGACACGGCAGACATGGCCATTGTGAGTCACGGTCATGTGTTCGTGATCGATCTGGCACTCCACGTGTCGATCCACGGTCGCGAGGAAGTTCTGGCAGTGATACCGGGTGTGGAAGCCGAGGATGTCGGCACTGAGCATGTGCGTCAGCACATCGCGCTTCCACGGGCAGACGCCGAACGTTTCGGCATTGGGCCACGGGATGTGCCAGAACAGCGCGATCGTCGCCTTTGGCTTGCGCTCGCGGATCAGGCGCGGCAGCAGGGCGAAATGAAAGTCCTGGATGAGAATGACCGGGGACTCCCCGGCCGCCTCGGCCGCGACTACCTTGGCGAATTTTTCGTTGACGGCCCGGTAGGCGTTCCAGTCCTGCTCACGGAAGGCCGGACGGACGTAAGCGAGGTGGCACAGCGGCCACATGCCCTCGTTGGAGAAGCCGTAGTAGTAGCCTTCTTCTTCCTCCGTGGTCAGCCAGACGCGCCGCAGCGTGTACGCAGGATCTTCCGGAGGCACCCTGACATGGTCATGCCTGTCCACGACCCGTCGATCGTCGGAGCCACTGCCATGCGCGACCCAGATGCCGGAGCACGCGCGCACGATCGGCTCGAGCGCAGTCACCATCCCGCTCGCCGGCACCTGCACGATGGGCTGTCCATCCGGACCGCGATTGTGGATGTATGGCTCGCGATTGGAGACCACGACGAGCGGACAGGAGCCCAGGTGCTCACGCACGACCTGCTGCAACGCCTGTGGCGTCCAGTTCTCGTGGAACTCGATTTCGAGGCGCTGGCTTTGTTCGATCTCGCGCAGCAGGCTCCTGACACTGGAGAGCACCGGCTGCGACGAGCGCGGTGAGTGCGCGTCATCGAGGAACCGGCGAGACCGGATATCGCCGAGCAGCAACTTGATCGAGCGATTCAGCATGCTGCGGATGGCCAGTCCACCGAGGAGTCCCAGCATTCCCACGGCGATTACGGCAAATGCCAGCACGAAGTTGCGCGCCGCGGCTTGCCGCCGATCGATGAAACTCAGGTCATGGACCAGCACGGCGCGATATTGCTGTCCGGCGTCCGGGTTGACCGTGAACGACGATATCTCGACCGATCCAGAGGGAAGGCGCGCGACGGTCGAATCGTTGACGAGCGACGTGGTCGGCGAATCGCAGGTGACGTCTTCCGGGACGAGGTTCGTGGCGTAGACCCTGGCGCCGTTCGTATCGCATATCAGGACTGCCAGCAGCCGCTCGTCACTGACGACTCTTTCAAGATAGGCGGCCAGTCGCGCGGAATCCTTGCGTTCGAGCAGGCGAGCCACCGGCTCCTCCATCGAGTTCATCACCAGGCGAGCCCGCAGCTCGATATCCGAGCGGAACCAATCCCTCAGCATGTGCTCGATATACGGCACGCCGACGAAGGCGATGAGGCTGAGGGCCGCGGCGATCGGCAGGACATAGCGGATGAAGACCGATCGAATCAATTTTCGGACACCGTGAGATGGAATGAAGGCGCGCGACCATCCTTGCCGCTGCCTGCGTACAGTGTCACGTGCGGGAACGGGATCTCGATGCCGGCGGCATCGAAGGCGCCCTTCAGACGTCGCAGGTACTCGCGACGAACGTTCCACTGCTCGAGGGGAAGTACCTTGAACCGCCCGCGCAGGACGATCGCGGAGTCGTCCCAGCGCTCGACGCCCGCGATCTCGAATTCGGCGATAATCCGGCCGGCGAAGTCCGGAGCCTCGGCAAGCTCGGCGGCGACCGAGCGCATGACTACCAGCGCTGCGTCAATCTCCTCGCGATAGGCGATGCCGACGTCGACGACGGCGTAGGCGTACCCACGGCTCATGTTCGTGACCGTCGAAATCAGCCCGTTCGGGACGAAATGCACGTTACCGTCGTAGTCACGCAGCTGCACGTAGCGCAGCGTCATGTCCTCCACGAGGCCGGACTTGTCCGCAACCTGCACGACATCGCCCTTGATGATCTGGTTCTCGATCAGGAGGAAGATGCCGGTGAAGTAGTCCTTGACCAGGCTCTGCGCGCCGAATCCGACGGCAAGACCGACGACGCCGGCGGCGCCCAGGATCGGCGCGACCGAGATGCCGCATTCGGCGAGCACCAGCACGACGCCGACCAGGCCGATGACGACGCTGGCGAGGTAACGAAACACGCGCCCCAGTGTCTCGGCGCGCCGCACCTCCTCGGTACCCGTCATCCTTGCGGCAATGCGCTCGCGGAACGTGCGTATCAGCCGGCTGGCGACTGCCTGCGCCACCCATGTTCCGGCGAGGATGAGCATGATCCGCACCGCCGCAACCGCGGGTTTGTGCCACTGGTCAACGTAAGCGAGCCAGCTATCGATCGAACTCATCCCGCGGTTCCGCCAGCCGTCAAAGCGTGGACTCCCACGGGCGACTCAGGCGCAGTGCGCTGTTGATGACGCCGACGAGACTGTAGGTCTGCGGGTAGTTACCCCACAGTTCCCCGGTAATGGGAGCGATGTCCTCGGACAACAAACCGACGCCGTTGCGATACCGCAGCAAACGGGTGAAGTGCTCGCGCGCCTCATCGACACGCCCGGCCGCCGCCAGCGCATTGACGTACCAGAAGGCACAGGTCGCGAACGCAGTCTGCGGCGTTCCAAAATCGTCCTCGTGCCGGTAGCGGAACAGCAGGTCCCCGTCGCGCAGTTCCCTGCCGATCACGTCCAGGGTCGCGATGAATCGTGGATCGGTGGCCGGGAGCAGGCCGAGCTCCGGCAGCAGGAGCACCGACGCATCGAGGTGGTCGTCATCGAAGGAGGCGACGAATGCACCACGCCGCTCGTTCCAGGCACGCTCGAGAATCCGCTCGCGCATGCCGCCCGCGATCTCGCCCCAGTGCTGCGCACGATCCGGCAGTCCAAGCCGTTGCGCGATGCGCGACATGCGGTCGCAACCCGCCCAGGACATCACCGCCGAGAACGTATGTACCCGCTCGCGCCCGCGAAACTCCCATGGTCCCGCGTCCGGACGGTCGTAGACAAACGCAGCCCGCTCGCCCAGGCGTTCCAGTTGCTCGAACAGTGCCCGGTCACCGCCACGCGCCAGTCGATGGTCGAAGAACAGTTGCGCGATGGCCAGGATGACCGCTCCGTAGACGTCATGCTGTGTCTGCAATGCGGCCTGATTGCCGACTCGCACCGGGCCCATGCCGCGATAACCAGCCAGCGATGCGATCACCCGTTCCTCGATGTCATGGCTTCCAGCGAGGCTGTAGACCGGCTGCAATTCATGGATGGCCGATGCAGCCACGATGTGGTCTATGAAGTGCAGGTACGCCTCCATCGTGCGCGTGGCGCCGAGACGGTTCAGGGCCTGGATGACGAAATAGCTGTCCCTCAGCCAGCAGTAGCGATAGTCCCAGTTGCGTCCACTTCCGGGACCCTCCGGAATCGACGTCGTCAGCGCCGCAAGCACCGCACCGGTATCCTCGAAGGTGCACAGCTTGAGTGTGATCGCCGCGCGGATGACTTCTTCCTGCCAGTCGAAAGGGATGGCCAGCGTGCGCACCCAGTCCTGCCAGTAGTTGCTCGTTTCAAGCAGCCAGGAATGGGCCAGCACGGAGGGCGTTTCCTCGATCGTCTGGTTGGGTCCGAGTATGAAGGTCAACGGCTGGTCGACCACGATTGGACCCTGGTCCGCCACGGCGCTGAGCGAGGCGTCGGTCGTGACGCGATACTCGACGCCGTCCGCCGAGAAAGCGATGTGGTGGCTGCCGGCCCGGCCGCAGACCGCTTCGGCGCCGAAGTGGCGTGTCGGCCGCAGGCGAATCCGCACGACCGGCCTGCCCGCGATGGGCTCCACGATCCGCACCAGCATCATCGGGCGGAACATGCGGCCCCGGGCACGGAAGCGCGGGCAGAAGTCGCGGATGACCAGCGACCCGCCGTGGGAATCGTGGAGGATCGTCTCGACCACGGCGGTGTTGCGCCGATAGCGCTGTTCCGTACTGGCGAGATCGACCATGTCGACGGCGAACACACCTTGCGCCGACGCGCCACCCTCCGGTGTCAGCAACGCCGAGAAAGCCGGGTCGCCGTCGGGTTTCGGCAGGCACATCCAGACGACGGTTCCGAGCTCGTCGATCAGCGCAGAAACTTCGCAGTTGCCGATCACGGCCAGCTCGAGATCGGGGCGAACCTGACTCATTGCGGTGGCGCTCCGGCATCCGCCAGTTCCTCGAGAAAGACACGCACGTCCCGCGGACCAGAAACCCGCAGCATCGCGCGAACGCGATCACCCACCGCGACAGACAGCCCGCCGATGCGTTCCACCTCTTCGAGCGCCTTTTCGTCGGTCACATCGTCTCCTATGAAAATGGGCCGCCGTCCCTTGAACGGCGTCTCGCCCAGGAACTCGCGAATAGCGTCTGCCTTATTCGCACCCTCCAGCCGCAGTTCGACCACCATCCGTCCCTCGAGCAGCACGATCCGTCCACCAAGAGAACGAACGATTGCGCGCGTCTCGCCATGCACCTCGACTTCCAGGTGCGGAACCTGGCGGTAATGCAGTGCTACGGACATGCCTTTGTCTTCCAGGATCGTGCCCGGAAGTCGAGTCGCGAGTTGCTGCAGCCGGTCGCGCGCCTCCGCGACGGTGGCGACATCGAAGCCGTTCTGACTATGCCAGCGCCCCTGAAAGTCCCGGCGCTCGAGTCCGTGCACACCGGCGGCCGCCCATCGATGCGGACCGAAGAGCCGATCGATATCCACGATCGGGCGACCGCTGATCAATGCAACCGCCCCACCGAGGACGGTGCGAAGACGGTGGAGAAGATCCTGCAGGCTCGGCTCGACCTGCACTGAGTCCGGGGTTGCCGCAATTTCAAGCAGCGTGCCGTCGACGTCCAGAAAAAGGCACCACAGCTGGTCGGAAATACGCCACTCCATTGCCCGGTTTTTTTCGGTGCGCTTGCACCAGGGTGGTGAGATCGGACGATCGCGGAACAGCCCCGACAACTGTCGGGAAGGTGCTTCACGCTGATCGTCCGTCTCGGAGGAGTAGTCTATGGGGGCCGGTCACCGGCCTGTAGCGAGAAATCGTCATCCCATTGATGAGGCAATCTCATAAATGCCCCGGTCACTTCCGCCCCTTAATTCCCTGCGAACATTCGAAGCGGCAGCCCGACTTGGCAGCTTCACCAAGGCTGCGCGCGAGCTGAACGTGACGCCGGCTGCGGTCAGTCACCAGATCCGCGGGTTGGAGGAGTATCTCGGCGTCACGCTGTTCAGGCGCACCACTCGCAGCCTCGTCTTGACGGACCAGGCGACATCGGCCGCGGAAACCCTGCGCGAGGCGTTCGATCGTATCGGCCAGGGCGTCGAAACGCTGCGCTCCAATGGCCGCAGCGGCAAGAGCGGCGCACTCTCGATCAGCGTCACCCCCGCTTTTGCCACACGCTGGCTCGTCTCGAGGCTCCCGCACTTCCAGAAAAAGCATCCGCGAATTTACCTGCGCATCGCTGCCAGCCCATCGCCGGTCGACTTCGACCAGGAGGATGTCGATGTCGCCGTTCGCATCGGCCGCGGCGGCTTCGCGGGCGTGGTCGCGATCAATCTCTTTCACGAGTGGCTCGCGCCGGTCGCGAGCCCGGCGTTCCTGCGGCAGAACATCCTGCGCAAGCCCACCGACATCACCCGTGTTCCGATGCTGCACGACAACTCGATGCGGCGCGCCGGTCGCCCCAAGGCGTGGCAGGAGTGGTTCAGGGCGGCAGGCGCCCCGCTGGCGGAAGCGCACCGGGGAACGCAGTTCGACGACGGACACCTTGCGTTGCAGGCAGCGGCGTCCGGGGGCGGCGTGGCGCTCGGACGGCTCGTCTATGCCGTCGAGGATCTGGCGGCAAAGCGGCTTCGCATCGCGATGCAACCGGTCATCGAAATGGACATCGCGTACTATTTACTGATCCCGGAATCACGGGAAAGCCTACCCGCGGTGGTCGCCTTCCGCACCTGGATCGAGGCGGAAGCCGCCGATTTCCGCAGCAATTTCAAGAAACTTCTTCGTACCAGCAAGATCATGAGCTACGGTGCCCGGACGCCAGCCAGGCTCGCCCCTGGAAAATCATCAAGGAGACCCGCATGACCATCCAGTTGTCGCCACTGCCTTACGAGCGCGACGCCCTCGCGCCATACATTTCGGCCGAGACCATCGACTTTCATTACGGGAAGCATCACCAGGCCTACGTCACGAACCTGAACAACCTCATCAAGGGCACGGACCTCGAGACCGCCAGCCTCGAGGACATCGTCCGCAAGTCATCGGGTGCGGTGTTCAACAACGCTGCCCAGGCATGGAACCACGCCTTCTACTTTCAGTCGCTCGCACCGCATGCCGATCGCCAGCCGGACGGTCGCCTCCTGGATGCGATCAAGACTTCATTTGGCGGCGTCGAGCAGATGATCGCTGCTTTCAACAAGGTTGCCCTGGCAACGTTCGGGTCTGGCTGGGCATGGCTGGTCCAGCGCGATACCGGTGAACTCGCGGTGATCAGCACGTCGAATGCCGGTACTCCGCTCGTCGGAAGCGAGCGCCCGCTGCTCACCTGCGACGTATGGGAGCACGCGTACTACATCGATTACCGCAACGCCAGGGCGAGCTACCTGGAGGCGTTCTGGAAAGTCGTCGACTGGCGCGTCGTCTCATCACGCATGGCCGCTGCGCGTTGATCGCCCGGTCGCCAGATTCCGCCAACGAGGTGCCGTCATGACCAGTCGCCGCTCCTTCCTCGCTGCCGCCACGCTCGCTGCCACTGCCGCCACGCTGCATCCCCTGCCGGTCTTCGCAGCCGCGTCCGCCACCGGAGCCGCACCTGGCCTGGCAAAGCGCGCCATTCCTGCGACGGGCGAACGGATCCCGGTGATCGGCATGGGCACCTCGGGCAGTTTCGAAGTGGATGCCGCAGGGCGTGAACCGCTGAAGGAAGTGCTGCGGCGTTTCGTCGCCGGCGGCGCGAGCGTCATCGACACCTCGCCCAACTACAGCAATGCCGAGGACGTACTCGGCGACTTGATGGCGGAACTCGGCCTGCGCGACCGCATCTGGCTGGCCACGAAACTGGCGGCTGACAACCGTGCCGCCGGCGAAGCGCAGTTCGCGCAGTCGCTCAAGCGACTGCGCACCGACAAGGTGGAGCTGCTGGCCGTGCACAACCTGCGCGACTGGAAGACCCAGCTGGCCTACGCGCGCGAGCTCAAGGCCCAGGGCAAGACGAAGTACGTCGGCCTCACCCACTACGTCAACGAAAAGCACGCTGAGCTCGCCGACATCATGGCCGCAGAGAAACCCGACTTCATCCAGATCAACTATTCGGTCAGCTCGCCCGATGCCGACAAGCGCCTGCTGCCGCTCGCCAGGGACACCGGCGTGGCGGTGATGATCAACCGCGCCTTCGACGACGGGCGCCTGTTCGCGCGCGTGGCCGACAAGGCCCTGCCGGGCTGGGCAGCGGAAGCAGGTGTTACATCCTGGGCCCAGATGTTCCTCAAATTCGTGATCAGCCATCCGGCGGTGACCGTCGTGATCCCGGCCACCGGCAAACCCGACCGGCAGAGCGACAACCTCAAGGCCGGCCGGGGCCGTGACCTGAGCGCAGCGGAACGCGCCGAACTGGTGGCGTTGTTCGCCTGATGGCCGCGCCGGGAAGGATGTCGCGCTTCCTGTCCCGGCTGTTCGCAGTCGAACCCGACGAAGCGCCTGCGGTGGCGGCCGGCGTATCGATGTTCTTCCTGCTGTTCGCCGGCTACTTCCTGTTGCGACCGGTGCGCGAAACGATGGGTATCGCCGGTGGCGTGGCGAACCTGCAGTGGCTGTTCACTGGCACGTTCGTAGCGACGCTGGCGGCGATCCCGCTGTTCGGCTGGGTCGCTGCGCGCGCGCCGCGTCGACGTATCCTGCCGTGGACCTACGGCTTCTTCGCGCTGAACCTGCTGGGCTTCGCGACGGCGATTGCCGCACAACCCGACAATCCCTCGGTCGCGCGCGCTTTCTACGTCTGGCTGTCCGTGTTCAACCTGCTGGCGATCTCGGTCGCCTGGAGCGTGCTGGCCGACCTGTTCCCAGTGGCGCAGGCCAAGCGACTGTTCGCCGTGATGGCCGCCGGCGCCAGCACGGGCGGGCTGGTCGGCCCACTGCTGGGCGTACTGCTGGTTGGATCACTCGGCCTGTCGGGGCTGATGGTGTTGAGCACGGCCCTGCTGCTGGGTTCGGCGGTGGCGGCATACGCGCTGCAGGTCTGGCGCGATCACCGACCGCTGGAAATCAACGAGCAGGCGGCACGTCGCCAGCCGCTTGGCGGCAACCCGTTCGCCGGCATCGACACGGTGCTGCGTTCACGCTACCTGTTGAGCATCGCCGCTTTCGTCGTGCTGCTGGCGAGTGTCTCGACCTTTCTCTATTTCGAACAGGCGCGACTGGTCGAGCTGCATTTTCCTGACCGCGCCGACCAGACGCGGGTGTTCGGCACGCTCGACTTCATCGTGCAGAGCCTGGCGCTGCTCACCCAGTTGTTCCTGACCGGACGCATCGTGCAGCGGCTCGGCCTCGTCGTGCTGCTGACGGCGGTACCGGTGGTGATGATGCTCGGCTTTCTGTGGCTCGCACTGGCGCCAACCTTCGCGGTGTTTGCCGTCGTGATGGTGACCCGCCGTGCCGGCGAATACGCACTGGCGCGACCGGGCCGCGAGATGCTGTTCACCGTGATCCCGAATGAAGCCAAGTACAAGGCCAAGAACGTCATCGACACCGCAGTCTATCGTGGCGCCGACGCAGTCAGCGGCTGGGTGAAGACAGGCATTGATGCGATCGCCACGAATCCGGCCGTGGTGGCTGTGGCCGGTGCGGGGCTGGCCCTGGTGTGGGCGTTCACGGGCTGGTCGCTGGCGCGTCAGCAGAAAACCCTGGCGAGCGGCGGAGAAGCGTCGGTGCCCGGATCGCGTGACTAGAGGCTATTGCCGCCGACGAAGCGGCGCGACTACCCAGCGGCCGCAGGCTTGCGTTCAGGCGCGGCGATCACGGAGCCGTCGTAGTAGTCGCGCATCTTCGCGATCTTGCCGCCGCGAAATTCAACGGCCTGCATGAACGGATTGCGGATGAGCTTCTGGTTCGCCCGGTCGTAGAGCATCTCGACGCCCTCGCACAGCATGAGGTCGCCCTGCTCGACGCAGTTCGTGATCGCCCAGTCCTGCTGGTCGAAGCTGCCTTCGTAGTTACGCAGGAACTTGCGCAGCTTTTCCTTGGACGTGATCGGCTTCGCATGCATCGACCAGTAATACTCAAGGTCGTCGTCGACCCACAGGGCGAGGAACGCCTCGTGGTCCTTCTTCTTCGAGGCCGCCATCAGCGCCTGCAGTAAGTCCCTGTTCGTGGTCATCGCAGTTCCTCCGCATCGTTTCGGATGCTTTCCGCCCACCGGGTACCGCGCCGCAAGGCGCCTGGTTGTCGTCAGCCAATCGAACCGGTCGCGCCCGGGTAAACCACTTCCTCGAGCAGGCCCGTGTCCACATCGTAGATGAAACCGCGGACCGTCACGGCATCGGGGCCCGACGTCGGTATCCAGGGATGGTTCAGGATGGCCGAGATTCCGCGACGGACGTCCCATTGAAGTCGCTCGCGGTTACTCGCGTCGGGCGGCGCATCGAGCGGCTCGAGGGGGCCGCGAAACGCGTGGAACGCAGCAGGACTGGCCGAGGAGCGCGCCGGGCTTACGAAGTCGCGTGCCGTCGCCTTGCCGAGCAGCGCCGAGGCCGCAGAATCGCCCTCGAGGCCGGCTTTCAGCAGGTCATCGGTGAACGCCAGCATTCCGCAGCGCGTGTGGTGCACCAGGACGATTTCATTCGTGTTCAGCAGGTGATGCGAGATCACCAGCGACCGAATGGCGTCTTCCGTAACAACACCGCCCGCGTTGCGGATGACATGCGCCTCGCCGGTCTGCAGGCCGAGCAGGTCTTCGATGTCGAGCCGGGCATCCATGCAACCGACGACCGCCACGCGGCGGGATGGCTGAATCGGCTGCTTGCCCGGATGGTTCGGCCGGTGCACCGCCTCGCCCTTGGCGTAGAGCCGGTTGTGATCAAGGAACTGGTCGGTGTTGGACTTCGCCATGCTGCCTGCCTCTGCGTACGCGGGGAGACGCAGTGTCGCGCGAGCCGTGGCAGCGGGAGCGAACTTCTGATTGGCTGAATATCACCGGACGTTATCACCGCCGGCGTCAGTGTCCTGCAACAGACTAGCGTGCCGGCGTCGAGCGGCCGGCGCCCGCGAACGCGCGCTCGATCATCCGGATCGATTCGACGCTGTCCCATTGTCGAGCGCCCGGATACCTCGCGACGACACGGCCGCCCGCGTCGACGAGCACCGTCAGCGGGATGCTCGAGGCGCCCAGCATGTGCTCCAGCGTCCAATGCGGCCCGGAATCGATGTAGTGACTGACAGTGGCGTTCGAGTGCTTGAGCCACTTCAGCGCCTCGTTCCGATCGTCGTCGGTCGAAATGCCGATCACGACGTACCGACTGCCGGCCTCGCTCCATGCCAGACGTTCGAGCGAGGCCGCTTCGGCGCGACACGGCCCGCACCAACTGGCCCACACGTTGATGATCAGCGGACGGCCGCGGTAGCTGGATAGCGATCGCCGCGGACCGTTCAGGCCGGCCATGACAGCGTCCGGCAAATGCCGACCGACCGCAACGGGCGCAGGAGCAACGGGTGTCGCCGCAACTGCAGGCGTCGTCAGGAGCATCAGTCCGCAGGCGCCGGCTGCGACTGACCGGCCAAGGGATTTGATCAAGGGCATGAGGACAAGTATGCCCGTCACCCATGCGACCGGAATAGACCCCCGTTGTCCCGTGGGGAACGAAGGCATACGGCATGCAGCAATGCGTCCCACGCCCGCGACGACCTGGAGATCAGGCAGTTGTAGCGCCGCAGTGGCCGCGGGCCGTATATCGCCCGCGGCTCGATCGCAACGACCGGACGACGCCAGGCACCGTCACTTCTTTTTCGCGGCCTTCTTTTTCGCGGCCTTCTTGGTCGCGACCGACTTCGTGGCTTTCTTCTTCATGACTTTCAGTTTCTGCTTGACGTCGCCGAACGTCGCCTGCGCCTTCCCGCGAGTCTTCAGCGCCTTGCCTTTCAGCTGCAGCTCCTTGTTGCCTACCAACTTGCCGGCGGCTTCCTTGATCTTGCCCTGCACTTCTTTAATGCGACCTTGAATCTGGTCTTTGTACGCAGTCACGACTTGCTCCTTAACGGTATGCCGGCAAGCGGCCGGCACGCCGCACTGGGGGACTTGAAAAAGCGAGGCCTGACACCTGCGAACTTTCTCAGGGAGTGCCTTTGGATGTTTGGACCCACCGCCACCTTTCGTCAATACGTCCAGATACGGTCAAGGCGCCGCCATGCTCCGATCGCACGAACATCGGGACTCTGTCCATCGCGAATCCTCCATCACGCCGTGCCGGTTGGTGGGTAACGAGACGCTGGAAGCCAAAGGCAAGATTCAGAAGAACCTCGGCAAGGCACAGGCCAAGTACGGCGACATCAAGCACGATGTGAAAGACATCGCCAAGCCGGCCTGCACCTGACCCTCACATCGACGGCGGCGGGCCGCTCGGGACGTATACCACTGCGTCGCCTTCGTAGGCGCGCGTGTACCAGTTCGAACTGCACTGGTAATAGTTGATTCCGTTCGCCACCGTGATCCGCGCCTCGCACGGGAGCGTCGCCAGCGCCGTGACGTTCGTGACGTTCGTTACATTCGTGACGGTGGAACTCTCGTGGTGATCATCGTCATCGGCCGCGGCAACGACCACACCTACCGTCGCGCCGACGACCATCACCTCGGCCCAGTCGTTGTCGTAGTAGTACGCGTGGTTGTCCCAGTCCTCGGCGTAATCCTGGCGATCTTCGCGGGCGTCGTTGGCATGCTCCTGCCAGTCCTCTCGCGCCTCGTCGCGATTGCCCTCGCGCTCGCCCTGGTTCTCCTGGCGATCGGCCGTTGAGCCCTGCTGTGGTGCGGATCGATCCGACCCGGTCGTCGGCTGCGCCGAACGCTGGGGCGCCGGGCGTGACGACATGCCGCCGCTTCTTGCAGGACTGCTGCGTGACATGCCGCCGCTGCGACGACCGCAGCGTCCATACGATGTTTCCGCCGCCCCCGGTCGGCGTACGATAGCGGCAGGTCGCTGTTTCGACCGCGGCATCACCGCCGCAAGGTCCCGGGGATCACCTCCCCGGGACGCAGGATTCGAGGCTCACGACGAGGCCACGCCGATGCTCAAGCTGTATGGATTCCCGGTCAGCAACTACACCAACATGGTGGAACTCGCTCTGCTCGAGAAAGGACTGCACTACGAGTACGTGCTGACCTTTCCGGAGCAGACGCCGGCCTTCCTCGCCCGCAGCCCGCGCGGCAAGGTTCCCTTTCTCGGCACGCCGCACGGTGACCTGAACGAGGCCAGCGTCATCCTCGACTACCTTGAGGACACGGGACTGGGCAGGCCGCTGCTGCCGGCCGACCCCTATGCCCGCGCGACGGTTCGCGCCCTGATGAAGGAGATCGAGCTCTACATCGAGCTGCCGGCGCGCAGTTGCTTCGCCGAAGCGTTCTTCGGCGGCACGCTGCCCGACGCGATCAAGAGCAAGGCGCGCGACGAGCTCACGGCGGGGTTTGTCACGCTCAAGCGACACGGCCGCTTCACGCCGTACGTGGCCGGCGACACCTTCACGCTGGCCGACATCGTCTTCCTCTACAGCGTCGACCTCGCGGTCACGGTCGGCCAGCAGCTGTTTGGGCTGGACCTGCTCGGCGACCTCCCGGCCGCCCAGGCACTGTTGCAGCGACTCAACGAGAATCCGCACGTCAAAGCAATCGCAGCCAAACGCGACGCGGGCCTACCGGCGTTTGTGGCCGCGGTGCGTGCGCGCCTGCAGGGGGCGGCCTAGGAGAGGCGGCGCGATCCCCTTCCTTGGCTGACCCAATCACCAAGCGGCTGCTGAGGTCAATCATGGGGCGAGGATAGATTCGAGGCAGGCTCGCAGGACGAGCCTGACGGTTCCCTCGGTGACGCTCATTTCGGGTCAGCCGAAGCGTTCAAAGGCACGCTACGCAACCCATGCTTGGGCACTCACCTGTTCTTGTCGATCGATGTTGCGAGGAGCAACATCGAGGCGTGGCGAGTCCGGGGAGGGGGGATCCCGTATGAATCGTGCCGCGGACGCAAGGGCGGCAGTTGGGGAGTGGCGGACGACCGTCTTCCTGCTCGCAGCGGTCTTGCTCGCGTGGGTGCCCGGCGTCGGCGGCCAGTTTCATTACGACGATCTGGCCAATGTCGTCATGGACCCGGCGACCTCCGACCCCGCCGCGCTGGTAGGCCGCCTGGCGAACGGGTTCAGGCCCCTGCTGCGACTCAGCTACGCGGCAGACCATCAACTTTGGGGCTTCGCCCCCGCCGGCTTCCTCGCGACCAACCTGGTCCTCCACGCGCTGACGGTGCTCGGCGTGGCGGCGCTCGCCCGTCAACGCTTGCGCAACGAGACCTCGGTCGCGCTCGCGGCGGCTGTCTTCGCGCTGCAACCGGCTCACGCAGCGGCCGTCGCCTGGACGAGTGGCCGCTCGACGCTGCTCGCTGCTTTGCTGATGGTGGCTGCCATGCTCGCGCACGAGCGTGCGACCGGATCAGTCCGCTGGCTCTGCCTCTCGCTGCTCGCAATGACGCTGGCCGTGCTGGCAAAAGAGACCGCACTGGTGTTCCCCGTGCTGCTGCTGCTCTGGGAGACGACGCGGCGGCCGATTGCACCCCCGCGTGAGATCTTTCGGCGCGTCGCACCTGCAGCCGCGATCGCCGTTCTATTGGCCGCGGTTGCCATTGCCGCGAGCACGCGACTGAGGGAGATTCTCGCCTTTTCGCTCGCACTGTCGTCGCCGGGCGACGCTCTCGCAACCAACGCCGCGGCGTTGCCGATCTCGCTGACTCTCTGGTGGCGTCCCTGGGCCCTGTCGGTCGAGCAACCCCAGGTCTTTACGACCACTGACACGATCGTCGGCGCAATCCTGCTGCTGGCGATGGTTCTTGGAGCCGCAACGGCATTGCGGACCCGCGCGCCCGCAGTGACGCTCGCGCTGTTGTGGCCGATCGTGGCGCTCCTGCCGACACACAGTGTCTTCGCACGCCTCGATCCGATCACGGAAAAGGCTCTTTACCCCGCATGGATCGGGCCGAGCATTGCGCTCGGCGCGGCCTTGGCGTACGCGCCAGCGCTGTGGCCGCGCGTCCGCCCGGTGCTGGCCACCGCATTGCTCCTGTTGCTCGGCGCGCTATGCGGGTGGCGCGCGAGCGTCTGGGCCGATCCCGCCGCACTGTGGCGCGAGGCCAGCGTGCGCGCCCCGGATTCCGCGCGGGCCTGGAGCAACCGGGCGCTCGCCGAACTGGGGGCTGGCCAGCCGGCGCTGGCATCGGCATCGATCGCCCGCGCCCAGGCAATCGCCCCGGGCGACGAACGCATTCACGACGCGGCGCTGGCAATCTCGCTGGCATCGCCGGTCACGCAGGAGTCAGGTCGGTGAAGCCACTCATTTCCATCACGTGCGCAGCGCTTGCGTGCCTGGTCACCGCGACGTCAGCGTCGGCGGCTGCGGCCGGTTGCGACAAGTGCAGCGACCTGCCGAGGCTCTACCGTGAGCTGCTCGAGCAGGAGTTCCTGCGCAACCGTTTCGATCGGTGGGTCAAAGAGGCGTACTACCCCGTTTCCGTGGGAGCGATGCAGGACTCAGCGGCCGATCAACTCGGTGCCGCCATGCGGGGAGGGCTCTACGGCCCCCTGAAGACGGACAGCGGTTCTGGCGGCAAAGCCGGTGCCGCTCCGTCCTTCGGCACGGACCTGAACAACAAGAACTGCGCGCTCGTCGAATACGTCAAGGACGCCCAAGGCAACCAGACGCAGCGCCCGGTGAAACCCGAACAGGTGAAGAAGAAGCTGTGCGCGCCCATGGCCGAGTTCGTCCTCGCCCACGAGGGCCATCACCAAGCCTCGTGCCGGGCCGCCTACGCGGAGGATCGAACCGCAGAGTTCGGCACAACCAAATTCGTGGCCAAGGACGACGTCGAGGCCTACCAGGCCGGCATTGCGGTCCTGCGCGAACACATTGCGAAACTTGCGCGGGAATGCGGATGGAGCGGCAGCACCAATGCATTTCGCCCCGACGGCACGAGTACGGTGCCGACCCCGGACCAGGTGGTGGAACTCAAGAATGCCACGCGGAAGCAGGCTTCGCTCCTGAAGCGCAAGAGCAAGTGAGGACGCCATGATCTACTCCCTGATCGCCCTCGCCACACTCATTTCCGGCACGCACCTGGACCTGCCGGCGGAAGAGACCTCCCGCCGATTTGAGGCCGAATGTGTCGACGGCAAGTGGTCGAGCGACTGCCCTGCGCTGCTCTCGGACGTCGAGGTCGACCTCTACGGCAACCTGCACGCGCTTGCGGCGCAGCGCCAGCCGATCGACCGCGACGTGCTGGTCGTTGCGGCGCGCGGACAGTTTCCGATGCTGGCCGAACTGGGGCTGCGCCAGCTCGGGCAGATCGCGAATGATGCCGAGCGGGAAGCGGCGCTTGCAGCGTTCGAGCACCCGTCGCCTGCGGTGCGACAAGCCGCAAGACGCCTGCTCGATGCTGCCGATGAGCAATGGGCAAAGACCTACGGCCGCTGGTCGCGCAGCAGCCGTGGCGGCTGGGACGCGTTCGTGCCCGATACGCTTCCGTCGCAGGAACAGCTCGGGTTGCGCGACGTCAACGATTTGCGCTATCGCTATTTCGCCAGCGATGAGCACCGTGCCGTGTTCACGAGTCGGCTGTCACCCACCGAACTGATGGGCCGAATTGCCCCCGGCATCAAGCCGAAGACCGGCGACCAGGCGGCACGCAAGGCGCAGAAACGGAAGGAGGCGTCCGAGCGGACGGACACTGCAACGAACGCGCTCGAGCAAGGCCTGGCGAGCAGCGGCCTGGGAGCACTTGCCGGCCTGGCGAAGCGCGCCTCGAAATCGGCCGCGAGCCCCGACGATGCCCAGCAGAAGAAGGACCTCGAGCCGCTGGAGGAGTTCGGCGCGAATCAGGCCGCGGTCCTTTACCTCCAGCTCGACCGACCGGGTGCGGCCGCGCCGGCGCAGGCGGCGGCGGGTCGCGACGAGGGCCTGGGAGAAACGGTGCTGGTCGTCCGTTACTGAGGATCACTCGAACACTTGGAGGATGCTCTGGTACTTTTCGATGTACCAACGATTCTCGTTGTTGTACTTGGGAATCGCCACGGGACGGACGCCAGTCGCTTCCGCCTTCCATAGGCACGGGCAGTTCACTTGCATTCCCTCGGGCTGCTCTCCTGGGGGGCGCAGATCTTCCAGTTTCACGCCCATCCTTTGCATGACACCGTAGAGCTTCGCGACATTCCTGGGGCCCCCGTTGTAGGCGGCGACCGGGAAGATGCCGAGCACCTCCTTGTTGTCACGATACGCCAGGCGGATATCCGAACGCATTTGAGACAGCTCGATGTCAAAGAGGCAGATCGCCGCCTTCATGGCGTTCAGCAGATTCGTCGCGCCGCGCTCGAAATTCGGGTCGAGCCTTGCCTCAGGGCATCGCCTGACCACCAGCGCATAGGTGCCATTCCCCCTCCGGTTCGTGAACTGCATGGGGCCGATGGCAGCTGCGCTTGAGACACTGTAGCGGTACGCCTCCTCCCGTTTCAGGCCGTAGTGGCTCAGCACCTCATCGAACGCACCGGCTTTCTTTCTCACAAAGTCGGTGTCATCCGTCTGTTCGATCACCGCCAGGGTCGTGAGGACTTCAGCGGGAACCACATCTGCCAGCAGCTCTCCTGGAAATGCCACCGCAGGCGCCTTCGCGAGACGCAATTCCTCGATCGCCCTGCGCGCCGTGCCCAGCAGGAATTCCTTCCCGCCACTGACAAAGAGCGGATCGAGCGTGTCTTCGTTGGACGGAAGATAGACGATTGGCCTCGCGGTCTCGACGACGGCTCGCCATTTCTTCTTCGCAATCAGGGCACTGTCGAAGACGGGGAATTTCCTCCCATAGACCTTCAGTGGCTCGCCGTCTTTGGCGAAGGCGAACATCAGCCGTTCGGCACCCGTGCCCTTGACGTGCCGTGCCTCGACTCCTGGTGTGCGCACGATGAAAGGAAAGGGCTTCCTCCCGGGTTTCCATTTGACCGGAGGGCGGGGGATCTCGATGTGCACGGTGGACCATTCCTGCTTCGCCTCGCTCCACAGCGCAAAGACGACAGGACGCCCACGAAGCGCTTCTCTCCGTCCCTTTCCCGTGAACACATACTCGAGTTCGACATCACGAAGAATGGACTTCGCTGCGGACACGAGATCGAGGATCACCTCGTGACGTTCACGCTGGGCTTCAACGATCACCTCCTCGAGCTCTTTGCCAGGAGCACCTGTGCCGGGGTGCTCCGACTCGGCAACGACCAGTGGAACTTCCCCTTCCTCCCCACCTTTCACCGTCGGGGCCTCGGGCGATTCCTGAGGAGCCGATTCTTCCTCGACGAAGACGGGCTCCCCTTCATCGGAAGCGCCTCCCGTCGTCTCACAGGCCGCAGTGAAGATCAAAGAAGCAAGGACAAGGAGAGCCTGTACTGCCTTGCGTGTGTCGAGCGAATTCATAAAGTCTTCTGTCAATGGCGCGTGATGGGTAGCCTTGCCGGGCAAGGACCGCAGGAGCACCTTACTCCAGTTCTAACTGGTCACGAAAAGTCCGGGTGACGTCAGCCTGCATCTCGGCAGACGCGACGTCCACGCACCACCGGCCAGGTCTGCAGCTGACGTGGCGACTCAATGATGCAATTCGCGGGTCTTCTCGCACTCGCGACGCGCGTTGCCAACACGCTCCAGGGCAGAACGCGCATCTGCCATTACCTCGGGGGTCACGACGATGCTCGGTACGTTGAGTGCCTTTGGCGAGTATTCACCAGATACACCGGCAACTGAGTAGCCGAGCATGTCAGAAAGGCTTTGCACGGTTTCGAGCAAGCTGCCGCCCTCACAATGAAACAATCCACCAACGCATGTGCAACGAGGGGATGCATCATAAGACCCCAACTCCCCCTCCACGAGTAGGCGCGGGACACGATCGTCCACCTTGTCAGTCTGAATGCGGGAGCCGGGCGCATGTCCGCCATACACCACGGCGCGCAAATCAACCCTGTTCGGGTTCTTGACCACCCAGAGCACCGAACTGTAAGAATTCAGTACAAGAATCACAGGGGCACGCGACGGCGCCAGATTCAACACAACTACGTTGTCCTGCGCACCACTTTCGTAGACAGCGGCGAATCGCACAACGGAATTCTCTGGCGCAAGCGCATGGAGACGGGCGCTCAGCTCACTTCGCGTCAGCGGTTCCTCCGCATCCACGAAGTTCACTGACAAACTGGTGGTATGCCAGTTGTTTGCATACTCCACTTCAACAGTATGCGTGCCTGGCGAAAAGACGAACGGTACGCGCGCGTTGGAGCCCCCCTCATAGATCAGCCGTCTGTCTACGATCACCCTCGTCTGGGACCAACTCTGATCGACCGTGAGATAGACCGGCGTTTCCTTTTCGTACCGGAAACGTCCAACCCAGTAGCCCTCGAAGTCTTGTGACTTGATTCCATGGAAATCAGCCCATGCGTAGTTGATCGACACCTCATCTACAGTATCTGTGGCGATCAATTGCGGCGGCTCTCCACTTCGCAAGTAATGCGCAGAGAATCGACCCATCGGCGCCTTGTTGTTCGGATTCAGGCGATCGCCCCAGGTGGACGCCACCTGGGGATACTCTTTCGTTGAGGCGGGATTGGCGCGTGGTGGTTCCGGTCGCTCGATCGTTTCGATGACGTTGGTCGACAGGCGCGAGGGCTGGATATCGATTTCCGTCGAGTCTACGGGCCGGCCGCTGGCAGTCCGATCGTCGGAGTTGGACGTGAACTGCAGCCGCACGCCGTAGCCGGCCGTGGACCATTCCAGCACGTGCTGGTACAGATCGTGGCGAGGCTGCCGGCCGTAGCGGGCACCGCCGAGTCGGGCCTCGAAGATCTTCGCCAGTGCGGGACCTTCGTCGGCGCCAGTCACGATGCTGGCACTCGCCAGCCGGTTACGATCGAACGCGAAGATCACCACGGTCTTTGGCAGCGTCATCGATTCGATCTGCAATGGCCCGTTGTACCAGACCTTGGTGTTGTCGCCGACGAAGTCAGTGTCCGGCGGGAACACGCTGCGCACTTCGTCAATCGGCGTTCCCCAGCGCAGGCCGAGCACACCGTGCTCCGGATCGAACAGCCTGTCCCGTTCGGGTTCCTCGCTCGATGCGTCCGCCGCATCGGCGGGCTCGAGTGCTTCGGTTGCGGCCCGCGCCGGGCTCGCCGGGCCCGGCGTACCGCCGCGACTCGCCGCTGTCGTGGCATGCGGTCGCGCGCCAACGTTGTCGAACGCATGCCCATACCACTCGCGCCACGGCTCCAGCAACCTGCCCTGGGACGAGAACAGCAGCCAGACGAGCGACAGCACCACAGCCACGGTCCATGCCGTCTTCCGGTGGTCGTCGGGTTCGCCACTAGACGCCGTTGCCGCCGCCACATCGCCGTCGGGCCGTTCCCCGGGCGCGATCGCCGGCGCCGGGCTCGATCGCGCTGGCGGGATCGGCACGAGCCAGCCGACGAGCAGGAACACTGCACCTGCGGCGATCACGGCGAGGATGTTCGCGAGTTGCCCCAGCGAACCGAAATCGACGATCAGCAGTTTGACGGCCGCGCCCACCAGCAAACCGGCCCCGGCGAACCAGAGCGCGCGTGAGGAGGCCCTGCGCGACCAGATCGTGAGTGCGGAGCCGACGATGGCCCACAGCAGTGAGAGCACGGCCGTGAACTTGAGGCGCAGGATGTCGCCGATGTCGAGGTCGCCGGGAGGGCCGAGAAGTCGCAGCAGATTGGCCTGCACGATCAGGGCAATGCCCAGCACCGAAGCAATGGCCAGTGTCCCGCTCGGACGCCGTCGACCGGCTCGAGTCCAGGCGATGAGCCCGAGCCCGGCGAGACAGAGCAGTTCGAGACCGATGGCCCATGGATTGCGCGCAATGTCGAACAGGGTCGCGATTGTCAGCACGACCGCAAAGGCGACGGCGCCGATGTCGGAGGCGACGTCGACCCATGCACCTCGCGTGCCTCGCGCACGCGCACCCGCGGCCAACGCAGCGATGGCGACCAGCACTGCGACGCACAGACCGAACTGGTGGTGCTCAATTCCGGCCAGCGCGCCGGCCTTCGTCGCCCAGATTGCCGCCGTGGCTGGCGCAAGCAGCGCTGCGGCGAGCCGCCGTTGCGCGTTGTCGACATCGGTCGTCACTGGGCGCACGGCCAGACCGACCAGCGCGAGCGACGCGGCCACGAGGCTGATCCATACAACGGCGCCCGCCAGATTTCCCGCCACGGCCCAGACGGCGGTCAGCGCAACGACGCCGGCCAGCCAGCCTGCGTGCCGATCCAGGCCGCGGAGTTTGCGCCCGGGCAGCCACAGGCTGGCGGACAGCAGCACGGTCCCCCAATGTGCCAGCAGCGCCAACGTCGCGAGGTCGTAGCGCAAGGCCTCGATGCCAAACGCGACGAACGCCCAGGCACAGCCGGTGACGAGCAGCAGCGTGTCGAGCGGCTGACGGATTCGACGGCAGAGGATGCCAGCCGAGACCAGCAATGTCGCGCCGACGATGCGCTCGATGAACACGGCGTGCAGGAACGGCGGACCGATGCTCCTCGAAGCGGTCGACGTCAGAATGTGAATTGCGCCGAAGACCAGCACCAGTCCCGCCAGCAGGTTGTGCAATCGGTCGGCCGGTCGCCGGACCCAGGTCGCCACCGCCAGACTGCCGACGCTGAACGCGAGCGCGATCAGTTCCCATGGCAGGTCGCGGAACTGTGTCGCCACGCCCAGCATGACCAGCAATGCGGCAATCGTCGCGTGTGCCGCCACGCCTTCCTTGCGCGTCGCGAGATACCCGAGCGCGGCCAATCCCCAGATCACACCGAGCAAGACCAGGGCAGTCGCAAGATCCGGGCGGTTCGCAGCGAGCAACACGGCCAGCATGGCCGCGACGGACGGCAAGGCGATCGTGTAGATCAGGTCTGCCCGCACTGTCCAAGACGCACGCGGTGCGCTCTTCTCGAGGATCGGCATCGCCACGTGTATGGCCGACAGCAGCAGCAGCATCGGCAACATCACGCCGGCATCCGCGCCGCTGTAGTACTGCGCTGTCCAGGCGAAAAACACGCTGCCGGCGAGCGTGAAGAGGAAGCTGAGGTGAATCAGCGGATGCCAGCCGCGCAGCGACACCAGAACGAGCGTGAGCAGGCTCGCACCAACGTAGTACCCGTACACAACGGCGGCGCCGGGGTCGGTAACCGCGAACGCCGGCGCGATAAACGCACCCAGCATCGACAGCACGGCGAGCGACATCGCACCGCGCGTCACGGCGTAGGCGCCGGTGGCCACCGAGGTGACGCCGAGCAGGGCGAGTCCCTCCGGATTGTCGAGATACCCGAACAGCGCGAACGCGCTGTAGGCCGTCAGGTACGCGACGCCGAAGGCGGAACCCGCGAGCGCGAGTGACACGGAACGTCGAGCCGCCACAGCAGGCAACGACACCGATATGAGCCCAAGCGCTGCCGCGATCAGGACGCCCGCGACAAGCTTGAACGGCGGAGGAATCTCGAGGTTGAGCGCTGCATATCGCAGCAGCGCGCCGACACCGACGACGATCAGTGCGCCGCCGACCTTGGTCGGCCAGTTGCCACGAGTCAGCCAGGTGAGAAGGCCGATGGGTTGCCGTGCTACGGAGGTGTCGTCGCCTCTCGATTCGATCGCCAGCACGACCGCGATGATCGCACCCACGGCGAGGAGGAATACTAGGGCCGTCACTGCTTACACGCTCCCTGTTGCTGTTCGCCCGGCCTTCCATCAGGCCGCCCGCGATCACGGGCAGTTACACGTGGTCGAATTTGACCACAGATGGCGTCAGGGAAGCGCGTGTAAATACCGACTGGGGTCAACAAGTGCAGCATCGAATGAACGACTCACGTATCGAGTCCAATCGTCGTTAGAGACTGGCCAAGGGACCATTGAGCATCACTGCATCCAGTGAGTGAAATTCACTCAGTTCGGCGGCGGCCGGTCGCTGTAAGTGACCGTTCCATCCTTGGCGACCCACTTGTGGACCTTCTGACCAGTCGCGAGACTGGCAGTGGGCGGGGTCGGCTCCTGAGTAGTCTCTGGATGGACCAGGACCGGTTGAGGCGCCGTTCGCGTGCCTGGTGCATCAAGCTCCGAACGGGGTGTCGTCTGAGTCCGCGCTGCGGCGGCTGCAGCACGAGGCGGCGTTTGCTCTGCAGCTGCCGACTTTAGACTGAACAGCACCTGAGGCTGATCTCGAACGGTAACCTCGAAGCGTGAGCCAGCGATGTCAGCGACAAAGACGTCATCCGCTACCCACTTCACCAGGTCCATCCGCAAGAGTTGCTGGCCGTAGGCTGCTTGGGGTCTCGGAAGATTGAAAAGCTGAAGCACTGTGTCTGGATCAATGCGCCGGAGAAAGATCATTCTTTCGCACAACGATCCATCGGCGGCCTGGCCGATCAGACTTCGGACAATATGATACGAACTGCGGGGCGGCGTTCCCGCGGATTCACTCAGCATGAGGCGCGTGACGAACTGTTGCCCTCGGCAGCCCGCAATCACCTTGGCGGAGTCGGACGCATTGATCGGTCGCCGCGATTCATGGGAGAGGCTACTGAAGGTGTAGGGGGTCCAGGGATCTCGATCTCCCGACGGCACCACGATGCGTGCACCGGTGTCGGCTGCTACGAGTTCGAGATCGTGGTCCTGCAACGGTGGCAGTTTCACTTTCCGCAGATCGCAAGCACCCTGCGCTCCGTTCGGATTCTCGCGCGCCAGTCTCTCGTTGTAGTGCGAATCAAACAGGCGCTGTTGATACCCTTCGTCGCCCGAACGCTCGCTGCGCTTGAGCGTCAGTTCAAACATCTTCTCCATGGTCAAGCGCAGCGTGTCGTCTGTGCCGTTCTGTAAGGACAAACTGGGCGCGGGACGCGCCGTCATCGGTTGCACGTTTACGCCGTTCGCGGCCTTCCGGAAGCATGCGGGCTGAAGCCGGTCGCCGCCGGAGTTGACGTCCGGGAACGTAATATAGTTCTCGCTCAAGTACATCGAGCGGCCGCCCAGGATGGTCGGAATTCCCCGAAGGTCCAAGGGCACCTCGGCACCAGCAACGGGCTTGACGTTGACAATCGTCCAACGCTGAAAGTCCGGGTAAAGAAAGTCGCCCCTGACAGCCCCCGTGACGGGACCAGTCGACAGCTTATCGGTGCCCTCGGCGCTTGGCTCAACGCCCGACTTAACTCCACATGCCGACAGCCCCATGACAGTCAGTACAACGGACAACGCAACCTGTCGCAACAATCTGAACATGGCCTTCCGACGATTTTTCGAGGTTCTAGTCGACCAGGAATCCTGACAATCGTGACTGATCGCCCGTTCCGGCTGTCAACGGGTGGCGAACTCTAACCAGCATCCGGTCAACCGTGGCGTACGTGCGGGTGCGTCGGCCGCGATCGCCGTCCCCACCTATTCAAAGGAGCCGGCCTGCCAGGGGCTTTCCGAATGGCTGACCGGCACTGTAATCGGGGAGCAGGTCACTACTTAGCTGTCCGAATTGCGTGCGCCACCTGGAACACGGTCATCCCGGCGCTGGCGAAGCTTCGCCAGTCCCAGAGGTTGGCTCTGTCCGATCGGCCGCGTGGCCCAGCAATTCGCCACTGGAACTCGTGCCCGGCGGTGTTCCGACGAAGGGCGATTTCTGGTCGCCCGGAACCGCGGCGCGTCGTTTCATGCGGAACATCGCATAGACGGCGAGCAACACGTGCATGACGGCCAGCAGCGGCAGGAAAGTGTCGTTGCCGCCCCACTCCATGACAGCCGCAACGACGATCGGTGCAACGAAGGCACCCGCGCCGTTCACGAGTATCAGAGTGCTGCTGGCGCCGAGCTTTTCTTCGGCCGGCACGTGATCATTGACGTGCGCCGAGCTCAGCGAATACAAAGTCAGGCTCGTGCCGCCATATGCGGCCACCATGGCGAAAAAGACCAGGCGCGACACATCCGCCAGCCACCATGCGCCCATCGCACAGATGGCCGCGAGCACGCAGATCGCGATGATCACCTTGCGCCGATCCATGCGGTCGGAAATGCGGCCGATCGGCAGCTGGGTTGCGCAACCAGCAAGGATGGCGACGGCCATGAACAGCGAAACCTCGAACGTGCTGAACTCTTTGCCATCCGCATAGATTGCGCCGAGCGAGAACAGGCAACCTGAGACGGCACCCGCAATCGCGACGCCCGCCACCCCGAGCGGCGAGCGACGAAACAGGTCGCGCGGGCTGACCCGCACCGGCACGGTGATCTCGGGCGCCGAACTGGGCGTGAGCGCCATCGGCACCATCGCGATCGAGATCAGGATCGACACCAGGATGAACAGCAGCGTGCTGCGAGGATCGGCAACGTTGAGCAGCAGCTGTCCGAGACCGAGGCCCCCGTAACAGACCAGCATGTAGATCGACAACAGCAGGCCGCGATGCTCGTTGTCAACGCGCCCGTTGAGCCAGCTCTCGGCCACCACGTAGATGCCCGCAAAGCAGAATCCAAAAAGGATGCGTACAAGCGTCCAGGGCAGCGGTGCGACGAAGACACCCTGGAGCAGGATCAGCACGGAGGCGAGTGAGGTGAGCGCAGCAAAAACACGGACGTGTCCGACTGAGTTGACCAGGCCAGGCGTCATCACCGACCCGGCCATGTACCCCAGGTAGTAGGCCGCCAGCATGATGCCCGCGAGCAGGGTGGAAATCCCTCGAGGCTCGCCCGCAAGCCAACCAGCGTGCCCTGCAGGCCGGCACCCAGCATCAGCAGCGCCATTCCGAGCAATAAGGTCCAGGTCGCGGCCAACGCGGTGCGCATGTGAGGGTATCCGGCTGCAGCCGTCGGACTATATCAAGATCGCGTTATGCGACCGGACATGTGCGGGCGAGATCATCAACGTTGCACGTCCGGTCACAGCACAAACTCGGCAGACCCAATGTTCACAACCTGACAAAC
>CAVWGG010000022.1:0-63925 GCA_963754535.1 uncultured Gammaproteobacteria bacterium
ACGCTGTTCAGCGTGACCAAGGGCTACTTCGACGACGTCGAAGTGAAGCGCGCCCTGGCTTTCGAAGTCGCGCTGCGCAGCCACGTGAAGAGCAAGTACAAGGACCTGTTCGACCGCATCGAGACGAAGCAGGACCTGAGTGCCGACGACGAGAAGGCGCTCGTGGCCGCGATCGAAGACTTCAAGAAGAACGGCGCGTACTGAGCCCCGTTCCTCACTCGCCGCACAGGTAGCAGAAAGACATGGCCGGAACCAAGGAAATCCGCCTCAAGATCAAGAGCGTGCAGAACACGCGCAAGATCACGAAGGCGATGGAAATGGTCGCTGCCTCGAAGATGAAGAAGGCGCAGGAGCGCATGCGGCGCGGCCGCCCGTACGCCCAGCGCCTGCTCGACATCACGATGCACGCGGCGCGCGCCAACACGGAATACAAGCACCCGCTGCTCACGCGGCGCGCGACCGTGAAGCGCGTCGGCGTCGTGGTCATTACCACCGACAAGGGTCTGTGCGGCGGCCTCAACACCAACGTGCTGCGCCTCGTGCTGAACCAGCACAAGGAATGGCTGACACAGGGCATCGAGGCCGAGTACTGCACGATCGGCAACAAGGCCCTCGGCTTCATCAACCGCATGGGCGGCAAGATCGTGTCGCAGGTCACCAACTACGGCGACCACCCGGCGCTCGAGCGCCTGATCGGCCCGGTGAAGATGCTCATCGACGGCTTCCTCGAAGGACGCCTCGACGAGGTGCACATCTTCTCCACGCGCTTCGTCAACACGATGAAGCAGGAGCCGACGCACGCAACCATGATCCCGATCCCGCAGGAATGGGTCCTGCCGACCGGCCAGGTCATGAAGGCGAACGTCGGTGAAGGCAACTGGGACTACCTGTACGAGCCCGACCCGAAGGCCGTGCTCGACCAGCTGCTCGTGCGCTACCTCGAGACCGTCGTGTACCAGGCTGCAACCGACAACATCGCGTCCGAGCAGTCGGCGCGCATGGTGGCGATGAAGGCCGCTTCGGACAACGCGCGGAACATCATCGACGAGCTGCAGCTCGTCTACAACAAGAGCCGGCAGGCCTCGATCACGAAGGAACTCTCCGAGATCGTGGGCGGCGCGGCGGCCGTCTAGCCACCTTCTACTAGTCACTACTCACTAGTCACTAATTCACTTCTTCAGGCAAACGACCATGTCACAAGCATTCGGCACCATCGTCCAGACCATCGGCGCGGTCATCGACATCGAGTTCCCGCGCGATGCGATGCCCAGGGTGTACGACGCGCTCGTCCTCGAGGACAGCAGCAACACGCTGGCCGAGAAGGGCCTGACGTTCGAAGTCGAGCAGCAGCTCGGCGACGGCGTCGTGCGCACCATCGCGCTCGGCTCGTCCGACGGCCTGCAGCGCGGCATGAAGGTCCGCAACACGGGTGCCGCGATCTCGGTGCCGGTCGGCCCGGGCGTGCTCGGCCGCGTGATGGACGTGCTCGGTCGCCCGATCGACGAGCGTGGCCCGATCCAGTCCGATGAGCGCCGCGGCATTCACCAGCCGGCGCCGAAGTTCGACGAACTGGCGCCGTCGGTCGAACTGCTCGAGACGGGCATCAAGGTCATCGACCTGATCTGCCCGTTCGCGAAGGGCGGCAAGATCGGCCTGTTCGGCGGCGCCGGCGTGGGCAAGACCGTGAACATGCTCGAGCTGATCAACAACATCGCGAAAGAGCACTCGGGCCTGTCGGTGTTCGCCGGCGTCGGCGAGCGCACGCGCGAGGGCAATGACTTCTATCACGAGATGTCGGACGCCAAGGTCATCGTGCAGGAAGACCTGAGCCAGTCGAAGGTGGCGATGGTGTTCGGCCAGATGAACGAGCCGCCGGGCAACCGCCTGCGCGTCGCGCTCTCCGGCCTGACCATGGCCGAGCGCTTCCGTGACGAAGGCCGCGACATCCTGTTCTTCGTCGACAACATCTACCGCTTCACGCTCGCCGGCACCGAAGTGTCCGCGCTGCTCGGCCGCATGCCGTCGGCGGTGGGTTACCAGCCGACGCTGGCCGAAGAAATGGGCCGTCTGCAGGAACGCATCACCTCGACCAAGGTCGGCTCGATCACGTCGATCCAGGCCGTGTACGTCCCCGCGGACGACTTGACCGACCCGTCGCCGGCCACCACGTTCGGTCACCTCGACGCGACCGTCGTGCTCTCGCGCGACATCGCATCATTGGGCATCTACCCGGCGGTGGACCCGCTCGACTCGACGTCGCGCCAGGTCGACCCGAACATCATTGGCGAAGAGCACTACGAGACGACCCGCGCGGTGCAGGCCGTGCTGCAGCGCTACAAGGAACTGCGCGACATCATCGCGATCCTCGGCATGGACGAGCTGTCGCCGGAAGACAAGCTGGCCGTGTCGCGCGCCCGCAAGATCCAGCGCTTCCTGTCGCAGCCGTTCCACGTCGCCGAAGTGTTCACTGGCAGCCCGGGCAAGTACGTGCAGCTGAAGGACACGATCCGCGGCTTCAAGGCGATCGTGAACGGCGAGTACGACCACCTGCCCGAGCAGGCGTTCTACATGATCGGCGCGATCGAAGAGGCCGTCGAGAAAGCCAAGACCCTTCAATAGGGGTTAGGGGATAGGGGTTAGGGGTTAGTCGGAAAAGCGGCGTTCTCCCATAGACCACTGTTCACTAGTCACTGGTAAAAATATGGCCACCATTCGCATTGATGTCGTCAGCGCCGAGGAAGCGATCTACTCGGGTGAAGCCGAGTTCGTCGTGCTTCCGGGCATTGCTGGCGAGCTGGGCATCTATCCGCGTCACGCCCCGCTGATCACGCAGATCAAGGCCGGCGTCGTGCGCATCAAGGTGCCCGGCAAGACCGAAGAAGAGATGGTGTACGTGCAGGGCGGCTTCCTCGAAGTGCAGCCCGACCACATCAACGTCCTCTCCGACACCGCCATCCGCGCCGCCGACCTCGACGAAGCGAAAGTGCTCGAGGCGAAGCGCCTGGCCGAGGAAGCCCTGCGTGCGCGCAGCGAGAAGCAGGAAATCGCGAGCGTCGAAGCCGAGCTGTCGGCCCTGTCGGCCCAGCTGCAGGCGATCCAGCGGCTGCGCAAGACGCGCTGAGGAAGAGCAGGAAGGCGAGGAAGGTCAGGAAGGTCAGGAAGGGCCGGAAGGCGCGGAAGCCAAGAAGCTAAAGAGAAGGGCCCGCTTGCGCGGGCCCTTCTCGCTTCCGGCAGCGCCGGTGTACCGGACTACTTAAGGTCGAGCTTGCGGATCATCTCCGCTGCCGATCATGGTGCGCATCTTGCCGCGCGCCTGCATCCCGGCATCGCGCTGATCCTGGTTGCCGATCAGCTTTTCCTGGATGGCATCAGTGCGGTCGGCGAGACCGTCCATCGCAGCCATGTTCTTGTAGGTCACGATCAGGTAGATATCCGGATCGTCCGGGCTGCGCGGCGTCGTCTGGTAGACCGCATAGTCCAGAATGATGCCGGCCTTCTTCTGCTCTTCCATGAGCTGCTTGTAGGTCGTGCCCAGGTACTTCATGTAGGTCTGGAACATGCCCGGCTCGGTCCGGAGCGCCGTCACCATCGATACCGGTCCCTCCGCGTAAGGGCGATCCGCTGCCTGAACGGCTCCCGTCGATGCGACAAATGCAAACAGTCCTGCGAGTGCGCCGAGCGCACGAATCCTGATGTTCATCCTGATTCCCCCTTTCCCTGTCTTCAGGCGCGAGCGCGTTGCACCGCGCCTTGTTGCCTACGAGGAAGATGCCTCGCAGCGGCGGAATCTACGCCCGCACGGCCACGGCGTCATGCGGCGGTGCAATGCAAGCCGTCACTGCCCTTCCCGGCGAGCGGCAGCCGACCAGACCGGGGAAAAGGCTGTCGGGCGGCCCGTCCGGTAGAATGGGGTGGTCGCCTCCAAGGATCGCTAGATGCCCATCTCCGTCGTCATCCTGGCTGCCGGCCAGGGCAAGCGCATGAAATCGGACCTGCCCAAGGTCCTGCAGCCCGTCGCGGGCCGCCCGCTCCTCAAGCATGTCATCGATACCGCGCGCGAGCTGTCCGCGAGCGACATTCACGTCGTCTACGGTCACGGTGGGGAACGCGTGCGCGAAGCGCTCGCGGCAGAGAATGTCACCTGGGCATTGCAGGCCGAACAGCTCGGCACCGGCCATGCCGTGCAGCAGGCCATGCCTGGCGTGCCAGACGATCACATCGTGCTGATCCTGTTCGGCGACGTGCCCCTGGTGCAGGCCGCCACGATGCAGCGCCTTGTCGATGCCGCCGCCAACGGCGAGGCACTCGGCGTGCTGAGCGTGCGCATGAAGGACCCCAGCGGCTATGGCCGCGTCGTGCGCGACCGGGCGGGTACGGTTGCGCGCATCGTCGAGCACAAGGACGCGAACCAGAAAGAGCGCGCGATCGACGAAGTGAACACCGGTCTCATGGCCGCCTCGGCGAAGCGCATGCGTGAATGGCTGGCGCAGCTCCGCAACGACAACGCGCAGGCGGAGTACTACCTGACGGACGTCGTGGTGATGGCGGCCAAGGCGGGGCTCAAGGTCAACGCGATCCTCGCCGACCGCGAAGACGAAGTCCTCGGCGTCAACGACAAGGTGCAGCTCGCCGAAGTCGAGGCCGTGTATCGCAAGCGGCGTGCGACCGAACTCATGCTGCAGGGCGTGACGCTGGTCGACCCCGCCCGCTTCGATGCGCGCGGTCCGGTCACGGTCGGGCGCGACGTGCACATCGACGTCAACGTCGTGCTCGAAGGCAAGGTCACGCTCGGCAACCGCGTGCGCATCGGGCCGAACGTGCTGATCCGCGACAGCGTGATCGATGACGATGCCGAGATTCATGCGAACTGCGTACTCGACAGGGCGAAAGTCGGCGCGCGCGCCATCGTCGGCCCGTATGCACGATTGCGACCTGATGCCGTGCTGCACGAGGAAGTGCACGTCGGCAATTTCGTTGAGGTGAAGAAGTCGGAACTGCATCGCGGCGCCAAGGCCAACCACCTCACGTACCTCGGCGATGCGACGATCGGTGAGAAAGTGAACGTCGGCGCGGGCACCATCACCTGCAACTACGACGGCGCCAACAAGTGGCGCACGGAGATCGGCGCGGGCGCGTTCATCGGCTCGGGTTCGATGCTGGTGGCACCCGTGAAGATCGGTGCCGGCGCGACTATCGGTGCCGGTTCAACCATCACGAAGGACACCCCGGACGACAAGCTGACGCTCGAGCGCAGCAAGCAGCTGACGCTCGACGGCTGGAAGCGTCCGGTGAAGCAGCCCAAGGGCTGACCGCATGCTCGAGATCCGGCGCAGTACGAGTGCTGGAATGGAGCGACCCGCCGCCCCGTGCGCGGGGTGCTGGCTGCACATCACGCAACCTACGGCGGCCGACCTGGCGATCGTGCGTGAGTTCGGCATCCCGGCCGCGCTGCTCGATCATCTGGCGGATATCGACGAGCGTCCGCGCGTCGAGCACGCCGGTGACTTCGTGCTCGTCGTCATTAATTATCCGCTGCGGAGTGATGAAGCGACGGGACCGCCGTGGCGGACATTGCCGCTCAGCGTGTTGCTCACGCCGCAGGGCATCGTCACGATCAGCCAGGCAACAACGCCGTTCCTGCAGCCGCTGTTGGATAATCACGTGCCGGGGCTGGCCACCGACCGTGGATCCGAATTCATCCTTCGAGTGTTCTGGCAACTGGCCGACGCTTGTCTGCGCGGGTTGCGCGAAATCAATGCGGGCGTCGAGAGCCTCGAGAACGAACTGAAGCGCTCGCTCAGGAACGAGGAGGTGCTCGGGCTGCTCAATTTCCAGAAGAGCCTGACGTTCTTTGCGACCGGCCTGAAGGCGAACGAGCTGGTGCTCGAGCGCTTGCAGCGCGTTCCAACCCTGCACTGGGCTGACCAGGACCAGGACCTGCTGGACGATGTTCGGGTTGAATTGCGGCAGGCCATCGAGATGGTCGACATCGCCGACCGCGTGCTGAGCGACATGATGGATGCGTTTGCGTCGATCGTGTCGAACAACCTGAACTCCGTGATGAAGGTGCTGACCTCGGTCACCATCGTCCTCGCCGTGCCGACGCTGATTGCCAGTCTCTACGGCATGAATGTCGGCCTGCCGGGCGCGCACAGTCCGCTGGCCTTCGGGGGGATCGTCGCGCTGAGCGTGGCCATCTGCGGCGGGCTGTTCTTCGTGTTCCGCCGTCGCAACTGGCTCTAGCGGAGATTCGATGCACGCAGCGTGGTTCGAGAAATTCGGCGCAGCGCGCGACGTGCTGGTGCTCGGCGAAAGGCCCAAACCTGTGCCGCAACCCGGCGAGGTACTGGTGCGTCTGCGCACGAGCGGCGTGAACCCGTCCGACGTCAAGAAGCGCGCGGGCTCCTTTCCGGGACTGCTCAACGACGGCTATGTCATTCCCAACAGCGACGGTGCGGGTGTGATCGAAGCCGTGGGAGAGGGCGTCGATGCGAAGCGCATCGGCGAAAAGGTCTGGGTGTACCAGGCCCAGTTCGGCCGCCGGTTCGGCACGGCCGCGCAGTACGTCGCACTCGATTCCGTGCGTGCAGTGAACCTGCCGATCGAGGCCGGTTTCGACGTGGGCGCCTGCGCTGGCATTCCGATCATGACCGCGCACCGGTGCGTGCACGCGGACGGGCCCACGGCCGGACAGACCATCCTAGTCACGGGCGGCGCCGGGCGCGTCGGGTACTACGCGATCCAGTGGGCGAAGATGGCCGGCGCCAAGGTGATCGCCTCGGCGAGCAACGCGCGCGACGAGGCAGTGTGTCGCGAGGCCGGTGCGAAGCATGTGTTCAATCACCGGGAGCCCGGTTGGGGCGAGCGCGTCAAGGCGCTGAACGGCGGCAAGCCGGTCGACCGGGTCATCGACGTCGAGTTCGGGGCCAACCTGCCCGAGGTGCTCGACTGCATCCGCACCAGCGGCGTCATCGCGACGTATTCGTCGACGCAGGTGAAGGAGCCGCAGCTGCCGTTCCTGCGCATCATGTACCTCGACCTGACCATCCACTTCGTCATCGTCTACTCGATGCCGGAGGCGGCGAAGAAGCACGCGATCGCCGACATCACCCAGGCCTTCCGTCACGGCATGCTGCAGCACCGGTTCGCCGGCCGGATGCCGCTGGCCGACATCGCACGCGCCAACGAGCTGGTCGAGCAGGGCGGCTCCAACGGCTGTGTCGTGATCAAGATCGACTGAGTTCAGGGCATCCCCTTGCGGCCGAATGTGACGCAAAGCCGTTCAGCGGCCGTGCAGGGCCGTAAAATCAGCATGCTCCAGGGGTGGATGGGTCTGCGCGAACTCGGCTAGGCGTGCGTAGTCCTTTGATCTGCAACGAAAAACTGTTAGTCTCGCCGCCCCGCAAGAAAAGGATTGAGCATGTGCGGAATCGTTGGTGCCATCGCGCAGCGTGATGTCGTTCCCATCCTGATCGAGGGCCTGCGGCGCCTCGAGTACCGGGGCTACGACTCCGCAGGCGTTGCCGTGCTGACCGCCGCCGGCACGATCAAGCGGCTGCGCGCCGTCGGCAAGGTTCGCATGCTGCAGGACGCGCTCGACGCCGATCCCACCAGCGGCCTGCTGGGTATCGCGCACACGCGCTGGGCCACGCACGGCGTGCCGAGCGAACGCAACGCGCACCCGCACATTTCCAGGGACGGCATCGCACTCGTCCACAACGGCATCATCGAAAACCACGATGAGCTGCGCAACGAGCTCAAGGCCGCGGGCTACGAGTTCACGTCCGAGACCGACACCGAAGTGATCGCGCACCGCGTTCACTACCACCTGCAGAAGACCGGTGACCTGTTCAAGGCCGTCCGCGCGACGGTGGCGGAGCTCGAAGGCGCGTACGCACTCGCCGTCATCTCGCAGAAGGAGCCCGAGCGCATCGTCCTCGCGCGCCAGGGTTGCCCCGTGGTCATCGGCCTGGGCGACGGTGAAAATTTCGTTGCCTCCGACGTGGCCGCACTGCTGCCGGTGACGCGCAAGTTCGTCTTCCTCGAGGAAGGCGACGTCTGCGAAATCCGTCGCGACAGCTACCGGATTTCGGATACGGACGGCAACACGGTCCAGCGCAAGGTGCACGAGAGCGAGCTCTCGGCCGATGCGGCGGAGAAGGGCGACTTCCCGCACTACATGCTGAAGGAAATCCACGAGCAGCCGCGCGCCGTCGCGCAGACCCTCGAGGAACGCGTGGCGGGCGGCAAGCTGCTGGAGGCCGCGTTCGGCCCGGCCGCGCAGGCCGTTTTCGCAAAGACCGAAGCAGTGCGCATCGTTGCGTGCGGCACCAGCTTCCACGCCGCGTCGGTGGCGAAATACTTCATCGAGCAGATCTGCCGACTGCCGTGCTGGGTCGAGATCGCGAGCGAGTATCGCTATCGCAATCCGGTCGTGCCGAAGAACACTCTGTTTGTCAGCGTCTCGCAGTCGGGCGAAACCGCAGACACGCTGGCCGCGCTGCGACTCGCCAAGCAGTCGGGCTACCTGTCGCAGCTTGCGATCTGCAACGTTCCGGAAAGCTCGCTGGTGCGCGAGTCCGAGTTAGTTATGCTGACGCGCGCGGGTCCCGAGATTGGCGTCGCGTCGACCAAGGCCTTCACGACACAGCTGACCGCGCTCGGCATGCTGGTGGTGGCGCTCGCCAAGTTCCACAGCGCCGATGCCGAGCGTGAACGCGGCCTGGTGCAGCGCCTGATCGGCATTCCATCGCTGATCGAAGCGACGTTGAAGCTCGATCCGGTCATCAAGGAAATGGCGAAGCGCTTCGTCGACAAGCAGCACGCATTGTTCCTTGGCCGCGGCCCGATGCACCCGATCGCGATGGAAGGCGCGCTCAAGCTCAAGGAAATTTCCTACATCCATGCCGAGGCATACCCGGCAGGCGAGCTGAAGCACGGCCCGCTCGCGCTCGTCGACGCGGACATGCCGATCATCACGATCGCGCCGAACAACGACCTGCTCGAGAAGCTGAAGTCGAACCTGATGGAAGTGCGCGCGCGCGGCGGCGAGCTGTACGTGTTCGCCGATCCGGAGTCAGGGATGGAATCGTCGGACGGCGTGCACGTCATCGAGATGCCGCGGCACGTGAGCTATTTCCAGGCGCCGGCGGTGTACACGATTCCGCTGCAGCTGCTGGCGTATCACTGCGCCATTCTCAAGGGAACGGATGTTGACCAGCCGAGGAATCTCGCGAAGAGCGTGACTGTCGAGTAGATCTGCGCAGCTGCGCAGCTGCGCGGCAAGCGTGTGCGCTGAAAGCAATTTGGCTCTGTCACCAAATCGTGTTGGTGACGGAAATTGAACACGCGTCGGTCGACGCCTTCTGCGGCAATAGCAGTACTGACACATGGAGCGGCGGCTAGCCGGCGCTGACTACAAGCACTGGCCCTGCGCAACCGATCTCTCTCGCGCAGCCGAAAGCACGCTGATCTTGGGCCCGACCGTGCCCGCATCCTTAAATTGGTACCCCTGCTAATAAAGGATATAGTAGTAACAGTTACTTATCGTTTATATTAATAAAGGATATAGTGATAAAACTAACAAACGTACCGGACTAATAAGGCCTCTGGTCCCTTCGCCGAGGATGATCATGCGTCGAGAGGACGTTGCGGCCGACCGCCAACCGTATCTGGTGCCCGCCCTGGGACACCCGAACGCGTGGGCGCTCGTGGCGCCACCGACGCCCCGTGCGTTGCCGCCGGGCCGTGCATACGACGCGATTTTCGCCGAGGCCCACGCGGCGCTGGGCCGGTTGCAGGGCGCGCTCGCGCACATCCCGAACGCAGACATGGTGACGCGCACACTGGCGCGGCGCGAGGCGGTCTCCAGCTCGCAGATCGAGGGCACCCAGACCGACCTGCCGCAGCTGCTCACCTACGAGGCGACGCACACCGCGGGCGGCCTGCCGGCGGACGTGCGTGTCACCCAACGCTACGTCACGGCACTGCAGCGCGGGCTCGATCGGATTCGCGAGGGCGGACGCGCCGCACTGACGCTCGCACTCCTCGATGAGTTGCACGCGCAGCTGATGCAGGACGATCCCAGACCGGGGGCCGGGGGCACGTACCGGCAGAACCAGGCGTGGCTCGGCGCGAGCCGGCGGATCGAGGACGCGACATTCGTGCCGGCGCCGCCCGACGAGATCGCGCGCTGCATGACGGAGATGTCCGCGAGCATCCTGCAGTACGCGCCACGCGAGGACGAGCAAGCATCGCTATCGGTGCTCGCGCAGTTGGGCATCGCCCACGCCCAGTTCGAGACCATCCATCCCTACCATGACGGCAACGGCCGCTTGGGTCGCCTGCTGCTGCCGCTCCTGTTGGCGGCCGAAGGCTACCCGCCGCTCTACCTCTCCGGCGCGTTGCTGCGCGCACGGCGCGAGTACTACACGGCGCTCGCCGAGGTTCAGCTGCGTGGTCATTGGGCTCCGTGGCTCGAGTTACTTGGACGAGCGGTAATCGAGTCATGCGATGACTCAATTGCGATTGCGCAGGACCTGCTCGCACTCGCCGAGCGCTGGGAGGAAGAATTGAGCGGGTACCGGATCGATTCAGCGGCGCGCCGCCTGCCCCGCTTCCTGATCGGTCATCCTGTGCTCTCCGTGAGCCAGGCGGCCAAGGCCCTCGACCTGTCGGTGCCGGCAGCCAATGCCGCCTTCAAGAACCTGCTCGACGCCGGCATCCTGCGTCTGCTCGATGAGCGCAAACGCAACCGCGTATTCCAGGCGCCGGAAGTGCTGGAGCGGCTCGACCAGTCGCCGGTCTGATCGAGGAGTTCCCCAAAACGCGTACTGACGAGTACCTCGCGAACTAAGGCCGAATCACCCGACGTCCTCAGCTTTCATTGGCCGGTTGATTCAGAGTCTTCCCCGACCTCGCCGCGCCGGATTGCCGCTGCCCGCTCGCGGATCGCATTCTTCTCCGCTTCGCCGAGCCGCGCCACGTTCTTCACCTGCAGCGACATGCGCGGGCTCGCAGCCAACCTGGCTTCGTGGCGCATCAGGAAATCCCAATACAGCGTCGTGAATGGGCAGGCAGTCTCGCCCGTTCTTTGCGCGGAGTTGTAGCGGCAGCCCTTGCAGTGCGGACTCATGCGCTGGATGTACTTGCCGGTGGCCACGTAGGGTTTGCTCGCCATCAGGCCGCCGTCGGCGTACTGGCTCATCCCCAGCGTATTGGGCAGCTCCACCCATTCGACGGCGTCGACATAGACCGCCAGGTACCAGGCATGCACCTGCCTTGGCTGCACGCCCAGCATCAGCGCATACAGGCCCGTCACCATCAGGCGCTGGATGTGGTTGGCATAGCCGTGCGCCAGCGTCTGCGCCAGTGCGTCGCGGAGGCAGGCCATGTCGGTGTCGCCGTTCCAGTACCAGTTCGGCAGGTCTTCGCGCGCATCCAGCTCGTTGAGTTCGACGTAGCCGGGCATGCGGGTCCAGTAGATGCCGCGCACGTACTCGCGCCAACCGAGAATCTGGCGCACGAAGCCTTCCACGGCCGATAGCGGCGCATCACCCGCGTGGTATGCAGCCACGGCTGCGGCCACCACCTCGCGCGGGTTGAGTAATTTCAGGTTCAGCGCAGCCGCAAGGTGCGAGTGGTACAGCCACGGGTCGTCCGGCCACATCGCGTCCTGGTAGCGGCCGAACAACGGCAGGCGTTCGGCAACGAAGCGCTGCAGGGCCACAAGCGCCTGCTCGTGCGTCACCGGCCAGGCGAAACTATCCAGCCGTCCGGGGTGGGTGGCAAAGCGTGCTTCGACCAGGGCGATCACCTCGCGGGTGATTGCGTCGGGCGCGAATGCCGCGCGCGGCGGCACGGCTCCCGGCCCAGCGGTACCAAAGGCCTCGCGGTTTTCGGCGTCGAAGTTCCACTGGCCACCTTCGGGCTCGTCACCTGCGTCGCCGTCCATCAGCACGCCATGGCGCTTGCGCATCTCGCGGTAGAAGTACTCCAAGCGCAGCGACTCGCGGCCCCGCGCGTGCGCTGCGAACTCGCGCACGCTGCAATAAAAGTGGCGATCTTCGCGCATATCCAGTGGCAACCTGTTGGCCTGTGCCACGGTCCTTATCGCCTGCAGCACCCGCCAATCGCCCGGCGAGGTCATCACCAGTCGGGCCGGGCGCAGACGCTCGATGTCGCTCTGCAGCTGCGCCTGCAGGCTGCCGCGGTTGCAGTCGGCGTCCAGGGCCGTGTAGTGCAACGGCCGCCCCGCTGCGCGCAGGGCCTCCGCGAAGTGGCGCATGCCGGCCAGGAACATCGCCGTGCGCGGCTTGCTCGACCAGACGTGCGTCGATTCCTCGGCGACCTCGGCCATCCAGGCGGCATCGCGCGCGGCGTCGAAGTCGTGGAACGCGGCGGCATCCATGTCGAGCTGGTCGCCCAGGACGAGGATCAGGTTGCGCATGGCGTGCTGGGCAGGGAAGCGTCTGGACGTGAAAGCAGACACCGTGCGCGTGCTGGATGCAAGAGCGCGTCTTGACCGGGTGTCTGGTTCACTCAATCGCAAATGCGTCTGCAATGGGCCCGGCGCGGTCGCGAGACCTCTGATACGGCATGAGAATCCCATTCTTGTGTGCGGTCGCGTACGAACGCGGCGAGCCGCGACGTGCATAGTCGTGCTCCTGGTGCCTTGCGCCTTCGGCGCGTCACCTCAGTCACGCAGAGAATCCTATGAACACCCCAACAGTCACTCGCGGCCACTCCGGGGCGCGCATTGCGATCGCACTGGCCGGCGTCCTCGCGCTCTCAGCGTGTGCATCGACACCCGCACCCACGGCCCAGATCGAAGCGGCGCAACTGGCGATCGCCAATGCCGAGCAGGCGGGCGCGGGTAAACACGCTGCCGGAGAACTGAGCGAAGCAAGGGCGAAGCTTGCGTCCGCCAATACGGCCGTGCAGGCGAAGGAGATGCTTGCTGCCGGGCAGTACGCGGAACAGTCGCAGGTGGAAGCTCAGCTCGCGACTGCACGGGCGACGTCGATCAAGGCCCAGGCCGTGAATGAGGAAATGCAGCGCAGCACGGGGACGCTCGTGGACGAGTTGCAGCGCGTTGAAGGAGAAGCGAAATGAACAACCCGATCACCTGGATCATCGCCAGGAAGACTGTTCTTGGGACCGCCATGACTACGGTCCTGCTTGCCGCCTGTGCCGGCACCCCCGTGGCACCGGACGATGCAACGGCTGCACGCGCCAAGCTGAGCGCGCTGCAGGCGGACCCCATTCTTGGGAGCCGTGCCCCGGTTGCCATCGACCAGGCGGATGCTGCCGTGCGCATCGCGGAGCAGCCGGAGAAAGACATCGACCTGGTGTCACACAGGGTTTACCTCGCCGATCGGAAGATCGACATTGCCCGCGCGCAGGCCGAAACCCGTTATGCCGAAGACCAGCGTACGGCCCTGAGTTCGCAGCGCGAAACGGCCCGACTGGATTCGCGGACGCGCGAAGCCGACAGCGCCAAGGCCGCGGCGAACGTGGCGCGCAACGATGCCGACGTGGCACGTGGCGATGCAGACGCGGCGAATGCAGCGACGGCGGAGCTGCAGCGGCAGATCGATGCCATGCAGGCGAAGGTCACCGATCGCGGACTGGTCCTGACGCTGGGCGATGTGTTGTTCGCGACCGGCACCGCGGAACTGCGGTCCGGTGCTACCAGCAACCTCGACCAGCTAGTGTCGTTCCTCGGCAACTACCCGACCCGCACCGTGATGATCGAAGGCCACACCGACAGCGTCGGCAGCAGCTCTTCCAATCAATTGTTGTCCGAGCGACGAGCGGACTCGGTTCGCTCGCACCTGGTGCGTCGCGGCATCGATGCGGGCAGGGTGACTACGAGCGGAGCCGGGGAGAGCACACCGGTCTCGAGCAACGATTCGGCGGCAGGTCGCCAGCAGAATCGCCGCGTCGAAGTCATCATCAGCAATCCTGCGCTGGCAGCGCGCTGAGCTCCCGCAGTCCGGGACCCCGGTCAACCCATTGGGGTCCTCGACAGCACCGTGCGCATGCGCGCGTTCTCGATCAGCTTTGGAAGTTCTTCCCGGCAATACGGCCCCAGCTGGTCCGGCGCCTTGGCGGCAATTGCGCGTCGCGCAGTGTCGAAAGCTTCCTGCTGCACCTTCCTCTCGCGCACCTGCGGTAAGGCGAATTCTGTCTCGTCCGCTTCGCCGGCCTCGCTCGGAAACACAGTCTCATTGCGCTGCTGCCTGTCGCGCGTGGCCTGCAACCAGCCCGTCCTGGCCGCAATCCATTCATCCAGGTAGGCCTCGATGTCGTTTCGATGGTCCGTGCCATTGGCCGCACACACCGAATTTGCACCCTGGAACTGCGAGTAACCGGTGAGCACATGGTTGGCGAGACGGGATTCGAATACGTATGAGGCGTCCATGGGTGCACAGCGGCAGTCGTCGGGTAGACCACTGCCAATGCCCCAGCGCAGGTGCAGAGTGCAACCGCCGTTGCGCTGGGCAATCACGTCCAGGGCGATCACGTCCTCGATCGGCACAGGCTCCGATGCCGCGCCATGCGGGCGGAATTCCAACGTCGAGTTCTGGGCCAGCAACCCGGGCGGTATCGTGAAATCGTATGCAGCAAACTGGGGTGACCCGGGATAGCCCCGCAGCAAGCCTTGCGCACGTTCATCGAGGATGTTCGCGCACCGGGCACCGCCACTGACCAGCTTGCCCTGGGGCTGCAGGCGTCGCTTGAGCAGCAGGGCGCGTGCCTCGGGAACGTGCGTGCTATTGGGATATCGCCTGAGGAAGTCCTTCAGTCCGTTGGAATCCTGGCCGTTCGCCACGTAAGCCCAGCGTTGCGACTCGTCATTGTTCGCTGGGGACTCATCGGCTGAGGCGCTGCCGGGTGCAGCAATCAGGCCTAGCGTTAGCAAACCAAGGCGCTTCACGAGAATCTCCTGGGTCGTCAGCTCTGAATGGGAACAATAGCGGTAACGCGGCTACCCGGGCCACGGCAGGGTGCAAATCATCCAGGAGCAGCCAGGCGAGCGGATAATGACGCCACCCCGCACCCCGTGCCTTCCATGCCAGCGAAGTCCAACCGTGAACTGCTTTGCCATCGATCCTGCCGACCTCCTCAAGATCATCCAGGCCGCCATCGCACCCGTGGTCCTCATCTCGGGCGTGGGGCTCCTGCTGCTCACTCTGAGCGCCCGCCTCGGACGCATCGTCGATCGCACGCGTATCGTTGCAGCGGAGCGGCGCACGGCTGTCGACGCGAACCGGGAAATGCTCGACACCCAGCTCGCAGTGCTGCGCAATCGCGCACGCCTGATCCGGTTCGCGCTCGCGCTCAGCGCGACGAGCGTGGCCCTGGTGAGCCTGCTCATCATCGGGCTGTTCCTGGGACTGCTGCTCGCGTGGAACATGACGGTTCCCTGCACGTTTCTCTTCATCGGCTCGCTGCTGGCCCTGGTCACGGCCATGCTGGTATTCGTTCGCGAACTGTTCGAGGCACTGACCGCGCTCGACCTGTCGATCGACCGGTAAGCGTCCCCATTTGCCTGCATCCGCCGACGAGCGGATGATGACCTTGAACGACGCTGACCTGCGCTGACCGTCCCCGGTCCGCGGCACGGTTCGGCAGGCCATGTGCGTCGCGCCACGTCACGAGGTGTGCGACATGAGCAATCATCCACGGAAAATCCTGGCCGCGTCCCTGCTGTTCACGACTCTGTTCGTCCTGCCGACGATCGGCAGCGCTGCCGTCGATCCCTATCCGAACGGCTGCATCAGCTGCCACGTTGTCGACAAGGCTAAAGGCAAGGACCAACGCCTGAGCGTTGCCCTTACGCAATGGACGGCGGGAAAAATCGAGCCCGGCCTGCTCGCGAAGAGCAAGGCAAGTTCGCCGGCTGGACTCACGCTGAAGGGCAAGCATCCCGCCGCGGAAGACTCGCTCGAGGACATTCCGGGTGCCTGCCTCGACTGCCACGACGCCGGCTCGAAGAAGGCACCGCCTTTTTCACGCCTGCTGCACCTGGTGCACCTTGTCGGTGGCACGAACAACGCCTACGTGACGACGTACAAGAGCGACTGCATGAGTTGCCACAAGCTCAGCACCCAGACCGGGGAGTGGACGATGCCGAGCGGCCCGGAGAAATAGCAGCAGCGCAGTCGCTGGCTGGATTCAGCCGAAGATCCGCTTCATCACCGGGACCATGCGCCGCGGTCCCGCAATTGCCGCTGCAGACGCCATGCCGCCCATCATGGCGCCTGCGACACCGCACGACATCACGTCCTGCCCGGCGAGCCAGAGCCCCTTGATGCGGGTGCGTGGCCGCAGCCAGTCCTGGCGGAAACGTTCGGGATCGTGGTCGAGGCCGTAGAGTTCGCCGCGCCCGTAACCGCAGAAGTGCTGCATCGACAGCGGCGTCGACACTTCCCAGTAATCGACTCGCCCGCGCACCTGCGGCACCTTGTCGTAGAGGTGTTCGAGCAGGCGCTCGCCGTACGACTGCTTCAGCGCGTCGTAATCGTCGCCGCGTTTGCCCCACGTGCTGTCCGCCCATTGCTCGAAGATTTCGTACGGCGCCGGCGCCACGATCTCGATCGTCGAGCGCCCCGGATGACGCTGTTCAAACGACGGATCCTTCGCTGAGGGGAACGAAACGTACACGACGGGAAACGGGCCGTGCGGGTCCTGCAGGAACCTCTCGAGCGCACCGTCGTAATCGTTGCCGCCCGGGTAGATCCAGTAGTTGGTTTTCGGCAAGCCGAGTTCCTGCGCCGTCCCCTTCAGGCCGATGTAGACGCCGAGGTGGCCGATGCTCGGCTTCACGGTCTTGAGCAGCCTGTCGTAGCCGTGCTCCTGCACCGCCTGCCGTGGCAGCAGCTTAGTGAATGTATTGATCGCACCGGCGCTCGAGATCACGACCTTGCAGTCGATTTCGTGACCGTCCGCCATGCGTACGCCGCGCACCTTGCCGTCGCGCAGCAGTACTTCATCGACGCGCGCGTAAGTGAATACTTCGCCGCCCGCGGCGCGGATACGCGGCAGGATCGCTTCGCCAATGCGCCAGGCGCCGCCCACGGGATAGAAGCCGCCGTGCATGTAGTGCCGCGCGATAAGGGCCTGCACTACGAATGACGAACGCTTCGGCGGCAAGCCAAGATCGCCCCATTGACCGGTCAGCACGGCGATCAATTCGGGGTCGGACGTGATCTCCGATAGGACTTCCCACGTCGTGCGCTGGAAGTTGCGGGGCAAGCGGCGCCGCAGGATCGGTCCTGCGAGCGTGGCAGCCCAGGACGGCAGCGTGCGGTCGAGCGTGAACGTGCGCATGCCACGCGAGACTTCGCGCAGCAGTTCGAGGTAGCGATCGATCGCAGCGGCCTCGCGCGGAAAGTGCGCGAGCAGGTTGTCGCGGAACTCTGCCGGGCCCGCGACGGCGTCGTAGGTGCGGTCGCCGATGAAGAAGCGATCGTAGTGCGCGTCCATGGGCGCCCAGGCGACGTTGCCTTGCGTCAGGAAATCCATGAGCCGGCGCGACATCGTTGCGCCGCCCATGTCGCCGATGTAGTGCACGCCGACGTCCCACTCGTAGCCGTTGCGCTCGTAGCTGTGCGTGGCGCCGCCGGCCGTGTAGTGCTGCTCGAGCACTGCGACGCGCCAGCCGAGTTCGGACAGCAGTGCAGCCGTCGTCAGGCCGCCGATGCCGGAGCCGATGATCAGCGCGTCGTACGGACCATTGAGCCGCGATGGCCGATAGCGGTGGCCGATGCGGAGCGTGCTGGGCTGCAGGCTTTTCTTTGCAGGCGTCGTCATCGAAACATTATCGACGACGAAGCCGCCCGGATTCAGGGTTCTTGCGTCGGACGCGACAGCGTGACGTCATCGCCGGTCGTGGACGGGCGACTTCTGCCCACGCGAGGAGCTCGTGGAGCCGTTGCATCCGGCGGTAGCGCGCGGCGTGATTCGGGTCGGACCCGCGCAGGCTGCTGCACCACCGGTGCAGGCACCGGCACCGCTCGCGGTTGGTCGTCGCGGTCAGGGTCACCGCTATGGCCGTCGCCGTGGTGATCGCGATCCTTCGGCGGTCGGCTGTCGCAGCGGCCATCGCGGTTGTTGTCCGCGCACGGCACGACGACGTACCGCGGGTAGGGCACATACCGCAGGTAGGGGTCGTAGCCATACCCGTAGGCATAGGGGTAGGGCCCCGGCGCGGCGTAATAGGGGTCGGCATAGCCGTAGCCATAACCCGGCCGGTAGCCGTTGGGGTAACCATAGCCGTACCCATATCCATAACCCGCCCCGTAGCCTGGATAGACTTGGACGCTTGGCTGCGCGCCTCGCGGAGTCAGTTCCGGCAGGCCGAACGAGTCCTGGGAGGCGCAGCCCGCCGATGCGGCAAGCACCGCAGCGCCAACCAGGGCTGTTCCTGCGCTCCGTATCATTTCGCGGCGCTCCTCGAGGAGTGATTCCCCGTCACGTCGCTGAGTAAGACAGCGTCCAGCGCGTGATCGTTCCCGCGGTCTTTTACTACTTGAACGCGCACCGGACGCCAACGAACACCTCGTCGCGGTCGAGTTCCAGGTTGTACTTTGACGGATAGTTCGGCAGCGTCAGGTAGTCGAGCTCGCCGGTCCGGTACGATGCCGTCAGGCTGTAATTGCCCTGCAGCTGCAGCGCTCCGCCCAGCTCGAACGATAACCCGTTCAAGTCGCCGTTGCGCTGCAGAAGATCGCTGCCGTACGACTGTTCGTACGCGGTGAACATCAATTCGAGGCGGTCGGTGACCGCTGCGCGGATGCCGAGCTTCAATCCGGCACCGTCGAGGCCTTCGTCCTGGTCCACGTCGTGCAGCTGGCTGTGCGTGTCGTTGTGCTCGTAGCTGAGCACCGCGAACCAGTCGACGGGTATCGCGTCGCCGCCGCCGATGCGTCCCGTGTAACCGACGCCGAGTGAATAGCCGGACAGGCCGAAGTCGGCGTCGCCCTCGAAGTCGTACCCGGCAGAGTAGTACTGGGCGGTGGCGAAGACGTGCCGGTTGAACCGGTACGACCCGTCGATCCGGTAGCTGTCGTCCGAATCGAACGACTGCCCGAACGCCTCGATCGTGCTGTCGATGCTGTACGCGAGTTCGAGGTACGTGTAGTCGAAATCGTCGGCGGCAATGGCAGGCGTCGCGAATGCCATCAGCACAAGAGGAAGTAGCGCGAGTCGCTGCGCGCGGCGAATGAAGGCGTGCGTCATACAGTCTCCTCGGCATGCTGCCGGGACCTGAACCTCATTTTACGCGCGCTGCATGACGATTCTCCGAACGCGAAGCAGTCTCGATCCAGAATTCGCGCGCTATCTGTGGCATCCCGGAAATGCGTGCAGCAGCACCGTCGTGCCGTCTTCGGCGATGGGCTGAAGGCAGTAGCCGTCGCGCTTGAGGGCGGCCACCAGGCCTGGCCAGAAGTCGCGACTGAAGACCACGAGAAATTCGCGGTTGTGCAGCAGGAAATCGCGGTAATCCACTACACTCAGCGGCTTGATCGTGGCGAGTCCGCGCAGCGCGATTTCATCGTTGTTGAAGCCGCGCACAGCGAGCGCGGTCGCTGCATCCATCGGGTACTGAAAGCGTCCGTCCGCAAATTGCGGTTGGTAGTACACGGTCTCGAGGAACAGGTGCGGCGAATCGAACGCGATAGGCAGCGTCGATCCCTGCGGCAGCAGGGCGCCCAGCCGCAGCGGCAACGGCACGTCGTCGCGATAGGCCAGCGCATCCGCGGTGAACCGGCCGATGCCGAGCAGCGTCACCACACCCAATGCCAGCAGCGCCGCCGGCCGCTGCCAGCCCTCGATGACCGACAGCAGGTACCCGAAGAGAATCGCCACGCCCGGCACGAACGCGATCGCGTATTTCGCGGTCAGCGCGCCGGTGAACAGCCCGGCCAGCACGAACGCCGAGACTGGGGTCAGCGCCAGCACGCAGGCGGCGACGATCTCGTGTTGTGGCAGCCTTGCGCTTGGCGCCGCCTCGGGACGACGGCGACGGCCAATGACGACGAGACACGCCGCGACCGCGAGTGCCGCCACCCAGGCCCACCCGGCCCAGCCGAGTAAGCCGGTGTAGTACCCCGGGATGTCCGCAGCCCGATAACCCGATGCCCAGAACGCCTGCTTCATGGTCGTCGCGGAGCGGGCGAACACGAGCAACCCCAGGGCTGCAATACAGGCTGCAGCGACCGTGCCGACGATGCCCGCATCCAGGGTGCGCCGGCGGTAACTCCGCCACCCTTCGCCCACGGCGATGGGCACGAAATTCAGCACCCCGAAATAGTGCGAATACGGGCCCAGGCACAACGCCAGGAATAACGTCAGAAGTCGTGCGGCCGGGCGTTCACGTTCGGTCGCGCGCTGCCACGCCCAGAGCGCAACCGGTGCCGATGCAAACAGCAGCGCGTAGGCCCGGCCTTCATGCGAGAAATACGTCGCCACCGACAGGACCGGCAAGGCGAACGCCGCTGCAGCAGCCACGAACCCCGTGCGTCGGCGGACAAACGCATAGATGGCGAACAGGCCCCCGACGAATGCCAGCGCGGACGGCCAACGAAACGCCATGGCCGAATCGCCGAGGAGGGCGAGACTGGCATGCCGCAGCACGTAGTCGATGGGAGGGTTGGTGTCGGCGCCGGCCAGCAGGGCCCTGAGTGTTGCGCCCAGCGACGTTTCGCTCGCCACGTATAGCGTGAACAGCTCGTCGTACCATAATGGCTGCCAGCGCGCCGCAAGGACGGCGACCACGAGCACCGCCAATGCCACGCCGGCCAGGAACGCGCCCCGCCCGATTGTCGATCCAAAGCCCGCGGCAACGCGTGAGGTCATGGGCACGATTGAATATGCGCTGGCCCGCTCAAATGCAAGCGCTGTCCCGTCGCGCGAACGGATGACCACGAGATTGCCATGAAAGTCGTCGTCATCGTTCCGACCTACAACGAACGCGACAACGTCGAGCCGCTGGTGCACGCGCTCGAACAGCAGTTCGCGCGCATGGACCACGACATGCACGTGCTCGTGGTGGATGATTCCTCGCCCGACGGCACGGCGGACGTGATCCGGCGGTTGCAGGCAGGGCGTCCGAACCTGCACTTGCTGGCGGGCCAGAAGGCCGGACTCGGTGCAGCTTACGTGCGTGGCATGCACTACGCGCTCGACGTGCTCGGCGCCGACGCCGTCTTCGAGATGGACGCCGACTTCTCGCACCTGCCCCAGGACCTGCCGCGCCTGATGACGAACATCGACCATGGCGCCGACTTCGTCATCGGCAGCCGCTACGTGCAGGGCGGCACGATACCGCGGGAGTGGGGTGCCCACCGGCGGGCCGCTTCCCTGTGCGGGAACATCGTCGCGCGCTACATCGCCGGCACCTATCGCGTGCGTGACTGCACCGCCGGATTTCGGGCGATCCGCGGTGACCTGTTGCGCGCGATCGACCTGGATGACCTGCGCGTGCAAGGCTATGCGTTCCAGGTCGCCTTGCTGCACGCCGCCGTGATGCAGGGCGCGAAGGTCGTCGAAGTTCCCGTCGACTTCATCGACCGCAAGGTCGGTGAGTCCAAGCTCGGCTTCCGCGACGTGCTGGAGTTCGTCGCCAGTGCTGCGTGGCTGCGATTCCAGTCCTCGCGCACGTTCCTCAAGTTCGCGGCCGTTGGCGCAACCGGTGTCGTGGTCAACCTTGGCGTGTTCACCTGGCTGCTGTCGACCGGCATGAACAAGTTCCTGGCGTCGCCGCTCGCGATCGAGGCGTCGATCGTCTCCAACTTCTTCCTCAACAACTTCTGGACCTTCCGCCAGCGCAAGACCCGGGCCCGCAAGCGGATCAAGGGCCTGAAGTTCAATGCGGTGTCGCTCGTGGCCCTCGGCATCAGTTACGGCACGTTCGTGCTGCTGTCGCACTTGTTCCCGGACGTGGCGCCGCAGGTGCATCAATTGATCGGCATCGTGCCGGCCACCGCGGTCAATTACTTCCTGAACTCGTACTGGACGTTCCGCGAAGACCGCGAGCAACGCAGCCAGTGATGCCAAGTCACGCGCTCGCGGCCTCCGGGCAAGGCGCACGCCTGACGGCGCTGGCCGCAATTTTCATCGCGGCCTTCGTGCTGCGCATGGCCGTGCCGATCTTCTGGCCGGGTATCCACTACCCGGACGAAGTCATGCAGTCGCTCGAGCAGGCGCATCGCCTGGTGTTCGGCAACGGTCTCGTGCCCTGGGAATTTCGCGACGGTGCGCGCTCCTGGCTGCTGCCTGTGCTGCTGGCGGGACCGATGTGGCTGGGCGATGCGCTTGCGCCGGGGACCGGCGCCTACCGCTTGCTGGCACAGGCGCTGGTCGCCGCTCTCTCGGCCTCTACGGTCGTCATCGGCTTCGTGTGGGCACGAAGGCACGGGATCGGTCATGCGGTCCTAGCCGCAGTGGTGCTGTGCACGTGGTTCGAACTCGTCTATTTCGGCGCGCGGGCACTCGGCGAGGTCGTGGCTTCCGCCTTCCTTTTTGCCGGTGTGTACCTGTGTGCCGGGCGTGAACCCCGCTCTGCCCGCCACGACTTTCTTGCTGGAGTCTGCCTCGCCGGGGCGTTCGTCTTCCGCTTCCACCTGGCACCTGCGCTTGCACTGGCAGCGGCCTGGCGTTGCCGCGCGGAATTCCGCGCTCGTTGGGCGCCCATGCTCGTCGGCACCGCGATTCCGCTGCTGGCGCTGGGAATCGCGGATGGCCTTGCCTGGTCAGAACCATTCGCGTCGATCGTCAACAACTTCCGCGCCAACATTTTGCAGGCGCGCAGCCACGTGTATGGCACGAGCGGCGCGGGCTGGTATGCCCTGCAGCTGGTCGAGCGCTGGCGCTACGCGTTGCCGGTCATTGCGCTGCTGGCACTATGGGGTGCTCGCCGGGAGCCGCTGCCGCTGGTCGTGGCGGTGACGGTCGTGCTTGCGCACAGCGCAGTCGCACACAAGGAGTTTCGGTTCATCTATCCGGCGTTGCTGCTCATCGTGTTCTGCGCGGCGCTGGGATCGGGAGAATTGCTGCGCTGGTTCCAGCAAAGGCGAGCAGGCAGTGCGGCATCCGGGGGTGCGCTATTGATGGCTTGCGTTGCGTGGCTGGCGTCGTCAATCGCACTGGCCACTGCACCAACGATGCGACCAGAGTGGACACGCGGTCGCGCCGGTGTCGAGCTGATGTCACGCGCCGGGAGAGAGGCGCACTGTGGCGTGGGTTTACTCGTTGGGTGGTCCTGGACGGGAGGCTATTCGTCCATGCACCGGAACCTGCCGCTCTACCTGCTCGACTGGGATCGAGCCCGCTGGAACACGCAGGCCTTCGATGCGTGGATACTGCCACGGGGCGTGCTCGATCCCCGTCCGGCAGGCTATCGATTGGTCCAGTGCGACGTGCAGGGTGCGGCCGGAATCGAAGCGCTTTGCCTGTGGGTTCGCAGTGGCGGCTGCGACGCGACGGGCGCCACCAACGAAGCGCAACACGTCCTGGTCGCGACCGGTCAGTAGGAAAAGGAAGGACAGGAAGGACAGGAAGGACAGGAAGGACAGTACGACCTGGAAGATCCGTCAAAGAGTCCAGTCGTTCGCGCAGCACGTGCGATGCATCAAAGCTTGATCCGGTCGCCTTTCGGGTCGTACAGCGGACGCGCCGACACGGCGCAGGGATACCGCTTGCCGGCGATCTCGACCTCCCAGGTGCCCGACGTCAGGTAGGCCTCGTCCACCGTCTGCTTCGGCTCGAGGAACGCGAGGCCGACCGCACCGCCCAGCGTATGGCCATAGGACGCCGCGCGCACGTACCCCACGGCCTCGCCGTCCCTGCGAATGATTTCCGCGTGGAACAGCTGCGGCTCGGGATCCTTGACGAGCACGGCGACCAGTCGCCGCTGCAGCGGGCCCCTGGCCTTGCGCTCGAGCAGCGCTTCCTTGCCGATGAAGCCGTCCGGCTTCTTCAGGTCGACCGCGAAGCCGAGCCCGGTCTCGTACGGATCGTCGGTGTTGTCGAGGTCGTGCCCGTAGTCACGGTAGCCTTTCTCCATGCGCAGGCTGCCGAGCGCGCGCAGGCCCGCATGCACCGCGCCGAATTTTTCGCCCGCCGCCACGACCTTGTCGTACACGTGCACGGCCTGGTCCGACGGAATGAACAGCTCGTAGCCCAGTTCACCCAGGTACGTGATGCGGGTGCACAGCACGCGCGCGTAGCCGATGTCGATCTCGCGCGCAGCGCGGAACGGGAAGGCCTCGTTGGACAGGTCGACGCTTGTCAGTGTCTGCAGCAACTCGCGGGAGCGCGGGCCCTGCACGTTGAGCTGGCCGTAACCGGACGTCACGTCGGTGACGAACGCGTGTGCATCGAACGCAATGTTGCGTTTCATCCAGGTCTCGGCGTGACGGACCATCGTGTCGGTCACGACGACGAAGAACCTGTCATCCGCGAGCTTGGTCACGGTCAGGTCGGCTTCGAGCTTGCCTTGCGGGTTGAGCCACTGCGTGTAAGTGATTTCGCCGGTGGCGCCGTCGACGTTGTTCGCCGAGATGCGATTCAGGCACTTGCCGGCATCGCGTCCCTGCACCATGAACTTGCCCATGAAAGACATGTCCATGACGATCACGTTCTCGCGCGCGGCACGGTGTTCCGCTTCCCAGTGATGCCACCAGGTGGGTCGGCCCCAGGTGTCCGGGCCCGGATCGGCCGTCTTGCCGGCGCCTGCGTACCAGCCGGGAGATTCCCAGCCGCTGGTCTCGATGAAGTACGCACCCTGCGCCGCGAGTCGATCGTGGAAGGGCGAGCGACGTGCGCCGCGCGCGGTCTTCAGCGTGTGCGTCGGGTAATGGCACTTGTAGACCATGCCGAGCGACTCGACCGTGCGCGAACGCCGGTACTCCGGGTTGGCCTGGAACGGCAGCACGCGATCGATGTTCATGCCGGTGACGTCGACGTCGGGCAGGCCGTTGATGATCCAGTGCGCCATGACGCGACCGAGGCCGCCGCCCGTGAGAATGCCGATGGAGTTCAGGCCCGCCGCGACGAAGTAGCCGCGCAACTCCGGAGCCTCGCCGACGATCGGCTTCAGGTCCGGCGTGAAGCTCTCCGGCCCGCAGAAGAATTTCTTCATGCCGACCTGGCTCGTGATCGGGACACGTGACATGGCCGTCTCGAGGTACGGGCCCATGCGCTCCCAGTCGGGTTCGAGGTCGAGGTAGGGCGTATCGGTCGGTGAACCTTCAATCTTCCACGGCGCGCACACCGGCTCGAACAGCCCCACCATCAGTCCGCCGCCTTCCTGACGGTAGTAGCCGTAGGCGGAAGGATCCTCGAGCACCGGCATGTTCGGCGGCAGGTCCTTGATCGCCTCGGTGATCAGGTAGTAGTGCTCGGCCGCCTGGTTCGAAATCGCGACACCCGACATCGCGCCCAGTTCGCGCGCCCAGAGACCGGCGCAGTTGACGACGTAGTCGGTCTGGATGACGCCGTACGGCGTGCTCACGCCGGTGACGCGCCCGTTCTTCTGCAGCACGCCGGTGGCCGGCACGCCCTCGAAGATCTTCACGCCGCGCATGCGCGCGCCCTTGCCCAGCGCCATGGTGACGTCGACCGGGTTCACGCGGCCGTCTTCCTTGACGTAGAAGCCGGCCTCGATGTCATCCACCTTCGCCAGCGGGAAAAGCTCCTGCACCTGGCGCGGCGAGATTTCCTGCACGTCGATGCCGCAGTAGCGGTTGAACGCGGCGACGCGCCGGAATTCCTCTAGGCGGTCCTTGTCCGACGCCACTTCGATGAAGCCGATGGGCATGAAGCCGGTCGCCTGCCCGGTCTCGGCTTCGAGCCGTCCGTAGAGGTCGCGCGTGTACTTGCGTATCTCGGTCGAGGTCTCCGATGTCGAGCCGTACGTGACCATGAGGCCGGCCGCATGCCACGTGGTGCCGGCCGTGAGCTGGTGCCGCTCAAGCAGCACGATGTCCTGCCACCCCATCAATGCGAGGTGGTACGCGGTCGACGTGCCGATGACGCCGCCGCCGACGATGACGACGCGGGCGTGCCGTGGAAGCGAGGGAGGATTGGTCATGAACGGGTCCCGGGTTATTCGCGAACCCAGGCGTCCGGGTCTCGCTGATTCTGGCGCAAGGATACTCCGAACCCGTCGTGTCCCAGAATTGCGCTGTAGCCCCCGCACCCGCAAGCAATGACTTCGCGGGACAGGTCAATGGCTTTTCTATAAGGTCTGTTGCATGCCAACGTCCCGATTTCCAGTGAACTGGCTGTGCACGACTGCGGCTGTGCTGCTGGCTGCCTGTCAGTCCATCCCGCAGCAGTCGGCGACACCAACGACCACGCGCGCGGCATCGCTCGACTCGCTGGCGATCCCTGTCAGCGCAAGAGAGAACCGCGCCGTCTCCTTCACCAACAAGCAGTCGGCGTTCTATTACACGCAGACGCATCGCAACGACCACCCCGAGCATGCCTTCTTTCGTGGCTTCAACATCGCCGGCCGTCGCATCTTCAGCGACTACCAGCTGAGCGTCGCCGCAGCAGCGCTTGATCCACTGACGGCCAACGTCGTGGTCAGGCCGGACGCATTGATACGCACTTATCCACAGGGAATCACCGAGACGTTGCGACTATTCGACGGGCAGGACGTGGTCGAGGTGGAGGTCAGCGGCGGCGAAGGTGATGTGGCGATGAAGTTGACGGGTGACACCGTCGCTGCCGTGCAGAGTGCGCAGGGCATCGACGAATACACGGCAACGCAGGAAGCAAACTCGAGCACCGTCGATCACATCGCGGTGGGCCGCAGCGGCAATCGCTTCCTGATCGCCGTGGGCTCCTCGCGCGAAGCTGCCCGCAAGCTCCTCGAACAGGCGGTCGCGGGGACGCCAGCATGGAAAGCCGAGCGGCGCGCACGACTCGAAAGCGTGATCAATGGCGATCATTACCTGGCCAGCGCTGACTCCAGGCTGCAGGGAGCGCTGCGCTGTTTGCAGCTGACGACGGATTCGCTGGTAACACGCCAACGCGGTGATGGCATCTACGCGGGATTGCCCTGGTTCAACGAGTACTGGGGCCGCGACAGTTTCATCTCGCTGCCCGGCGCCACGCTCGTCACGGGCCATTTCGAGGAAGCCCGCAACATCCTGACGTCGTTCGCGAAGTTCCAGGACCTCGATCGCGCCTCCCGTTTCTATGGGCGCCTGCCGAACATCGTCAAGCCGGGCAGCATCGATTACCACACGACCGATGGCACGCCCCGTTGGGTCATCGCCTTGCGCGACTACGTGCGCTACACGGGCGATCGCTCCATCGTGGCCGAGCTGTATCCGAACGTGCAGGCGAGCATCGATGGCGCGCTCGCGAATTTCACTGACGCCTCGGGCTACCTGGTGCACGCGGACAACGAGACGTGGATGGATGCACGCCGCGAACCCGACAAGGTTTCGTATTCGCCGCGCAGCACGCGCGCCAACGACATCCAGGCGTTGTGGTATGAACAGTTGCGGGCAGGTGCGCAATTCGCGGCCCTGCTTGGCGACACCGGATCGGCCACGCGCTGGTCAGCCGCGGCTGATCGGCTGCGCAGCCGGTTCGCGCGCGACTTCGTGGATCCGGCGACCGGCCGCATCGCGGATCATCTCGATGCGCGGGACGTGCCTGACCAGCAGGTGCGACCAAACGCGCTGTTCAGCCTGCAGTTGCTGGACCAGCCAGCCGATGCCGCGCACGCAGCCCGACAGGCCTGGGAGGCGCTGGTGTATCCGTGGGGTACGGCGACGCTCGACCAGGGCGATCCGGACTTTCATCCGTACCACGTGGCGCCCGGGCACTATCACAAGGACGCGGCCTACCATAACGGCGCGGTCTGGCCCTGGCTCAACGGCATCGCGATGCAGCGCATGATCGAACTGGGCCAGGCCGACCTGGCCTGGCAACTGTTCGTGAACACGAACGAAATCGCACTCACTCGTGGCGTAGTCGGCGGATTGCCGGAGAACCTAGACGCGTACCCGCATCCCGGCGAATCGGCGCCACGGCTTACGGGGACCTACCTGCAGGGCTGGTCGAACGCCGAGCAGCTGCGCGTGTGGTACCAGGGCTTTCTAGGTATCCAGCCCGACCTGGAGCAGGGAGTGATTCGCCTGGCGCCCCGGCTGCCCAGGACGTTCGCCAATGTCGATTTCACCGCGCGGGTTGGCGCGGGTGTCTTGAGCGCACGCTATGAGCACTCGAAGCGCGGCCGGCGCTACACATGGCGGCTGACGGGCCAGGCCGCCAGGCTCGACGTCGACATCGTTCCGTTCGAGCAACGCGCGTTTACCGCCGTCGCCGGCGACACGCTCGTCGTCGAACAACGCACGAGTGACCTGCTCGTCCGCCACCTCGGTGCCAGCGGAGAGGAGAAAGAACGCGCGACACTGACGGCGTCACCCGTGCGACGCGAGCAGCAGGCGCGTCTTGACGCTATTCTCTCGGGTACCGAATTCGCGAAGCCGGGCATTGCTGCTGCACACCCGGCGATGCAGCAGGTGAGGACACAATGACGAATCCCGCGGTGACCGGCGCGCCGGCACCGGTTTCCTATTCGCTGCCCAAGACCAATGCGAAGGTGCTCGCGCTGCTGGAGTCGCACCTGGCGCGTGCGGGCAGTGTGCTCGACATCGGCGCCGGCGAAGGCTACCTCGCGCGGCGCGTCCACGACCTGATCAGGAGCAAGGGGTACGCAGCGAAGCTCGAGGCCTGCGACCTGTTTCCCGATAACTTTCACGTACCGGAGGTCCGGTGCCATGCCATCAACCTGCACGGTGGACTGCCGCTCGCCGACCAGAGCGTCGATCTCGCGTACTCGGTCGAGGTGCTCGAGCACCTCGAAGACCAGTTCCTGTTCTTCCGCGAGGTGCATCGAGTGCTGCGGCCCGGCGGCCGCTTCGTGCTGACGACGCCGAACGTCCTCAGCCTGACATCGCGTGTGCGCACGTTGCTGGCCGGCTTTCCGGAATTGTTCGGTCCGCTGCCGATCCATGGGTACGATCCGCAACACGTCGGCGGCCACATCCACCCGGTGTCCATCTACTACATCTCGTACATGGCCGAGAAGGCCGGCTTCCGGGTGACCGGCTGCTCCACCGATCGCGTCAAGTCCGGTTCGGCGGCCCTGCTGGTCCTGTGGCCGCTGGTGAATGCTCGGTTCAGCGATCGTCGCGATGCACGCCCGCCGCAAGACTCCTGCGATACACGCGGAAAACCGGGAGCACCTCGCGCGGATGAATTCCTTCGCGGTCCTGACCGGCCGCACCGCGATCGTCGAGATGGAGCGCCGCTGACGGCGACATTGCCTGCAAATCCGGGCTCGCCAGCCGTCGGTCAATCCCCCGCCCGTAGAAATACGCGTACCGTTCGGGCGGCGGTCACCGTCAAATAGCCGGTCGTACCCAGGGGCTGGAATGCCGGCCGTGCTTTCGGAGGTGTGCTGCCGATGACCATTTCCCGCCGCGAATTCCTGCTGCACTCAGGCGTGCTGACCGGCGCCACCTTGCTGGCCGGACGGCGAGCCTGGTCCACCGAAGACACGGCGGATGTCATCGTGATCGGAGCCGGCCTGTCCGGACTGCAGGCGGCCTGGGCCCTGGAGCAGAAGGGCTTCAAGGTGCTCGTGCTGGAGGGTCGGGACCGCGTGGGTGGACGCGTCTTCACGTTCGGCAACGTCCAGGGTGTCCCTGAAGCCGGCGGCAACATCATCTACGGCGATTATCGGCGCCTGATGGACGTCGCGACGCGGGTCGCCGTGCCGCTCGAGGACCAGGTACCGAGGCTGTCGAAGCATTCGAAGTTCACGCTGGTGCTCGACGGTAAGCCGATGAGCCGCTCGGAGTGGGCCGACTCGTCCCGCAATCCGTTCCCGCCCGCGCTGCGCGAAATGATGCCGTGGCAGTACGTGCCGCTGGTGACGAGCCAGGAAAATCCGCTCACGTCGACCGAGGGCTGGTACGACGCCAGGAACGCGCCACTCGACATCTCGATGCGCGACTTCCTGCGCAAGCAGGGCGCGACCGACCCGATGATCGACATCGCGTACGACACGATTCCGACCTACGGACTGAACGCGAAGGACATCTCCGCGCTGATGATGGCGTACGTGTCCGCATTCACGGCGGCGCAGAAGTCGGCCAAGCCGGTGATGCTGCAGGCGACGGGTGGCAACCAGAACATCCCGCTCGCGATGGCCGCGCAATTGCAACAGCCGGTGCGTCTCAAGCAGACCGTCAAGGCCATCGAATCGACGGCGACCGGCGTCACGGTCCGCGCTGCCGACGGCACTCGATACACGGCGCGTGCCGTCGTGTGCGCCGTGCCCTTCACGACGCTGCGGCGCATCGACCTGCGGCCGGACCTGCAAGGCATGCAGGGGCGAGCCGTGAAATCGCTGCCGTACCAGCCGATCCACCAGGTCGCGCTGCAGGCCGCGCGTCCGTTCTGGGAGGACGACGACCTCGAGCCCTCGATGTGGACCGATTCCCCGATCGGCCGGGTTTCCGCGGTCTATCACGAAGCGAAAGAAGACCAGGTGTCGAGCCTGCTCGTCTCCGCGTTCGGGCCGGGCGCGCGGCACCTCGACCGCCTCGGCAAGGAAGGAGCAGCTCGCTACGTCGTGTCGCAGATCGAGCAGATGCGACCTGCGGCGAAGGGCGCGCTGCGGGTGATCGGACAGCATTCCTGGGAGCAGGACCCGTTCGCCGGCGGCGCGTGGGCCTACTTCAATCCAGGCACGGTCACGAAGTTCCTGCCCGCGATGTTCCAGCCACGGGGTCGCGTGCATTTCTGCGGTGAACACACGTCGGTGATTGCACGTGGCATGGAAGGGGCGATCGAGTCGGGCGAACGTGCGGCCGGTGCGGTGGCGCAGCAGCTCGCGTAGATGGCACAAAAAAGGCGAGTGACCGTGAGGTCACCCGCCTGTCGCTTCTCGAGCTTGCGGCTCGATTACTTCTTCGCGGCCTTCGCGGCTTCAACGGCCTTGCCCACTTGCACCATCGCGTCGTCGGTCGCCTCGCGGATGCAGCGATCGATCGTCCAGCCCTCGACGGGCACGTCGACCTTGATTTCCTTGCACGACGAAGCAGCGGTGTCCTTGACGCGCTTTTCGAGCGTCGCAGCGCCGGCGGCGGTGGTCAGGTCGAGGTCCGCGTAGCTGACGCGCGAACGAATGGTCAGTTCCTTGATTGGTGCGCCGATCGGCGACTTGCCGACGACGATCTCGCGAACGGCTTCGACCGTCACGACTTCCATGGCCTGGGCATAGACGCCTTGGCTGGCCAGGGTGCAACCGGCGGCGACCGCCAGCAGGGCGAACTTGTTGAGCTTCATGTCTGTGTCTCCGTGAGGAATTCTGGCGGACCGCAGTCCTGACTTTGGAAAATCGCTAAGGAAGCTTAGGACGTAGTCCAAAAGCAACACATCCGTGAGGTTACGGACGGGGAAAACCCCGACGAGACCAGGTCCGGAATACGTCGTTATGACGCAAGACCAAGTCCAAAACGATCGATGCTAGGCTTGCCGTAACGTCTGGACACCACGGTTCCGAGGGACATGCTCGATATACGCTCCTGCGCAGCTGGATGCATGACGAAAATGCGCGTCGGTTCATTCATCGAGTTACGCGTTCCACCCGTCGCCGTGGCGCTGTTCGCTGCGCTCCTGATGGCACTCCTGGCCCGTTCGGCGACCGGCCTGCACTGGCCGACATCCGTGCGATTCGGCGGCGCCCTGTTCCTGTTTGCCATGGGAATCGCGTGTGCCATTGCCGGAGTGCGCGAGTTCCGCCGGGCGAGCACGACGGTCAATCCGCTGACGCCCGCAGCCGCATCCGCGATGGTGCGCTCCGGCATCTACCGCCACACGCGCAATCCGATGTACCTCGGTATGTTGCTCGTGCTGGCAGGCTGGGCCGTGTGGCTGGCCAGCGTCGCCGCGGTGGCCGTGCTGCCGGCTTTCGTCCTGTACATGAATCGCCTGCAGATCCAGCCTGAGGAGCGCGCGCTCGCCAGCCTGTTCGGCAGCGACTTCGAAGATTACCGGCGCTCGGTGCGCCGCTGGCTCTGAGCAAGGCGCACATCCATGCGAGTGGCAAGCCGTTCCCTGGCGCGTTCATGCTGCACGGCATGACGCATGAGGCCCTGATCATCCAGCAACCGAGCGGCCCGGCACGGCAGCTCGTCCTGCTGTTTCATGGCCTCGGCGCCACCGAAGAGGACCTGCGGCCGGTGGGTGAGCGGCTCGCCGCCGAGTACCCCGCGGCCCTGGTGGCGAGCCTGCGAGCACCTCATCCAACGAACTTCGGTTTCGGCTACCAGTGGTTTTCGGTCGAAGGCATCGACGACGCCAGGCGGATCGAGCGGGTCGCCGCCGAGATGCCGCTGTTCGTAGCGGCCGTCCGGCAATGGCAGCTCGACACCGGCCTCGGCCCGGAAGCCACTGTGCTGTTGGGCTTTTCGCAGGGGGCCATCATGGTCCTCGAAGCGGCGGCACAGGCCGGCGACGACGTGCTTGCCGGACGCGTGGTGGCGCTCGCCGGACGTTACGCCCAACTGCCAGAACGGAATGCGGGCGGAACGACGCTGTTCCTGATCCACGGCAAGGCCGATGACGTGATCCACTACGGCTTCACCGTCGAAGCTGCCAAGCACCTCGTGGCGCTGGGCGCCGACGTCGTGGCGGACGTCGTCCCGTTCCTGGGGCACGAGATCGACGCGGAGGTGCTCGACCTGGTGGCCAGGCGGCTGCGCACCCACGTGCCAAAGCGCCATTGGGAGGCTGCGATGCGACAGGGCGTTCCCCCACCGGGCGGCGGGACACAGTAGGATAGGCGCCCCATGGAAACGGTCACACGGACGCAAAATCGATGAACTCGCCGGCTTCTTCGCTGAAAATCGCCGACGCCTCGCTCGTCAGCTACACCCACTGGATGTACGCGCTGCACGCTGCGAGCGCCCTGATCGGCATGTTCGGCTCGGCGTTCATCGCCACGGCCTTCGTGTTCGGCCTGCCGTCGATCGTCGCGGTGGTGATGAACTACATCCGTCGCAGCGACGCCCGCGGCACGCACCTGGAATCGCACTTCACCTGGCAGCTGCGCACGTTCTGGTTTGCGGCTCTGTGGGTCACGGTCGTGTTCCTGCTGTCGCTGCCCCTGTTCTTCGTGCTCGTCGGGTTCGTCACGTTTCCGATCGGCATCTTCATCATCGGCGTCTGGGTCATTTATCGCGTCGCGCGCGGCTGGCTCAAGCTCAAGGACGGGCAGCCCGTCTGATCTCGCGTTAATCTCTCCCGTCTTTTCCAACCCGGAGTCGAGTCATGGTCGTTGCAGCGGACAAGGTCGTGTTGATTCATTACACCCTCACCAACGACGAGGGCAAAGTGATCGACAGCTCTGCGGGCGGTGATCCGCTCGCGTACATCCACGGCCATGGCAACCTGATTCCGGGCCTCGAGCGCGAGCTCGAAGGCAAATCGTCGGGCGCGAAGCTCAGCGTGAAGATAGCGCCGGCCGACGGCTACGGCGTACGCGATGCCGAACTGATCCAGCGCGTGCCGAAGCGCTCGTTCGGCAACGTGTCGAACCTGAAGCCCGGCATGCAGTTCCAGGCACAGACGTCCGACGGCCACGCGCGCGTCGTGACGGTCACCGGCATCCAGGGCGACATGGTCACCATCGATGGCAACCATCCGCTGGCGGGTGAGCACCTCAACTTCGAGGTCGAGATCACCGAAGTGCGCGAGGCGACCCAGGAAGAACTCGAGCACGGCCACGTGCACGGCGCCGGCGGCCATCACCACTGACGAGCAGGGGGCAGGCGCCTGATCGGGTGCCCACCCCTTTTTCCGCCAATCCTAGTAATTTTTACCTACGGCTTGGCGGAGATTCCGGAAGCAGGAAAGACGCGTCGGGGAGCAACCTATGCCCCGTACGTTTTTCCTCCTGCGTGAAAATTCGGCCGGCTACCGCAAGGTTCGCCGGCCTTCTTTTTGTCAGTTGACGACGGGCAAGCGGAAGTCGCTGTTCAGCGCCGCGAGTGTCACCTGGATCGCGCCCGTAGATGTCGTTGCGGAAGACGACCTGGCCATCCGGCCGCGGCTGCGCGGTCCAGTACAGGATCAGCACCGGAACTGGTTGCTTCAGGTTGACCGTCCGCGTTTCCTTCGTTGCGATCACCGCGTCCATGGCCTGCTTGTTCCACTGCGGATCGTTGAGCACGAGCTCCGCCAGGTCGAACGCCTTCTGCACGCGGATGCAGCCCGAGCTGAAAGTGCGCTGGTCCTGCTCGTACAGCGACTTCGCCGGCGAATCGTGCAGGTAAACGAGGTACGGATTCGGAAACATGATCTTGACCAGGCCGAGCGCGTTGTTGGGCCCGGGATCCTGCACGAACTGGTATGGCGGCAAGCGTGATGGCCCGTACTGCTTCCAGTTGACCGCATACGGATTCACTTCCCGCCCGCTGCCGTCGAGCACGCGGATGTTCATCTTCTTGAGCGCGCCCGGATTGCGCTTGAGGTCAGGCAGCTTGTCCTTGACCAGGATGCCCGGCGGAATGGTCCAGGTCGGATTGAACACGACGTAAGTGATCTTCGAGCGGAAGATCGGGGTCTCGCGCTCATCGCGGCCCACGACGACCTTCGAGGTCCAGATCGGGTTCGTCGTTGCGGAAGTAGCTCACGTAGAAACCCGCGACGTCGACCAGCACGAACTCGCCCTTCATCTCGTGCAGCGTCCAGCGCGCGCGTTCCAGGTTGACGCGTATCTGGTCGATGCGCTGCTCCACCGGCACGTTCATCGCGCTGCGCGTGCCCGGCCCGATCGCGCCATCCTGCGTCAGTCCGTGACGCTCCTGGAATGCCTTGACCGCCTGCTCGAGCGTCGCGTCGTAGAGATTCGGATCTGCGGCTGCAGCGGCGGCCGGCGTCGGCACCAGGTCCTTCGTGATTTCGAGCCTGGTGCGCAGTACCGGAACGCGCGCGTCGCTCATGCCGGGCTTCATCGTGGGCCGTCCGGAATGGCCGGCCAGCCGCCCGCTGCGGCGATGGCACGGTAGTCCTTCAGGCGCTCACGGCCACGCTGGTACCAGACGTGCGACGGACGCGCGCTGCCAAAGGCTTCGCTGATTTCGCCGGCCGCTAGACGCGCAGAGAAACGCTGCAGCCCTTCTGCGAACGGCAGAGTCTGGCGTTGCGAGAAATTCCACTGCGAGCTCAGCTTTACCGGGTCCACCTTGCCGACGTAGACGTGGTAGAGCCCGAGCATGAAGGCGTCGGTCGCGAGCAGTTCGAGGTTGGCGCGATCCTGCAACGTGAGCGGCGTCTTCATGCGCACGTCGAGGCGATACGACTGCAACGCCTCGAAGTGATAATCGCTGGGGTCGAGCCCGTCGTTGCGCAGGTCATCGATGCTCGCAACGAGTTCGTCGAGCTTGGCGGGGTCTTGCCAGGCCGGCTGGAACTGCTGCGCCTCGTAGTACTTCGCGACCAGCTCGTTGCCGATGATGCGTGCACCGCGCACGTCCTGCCGCTGCTCGTAGCGCAGGTGATCGATGCGCTCGCGGATGGCTTCGGCCAACGGGCTGGTGACGGCGCTGACCGGTGGCGCCGCCACGGCCGATGCGGGCTGCTGCGCGAACGCTCCGCACGGTGTGAACAGAGTCGTGGCCAGTGCGGCCACGATGGTAAGGACGGATCGATACGTCATGCGCGCGCGATCTTCGCTGTCAGGTCGTAAGCATCGGCGCCGGTGATCTGGACGTCGGCCCAGTCGCCCGCCTGGAGCTTCTTGCCGGGTCGGGCAATGCGCACGACACCGTCGATCTCGGGCGCGTCGGCCGCCGAGCGGGCAATGGCGCCTTCTTCCGGGTCGACGTGATCGACGAGGACGCGCATTCGCCTGCCGACCTTCGCGGCGAGCTTTTCCGCGCTGATCGCCGCGGCCACTTCCATGAAGCGTCCAAGTCGCTCTTCCTTCAGTTCCTCGGGCACCGGGCCGGGCAGCGCGTTGGCCGCAGCGCCCGCGACCGGCGAGTACTTGAAGCAGCCGACGCGATCGAGCCGCGCCTCACGCAACCAGTCGAGCAGCACTGCGAAGTCCGCTTCCGTCTCGCCGGGGAAACCCACGATGAACGTGCTGCGCAGCGTGATGTCGGGGCACATTTCGCGCCACCGCTGGATGCGCTCGAGCGTGTTCTCGGCGTGCGCCGGCCGCTTCATGAGCTTCAGCACGCGCGGGCTGCCGTGCTGGAACGGAATGTCGAGGTACGGCAGGACCTTGCCGTCGGCCATCAACGGGATCACGTCGTCGACGTGCGGGTACGGGTACACGTAGTGCATGCGCACCCACGCGCCGAGCGAGCCGAGCGAACGCGCGAGGTCGACGAACTTCGCCTTCACGGGCTTGCCGCCCCAGAAACCCGTGGCGTACTTGAGGTCGGCGCCGTAGGCGCTCGTGTCCTGCGAGATCACGAGCAGTTCCTTCACGCCTGCCTTCACCAGGCGCTCGGCTTCGAGCATCACGTCGCCGATCGGTCGGCTCGCGAGGTCGCCGCGCATCGAGGGGATGATGCAGAAGGTGCAGCGGTGATTGCAGCCTTCGGAAATCTTGAGGTACGCGTAGTGCCGCGGCGTGAGCCGGATGCCCTGTGGCGGCACGAGGTCCACGAACGGGTCGTGCAGCGGCGGCAGCTGCTCGTGCACTGCCTGCACGACTTCTTCGTACGCGTGCGCACCCGTCACCTTCAGCACGGTCGGGTGACGATCGGTGATCGTCTCCGGACGGGCGCCGAGGCACCCGGTCACGATCACCTTGCCGTTGCGTGCAAGCGCTTCGCCAATGGCGTCGAGCGATTCGTGCACGGCATCGTCGATGAAGCCGCACGTGTTGACGACGACGAGGTTCGCGTCCTCGTACGTGCCGACGACGTCATACCCCTCGGCGCGCAGGCGCGTCAGGATGCGTTCGGAGTCCACGAGTGCCTTGGGGCAGCCGAGGGAGACGAAGCCGATGCGGGGAGGGGTGGACAAAGGGGTTAGGGGATAGGGGATAGGGGTTAGTAGGAAGGGGCGCTGCCGCGCCACCGCTCGGAAGGTGGTGGCATTCTAGGGCAAGATGAGGTCGTTCACAGGAGATGGACCATGGCCGAGATTCGACGCAGCCAGGAGCGGGGCTATGCCGACCACGGCTGGCTCAAGTCCTACCACTCGTTTTCGTTCGCGGGCTACCACGATCCGCAGCACGTGCACTTCGGGCCGCTGCGCGTGATCAACGAGGACCGGGTCGTGCCGGGCGCCGGTTTCGGCACCCACGGCCACCGCGACATGGAGATCATCAGCTACGTGCTCGACGGCGAGCTCGCGCACAAGGACTCGACCGGCACCAGCTCGACGATCCGGCCCGGCGACGTCCAGCGGATGAGCGCCGGCAGCGGCGTGCAGCACAGCGAATTCAACGGGTCGCACCAGCGGCCCGTGCACTTCCTGCAGATCTGGATCCTGCCGAACGTCAGCGGCATTCCCGCGGAATACGAGGAAAAGAGCTTCGCCGAGGACGAGAAGCGCGGTCGCCTGCGCCTGATCGCCTCGCCTGGCGGAGCGCAGGGTTCCGTCCGCATTCACCAGGATGTGCAGGTGTATGCCGGTCTTTTCGATGGCTCGGAGCAAGGCGAGCTGCAGGTCGCACCCGGACGGCTCATCTACGTCCATGTCGCGCGCGGCCGCGTCGTTGCCAACGACGCGGTGCTCGAGGCGGGGGATGCACTGAAGTTGACCGACGAGCCCGTCCTGAATCTAAGCGGTGGCGAGGCGGCCGAGGTGATCGTGTTCGACTTGCCCGCTGACGCCGGCTAGCCGCACCTGGGACGCGTCAGAGCGCGCAGCCCCCACCGCCGCAACCGCCACCACCGCACGGGCCGGTGTCACAGGGCCTTTCGTAGCCGCTGCCGAGCGAGCCGGCGTGAACGACGCCGCTTGCGCTCATCAGCTTCTCCACTTTGGCCCTGCCCGAGGTTCCAGCCAGCGGCAGGCCGGCCAGTCTGCACAGCTCGCTCCACGTCGAAATCCTTGCAGCCATCTTGTGGCTGACTTCGACGACGCGGCCATTGGCCGGGCAGTGGTAATCGTAGGTAGGCATGGCAGTCAGTTTACGTTACCTGCCCTTCGCCAGGTACAGGCGGTCGTCGAAACTCATGACCCAGCGCGGCCGGTAGATCACGGCCATGCCGATGATCGTGCCGTTGACGACCGCCTCGCCGAAACTCATGAGCGGCAGGATCGCAAAATATTCCGGGCCCACGTGCACGGCATCGAGGGTTCCGCTCGCTGCGATCAGGCCGACGCGCAACAGGCCGGCCAGGTTGAAAGCCAGCGCCGCGCCCAGGAACGTCGTGATGAAGAAGTAAATGAAGTAGTTGTGCGGCAGGCGCGCGTGCACCTGTTCGTGGAACCACGCGGTAAACAGCGCCGGCACGACGGCCATGCACAGCAGGTTCGTGCCATAGAGGCTCCACTCCGCCATGCCGAGGTACGAGAGCACCGCGAGCACGAGCGCGCCCGCGACCACGGCCAGGTGCCAGCCATGCATCAGCGTGAGCGCGGTGACCAGCAGGAAGCGCACTGAAAGACCCGGTGTGATGCCCGCCTTCATCGCCCAGACGACCAGCAGCAGCGCCATCGAGCCGAACCAGACCCATTGCCGCTCGTCGTCGGCCAGCCACGCCGACCAGGGTGCGCGAAAAACGGCGAACGCGAGCGCGCCGCCGCCGGCTGCCGACGCCACGACGTTGACGCCGCCGCTCAGCAAGCCGGCTTCAATCAGCATCAGGCGGGACGCGCAACGCCCTTCTCCGGTGCGTCGCTGCCTGCAAGTTGCCGCCCGGCCTCGGGCGCGACGCTGCGCAGGTGCACGTCCTGCTGCGGGAACGGAATCTCGATGCCTTCCTTCGCGAACGCCTCGCACACGCGTGCGGTCATCTCCGTGCGGATCGTGACCCAGTCGCCGAAATCGTTCGTCCAGGCGCGGATGCTGAAATCGAGCGAACTCGCCCCAAAGCCCTTGAAGACGATGGCCGGTGCGGGCTCGGGAGTGATGCCGGGCGTGCCCAGCGCCACTTCACGCAGCAGTTCGAGCACACGGCGCGGATCCGAGCCGTAGGCCACGCCGACTTCCACGTCGATGCGGCGGTTCATGTCGCTCAGTGTCCAGTTGATCAGCTTCTCGGACAGCAGCGTTCCGTTCGGAACGACGACGTCCGCGCCTTCAAACGTCGTCAGCGTCGTCGCACGCATGCCGATCGAGCGCACCTTGCCCGAAGTGCCCGACACCTCGACGACGTCGCCCGGCTGGATCGGGCGCTCGAACATCAGGATCAGGCCCGAAACGAAGTTGTTGACGACGTTCTGCAGCCCGAGGCCGATGCCGATGCCGAGCGCGCCAAAGATGAGCGCGAACTGCGAGGTTTCGAAGCCTGCGGCCGCCAGTGCCACCATCAGGCCGATCAGCACGAGCGCGTAGTAGCTCAGCGAGGAGATGCTGTTGCCGACGCCGCGGGGCAAGTCCATGTTCGGCAGCACCTCGTCCCGCAGGAGGACGCGCACCGTGCGCGCGACCCAGAACGCGACGTAGATCGAGACGATGAACAGCAGGATGCTGCCCAGCGTCACCGAGATCTGCCCGACCGCCAGCGGGTAGGTGAGGATTGTCTGGACCGCGCCGAAAATCGGCCGGGCGATGCGGAACTCGTTCAGCACGACGACGACCCAGGCGACCAGCGCTGCGAACATCACGAGCTTCGTCAAGGTCTCCAGCAACGGGCCTGCGTGCTGCGTGATCACGCGGAAGCGCGTCATCTCGCGCCGCGCCAGCAGCAGGCTGAGGATAGAGGCGATCACGTTGGCGCCGGCATACAGGGCAAGGCCGACGTAAGCGCTGTCGAGCACTGCGCCTGTCAGCATCTCGGCGAGCGACACGTTGCCGACGACGTTCGCGATGATCGCCGCCAGCAGCGCAGCCACCGCGACCCACGCCAGCACGCGGACGACGCCATGGGGCGCCGGGGTGCCGGTCCGCTGGTGCCGCCGCTTCGACGACACCAGCAGCCAGACGAGCACCGCGGCCGTGACGAGTGCGATGCCCAGCATGTACAGCCGGTAATACAGCGGCTGGCCGAGCAGCAGGATGCTCAGCCGATACAGCAGGTACAGGAACGTGCCAGCGAGCGGCCAGCGGCCGAGCACCTCGAACACCCTTTGCGGCAGCAGGCGCAATACCGGAACCAGTGCCAGCAGCAGCGCCATCTGGTGCAGCACGAGTGGCGCGTCCGGGAAGAAGAACAGCACGCCAATGAGGACGAGGAGCAGCCACGCCGAGAGCGGGCGCCGGAGCACTTTAGCGGCCGCCTGCATGCTGGCCTCGGTCGTGACTGTCTTGCGGCTGCGCCATCCGAGCCAGACGAGGAGCGGCAGCAATACCAGGGCGCCGATCTTGTAGGCCTGGATGCGCGGCTGGTTGGCAGCGCCCCATTCCTCGACGAATGCGGTCTCGAGGCGCAGGCCGGCTTCCGCGCCTTTCAGTTCCGAACTGGTGAACTTGCTGTCGCCCCAGGCCTTCCAGACCGGTGCCGCATCGATCGTGACGAGTCGACGATCGTAATAGGCGATCGCCGCGTCGACGCCCTTCTTGCCGGCGTCGATGCTGGACTGCACGGTATTGGCGCGCCGGCGCAGTTTCAGCTGTTCATCCAGCGGTTGCGACAGGCTCTTTTCGGCGAGGGTGAACTGCCCGATGATCACGTTGACACGACTAATCAGCGCCGGGGTGAATCCGCCCGCGCTCATCGCGTCACGAGTCGTTTCCCAAACGACGCGCCGCTTCGCGAGTTCCGCCGCGTCTTCCGCGTACGAACCCGTCGTGCTGTCCAGTTCCGCCCGCCAGTCGTCGAGCTCGGCCTGGTAGAACTTCCAGTGGTTGTCGAGGCTCTCCAGCCGGATTGCGGAGAGCTGTTTCAGGTCCGCGTTCTCGAAGGCTTTCGACAGCTTGACGATGCCAGCGGTCAGGGTGTCGAGCTGCGCGGCGAGCTTCTTGCTCGGATCCTTGCCCTTCGCGCGCGTGATGACATCCTGCGCGAAGCGTTCATCGACATCCGCACGCATCGGTATGTCGCCGGCTGCGATCGGCTCCGGCGCCGCCGGCCTCGGCGCGGCCTCCGCGGGAGCTTCGGCCTTGCTGGCGCCGGCCAGCAGTCCCGCCTGGGCATTGGCGGGCCCGGCGAACGCGAAGAACAGCGCGAGCAGCGCGCCGAGGGCGCCAATGGAGCCACGGAGCGGCAGCGGGTGATCGATCAGCGTCATCTTGCTTGGTTTCCAACAGGCGGGTGCTGGGCTCATTGTCGCATTAGCGGTCGTCAACGCCATCTGTCCGGCGTCCGTCTCTGGCAAAATGCCAGTCTTTCCCGGCTGAAGACGCCCCATGCACGAGATGCTCTCGTCCCTGATCCAGTGGTACCTCTCCGCGCTCGACCAGGGCGGCTACCTGCTGATCGGGCTGCTGATGGCGATGGAGAGTTCCATCCTGCCGGTGCCGAGTGAGTTCGTCATTCCGCCCGCGGCGTACCTGGCGCATGCCAGGGGCACCTTTTCGCTGACCGGCATCGTCATCGCGGGCACTGTCGGCTCATGGGTCGGTGCCAGCGTTATGTACTGGGCGTCGTACCTCATCGGTCGGCCGTTGCTGATGAAGTACGGCCGCTACGTGATGATCACCCCGGAAAAGATCCAGCAGGCCGAGGTCTGGTCGTCGCACTACGGGATGGTCGGTGTGTTCATTTCGCGCCTGCTGCCGGTCATTCGTCACCTGATCGGCATTCCTGCGGGCGTCGTGCGCATGCATTACGGCTGGTACTCGCTGGCGACGATCATTGGCTCGGGGCTCTGGTGCAGCGTCCTCTGCTGGGTGGGCGTCACTGCGGGCCAGGACGAGCAGTTGCTGCAGGGCAACCTGCACCGCATCACCCTGTGGGTTGGCAGCCTGCTCGTGTTCCTGGGCTCGCTGTACTATTTCTTCGTGCACCGGCAGATGCGCCGGTGATACCCGCACTGCCATGAACGCCGCCGAGGCGCCGCTGGCCGGGACGAATACCGTCTCGTCGCCGGCGCCCAACCCATTGCCGGCGCAGAAACGTGATCCCGTCACGGGGCGGACGGTGGTCGACTATCGCGCCGTCGCGATGCTCGCGCTGCCGCTGATGCTCAACAGCAGCCTGCAGGCCGTGATCAGCCTCACCGACACCTGGTTCGTCGGCCACATCTCGACGACTGCGATGGCCGGCATGGCCGCGGTCTACTGGGTGGTGCTGCTGTTCCTGATGCTGGTCGGCGGCGTCGGGCTCGCGGTGCAGACGTTCGTGGCCCAGGCCGAAGGCGGCCGCCGTCGCATGCGCGCGAGTCACGCCACCTGGGTTGCGTTGACGGCCAGCGCGCTGACGCTGCCATTCTTCGCGTTGCTTGCGTGGTCGGGTCCGTTGCTGTTCGCCCCGTTCGGTCTCGCGCCAGACGTGTCCGCGCAGGCGATGGCCTTCTGGCAGCCGCGCCTGCTCGGTGCGCCGTTGGGCGTCGCGTTGTGGGCCGTGCTCGGCTTCTTCAACGGCATTTCGCGGCCGCGCATAGCGGTGATGACGACAGGTCTCGTCGCAATCGTGAACGCGGCGCTGAACTGGCTCTTCATCTTCGAACTCGACGGCGGGATCGCGGGCTCGGCCTGGGCCACCAACGTCAGCATGGTGTGCGGTCTCAGTCTTGCGCTGTGGGTGTTCCTGGGCGAGGAACTGCGCACGAAGTACAAGTCGCACCTGACGTGGCGCCCGGACCTTGGCAGCCTCGCGCGGCAGTACCGGCTCGGCCTGCCGATGGGCGCGATGTACGCGGCCGACCTGTTCGGCATGGCGTTGTTCCAGCTGATGCAGGTGCGGCTCAGCTCGGTCGACGGCGCGGCGACGCAGATCATCATGATGCTGACTTCGATGTCGTACATGCCGGGCATCGGCATTGCGCTTGCGGGCACCACGCTGGTGGGGCAGTCGATCGGCGCGGGCGATCGCGACTGGGCCCGACGGCTCGGCAACGCGATCATCTGGCTCACCGTCGCGTTCATGGGCACGCTCGGCGTGCTGGTCGCCTTGTCGGGGCCGTGGCTGCTGCCGACGTTCATGAATGCCGCGGACCCGCAGTCCGCGGACGTCGTGCAGATCGGCATCGTGCTGCTGTGGATCGCGGCGGGTTACCAGATTTTCGACGGTCTCAACCTGGGCAGCGGCTTCTCATTGCGCGGCGCGGGCGACGTGCGCGTTCCGGCCATCCTGTTCTTCGTGCTGGCCTGGGGTGTGTTCGTGCCGCTCGCGCATTCGCTGTCGTTTGCACCGGGGCAGGGCTGGGTCGATTTCCTGCCGCAGTTCGGGCTCGGCGCCGCGGGCGGCTGGACCGCGATGCTGGTGTACGTCGTCCTGCTCGGGGTCGCGCTGTTCCTGCGGTGGCGATCGGGGCGGTGGCAGCGCGTGCGCATCTGATCCTTTCTGCCATTGCGGGAGGGGTCGGGCGCGGTGATGGTCAAGGCGTCGAGGGCGCCGGTGATGGTCAAGGCGTCCGATCCGACATGTCCTGTCGCGCTTGGAAAGGCAGACACGCGCGCGCCATGCGGTCACTCAAACGCCCTTGCGCTCAAAATGCACGCCACTCTCTACCGCCTCGCGCAATATGTCCAGAACGTCATGACTCGTCGCGTCAATGGCGAGCGCGACGATACGATGACCTGTCGCTGCATTGCGCCGGTCGACCTTGTATCCATCTTCGCGAGCACAGCGCCGTGCGTTTCGGCATCGACGGGCTTCCATGTGAGGTCGCCGTGTTTCGCAGCATTCGCGATGTCGCGCGTCATCCGGAGCCATTTCGAGTTCGCCGCAAGATCACTCGATGAGCGGCGGTGATCGGTGTGCGTTGCGCGAATCCAGTCACCCGTGTGGAACACGGTGATCGAGCAGTCCATCAGCGCGTGCAGCGCGTCGCGCTGACGGCCATGCGCGAGGCTTCGGTGAGGCGTGCGAGATCACTGTCGGCTTTGAGAGCAGCTCACGTGGCGTGCGAAGAGACGCAAAGCGAGTTAGTTTCGCGGTGACCATACCGGCATGTCCTGGCGCGCGCGTGTCTGCCTTTCCAAGCGCGACAGGACATGCCGGATCGGACGCTAAGACCTTCACCCGCGCTGCGTGCGACTCCGCTACAGCGGGAGGCGTGGTCACGCCGCCTTCGGCACCGCCCCGTCGATCGCGTGCGCCACCGCGTCCTCGACGCGCTCGAGCCACACGATCTGCAGGTCCTTGCGCACGCTTTCCGGAATGTCGTCCAGGTCGCGCCGGTTGCGTGCCGGCAGCATCACCGTGCGGATCCCCGCCCGATGCGCCGCCACCGTTTTCTCCTTGATGCCACCGACCGGTAGCACGAGGCCACGCAAGCTGATCTCGCCCGTCATGGCGACGTCGTTGCGCACGGTCTTGCTGGTCATCAGCGACACCAGTGCCGTGTAGAGCGCCACGCCTGCGCTGGGCCCGTCTTTCGGGATCGCGCCCGCCGGGACGTGCACGTGGATGTCGCTCTTTTCGAACCGCGTCGAATCGATGCCGAGCGACTCGGCCTGCGACTTGAGCAGGCTCAGCGCCGCCTGCGCGCTTTCCTTCATGACGTCGCCGAGCTGGCCCGTCAGGATCAGCTTGCCGCTGCCCGGGATGCGGGTCGCCTCGATGAACAGGATGTCGCCGCCGACCGGCGTCCACGCGAGGCCCGTGGCCACGCCCGGCACGCTGACACGCATCGCCACCTCGTTCTCGAACCGGGGCGCACCCAGGATGTTCCGCACGTCGTCCGCCTCGATGCGAACCGAGGTCGCCTTGCCTTCGGCCACGCGCACCGCGATGTTGCGCAGCACCGCGCCGATTTCACGCTCGAGGTTGCGGCAGCCCGCTTCGCGCGTGTACTCGCGTGCGATCACGTGCAACGCCTCGTCGGAGACGGACGCCTGGTCCTGCTTGAGGCCGTTCGCTTCGAGTTGCCGGCGCAGCAGGTAGCGGCGCGCGATCTCGACTTTCTCCTCTTCGGTGTAACCCGTGAGTTCGATGATCTCCATGCGGTCGCGCAACGGTCCGGGGATCGTGTCGAGCTGGTTCGCGGTCGCGATGAACAGCACCTTCGACAGGTCGAACGGCACGCCGAGGTAATTGTCGCGGAACGTCGAGTTCTGCTCGGGATCCAGCACTTCGAGCAGGGCAGACGCTGGATCGCCCTGGATGCCGTGGCCGAGCTTGTCGATCTCGTCGAGCATCAGCACCGGGTTGCGCGTGCCCGCCTTGCGAATCGACTGGATGATGTTGCCCGGCAGCGCGCCGATGTAGGTGCGCCGGTGGCCGCGGATCTCGGCCTCGTCGTGCGTGCCGCCGAGGCTGGTGCGCTGGAACTTGAGGCCGACCGCGCGCGCGATCGACTGGCCGAGCGAGGTCTTGCCCACGCCGGGAGGCCCGACGAAGCACAGGATCGGGCTGCGGCCTTCCGGGTTCAGCTTGCGCACGGCGAGGTATTCGAGGATGCGCTTCTTGATCTTCTCGAGACCGTAGTGGTCGGCGTCGAGGATGCCGCGGGCACGCTCGATGTCGATCGACTCGGCGTCGAGCTTCGACCACGGCAGCGCGATCAGCGTGTCGAGGTAGGTGCGCGCCATCGAGTATTCGCCGCTTGCCTCGTTCATGCGCTCGAGACGCTTCAGTTCCTTGCGTGCGTGCTCGTCGACCTCCGCCGGCATGCCAGCCTTCGTGATGGCTTCGGCCAGTTCCTCGGCTTCCTCGCCTTCCGTCTCTTCCCCCAGCTCCTTCTGGATCTGCTTCAGCTGCTCGCGCAGCACGTATTCGCGCTGGCGGTCGTCGATCGCTTCCTTGGTCTGCTCCTCGATCTGGCGCGACAGCTTCAGCACCTCGACGCGGCGCGTCAGGTGCGTCGAGACGCGCTCGAGCCGCTCGCGAATCTCGGTGGTCTCGAGCAGTTCCTGCTTCTCGGCAGGCTTGACGTCGAGGAAGCTCGCGATGGTGTCGGCAAGCGCGGCGGGCGATTCGATCGCCTGGATGGAGTTCGCCAGCTCCGCCGGCGCCTGCGGCAGCAGCGTGATCGCCTCGACGGCTTTCTGCTTCAGCAGCAGCGCGCGCGCCTCGACCTCCGGGTGGGACACGCCGGTGTCGTTCAGGTATTCGACGCGCGCCACGAGGTACGGGAACCCGCCCACGGCGTCGAGCACGCGGAAGCGCCGCTCGCCCTGGCACACCAGGTGGTGCGTGCCGTCGGGCGCGGTCACGTAGCGGACGATCGTTGCCGCCGTGCCGATCCGGTGCAGTTCGTCGAATGACGGGTCCTCGGTCTCCGGGTTCTTCTGCAGGAGGAACCCGACCTTGCCTTCGACGCGCACGGCTTCCTGGGCACCGGCCACGGTCTTCTCGCGCTTGATCGCGACCGGGAGGATCACCCCGGGGAAGAGCACGAGGTTGCGGACCGGCAGGATGATCAGCATGTCATCCGGCAGGCCGGGTGCCTTGCTGGCCTCGGCGCCTTCGTTCGGGGTCGTCACGGGCAGCTTCGATACGTCGTCTTGGTCGTGGTTCATGTCCGTGCTCATGGGGTCGTCACCTGTCCGTGGGTTCATCAGCGGCGGGCCAGCAGCAACTGCAGGCAGCCATCGGCAAGTCGCCGGTCGACCAGGTCCCAGTGCCCGGGCCCCAGTGCGAGACGGCGCTCGAACCGTCCGTAAGGAATCTCCAGTCGTTGGAGCGTCGTGCCGGCCGGTCGGTTCGGCAGGGCGCGCTCGCCCCGGATCACCAGCTCGCCAGGGCCGAGGACCAACTCCATGCGTTCTGCCGGAACGCCCGGCAGCGCGACTTCGATCAGCACCTGTTCGGTGCCTGCATAGACATCCACCGGTGGTTCCCACCGGGGCTGCTGTCGGGGGTCCGATGGCTGCACGGCCAAGCGAAAGAACTGCCGTTGCAGGCGGTCGGCCTGGTCCAGCATGTCCACGGCTTCTGCCCACATCCATGAGCGCATTTCGCGTCGGTTCATCGTCGCGGCTGCCTGTCTGATTCCTGCATGAGCCACGAAGTGGGGGCGTCCGGCCGCGATGCAACCGGGGCGGGGCAGGCGAACGGCGCAGGCACCGCTGCGGGGATGCTGTGTTGTTCGGCAAAACTAACTAAAGATCGAATGATGGCGGCTCATTCGAGAAATACTTTAAGCTTTAGCTACCGAATCAAAACCGCCCGCCAAGCCGCGGCCCACCGCCCAGGCTGCAACCTACCGTGCCCAAAAGAACCGCCCCGACCGAGCAGTTCGGCGAAGCCTTTTTCCGCCGCTTCTACCTGAACCCCAAGACCCGGGTCGTCACCCACAGGGAGATGATCCGGCGCGCCGATCTCATCGCAGCCTTCGCCAATCACGGCGAGCTAAATGTGCGCTCGATCCTCGACGTAGGGTGCGGCCTCGGCCTCATGCGCGACCAGCTGTTGCGCCACTTCCCGAAAGCGAAGTACACCGGTCTCGAGGTCAGCCAGTACCTCTGCGACAAGCACGGCTGGACCCAGGGGTCGGCCGCGACGTTCGAATCGCCCAGGCCTTTCGACCTCGTCGTCTGTTACGACGTGTTCCAGTACTTGCCGGCGCGGCCGGCAGCTGCCGGGATCCGCAACCTCGCGCGCCTGTGCCAGGGCGTTCTGCACTTCGGCGCACTGACGCGCGAGGACTGGGAGCTCTACTGCGACAAGCGCCGCACCGACCGCAACGTGCACATCCGTCCTGCCGAGTGGTATCGCAAGCGGCTCGCGCGCTCGTTCATCAATGCCGGCTCCGGCATGTTCGTGCGCCGCGGAGCCCCGGTGCACCTGTGGGAGCTCGACCAGGTCGAGGTGTTGCGATCGCGGCGCGGCTATAACGCCTAGGCATTGGTCCCCGGTGTGCCGCTTCATTTCCTCGGCTCGCGAGGGAATGCGGGCCGGCGCGGCACATCCGGGCGAGGGGACGCTACAATGCGCGCCCTTACGCTTTTTGCGCCCGGTGATCCGCCGATGCCCGTTTCGAGCACCTCGCTTCGCTTGCTGGTCCTGCCGGGGCTCGCGCTCACCGCGCTGACGGGTTGCGCCACCAAGAACCCCTGTGGCGACAACCCCGAGTACCTCGCGGCGAGGGAGCGTCCGCGCCTGGAGATGCCGGAAGGCGTGTCGGGCAGCGAACGCCTGAGCGGAGGCATGACCATTCCGCCGGCGGCACCCGATCCCGCGAAGCTCGATCCGGCGCCCAAGTGCCTCGATCAGCCGCCCGCCTATTTTGGTCCCAAGGCCGTGATGGCCGGCTCGGTCGAAGAAGCCGTGTACGTCTGGAACTCCGCCTGGGCCAACCGCAAGCCGGACCAGGTGGCGTCGTTCTACTCGCCGCAATTCCAGTCGACGCAGAAGGGCGGGGCCACGGCCTACATCGAAGACCTCAAGCAACAGGTCGCGAACGGGGATGCGCCGGACGCGCGACTCGAGGAACTCAAGACGAAGGACGCTGGTCCCGACCGCAAGGTCGTGACGTTCGTGCAGCGCTTCGGCAAGGACGCGTACGTCAAGGAACTGACGCTGGCAAAGGACGCGCAGGGCTGGCGCATCGTGGCCGAGCAGACGCTGCAGAAGCTCTGACGCGCCGCGGTACGTTCTTGATCGAATAACAAGACGCGGTCAATGCCGCGCGACGGTACGGAGTCACTTACGTGAGAAGCACTGCCTTGCTCAGTGGAATCGCGCTGCAGCCCGGGACGCTGCGTGCCGTCATGCTCGACCGCCTGACCCGCTCGCTCGGCAAGGATCCCGATTCCGCCACCCAGCGCGACATCTACGATGCGCTGTCGCTCGCGGTGCGTGAAGACCTCGCCGCACGCTGGCTCGCGACGCAGCGTCGCGTGTCGCAGGCAGGCGTGAAGCGCGTCTGTTACCTGTCCGTCGAATACCTCCTCGGCCGCTCGCTCATCAATGCGCTTGCAAGCCTGGACGGCGACCTCGTGCAGGAAGCGCGTGAAGCGCTGGCGGAACTGGGCTACGACCTCGACCGCGTCGCGCAGGAAGAGATCGATCCTGGCCTCGGCAATGGCGGCCTCGGCCGTCTGGCCGCCTGCTTTCTCGATTCGCTCGCCACGTTGCAGTATCCGGCCGTCGGTTATGGCATCCGCTACGACTACGGCATCTTCACGCAGGTCATCGACGAAGACGGCCGGCAGCGCGAGATCGCGAGCACCTGGATGCGTGAGCGCAGTCCCTGGGAAATCGCGCGGGACGACGCGCGCTACGTCGTGCGCTTCGGTGGCCGCTGCATCGGCACGCAGGATGCACAGGGCCGCACGCGCTACCGCTGGGTCGAGACGCAGAACATCTGGGCCGTGGGCTTCGACCAGCTGATTCCCGGCAACCGCAGCCCGACCGTCAACCACCTGCGGCTCTGGGCCGGTCGCGCGATCGCCCCGTTCAACGTCGAGCAGTTCAATGCGGGCCGGCACGTCGAAGCGTCCTCGGCGCAGGCGGAGGCCAAGAACGTCTCGCGCATCCTCTACCCCGACGACACCACCCCGCAGGGCAAGGAGCTGCGCTTCAAGCAGCAGTACTTCTTCGTGAGCGCGAGCCTGCAGGACATGCTGGCGCAGCACCTCGCCGAAGGCCGCAGCTTCGACTCGCTGCCCGACGCGATCTCGATCCAGCTCAACGACACGCATCCGGCGCTCGCGATTCCGGAGCTGATCCGGCTGCTGGTCGACGAGCACGAAGTCGACATCGAGACGGCATGGAAGATCACGCGCCGCGTGTTCTCGTACACCAACCACACGCTGCTGCCAGAAGCGCTCGAAGTCTGGCCGGTCGCATTTTTCGAGCGCCTGCTGCCGCGCCACCTGCAGATCATCTACCTGATCAACCGCACCTTCCTCGATGAAGTCACGGCGCGCTGGCCCGCGGACAACGAGCGCCGCCGCCGCATGTCGCTGATCGACGAGGGCAATGGCCGCCAGGTGCGCATGGCGAACCTCGCGGTGGTCGCGAGCCACACCGTCAACGGCGTGGCCAAGCTGCATTCCGAGCTGATGACCAAGACGATCTTCAGCGACTTCGCCGAGCTGTATCCGAACCGCTTTACCAACGTCACGAACGGCATTGCCGTGCGACGCTGGCTCAAGCAGTCGAACCCTGGCCTGTCGGCGCTGATCACGCGGCATCTCGGCCACTCGTGGGAGAACGACCTCGAGGAGCTCGACCGCATCCGCGGGCTGGCGGACGACGCCGATTTCCGCCGCGAGTTCCGCGAGATCAAGCTCGACAACAAGCGTCGCCTCGACGCCGAAGTGCAGCGCCGCGTGGGGATCGACCTCGACGTGCATTCGCTGTTCGACGTGCAGGTGAAGCGCATCCACGAGTACAAGCGGCAGCTGCTCAACCTGCTCTACGTCGTGACGCGCTACCACAAGCTGAAGGCAGACCCCGACGCGTATGCCGTGCCCCGCACGGTGTTTTTCGCGGGCAAAGCCGCGCCGGGCTACGTGATGGCCAAGGGCATCATCAAGCTCATCAACAACGTCTCGACCGTCGTGAACCAGGACACGAGCATCAAGGGCAAGCTGAAGGTCGTCTTCCTGCCCGACTACGACGTGTCGCTGGCGCAGCGGATCATGCCGGCGGCGGACCTGTCGGAGCAGATCTCGACGGCCGGGCTCGAAGCCTCGGGCACGGGCAACATGAAGCTCTCGCTGAACGGCGCGCTGACGATCGGCACGCTCGACGGCGCCAACATCGAGATCCGCGAGCAGGTCGGACCCGAGAACATCTTCATCTTCGGGCTGCAGGCCCACGAAGTGACCGAGCTCAAGGCGCGCGGCTATGCGCCCGGCCCGATTGCCGCGGCCAACCCCGACCTGGCAAAGACCCTCGAAATGATCGACTCGGGCTACTTCTCGCCGGCCAACGTTTTCGACGGCAAGCCGATCGTCGAGCGCCTGCTGAGCGACGGCGATCCGTACTTCGTGCTCGCCGATTTCGCGGCGTATTCGCGAGCCCAGGATGAAGTCGATGCGCTCTACCTGCAGCCGGACGAATGGAGCCGCAAGGCGGTTTTGAACGCGCTCGGCATGGGCACGTTCTCGAGCGACCGCAGCATCCGCGAATACGCGGAGCGGATCTGGCGGATCAAGCCGGTGCTCTGACCGGCACTGTCCCGCCGGGTTGCAGTGCGTGCAGCCGGCCAATCCGACCTCTTTGCCGGATCGCGGAAAGGCAGACACGCGATCCGGCAAAGAGGTCGGATCGACCCGCTGCCACCGCACGTCACCGGCGTTGACGCCGGATAGGTCGCCGAGAGTACCGGACTACGCGGGTGGAGTCGGCGGTGTGGCGAGGCTTGAGTCTGCGGTGCTGCAGCGGCCGATTCCGTGGTTGTGGTGGTGCGCGTGACTGCGCTGTTGGAGGGGACGGTCCGGGGTCGGTGCCGGATCGCGTGTCTGCCTTTCCGCGATCCGGCACCGACCCCGGACCGCCCGCCACCAACGATGCACAGGGGCCACCTAAGCCATGAAATCGAATTCATCGCCGCTCTGGTCCGACTAACCCCTATCCCCTAACCCCTAACCCCTTCCCCCGGGCTAGACTCGTACGGATGACCGTCCGCACGACTCTTTCGCCCGCCGACATCGACGCGCTCGTCAACGCACGTCACCCCGCGCCGCGTTCGGTGCTGGGCTATCACGAGTTCGCACGCAAGAACGACTCGCCGGTGTGCGTCGTACGCGTGCTCGAGCCAGACGCAGTGGCCGTCAGCGTGCACTGGGAAGGCGAGGCCGCCGTCGAGCTCAAGTCGATCCACCCCGCGGGCCTGTTCGAGGGCCGTGTGCCGCACCGCCGCCCGTTGCAGCCGTACAGGCTGCACGTGCGTTACGCGAGCGGCGTCGAGATGGACAAGCACGACGCGTACTACTTCGCGCCGCAGCTTTCCGACTTCGACCTGTACCTGTTCGGCGAAGGTAACCACTACACGATCTACTACAAGCTCGGCGCGCACCCCGCCGAGCTCGACGGCTTGCCCGGCACGCGGTTCGCCGTGTGGGCGCCCAACGCAGAACGCGTCAGCGTCGTCGGCCCGTTCAACCTGTGGGATGGACGCAAGCACGCGCTGCAGACGCGCGGCGGCTCCGGGATCTGGGAGCTGTTCGTGCCGGGCGTCGGACCCGGCACGCTCTACAAGTACGAGATTCGCACCAAGGCCGGCACCACCGTCCTCAAGTCCGATCCGTACGGCTTTGCGATGGAGCTGCGTCCGGGCACCGCTTCGATCGTCGCTTCGCTCGAAGGCTACGAGTGGCACGATGCGGCCTGGATCGACGCGCGCAAGTCCGCGCCGCATCACCAGCAGCCGATCAATATCTACGAAGTGCACCCGGGGAGCTGGCGTCGCGACTATGGGCGCGAGCCGCAGTTCCTCAACTGGCGTGAGATCGCGGACGAGCTGATTCCGTACGCAAAGGACCAGGGCTACACGCACCTGGAGTTGATGGGTGTCGCCGAACACCCATTCGATGGCTCGTGGGGCTACCAGGTCGTCGGCTACTACGCGCCGAGTTCGCGCTTCGGCACGCCGCAGGATTTCATGGCCTTCGTCGATCGCTGCCACCAGGCCGGCCTCGGCGTGGTCATCGACTGGGTGCCCGCGCATTTTCCGCGTGACGAGCACGGCCTGGCGAACTTCGACGGCTCGAGCCTGTACGAGCACTCCGACCCGCGGCTCGGCGAGCATGCGGACTGGGGCACCAAGATCTTCAACTACGGCCGGCACGAGGTGCGCAACTTCCTCGTGGCGAATGCGCTGTACTGGATCGACCGGTACCACATCGACGGACTGCGCGTGGATGCGGTCGCGTCGATGCTGTACCTCGACTACAGCCGCAAGGCCGGCGAATGGGTGCCGAACCGGTACGGCGGCCGCGAAAACCTCGACGCCATCGACTTCCTGCGGCAGCTCAACATTGCGGTCGGCCGGGACTACCCGGGCGTGATGACGTTTGCCGAGGAGTCGACGGCGTTTCCCGGCGTCACGCAGCCGGCGCATCTCGGCGGGCTCGGCTTCCACTTCAAGTGGAACATGGGCTGGATGAACGACACGCTGCGCTACGTCGAGCACGATCCGGTGCACCGTCGGTTCCATCACTCGCTGGTCACCTTCTCGTTCGTCTACGCCTGGACCGAAAAATTCGTGCTGCCGATCTCGCACGACGAAGTCGTGCACGGCAAGGGCTCGCTGCTCGACAAGATGCCCGGCGACGAGTGGCAGAAGCGCGCGAACTACCGCTGGTTCCGGGCGTACATGACGGCGCACCCGGGCAAGAAGCTGCTGTTCATGGGTTGCGAGTTCGGGCAGTGGCAGGAATGGCGCGAGCAGCACTCGCTCGACTGGCACCTGCTCGAGAAACCCGAGCATCGCGCGCTGCTCGACCTGAACCGCGACCTGAACCACCTGTATCTCGAGAATCCGGTGCTGCACGCCAGCGACACCGACCCTGCGGGTTTCGCGTGGATCGACCTGCACAATGGCGACCAGAGCGTGTTCGCCTTCCTGCGCCGTTCGCCGCTGCACCCCGACCGGCCGCCGCTGTTGTGCGTGTTCAACTGCACGCCGGTACCGCGCGAGGCTTACTGGCTCGGCGTTCCCGAGGCGGGTACGTACCGCAAGGTGCTCGACACCGACGCCGCGCGCTTCGGCGGCTCTGGCTTCAACAGGCAGGAGGGCGTCGTGACGCAGCTGGCGCCGTGCCAGGGGTATCCGTGTCACATCCGGCTCGACCTGCCGCCGCTCGGCGCGCTGTTCTTCCAACTCGCCGTCTAAGCACACCTGCCTAAGCACACCTGATGGACGCGTTCGCCCCCGCCACGCAGGACGACATGAGCTTCGACTCCGCACGCGGCGCGCCCCGCCTGGATGCAGGCTCGCCACAGCCGTTCGGCGCGAACTGGACCGGGCGCGGCACGAATTTCGCGGTGTTCTCCGCGCATGCGGATCGTGTCGAGCTGTGTCTCTTCGATGCCAGTGGCCGCAAGGAGGTAGCGCGACTCGACCTGCCGTCACGCACGGGTAACCTTTGGCACGGGTTCCTGCCAGCGCGCTTCGGCGGTCCGGGGCTGCAGTACGGTTACCGTGTGCACGGGCCCTACGATCCCTCGCGCGGCCTGCGCTTCAATCCGTCGAAGCTGCTGGTCGATCCTTGCGCGCAATCGCTGCGCGGCCCTTTCGAATGGCATCCGTCGCTGCACGGGGCTGTGCGCGGTCGCGACGACCTGCCCTCGCCCGACGACAGTGCGCCGCACGTGCCGCGCGCCGAAGTGGTGGACGGCAGTTTCGACTGGGCGAAGGTGCGTTCACCAAACGTGCCCTGGCGCGACACGATCGTCTACGAAGTGCATGTCAAGGGCTTCACGCAGCGACACCCGGCCGTGCCGCCGCACTTGCGCGGCAAGTTTCTCGGGCTCGCCGAGCCCGCAGTCATCGCCCACTTCAAGCAGCTGGGCGTCACGACGATCGAGCTGATGCCGGTGCAGGCGTTCGTGAGCGAACAGTTCCTCGCCGAGCGCGGCCTCGCCAACTACTGGGGTTACAACTCGCTCGCGTGGTTCGCGCCCGAGCCCAGCTACGCAGTCGAAGACGCAGTCACCGAGTTCAAGACGATGGTGCGTGCGCTGCACGAAGCCGGGCTCGAGGTCATCCTCGACGTCGTGTTCAATCACACGGCCGAAGGCAACGAGCACGGGCCGACGCTGAGCCTCCGCGGCTTCGACAACGCGGTCTACTACCGGCTTCCCGCCGACAACCGAGCGCATTACGTCAATTTCTCGGGCTGCGGCAACACGATCAACTTCGACGAACCCGCCGTGCGCGCGATGGTGGTCGATTGCCTGCGGTACTGGGCCACGGACATGCGCGTCGACGGCTTCCGCTTCGACCTCGCGCCGATCCTCGGCCGTGACGCGAACGGATTCAGCCGGGCGTCGCAGTTTTTTTCGGCGCTGCGTGCCGATCCCCAGCTTTCCTACCTGAAGATGATCGCCGAGCCGTGGGACGTCGGGCCCGGTGGTTACCAGCTCGGCTCGTTCCCGGTCGGCTGGGCCGAGTGGAACGACAGGTATCGCGACACGGTCCGCGCTTTCTGGCGCGGCGACCGCCCGCTCGTCGGCGCGTTCGCCGAGCGCTTCGCCGGTTCCAGCGACCTCTTCCGCGCGCGTGGCCGCAAGCCGACGGCCAGCGTCAATTACGTCGCTGCCCACGACGGCTTCACGTTGCACGACACCGTGACCTATAGCGGCCGTCACAACGAAGCGAACCTCGAGGGCAATCGCGATGGCCATGCGCACAATCTGAGCGCCAATTACGGCGTCGAAGGTCCCACGGACGACCCGGTCATTCTTGCGACGCGAGCGCGCCAGGCGCGCAACCTGCTCGCGACGGTGTTCCTGTCGCAGGGCGTGCCGATGTTGCTGGCGGGCGACGAGTTCGGTCGCACGCAGCGCGGCAACAACAACGCCTATTGCCAGGACAACGAGATCAACTGGATCGACTGGACGGCTGCCGAGCGCAACGCGCCATTGATCGCGTTCGTGCGCCGGCTGATCGACCTGCGCAAGTCGCGCCTCTGGCTGCGTCGCGACACGTTCCTCAAGGGCACGCAGCGCGGCGCGGTCACCAAGGACGTGACGTGGCTGCACCCGTCAGGGCGCGAGATGACCGACTCCGACTGGAACGATTCCAATCTTGCTGCCATCGCCGTTTTTCTCAACGGCGCGGCTGCGCGCAGCACCCGCAATGGCGACCTGCTCGTCGTCTTCAATGCCGACGACACGCCGGCGCAGATGATGCTGCCGGCCGGACCCGAAGGCTCGACCTGGGGCGTGCTGTTCGATACCAGCCACGAGCAGCCGCCGCGAGTGATGGCCAGTCTCGCGGCGGGAACGCGGCTCGCGTTGCAGCCGCAAAGCACGGTGCTGCTGGAATCGCGGCCCGTCTGATCGGATCAACACACTTGCGGCGGTCCTCGACGTAGGGCATCGTCGCGCCGCCAAAACGGACGTTACTGCATGCTCGACTCCTTGCTCGACCAACTCGCCAGGCAGCGCGGCATCGGCGACGCCTACCACAACTATCGCGGCGAACTGCTCCACATCAGCCGCGATACCAAGACGGCTATCCTGGCCGCGATGGGTTGTCCCACGTCCGATACGGCGGCGATCGAGCGCGAATTGCACGAACGCGAGACCGGGCGACTGCGCTCGCTGTTGCCGCCCGTGGCGGTCGTGCATCCGCACCGCAACGGCGTAATGATTTCAGCGCCGGCCGATGCGCTCGAACGAGACATCGAATGGCGCGTCGCCGTCGATGGCGGCTACGAAGTTCGCGGGCGGGTGCGCGCCGCGGATCTGCCGGAACACGAGCGGCGCGAAGTCGATGGTCGCTGGCAGACGCGGCGCGAACTGACGCTCCCCGGCGACCTGCCGCACGGTTATCACACGTTGCACGTCGCCCTCGATGGCGGCGCGAGGGCATCCTGCGCGCTCGTCGTGGCGCCGCTGCCCTGTCACGAGCCCGGTGTCCTGCACGATGGCGGGCGGCTGTGGGGCGTGGCGGTGCAGCTCTATACGCTGCGCTCGGAGCAGAACTGGGGCATCGGTGATTTTGCAGACCTGGCCGCTGTCGTGCGCACGTGTGCAGGGCAGGGCGCTGCATTCATCGGCCTCAATCCGCTGCACGCGCTGTTCCCCGGCAACCCCTGGCAGTTCAGTCCATACAGCCCGTCGTCGCGGCATTTCCTCAACGTGCTTTACATCGCGGTCGAGCGCGTCGCGGAGTTCGCGCGCTGCGCCGAGGCGCAGGCGAGCGTGAATGCCGCCGGTTTCCAGGCTGAGCTTGCACGCCTGCGCTCGACGCCTTGCGTGGACTATCCCGGGGTCGCGCAGGCGAAGCTGCGAATTCTCAGGCTGCTGCATGCGCAGTTCCGCCGTGACAAAGCTGCGCACGCTTCGTCCCGTGTCACGCAGTTCCAGTCTTACGTTGCCGAGCGCGGCGAATCGCTGCGTCGCCACGCGTTGCATGACGCCATCGACCAGCACATGCGTGCGATCGATGGCCACCGTTACTGGGGCTGGCCGACGTGGCCCGAGGAGCTGCGCGATCCGACGCACCCGGGCGTCCATGCGTTCGAGCAATCGCACGCAGAGGCGGTGGAGTTCCATGCCTGGCTGCAGTGGCTCGCCGACGAACAACTGGGCGAAGCGCAGTCGCTCGGCCGCGAACTCGGCATGCCGATCGGTCTCTACGGCGACTACGCTGTCGGCGTGAACCCGAGCGGGTCCGAGACGTGGTCCGACCAGGCGCTCTATCGCAAGGGTGCCGGCGTCGGTGCACCTCCGGATGCGCTGGCACTCAAGGGCCAGGACTGGGGAATCCCGCCACAGGACCCGAACGTGCTCATGGCGGAGCAGTACCTGCCGTTCCGCAACCTCGTCTCCGCAAACATGAGGCACTTCGGTGCGCTGCGACTCGACCACGTGATGGCGTTGTTCCGCCAGTGGTGGGTTCCGGTCGGCCTCGGCTCGACCGAGGGCGGCTACGTGCACTATCCGCTCGACGACCTGATGTCGGTGCTGGCGCTCGAAAGCGAACGGCACGAGTGCCTCGTCGTCGGCGAAGACCTCGGCACGGTGCCGCCCGAGATGTCGCACGCGATGAATGATCGCGCCGTCTACTCGTATCGCGTGCTGCTGTTCGAAAAGCGTCCCGATGGCAGCTTCATGGCGCCGGGCGAGTATCCGCGTCGCGCGATAGCGACGGTCACGACGCACGACCTTCCAACCTTGCGCGGCTACTGGTCGGGCGGCGACATCGACCTGCGCCAGCGCCTGTCGTTGTATCCGAATGAAGAGACTCGCCAGCGCGTGGCGGACGAGCGCGTGCGCGACCGGCATGCGCTGCTGGCCGCGCTCGAGGCCAGCGGCCTGAAACCGGCGGAGGCTTCCGCGGCGGCGGATGGCTATACCGACGCGCTCTCGCACGCGATCCATGTCTACCTCGCGCGCACCACATCTGCGTTGGTGGTCCTGCAGGCCGAAGACATCATCGGCATGCCGGATCCCGTCAACGTGCCGGGGACCAACGAAGAGCACGCCAACTGGCAGCGCAAGATGGGCTGCCGGATCGACGAGATCTTCGACCGCGACTCCGTTCGCGCCCTGCTGCGCGACGTCCACATCGCCCGCACTGTCGCGCCTCAGGGTTAATCCCTAGTTCCTGGTGTTGCATTCCGGCAACGTCGATTCATTATTCAATGAATACGTTTGCACGCCATTGCAAGTGGTTTTGCAAGGCGACTAGCATCCAGTGTTGGGTGAGTACTACACCTTCTATCAAACATGGGGGCTATCCGTGGCCAAGCAATTGCAGTCCGGCGACAAGCGCGCCGCTGATCGTCTGAATTCGATTTTTCATCCGACCCGCCGTACCGCGCTGTCGTTCGCAATCGCTGTTGCGTTGGGGCTGCCCGGCATGGTGCAGGCGCAGACCGCGCCTGCCGCCGAGGGTGAACTCGAAGAGATCGTCGTCACCGGCATCCGTGCCGGCATCGAAAGCGCGATTGCGGTCAAGCAGGAATCGATGAGCATCGTCGAAGCGATCTCGGCGGAAGACATCGGCAAGTTGCCGGACACCAGCATCGCCGAGTCGATCTCGCGCCTGCCGGGCCTCACGTCGCAGCGCGCCGAAGGCCGCGCCTCGGCGATCAGCCTTCGCGGCACGGACCCGGGCTTTACCTCCGCGCTGTTGAACGGTCGCGAACAGGCGACCACCGGTGACAACCGCAACGTCGAATTCGACCAGTACCCGTCGGAACTGATCAGCCAGGTCATCGTCTACAAGACGCCGGATTCGCAGCTGATCGGCCAGGGCCTCGCCGGCACGATCGACCTGCGCACGGTCCGCCCGCTCGATTACGGCAAGCAGGCCCTCGTGCTGAACCTGCGCGGCGAGATGAACGACAACTACGACCTGGGCGCCGACTCCGACGACACCGGGTATCGCGCGAGCTTCTCGTACATCGACCAGTTCATGGACGGCAAGCTCGGCTTCGCCTTCGGTTATGCCCACCTCGACTCGCCGATCAACACGGCGGGCTTCGGCACGTATGAGCCGTGGAATCCCGCGGGCGGCAGCGGCGGCGCGGCCAGCTGCGGTGGCGGCTCGCCGGCCAATTGCGTCAACAACCCGGGCATTGCGGCCGGGAACTACGTGACCAACGGCATGAAGGTCCGCGCGGACATGGGTTCCACCGAACGCGACGGCCTGATGGCGGCGGTGCAGTTCGCGCCCAACGATTTCTACACCGGAATCGTGGACGTCTACTGGTCGCAGATGGACCAGACCAACAACGCGCGCAGCCTCGAGGTCAACCTCGGCGGTTACCCGGCGCCGTGCTGCGACGGCACGTTCCCGGACGGCACCGTGTTCGGCTATTCCGGCACCACCGTCAAGAACGACACGATCGTGGCCGGCACGCTGAACAACGTGATGCCGCTCGTGCGCAACTTCCTGTTCACGACGGAAGACGAGATCTTCGCGACGGGCTGGCGCAACGAGTTCCAGCTGAGTGATGAGTGGTCGATGGTCGCCGACATCAGCTATTCGAAGGCGACGCGCGACCAGCTGCAGCCGGAGATCAACTCGCAGTACGCGCTGCTGCCTGCGAATGGTTCCGCGCCGCGCAACCAGTACGACACGGGCACGTTCCAGTTGCGCAACAACAGCAACATGCCGTCGCTGTCGTTCACGCGTGACTACACCGACCCGACGCAGGTCCTGGTCGGCCCGACGATCTACGGCTCCGGTTACACGAAGAAGCCGCGCACGGAAGACGAGCTGACCTCGTTCCGGCTCGACGCGACGCGCACGGCCGACATGTGGTGGTTCCAGAGCATCTCGTTCGGCGCGAACTACAGCGATCGCTCGAAGCAGAAGGAATCGCCGGAATCGGCCCTGAACACGATCGGCGGCGGTGCCTACCAGGTCGACCCGGGCCTGCTGCTGCGTGACATGAACCTGAACTACGCTGACGCCGGCAAGGCTTTGGCGCTCAACGTGAACGGTGTTCTGCGCGAGTACTTCACCCCCGTCGTGTGGGGTTCGCCGGACCAGCCGGGCTTCGCCTACCTCGCCGGCAAGTTCTGGACGGTTGACGAAAAGGTCACCACCGCGTACCTGCGCGGCGACCTCAGCCACGACATCTCCGACTCGGTCACCTTGAAAGGCAACGCTGGCGTGCAGGTGATCTACACGGACCAGAGCTCCGACTCGTTCCGGGTCGACACCGGCGCGGGCAACGCGGTCTATGGCGTCACGGACGGCAAGGACTACACCGACGTCCTGCCGCAGATCAACCTCGCGTTCATCCTGCCGGACTCGCAGGCGGTCCGCGTCGGCTTCGCGCAGGAACTGGCCCGTGCCCGCATGGACCAGCTCAAGGCGACGGAAGAGAGCGGCTACAACTATGCCACCGGCGAGCCGGGCGGCAGCGGCGGCAACGCGCAGCTGGATCCCTGGAAGGCGTGGGCCTTCGACGTGTCGTACGAGAAGTACTTCTACGAGAACAAGGGCTACGTCTCGGCCGCGGCGTTCTACAAGGATCTGGACACCTACATCTACAATCAGACGACCGACGGGCACGATTTCTCTGCCCTCTGTGCGACGACCCCCGACTCGGCGTTCCCGCCGGGCGTCACCAAGCAGTGCACGGGCCGCTTCACCCAGCCGGTCAACGGCGAGGGCGGCTACCTGTGGGGCATGGAGTTCGCGGCTTCGGTGCCGTTCGACCTGTTCGCCGACGCGCTCGACGGCTTCGGCGCGATCGTGAGCTACTCGTACACGGACAGCGACATCGAGATCCAGGGTTCGATCAGTTCGGTCGCCACCCAGAACATCCCGTTGCCGGGCCTGTCCCAGGACGTGTGGAACGCCACGCTGTACTACGAAAAGTATGGCTTCGGCGCCCGCATCGCGACGCGTTACCGCTCGGAGTACATCGGTGAAGTCGCCAACTTCGCCAACGAGCGGGCGCTGCGTTACGTGGATGCAGACATGATCACGGACGCGCAGTTGAGCTACACGTTCGGCGGCAACATGCTAGAAGGGTTGCAGGTGCTGTTCCAGGTCAACAACCTGACCAACGAACCGTACATCGCCTACTCGGAAAACAAGCAGCGCCTCCTGGACTACCAGGAGTACGGCACGCAGTACCTGCTGGGCCTGAACTACAGGTTCTGACCGGTCCACTGCAGATCCGTGCCGGCTGCATGCCGGCACGGCGTTCGCAAATGGTCCACAATCCCCCGCGGTTTATCCGGCCGCGGGGGATTTTTTTATGGCTCGAATCATGAAACGCACGGCCTCAATGGCATTGTGCTGGGCCGCGGCGGTCCTGGCGTCGATGGCCCTGACGAGTGCTGCGAGCGGGGCCACCAAGTTCGTTTCCGTCAGTCCGCTGAAGCGGGTCGAGTACTGGCAGGAACGCGAAGCCGCGATCAATGCGGCCGTTGCTGACACGAAGAGCCTGCCGGACGTAAAGCTGCTGTTCGTCGGCGACTCCATCACCGACTTCTGGCTGCTCGGCGACAACCCCTGGGTCAAGGGCCAGCGCTGCGGCCGCAAGGTCTGGGACCAGTCCTTCGGCCAGCGCGGCTCGACCAACTTCGCGTTCAATATCGGTATCTCGGGCGATCGCACCGAGCACCTGCTGTATCGGCTGCTGCCGCGGGCGCAGGGCGGGTTGGGCCAGATCGACCCGCCCGAATTGAACCCTGAATTCATCGTGCTGCTGGTCGGCATCAACAACAGCTGGGCCGCCGAAGAGCCGGTGGCGGACAGCGTGTTCGAAGGTGTGCGCGCCGTGATCGACGCGCTGCATGCCCGCAAGCCGCAGGCACGCATCGTCCTGCAGACCTTGTTGCCCACGAACCAGGAGTCGCGCAACGCCGAGGTCGTGCGACCCGTCAATCGCCGGCTGGTGGCGCTTGCCAGTAGTTCGCCCTACGCGACGTTCGTTGTACTGCTCGACCTGTATCCCGCGTTCGTGGACGCCTCAGGCAGGCAGGTCGACAGTCTCTTCAACGATGGCCTGCATCCCAGCGAGGCGGGCTACCGAGTCTGGCGCGACCAGCTGGTGCCGTTCCTGGGCCGGATGCGGGCAGCTGCGCGTTAGTCAGTGAGAGCGGGCCGCGGCGGACACGGGCGCCGCGGCGCCGTCGTCACCCGCCACGCTGCGCCAGGCGATGCTGGCCAGCGCCAGGCTCACCGCGCCGATCAGGAAGATCGCACCCTTGTCCTGCACCCCGCTCACGAATGTGCCGATGCCGAGGCTTACGACCAGTTGCGGCAGCACGATCGAGAGGTTGAAGACGCCCATGTAGAGGCCGATGCGCGACTGGTCCACGCGCTGCGACATGATCGAGAACGGCAGGCTCACGATCGCGGCCCAGCCGATGCCCATCACGGCCATCAGCAGGTACAGCGCGGGCGACGAATGCGCGAACAGGTAGACGCCAGCGAAGCCCGCCGCCATCACGACCAGGCACGACGAGTGCACCTTCACCACGTCGTACTTCTTCGCGAGCGGCAGCAGAACGAGTGCAGGCAGCGCTGCTGCGACGGCATTCAGCGCGAGGAAACTCGTCGACAGCACCTTGCCGGTCGAGTTGTCGTCGAGCTCCGGGAAGCGCTGCTGCACGAACGCGATCATGTAGACGAACATCGTCTGCACGCCGATCCAGCTCAGGGAGTTGGCCGCCAGCACCTTGCGGAAGTCGATGAGGTCCTGGTGTGCGAACTGCGCTCCCCGGCTCTTTGCGGTCAGCGCCTGCCAGAAGAGCACGAGCGCGAACACGACGCAGGCTGCCTCGAGCCACAGTCCCGGCGGCTGGATGCCGACCAGCTTCAGGCCCATCGCCACGATGTCATAGACGAGGAACGCCCACAGCGGCCGGATCAGGTGCATCAGGTCCCAGAAGCCGTCGCCCCCGCGTTTTCCGCCTGCCGCTGCTTCCGCTGCCGTCGTGCCGGGCAGCACGCGCGGCTCCTCGATCAGCAGCGCTGGCAGCACCGAAAACAACAGCACCAGCACGGCGGCCACGTAGATCAGCGTGAAGTTGCCGAACGCGGCGCCGATGGCATAGGCGAGCACGCCGAACGAGCCCGAGACCGTCTGCATCCACGTATAGCCACGCGTGCGTGCAATGCCTTCAGGCGTCACGTCGGTGATGAGCGAGCGGGTGGGGTTGAAGCTGACGTTGATCGAGAGGTCGAGCGCGAGCGCGACCGCGATGGCGACGCCGATCACGACATCGAAGCCGAGGTTCTGCGAGATGAGCCCGATGTAGGGCAGGGCGAGGATCATCAGTGAGGCGAGGATGCCGCCGACGATGATGAACGGACGGCGCCGTCCGCCCCAGAACCAGACGCGGTCGCTGATCACGCCGATCAGCAGCTGGCCGATGATTCCCGCGAGCGGGCCGGCAGCCCACACGATCCCGATCTCGTGGATGTCGAGCTTGTACTCGGTCGAGAGAATCCAGCTCAGCACCGAGATCTGCACCGACAGGGCAAAACCCATGGCGGTGGCCGGCAGCGTGAGCAGGACAAGGAAAGGCGTCGACAGCTTGCGCTGCATGCCGAGCATCGTGTTCTCCCCCGGGGACTGGCTACGTTCAGC
>CAVWGG010000023.1:0-26747 GCA_963754535.1 uncultured Gammaproteobacteria bacterium
GCTCGCGATGCGATCGATCTCGGCCAGCTGCTGCGTCATCGCCGCCTCGAGGGCAGGCTGCAGGTCGGCGACCTTGACCTTGTCGAAAGGCGGAATGCCGCCGTACGGTCCCTTCCACGGGGCGAGCAGCACGTTGGCAGGGGCGGCGGACGCGTCGGTGGACTTCATATCGGCAGCGTCGACGGTGGCGAGGGTGAGCAGCGCGCAGGCGCCAGCAGTGGCCAGCAGGGTCTTCATAGACTGAGTCTGTCCTTAGGTGGGATCGTGCCGTGGGCACGGAGGCGCCAAGATTACCTGACCGGACAGGCGGCCCCAACCCATGTCGGCCACGCCTCGGCGCGGCCGGCCGTTCAGCCTGTCGCGGCCCCGGCCGCTGGCTTCGAGGCCAGCCCGAAGTACGCCCGCAGCAACGGGTGCTGGAACGCGACCGCCGCGAGGGCCGTGAAGAGCGTGACGGACCCGAGGATTGCGGCCAGCCTGACATAGGGCTCGTCGTGACGCAGGCGCAGCTGCGCGAGACCCACGGCGGTCAGGATCCATTCGATCACCGCGACGGCCAGGACGACCTGCAGCGTCCGTGCGGCCCAGGGCCGCGGCACGGCCAGCAATCCGACCAGCAGGATCGCGAGCGCCGCCAGCGGCATCACGCCTGAATGGAGCAGGTGCGCTGCGAGCAGGAGGAGGGCGAGCGTCGGCAGGGCGAGCAGGGCAGCAAGACGCATGCAGCGAACCTCAGGCCTGTTCCCAGAGCAGGTCGGCCTGCTGTCGGATTGCCGTGTCGACCATGTCGAGCAGTGGCACGGCGCGCAGACGCAGCTTGATGGGCCGCTCGCGCGGCTCGTTGTCTTCATCCTCGGCGCGACCGGCTTCGGCGGCAGGCGGAGCCGGCGACAGTTCATCGCCGTGCTGTTCGAGCCCGGCCCGCAGCTTTGCTGCGAAGGCGGGAAGGTCGGCTGCGAGGATGGCGCTCGGCACGGTGCCGGAATGTCCGCCGAGCTTCACCAGTTTGACGGCGGGTTCACCCTGCATCAGCAGTTGCCCATAGCGGGTCGAGAATTTGACGATCATTTCCTGCAGCAGCCTCTCTATGGAAGGGGTGCGGCGGCTGTCTCCAGCGTCGCCCCATTCTACTGGTACGCCTGCCGCTGAGTCCTTGCGCAATCACGAAACCCGGGCAGTCGCGGGATGAAGGTAAACTTCGAGCAGGATGGGCGGAACCGCCGCATCCTTGTGGCTGGTCGTCGACGATGACCCGCGTTGCTGCTGCTTGAACTCTTTGCTTGACCTGCCCACCGCAAGGTAGATTTTCGGCCATGGAACTACCCGTACCTGCAAGAGTCCTCGTTGCGAATGCCCTGGCGCTCGTGCTGGCTGCTGTGCCGGCACTGGCGGCCGATCCGGTGCCTGCGGCACCTGCCACGCCGCCGCGCACGATGAGCGAAATCCTGGCGGCCACCACGCCTGCCGATTGGCGTCCCCTCGACCCCGAGAACACGCTTTACCTGCAGCTGCCGCAGGGCCGGGTGGTCATCGAACTGGCACCGGCGTTCGCACCGCAACATGCGGACAACCTGCGCCGGCTGGCACGCGGCAACTACTTCGACGGCCTGGCAATCGTCCGCTCGCAGGACAACTTCGTGGTGCAATGGGGCGACCCGGACGGCAAACGCAGCCTGGGTACGGCCCGCGACAAACTGCCGCCGGAGTTCACGGTCAAGGTGACGCCTGCATTGCCCTTCGAGCCTCTGCCGGACCGCGATGGTTACGCGCCCGAGGCAGGATTCAGCCAGGGCTTCCCTGCCGGTCGCGATCCGGCCAGGGGCGAAGCGTGGCTCGCCCACTGTTACGCGATGGTGGGTGCCGGCCGCGGCAACGAGGCCGACAGCGGCAGCGGCGCGGAACTGTACGTGGTCACGGGCCATGCTCCGCGGCAGCTCGACCGCAACATTGCACTGGTGGGGCGCGTGGTGCAGGGCATGGAACTGCTGGCGACGCAGCCGCGTGGATCCGGTCCGATGGGTTTCTACGAAAAGGCCGAGCAGTACGTGCCGATCACGAGTGTCCGCGTCGCGGCGGACGTGCCGGTGGCGCAGCGCGAGAACCTCGAAATCCTGCGCACCGACACCGAACGTTTTCGCCAGCTGGTCGAGGCGCGGCGCAACCGTCGCGACGACTGGTATCTTGTGCCGGCCGGCTACATCGATCTCTGCAACGTACCGATCGTCGCGCGGCCCAGGCCTTGACCGTCGCATCGATTGTTGGCTTCGGGGGAAGCAATCATGGAAAGAATCTGGCTCAAGCACTATCCGCCCGGCGTCCCGCACGACGTCGACCTCTCCCAGTACTCCTCGCTGGTCGACCTGATCGAGCACGGTTTCCGCCAGCACGCGTCGCGCAACGCGTACGCGTACATGGACAGGTTCTTCACCTTCGGTGAAATCGACCGTTACTCTGCGGCCTTCGGGTCCTGGCTGCAGTCGCAGGGCCTGGCCAAGGGCGCGCGCGTTGCGATCATGATGCCGAACGTCGTGCAGTACCCGATTGCGCTGGCGGGCGTGCTGCGTGCCGGCTACGTCGTCGTGAACGTCAATCCGCTGTACACGCCGCGCGAGCTCGAGCATCAGCTCAAGGACTCCGGCGCCGAAGCGATCGTGATTCTCGAGAACTTCGCCGCGACGCTGCAGCAGGTGATTGCGCGCACGGCGATCAGGAAAGTCGTCGTGGCGTCGCTCGGCGAAATGCTCGGGTTCCCCAAGGGCGCGATCGTCAATTTCGCGGTGCGCCGATTGAAGAAGATGGTGCCCGGGTATTCGCTGCCGGGCCACGTCAGGTTCACCGAGACGCTCGACGCCGGTGCGCGCCGCAAGCTCGAGCCCGTTGCCGTCACGCAGCAGGACACCGCATTCCTGCAGTACACGGGCGGGACCACCGGCGTCTCGAAGGGCGCGACCCTCACTCACGGCAACCTCGTTGCCAACGTGCTGCAGATGGAAGCGTGGATCGTGCCTGCGCTGCAGGATACCTCGCGCGGACCGGTGCCCGAGCAGTTCGTCTATATCTGCGCGCTGCCGCTCTACCACGTGTTCGCGCTGGTGGTGAACTGTCTGTTCGGCATGCGCATCGGCACGCTCAACGTGCTGATCACGAATCCGCGCGACATCAGCGGTTTCGTCAAGGAGCTGGCCAAGTACAAGTTCAACGTGCTGCCGGGCGTCAACACGCTCTACAACGCGCTGCTCGAGAACGAGGACTTCCGCAAGCTCGACTTTTCAAGCCTGCGCGTCGCGAACGGCGGCGGCATGGCCGTGCAGAAGGCGACGAGCGAGAAATGGCTGGCGCTGACCGGCGTGCCGATCATCGAGGGCTACGGTCTCTCGGAGACGTCGCCGGTCGCAACCTGCAACCCGATCCTGAACCGCGAATACAACGGCACGATCGGACTGCCGTTCCCGAACACCGAAATCCAGATTCTCGACGACGCGGGGCAGCCCGTGCCGCTCGGCCAGCCGGGCGAGATTGCGATACGCGGCCCGCAGGTGATGGCGGGTTACTGGAACCGTCCGGACGAGACCGCGAAGGTGATGACTCCCGACGGGTTCTTCAAGTCGGGCGACGTCGGCATCATGGACGAGCGCGGCTACATCAAGATCGTCGATCGCAAGAAGGACATGATCCTGGTCTCGGGCTTCAACGTGTACCCGAACGAAATCGAGCAGGTCATCACGACGCATCCCGGTGTCGTCGAGTGCGCAGCGGTCGGCGTGCCGGATGAACGGTCCGGCGAGGCCGTCAAGGTGTTCGTCGTGCGCAAGGATCCTGCGCTCACCGTGGAGCAACTCATGGAGTTCTGCAAGGAGAACTTCACCGGCTACAAGAAACCGAAGTACATCGAGTTCCGCGACGAGTTGCCGAAGAGCAATGTCGGCAAGATCCTGCGGCGGGAGTTGCGGGACGCCGCTGTTGCTGCTGCTCAGGCGCGCAGCGCCTGAGCGAGGGGTTAGGGGATGGGGGTTAGGGGTTAGTCGGAGGTTCTGCCTCCTGACCGTTCCGGGTCTTCCCCGGGCGAGCGTGTCTGCCTTTCCGCTCGCCCGGGGAAGACCCGGAACGAACGTCCTCACCGATCGTCCGCCCCGCGGACTACTGCCCGCGGAACACCGGCGGACGCCGCTGCATGAACGCCTGCATGGCCTCGCCGAGGTCCTCGGAGTGCAGGAACGCTGCATTCCACACGGCGACGTAGTCGAGGTTGGCGTCCACTTCGCGCCGCGAAGCAAATCCCAGCACGTGCTTCGAGCCCTGCACGGCGAGTGGTGAGTTCGCAGCGATGGCCATCGCCAGCTCCCGTGCACGCGCCATCAGTGCGGCCGGATCCGGCAGCACGTCGTTGAGCAACTGGACTTCGCGCGCACGCTGCGCGCTGTAGTCGCCGCCGGTGAAAATCCATTCGCGAGCGGCGCCGTCGCCGATCACGCGCGGCAATCGCTGCAGCGATCCGACGTCGGCCACCATCGCGATGCGCGTCTCGCGCACCGAGAACGTCGCTTCCGCCGACGCCAGCCGGATGTCGCACGCGGTGATCAGGTCCATGCCCGCGCCGATGCATGCGCCATGGACCGCTGCGATGACGGGCTTGTTGGTGTTGGCAAAGCTCGAGCACGTGTCCTGGTAGGCGCGGATGTCATCGTACAACTGCCGTCGTTTCGCGACCGCCGAACCTTCGCCGCCTGACAGCGAACCGCCGCTGCCGAGACCCTGCGCGTGGTCCATCAGGTCGATGCCGGCGCAGAAGGCCTTGCCCTTGCCCGCGAGCACGATCACGCGCACGTCCGGATCGGCGTCGAGCGCAGCCACGGCCGCGGGAATGCTTTGCCACAGCGCGCGGTGCAGGGCGTTCAGCTTTTCCGGGCGGTCGAGGAACAGGGTGGCGACGCCGCCATCGCGTTCGATGGCGAGGTTGGCAAAGGGCTCAGGCATGGGCGGTCTTCTCAGGGGGGCGGAAGGGCAGGAAGGGCAGGAAGGGCAGGAAGGGCAGGAAGGGAGAGCGGATTAATTCGTGCGTCGTCGCATCGAGCGGCGCGCGAGGTTCATCGCACCACGCACCAGGATGTCCGTGGCGCCGGGTGCCAGAGCGCCGAGTTTCTCGAGCAGCGCGCCGCCCGGGGGCACGGCGACTTCCGCCAGCTTCAGGCGGACGGCCGCGAAGACGGCCCACACGACCCATGCGGTCGGCATGTTGAGCGCTTTCGGCCAGAACCCTTCGGTCGTCGGGTCCAGCGCCGCCGCTTCGGCCATCGGCGTGTCGATGACGCCCGGCAATACGAGCGACACGCCGACGTTGCTGCCCATCAGCTCGGTGCGCAATGCCTCGGTCATGCCGACAAGCGCGAACTTGCTCGCGCAGTAACCGCCGAGCGGAGAGAACCCGCGACGGCCCGCGAGCGAAGCCACGTTGACGATGTGGCCGCCGGTATCCTGCTTCTGCATCTGCTTCACGGCCGCCTGCAGGACGTGCAGCGCACCGAAGAGGTTCACGTCGAGCATGCGCTGCAGGTCGGCCGGGTCGATATCGACCACTTTCGCCGGCAGCAGGACACCCGCGTTGTTGACGACGACGTCGACGCTGCCGAAGCGCTGCACGGCCTTGCGGAAGCAGGCAGCGACGGCGATGGGATTGGTGACGTCGGTCGCGACTGAAAGTGCCTCGGCCCCCGATGCACGTGCCTGGCTCGCCACCTTGGCAAGTGCGGCGGCCCGGCGGGCGACGAGCACGACGTTGGCACCGGCAGCGGCGAACGCGAGCGCAGTCTCGCGGCCGATGCCGCTCGAGGCGCCCGTCACGAGGACGGTCTTGCCGTCGAAGCGCAGGGCTGGGAGTTGCATGTCCCAAGCCTAGCGCGTTCGTGCGACGGCTCCTAGGCCGTCCCCCTACTGCAGGACGGCGGCAACCGGGACGTGCTTGTAGCCCAGTTCCTTGGCCACGGCGGCATTCGTTACCTGGCCCTCGTGCACGTTCAAGCCGTTGGCGAGGTGCGGGTCGGCATGCAACGCCTTCTTCCAGCCCAGGTCCGCCAGCTTGCGGGCGAACGGCAGCGTGGCGTTGTTGAGCGCGAACGTCGACGTGCGCGGCACTGCGCCCGGCATGTTGGCGACGCAGTAGTGGATCACGTCGTCGACGACGTAGGTGGGGTCGGCATGCGTCGTCGCCTTGCTGGTCTCGAAGCAGCCGCCCTGGTCGATCGAGATGTCGACGAGCACCGAGCCCGGCTTCATGCGACGGACCATGTCGCGCGTGACGAGCTTCGGTGCCGCGGCACCGGCGATCAGCACTGCGCCGACCACGAGGTCGGCTTCCATCACCAGCGTGTCGATGTGTTCCTGCGTCGAGTATTCCGTGCGCAGCGTCGCGCCGAAGATCGACGAGAGTTCGCGCAGTCGCTTCACCGAGCGATCGACCACCGTGACGTCCGCGCGCAGGCCCACGGCCATCTCGGCCGCATGCGTGCCCGACACGCCGCCACCGAGGATAACGACCTTGGCGGGCGCCACGCCCGGCACGCCGCCGAGCAGGATGCCGCGGCCGCCGTTCGCCTTCTGCAGGCAATACGCGCCGACCTGGATCGACATGCGGCCCGCGACTTCGCTCATCGGCGTCAGCAGCGGCAGCGAGCCGTCCGGCGCAGTGACCGTCTCGTACGCGATGCACGTGGCACCCGATTTCACCAGTGCCTCGGTCTGCTGCGGATCCGGCGCGAGGTGCAGGTACGTGTACAGGATCTGGCCCTTGCGCAGCATCGCGCATTCCTGCGGCTGCGGTTCCTTGACCTTCACGATCATTTCGCTGGCAGCAAAGACCTCTTCCGCGGTTGCGGCGATCGTCGCGCCCACGCGCACGTAGTCCGCATCGGAGAAGCCGATGCCCGCCGCCGCGCCGGTCTGCACCAGCACTTCGTGGCCCGCTTCGACCAGCTCGCGCACCGCTGCCGGCACCAGGCCGACCCGGTATTCGTGGACCTTGATTTCCTTTGGCACGCCGATGCGCATGGCTGTCTCCCCGCCTTGATTGTGTGGTGCGCCGTGAGGAGGCGCGTCGAGCAAGGATAGTGGCCAGGGACGCGTGGAATCGTGCAAAATCGGGCTCGAAATTCGGGTGTGAAGCAAGTTATTGCTGAAAAGCCCTTGAAAAACAGCAGAGACTGCCGAAATGAAGCTCGACCGGGTCGACAACCAGATTCTTGCCGCCCTGCAGCAGGACGGCCGTCTCAGCAACCGCGAACTGGCGGAGCAGGTGCACCTGAGCGAGTCCGCCTGCCTGCGCCGGACGCGTGCGTTGGAGGAGGCGGGGGTCATCGACCGGTACGCGGCACTCGTGAACCAGGCCAGGGTCGGGCTGCCGGGCAATGTCTTCGTCAGCATCACGCTCAATCGCCAGGAACAGGCCGATCTCGCGGCGTTCGAGGAGGCCGTGAAGCGCGTGCCCGAAGTCATGGAGTGCTACCTGATGACGGGCCAGCAGGATTACCTGCTGCGGGTCGTCGTCTCCGACCCTGCCGACTTCGAGCGCCTGCACAGCCAGCACCTGACGCGCCTGCCGGGCGTGGCGCGCGTGCAATCGAGCTTCGCCCTGCGTACGGTACGCAAGGGCAACGAACTGCCGTTGCGGCACGAACCCTGAACCCGCCGTTCGCGGAGTAACCGACGCATGAGTCTCGTTGCAAAGCTGGTGCTGGTGGCCGGACTGGTCATGGCGGCACTCTTCATCGGCGCGTGGCGGCGAATCGAGCGCGCCAGCGTTGCCATGGGCCTGTCGCCGGCCACGCAGCCGCCGACCGGTGACGGTCTTGGAATCGGCTTCGTCGCGAACTTCTTCGACACGCTCGGGATCGGCTCATTTGCCTCCACCACGGCGTACGTGAAGTTCCGCAACCTCGTGCACGATGAATTGCTGCCCGGCACGCTGAACGTCGGGCATGCGTTGCCTACCATCACGCAGGCCATCATCTTCACGACCGCCATTGCGGTCGCGCCGCTGACGCTGGTCTCGATGGTGGCTGCGGCCGTCGCCGGCGGCTATCTCGGCGCAGGTGTGGTCTCGAAGCTGCCGCGTCGCTCGATCCAGCTCGGAATGGGCATCGCGTTGCTGATCGCGGCGGCGATTTTCGTCATGAAGGTGACGGGCGTGCTGCCGCCCGGCGGCAATGCTCTCGGTCTCACCGGCGGCGTGCTGGTCTTCGCGATCGTCGTGAACTTCCTGCTCGGCGCGCTGATGCAGCTGGGCATCGGCCTGTACGCACCGTGCCTGATGCTCGTGAGCCTGCTCGGCATGAATCCGATCGCGGCGTTCCCGATCATGATGGCGTCCTGCGCGTGCCTGATGCCCGTCGGCAGCCTCAAGTTCATCCGTGAGCGCAAGTACGACAAGCGCCTGGCCATCGGACTCGCAATCGGCGGCATCCCCGGTGTGTTGCTGGCGGCGTTCGTCGTGAAATCGCTGCCGATGCAGTGGCTGTACTGGCTGGTCGTGATCGTCGTGCTCTATGCCGCGGTCCTGATGCTGCGCTCGGCCCTGCAACCCCAACCGAAACTCGCCGGAGAGAACGCATGACTCGACCCGCCAAACTCGATGCTTCGTCTGCGCAGGCTCTCGTCGCCTCCGTGCCCGGTTGGGCGCTCGCCAGCGACGGAAAGTCGATCTCACGGCGCTTCAGGTTCCCGGATTTCGAGACCACGATGTCGTACGTGAACCGCCTCGCGACGGTGGCCAACCGGCACGATCATCACCCGGACCTCAAGGTCGGCTACAACTATTGCGAAGTGCTGTTCACGACGCACGACGCGGACGGCCTGACGGAACTCGATGCACTCTGTGCGCGCGCCGCCCAGCAGTTGGCGGACGCCGCGGCCGCGCCGCTGCAGGCCCGCAAGTACGCATGGAGCGACGTGCCCGCCGAGCAGCTGAATCCATCGATGCTGCGCCGAATGGTGCACGGCGACCGCATCCTCGTCGCCGACATGCAGTTCAAGAGCGGCTTCGTCGTGCCGCTGCACCAGCATGTGAACGAACAGGTCACGCTCGTCAAAGCCGGGGTCATCCGGTTCCGCCTCGGCGCGGACCGCAGCCAGGTCATCGACGTGCACCCGGGGGAAGTCTTGATCATTCCCTCGAACGTGCCGCACGAAGCCGAGATGATCGGCGACGTCGAGGAGATGGACGTCTTCACGCCTCTGCGCGAGGACTGGCTGGGCGGCACGGACGCTTACCTGCGCGGCTGACGCAACCAGCGGCCGATGCAGTCAGAGCGCAACGACGAAGCGGCAGGTTTCCGCGACGAACGGTTGAACCTCCGCTCGTCGCCAGGAGTCCTACAGGGGATGAGCGCGCTCCGCATCGCTCCCGTGCTGATGTTGCTGTGGTGCACGACCGGTGCCGCGGCCGGAGCGGACACGGCTGCGCCGAATGCGGTTGATGTCGTCGTCCCGCCGCCAGAGCCGCTCTATGCCGCCCCCACGGAAGCGGACCGCAGCGGCCGCATTCTCGCGGCGGTGCACGTGAATGGCCGCGGGCCGTACCGCTTCATCATCGACACCGGCGCGAATCGATCGGCAGTCTCGCCGCGGCTGGTGACCGACCTTGGACTCCTGCCTTCAGCAGCTGGCGTGCTGCACACGCACGGCGTCACCGGCGCGGCGTCGCTGCCCGCGGTCGACGTCGCCGAGCTTCGTGCGGGTGACTTCGCGTACGACCCGGGTCCGTTGCCGGTGCTCGCCGGCCTGGTGCTCGGCGACAGCGACGGCATCCTCGGCACCGAAGGGCTGTCCGGTGCGCGGGTAGAGGTCGACTTTACGAGCGACAGCGTCAGCATTACGCAGTCCGACGGCAAGCGCGCTGCCCGGGGCTATTTCGTCGTGCCCGTCCAGAGTTACCGCGGCCTGCTGCTGGTGAAGGGCAAGGCGGGGCGGATACCCGTGCGGGCCATCATCGATACCGGAGCGGAGCGCACGCTGGGCAATGCGCTGCTGCGCGATGCGCTGGCCGGCAAAGTGGGTCGTGACGGGCAATCCCGGTCGCGCGTGATCGGCGCGACCGACGCCAGCTACGACGGCACGTCGTTCAAGGTGCCCGCGCTGCACATCGGTTCGGCGAGCCTGTACAACATGCCGGTCACGTTCGGGGACATGCACGTGTTCGACGTGTGGGGACTCACGAGCGAGCCCGCTGTGCTGATCGGCATGGACGTCATCGGCAAGCTGCGCCGGTTCGCCGTCGACTATCGGCGCTCGGAAATCCAGTTGATGCCGACCGGGCCGGTGCGCTCGACCGTCCGCAAATGCGGTCCAATGGAATGCCAGTCACGCATTCCGGAGCCCGACAGCACCTGAGCGAGCGCCCCGGCTCAGGCGGTGGGCACGTCACGCACGCCGTGGCGCACCAGTGACGCACGCAGCGGCTCGAGGGTCTTTTCGTACCGACGCCACGCGCCGACACCGTCGCTGTTCAACGGCCGCCTCACCTGCAGTTGGCTCGAGGTGATGACGGTGCCCTTCTTTTCGTGGAACGAGCGCCAGTCCGCGGGGCGCTGCAGCCCGGCGAACCCGAAGATGCGCGCGGTCTCGGTCTCGGCGTCGCCGACGAGCTTCTCGAACTCGACCGTCAGGATGCGGCCGGGCAGCACGGCGTTCCAGTGATCCATCGTGTCCTGGTACACGCGCATGAATGCGGCGATCGACTCGAAGTGGTAGCTCCAAGCCAGGCCTTGGTGGAAGCGGCGGCGGAAGCACGACCATGCCACGTCCATCGGGTCGCGGCGTACATGGATGAAGCGTGCCTGCGGCAGCCCCATGGCGGCTGCGCCGACGTAAAGGTAGTTGATCAGGCCCTTGTCGACGACGCCGTCGGCCTGGCCGAAGCGTGCGTTGAGCTTGCGCACGTACGTTGCGGCGACGCGGCTCCAGGCCTGCGTCTCACTGCCGCAGCCTTGCACGAATGCATCGACGCGAGCGGGTGAGGGTGGCGTGAACCCAAGGCACGAGAGTCGCAGCAGCTTGAGTTCGCCGCCCGAAACCGCCGTCGGGTCCGTCACCAGTATCCGTTCCAGCAGCGTTGTGCCAGAGCGCGGACAGCCGAGGACGAACACCGGGCGCTCGGTGCGCTCGTGCGTCTGGCCCGCGGCAATCCGTTCCGCGGGAAAGGCGGCACGCACGTCCAGCGCCTCCTGGAAGAACGAATCCATCCGCGGCAGGCGATTGCCGAGTACGCGCGCGCTGCCGCGGGCGAACCAGGGCAGCGACTGCTCATAGTTCCCGACGTCCTCGTAAGCCTTGCCGAGCGCATAGGCCAGCGGCGCAGTCTCCGGACGGTCGGGCGAGCTTCGCGCAATGCGCTCTAGCTCCTGGAATTCCGGGTCGTCTGCGCGGAATGTCTTGAGGCCCGCAATGATTTCCCAGGCCAGCGGGAGATTGGGCGTACGGCGTAACACGGCGCGCAATTCCCGCACGGCTTCATCCTCGCGCCCCAGCCGTGCCAGCAGTACCGCCGTTGCGATCGACAGCATGGGGTCCGTCGGGTTTTCCTCTTCGAGTTTGCGCGCGAGCGTCAACGCTTCCCGCGCCTGGAAAGTCTCTCCCAGCAGTTCGCGCAGGACGAGCCGCCGCCGGATGTCCTTGGGCGTGAGCTGCACCAGTTGCCGGGCCGCCTTGAGCGCGATGTCGTCGTCGCCGATGCGACCTGCGATGTCCAGGATCCGTTGCCAGTGCAGCGAATCGCGGGTATCGATCGAGGCAGCCTGTTCGAGACTCGAGACGATGTCGCCGAATCGCCCTTGCTCGAGAGCCAGCGTGGCGTCGGTCAGTGCGGTGCTCAAGGGGGTACTCCATGCGTGTCCAGGTTCGTGCGAGTGCCGGGGGAGCGCTGGGCCCCTCGGAGCTTCCACGGCCGGGCTGATATATTCGGTCCCGAACCGGCCCGGTGCGGGCCACAGTCCAGGAAACAAGATGTCCCGTCATTTTACAGTCGGCACGATCGTCGGTCTGCAGTTGCTCGCCGCGGCCTCCGTCGCCGCTGCGGCTTCACCGGGAGCTGCGTGCACAGGGATTGACGGCGATGCCGAGCGTCTCGCCTGCTACGACAAGGCGTTCGGCCGCGGTGCTGCGACTACCAGCACCAGCGCGGGGGCGCCGGGCGCAGCGGTTGCTGGGGCAACGGCAACAGCGGCTGCGGTCGCCGCAGTCGATCCGGCGGAGAAAGCAAGGCGCGAGTTCGGCCTGAGCGAGGAGGGTAAGCGTGCCCTGGACGAGAACAAGTCAGGTCCGGCCGAACCGGAGAGCTTGACGGCCAAAGTGCAGGGCGTTTCGCGCCGCCCGACCGGCGAGCAGGTCTTCGTCCTGGAAAACGGGCAGGTCTGGGTAGAAACATCGAGCTATACCGCTGCTCGAGCGCAGCCCGGCGATGAAGTCACCGTGCGCAAGGGCTCACTCGGCTCGTACCTGCTCGTGACGCCCAAGCGGGTCGCCACGCACGTTCGCCGCGTGAAATAAACCCCAAAAAAAGACGGCGGGCCGAAGCCCGCCGTCCAGTCCCGGAACTCGTCGTTCCGAAGGTTCTGCTAGATCAGAACTTGGCCGTCACGCCCATGAACATGTAGCGACCGAGGGCATCGTACACCTGCGGATAGGTGTTGCCGTTGCCCGCGCCCGCACCGACCTGCGCGCTGACGGGGGGATCATCGTCCATCACGTTGTTGATGCCGAAGCGGACTTCATAGTTCTCCAGGAAGTTCCACGTCGCCGCGATGTCGATGTAGTTCTGCGCGTCCAGTTCCTTGTCGACGTCGTTGACCACACCCACCAACAGCGGGTTGCTGGACGTGTTGTCGAGCAGGACCGAGTCGAAGTAGCGCCAGCCCAGCGACAGGCCGACGTTCCACGGCGTGTTCCAGGTCACGCGCGCGGTGTGACGCCATTCCGGATTCGGCGTGCCGCAATCTGAGCCGTAGAGTCCGGCGCAGTCGTAGTCGCCGATCGAACCTGCACCCGCGATGGGTTCGGTCGTCAGTTCCATCAGGTACGTGCCGACGAGGCTGAAGCTCAGGGAGCCGTAGCCGCCGATTTCGGTACCGTAACGGACGTCGAGGTCGACGCCGTTCGTGCTGAGACTGCCGATATTCAGGTTCGTCGCCTGGATGTACGAATCGCCCAGCCACAGCGACTGCGCGACGGAATCGCGCTGGATGAGGTCGCAGAGGCCACCCGTCTCCAGGCACTGGTTCAGGGTAATCGTCGGAGAAATCGTCGAGATGACGTCCTCCACCTGAATGTCGAAGTAGTCGACCGTCAGGCTGAACCCTTCCAGGAAGGCCGGCGTCAGCACGAAGCCGACGGTGTACGAATCAGCCGTTTCCGGCGCGAGATCCGGGTTGCCGCCGAAGAAGCCGTTGTACTGACCAGCCGAGTTGTCCGGGATCAGGCCGAACCTGGCCGCCGTGACACCCGTGCGCGCGCACGCTGTCAGGTCGTAACCAGCTGCCGTCAAACCCGCAGCATTCAGCGGACCCGCGCACGGGTCGTTGTCGTTGTCGTACAGGCCGACCGACTGAGCCGCGAACAGTTCGATGATGCTCGGAGCGCGCACCGAGTGCTGGAAGCTGCCGCGGAGCTTCACCGAATCGATCGGCGCCCACTCGAGACCGACACCGTAGGTATTGGTCTTTTCGTCGATCGGGTTGCTGTAGTCAGAATAGCGGTAGCTGGCGTTCACCAGCAGGCTGTCCGCCATGAACATGTCCTGCAGGATCGGCAGGCGGACTTCGGCGAACAGGTCCATGTTGTTGTAGCCGCCGCCCGTGCCGATCGTCGGGCCACCCTGGCCCGCACCGTCGCCCGAGGCAAAGTTCGAGTCGGTCTCGAACGTCAGCGACTGCTCCTGATACTGCGCACCAAACGCAATGCCGATGCCGTCCGTTGCCGTCGGGAACTTGAGGCCGTAGGCGCCGAGGTCCGAAGACATCGATGCCGAGACCGTGCGCAGCTCGGTGTTACCGTTGCTGAACAGCGGGATCTGCAGGTAGCCGAGTGCTTCCGGCGTGATCTGGCCGAGCGTCCAGACGTTATACGGAACGCAGTTCGGATCCGTGCCGTCGACGACCGAGCGGCAGACCGGATTGCCATTGGCGTCCGCAATCACGTCCAACGCACGCTGGCTGCGCGTGATGGAGAAGTCATTGAGGTACGTTTCGGAGAAGATCACAGTGCTGTACGACGCGCTGACGTCGTAGTTCCAGTTCTCCCACACGTCGCCCTTGACGCCGACCACACCGCGGTAGGAGGTGTGACGGATGTCGTCCTGGCGTCCGCCGCCTTCCACGTTGCGGCGCAGGATCGTCGATTCCGTCGTGCCGGTGGTGGTCGTGCCGCACAGGAAGCTTTGCCACTGCGCGGTGATGAGCGGGTTGCTGCCGTCGCAGGGAATCGTCGCGGTCACGCCGAACATGCCTGACGGCGCGATCTGCGATTTCGTGCGGTCGTCGTGGAACATGAACTCCGTGTAGACCGTGGCGCTGTCGGTCACGTCATAATTCATGAACGCCGACGCGCTCCAACGCTCGTCCGGGCGCTGCCAGTAGTTCAGCGGACCGAAGTTATAGACGTCAGCACCGGTGAACGGGCGGACGTTGCCGGTCGCCTGGTCAAGTGTGCGGCTCGCGCTGAAGTCAGCGTTGTAGAAGCGGCCCGGGAAGCTGGTGGACGAACCGCCGCAGCTGAAGCCGGCGGCACTCGATGCGAGCGTGCAGGCGCTGTAGTCGCGCTCGGACTGCAGCAGGGCATCCGTCTCGCGGTAGCCGACGAAAAGGGTCGCGTTGCCGCGGCCGTCGGCGAAGTTCGAGCCCATCAGCATGCTGAGTTCGTACGAACTGCCATCGTTGTACCTGTCGCCCGGCACGTCGAAGCCGCGGGCCTGGACGATGTCGCCAATGTCGCTGCCCTGGTTGTGGAAGTACGACGAGTAGTTGGCGTCGAGCTGCACGCCTTCGAAGTCATCCTTCATGATGAAGTTGACGACGCCCGCGACCGCGTCCGAACCGTAAACGGCCGACGCGCCGCCGGTGAGCACTTCGACGCGCTCGATCAGCGGAGCAGGAATCTGGTTCAAGTCAGGGGCCTCAGGACCGCGCGGGCTGCCCGCCACCATGCGACGGCCGTTCACCAGCACGAGGGTGCGTGAGCTGCCGAGGCCGCGCAGGTTGACCGTGGCCGTGCCCGACGCGCCGTTCGAGTAGTTGCCGCCCTGGCCGGCAAACACCTGAGGCATGTTGTTGATCAGGTCTTCGACCTGCTGCGTACCCTGCACCCTGATATCCGCACTGGAGATCAACGAGACCGGGCTGGTGCCTTCGATATTCGGCTGCGGAATGCGCGAACCGGTGACGATCACCTGCTCGAGTTCTTCCTGTGCAACGGAAGCAGAGCCGTACATCACGGCACTGCTGGCGCTCGCCGCGAGCAACGCGACGCGCACCGCGCGCTTCAGATTGGGATTGGCCATCAGTTGACTCCTGAGAGTTCTTGGACTCGTGAACAAAAAATTGCAGCGTTCGACCCCTGCAACCCGGTGGTTGCTCGACCGCCACACGAACTATCGGATCATTTCCATGCTCTTGCAGGCCATGGCTGAGATCGCGAGTGCGCGGATCATACCAATGCCGCAAGCCATTCGGAAAGACCGTTGTGCGATCCGGGCAACGCAGCGTGCACAGAGTTTTTGCGGGTGAGGTGGCAGTCTGGCGGGAATCCGGACGCGATTGTGGTGGCCCAGCAACGAGCTGTCACCGCCGGATGTTGCTAAACCGCAACGACAGGTGTCAGCGTTCGGCCCGGTAGTAGTCGCGGACGCCGTTCATCAATCCCGCCACAAGTTCGCGTTCGGCGGTGGACAGTGCTGGGTTCCAGACGTCAAAAATCAGCACGGCGCGCGGTTCTCCGCTGTCGTTGCGGGCCTCATGCTCGATCGAGTCGTCGAAAACGAAGGCCTCGCCGTACTTCCATTCGCGGGTCTGGTGGCCGACGCGGAACGAGCAGGCCGACGGAATTATCAAGGGCAGGTGCACAATGAGGCGGGTGTTGGTCTCGCCGGTGTGCGGCGGGATCACCGTCCGGGGTTCGAGACAGGAAAACATGGCCGTCGGTGAAAAATTCGGCAGGTGCGCCATGGGCACGATGGATTCGAGGGCGGCCGCGGTCTGCGGGCAGCGCTCGCAATGGGCGTCGTTGCGCTGGCCGTTCTCCCAGAGGAAATACGTGCTCCAGCGCGGCGAGTAGTTGAGCTCGGCCCACTGGTTGACCGGTGCCCCCGCCGGGTACTGGATGTACGGCCGGAAATCGGGCCGGCTCTCGGCCAGCACCTGCATGAGTTCGTCGCGGATGGCATCCGACCGCGCTTCGAGTTCGGGCAGCCATGGGAACAGCTCGCGGTCGTAGAACTGGATCGGCGCCAGGTCGGCGTAATGCAGCGCGATCGGTTCCGGGTGGTACATCTTCTTCTTGCCGAGCAGCACGTCCACGGACCGCTCGAAGCGGTCGACGCGGCTCCCGTGCTGCTGCCGCAGATCTGCGAGCACGCCGTTGAGATGCTGCTCGAGCGACTGCCGGTTCTGCGCGACGCTGGCTTCCGCGTGGCTGACGGCAGTCTTGAATGCCTCGTTGAGGCGATCGCGCGGCGGCATGATCTTGAGCACGTCGCGGAAGACCTGGGCCGCGCTCCGGTGCTTGCCGAGCCGCTCGAGCAACATGCCCTTGTGCAGCAGCGCCGGGAAAAAATACGGATCGAGATCGAGCGCGCGGGTGACGGCCAGCATTTCCGCGTCGCTGTTGCCGAGCTGCTTGTGCGCGAGTGCGAGGTACAGCTCGAGCATCGGGTTGCGCCCGACGGATGTCTGCAGCACTTCCACTGCGCGTGCGGGTTCGCCGCGGGAGATGGCTGCCATGCCGAGCACCAGCACGGCTTCAGGATAGCCGGGCGACTGTTCCAGTACCTTGCGCCAGAGCGTCTCGGCGTCGGCAGGGCGGCCCGCCTTGGCCATATCACGCGCATTTTGAATCAGGGCCTCGAGGGCCGGAGTGCCTGGGGTGCTCATCGCTGCGATCTCCCGATCTTCTTGCAGGCGCGGCCGCCCGGCGCCATCGATCGGCCATCGTAGCTAAATCAGCGTGGCGCGGTACAGGCGACCTCGTCTGCCGGCCAACCCGCATCGAGGCGGAGCACGCGGTCGCCGACGGCCATGCCCTGCGCGGCGACAGTCCCGGCCCTGAGTTCCACCACGAGCTGCACGGGCGCGCGCGAATCGATCTGCGCGAGCGAACCGGGCCTGGCGTTCTGCTTGATCGTGACGACGCAGCCGTGCTCGTCCACGAACAGCATGTCGAGCGGCAGCAGCGTGTTCTTCATCCACATCGCCACGTGTTGGGGCGGATCGTAGATGAAGATCATTGCCTGGTCGGGCCGCACCGCGCGGTCCTCGACGAACATGAATCCCTGCTCGCGCGTCTGTGGCGAATCGGCGCGCCAGGCTTCGAACAGGTGACGGCGGATGCTGGCGCGGGTTTCGACGGCGATGCGTTCGCGCGGGAACGCGCTGAGCGGCAGCGTGCCTGCGGGCGCTGCGCCGAGCGTAAGCGGCAGCACCGCGCAAAGTGCGAACAGCAGGCGGGCGGCCAGTCGGGCGGAGAGTCGGGGGGCCATGGGTGGGTCTCAGTCCTGCGGGTAGTCGATGAGCGCGGACACGTCGAAACGCGTGACCAGCACCGAGCCCGCGTCGCTCGCGCCGAGTGCGCGAGCCGGTTGCGTGCAGTAGCCGCGCGCCGACAGCCGGTATCGACCGTCGTGACCCGCGATTGGTTCCTGGCGCACCTCGTCGAGGGCGCACTTGTCGTCGCCCTGCGTCGAATAGAACGAGCCTGCGCCCTCGCGCACGAGCGTGACGTTGGCCGCGACGTTGCGCGCCGATGCGCCCGGCAAGAGGTTGGCGACGCCGATCACGATCAGCAGGGGAGCGGAGTCGACGGCGCCCTTGTAGACCAGGCGCACGCCATCGCCGCCCGGTCGTGGACCACCGAGGCATTGCGTGACGGCAGGCGCCGACCAGTCGATCTCGGCATCGATCGCACCCTGCAGGCGCGCGCGCAGGAACCCTTCCGGCGCGGGTGCACAGAAGACCTCGGCCGGCGATCCGGGAGCGGGGGTGCCGCTGGTGGTGTCGGCGTGGCCGCACCCTGCGACGAGCAGGGTGCAGCACACCGCCGCCACGGAGCGCGGCGAAGGTTCAGGCGACGGCAGGCTCGTCTGCCGTGCGTGGCGCACGGACGAGCAGCGACTTAGCCAACTGGCCATGGAGATAACCGATGCCCCGTGAGAGATGCAGCGTGACGGTGAGCAGCACTATCCCCAAGATCGAAATCAGAGGCAACAACGCCGGATGCGGTGACTCGACGGTGCCCTCGATCGTGATCAGGCCGGCGTGGTACAGGAGCACGGCGACTGGAGCGATGGTGAGTGCCAGCGAGCACACGATGCCGACGATGACGAACGTGAAATAGAACACGCCGAGCGGCAGCATCAGCAGCAGGTACAGCAACGTGCCCCAGGTGCGCGGGTCCTTCAGCATCTCGAGCACGCGCTGCATCCAGCCCACGGGCGGGCCGGGATGCACGGGCCTGCGTGGCATGCGGGTGCCGAGCAGTGTCTCCACGATGCGGCCCTCCGCCAGCGCGAGCACGCGCGTGGTGCCGATGAAGAGCAGGAAAAACGGGATGCCGATGATCAGGATCGCGAAGCCGGCCGAGAGCGCCAGGCCCGTCACGGCGAACATGAAGTAGAAGAGGCCGGTGGCGAGCGCGAGCAGCATGTACGCCATGCTCAGGTAGGCGCGCGGATCGGAATACACGCCGAAGAAGCGGCCGAGCGTCGTGTGCTTCGGCTTCGGCGGCGGCGTGCGCAACGCGGCCTGCACACGGGTTTCGTTCGAACGATACGCATCGGCAACTTCACCAGGCGCGCCGTAGCTCGCCACGATCCGGCCGAGCATGGTCTCCTCCGTTTCTTCCGGATGCTGCGCGAGCTCCGCGCGCAGGTGTTCTTCCGCGTCGTAGAGCGCGTCCTGCACCAGTGCACGGTCGGCACCCTGCAGTTCGGCTCGAAGCAGGTCGAGGTATTCCTCGACGGTGCGGGGTATCGCGGCCGTCATGACGGCATCTCCTGTGCAGCGGAAGTGGCAGGCGGAACGATGGTATCGACGAAGGCACGGGTACCGAGCCAGGTTTCGCGCCAGGCGGCCAGCACCTCGCGCCCTAGCGGAGTGATCCGGTAATAGCGCCGCGGTGGACCGGAGTAGGAGGGGACCACGCGGCTCGACAGCAGTCCGGCGCCGCTCATGTTGCGCAGCACCGGATAAAGGGCGCCCTGCTTGAAAGGAGCCACCGGCATTTCCTCGCTGCTGAGGCGGCGCGCGATCTCATAGCCGTAGAGGTCCGTGTCCGCATCCGCGAGCACGGACAGCAGCACCAGCGAGGTCAGGCCGGCACTCAGTTCCCGTTGGAACTTGCGGGCCTGCGATTCGGCTGGCGTCTCGTCCCCGGCGGAGGGGGCGGTGGTGTCTTCGTCGTCCCGCGACATGGCGGTCCGTCTCCTTGGTAAGTGAACTATAGTAGGCATCAAGTACTAGTATGAAGTCAACACTATAAGTCGATGACTTATACTGATGCACCGCAGCAACGATCCAACGACGTTTCGACTCTGTAACATCCCCAATGCCCGTACACGCCGGAGAGCCGTCGGATGTCGACCGAACAACAACGCATTGGTGCTCCACGTCGATACCTGAGCCGCCTCACCCGCGGCACGCTCGCAGTGATCATGGCCGGCGGACGCGGGGAGCGACTCAAGCAGCTCACCGAAGACCGCTGCAAGCCCGCTGCGCCGTTCGGCGGCAAGTTCCGCATCATCGATTTCGTGCTGTCGAACTGCCTCAATTCCGGCATCCGGCAGATCTCGGTGCTGACGCAGTACAAGGCCCACTCCCTGATCCAGCACATCGGCAAGGGCTGGGGTTTCCTGCGCGGCGAGTTCGGCGAATTCATCGAGACCATTCCAGCGCAACAGCGCCGCGGCCCCGAGTGGTACCAGGGCACTGCGGACGCGCTGTGGCAGAACATGGACCTGATCCGCGCGCACCGGCCTCTGCACGTGCTGGTGCTGGCGGGCGACCACATCTACAAGATGGACTACGGACCGATGATCGGCTTCCACGTCGAGAAGGAGGCCGACATCACCGTGGGCGTGGTGGAAGTGCCGATCGACCGCGCGCGCGAATTCGGCGTGCTTGGGATCGACGAGAGCAATCGTGTGCTCGGCTTCCAGGAAAAGCCGAAGAATCCGCCACCGATGCCGGGTCGCTCTGACGTCGCGCTCGCGTCGATGGGGATCTACGTGTTCAACCCGAGGCTGCTCGAGCGCCTGTTGCGCGCCGACGCGGAGGACCCGCATTCGGCGCACGACTTCGGCAAGAACATCATTCCGCAGGCCATCGAGAACCTGCGCGTGTTCGCGTATCCGTTCGAGGACGTGCGCAGCAAGGCGCAGCACTACTGGCGCGACGTCGGCACGATCGACGCGTACTACGAAGCGAACATGGAACTGGTACGCGTCTCGCCCGAGCTCAACATCTACGACGAGCAGTGGCCGATCTGGACGTACCAGGAGCAGCTGCCGCCCGCCAAGTTCGTGTTCGACGACGAAAACCGCCGCGGCTGCGCGATCGACTCGATGGTGTCGGGCGGCTGCATCATCTCGGGTTCGCGCGTGTCGAACTCGCTGCTGTTCTCGCAGGTGCGCGTGCACGACTATTCGACGGTGGATCGCTCGGTCATCCTGCCGCGCGTGCGCATCGGCGAGCATTGCGTGATCCGCAATGCGATCATCGACGAAGGCGCGGTGGTGCCCGATGGCACGACGATCGGCGTCGATCCCGTGCAGGACCGCGAGCGCTTCTACGTCAGCGAGAACGGCGTTACGCTCGTCACGGCGTCGATGCTGCGCGGCCCGGCGCGCGCCGGCGGCGGCTGACGGCCGCCCTGCACCAAAGGACTGTTCGAGAGGATGTCGAAGATGCTGTCGCGAAACGCGTTGTTGCGGATGGCGGGGGTGCTGGCCGTGCTGGCCACGCTGGCAGGCTGTTCGACCTTCAACCAGAAGCTGGTGTCGCCGGAGCTGAGCCTCCTCGGCATCCAGATGATGTCCACCGACATGTTCGCGCAGAAGTTCAAGCTGCGCGTGCTGGTCAAGAATCCCAATGATCTGGAGATTCCGGTCCGCGGCATCGATTACACGATCATCCTGATGGGCGACAGCTTTGCCGAAGGCGTCAGCAGCGACCAGTTCCTGCTGCCGGCGAAGGGCGAGGCCGAATTCGACATGGTCGTGACGACCAATTTCGTGAGCAGCTTCGGCCGGCTGCTGAGCCGCGTGGGCGGCGGCAAGCTGCAGAACCTGCACTACGAAATCGCGGGTGAAGTGCTGGTCGACAAGGGGATGATCCGCAAGATCCCGTTCAGCCACCAGGGCATGGTCGATATATCGCGCGCGACGGGGCAGAGGTCGGGCGAAACCTGAGGGAAGGGGTTAGGGGATGGGGGTTGGGGGTTAGTCGGAAATGCGCAGCTCCGCGCCTGAACCTGCAATAGCCTTCATCGGTATTCCGCCAATTCGCTGTACCTGCGACTAATCCCTGATTGCTGGGCCTTGTCATCCGCTCGGGTGGGCCATGCCGGATGTTCGGGAAAAAACAGACACTCGCGACAGGCGAAAATCGGCCAGGAACGGTCGGTCCGGCTGTACCTTTCCTCGCGGCCATCGAATTGACATAGTACGGCAAAGCCGTATAGTCAGCGCATGTTCAGCTTCATCGAGACTCGAGCATTTACGAAGCTGGTACTCGAGTACTTGACCGATGCTGAGTATGCGGCTCTGCAGGCCGCACTAATTGCCGATCCGGAGGCTGGACCAGTGATTCCCGGCTCGGGCGGTGTGCGTAAGCTGCGTTGGGCGGCTCCGGGCCGGGGCAAACGTGGCGGCTACCGGATCATTTACTACGTGCGTCGTACCGGCGGGGTGATCTGGATGCTGACGATGTACCCGAAGAACGTGGCCGACAGTATTCCGGCGCACGTTTTGCGGCAAATCCGCGAGGAGGTCGACAATGCCTAAGGCGAAGCGAGATATCGGCCAAGAGATACTGGATGGGCTCCGTGAATTGAAGCGCGGTGATATCGGTCGCGTCATCAATGTCCCGGACGTGGCCTCGATCCGCCAGAAGACAGGGCTTTCGCAGTCACGCTTTGCCGCCCTGCTGGGTGTCTCCGTCCGGACACTGCAGGACTGGGAGCAAGGGCGTCGCGCGCCGTCGGGTGCGGCTCGCACGCTGTTGCTTGTGGCCGACCGGAATCCACACGCCCTTCTCGACGTCGCATAAAATTCGAGGACAGAACGGCGACTGTGGGTCGTTCTTTCGCGTTCGGGGTCCGCTTTCAGGCGCAGTCGATCAGGCGCTCGTTCCGGGTGATCCCCGGGCGAGCGTGTCTGCCTTTCCGCTCGCCCGGGGATCGCCCGGAACGAGCGCCCTCACCATCCCGAATTGATGGCCAGGCCAACCCCTAACTCCGGACGCCCAGCCCCTCGTACAGCGCCTCGTACTCGCCGATACGGGCATCCCAGGAAAAATCCTGCTGCATGCCGTTCTGCACCAGCCGGCGCCACACGCTCGGCCAGCCATACCATTCGAGCGCCGTCTGCAGCGCCCAGCGCAGGCCGCCCGCGTCGAAATCATTGAATACGATACCCGTGCCCTGGCCGGTCGCGGGATCGAAATGCTGCACGCTGTCGGCGAGGCCGCCCGTGCGGCGGACGACGGGTACGGTGCCGTACTTGAGGCTGTACATCTGGTTGAGCCCGCACGGCTCGTACAGCGACGGCATCAGGAAGATGTCCGCGGCGGCCTCGATGAAGTGCGCGAGTTCCTCGCTGTAGCCGCTGTAGAACACGACGCGGCCCGGGAAGCGTTCCTGCAATTCGTGCATGAAGCGCTCGTACTGCGCTTCGCCGCTGCCGAGCGCGACGAAGCGGCAGTCATGCTCCTGCAGCAGTTTCGGCAGCACGTCGGGCAGCAGGTCGATGCCTTTCTGGCGCGTGAGTCGCGTCACCATCCCGATCAGCGGCACCGAAGCCTTGGCCGGCATGCGCAGCAGGTCGAGCAGCGCTTCCTTGTTACGCGCCTTGCCGGCGAGATCGCTCGCGTCGTAGTGGAAGGGCAGGTAGCGGTCGGTTGCCGGATTCCAGTCGTCGTAATCCACGCCGTTCAGGATGCCGCTCACCGAGTCGTGGCGCGCGCGCAGGTCCGCGTCGAGTCCGTAACCGCCCTCGGGTGTGCGGATTTCCTGCGCGTACGTCGGGCTGACCGTCGTCACTGCATCCGCGTAGAGGATGCCGTGACGCATCGGGTTGATACGGCCGTACCCGAGGTCGGCCTGATGCAGGGCCTCGATGCTCACGCCCGGCCCGAGGTCGGCAGCGGCATTGGCCGAGAACACGCCCTGGTAACCGATGTTGTGGATCGTGAAGACGCTGCGGGTCGCACCGAAGATCTGCGTGTCCCATGCATAGGCCGTGCGCAGCAGCAACGGCGCGAACGCGGTGTGCCAGTCGTTGCAATGCAGGATGTCCGGCGCGAAGCCGAGCCGCTGGCAGCATTCGAGCGCCGCGCGCGTCAGCATCAGGTAGCGGACGTGCTCGTCGTGCGCGTCCGAATAAATGAACGGCCGGTCGAACACGGCGGGGCAGTCCACGAATTGCACCCAGAGGTCCGAACCCGGCAGCCGGGCTTCAAGCACGTCGTAACGGTACTCGTTGGTGCCGACCCTGACGGCAAGGCCCTGCAGCGCGGCCACGGGACGCTGCTCGCAGCCCTGCAGGTCCGCGAGCGCGTGCAGCGGCACGAAGACACGAACGTCGTGTCCGCGGCTCTGCAGGTGGCGCGAAAGCGCGGACGCGACGTCGCCGAGACCGCCGGTCTTGGCGAACGGCGAGAGCTCCGCGGTCAGGAAACAGATGCGTTGGCGCGGCATGGGGCCGCTAGTTTGCCACAGCGCTCCGTCGCCTCAGCACGATCCGGGTGGCTGGCCGGCGCAGCGTCGGTATCCTTTACGCCATGAAAGCAATTGCGCGTGACGGCCCCGCCGCCCCCCCCGAGTTCCGCCGCATCGCACGCGCGATCGAGTTCGTCGCGGCGAATGTCCGGCTGCAGCCGTCGCTGGCCGACATGGCGGCGGCCGCGAACTGGAGTGAGTATCACTTCGCGCGCGAATTCCGCCGCTGGACGGGCATTTCACCCAAGCAGTGGCTGCAGGAGCTGTCGCTGACGGCGGCGAAGCAGGCGCTCGACGACGAGCGGTCCGTGCTGCAGGCGGCGCTCGACGCGGGGTTGTCCGGATCGGGCCGGCTGCACGACTTGTTCGTGACGCTCGAAGCAGTGACGCCCGGCGAATACAAATCGCGCGGGCACGGCATGACGATGCGCTTCGGGACGGCGCAATCGCCGTTCGGCACCGCGCTGATCGTGCGCTCGGGCCGCGGGATCGCGTTTCTCGCGTTTGCCGACGAGGACGGCTCCTTCGATGGCTTCGAGCATTTCCGCGCGACATGGCGCGACGCGAACTGGGAACCGGACGACGCGGGGGCGCAGCAGATCGCGGATGCGATCTGGCGCGCGGCCCCTCGCGCCGACCGCAAGCTCACGCTCTGGGTGCACGGCAGCAATTTCCAGCTGCAGGTGTGGCGCGCGCTGCTCGCCGCGGGGCGGAACCGTACGTTGAGTTATGCGGCGCTCGCGGAATCGATTGGTCGCGAATCCGCGTCCCGCGCCGTGGGTTCAGCGGTCGGCGCGAACCCGGTGGCCTGGCTCATCCCATGCCACCACGTGCTGCGCGCCAATGGGGCACTGGGCGGTTATCGCTGGGGACTCGAGCGCAAGCGGGCGATGCTCGCGTGGGAACTGGCCCGCTCGGTCAGGAGCGCTTCTCTTCGTCGTCCTTCGGCTTCTCGCGCTTCGGCAGGATCGCGCTGAGCATCGACTCCTGCACCTTGGCGAGTGTCTCGATGTTCTGGCGCGTGAGGTCGGCCACGGTGGCGAGCGGCGTGTGCGCGACGATCTTGGAGATCTGCGCCTGCAATGATTCCTGCTGGTGCAGGAACGTCTCGACGCTCTTCTCGAGGAACCCCGCCAGGAAGCCCTGCATCGGGTTGCCGTAGAAGCGGATGATGGACTCGAGCACCGTCGTGCTCAGGATCGGCCGGCCGAACTGTTCCTGCTCGGCAATGACCTGCAGCAGGATGTGGCGGGTGATGTCGTGTCCCGTCTTGTCTTCGACGACACGGATTTTTTCGCCTTTCACGATCAGTCCGCGAATGTCGTCGAGCGTGATGTGGCGGCTTTGCGAAGCGTCGTAAAGACGGCGGTTCGCATATTTCTTGATCAGGCGTTCCTGGCTCATGGGGCGGGAGTGTACCTGAGCCATTGTGCGGTGCACGAAATGCGGTGCAAGAGCGGCAACAGGCGGTGGCCCGCGGTCAGGCAGCACCGCCCGTGCAGGGCTTTGCGATCAGGCGGCCTTGCCGCTCGCCAGGGACGTCGCGTCCTCGATCCACTTGGCCAGGCCGGCCTGCGACTCGGTCGCCATTTCGGCCAGCGCCTGCTGCCGGGTCGTCGCCTTTTCGGCGAACTTCGTCGCGATCTCGCGCTGCTTCGACAGCAGCGTCGGCAGGTCCTTGGCCTTGACCGTGGCGTTCATTTGGTCGAGCGAGAACTGCATCAGGTCGCCGGCCAGTTCGTACTGGAAGCGGGCGATGCGCTCGATGTTGCCGACCATGACTTCGTTGAAGCGGGTCGCGGGCGCGATAGCGCGCTTGGCAAAATCGGTGTAGTCGGTCGTCGTCTTGGTGGTGGCCATGGTGCGTCCTCGCTGGGGGTTAGGTGGGCTCATGGGTTGCATCGTAGCAGCCGTCTTTTTGCGCTGCAACAAGACAATTTGTCTGGCATTTAAGAGGATTCTATAAAAGTTTTTGCAGCGCGCACAAGAATGGTGCGAGTCTGGTGCCGGACGCGTCTGCCTGCGCGATACTCTCCTCCGCGAACAACACAGCCAATGGACACACGGGACACACCATGAGCGAACAGTCGGCGGCGCAGCGGGTCCTCGCGGACCTGCAGCCAAAAATCGGCCAGGAAATTCACTGCAGCGACTGGCTGCTCGTGTCCCAGCAACGGATCAACGAGTTCGCGCAGGCGACCAGCGACCACCAGTGGATTCACACGGATCCTGACCGGGCCGCGCGTGAATCGCCATGGAAGACGACGATCGCCCACGGCTACCTGACGTTGTCGCTGTACCCGCTGCTCCGCGGCCTGGTCGATGCCGACAAGCCGCTGTTTCCGGGCGTCACGCGCGTCATCAACTATGGCCTCGACAAGCTGCGTTTTCCCAATGCCGTGAAGTCGGGCAGCCGCGTGCGCGCCCGCTGTGTGCTGCTCAAGCTCGAGGAAGTGACGGGCGGCCTGCAGTTGACCGAGCAGTACACGGTGGAGATCGACGGCGAGGCGAAGCCGGCCTGCGTCGCCGATGCGATCATGCGGGCATATTTCTGACAGCGGACCGGA